>JAYODD010000039.1:0-8229 GCA_038106145.1 Gammaproteobacteria bacterium | reverse complement strand
GAAGTGGTCGTAAACGTCATTACGGATCAGCTTTTCCGGTTTCAGGGTGGGCACAATGCCGCCCGCTCCCCACAGGCATTTGCGTTCCGCATCGCTCAACCAGAACTCATGCTCATCCCCGATAAACAGGGCTAAAGGACGGTGGCCCGCGCTGACACCCTCCGGGGTAAAATACTCGTCGAGAAAGTAAAAGCCGCCGTTCTTGTCGGCCTCCAACTGGAAACACCAGTATTGGTTACTCCTCGGCCCGTTGGTCTCGATATACAAGGCGGAATGATTGTGGTTCTCGCTGGCCTTTCTCGCGCGGGCGCTTCTGCCGTAGTTCCGCAAAGACACCGAGCCCGTGGTAATCAACTGCTTAGGGGCTTCGTTGTGGCTCGTGGCCACCATCCGCATCTGGAGCTGGTTGTGACCAAAAATCACCGACCGCTTACGCCCCGTCATGTCCTGCCCGCCTAAAGGATTAACCAGCGTTGCGCCGATCTTCACGTCCCCGGCCAGCAAAAGGTTTTGGCACAACAACATGTCCCGATCCACCAATACGTCTTTCAGCTCCTCCGGCCACTGCATGTCCGCATCAGCCCCTTTGTGCATCGAGTCCGGGTTGGTGTAGCGCACCATCACGGCTAACAGCTTGGCGTCCATGTGTTCGGCGAACACTCGCAAAGACTGGTGGAACCGCTCGAATATCTGCGTATTATTTTGCGCGCTGGTGATCACGAACCGGCGCTGGCCCCTAATGTCTTTAGCCAGCACCGCACCGGTTGGCTCCGGCGCGGTATTCTTGGGCCGCGTGGTGCGCAGACCGCAAGCCGAGCAGCCCCAGCGGGTGCGGCCCGACTCCGCCACACCTTGCTTTGCCAGCCCCTGTTTGGCGCAGCGCGGGCAGAAGTAATTGGCTCCTGCCGCGCTTGGGGTGTTAGCCATCGCGTTTCCTCTTGTGAAGCAACCGGGCGCGTTTGGTAAAAACCTGTTTCAACCTCCGCGCATAATCGGGCGTGTAACGCACTACGTTGTTCTGCCCCTCCAGCCACTCCACCCGCTCAAGCCCTATTTTTTTCGCCAGCCTGATACGGTACTCAACCACGTTGCCGCTTTTGTATTTATTGCACCTCGCGCAACTCGCATGTACATTGAAGGTGTTAAATCGTAAATTACTGCAAGCCCCTACGCTGCGGTAATGGCTGGCGTGCCGCTGGTGACGCCCGTCGTCCGGTCTGTCGCAGCTAATGCAGGATTTCCCGGCATCTCGAATGCGTATGTATCGGTTAAAAGCGGCCTGCGCTTCCGCTAACAAGTCCTGCGGCCTTTTAACAGCTTCCCGCTGCTCACGTTGCGCCTTGCGCTCAATCTTCTGCAACCGCTGCCTGCCGCGCTCCAGCGCGTGAGGAATGCACAGTGTTTGCAGGGTGTCATACGCGGGGAACGTCACCTCACAGTCTCGCATCCGGCATTGCCGGATAACGGGATACACTGTGGGGTGTTTAAGGGCCATTAATCCCTCCCAAAGCAGATGGCAACCCCGAAGAATACCAGCGCCTGGTTATGCGCCATTAATTCTGCGCTTCTCAATTTCCTGCCTGTCTGGATGCCGGTAGTTCAGTAACCAGCTTGGCCACCGTGTGAACTTCCCGTTCTGCTTTGCTGTAACGCTTGGGCTTGGCATGTCATCGCTATTCCAGGTTTCATCCCATTCTTCGAGCAGCGCCGCCATTTTGTCTTGCCATTCGTCCGGCATTTCGTGCATCATTATTCGCGGTAAGGTCAGCCATCTTGCATAGCTCAAAGAAAACCACCGCCACAATCGGTCGTAACCGTTGCGCATAACAACACGGTCGTTTTGACATTCGTTACGCTTCGCTTCACTCATGCAACACACCTCTCACGTTAGGTGCCACACACGCCGCGCCGCTCATCTTTTCACCCTCCCCATCGCCGCCTGATACAGATCGTCCGGGTAAGGCAGCGCCACGCCTTGCATGGTGTAGGTTTTATCCATCTGGTCGAGGTACTCCGCCATTTGCTTTGTGGTGAACAGGCTTGTTACCTGCAAAATCTCCATCGCCGCTAAACGCTCGGACTGGATCAACCTGTCCTGTAACACCGACCACACACGATTAAATTCTTCGTTGCTTTCTGCCAGAATCGGCACCCCGATATTCAGCTTGCATTCCTTGCGTATCTCTGCGGTCAACTCCCCAACGTGCTTGCCTATCTCCGCGTACCACAAAAATGCCAAACGGTTTTGCGCCATGCTTCTGTCCTGCTTTTCAGCACGATGGCAGCGCGAACAAACATAGGTCGTTGCGTTAGTCACGGGGTCTACGTCCTCCGCCCAATGGCAGGTGATGCAACAGCGGGCAGTAACACACCACGCGCCATCGAATTTGTTATAAACCTCAATGCTCGGCTGCAAACAGCCGGGGCATAGTTTGGGATGGTCACTGTGCATCACCGTATTCCATGTCTAACAACAGCCGCAGATAGTGAATGGCTTTTTCAACGTCCTGCTTGCCGTTCTTCGCCCGATGGCGGCAAACGTACTTAATCACGCAAGCCTCTATGTGCGGGATATGGTTGGCCGTAATGAACTCAATCGGCTGGATCATGTAGTTGGTGTAATGGTTGCCGCCAACTTGTTCCTGTAATGGGTCGGTCATAAGTGCCTCGCTATACCTGCATCGCCACTTGGCGGGTTGCCTGGTCAAACCGAGCACAGGCGGCGTTGTAGTAATCTTCGTCCAGTTCGCAGCCTACAAAGTCAAACCCGCCGTAGTGGGCTGCAATGGCGCTGGAGCCGCTGCCTAGATGGGTATCAAGTATCCGTTGCCCTTTCTCGGCGTAGTTGGTTAGCAGCCACTTGTAGAGTTTCACGGGCTTCTGGGTTGGGTGGATTCGCTCCACATCCGCAGATACAATCCGTTGCCTATAAATTTTTGCGGGCGAACCGAAGCTCGACCACGCTAACTCCATCATCGCCATCGAGAACTTTTCCGGCTGAACTTTATCCCATGCAATCCAGCACGACGAGTTAATTGCTAAGTGTTCAATGAAATGGTTGGCTCCCCATATAATCTGCTGCTTACTAACCCTGCGTAACTCATTAAAATACGATTGATCTGGCGATGCTTTATCACCACCATGAAACATTTTATAGTCTTTTTTGCTATTCCCAACCTTCCCCCCCCCCATGCCAATCCCATACGGCGGATCAACTATCGCCAGATCAAAGGCGTTGTCCTCGCAGCCCTTCATGTATTCCATGCAATCCATGTGCAGTAACTCAACGGTCATAATGGCCTCTGTAGGTGCGTCCGCTTTTTCATCCGCGCTATCTCCAGCTTCGATAACTTCCTTTTGATGATCGGTGTTAATTCCGGTTGACCGTTTTTTGCTATCCATTCGTCCGTTTGGGCTTTGGTTTCTAAACGGCGGCGTTCGTGGGCTTTGGTGGTCATAGCAAAGCGCCCCATTGCTGCACGATGGCATCCGCTATACCTGGGTAGGTGGCGCTCCTGTCCCGCTTGCGGGTAGGCGACGGGGCCATCTTCCAGATTCTTTGTTCCCGGCCATCGACGACATTGCTGGGCTGCAATGGGGGCAGGTTGTGTGTCGCCATGCCGGTTTTTTTGGTTTCCCCGTGTCCGAACTGCCAAGGCTGGATATAAAACACGTTGGGCAAAAATGAGAAGATCACGCTTACCGGGTTCTCCAGCGCCACACGCTTGCCGTATGCCTTCGCTAAATTCCATAACTCCAGCGTCCAGCGTGTCGCTGACACACGTTCTGCGTGTTTCGGCATTCCTCGCCCATACCACCGATTGCCACTAACAGCCATTGCGGTGCAGTCGGGATGCAAAATAATTAACTCCCATGTGCGCGTCGGTATCACGTTTAAAATATCATCCTGGAAGTGCCAGTCAGGGTTTCCTCGGGTTGGCTGTAAGTCACAGGAATACGCCTCAAACCCCGCGTCACGGAATGCACGGCACACCACCTGGCTTTCCTCGCACCCGACTAAAATCACACCACACGCTCCACATACCACGGCCCAGGCTCAAACGCGCACACGATTTCCTCAACGGTTAATCCGTACACTACCGCCAGCCGTTCTGCCTGTTCGATGCTCATGCCACAACATCCAGATCAAACTGACGCAGCACGCGGCGTATCCAGGCGGAGTCAACACCGCACACTTCGGCAGCGTGGATAGTGCCCCGCAGATACCTTGCGGCGGCACGGCGTAATGCGCCACCGTGGGATAAATCCATCACCGCCAACGCAACAACAGCGAAGTACAGCTTCGCCTCGGGGTAGGTCGGAAACTGGGTTTTGATCTTCTCGCAAGCAAACATGGCGCGTTTGCGCTTGGTGATTACTGGTGCTGCCATTGTGTTCATACCGCCTCCGTTGAACGCCTTTTCATCATTGCGTTGGTAACGTGCGTCTTAACCAGTGGCCGCAAGTGTTCGGGCACCTTAGCTAAAGCCGCGACACGTTCCTCCCGCGTCTTGAGTTTTTTGATCTCGCCCGCGTATACCCTTGCCGCTCTCATGCCGCCGCCTCGTCACCGTGTGTGATCGCTTTTACTTTGTTAAGCAGCTCGCGCCGCTCCTCCTTGGATAAACTCGGCGGGGGTAGCTTCTCGAATGTCCCAGCTGGCGGGCCTCGGCGCATGGTGGCAAGTCCGATAAACCCCGCATAACTCGGCGGCCAAGAATCTTCGCCGGTACGCCTTGCGCTTGCCTCCTGGGCTTCCATCATTTCGACGCCCTGCTTGAACTGCGCCAGCGTCAGGTCGTTTAACTTCCAGCACCACAGTTTGAAATCCGCGCTGTACTCGTCACCGTCATAAATCTGGTATTCCCGCGACCTGTTCTGATACAACGTCGCTATCCGACCGAATAGCCCGACCACCAGCTGTTCCGTTTCTGGCGTCCAGCGCGGCAAGCGCTCGGGCTGCTTGGCTCCGAATGTCGTCCGCGTGAGTAATGCGCTTACTGGTTCCATTGGCGCCTCCCAGCTTTTCGGGGAACAACCCCGTCCAGCGGTTTTGAATGGTTTTGTCGATGGCGTGTTGTTGCTCCGCGAACGTGTAGCCCTGCAACGTGTTCATGGCCTTCTGTCGGCTGAGGTCAGTCAACGGTTTTTTGATCTGCCTGCGGTGTTCCTCAAATTCCGCCCAAGCGTCAGGATTCACCCAATCCCCTATTGGTTTGTTCTTATGGTTTGTTATGGTTTGTTTATTGCCCCTGTCCGATTCGGCCACCGTTTCGGACCCGATTCGGATACCGTTTTGACCCGATTCGGATACCGTTTCCGATTCGGGAACCGTTCCCGATTCGGCCACCGTTTCGGGCGGCAAAACCCTGTCCGATTCGGCTACCGTTTCCACGGTATAAACCTCGTCCGAATCGGGCACCGTTTCCGGGGCGTGAAGTTCGTATAAACAGGGGCTGGATCGGCCACCGTTTCCAGTCTTGGTAATCCACCCCAGGGCTTCCAGCTCGGAGGTGGTCCGGGTAATGATTCGGGTCGAATAACCACACCGCGCAGCAATAGTTTCCCGCTTCGCGTAAATCGGTTTGGTAGTCTTGTTGTCCCGAAAACTGAACAATGTGAGTAACACCTTCAATTGAATTTTTGATAACCGTTCGTCCCGCAATACCGCGTTCGGGGCCAGCAAAAAGTCGCCCGACATGCGGCTCAAACCGGCACTCCCACCCACAGCCACAGTGCAGCGCCCACCAGCAGGATCAGAAACACCTCCATATCGGGGCTGATAGTTCCCTTGTTGTGTACGATGGTTCCCAATTTGGGAATGATCCGACCCAGATGAGGTCGCCCAAAAAGACCCCGGCCGAAGCCGGGTAAGGAGGGACTGGCTGGACGGTTAATCATCACTCAACGCCTTGAGCGCCTTTTTGACCAGCTGCTCAAGTTGTTTCTGCCGTGATTTCGGAACCACGCCCCTTTCTACCATCTTGCTCACGAACTGGCGAGAGATGCCTAGCTCACGAGCTAGACCGGCCTGGGTGCGGTATAAAATGATCGCTTTTTCTAGCGTTGATTTCTTCATACCGGCGACAATAATTGATGCTTAACACGATGTCAACTACATTCAGGAAAATAAATAATTAAATTATTTGCATAATCTTGTTGACAACTAGCCACCGAATCGTTTAATGTCGCTCCAGTTACACAACAACTGAGCGCGGGGGGTGGGATGAAAATAGAAGTCGGTGCGACGAATCTGGAAACCAACGGCGGCGGTGAAGCCAGGATTTTAATGATAGACGGGGATACAGCCTTTGGGGTATTGCGAACCCACCCGCTTACCGGTTGGTTTTCCTGTGCTTGGAACATACACACTGGCAAAGCCTCCGATTTTCACTGTATGTACGACCTCCGCGAAAAAACCCCCGAGTGGTACGAGAACATCCATCACACCGCCCCTATACCTTGCTGGGTGGGCGACCGCCCGAACCCCACATCAAAAGACGACTTGATTGATTTCATACGCGGCTACCGTGCGGATGACACCTACTCGTTTAAAGGCGTACAGGGTGACTATCGCTACGCCACCCCCATCAAAAAAATCGTACTGGCTGACCCTCCGAGTGTTGGGGATATAAGGGAGAAGGCAAATGACTGACGCAAATACAGCCGCGCTAGACATCTACGAGCGGCAATCAATTACCAACGAAGCAAATTGGATCGCGTTTCGGGATAACGGCGGGGTGGATGTGATGCGACAGCACCGCCTAGAAGCCCTGTTGGCGAACCCTGAGACCTACTGGATTGCCGTGAGCTGCGAGGGCATGACCTACAAATTCAACACCAACACGCTGCGTATGACGCCCGCAGAGCGTGTGGTATGCACGCAAAAAATGAATGCCGCCGACGATGCGCACGCCCTGGCCATGAGCGCGCTGATTATTCAGGGCGATGACGCTGAAATCGGTCGTTGCGTGAGGCGACAGATATTGCGGTATTTGAAGCCCCAGATCGACGAGTGGGTGGAAGACAACTGGCATGAGTGGGCGAGAGAGTAACGGCCAGAATAACGCAACGGCGTTAGCAGGTCGCGGTTGATTCTGTTGTTAGGTTTGTGGAGTTTATATGGAATACAAGTGGATAAAGACAACGCCGGAAGTTTATAGGGCTGTGTATGCCCAGCACAAAGACGATTTGGTGTGCTTTGAAAGCTACACGGCAATGGATAGCCACGGCGAACAGCTAAAGGCGCAGATAACTGGTTGGGGGTTTGCTGACGCTGAACACCCACTAATCCGTAGCGAACTACGGAACTTTGACGAGTGGGAATATTACTTGCTACGGACTGCATATGATGATGAGCAAACCTAACCCAAGTCCCATCGGCGCTAACGTCCGATTAAGCGACAGGAGGAACAATGGAAAAGCACAGATCAAAGGCGCTGGACGCCATGCTGGAAATCACCCAGCCCTATAACGCAATGGAGCGAGAGGTCAGCCAGTACGATTTTATTGTTGGCATCCTGAACGCCAGCGATGCGGCGGAAACACTGGACGCGGCGATGACGCATTTTCGCAAGCTCATGGAAATTGCCGAGCGGGCCAAGAAGACAGACCCCTACGCCCAACTGATAGCCGACATGCTGGCCCACAAGCCCGCCTGTCATTTGAGGGTGGTGAAATGAAAACCGCCATTAACCTGCTGATCCTGATAGTGCTGTGGTGTATCGCCAGCGAAATGTCGTACCAGGATGCAGTAGCGGCAGAAGTGCAACGAGCTGTGTTTGTTTTTTAGGAGGACGGTATGAACGAATCGACAAAAACACATTATCGCAAGGCGTTTGATTCCCCGTATTTGTCCAGCGCCGACATTACAGAGCCGACGGTGCTGACGGTATCACATGTGAAACTGGAGCCGGATAAAACAAAAAAGACCAAAGATTTATTTAACACCGCGTATTTTGTGGAAAAAACCATACGTCCCGGTGAAGCGTTAAAACCTATGATCCTGAATGCGCACAACTCAAAAATTATGCGCGGGTTTGCGCGATCCCATTTTATTGACGATTGGAACAATATCAAAATCACCGTGTACGTGGATTGTAATGTTAGGTTTGGGCGAGAAACCGTAGAGGGTTTGCGTATCAGCCAGGAGCAACCCAGTACCACCAAGCCCGTATTAACACCAGACCAGCACGACTTGTGGGGCCGCGCCAAAGCGTCGTTTATCAC
>JAYODD010000006.1:116412-151739 GCA_038106145.1 Gammaproteobacteria bacterium | reverse complement strand
GCGCAGTGTCAGCCCGCCAATCAAGTTTTGCGGGCCAATTGTTTATGCCAGGGGCGGACCATGCGAAAAAAGTCGGAACATCTCCTCGAAACATTTATTTTTAACAGTCGCTGGATTCTGGCGCCCTTCTATCTCGGGTTGGTGCTTGCCATGGCCATGCTGCTGGTGAAGTTTGGTCAGGAATTTTTGCATATTGTGCCGCACATCCTCGACAGCTCGGAAAGTCAGATGATACTGGCTATTCTCACCCTCGTGGATATGTCCCTGGTGGCGAGCCTGCTGCTGATAATTGTCTTTAGCGGGTACGAAAATTTCGTTTCTAAAATCGATACCGGTGGCCACGAAGACCGCCCCGACTGGATGGGTAAAGTTGATTTTTCCGGACTTAAAATAAAATTAATCGCTTCCATTGTGGCGATTTCAGGCATCGAGTTGCTGAAAGCATTCGTAAATATTTCCACCATGACGGCGGAAGACATGGCGCTCACCGAGCGGCAGATGATGTGGCGCGTGATTATTCACGTCGTGCTGGTGATTTCCGGCGTACTCTTTGCGTTGATGGACCGTATTGCCGGAACCCAGAACCATTAAAGGCAGTTTCCATCCGACGGGGTCGACCACAGCAAACGTCGATCAATGGTGCGAATATCCGCTTGACCAGCGAGGATCATGCCGCGCTCCAGCTCCTGTCTGAGCAAGCTCAGCACAAGTTCCACGCCCGCCTGCCCGCCCGCCGCCAGGCCGTACAGGTAGGGGCGCCCTATCATGCACGCGGTCGCGCCCAGGGCCAGCGCCTTGAGCACGTGGGTGCCGCGCCGGATACCGCCGTCCACGATGATCTCCAGTTGCCCGCCCACCGCATCGGCAATTTCCGCCACGCAATCGATGGGTGCGCGGGCCGTGTCCAGCTGCCGCCCGCCGTGGTTGGAAATAATCACTGCCGTGGCGCCGATCTCCGCGGCCCGTCTGGCATCCGCCCCACACAGAATGCCCTTGATGGCAAACGGTCCGTTCCAGCGTTTTGCCACCTGTTCCGCATAGTCCCAATTCAGTGCGCGATCAAACTGGTTATTGATGTAGGTTCCCAGTGAACTGACTTCGCTGCTGCCCTGGGCCATGCGATGGGACAGGTTGGCCATGCCCAGGGGTGGCGTCGTCAGGTAGTGGTAACACCAGCCGGGGTGAGCGGCAAAACCGGCCAGGGTGCGCAGGGTCGGCCTGGGGGGCACGGTCATCCCGGTGCGCAGATCCCGCTCCCGGTTGCCCTGCACCACCGTATCCACGGTCAGGCACAGCGCGTTATAACCGGCGGCCTGACAACGGGCCATCAGTTCATCGTTGATGCCGTGATCCCGCAGCACATACAGCTGGAACATCTTGGGCCCCTGAGTAGCGCAGGCCACGTCCTCGATACTGGTGGTGGCGACCGTCGACAGGGAGTACAGGGTGCCGAATTTGTCGGCCGCCCGGGCCACCGCCAGTTCGCCGGTGTGGTGAAAAAAGCGCGACATGCCGGTGGGGGCCAGAACCACCGGCCAGTCCAGGTTGCTACCCAATACCCGGGTGCGCAGGTTTAACGTGGTGACATCCTGTAATGCACTCGGAATCAGTTGGTAGCGATCAAACGCCGCCGTATTGTTGCGCAAACTAAACTCGTCGTCCGCGCCGCCATCCAGGTAGTGAAACATGGCAGGCGGTAGTCGTCGTTGGGCCTGGTGGCGAAAGTCGCAGATATTGACGCAACGTCGCAACGCGCGTGAGCCCATGGTCTACTCCTCGGCACTATCGTGGGTCAAATGCATGGGTTGAACAGTACCAATATTGGGCCGAATTGCACACCACAAAAATGCATCCCATAACATTGATTCAGGGTTTTACAGACTGCCAATATGCGCGTACCGGCGACCGGTGCTTGTCCGGTTTGTGACCAAATTCCCGTAAGATTCCTTTAAGTAGTTTGAAAAGTGCAAATTGCGCCTTTAGACTTCAGCAAAGCCGTCGACATAAGCAGATGAAAGTGCGGCGAGTATCAGGGCTGATCCAAATGCAAATGGAGGAGAGAACTATGCAAATTCACAGGCTAACACAAGCCCGCATAAAACGATTGCTGATAAAATTCACTTTCCTGGCCACTGCCGCTCTGCTTTCCGCGTCCGCCTGGGCCGACCACTCGTGGAACAACTACCACTGGGCGCGAACGGCCAACCCCCTGCCCCTGGTGGCGGTGGACAGCGTGGACAACAGCTGGCAGGCGGAGTTCGACGCGACACTCCTTGCCTGGTCGGGTACACCCAACGTGTTGACGGTCGTCAAGGGCGCTACCGATGATAGCTTTAAGGCGCGCAAGCAGTGCAAAGCGGTAAGTGGGCAGATCCGTGCGTGCAACGCGGCGTACGGCTATAACGGTTGGCTGGGTCTGGCGTCGATTTATTTGAATAGCGACGGACATATTACGCAGGGTACGGCCAAGGTTAATGACAGCTATTCGTCCTACTGGGAAAGTCAGGCGGAAAAAAATCATGTGATGTGTCAGGAGGTTGGCCACTTGTTTGGCCTGACGCACACTAGTGAAGATGGTACGTCCCAGGGCACCTGTATGGATTATTCCAACAGCGACAGTAGCCAGTGGCCAAACACCCATGACTTTGAGCAACTTGCGTTAATTTATGAGCATCTCGACGCTTACAACAGCTACGACGACAGTGGTACGACCCCGCCGTCTGGGGACGGTGGTGGCGGTTGTAACGCGCCACCCGGCAAGGGTTGTAATAAAAATGGTGCAGGACCAGTGGGGGTGCTGGTTCATCGTGGCAAACTCGAAGAAATCTGGGTTGCGCCGCGGGAAAATGGCGGTCTGTTGATTCAGCATGTGCGCCTCGCACCGCGGGGTTATCCCGGTAGCAGGGCGGGGAAGTAATGCATTCGACAGCAAAAAAATAATTCGATCCCCATAATTAAAGGGGTGTCGCGCAAAGCCGGCACCCCTTTTTATTGCCGGTGTATTGGGTTCGCCCAGAGACCGGCTACCGTTGTGGGCGAATATATAGACCGGGATGCCTTGCTCCCAGTGCTGTAATTTGCCTGCGGATACCTGGTGAATCGGCACCCCGGACCACTTGATTTCGAGCCATAATACGTACAGTTAGTTGAGCCTAAATACACTCTCGCCGGAGGACTTACCGATGCTTCCCGCATATACCACGCTGTCACTCGAATTAGACAACCATATTGCCCATCTGCAACTGAATCGTCCGGATCGCGCCAATGCCATGAACCGCGCGCTGTGGCGGGAGTTGGGAGAGGCCATGCAATGGGCCGACAGCACGCCAGAAGTGCGGGTGGTGGTGCTGAGTGGCAAGGGCAAAAATTTTTGCGCGGGAATCGACCTCGCCATGCTCGGCGAGCTGCTGGACGATTCGCCAACCTGCGGCGCGCGCAAAAGTGAGGCGCTGCGGGAAGACATTCTCTGGTTACAGGGTCGCATCAGCGCCATCGAACAATGTCGCAAGCCGATGCTCGCCGCCATTCACGGCGCCTGTGTGGGCGGTGGGGTGGATTTGGTGACCGCCTGCGATATGCGTTACTGCACCGACAACGCCGTGTTTTCCATCAAGGAAATCGATATAGGCATGGTGGCGGATGTCGGCACCATGCAACGTCTGCCGCGGCTGATTGGCGACGGTATTATGCGCGAACTG
Source organism: Gammaproteobacteria bacterium (assembly GCA_038106145.1). Lineage (GTDB taxonomy): Bacteria > Pseudomonadota > Gammaproteobacteria > Pseudomonadales > Porticoccaceae > JBFJKD01. Next base: position 148,041 of record JAYODD010000006.1, on the reverse strand, counting down.
GCCTACACCGGGCGGGATGTCAGCGGCAGCGAGGCGGCGCAAATCGGCCTGGCCAACCAATGTTTTGCCGACCAGGACAGCATGATGAGCGAGGTGTTTGCTATCGCCGCTACCATTGCCGCCAAGTCGCCCCTGAGTATTCGCGGTAGCAAGCAGATCATTCTGCACGCCCGCGATCACAGCGTCGCCGATGGCCTTAATCACATCGCCACCTGGAATGCCGGCATGCTGATGTCCGACGACGTGAAAATTGCCCTCGAAGCGCGGCGGAAGCGCGAAACGCCGAAGTTTGAAAACTAAGATATTTAGTGGTAACTGTCGGCGCTATTGCTTAATTCCCCGAAATCAATATATTGGCAGCATAAAATACATCGGTGCCAGGGAATGATAAACCGACCCGTCTCGTGTTCCGAACATAAGCCGACTGGTCGGTTTATTAATAGTTGTACGCCATGTCGCTAGAAGACGAACTTGCCAATCTCAGGTCGAGCTATAGGAGATTGCAGCCTGGTCAACGCATTCGCATTGCGCGAAATCGAATAAGAGAGCCCCTCACGGGCTCCGCGGAGTTAGTTACTTGCGTATCCGCCATTGAAGGTACCCTGAGATCGCTTGTGACCTGGCAGGAAGCCAACGAAATTCCTAGTGAAAAGGTATATGAAGCTTACCGGCGCAGTAAATTCTCTACGCTACTAGAAACTTATCTCATGCAAACAAATGCAGTACTTTCCGATCTCATCAACGATGAGTGTCATACGAGGGTCAGCTTGGCAGTATGCTTCCGAAACCTTATTGTTCATGAGTGTACTTACCTTGGTCAAGACAAGTACCCCTCATTGATAGAGGCGTGTATGACATTTATGGATTCGCTCGAGCAGCACGCCTCTCAAAGGTGGCGTATAACATGAAGTTGAAGCCGGGCGTAGTAACCTGTCGTCAAAATTGCTCCGCAATTTTGCCGCCAGAACGATTACGCTGCTTAACTTGGTGTTAGAAGAAATAAAGGAAGTGAATATCTGCGAAGAAATTGAAGATCGTGTCATTAAGACAAAGTCACTAGAAGAAAGCCCATAATTACTGGAAATGCTTATTTCTAGTGGCTACTCAGTTTGGGAAGACGGCTCTCTATATAACATCAAGCACTTAGTGGCACGAGTAAACGACCTTAAAATCAAAGTCTTCTCCAAGGAGCATCCGCCACCACACTTTTATGTTTCAGGCGCTGGTATTGATGCCACATTCTCAATAACTGACTGCAAACATCTTGAAGGTAAAATAGGGGTGGTGCGGGAACTGTAAGTCGGGCGCATGCAATAAGAGACGCTGTCGAAGCGATCCAGACGTATGTTGGCGATCTAAAAAATATTAGTTTTGAAGAAAGAAAAAAAAGAAATTGAAAAATAATAAAACTTTTAATAATACTATTACTAGTATTTTTAGTAGCTGCATTATTACCTATTATTTTTGCGATTTATTTTGCATCTAAAATAATAATCAATCTGGACGCGAGGAAAAATAAGTTATCAAATTTGCCTCCCCCTTTCATTATTTTTTCTTCAAAATTTTTTAATGAAGCTGGAAATAGGTATAGAAGACTATTTTTTTTACGTCCATTCTTTTGTCTATTTTTTCCTGACAGGCTACTTAGCAATTGAAATGTATATAACTGGCCAGACCTAATACCGTCACCCATGTGGTATTTGCGCACGGGGTGGTAGGTATCGATTGTGGCGCCATGGTCGTTGGTGTTTTTTTGTAGATAACCAAACGATCTGATTCTTTGGTACCTGCTCACCCCCGCGTTCGGGCGCTTTCCATAGGCCGGAAGCATGATGCTGTTATCCGTATTCTGGGTTTTGAGGTGGTACCAGAGGCCGGACTCGAACCGGCACGCTTTTTAGGGCGCGGGATTTTGAATCCCGTGTGTCTACCAATTTCACCACTCTGGCACAGGGCGGGGATTATAGCAGGGGGCCGATGGCGGTCAACTCGCGCAACAGGCTGCATCGAATAAGCGGATCCGCAACCCCAGGCTATCATCGGCAGGGAGGTTTGGTAATCGCGCTGATTTGGGCTACCCTTGCGCCTTTTTCAGGATCATCACGGCCAATCAGCCATGCGGCGCGATCAATTTACCTACGCATTACCCGATCACTTGATTGCGCGGCACCCGCCTGCCGCGCGGCGGGACAGTCGCCTGCTGGCGCTGGATGGGGTAACCGGCACCATCGAACATGGGTTGTTCCCGTCGTTGCTGGAATGGGTGCATCCGGGGGATCTGTTGGTGTTCAATAACACCCGGGTGATACCGGCCCGTTTGTTTGGCCACAAAGCCACCGGCGGCAAGATCGAGGTGCTGGTGGAGCGGGTATTGGATAATCATTGCGTTCAGGCCCAGGTGCGGGCCAGCAAATCACCGGGTATTGGCATGGAGCTGAGGTTCGACGGTGGTTTTTCGGCGCGTACCGTGGGGCGCGCAGGGGATTTGTTCGAGCTGGTTTTTCATGGCGACCTGCCGGTGATGGAGATTCTTGCGGCGGTGGGTCACGTGCCCCTGCCTCCCTATATTGACCGCGTCGATACGGAGGCCGACCGCGAGCGCTATCAGACGGTGTATGCGACCCGGCCCGGCGCGGTGGCCGCGCCAACAGCGGGCCTGCATTTCGACGAGCCGTTGCTGGCACAGCTCAGGGACAAAGGAGTTCAGCTCGCGTTTACGACCCTGCACGTGGGGGCGGGGACGTTTTCGCCGGTACGGGTCGAGGATATTCGCGAGCATAAGATGCACAGCGAGGTGATCGACGTGAATGCCGAGCTGTGTGCCCAGGTGGAAGCCACGCGCCGCGCGGGCAAACGGGTTATCGCGGTGGGGACCACCAGTGTGCGCTGCCTGGAAACGGCGGGAGCGAGCGGCGTCATGACACCGGTACAGGGTGAAACCGATATCTTTATTTACCCCGGTTATCGGTTTCGGATGGTGGACGCGCTGGTGACTAATTTTCATCTGCCGGAATCGACGCTGTTGATGCTGGTCAGCGCCTTTGCGGGGCACGCCCATACACTGGCGGCGTATCGCGCTGCGGTGGAACGGGAGTACCGCTTTTTCAGTTATGGTGACGCCATGTTTATTACGCGTAATCCACGGGCCGGGGAGCTTTGGGCGCAACAGTCCGCTGCGGGGGAGCAGTTGGCATGAGCCGGCAGTGCGCCATGGGCTTCGAGTGCGATGCCAGCGACGGTGAGGCGCGGCAGGGGCGCTTGCGCTTCCCCCGCGGGGAGGTGGCGACCCCGGCGTTTATGCCGGTGGGCACCTACGGCACGGTGAAGGGTATGACCCCGCAGGATATTGCGGCGAGTGGCGCACAGATCCTGCTGGGCAATACTTTTCATTTGATGCTGCGTCCCGGAACGGAGGTGATTGCAGCCCATGGCGATCTGCACGACTTTATGGGCTGGTCCGGCCCGATCCTGACGGACTCCGGGGGCTTTCAGGTATTCAGCCTGGGGGGCATGCGAAAAATTACGGAGGAGGGGGTGTCGTTCCGCTCGCCGGTGGATGGCAGTCCGGTGTTTCTCGATCCGGAAAGATCCATTCAGGTGCAACAAACGTTGGGTGCGGATGTGGTGATGGTGTTCGACGAATGCACACCCTACCCGGCAGACGAGGCAACGGCGCGGACGTCGATGGAGCTATCCATGCGCTGGGCGGCGCGCAGCAAGGCCGCCCACGGCGACAGTGTGGCGGCACTGTTCGGTATTGTGCAGGGCGGCATGCACGAGGGGTTGCGCCGGGAATCCCTGAATGAACTGGTAAGGATCGGCTTCGATGGCTACGCCATTGGTGGCCTGTCGGTGGGTGAGCCGAAAGCCGATCGCCTGCGGGTGCTGGATGCGGTGGCGCCTGCCATGCCGGCGGATAAGCCCCGCTATTTGATGGGGGTGGGTAAACCCCTCGATATTATCGAGGCGGTGCAGCGGGGCATCGATATGTTTGACTGCGTGATGCCCACCCGCAACGCCCGCAATGGCCATCTGTTTACTAGTGAAGGGGTGGTAAAAATACGCAACGCGCGGTATCGCAGCGATACCGGTGCGCTGGATCCGGCCTGCGACTGCTACACCTGCACCCACTTTAGCCGCGCTTATTTACATCATCTCGACAAGTGCCGGGAGATGCTCGGCGCCCAACTTAACACCATTCACAATCTGCGTTTTTACCAGAACTTAATGAGCGCCATTCGCGCCGCCATTGCGGAGCGGCGTCTGGATCAGCTCGCGGCTCAACTCCAGGCGGCGAACAGGGCGGCGGTCGTGGACGACGTGGAGCCGATTGGTGCTGGCGGGTAATTACCCTATAATGCGACGCTTTTAGAGCAATAACCCACCGGCAGCTGCCCACCCATGTCATTACCCGCCATTACGCTACCAGTAGTCATCCTATGAATCGCTACCCCCTGTGGAAATACCTGCTTATTTTATCGGTGGTCATCCTTGGCTTTATTTACGCCTTGCCTAATTTGTATGCCCCCGATCCGGCCATTCAAATTTCCGGTCAAAGCGGGGCGGTGGTGATCGACGCGGGAGTGCTGGCCAAAGCTGAAGCCGCCCTGGAAGCAAGTGAAATTGCCTACTTTGGTACGCAGAGCAGCGGCAAAAGCGGCCTGATACGACTGCGGGATGCGCAGCACCAACTGGCGGCCAAACGCGTGGTGCAGCAGGCGATTGGGCTGGATTACGTGGTGGCGCTCAATCTGGCGCCCACGACGCCGCAGTGGCTGGTAAGTATGGGGGCAGCACCCATGAAGCTGGGCCTGGACTTAAGCGGCGGCGTGCATTTTTTGATGGAGGTGGACACCAAATCAGTCGTCGATAAACATCTGGATACCGAACTGAGCCGGCTTAAAACGGCATTGCGGGAGGCGGGCTCCCGGTACCGCTCGATTCGACCGGAAGGGCAAAGCCTGCTGGCGGGTTTCGATAAACAGGAGTGGCGCGATCAGGCGGCAGATATTGTGCGCGACGATTTTCGCGATCTGGTCGCCTTTAGCAAGAATGACAAGGGGAAGTTCCTGCTGGTGTTGTCCCTGTCGGAAGCGGCGCTGAAAGAAAAACAGGAGTATGCGCTGAACCAGAATTTAACCACGTTGCGCAACCGGGTTAACGAACTGGGGGTATCCGAGCCGATCGTGCAACGCCAGGGGGGTAATCGTATTATTGTCGAGCTGCCCGGCGTGCAGGATTCCGCCGAAGCGAAACGGATTATCGGTAAAACCGCCAATCTCGAATTCCGCCTCGAGGCGGACCCCGGCAAAACCCTGGGACGGGAGCAGTTCGAATTTCGTGGTAACCAAGCCGATTCTCCGCCGGCGTGGCTGGAAAAACAGGTGGTGATCACCGGGGATCGGGTGATCAACGCCAATGTGGGCTACGACGAAAACGGCATGCCCCAGGTGGATATTTCCCTGGATGCAGTGGGCGGTCAGGCCATGCATCTGGCTACCCGTAAAAATATCAAACGTCGCCTCGGGGTGTTGTTTATCGAATCCCGTGCGCGCTTGGTGCCGCAGGTCAACGAACAGGGTGAAACCGAACAGGTGCGCGTGCCGTATCTGGAAAAGAAAATCATTAGCCTGGCGACCATTCAAAGTGCACTGGGTGTGCAGTTTCGCATCACCGGGTTGGACAGTCCGGAGGAAGCGTCCGAGCTGGCACTACTGTTGCGCGCCGGCGCGCTGGCGGCGCCGATGGATTTTGTGGAAGAGCGTACGATAGGGCCGTCGCTGGGCGCCGATAACATCGCCGTGGGTATCAAATCGGTACAGATCGGCATGGGGCTGGTGGTGCTGTTTATGCTGGCGTACTACCGGCTGTTTGGGGTGTTTGCCAATATCGCCCTGGGCATGAACCTGGTGCTGATGGCGGCGCTGATGTCGATGATTGGCGCCACCCTGACTCTGCCGGGTATCGCGGGTATCGTGCTGACGCTGGGTATGGCGGTGGATGCCAATGTGTTGATTTACTCCCGCATACGGGAGGAAATTAACAGCGGTATGGCGATTCAGGGCGCCATCGAAGCCGGTTATAGTCGCGCCTATATTTCCATTGTGGACGCCAACCTGACCACCCTGATTGTCGCGGTGATTCTATACGCGATCGGGTCGGGCCCGGTGCAGGGCTTTGCCGTGACCCTGTCCCTGGGGATTATTACTTCCATGTTCACTGCGATCATGGGTACGCGGGCGCTGACCAACCTGGTGTACGGCGGTCGCAACGTGACAAAACTGTCGATTTAGGTGACCGCGATGAAGATACAAAAAACAATCAACTTTATGGACTGGCGTCATCTGGCTACCGGGTTTTCGGTGCTGCTGGTAGTGGCGTCCCTGACCTCACTGGCGACGCGCGGCCTGGTGCTGGGTCTCGATTTTACCGGCGGTGCACAAATTGAGGTGGGTTATCAGCACTCGGTGACCACCAGCTATGTGCGGGAGCAATTGCGCGCAGCCGGGTTTGACAACCCGGTGGTCGTACATTTTGGCGCGGACACGGACATCCTGGTGCGTTTACAGGCGGTACCGCCAGAAGATAAGGGAGCAGTAGCAAATACAGCAAGCTCGGCGGATCGACCGGAAAAGCCAAACCTTGGCGAACAGATTGCCGACGTACTGGGCCGCTCCGGAGACGAAGTAGAGTTGCGCCGGGTGGAGTTTGTCGGTCCACAGATTGGTGCCGAGTTGCGGGATGACGGTGGACTCGGCATGCTGCTCGCGCTATTCGCGGTAATGCTGTACGTGGCCATCCGCTTTCAGTACAAATTTGCCATTGGCGCGGTGGTGGCACTGTTTCACGACGTGATTATCACCCTGGGTGTTTTTTCTTTTTTCAGACTTGAATTCGATCTGACGGTGTTGGCGGCGGTACTGGCGGTTATTGGTTATTCCATCAACGACACCATCGTGGTATTCGATCGGATTCGGGAAAATTTTCGCTTGCTGCGCAAGGCCGGTCCACAGGAAGTCTTTGACGAGTCCATCACACAAACGCTGGAACGCACGTTAATTACGGGCGTGACCACGCTGATTGTACTGGCGGCTTTGTTTTTTATCGGCGGTGAGTTGATTCACAACTTTTCGCTGGCGTTGATTGTGGGGGTCGTCGTCGGCACATACTCTTCCATCTATATCGCATCCAGCATGGTGCTTGGCACCGGCATTACCCGCGAAGATCTGATGCCGGTTGAGAAAGAAGGGGTGGAATATGACGGGCTGCCCTGAATCCGGGACTCTACGGGGTCTGAGATCGACCCCCTGAGTATCCGCGTTAGAGTCTCACCCCTCTGGCTGTAATCGACTTACCAGATGCGCACCCGCTGTTCCTCGGGCAAATACAGTCCGTCCCCCGGTTTGACCTCGAAGGCCTGATAAAAACTGTCGATGTTGCGCACCGCGCCGTTGACGCGAAATTCCGGGGGGGAGTGCGGGTCGGTTTTTATCAACTGCTCGGTCAGCTCATCCCGACGTTTCACCCGCCATGCCTGGGCCCAACCTAAAAATACCCGCTGTTCGCCGGTAAATCCGTCAATGGTGGGTGCTGGCTTGCCTTGCAGGGCGAGCATATAGGCCTTGTGGGCGATACTCAGCCCCCCCAGATCGCCAATATTTTCTCCCAGGGTAAGTTCGCCATTGAGAGTTAACCCGGGCAGGGGTTCGTACGCTGCAAACTGCACCACCAGATTACGAGTTTTCTCTTCAAATTTTTTGCGGTCCGCGTCGCTCCACCAGTTCACCAGGTTGCCATCGCCGTCGGACTTGCTGCCCTGGTCGTCAAAGCCATGGCCTATTTCATGGCCAATGACGGCGCCGATGGCACCGTAGTTCACCGCGTCATCGGCGTCGAGATGAAAAAACGGTGGTTGCAAAATAGCGGCTGGAAACACAATTTCGTTAAGACCGGGATTGTAATAAGCGTTAACTTTCTGCGGCGGCATGTACCATTCGCCCCGATCTACCGGTTTGCCCAGTTTATTCAGTTCGTAATTGTGATTGAAAATCCGCGCGCGGCGCATGTTGCCCACCAGATCGTCCGCGTCAAAATACAGGTCGCCATAATCTTTCCAACGATCGGGGTAGCCTATTTTGGGCGTAAAGCGGGCAAGTTTTTCCAGCGCCGCCCGTTTGGTTGATGGGCTCATCCAGTCGAGTTCCTCAATCGACTGGCGATAGGCGGCGACCAGGTTGTCCACCAGTTGCTCCATTCTGGTTTTTGCCATGGGCGGAAAATGACGGGCCACATACAGCTGCCCCAGGAGTTCGCCAGCCGAACTATTTATCGCGTTAATTGCGCGCTTCCAGCGGGGCTCCTGTTGTGGTTGTCCGCTAAGGGTGCGATTGTAAAAATCAAAATGGGCATCTGCGTAGGCCGTGGACAAAAATGGCGCGAAGCTGGTTAATATTTTTACCCGCAGATAGTCTTGCCAGGTTTGCACATTTACGGTGGTAAATAATTCGTTGAGGGCGCCGACGTAGGAGGGCTGACGCACAATCACGTGACGTTGCTGGTGGGCGCCGGTTTGGAGGCCGAGACCCTGTACGAAGCCGATGAAATTGTACTGGTCGAGCATTGCCGCCAATTGTTCATTGCTGAATTTGTTGTAGGTTTTATCGCGATCGCGATTGGCTACTTTGTTCCAGTGGTGGGTGGCGAGTCGAGTTTCCAGCGCGACGATGGCCCGTGCCGCCGTGGCCGGGTCGGGATGTGTGGATAAGCCAAGCAGCTGGGTGAGGAAGGCGGTATATTTTTCGCGAATTTCCAACCCGCGTTGCGAGTCGTCGAAATAATAATCCCGATCCGGCAGCCCGAGGCCGGACTGAGTAAAATACACAATATACTGGAGGGAATCCTTGGCGTCCTGATCGATCCAGAACTGCAGGGGCGAGTCGATGCCGATGGCGTTGCGGGTACCAAAATACGCCGCGACATCGGCGTGATTTTCGAGTGCCGCAATGGCCTTGAGCTCCTCGGCCAGGGGTGTCGCGCTGCGGGATTCAATCTTCGGCTCGTCGATAAATGCCCGATAGAAATTGCCAATTTTAACTTTTGCCGTATCGCCGTCGGGGTGCGCCGCCGCGTCTTCAACAATAGTCCGCAGTTGTTCGAGACTTTTTTCCTGCAGAATATTAAAGGAACCCCAGGAGGATTTATCCGCTGGAATTTCGGTATTGCCGAGCCAGGTGCCGTTGGCAAACCGGAACAGGTCATCCTGCGGGCGAACACGGGTGTCGAGGCCAGCGAGGTCAAGCCCGGAATTCTTATGCGAGGGAGCAGGTGTTTTATCGCACCCGCCAAGTATTACCAAACAGGCAAAAATAACGGTGGTTATTCTCATTAAATTTCCAGCGTGAATCAGGGGTAAATGACGTAATTTCCAGTAGGGCGGTGTTAAGGATAACAGAAATAAAAAACCACCCGGCCGGGTCGCGGCCAGGTGGTGGAACTGGTGTCAGAACTGGGAGTCGGACGCGTTGCCGCTACCTTTGCCGCGCAGGCTGCAAGGGCCTGCGCCGAGGCCGGCGATTATCAACAATCCTCCCATAATGGCCAGATTTTTCATGAAGATGATCTGTTCCTTGGCCTGCGCCGCTGCATCCTCCACGCTCCAGAAGCCGTGAAATACGACGGTTACAGGAATTAAAAATACGGCGATGATCAGTGCAGCTTCACGGGCGCGCCAGCCCAGCAGGATCATTAAGCCGCCCCCCAGCTCGATAATAATGGTTAAAACCAGCAACAGGTCCGGCAGTGGCAGACCTTTACTAGCCATGTAAGCGGACGTTCCCGCAAAGCCGGTAATTTTGTGGATGCCGGCGGGTACAAAGAGGGCGGCTATCAGAATCCGACCCAGCAGTGGGGCGAAACGCTCGGTCAGGGAACAGGCGGTACTAACGGGGTTACTCATGGCGGTAGCTCCTCGGTTGCTTTTATGGTTTTGTGCGCGCACAGTTTACCCTTGAATGTTCGCGAAAAGCGAGTGCGTCCGGTGAGACATGGGTTTCTGCTGCCAGGCAGATGAGGAACAACGCTATGGTTGTGCTGTACGATAAAGACGAGTGCCCGTTTTGCTGGAAGATAAGGCTGGCGCTGGTGGAAAAAGGGGTTGTTTTTACGCAACACCGGGTCGATACCGACAACAAACCCCCCGCATTACTCGCACTTAACCCGTTGGGCAAGGTGCCTGTGCTGGGGATCGACGATCTGGTCCTCACCGAATCAACGTTGGTCATGCATTACCTCGAAGACCGTTATCCCGAACCATCCCTGCTTCCGGCGACTCCCGAGCAACGGCACCGGGCGCGTTGGCTGAACCATTACGCGGACACGGTGATCGGGCCGCGCATTCGCGATGGCATATTCGAACAGCGCGCTAAACCGCCAGCGCAATGGGATCGAGAACGTATCGGCAAGGCGCGGGAGGGCTGGCAGCAGTGTTTGCAGGAGCTGTCCGCGCAGTGCGATGGCGGTGAATTTTTTGTCGGTGAATTCAGCATGGCGGATTGTGCGTTGGTGCCAAGGTTTGGTCTCGCGCTCGCCTACCAGTTAGGGGGGCTGGACGATTATCCGCGTCTGTCCAGCTGGTTCGAGCGCTGCCGTCAGCGATCGAGCTACGCACTCACCGCCGCGCAAATTTGTCTGGCGTAACAGGGTTAGCGTGCCACCGCGGCAAATAATTTTGATCGTACCTGGGTGATTTTTATTTGCGGGCCCGTGGCTTGCCCGCCATGGACTTACCCGTGTTCGCTTTTCCTTTCGCGGGTCTACGCGCTGACGATTTGCCCAGCGTCAGGGTTCCGGGTTTCGTCCTGGGCGAGACGTTGTTGCCGCTGGAAGCTTTGCCCGGCGATGATTTTCGCCGCCCCGATTTGTCCGCGCCTGGCTTGGGTTTCAGGGCAATCCGGGGGCTGGTTCTGATACCGCTTTCGGCGGGGCGCTGATCTGGTGACGAAGTGGCGGATGTAACATCAGAGAGTTCGGAGATCGCCATCGGCGTCTGGCGCACGCGCACTTTTTTCAGCCGGTTGAATATTTCCCGGGGCATGCCCACCGGGAGCTCGACCGTACTGTAGCTGTCGTGAATCGCGATACGTCCGATATAGCGGCTATCGATACCGGCTTCATTGGCAATGGCTCCGACGATATCCCCCGGTGTGGCGCCCTGCTCTCTGCCGACTTCGATGCGATAACACACCGTGGCCGTGTCTGCTGTGTCTCCTCCGCTTCTACGGGCTCGGTCTGGTGTCCCCGTCCGTTGCGCGCTCGCGCTTCCTGCAGGTCGTTCCCTGCTATCGGCGCGGTCTTTGCGCTGCGGGCTGGCGGTGCTTGCCAGGGGATCGAGTTTGGGAAAAAGCGGACGATCCTGCTGAACTTCCCAGGCGAGGGCGGCGGCAATCTGGCCGATATCCAGCTCCTGGTCGTGGGCAATTTTTTCCAGCAGCGCGCGTATTTTCCCCAGATCCTGCTCCCGCAGGGTTTTCTCTAACGCCTGTTGAAAGCGTTGCACTCGCTGCCCGCTGACTTGCTCGCCACTGGGCACGGTCATGGCGGTCAACGGTTGGCGCGTGGCTTTTTCGATAGCGTACAGTAGACGCCGTTCCTTGGGGGTTGCGAACAGAATAGCCTTGCCGCTGCGCCCGGCGCGACCGGTGCGGCCGATACGGTGGACATAGGATTCGGTGTCGTTGGGAATATCGTAATTGACAATATGGCTGATGCGATCCACGTCGAGGCCGCGGGCGGCGACATCGGTGGCGACGAGAATATCGAGCTGTCCTTTCTTGAGGCGGTTGATGGTACTTTCCCGCAGGCTCTGGCTCAGATCGCCGTTGATGGCTGTCGCGGCAAAACCGCGGGCTTCGAGTTTTTCCGCCAGTTCAACGGTGGAGGATTTGGTGCGCACGAAAATAATCATTCCGTCAAATTCTTCTACTTCAAGAATGCGTGTCAGTGCGTCCAGTTTGTGGTGATTGTGCACCAGCAGGTAGTGCTGCTCGATGCGCTCGACCGTGCTGGTTTTCGCGGCGATACGGATTTCTTCCGCAGCGCCGAGATATTTGGCGGCCACGCGGCGAATGGCGGGAGGCATGGTCGCCGAAAATAGTGCCCGCTGGCTGTCCGCGGGCGCCTTGCCGAGAATTTCTTCGACATCGTCGATAAAGCCCATGCGTAGCATTTCGTCAGCTTCATCGAGGACGATAGCGCGTAGTTCGCTGAGATCCAGGGTGCGTCGGCTGAGGTGGTCCATGACGCGTCCCGGCGTGCCGACCACCACATCGACACCCCGTTGCAGTGAGCGCAACTGTCCGCGAATATCCTGCCCGCCATAAATGGGAACGACGTGAAAATGGTTGATGTGGCGAGCGTAGCTTTTAAACGCCTCGGCAACCTGTATGGCCAACTCCCGGGTTGGGGTCAGCACCAGCACCTGAGGTTTTTTTCCGTTGGGCTGGATACGGCTCAGCAGCGGCAACGCAAAAGCGGCGGTTTTGCCGGTCCCGGTCTGCGCGGTACCCAATAGATTTTTGCCCTGCAGCAACAGGGGAATACTTTGTGCCTGAATCGGGGAGGCCTGCTCGTAGCCGAGTTCCGTAATGGCCTGAAGTATCGGGGTGGACACCCCAAGGGTGGCAAAATCTGAGGTTGACATGTTGGTGTGGTACCGAAGTAGGGTGGCGCCAAAGCAGGCAGAACGAAACACGCGCAGTATACGCACGCAGGGTGGAACATAACAGGAAAAATGTTTATTTTTTCGAGCGTTAGGCGCTACTGAACAAGCCCTGACAAATGCTTTTCCGAGGTTTTTGCAACGCCTGCCTCGCGGTGCGGTGGGGGAAGCCGGCGACCGATCCTGCGCGTTTGGGTATGGCGATGGGCTCGAATGCGGACAGGGGAATCATCCGGCATTTAGAACAAAACGTCGATGGCGAGGTGGGTGAGTAGGGTCACCACGAGAACACCGGCGAGGTTCAGCCAGAATCCGGCGCGGGCCATCTGTGGAATACGAATCAGGCCGGAGCCAAATACGATGGCGTTGGGAGGTGTCGCCACCGGTAACATGAAGGCGCAGCTGGCGGCCATGGTGGCTGGCACCACCAGTTTCAAGGGGTCGATACCCAACGCGGTGGCGAGGGCCGCGATGATCGGCACCAATGCGGTGGTGGTTGCCACGTTGCTGGTGAGTTCGGTGATAAAAATCATCAGGGTCACAACTACCGCGGTCATCATTAGCGGAGATATATGCCCAATGGCACTGAGCTGGGTAGCGAGGAGTTCCGCAATGCCGTTGGCGCTGATGGCGGCGGCCAGGCACAGTCCGCCGCCGAGAATCAGCAACACACCCCAGGGCACGCGCACTGCGGTGTCCCAGTCCATCAGAAACATACCCTGCTTGCGGTCGGCGGGAATGGTGAATAGCAACAAGGCCGCGATAATGGCGATACCCTCGTCGCCAAGGTGCGCCAGCAGGGGGAGTTGCGTCAGCAGGGGGCGGGTCATCCACGCCAGGGCGGTGAGGGCGAAAATAATCAATGTCAGCACGGCGCCGCGCGACCAGGGTTCGGGGGAGGTATCCAGATCGTAGTCTTCGGCGGCGTCATGCGCGGGAAGGGGAAAAATAAAGCGGGTTAGCAGCAACCACATCACCGGTACAAAAATTATCACCAGGGGCACACCAATTTTCATCCATTGCACAAAGGAAATGTCGCGATCAAATTCGGTGGACATATACGACACGGCGAACATATTGGGGGTGGTACCCACTATGGTGCCGATTCCTCCCACCGAAGCGGCGTAGGCGATACCCAGCAGCAAGCACAGGGCAAAGCGCTCTTTGTAGGGGGAGCCAGGGCGTTCCAGCGCGATTACGCTGAGGGCAATGGGCAGCATCACTATGGTGGTGGCGGTGTTGGTGATCCACATACTGAGGATGGCGGATGCAAGCATAAACCCACCCACCAGGCGGCGCGGCTGAGTACCCACCAACCGCAGTACAAATAGCGCGAAACGGCGATGCAAACGCCAGCGCTCGAGCGCTAATGCCAGAATAAAACCGCCCAGAAACAGAAAAATCAGGGGGTGGGCGTAGGCGGAGGCGACCTTGCCGATCGATTGCGCTCCGCTGACAGGCAGGATCGCAAGGGGCAGCAGGGCCGTGGCGTAAATTGAGATGGCTTCGGTCAGCCACCAGACGGCCATCCACACCGCCAGTGCGACGGTTACTTTTCCCGCGGGACCCAATACCAATACGCTGCCGTCCAGCGTTATAAACTGCTGTGGCACCAGCATTGCGGCCAGCAGCGCCAGTATTGGAGCGCCCAGCAAACCGTACCAGCGTAAACGGGGCGTTTGACCTGCAATTTCAGGCATCAGGCGAATTCCGAGCGATGGTCAAGCACGATTGGTAAGGATTATTTTTCAAAATTAATCAACGAGCAATGCACAATGATCTTCATGGCAGCAAGTTAGCATCACTGTGGATAAAAGCCAATGCGTGTCATTTTTCGTTGGATAAAGTCGTGTTGCGAGCTATTCCGTCAAGCAGGGAGTCACGTCGCGGGGCCGCGCGACGGATCGGCACAACGATAGCCAGGCTGGAGGCCTGCTGACTTTCGGTTAGAATAGGGCGCGATGCCAGCGAGCTAAAAACACCGTGATGAGCCGGTACCGGGCTCGACCAGGGCAGTAACTAATTGCGCGACGCCAAACTACTTCTGGTGTATTCACAAGCAGGCATTAAAGAGAGTTGAACTATGGCGATTTCAGTTATCGGAGCGGGCTTTGGCCGCACCGGCACCGTGTCCTTGCGTGCGGCGCTGGAGCGACTTGAGTGCGGCCCCGTGTACCACATGATGGAAGTGTTCAAGTATCCGGAGCACGGCCCAAAATGGGTGGCCGCCCTGCAGGATAAATCCGCGCTGAATGAATTATTGGGAGACTATCGTGCCGCCATAGACTGGCCCGCCTGTCATTTCTGGCGCGAGCTACTGGCGGCCAACCCCCAGGCCAAAGTGATTCTCACGGTGCGCGACTCCTCCAGCTGGTATAAAAGTATCCACGACACTCTGTACCGGATGTTGCAAAAAGCACCCGCCACGCTACCGGGACAACAGATTAATATGGGCAGAAAAATTATCTGGGAAAATACTTTTTCAGAAAAGCTGGGCGACCGAGATCACGCCATTGCGGTGTACGAACAACATAACGCGCAGGTGATCGCGGCAGTGCCCGCACAACAGTTGCTGGTCTACCAGGTCAGCGAGGGTTGGCAACCGTTGTGCGATTTTTTACAGCGTCCTGTGCCGGACGAACCCTTCCCCCGCAGCAACAGCACCGAGGAATTTTTGGCGCGCTTTGACCGCTCCTGAATCCGATCGGCACGGACGTGCGCTAACAGCAGCCGCCACCCTGGGTCGCGGCGCCGTCGAAGGTGTCCACCCAGTGGGGCATATCCACCATGAACGCGTCCCGCGCGGCAACCCGCAGTGTTTTACGGGGATCTATTACCCAGGGTCCCGTGCGTTCGACGCTGAGGGTCGCCCGCTGTCCCTCTTTGAGCGTGCGTTCGCGGTCGCCATCAAACGCCAGAATGCCCGGCCCGCGAATTTCAACCCTGTCACCGATGGCAAGCGCTGCATGTTGTCGAATATGCGCCGAGCGAAACAGCCCGGGAGAAACCGGCGCCAACAATAGACGTCCGCCTTCCTTATGGCTGCAAAAATCCACCCGCACACCGACGTCGTCGTGGTGACCGGCGGGGCACAGCAGGCCACCGAGGGGCGACATGCCGACGGAATCGGGTTCGGCGCGCGCCAGCACCAGGGTTTTCATGTGTTCGGGTTCGAATGGCCCCAGATTACCGATACGATCGCCCACCAGAAAGACAGCGTCGATCAGCGCCAGGTCGGAGGCTTCACCTTCAATGTCGACCTGTACCAGTTTTGCGCGGGTGGCGACTTCTTCGCGCCGAATTTTTCCGTTCGCAACCAGTCCCGCGGCCATACCCGCGATGGTGGGTTCGATCAGTAACGGGAACACGTTATTAGTGCCAGTAGAGAGGGGCACGATGGTCGCGTCGGGCCAGGCTTTGGTAACGATACGGTTGGTGCCGTCTCCGCCCAACACCACAATGACTTCGCAACCCCGGTCGCGCATGCTGTGCACCGCCGCAAAGGTATCCTCGGCACTATGGGTAATCGGGACCCGTATTTCCTCTACCTGGGCACCGATATTCATATGCTCCAGTGCGCCGACCGCGAGCCGTCTCGGTTCCCAGGGCACCATAATGCGTTTGCACCCGGCGGCAATGGCGCCCACCACGATGCGACTGACCTGGTTGCGTTTGCTCTGGTGGCTGACGGAGTCGGCGCGTGCCACCAGTCGCCGACAGTCGCGCCCTGACATTGGATTAACAATAATTCCCAGACTACCCATGTTTTGCCTCGCTGTGTGATCGTTTTAAGTTCTTGCGCGATCCCTGCATGGATGAGTGTAAAGCAATCGCAAACCTGGCAATTGCAGTGCAACAGAGCCGCATTATAGAGGGGTCGCTGCGGCGATGCTTGACCTTTAGCACACCGGCAGGTACAAACCATTTAACAAATTTTCTAAATAAAAAACTTCGCTCCTGAGATCACTATGAAAATATACCTGTGCCGCGATAATCTCGTTTACATCCAGCGCTTGCTCCAGGCGCGATTGCCGGATGACGAGGTGCTGCTGTGCGCCGCGCACGAAATTGTTGCGGCAGCACAGGATGCGCAGGTGCTAATCCCGACATTTTCTACTATTGATGCCGCGGCATTGGCAGCGCCGCGCCTCAGGCTGGTGCAACAGTTTGGCGCCGGTCTCGATGGCGTGGACATTGCGGCGGCAACGGCTAACAACGTACCGGTGGCAAATGTGCCCGCCGCGGGAACCGGCAACGCCGAGTCCGTGGCGGAATTAACGCTGTTGTTTATGCTGGCGCTGGCGCGCCGCTACCATGTTGCGCAGCAAACCTTTGCAGAAGGTAAATTTGGCAGTCCGGTGGGTATGGCGCTGAAAGGAAAAACCGCGGCGATTATCGGGTATGGCGGCATCGGTCGCGAAGTGGCAAGACGCCTCGCGGGTTTTGAGATGACGGTGCTGGCCCTGTCCCGCAGCGGCCCGAAAAATACCCCTGAGGAAAATGCGATACCTGTGGCGGCCCATTATCCGGCGGCACAGTTACTCGACTGTTTGTCACAGGCAGACTTTGTCATTGTCGCGCCACCCTTGAATGACGACACCCGCGGGATGATTGGCACCGCACAATTGAGGGCGATGAAAGCAGGAGCTTTTATTATCAATGTGGCGCGCGGTCCGGTGGTTGATTACGCCGCCCTGCTCGCGGCGCTGCAAAGTGGACACCTCGCCGGTGCCGGGCTGGACGTATTCTGGCATGAACCATTTGATCCGGCGGATCCGCTGTTGTCCTGCAATGTGGTGGTGACCCCCCATGTTGCCGGCTCCACTGACCTGAGTTTGCAGGGCATTGCCGACAAGGTTGTCGAAAATATTAATCGGGTGCGGGCCGGACTGTTGCCGTTCAATTGCGTCAACGGTGAAAGCGTTACGAACTAAAAGGCGCACATCGCGGAGCCTGCAGTGGTAACGACTGTTGCAATTACGCTTAGCTAGTGCCGGTAGCGTCGCCATAGTAATAGCCCCATAAGCGTCAGGAACACCCCGCTTGCGATAGCGAGGGTCTGGCGCATATGGCTGTGATAGTTATCCGCGCGAAATAACGCGCTGGCACCGGGAACGCTGGTGAGATCGCCGCTACCGCGACCCACCCTGATTTGTCCCTTCATGCCTTTTTCCATGTGCTGGGCGAGATCGCAGTGCACCAGATAGGTTTTATGATCGCTGGGCATAATCAGCGTGCCGGACAGGGTTTCGCCACCGTTGGCTTCGAGGTGGAACATCCCCTGGGGATAGAGATAGCGGGGCAGGCCGTGCACCATGAACTGGTGGCGAATGGCGTCTTCGTTGATAAAGGTGACATGAATGCGGCTACAGGGCTCTACGGCAAACAGGCGTTCGCTCATGCCAAAAACATTTCCCGGAAACGGCTCCGCGTAGCGGGTGCCAGCCCGCACTGTGAAGCTGTAGTCGCGGGAGATGGTCGCGCAATCTTCCGGCAACCGCTCGCTGTTGCTGTTCATCACCATGCCGCGCGCGTCAAAGGTCATGGCGTGACCGCTGTGATCCATATCCCCGTGCCCCATGGCGCTGTGATCCATGCCCTCCATATTTTCCATACCTGCCACAGAGTCCTCCGCGGTGGAATGATCCATGGTGGAGTGATCCATGGTGGAGTGATCCATGGTGGAGTGATCCATGGTGGAGTGATCCATGGTGGAATGATCTGGTGCGGCGGGTGATGGCACCGGTTGTGTCCTGGCCGGATTCGGTGCTTGCTCGCCCTGCACGCTGAAAGAGGTCGATAGCAACAATATTGAAAAACAGGCTGAAAATACCGTCGCTTTCATGCGCTGGGACCGCGTCTAAAAAGCAGCATAAACAGAGTTACCAAAAAGCCGGTACTGGCGGCGCCAAACACCAGCAGTTGCAGCAGCGGGCGCAGGGGAGCGCGCGGGTCCGCAAACAACCCGCCCGGATCGTAGTCGAGCCAGATCGGCACATCTTTGCGATAGAAGTCCGCGGTAAAAAATTTCTTCCAGTCTGTGCCCTGGACTTTGGGAAATCCGGCGCTATCCACGTAAGAGTCGAAGGCAATGGTACTGACACTGCCGCCGGGATAAATACCGTCCGTGGTTTGCGCGGTTTCGTGGTGGTCGTGAAACAGCCATACCCCTTCGCCATAGTTGTGCAGACCGTCGTCGGTGGTCTGCAAAACCATGTCGACCCGTTGCGCCGGCGCCAGGTCAATCACATCCCGGGTGATTTCATTCCCGGGGTTGAGGGGTATCCCATCCAGGTGGGTGACAGTCGGTCGAAAGCCGTGGGGATGCAGGGCAATATTGTCGGAACCGCCATTCAGGGCGCGCAATTTTACTTTTTCGTCGGGTTTAACAACGATCAGGGATTCCTGCAACGTGTAGGGGAATGATTTGCCGTTCAACAAAAAGTAATTGGCGCTGTCCCGGGTAATATTCCAGCGGCGGTGTTGTTCGATCAGCGTCAAACGTGGGTCGTTGTGGGTTTGTATCGTCTCCGACAAATTTTTAAAGAGATCAAAATAATGCAAATCGTACTCACGCTGATATTTTTCACGCACGGCCACGGACGGGTGGCGTACTTGCCCGGCGCCAATATTCAGGGTTTGTGGCCAGTTGTCGGGGCGGTTTTCCTCGATCACGAACATGCCCTGCATGCCCATCAGAATATGCACGTTGGCCTGCACATGGCAGTGATAAAACATGGTGCCCGCCACCCGCGGACTGAACTGATAGGTTAATGTGGTGCCGGGCATGGCTGGCATTTCGCTGGTTTCGGCGACGCCGTCAGTGCCCGTGGCATGCTGCTCGTGACTCGCGCCTTCGTAGTGGGGCATGCCGTGATCCGCGGAGAACGGGTGGTCAACCCCGTGAAAATGGATGGTGTGAGGCAGGTAATGGCTATTTTCCAGGACCACCGTGACTCGATCTCCCTGCTCGACGCGAATCACCGGCGCGGGGGGGCGTAGCAGGGGATTGGCCTTGCGGGTCTCGAAATTTTCCGTGGACATGCCAAACGACTTGGGGGCGAACACCCACATGCCGGGCTCGACGCCGGGGGCAATGGCGAAGGTCGTCACCGGTGCCGGGATATCCGGGGACTGGCCGTTGAGTTCCGCTACTTCCAGTTTTATGGTGATTTCGTCGGGGTCGCCGTCACCGTCGAGATCTTCGCCCATAATGACGGTGTCGGGCATCAGTCCAGATTTCAGCAGCGTGCTTTGCGTCACCCGATTAGTGCCGCGGGTCGCGGCGGCAACCAGGTAGGGATTGTCCGCCACGCAGCCGGCGGCCGGCTCGATCACCACCCCTTCTATAGTCTGTCCGTCCCGCCAGCCAAGGATATCTGGCGGACAAATTTCTTCTGTGGCGGGCAGCGCATAGTCCGCGCTGGCTGGCGCATAGTCGTAGCCGCCGGCGCCGAACCAGTTATAGGTCGCGACCCGCCACTGGTGGGGAATCCAGGAGGCTGGGGCGGTGAGATAGGCTACGGCGAGCAGTGTCAGCGCGATGGGAATGCGCAGACGCGTTGCGTTAATCTTCATCAA
This sequence comes from Gammaproteobacteria bacterium, assembly GCA_038106145.1. Classification (GTDB taxonomy): domain Bacteria; phylum Pseudomonadota; class Gammaproteobacteria; order Pseudomonadales; family Porticoccaceae; genus JBFJKD01. Next base: position 127,745 of record JAYODD010000006.1, on the reverse strand, counting down.
TCATTCCGTCGTGGTCGGGCAACTGGTAAAACCTGTGGGCGTTATCACGACCCACATCGGTGAGATACAGGTTAGCCTAGATAGGGGGACTTGTCATGACAGGGGGCAGGCGTAAACAGACGCAGACGCTCGGCGGCGCAGCAACCACAAATTTCGCCGGCGCGAACTGATGGCGCGGGACAGGACCGCGCGCCGTGGCCGGATTCAAAAAGTCGTGGCTTAAACTTAATGTTCGACAAAAGCCCGTTCGATCACGTACTGGTGGTACTCCCCATGACGGGACTCGCGAAAACCCCGTTCATTCAAAATAGTGGTCAAATCCTTGAGCATGGCTGGACTGCCACACAGCATAAAGCGATCGTCGGCAACGTTGGGTTTAGGCAGGCCAAGATCCAGAAACAGTTTGCCGCTGGTGAGCAGGGTGGAAATGCGGCCCTGATGCTCGAATGGCTCCCGGGTCACGGTGGGGTAGTAGATCAATTGTTTGCCGACCTGTTCCCCCAGCAGCTCATTGTTGGGTAGTTCGTGGCGGATAAAGTCCCTGTAGGCCAGCTCGGAGACGTGACGCACCCCGTGCACCAGCACGATCTGCGCAAATTTTTCGTAGACGTCGGGGTCCTTGATAATACTGATAAACGGCGCCAGCCCGGTGCCCGTGGCGAGCAGATAGAGACGCTTTCCGGCCAGTACATTGTCCGCCACCAGGGTGCCGGTGGGCTTGCGACTAACCAGAATCTGGTCGCCGACCTGTAGCTTCTGCAGGCGGGAGGTGAGGGGGCCATCCGGCACCTTAATGCTGAAAAACTCCATTTCGTCTTCGTAATTGGCGCTGGCGATGCTGTAGGCGCGCAGCAACGGGCGCTCGCCGTTATCGAGGCCGATCATGGTGAAGTGGCCATTTTTGAAACGAAATCCCGGGTCCCGGGTGGTGGAAAAACTGAATAACCGGTCGTTCCAGTGATGGACGCGGGTGACTCGTTCGCGGTTCAGGGTGGTCATGACAATCTGGCACCTGTTGACAGGGTAATAAACATCTCTAACTTTTTGGCTGGAAAAGAATAACGCCCTTCGCTATATTTGTTAAACCGGTAATTTGAGTTATTTTAATCGGAAATTCAGGTTATGCGCTACAGTCTACGGCAATTACAGGTATTTATCGCGGCAGCCCACTACGAAAACATCACCCGCGCCGCCGAAAGTCTGGCGATGTCCCAATCCGCCGCCAGCAGCTCCCTGCGGGAAATGGAACAACAGTTCGACATTCAGCTCTTCGACCGGATCGGCAAGCGCCTGCAGATTAGCGAATTGGGCCGGCTGGTGCTGCCGCGGGCCCAGGCGCTGATGGCGCAGGCCCAGGAACTGGAGTTTACGCTGGCCGATAACGCGGAAGTGGGCGAGCTCAATGTGGGCGCCACCCTGACCATTGGCAATTATCTGGCGGTGGGCATTATGGCCGAATTAATGGCACGCCAACCGGGCGCTCGGGTAAATTTGCAGGTCGCTAACACGGCGGCGATCGTGCGCAAGGTGGTGGAGTTCGAACTGGACGTCGGCCTGATTGAAGGTGAACTTCAGCGTCCGGAGCTGGAATTAATTCCATGGCGAGACGATGAACTGGTAGTGTTCTGTGCGCCGGAACACGCGCTCGCCGGGCGCCGGCGACTGACCGATAAAGATCTACTGGGTGCCACCTGGATCGTGCGCGAACCGGGCTCGGGTACCCGTCAGACCTTCGATCGGGCCATGCATGGCCTGTTGCCCGACCTCAAATTGCTACTGGAGTTGCAGCATACCGAGGCCATCAAACGGGCAGTGGAGGCGGGGCTTGGCATCAGTTGCCTGTCGCGGGTGGCCATGAAGGAAGCCTTTCGGCGCGGCAGCCTGGTGCCACTGGCCGTTCCCCACCGGGATTTTACCCGGCGTTTTTACTTTGCCCTGCACCGCCAGAAATATCGTACCGAGGGCATCAAGCAATGGCTGGCGCTGTGTCGCGCGGCGGTTTGACCCGATGAGTGTAGCCGACAGGGGGCTCAATCCAGACCGAGAAAGCGCAGGGCGTTGCCTGACTGCAGTAGCCGCAGGTGGGCGTCGCTGACGCCGAGTTCGCGTAAGCGCCTGCCGGGATTTTGTTCGCGGATAACGAACGGGTAGTCCGTCCCCACCAGCAGCCGTTCAACGCCAAACAGCTCGATCAGATACTGCAGGGCGGAGGTGTCGTACACCAGCGTGTCGTAGTAAATTTGGCGCGCCAGTGTCAGCGGCGAGGTTGCGAACATGCCGTCCCCCATGGTACGCCAGCCGTGCAGCATGCGCGGCAACACCAGGCCAAACCCGCCGCCGCCGTGACTAAACGCAATACGTAAATCGGGATAACGCGCCAGCATACCGCCACATATCAGCGAGGCCACCGCCAGGGCATTTTCATTGGGGAAGGCTACCAGCGCGGCCATGCCCGGCGGGCCGATCACCCGCTCGACTCCCGCGGGGTGCAGGGCGTGGACAAATATAGCGAGGTCCTGTTCGACGGCGGTGGCAAATACCGGTTCAAAACAAAAATCGCCAATCGGTTTGCCATTGATATTGGTGCCGACTTCGATGCCCAGCAATCCGTAATCCGCTTTCAGGCGCGCCATTTCCCGGGCAGCCAGCGCCGGGTCCTGCATCGGCACCATACCCAGTCCGTAAAAGTGCTCGGGCGCGCTGTCCACCATGGATGCGATGGTCGCGTTGACGTGGTGACACATGCGCAGGGCGTCCTCCACATCGAACCAGTAGGACAGCAATTCCGGCATCGGGGACAACACCTGCCGCTCGACGCCCTCGGCGCGCATGTCCCGCAAGCGTTCCCCCGTATGCCAGCAGTGGTGGCTGACCTCGCGAAATGTTTTACCGCCAATTACCACCGCGCGGTGATGGGGTTGGCTGCAACTGGCCATTGCCGGCCACGCTGTGGCGGAATTATTACCTGCGTAGGCCGGAAACGACTCGGGAACGATATGGGTGTGGACATCGATAATCACGGCAGGCGCCTGGCGTTAAGGAATCGGGTGAAGTTCTGAAATTTCAGCCTGTTGGCGATCTACAACATGGTGCTACCGCCGTTGACACTGATGACCTGGCCGGTAACAAACGAGGCTTCAGGACTGGCGAGAAAACTGACTACGGCGGCGACCTCGCGCATTTCCGCGGGTCGCCCCTTGGGAATAACGCTGATATATTTTTCGTACAGCTCGGGCATATCCGCGCGGATGCTGTCCACCTGAGGAGTGCGCACGGCGCAGGGCGCCACCGCGTTGAAGGTTAGGCGGCTGTGGGCATATTCCCGGGCCAGCCCGGTAATAATGCCGTGCACGCCACCCTTGGCGGCATTGTATGCGGCGTGATCCCAGAGGCCGTTGCGCACCGAGTCCGCACCAATGTTGATAATACGGCCGTAATTTTGTTCGAGCATGGTTGGCAGCACCGCGCGGCAACCCCAGATAACGGTCCACAAATTGCGGTTAATGGTGGTTTCGAGGGTCTCCGGCGTGTGTTCCAGAAATGGTCGAATCACGCCGCCACCGGCATTGTTGACCAGAATATCGACCTTGCCGAAAGCTGCCAGGGTGGCGGATACCAACTGCTCGTTGGCTGCCTGGGTACATAGATCAGCAACGCAGGTTTCCACGTCCACGCCGTGTTCCTCGCTGATTTCCAGAGCCGTGTCGCGCAGCACTTCCGCGTTCATATCCCCCAGCATCAGGTCGGCGCCACGGCGCGCGAGGTCAAAGGCGATGGCGCGGCCGATGCCCTGGGCGCCGCCGGTGACAATGGCTACCTGCTGGTCGAGGGACGGCGGCTGGCTCATAATTTTTTGCCCAGTAATTGTGGCTGCGCCGGCAGAATATCGCCCGCGCTGGCGAAATTGGGTTTGGGCATGCCGCCCCAGTAATCCACGGAATCGGGGCGCGGCTCGAGCAGGCGCGGTTTACGCGGATCCTGTTCCGGAAATTCCTCCATGCCAAAACTGTATTCGAGCGTCATGCCGTCCGGTTCCAGGAAGTAGTAAAAAATACTGCCGGATGGCGGGTGGCGGCCGGGACCAAACACGATTGGCACATCGCTGGCGGGCAGGCGGTTGAGGGCGCGCCCGATATCATCCATATCGGTAACCATAAAATTCACATGGTGCAATCCGGGTTTGTTGTCCCGCAGTTTGGCATTGCCGACACCAAAACTGTGGTGGAAAGGATTGGGATAGCAGCGCATGAACGCGATAAAGCCATCGACATAATCGGAGACGCGAAAATTCATCACCTCCTGAAAAAACTTCACCGCTATGGGCCAGTCCGGAAAGCTCACCACCACGTGACCGAGGCGGGCGATCTTGCTAACTGTCGGTTGATAGGTTAAACCGCGTTTGTGCTGGTGGCTATAAAATTCAAAGCAAATACCCGCATTGGGTTCCTGAAAACGCAGGGTGCGCCCCTGGTGCAGGGCGGCGCATTCGGCGGTGGGCAGTTCGTAGACAGCGATGCCGTGCTGTTTTAAATGTGCGGTCGCGCGCTCCAGTTCGGCGTCGCTTTCCAGTTCCCAGGCAACCCGCTGCAAGCCCGGCGTGGGACTGTTGTAGAGCACCACATTGTGGTGGTCATCGCTAACGGAAAAATACGCGACATCGTCTTCCTGGGCGTTGAGTTGCAGGCCGATCATATCCCGATAGTAGGGAATCGATTTCTGAATGTCGGTTACTCCCAGTGCAACGTACCCCAGTTTTTTATAGCGAATCATGTTGGCTCCCCTTGCAACTGTCGGTGTGTGTTCACAATATGATGCTGACCCGGCCCTGCGGTCGCAGGGTGTCCATGGCGAGCATGACCCGCTTGCTGCGAATCTTGAAACTGTCGCCGTTTTTTACCAGGCGTTGACGTACGTAGCACACATAGGTGTCGGTAATCTGGCGTTTGCAGCGGTACACCACCTGATTAAAGTGGACTTCCACTTCGCGGGCATCTTGCGCAACGATACGCACATTGCTGATCATATGGCGCACGCTTGAGTGGGGAAATTCCGCATGGGCGGTGCGCTTGCTCAGGCGTACTGCCCGCTGCTGCAGTCGATGAAAATCGTCGTTGATGATAAATAATGCGGTGTTTTTGTCAGCGTCCGGGTTTTCGGACGGTGGAATGAGATACTCCGCATCCTCCGTGAACAGCGCCTGCCATTCATCGGTGCGCCACTCGTCGATCAAGGCGGCTTCGTGGTAGAGAAAATCTTCAATTTCGGTGCGGGTAAAGGTCATGACAGAGCTCGCGTAAAGGTTTTCAGGCCTGCATCAATTTGTTCCATTGACGCCAGAAAGTGCGCATTTGTAATTCGTCATCGCTACCGTTAACCGCTTTGCTCATTCCCTTGGAGATATCGTTCCACATCGGTTCCGGCAGGTTTTGATAGCCCTGCTGGCAGAGTTCCAGCATTTCCACGTCATCGGGGGTGGCAAAACCGGCCGGGCCGAGAAATTCGAGGAAATTGTACTGGCGGTATTTGCGCACGTCCGGGTGTTCCTCCCTGGGCGCGAGGGACCAGGCATTGACCTCGAGATAGCCTTCGCTGACCGGCTGAAAGGTGCGCACGGTCAGCGCCATGATGTCGTTAATCACCAGATTGGGAAAAATTAATATATTGCGATTTTTTTCTGCAATGCGCTCTGCTCGCTGTGCGCCGTGGCGGGTCACCAGATCCGCCATCAATTGCGCTACGGCAACGCGGCCATCCTCGCCCCACTGCGGCACCCACTGGGCGACCGGCCGCCCCCAGGGCGCCACGTACTCTATGGCGGCATGACCATTACCTAAATCGACACAGGTGCCGCCAATATCCGACGGGTTAAAATCGGTGCGAAAACTGCCGTTGGTTGACTGCAAGTAATCAAAATAGGATGCATGGGTGGTCATAGCGTGATAACCATCGGCGCTGTTTTCCAGCAGTAATTTCCAGTTGGCGCGCATGCTGTATTCGTGATTGCCTTCGGTGATTTCCATACCCACGGCGGATTGGTCGGCGACGATATCCAGAAATTCTGTCGCGCCAGCCAGGTATTCAACCAGTTCAGAGGCGTGCGCATCGTAGTTGACAAAAATAAAGTCGCGGTAGGTGTCCATGCGCGGCACCTGCGTCAGATCCTTGGCTCCGTCGCTAAAAAATCCCGCGGGAAACCCACTCTCCGCAGGCTGTTGCGTCATGGCGCCGGCGCTATTAAAGGTCCAGCCGTGATAAGGGCATACGAAAAATTTACTCTTCCCCGCTTTCTGTCTGCACACCATTGCTCCCCGGTGGCTACAGGTATTATAAAACGCGCGTAGTTCACCGTTATCGTCCCGGCTGATCACCAGTTCGCGGCCGCCCACGCGGCGGGAGACAAAATGGTTGGGTGCGGAAAGTTCCGAAGCGTGGGCGGCATATAACCAGCACTTGCCGAAAATGCGTTCCCGTTCGGCGGCCAGTACTTCGGGTGAGGTGAAGGCCCGGCGCGGCACCAGAAACTCGTGTTTTTTCCGATTGTCCCGAATAAATCCGTCGGGCCCCAATGGCAGTGGAATAGGCATAAATCTCCTCGTGGCAGTCTCTGTATTCAGCGCGACACTCCTTCAAATGCAACTGACAGGGCACTGCGTCCAGTGAAGAATGGGAGCGTTTTTCTTCCCGAGTATGGAGGTAAACATATCACGGCTGCCAGATTGAATCACTAATTAACTTAAGAGTTAATAGTACCGTTGCGTATCCGCCAGGGGTGTATTTACTGGATGACCCCGGTGGTGCGCACCCGTTTGGCCCCCGGGGTGATGGCCGCCGCCGGGAGCGCGGAACGGCGCTTGCGGCGGTGCAAATCCAGGCCGTTTTTCGCGGCGATCAACAGTCCGGTGATGATAAACGCGCCGGGTGGCAAGATCGCCACCAGTAAACCGTGGCCCGTCCCAAACAGCTGTATACGCCAATGGGCGGCCTGGGCACCAAAAAGCAGATCCATATCCGCGAACAGGGTGCCGCTGCCTAATGCCTCGCGCAGGGCGCCGAGCACGACTAACACGGCGGCGAAGCCCAGCCCCATGGCCAGGCCATCAAACGCGGCGGGCAATAATGGGTTCCTGCTGGCAAAAGCTTCCGCGCGCCCGAGAATCGCGCAGTTGGTAACGATCAGCGGAATAAAAATCCCGAGAATCTGGTAGAGCTCGTAGGTGTAGGCCTTCATCAGCATTTCGGTGCAGGTGGTGAACGTCGCGATGATCATCACAAATACGGGAATCCGAATGGCGTCGGAGACCTGATGGCGAATGGCCGACACCGCACAATTGGAACCTACCAGCACCAGCATGGTTGCCAGCGCCAACCCCAGCGCGTTGACCACGGTAGCCGTCACCGCCAGCAGCGGGCACAGCCCCAGCAACTGTACCAATGCCGGGTTGTTGTGCCACAGGCCGTTACCGGCAATTTCGGCGTAGTCGTTATCGCTCATCAGTCGCGATCCCTCCGAGCGGATATATCTTTGCGCACGGCGTCCCTGGTCATAGATTGATCCGCCTGTGTTTCCGCGGGCGATGTGCTCTCCCCCATTGGCGCCGTCGAGGGGCTTAGTTCCGCCAACAGGCGCTTGCGGTCCTGAGCGAAATACTCCAGGGTCGCGTAGACCTGTGCCACCACCGCCCGCGGAGTAATGGTGGCCCCGGTAAACTGGTCAAATATGCCCTGATCTTTCTTAACGCGCCACTCTTGCGGGAGGGGATCGTTCAGGGACTTGCCGTTAAAGGATAGTATCCAGGGATGTTTTTTCAGGTCAATTTTATCGCCGAGACCCGGGGTTTCCGTGTGGGATCGAACTCTGACGCCCGCCACCGTGCCGTCCATGTAAATCCCGACGGTCAGCCGGATCGGTCCGCTGTAACCGTCCGCGGCAACGGCTGGCACCAGAATGGCAACGGGTACGCCATCCTGACGGGCGACGTGTAAGTTGAACCCCTCTGCCGGCGCGTCGTTTTCCCGCAGCCCGAGCGCATTCCAGAAAGCGCGAGGCACCGGCGCGGTGTCGAGTAGCAGGTCATTGTCGTGCTGTTCCCGTGGCACGATTTCCAGTAAAACTTTTTGTGCGGCATGGCGCTCCGCATCGGCAATTTTGTCTGCGGTCCCGACATGGATAGTGGCCAGCAAGGTGGCGGTGATGCCGGCAAATAGTCCGAGCAGGATGCTGTTGCGTGGTATGGCGTGGCGCAACACCGTCAGCTACTCCCGTTCCCGTGGCGCCGTGGCGCGGGTTGGTTGGTCGTGTCCGTAGGTGCGCGGCAGGGTGTAGTAGTCGATAAAAGGTGCGGCAAAATTCATTAACAACACAGCGAACGCCACCGCGTCGGGATAGTTGCCCCAACTGCGAATTACAAATATCAGTACGCCGATTAATGCGCCGTAAATCAGGCGACCCCGGGTGCTGACTGCGGAGGTGACCGGGTCGGTAACAATAAAAAACGCCCCCAGCATGGTGCCCCCACTCAACAGGTGGAGGGTTGGCGGGCCCGTGCTGACGGAGCTGCCCCCGTCGTAAAAAGCCATGGCCAGGACCGCCAGCGCAACGAGCATGGCTACCGGTGCATGCCAGCTGAATACCTTGCGATATAACAAATACAGTCCGCCGGCGAGGAAGCCGAGATTTACCCATTCCCAGCCGGCGCCCGCCCAGTGACCGTGGATAAGTACCGGGGTGACCTGATAAAACTGGTCGACCATCAAACTGTGATTGTGTTTGAAGGCATCCAGCGGTGTGGCGGCGGTAACGGCGTCGATGTGACCCTCGGCGCCAGCGAGAAAGGGAAAAACGTTACCCAGAGCGTCCCACAGCCCGAGCAGTTCCTGCCCGGTTGGCAACAGGGGTTGGGGCGCGGGCCACGCGGTGACGGGCACGGGAAAGGAAATCAACACCACCACGTATCCCGCCATGGCTGGATTGAATGGGTTGTAACCCAGGCCGCCGTATAAATGTTTGGCGATTACAATGGCAACGCCGGTGGCAATCACGGTGAGCCACCAGGGCGCCAGGGGCGGGAGGGTGACTGCGATCAGCAACGCGGTCACCAGGGCGCTGCAATCCCGCAGGTAAAAACCGACCGGGCGTTTACGCAGGGCGACCATGGCGGCTTCGCAGGCTACGGCGGTGGCACTGGCGACCGCCATATTCAACAGCGTGCCCCAACCGAAGAAGCCGGTCAGGGCAACGATGCCAGGCAGCATGGCCAGCAACACCTGCTGCATGATCCACGCGGTATCGCGCCCCTCGTGGCCGTGGGGTGAGGTTGCTGGCGCGGCGGCGCGCGACCCGCTGCTGGCGATCAGGCTCACGGTGATTCCTGCTCGTGGTTATCGCGCGAATCGGTGGCGGGGCGGGCATTGTCGCCCTGGCCAGGCGGATCCTCTTTTTGGCTCGAGTGCAGGGCATCCAGCTTGTTGCGTGCACCCTGCAAGCGCAGCTCCGCCTCCGCCAACGCGGCGCGCAGGGTATCCAGCTGCGCGGTGGGTAGGTGGTCCGCTGTGCCCGCCAGCCATTTTTCGCGAGCGCTGTCGCGCAGATGTTGGGCGGCGACCAGACGGCGTTCGAGGGCGGCTATTTGCTGCGCGGGCGACGCCTGTTTTTGTGCCGCTCTGCGCGCCGCCGCCTGGATCAAGTCTGCGGCCGATTGAGCCGTAACTGTCGCTGTGGTGATCGCATTGGCATCCGCCCCACCCGCCAGTTCACTGCGTCGCGCCGCCCGTTTGGCCTCCCGCTGCTCCTGGACGCGAGCCACGCGTTGCTGGTGTTGCACAAAACGCTGGCGCGCCAGATCGGCAGCCATTCGTTCCTTTTCCTTGGCCCGTATTTCCCCTTTACTGGCGCGATAATATTGCACCAGAGGAATATGGCTGGGGCACACGTAGGAGCAGGCGCCACACTCGATACAGTCAAACAGGTTGTGCGCAAGCAGACGCTCGTGATTAGCGCCCTGGCTGTACCAAAACAATTGCTGGGGCAGGAGGCTGGCCGGGCACGCCTGTGCGCAGAGTCCGCAGCGAATACAGGCTTGTGCCGGCGGTAGCGGCGGCATTTCCGCAACCGATGGCGCGAGCAGACAATTGGTGGTCTTGATGATCGGCGCGTCGAGGCTGGGCACAATAAATCCCATCATGGGGCCGCCCATCAGGACGCGCCCATCCGCTGCGGCAGTGAAGCCACTGAGGGTCAACAGGTGGCGCACCGGCGTGCCAAGCAATACTTCATAGTTGCGCGGTTGCCCACAGGCGTCGCCGGTGACCGTGGTGATGCGTGAAATTTGCGGTTCGCCGTGCAGCACAGCGCGGGCGACGCTGTAGACAGTGGCGACGTTATGGCACAGAACCCCAATCTCAGCCGGTATCTTGCCACTCGGGACCTCTCGTCCGGTGAGCAGTTGAATCAGCTGTTTTTCGCCCCCGGACGGGTATTTGGTGGGAAACGCAACTACGCGGATCGACGTGCCTGTGCTGGCAGCCAGCAGCGCCTCACGGGCCTCGGGTTTGTCGTCTTCGATGCCGATTATCACCTGCGCGGGTTGGCCGAGAATATGGGCGAGAATCAGGATGCCGGTGACAATGTCCGCCGCCCGTTCGCGCATCAATATGTCGTCGGCGGTAATGTAGGGTTCGCACTCGGCGGCATTAATAATCAACGTATCGATGGGTAGCGAGGTGCCGAGTTTGACCGCGCTGGGGAAACCAGCGCCCCCCAGTCCGGCGATGCCGGCGGCGCGTACCACTGCCAGCAGTTCTGCGGGTCCCGCGCGCGTATAGTCGGCGATGGGGTGGCGCGCTGCCCAGCGCTCGGCGCCGTCCGGAGACAGCGCAATGCAGGGGCCAGACAGACCGGACGGGTGGGGTATGGGGTAATCCCCCAGAGCGGTAATGGTGCCAGATGTGGGTGCGTGTACACCGACGCTGAGGGCGCCATCCGGGGCGGCGATTAACTGCCCCTTGGCAACCACATCTCCCACCCGCACCAGCGGGGTGGCGGGATTGCCGATGTGCTGTTGCAACGGGACAACCAGCAGTTCCGGCAGGGGCGGCGTCGAGATTGGCTCCCGTAATGATTGTTGTTTATTGGCGGGGGGGTGCACGCCACCGGGAATAGGCCACAGTTGCTGCGGCGCAGCCTGTTGCGCCGGATTCTGCACGTTCGCCGCGCGCGGCGACCGGGTTGCGGATGGGGGGGCGGTCATGGGGAGGTCGTCCCAAGCGGACGATCGGTGGCGATCAGCGAACCGGATTGCCACAGTTGCTGGGGTGGGGGCGGGGCCGGCCAGCGC
>JAYODD010000006.1:114788-116402 GCA_038106145.1 Gammaproteobacteria bacterium | reverse complement strand
GGGCCGGGGTGGGGGGGGGGGGGGGGTTCTGGGGGGGGGGGCCCACCGGGGTGTTTGGGGGGCGATACGCTAAGGGTTTGCCCCGGGGGGGGGGGGGGGGGGCGGGGCCGGCCAGCGCCAGTCCGCGAGGGGGATCGGCGCCGGCAACATATCGATGCAATCGACCGGGCAGGGTTCGACGCAGAGATCGCAACCCGTGCACTCGTCCGCAATCACCGTATGCATCAGTTTGGCGGCGCCGAGAATTGCGTCCACTGGACAGGCCTGGATACATTTGGTGCAGCCAATACATTCATCCTCGCGAATATAGGCCACCGTTTTTACGGTTTTTTCCACGCCGTGTTCCGCGTCGAGAGCGGGGGCGGGGACGGCGAGAAGGTTGGCCAGGGCATTGATTGTTGCCTGTCCGCCGGGGGGGCATTTGTTGATCGCGTCCCCTTCGCTGATGGCCTGGGCATAGGGTCTACAGCCGGGGTAGCCACACTGACCGCACTGGGTCTGGGGCAATAGCGCGTCGATTTGCGCCACCAGGGGATCCCCTTCCAGCTTGAATTTGACCGCCGCGAATCCGAGTGCGGCGCCGAACAGCAACGCCATGCCGCCGAGGGCGACAAGCGCGGCGACAATGGGAGATTGGCTGATAAGTTCCAGCATGGCGCGGCTACACCAACCCGCCGAAACCCATAAACGCGAGGGACATCAGGCCAGCGGTAATCATGGCAATGGCGGCGCCGCGAAACGGTGCGGGGACGTCGGCAACCGCGAGCCGTTCGCGCATGGCGGAAAAAAGAATCAGCACCAGGGAAAAGCCTAATGCCGCGCCCAGACCGTAGAGACTGGCTTCCATAAAGGAGCGCACTTTTGCGGTGTTTTGCAGGGCGACACCTAATACCGCGCAGTTGGTGGTAATCAGGGGCAGAAAAACCCCCAGCACCCGGTGTAGCAGCGGGCTGGTTTTTTCGATAAACATCTTGGTGAACTGTACCACCACGGCAATCACCAGAATGAAGGCAATGGTGCGCAGGTACTCGAGGCCCAGCGGCAGTAAAATCCAGGTGTTGACCATATAGCTGGACACGGCGGCGAGGGTCAGCACGAACGTGGTGGCGCTGGCCATGCCGATCGCCGTTTCCAGTTTGTTGGACACGCCCATAAATGGACACAGGCCCAGAAACTGCACCAGCACAAAATTGTTAACCAGCGTGGCGCTGAGAAGAATAACGGCAAATTCCTGCATAACCGATGTGCCTGCGCTGGCGCTACAGAGGAGAACTCAGGTCATTATTGCGGATAGACAGTTTACACGGCAACCGTTGTCTTCCCTGGGGGCAATCAACCCATCGATAACAGCTGCCGTACCCGGTAATAATCAGGTGATGCGTTGTCCCGGCTGCGCGCCGCTGTCCGGGGCCAGCAGGTAGATGCCGTCGTCGTCGCCCGCCGCCAGCACCATGCCCTCGGACAGCCCAAAGCGCATCTTGCGGAGTTTGAGGTTGGCCACCAGCACCGTCAGTCGGCCCTCAAGCTGTTCCGGGCTGTAAGCGGATTTGATACCCGAGAAGACATTGCGGGTTGCGCCGCCGATATCCAGGGTTAGCTGCAATAACTTGTCGG
>JAYODD010000006.1:98629-114778 GCA_038106145.1 Gammaproteobacteria bacterium | reverse complement strand
GCGCCTGCCACCGGCTCTGCTTTGACGATGCGCGCCACCCGCAGGTCCACCTTGACGAAATCGTCGATAGTGATTTCCGGCGCGATGGGTTCCTGTGTCGTGGCAGGCTGCGGCGGTGGGGCGGTCGCCCCATTTTCTTCGCTTTTACTGGCATCGATCATGGCGCTTACCTTGTCGGGTTCAACCCGCTGCATCATGGGTTTGAAGGGGTTAATGGTGTGCCCGAGCAAGGGTGCGATGGCACCCCGCCAGTGCAAGGGATCGTTGAGGAATTCCTCGGCCTGTCGCGCCACCCCCGGCAACACCGGTTTGAGGTAGATCATCAGGGCGCGGAACAGATTGATGCCCAGTGAGCATACCGCCTGAACTTCCGCCTCTTTACCTGGCTGCTTGCTCAGTTTCCAGGGCTCCTGGACAGCGATATATTCATTGGCGGCATCGGCCAGGGCCATAATTTCGCGCATCGCCTTGCCAAAGTCACGGGCTTCATAATGGTCGGCGATTACGGTTCCGGTCTGCGCGACGCGCTCCCACAACACCGGGTCGGCGACGCTGTTGCCCAGTTGTCCCTGGTGCTGTTTGTGAATAAATCCGGCGCAGCGGCTGGCCAGGTTGACCAGCTTGCCCACCAGATCGCTGTTCACCCGCTGAATAAAGTCATCGAGATTGAGGTCCAGGTCTTCCACATTGGCCGACAACTTGGCGGCAAAATAATAGCGCAGATATTCCGGCTCGAGGTGGTCGAGGTAGGTGCGGGCGTTGACAAAGGTGCCGCGGGACTTGGACATTTTCTTGCCGTTCACGGTGAGAAAACCGTGAACGCAGATTTTGCTGGGGGTGCGGTAACCGGCGCTTTCCAGCATGGCCGGCCAGAACAGGGCGTGGAAATTGACAATGTCCTTGCCGATAAAATGGTACAGCTCGGTAGCGGAATGCCGTTGCCAGAAGTCATCAAAGGCAACGCCCTGGCGATCGCAGAGGTTTTTAAAGCTGGCCATATAGCCGATCGGCGCATCCAGCCACACGTAAAAATATTTACCGGGGGCGTCGGGAATTTCAAAACCGAAATAGGGCGCGTCGCGGCTGATATCCCATTCCTGTAACCCCGCGTCCAGCCATTCGCTCAATTTGTTGGCAATTTCATCCTGGACATGGCCAGCGCGGGTCCAGCGGGACAGGAAATCCGTAAACGCGGGCAGGGTAAAAAAATAATGGGTGGAGGTTTTCTCCACCGGTGTAGCGCCGGAAATCGCCGACCTGGGATTGATCAGATCCGTTGGCGCGTAGGTGGCGCCACAGGCCTCGCAATTATCGCCGTACTGATCATCCGTGCGGCACCGGGGGCAGGTGCCCTTGATATAGCGATCCGCCAGAAACAGTTGTTTTTCCGGGTCGTAGGCCTGGGTAATGTCGCGGCGTGCGATATGACCGTTAGCGACGAGCCGCTGGTAAATTTGCGCAGCTAACAACCGATTTTCATCGGAATGGGTGGAGTGATAATTATCGAACTCAATCAGAAAGTCGGCAAAATCCCGTTCGTGCTCAGCCTTGACCTGGGCAATCAGTTGTTCCGGCGTGAGGCCCAGTTGCTCCGCGCGCAACATGATGGCGGTACCGTGAGCATCGTCGGCGCAAACGTAGTAACATTCGTGGCCGCGCAGCTTTTGAAACCGCACCCAGATATCCGTTTGAATATATTCCACCAGATGACCGAGGTGGATTGACCCATTGGCATAGGGTAGCGCGCTGGTAACGAGGATGCGGCGGCGGTCGGATACGGTTTGCTCGGCGCGTTGCGGCGCGCTCTGGGAGGCGGTTGCGGGCGTTTCGGACATAGTGGAAGCAGCTGTTTTCGGTGTCGTAACAGCGCGCCACTATAGCGGTTTTCAGCGGTTATTTCATTACGGTTTATCTTTTTAGAAGGATTCGAAACTCACAATGGCGGACGCAAAGACTCCCGATGGGCTTGCCCAGGTTAAACATATTATCGCGGTGGCATCCGGCAAGGGCGGGGTCGGCAAATCCACCACGGCGGTGAATTTGGTGCTGGCGCTGGCCGCGCAAGGCCTTAAGGCAGGCGTTCTGGATGCGGATATTTACGGGCCCAGCCAGCCCATGATGCTGGGGGTGGCAGAGGGCACGCAGCCCAAAGTAGTCAACGGCAATGCGTTTTTGCCGGTGGAGGCCCATGGCATCAAATCCATGTCCATCGGCTATCTGGTGACGGAAAAAACCCCGATGGTGTGGCGCGGTCCGATGGCGGGCAGCGCACTGGTGCAGATGCTGACGCAAACCCTGTGGGGCGAGCTGGATGTGCTGGTGGTGGATATGCCCCCCGGCACCGGCGATATTCAACTGACCCTGGCGCAGAAAGCGCGGGTCGCCGGCGCGGTGATTGTCACCACGCCCCAGGATATCGCCCTGCTGGATGCCCGCAAGGGCATCGAGATGTTTCGCAAGGTGGAGATTCCGGTGTTGGGTATCGTGGAAAATATGGCCCTGCATATCTGTTCTAATTGTGGCCATAGCGACGCCATATTTGGCGCGGGCGGTGGACAACGGGTGGCGCAGGAGTATGGCACCACATTGCTCGGTTCGCTACCGCTGGATCGGCGCATCAGGGAGGAAGGGGACAGCGGTCGCCCGGTGGTACTCAACGCGCCCGCGGGGGAAATTGCGGCGGCGTATGGCGCCATTGCCCACAACCTGATGGCCGCCCTCGCCGACCTTGACGAGGCGCGACCGGAAATTACCATCGAAGAATAACCCATCGTTCGCCGGGAAGCCTCAATCAGGGTTTCAGGCGCGGTTTCGCAACACATACCAGGCCGCGGTCTGGATTAAGGAGTGCAGGTGAGTATAAAGTCAGACAGGTGGATTCGGCGCATGGCGGCAGAGTGCGGCATGATAGAACCGTTTGCCGCAACCCAGGTACGGGAGCCGAACGGGGATGGTCAGCGGGTGATTTCCTACGGTGTCTCCAGTTACGGTTACGATGTGCGCTGTTCCGATGAGTTCAAAATTTTCACCAATGTGCATTCCGCGACGGTGGATCCCAAAAACTTTGATCCGGCCAGTTTTGTGGCTTTCAAGGGAGATGTCTGCATAATCCCCCCTAACTCCTTCGCATTAGCCCGAACCGTCGAATATTTTCGCATTCCTCGCAGTGTGCTCACCATCTGTCTGGGCAAGTCCACCTACGCCCGTTGCGGGATTATCGTCAACGTCACGCCCCTGGAGCCGGAGTGGGAGGGGCATGTCACCCTGGAGTTTTCCAATACCACCACCCTGCCGGCCAAAATTTATGCCAACGAAGGGGTGGCGCAAATGCTGTTCTTTGAGTCGGATGAGGAGTGCGAAACGTCTTACCGGGACCGGGGTGGTAAATACCAGGGGCAACGGGGGGTGACCCTGCCCCGCGCTTAGCCGTTGACAGGGTTTTTGTTCCTGTGGACCCGTTGTTCACGAGCCTTCAGCCAGAGCCAAAAACTGCAAACTCATCGGTTAAAAAGCCGCAAACTTTAGGCCATTGGTCGGATAAATTCCTCCTTTTGCCCCCAAGTGGCAAAATTTTGACGCTCGAAGGCTGTTGAAGGCTTGATTTTCCTCCCCAAATCCGCCAATCTGACACCATTAATTTAAGATAATTCATAGGGATATGGCATGTTTCTCATAAATTATCTCAGAGAAGGGTCGCAGCTTGGGGAAGGGGGGGCTAGTCTGGCTTGTTATGCGCGCGCGCGGGGCGGTTTCGTCGCGGGCCCTGCGAGCCATTATTTTGGCTTTTCTTTTCACGGTATCGCCAGCGCCACAGGCTGATCTGATTTCCACCACCATCACGGTTGACGGTCTGTTTGGTGACTGGGCCGCCGTTTTGGCCAACACGAGTCCCTCGCAAACCGCATCCGATCCTGAAGGACTGGCAAGCGGTACGGATCGCGACCGTCCGGTGCAGAGTACGGGCCGGGACTTGAAAACATTTGCCTACACCTGGGATCAGAGCAACCTGTATTTTTATGTCGAGCGCTGGGGTTCCACCAAGAATCGCAACTGGTGGTGGTTTTACCTGGATCTGGATGCCAACGGGCGCATGGAAAGCACCGACAAGGTGTTTTTGGTGGAGTGGTTTGGCGCCAATCAGCTGACCAATACGGTTCTGTACAACTACGTCCCGGCCACCGGCTCCGATCCGCTGGTGTGTGAGATTCCGGCCAATTGTCCCTCCCCCGGGCAACTGGGTGTTGCGGATGGTTACGATATGCTCGGTGGTATCAGCGGGGGAACCACTATTTATTCCAGTGTGGTCGGGGGGAGCGTTGATGGGGTGCGGCTGGAGGCGCGCATGCCATGGTCCGTCCTGAGTCCACCGGGCAAGCGTCCCCTGGGATTTCATGTATCCTCTTCCAACAGCAATTTGCTGCCGGGCCAGATCGACGACAATATGGATGGCCCCGGCGGCCGCAACTTTATGTTTGTCGATAATTTCGACCTGGGGGTGGAGAAAACCTCCAACGCGGTGGTGGTGGCCGGGACACCCCAGGCGGCTGGAAATTCCGAATTTGACTATATCCTCACCGTAACCAATAACGCGGTGGGGGGCAGCGCGAATGCTGGAATAGCCCGCAGTGTGACCCTGTCGGATGTGTTGCCGTCCCAACTGACGCTGGTCAGCGCCACCCCGACCCAGGGATCCTTTGCCAGCAATGTCTGGACCATCGGCACACTGAATGCCGGAGCTACGGTCACGCTGACCTTGCGGGTACGGGTCAATAATCCCCCCAACGCAGGTAGCCCCAGTTCGCCGATTACCGTGACCAATGTCGCTAATAATCTGCGCTCACCATTGGGTTACGACATCAATTCCAGCAATAACGAGTCTACTACCGACGTCACCCTGTATCCGGCGCCGACTCTATCTGTCAGCAAAACATCATCTGTTCTCACCGACAATTTAAGTGGTCCGACCGGACAGGAGTTCGCCGTTCCCGGTGCGGTTGTCGAATACCGCGTGGTGCTGCAGAACACCTCGACCTTTGCCTCTGGCGAAAACGTTGTCATCAGCGATCCGTTACCCACACAGGTTAACTACGTGGCGGGGAGTACTTCTGTCCAGATTGGCAGCGGCACTCCGGTCCCGCAAACCGACGCCGCAGATGGGGTGGACGACACCCGCTACGACGTGGCCAGTAACAGTTTGATCGTCGGTCCCCGCACCGTAAATATAAATTCCACAACAACCGTTATCTTTCAGGTACAGGTGAAATAGTGAGTAATAATTTATTTCAACAATGCGCAAAAACCAACCCGGTGATCAGGGCCCTAATTTTGTTCCTGGCGATTTTGGGTAGCACCTCGGCAATGGCGTTAACCGCCCCGGGGCCAGCCCATCACCAACCAGGCGGCCGTAAGTTACTCGGTGGGGGGCACGCCATTTAATGCTTCGAGTAATTCCACCAGCCTGACTGTACAGGAACTGGTGGATATCGAAGTCACCTGGCTGGACTCCGCCAACGTCGCGGTGAGTCCGGGTTCCAGCAACCAGGTGCTGACGTTCCAGGTGACCAATATCGGCAATGGCACGGAGACCTTTGCGCTCAGCGCCGACAGCACCCTGAGCGGGGACGATTTTGATCCTGTCCTGCAATCCATCTACCTCGAGACGGATGGGGTTCCGGGTTTTTCCGGCGGGGATACGCTGTATGTGTTGAACAGCAACGACCCGGTACTGGCTTCGGAAACATCGGTTATCGTTTACGTATTGAATAATATTCCCGGCGGGGCGACCAATGCCCAGACCGGTGACAGTGCGCTGACCGCCACCTCCACCAATGTGACTGGAGCTCCCGGCACGGTCAACGCGGGTGATGGCGATGTGGGGACTGATGCCATTGTCGGCGCCAGCGGTGGCGCCGCGAGTTTTATCGGCACCTATGTGGTGTCAGACGTGTCTCTCAGCTTTGTTAAAAGCGTCCTCAGTGTGGTGGATCCCTTTGGCGGTTCCGAGCCGGTACCGGGGGCGGTCATTACCTATCGTATTCAGGTCAGTGTTGCAGCCGGAGCTGGCACGGCCACCGCCGTCACCGTCACCGATCCGATTCCCGTGAACACTACCTATAAAACCGCATCCCTCTATCTCAATACGAGCCTGTTGTCGGATAGCGCCGGGAACGACGCTGGCGAGCACGACACCGGGCTGAACCGCATCGTGGTGCGCCTGGGGGATCTGACCCTGGCAAGTGCGGTACAGACCATCGAATTTGCAGTGACGATTAATTAAATGACTGAGCAACGAATACCACATAGATCACCACAGGAGATAACCCGATGAAAATATTGCGACGCGCGGCGGCAATTCCGTTGCTGCTGTTAGGCGCCCTGGCATGGGCGGATAACCACGGGCCAGCAACAGGCGCCAGCGAAGAGTCCAGCAATCACCTGCAGGTGACGCTGATTTCCGAAAAAGAAATCGTGGAAGTGAACGCAGAGGGTGAAGAGGTGGTACGCCGTATTCCGGTGGAGGTGGCGCTGCCCGGCGATGAAATTATCTACAGCATTCGCATCGAAAATATCAGCGATGCACCCGCTACGGATGTGGTGGTGGTTAACCCAGTACCTCCCGATATGGCGTATGTGGAAAGTAGTACCTTTAGCTCGCTAACGGGACCGGCGGTGAGTACCGGTTTTTCCGTAGATGGAGGACAGAACTACTTGCCACGCGGTGATCTGAAAGTGATGGATCAGACCGGGGAAGTACGCGGCGCGGTAGCAGCGGACATTACGCACATTCGCTGGCGACTCGGCGTTGCGCTGCCAGTGGGGAAATCGACCCTGGTGGGATATCGCGCGCTCGTGAAATAGCAGATCGTTGTGAAGCGTTGGTTCATTCGGGTTGTTAAACAGTTAATACACAGTGGGTAAGCAGATAATTAAGAGGGGAAAGATCATGAAACGACCAATCGGAGGTAGACAAATGAAACGATTTATAGGGCAGATGGGGGCGTTGTTGCTCACTCTGGGCATAGTTCCGGTGGGGTTTGCAGCGTCAACGCAAACCAGTGCTGGCACCACCATTACCAACACCGCGACCGTTAACTACACGGTGAACACGATAGCGCAGGCACCCGTGGTATCCCCCGTTAACAGTTTTGTGGTCGACACCAAGGTCGATTTAACGGTGACCTGGCTGGACGGCGCTAATGTGCCTGTTATTCCCGGTTCAACGGATGAAGTGTTGACGTTCAGGGTCACGAATACCGGGAACGCGACGCAGGGGGTGTTGTTAACTTCAGCGGTAGCAAGTGGTGACGATTTTGATATGAATTTCGTCGGTATTTATCTGGATACCAATGGCAACGGAACCTACGATTCAGGCGTAGATGCCCTCTATTCTGCGGGGGCCAATGCCAAAGATCTCGACCCATATGCGGCAGCGCCCGGCGACTCCGTCACCGTGTTTATCGTTTCTAACACGCCCAGTGGCGCTTCGTCGCCAAGTGACGGACAGCTGGCGAGTTATGTGTTGACTGCACAGGCTACCAACGCTGGCACCAATACGGTTACGGCGGAGAGCGCCACCAACACCGCAGCGGGTAACGAAGTCATTTTTGCCGACGGCGCCGGGTCCACTGATGCCGTGGAAGACGGCAGACATTCGACAACCGGTACCTATGAAGTGGTGAGTGCGGAATTGACCGTGACCAAAACTTCCGCGGTTATCGATGACGGTTTGGCGGGTCCCGCTGGACAGGAATTCGCGATACCGGGTGCCACAATCCGTTACACCATTACCATTACCAATAATGGTGGGACCGCTGCATTTATTCCCGATGACAACAACATCAATACCACAGACGGCCTGTCGGATGATATTAACGACACTCTGGTAGCCTATGTAGCGAACTCTGTCGTCGTGGACGGTGTGGCTATTAACGACAATAGTACGGGTACCGTTAACGGCACGGACACCGTGCGGGTGACGGTGACTAATGCCAATACCACGCCAGCGGCAATCGACCGTATTCAGGTCAATGGGCTCACTGTTGGTGCCGGCGTATCTGAGGTTATTACGTTCGACGTCACCATCCTGTAAACAGTCTACCGCGGGCGGTAGCTGTGCTGGGTGGTAACGTCGCCTTAGACCGGGAGCGGGTTCGCGCAGGCGGACCCGCTTTCTCCGGTTTATGGCGTGGCGTCGGAACGCTTTTGCCGAAGGTCGGGCGCGCACTGCTGCGCGCTGCCTTATGGGGCGGGTTGTTTGCCGCCAGTGCGTCGTACACCCAGGCCTCCATTCACGGGGTCAGCATTAGCAACACCGCGCAAATTAGCTACACCATCGCGGGTTTCCCGCAAACTCGATTTTCCAATACGGTAACCACTACCTCGACGGTGGTGCGCACAGCTGCAACCATTACCATACTGCGCTACTGGCCACCCAATCCGGCGGCGAACCCAACAAGCGTACCACCCAGTTCCTATCAAGCTACCGGCGGTGGCACGGTGGCGGTGGGCGATGTGTATTTGCCGGGGGCCGCGTCGCCGCTCAATTTGAGTGCGCCGGTACCGTTGGCCGCGGCGAGCGTAATACTGGGCGGGGAGCCCATATTTGTACAGGTGCAGGACCCGGACCAGAATCTTGATACAGGTTTGATTGAGACTCTGGTGGTGGTACTGCGCGCCGACGGCACGGGCGATATGGAAATGCTGGTGCTCACTGAGACCGGTCCTGACACCGGTATTTTTATCGGTGTGATGCAAACCAGCACTACCCCTTCCAGTGCGCAGAACGGGTTGCTGTCGGTACAGGGTAACACGGGTATCACCGTGACTTACACGGATCCCGCCGACGGCTCGGACAGCATTACTGCGGCGGTGCTGGTGGATCCCCTGGGTATTGTGTTCGATAGCCGCTCCGGATTGCCGGTGGATGGGGTGCAGGTCACGTTAATCAATGCCGACAGTGGGTTGCCGGCCGACGTATGGGGGCTGGATGGGGTGAGCAGCTACCCCGCTACGGTAATTACCGGCAGTAGTGTTACGGATAGTGGCGGCACGGTTTATAACCTGCCCCCCGGAGGTTTCCAGTTTCCGTCAGTGTTGCCAGGTAACTACCGGCTGGAAGTGACGCCGCCAGTGGATTACAGCTTTCCATCTACGGTCACCGACGCCGACCTGCAATTACTGGCGGGCGCGCCTTACGCCCTCGACACCGGTTCCCGCGGTGAGGTGTTTGTGGTTGCCCCGGGTCCAGCGGTCAATATCGATGTGCCCATAGACCCCTCCGGTACAGGTCTGTTTGTGGCCAAAGTAGCGCGCAAATCGGTGGCGGGGATTGGCGACTTTGTACCCTACGATATTACCCTGGAGAACAGCGGCGCGGGGGCCGCGGTCAACATACAGGTGACGGACACCTTGCCCCCCGGCTTTCGTTTTGAATCCGGCTCCGCACGTGTAGGGGGACAGCGGGTTGCGGACCCGCGGTTAGATGCCAAAGGGCGACAGCTGCTGTTTAGCGTGCCCAGTGTGGCGGCGGGCGGCAATGTGGTTATCTCCTACGTGGCGCAGATTACCCCCGGCGCTAAACCCGGCGCGGCCTACAACACCGCTTTCGCGACGGACAGTTTTGACGCCACGTCCAATATCGCCCGCGCCAAGGTGGATGTGCGGGACGACTTTTTCCGCGACAAGACCTTTATCACCGGGCGTGTCGTGGATGGGGATTGTGACGCGCTGGAAAGCCGCGAGGCGCCGGGTCTGGAAAATGCCCGTATTTATCTGGAAGATGGCAGCTATGTCTTGACGGACGAATCCGGACGCTATCATTTTGAAGGGCTTACCCCGGGCACCCACGTGGTGCAAATCGATTTTGACAGTTTGCCGCAAAATTACGAAGTACTGCATTGCGATGCGGATACTCGCAGTGCGGGGCGCAGTTTCAGTCGCTTTGTGGATCTGCAGGGCGGTTCGTTGTGGCGCGTGGATTTTGTGGTAAAACGCCGCCCCCCGCGTCAGTTTAAGGTCATGCAGCAACTGAGCGTGAGCCGTACCCCGGCAGGTGCGGACATTCGTCTGATAATCAGCGGTAACGACATCGCGGTGACGGCGCTGCGACCGATCCTGATGTTGCCCCCCGGATTAACTTACGTGGCCGATAGCGCCATGGTGGAGGGCGAACCGGTATCTGCACCGCAAGTCCTTGGAGAAACCCTGACGTTCAATCTCGGAAACGTGCGAGGTGAAGGCGCCTGGCGTCGGGATTTCCGGCTTCAGGTACAGGGAGCGTTTGCGACCCATAACGAGGTCATCGATACCAGTATTAAAAGTATGGTGGCGTTCATGACTCAGGGTAAAACCGAGCGCCTGCCACCCGCTATTGCCCAGGTCGACCCTGCAAGTCGCGCTCGTATGGTGACGAACTACGCCAGCGGCGAAAGCCAATTGAGCATTACCGAACAGTTTGACGAACCCGTCGTTGCGGCAAAGCCCGGTGTGTCCAGCGCACAACAAAAGTTACAAAAAGATGCTGCGGAAGAAAGTATTGTGCCCCGGGAGCCGGGTATTCACTGGCTGTTTCCCACACCGGATTTTGTGCCGGCGATCGGCGCGCTGAAGCTGTATATCCAGCATTATCCCGGTCAGAGCGTTGATCTGACGTTAAACGGCCGGCCCGTGAACCGGCTAAATTTTTACGGTACGACGGTATCCCCCGATAAAACTGTTGCCCTTAGCAAGTGGCAGGGGGTGGATATCAAAATTGGCGACAACCGGTTTGTCGCGGAGGTGCGGGACGCCAGTGGCGCCACGGTGGAGCGGCTGGAGCGTACGGTGCACTTTTCCGACGTGCCGGTTAAAGCCAAACTGCTGGCGGATAAATCGAATCTGGTGGCGGACGGTAAAACACCACCGGTGGTTGCGGTGCAATTTTTTGACCGTCACGGCTATCCGGCGCGGCCTGGGGTGATCGGCGATTACAGTATTAATGCACCCTACGAATCCCGGGAGCGGTTCAAGCGCCAGCAACGCCAGAGTCTCGCGGTGGTGGAAAACGAACGCCCGCGGTTTGAAATCGGCGCGGGGGGTATCGGTTATATCGAGTTGCAACCCACCACCGACGCGGGTGAACTGGTGCTGCAATTTGATTTCGAAAACGATTATCGGGAAGAGGTGCGCGCCTGGTTGTCCGCCGGTCAGCGGGAGTGGATCATGGTAGGCCTCGCCGAGCGCACCATCGGCCAGCATATGACCTCCGGCGACAAAGACGGTTTGGGTCATGCGGGCATCGACGATGGCGGCTTTAGCGACGGGCGGGTGGCCTTTTTTGCCAAGGGCACGATTCGCGGCGACTGGTTGCTGACGGCTGCCTACGACACCGATAAACGCACCGGGGACAGTCTCAAACAGACCATCGACCCGGACAGTTACTACACCCTGTATGGCGACAACTCCTATCAGCAGTACGAAGCACCGAGTCAGAGAAAGCTCTATCTCAAACTGGAAAAGAAACAGTTTTACGCCATGTTTGGGGATTTCGACACCGGGTTGAGTGTGACCGAACTGGGGCGTTACAGCCGCACCGTGAACGGCGCCAAAATGGAGTTTCGCGGCGATCTGGTGGAAGCCAACCTGTTTGTCACCGAATCGGAACAGGGCTTTGTGCGCAAGGAGATCCCCGGCGACGGTACCTCGGGCAAATATTTCCTGGGCAGCACGGAAATAATTATCAACAGCGAAAAAATTGTCATTGAAACCCGCGACCGCCTGCACAGCGAACGCATTGTCAGCAGCGAAGTGTTGAGCCGTCATATCGACTACAACATCGACTACGACGACGGCAGCCTGTTTTTCAAGCGACCCATACCGACCCGGGATGATGAATTCAACCCGGTTTACATTGTGGTGGAATTCGAAACCGCAGGGGGCACGGGTAGTGGTTATACCGGTGGTGGAAGGGTTGCCGTAAAACCCACCGAAGATCTGGAAGTGGGGGTAACGGCCATTCACGAGGAGGGCGGCGCTCGCTCCGGCGATCTCGTGGCCAACGATATCACCTTGCAAATCAGTGACAGCACGGAGCTGCGGATCGAGGCCGCGCGCACTGACCAGGACGATGAGCAGAGCGGTGAAAGTACCAGCGGGGATGCTTATTTAGTGGAACTGGAAACCCGCAGTGGGCAGGTGGAAAACCTGTTGTATGCCCGCCAGCAAGATGCGGAGTTTGGCCTCGGTCAGCAACGCGCCGCGGAAGGTGGCACCCGCAAAGTCGGCAATATGATTACCTATCACCTGAATGATAATTACGAATTGCGCGCCGACACGTTCCGCCAGCAACACCTGGAAAGCGATGCGACGCGGGAAGTGGCCGATGCCCTGCTGGAATACGATAACCTTGACCAGGCGCGTGCTTATGGGGGGATGCGCATGGCCCGGGATAAATTTGACGATGGAGATATCCGCAAATCAAATCAATTACTACTGGGTGGTGCGTACGGTATTTACGATAATCGCATCACCCTGCACACCGATGCGGAACTCGGGGTAGGCAGCAGTGGCAGCGATGATGACAGCGCTGATTTTCCCAATCGCATTGTCGTCGGGGCGGATTACAAACTGACCGAATCCCTCGATTTATTTGTGGCCAACGAGTGGACCTGGGGTGACGATCGGGATACGGAAAGTACCCGCGCCGGATTGCGGGTCAGGCCCTGGGCCGGGGCCGACATCAGTACGTCGCTGGAACAGCAGGCTACCCCTGATGGTGCGCGCCTCTTTGCCAATCTGGGAGCTCTGCAAAACTGGCGCATTGACGACCGCTGGACCATGGATTTCAGCCTGGATCGCAGTCAGGCCGCCACCGGGCCAGAGGCCGGGCCTGGCACTGGTTTGCGGGAATTTAATCCCCAGGTGGATCCGGCCAGCGGTGGTCGCGAGGATTACACGGCGATTGCCACGTCCCTTGGTTATCGCCTCGACGGCAGGGAGTGGTTGAGTCGTCTTGAATGGCGCGACAGCGATACGGAACAGAAATGGAATGCCAGCATGGGTTGGCTGCAGGAACTGGACGAGGGGTTTACGTTTGCCAGCGGGATCAACCTCAATCAAACCGATACCGTGGATGTGGGCCGCGGGGTGCAGGCCGATGCGCGGTTGCATCTGGCGTATCGACCTACCGGTGGGCGCTGGACCGTACTGGAGCGTATGGATTTTATTCACGAGGATATTCCAGGTGTGGAAAACGACGGTTTTGTCAGTCGCCGTATGGTCAGTAATCTGTTGGCGAATTACCGTACACAGGCGTACCAGTGGAATATCCACTGGGGTTTAAAGTATGCGATGGATAAAATAGATGGGGAGCGCTACGCCGGATTTACCGACCTGTTCTTACTGGAATTCAGACACGATATCGGCGAGAAGTGGGACTGGGGTCTCCATGGTGGCACCTATCACAGCTGGGCTGCCGATGTGCTGGATTTGAATTTGGGTGCCTCCCTGGGGTATTCGCCGGTCACCAATGTGTGGGTATCTCTCGGTTATAACTTCGTTGGCTTTCGCGACGACGACTTCAGCGGCGCTGATTACACGGCCCAGGGCATGTTCCTGAAATTCCGTCTCAAGGTTGACCAGTTTACCTTGCGGGATCTGTGGAACGACCCGAAATAATCATACTGCTCTTACTGCTTACGCAGCAGCTGTTTACGCAGTGCGCGCAACAGGCGTTTTATTTTCTCCGCGTTTTCCGGTCCCATGCGCAGTAATTGTTTTTGTGCCGAGGGCAGTTTTTCCAGGGCCGGATCGGCAAATGTGTAGAGTACGCCCTCGAGCTTTAGCTCTATGGGTGAGCCGACGTCGGGTGTGGCTAAAAGTACATCAATGGCGCGTATGGTGGTTGCGCCAAAATCTTCCTCGGGATAGCCGAGTTGGCCGTAGGCTGATTCCAGCAGTGGCCGTAGCAGATCAAAGATTTTTGTTAATTGACGTGCATCGAGGCTGGCCAGCAGGTTGACCACTTCGTCGTAGCGTACGAAATTTGGGGTGTCCAGCCACAGCTTCCCGCCCACGTGGCTAGCGATAAATTTCCCAGACAGGGGGGTTACGGGAATCAGCTTTTTCAACATGCGCCCGCGGGACAGGCTGTCGATAATGGCCGCGGCGCGCTCCAGCAGATGGTCTGCCTGCAACCAGGCGTGGTAGTTGGGATCCGCGCTCAGGGAGAGTAATTGCGCGCGAGTAAAGGTATCGCTGTCCGCCAGAGCGGGCAATGGGGGCGGCGCAACCGTTTCAATGACGGGGGCGGCGGTGCGCACCGGAATATCCACTTTGGGTAACTGCAAAGCGTCGAGTACTGGTGCTGCTTCGGGTAATGTTTCCAGTACTGTGACGTTACTGTCCTGCTCCTGGTCAAAATACTGATACATCCAGTAACCGCCGGCAGCGAGTAACAGTAGCGCAATGGCCAGCAGTAATTTCGGCATCTGACTGGCGACGGGAGCCGTTTCGGTGGGCCGGTCTTCTGGTGACACCTGCATACAATTTCCTCAATGTGATCAGTTGCCCTGCAGTCGTACTTTCGATTCAGATTTTAGGGCCGAGCTGGTCTCTGAATTTAGCGTACCGGAGTGGCGTTGCTGTCGGCGGGATAATACGCCTGGAGTTGTTTGCCATCCACTGTTGCGCCACTTAAAACAATTTCGTAAGTTTCGCCATCTTCCTCTTTCTGCCATAGTTTTACCAGCAGGTAATCCCATTGCGGTGCCAGCCAGAATACGGTTTCCCGCTCCTGATCTTCGCGGACGCGGCGCATCTGTACGGTGTTGATTTTCCCGAGGGCGGTATCGAGCACCTGCTCGCCGGTGGGTTCAAAACAATAGTCTTTTACTTTGCCGCGCATCAACACCTGATAGCAATATTTACTGTGCGCGGCGGCCAGATCTCTGCTCATTTGCAATTGGTAACCCAGCGGCCCAAAGTAATTGTCCCGCAGTGGAATTTCCCGGTGCTTCTTTTTGGCGTCGTACAGTGCCAGTCCGCGCGGGCGATCGATCACCAGGTTTTCCTTGCGCGAGATGCCAAAAAAACGCCGTTGCGAACTGTAACTATCGACCAGTATGCGAGCTTCGTTATCGATATGAAATTTTTCGAGCTCCTGTATATCTCCGAGCCAGTTTTTCGCGGTTACTGCCACCGCGTAGCCTTCTATAGTGCGTGATAATTTTCGGGTCACGTCAATGGGCATCCCATTAAACGTTGCGGAGTAGGTGGCCACGTAATTCGGTAATGCCGGGGTTTCTCCCGCATCGAGTGAGGCGGCGCATGTCAGTAATACTGCCAAGATGGTGCGCATGGTGGTTTCCGAAGTTGCACAACGTGAATTAGAAAGCGCGAATGGCGTAACGTTCAAGATTCTTTTCCCGGTGTCTGGTGGGCGGAGTCATACCGCCAGCCACCCGGCGGCAGGGTTTTGTTGTCGAGTCGCACCTGATTGTCGCGCCGCGTCACACGCCCGCTGCAATACCACTGCACTGCCATGGGCAGAATTTGATGCTCTAGCTGCCGTACTCGGGTGGCCAATGAACTGGCGCTGTCGTGTTTTTTGACAGGGGTAGCGGCCTGAATAATAGCTGGCCCGCTGTCCAGTTCGGCGGTGACAAAATGTACCGTCGCACCGGCTTCCCGGTCGTCGTTATCGATGGCCTGTTGATGGGTGTCAAGGCCGGGGTATTTGGGCAACAGGGAAGGATGAATATTGATCAGTCGGTCGGCAAAAACGCGAATAAAATCCACGCTAAGAATGCGCATAAATCCGGCCAGTATCACCAGGTCAACGGCCTGTGGAGAAATCGCTTCTGCCAGCGCCCGATCGAACAATGTGCGTTCGGAATAATTCCGGTGGTCGACTACCTCGGTGGCAATTCCCGCCACGCGGGCGCGGGCCAAACCCGGCGCGTCCGGTACATTACTGATGACCAGTACGATACGGGCGTCTAGTTCACCCGCAGTGACGGCATCGATTAACGCCTGCAGATTGCTGCCGTTGCCGGAGATTAAAACGGCGAGGCGCGCTGGAGCGGACATGGCGATATTATATTCAGGCACACAGGTTTCAGGCGCACGGAAAGAGGCAGGTCTTTCATCACTCGAAGCTCACCAGTGCATCGC
>JAYODD010000006.1:14902-98619 GCA_038106145.1 Gammaproteobacteria bacterium | reverse complement strand
CCACCCGCACCAGCCCCCCGCCCCGCGGCCCGCCCCGCCCCCCCCGACCCCCACCCCCCCGGCGGCTCCGGATTCTGCGCCATACGAACCGATCAGTCGCGCCGCTTCTCCGGCAGCGGTCAGCAGTTCCATGGCGCGCTCTGCTTCAGATGCGGGAACGCAGATCACCATGCCGATACCGCAATTAAACGTCCGGTACATTTCGCTGGTGAGAATATTGCCCGCCCGCTGCAGCCACTCAAACACCGGTGGTTGCACCCAGCTGTTGGCATCGAGTACAGCTCTGGTTTGTGGCGGTAGTACTCGAGGCAAATTTTCCAGCAGGCCGCCGCCGGTAATGTGCGCAACAGCGTGTACCGGGCAACTGGCAATCAACCTGAGCACGGATTTAACGTAAATACGTGTGGGCGCCAGCAGCGCGTCGGCCAGAGTCCCGCTGCCGAGAGAGACTTCCTCCGGACGGGTGGCGGAAACCTCGAGGACTTTACGGATCAGGGAAAAACCGTTGGAGTGCGGCCCGCTGGAATCGAGACCAATTAACACGTCGCCCACTGCCACTCGGGAGCCATCGATGATCTGGTCTGCCTCCACGACGCCGACGCAAAATCCCGCCAGATCAAAATCCTTGCCAGCGTACATGCCCGGCATTTCGGCGGTTTCACCGCCCACCAGTGCGCACCCCGCCAGCTCGCAGCCGCGGCCAATGCCGTTTACCACCGTCGCGGCGGCGTCCACATCCAGCTTGCCGGTGGCGTAATAATCGAGGAAGAACAGAGGCTCTGCGCCGCTTACCACCAGGTCGTTGACACACATGGCGACCAGGTCGATGCCCAGGCCGCTAAGTTCCCCCAGATCGATGGCCAGGCGCAGCTTGGTGCCCACGCCGTCGGTGCCCGACACCAGCACGGGCTCGCGATAGCCCGCGGGGATTTTGCACAGGGCGCCGAAGCCACCCAGCCCTGCCATGACTTCCGGCCGCCGGGTGCGCAGCGCTACATCTTTGATGCGTTCCACAAGGGCATTGCCAGCGTCGATATCGACTCCAGCGTCTTTGTAACTGAGGGAGGAGGGTGTCTGGCTCATGGGGCTGTTCCGAGGGAAAGGCGGTATTTTAGCCCGCCCCGCGTCGATTGTCAGTGCGCATTGTCTTCAGGGATGGTTGCCATCGATTGCGCGGGCAGATATGGGTACGGTGGAGCGCACCTGCTACAATCGCGCCATGAAATTGTACAGTCTTAGATCATTGCGTTGGGTGCTGGCCGTTAGTGTCGGTTTATGGGCGGCAAGTGTTGCCCAGGGTGCCACGGTACAGAATCTGTATTCGGCCACGGTGCCGATCGCTGCTCAATCCGAAGCGGAACGGCGCAAAGCGGTGCGCCAGGGGCTGGCGGATGTGCTGGTAAAAATGTCCGGCAGCCGGGCGGTACTGAACAATGTGGCAGTGGGTGCCGCCCTGTCTCAATCCGAATCCTATATGCTCGAATTTGGCTACGCCACACAGATGGGCGCGGACGGGAACCCCCGCAATGCGTTGACCGCCCGTTATGCCGCGCCGCTGATCGATCAGTTGCTACGCGAGCAACAATTGCCAATCTGGCCCGCTAACCGGCCCGAGTGGGTGGTGTGGGTGGTGCTAGAGCGTCCGGCGGGGTTGCAGTTTGTCGCGGCGGATGGCGATGCCAATCTGTACGCCCAACTGGAACAGGCCTTTGCCCGGCGCGGGCTGGCCTATCAGTTACCGCTACTGGATTTGCAGGATCAGTTAACCCTCAATACGGAACAGGCGTGGAATTTCGACGCCACCGCCCTGCGCGCTGCGGCGGGACGCTATGGAGCGGAGTACGGTTTTGTCGTCCGTTATAGTCGGACCTCGTCAGGCTGGCGGGGTGGCTGGTTGTTGGCCGGCACGGGTGCCAGCGAAACGGGAACAGTGTCCACACAGAGCCTCGATGAGCTGGTGGCGGCGACGATTGATGCCGCAGTGGATCGTTTCGCGCCACGTTTTGCCTATGTCAGTGGCGGCAGCCAGACCCGCGCCGCGGTGACCCTGGAAAACGTCGATAGTTACCGGCGTTATGCCGACGCGCTGGCATTGCTGCAAGCCCTCGAAATGGTGTCCGACGTGCAGGTCACGGGGGTCGAGGGAGATCTGCTGCACCTGTCGGTGGCGGTGGAGGGGGATGTGCAGATATTGCTGGCCGCGCTGCAGCGGGATTCGGCCCTGACACTGATCGCGCCGGCGGCGGGCACGAGCTCAACACAGCCGACGGCGAACAGTTATCGATTTAGCTGGCGCGGAGCCGCGCGCTAGCGTATGAGCAACCAGCTCGTTCTGCCGATTAGTCTGCCGGATAACGCGCGTTTTGCGAACTATCTGACTGCTGGCGACATCGCCCGCGCGCAGGCGGTAAATTTATTGCGGCAGGTGAATCAGGGTGAGCCGTCGTTCCTGTATTTGTGGGGCGGTTCGGGCTGCGGCCTGAGTCACCTGCTACAGGCCGCCGGCAACCATTGCCATGACAGCGGTGGAACGGTGCAATACCTGCCCCTTGATCAATTGCTGGATTACGCGCCGGCGGACGTGCTCGCCGAACTTGAGCACCTGGATCTGGTGTGCCTCGATCAGTTGCACCGGGTGTGCGGCAACGCGGCCTGGGAGCAGGCGCTGTTCCATTTTTATAATCTGCAACGGGCCGCTGGTGGACGCTTGCTGGTAGCCGCCAATTGCGCCCCACGTGAGCTGAAGCTGAACCTCGAAGATTTACGCTCGCGACTGGCGTCCGGGGTGGTGATTCATCTGGCCGATTACACGGATGCGCAAAAATTGGCTATCTTGCAATTTCGGGCGGCGCAACTGGGGCTGGAGCTGGCAGCGGACCCGGCGCGCCTGATATTGCACCGCGCGGCCCGCTCGATGGGGGCGCTGATCGCGTGTTTGCAGCAGCTCGATCAGGCGGCATTCGCGCAACGGCGCAAACCGACCGTTCCGTTTATCAAGCAGGTATTTGGCTGGTAGCTGCCTTACGTCAACGGAAGCTACGCTGAACCCTTATATATCCGTGCATTCCGCGCAGTGCACATAGATACCGCGCGGGTCGTTAAAGTTGAGTAGTGTGGACAGTTGTCGGGTCAGCGCTTTTAACTGCGGTACCAGCGGTGCGGATAGCCGGTGTGCCACACTCGCTGGCAACCCCATGGATTGCGCGGCAAAACCGATACGCGCTGCGCCCTCGCTCAGTCGCATCAGTAGCTGGTCTTTGAAGGTTAGTGGACGGTGTAAATAATCCACGCGGTAATCGCTGATCTCCGCCAGTGTTGCCGCCGACCGAATGGCGTCCTGTAAATCACCCAGTTCGTCCACCAGGCCCAGTTCCCGTGCCTGTGCGCCAGTCCATACGCGACCCTGGGCAATTTCGTGTACAGCCTGTGTGGTCTGGTTGCGCGCCTCGGCCACCAGTTGCAGGAATTGCCGATAAATATGTTCCACGCTCAACTGGATCGCCCGTTGCGCTTTGGGATTGAGGGGGCGGTCGAGGTGGTACAGGTCGGCCAGTTCGGTGGTGCCGACGCCATCGCTGTGAATGCCGATGGATTGCAGGCTGTTTTCAAAGGTCGGCAGCATACCGAACACGCCGATGGAGCCGGTTAGTGTGGTGTCCGCAGCCCAAATTTTATCGGCATCTGCGGCTATCCAGTAACCGCCGGACGCGGCCACGGAGCCCATCGAGACCACCACCGGGATGCCGGACGCACGGGTTTGCAGGATTTCCTGGCGGATCAAATCCGCGGCAAATGCACTGCCGCCGGGGCTGTCAATGCGCACCACCAGAGCGCGTAACTCCTGATCCTTGCGGGCAGTTCTCAGCAGCTGGCTGAGGGTGTCGCCGCCAATACTGCCCTCCGGCTGTTCGCCGTCCAATATCATGCCCTGGGCGATTACGACACCGATTTTATTGCGGCTGATTTTCGCTTCCGATTTGAGGCGCAGGTGGAACAGATATTCTTTCATGTCGACCTGCGCAAAATCTTCTTCGCCATTGTTGTCCTCGGGTGCCAGTTGCTGCAGGCGCGCGAGCATCTGCGGGCGGGTGCTGAGCTGGTCAACCAACGCCAGTTGCAGGGCCAGACGCGCCGCATCGCCGTCAACCTCCGCCAGTTGCACGTCGAGCTGATTGACATAACGATTGACGCTGTCCGCGGGCAGATCGCGCCGCTTTTCCACCTTGTCGGTATAGGTCTGCCACAGGGCATTCAGCCAGCGCGACGTGTGCTCGCGGGAGGCCGCAGACATATCGTTACGGATAAAGGGCTCGACGGCGTCTTTGTACTCACCGACGCGAAAGATGTGGAAATTTATTTTAAGTTTATCCAGAGCTTCCTTGAAGTAACTGGCGTAACTACCGTAGCCAGTGAGGGCTACTGCGCCCATCGGGTTGAGATGAATTTCGTCGGCAAAGCTGGCGAGATAATACTGCTCCTGCGTGTAATTGTCGGCAACCGCGATAACAGGTTTGCCCTGGGCTTTGAAGCGCTCGATGGCGGCGCCAATGTCGCTCAGTTTGCTGATACCGCCACCGAGCAGATAATCGGGTTCCAGCAACAGGCCGCTGATCCGTTTGTCGGTTGCCGCGCCGTCTATAGCTTCAACTACGTCCTTGACAACGGTCTCGCTGTCGTGTGCCGTGCCCTGTTCAAGGAGTTGGGTAAAGGGGTCGGAGTAGGCGCGCTGTTCCACCAGAATGCCGCTTGGAGCAATCCGTAGCAGGGCGCGCTCGGGCAGTGGGCGCACATTGTCGACAAACAGGCTGGCGATAAGCGCGATAAAAAAGAGGACGATGAAAAAGCGCACAACAGCGCGTAAAAAGCCGAATATTTTCCCTATAAAGCGCCAGGTGCGACGTAAAAATCCAGGGTTTTCCTTACTCATCAGTGTTTCCTTCGCGGTTGGCGCCACCCGAGTCTACCGAGGTTAACGTAGCATCGTCCGGCGCGCGCCGTTGCAACCAGCGGCTCAATAGCATCGCCGCCACAAACAGTACGGAGACTGCGACCACTGCAATCACATCGTAGAAGGTGCGGTCGGGTTCAAAGAGATTGGCGACGATGGCAGTAAAATAAATCAACGCCACAAAACATAACAGGACCAGCGTGCGGGGATTGTCGCGCAACATTCCGGGCGCGAACAGCGCCAGCGGCGCGGTGGCGATAACCATCAGCACGGGCGCGGTACCACTTTTGAGGCCGCCGATGACCAGCGCGGTTAACAAAATGCCGTAACTCAACCGGGTCGCCACGCGCGCCAGGGAAGTCAACTTGGGCACAGGCGGGGTATTCACTCAGTCGTCGCTCCACGCGCGGTTCGGTTCACGTTAGCACCAGCTTGTGCGCCAGGAGCGCAATCCGTTTGCCGAGTGCGCGGCACAGGGTTTGTTCGTCGTCGCTGATCTGTCGCGTGGCGTCGGCGCCGGCGACATGGGAGGCACCGTAGGGGGTGCCGCCGGTAGTGGTGCGCGCCAGCGCGGCTTCGCTATAGGGAACGCCGCCGATAATCATACCGTGGTGTAACAGGGGCAACATCATGCTGAGTAAGGTGGATTCCTGCCCCCCGTGCAGACTGGCGGTACTGGTGAACACACCGGCCGGTTTGCCGACCAGGGCGCCATTCATCCAGATATCGCCAGTACCGTCGAGAAAAAACTTGAGTGGAGCCGCCATATTGCCAAATCGGGTAGGGCTGCCGAGTACCAGTGCGCTGCAATTGGCCAGGTCGTCGTTGGTGCAGTAGGGCGGACCGTCTGCGGG
Source organism: Gammaproteobacteria bacterium (assembly GCA_038106145.1). Lineage (GTDB taxonomy): Bacteria > Pseudomonadota > Gammaproteobacteria > Pseudomonadales > Porticoccaceae > JBFJKD01. The sequence goes on along the minus strand of JAYODD010000006.1, from coordinate 92,817 downwards.
GATCTCCGGGGAGGTAGCTTCACAGGTGGTGGACACGGGTGGTACGGTGCGCAGCTTACAGGCAATACCCGCGCTTTCTACGCCAATTGCAACTTCCCGCGCCAGCTTTTGGGTGTTTCCGTAGCGGGAATAATAGAGCACCAACACATAGGCGGCGGTGTTCACAGGATAGCCAGCACGTTCTGCGGAGGGCGACCGATAATAGCCCGCTCACCATTTACAACTATGGGTCGCTCGATCAGTATGGGGTGAGCGGCCATCGTTTTCAGCAACTGGGCTTCGCTCAGGGACGGATCCCCGAGTTGCAGTTCCCGGTACAGCGATTCGCCGGTGCGTATGATGTCGCGCGCGCCGCAACCGAGTTTCTTTAATAAATTGCGCAACGTGGTGGCGCTTATGGGATTTTCCAGATACAGCACCACCTGTGGGTTCAGGTTGCGCTCTTTCAGCAATGTGAGCGTCTCGCGGGATTTGGAGCAGCGCGGGTTGTGGTAAATGGTAATCATGGTTTTGTGTACAATGCGGTGATCAACGTAAGCTCATTGTAATGGGAACTTGTGGTGGGGGCCACCGCCCGCGTACTACGTATATTTGGCCAAGCCAGCGACAGGTAGCGCAAGCTGGCACTGACGGGGAGCCAATCGTGAAGTGGTTTACGGCGGTAAAATCTTTTTGTTCCATGGTGGGCAGTTTTGTCGTTCACCTTGCGCGTCGGTATCGGCGTGACGGTTGTAACGAAAGTGCGGCCGCGCTGACCTACATGAGCCTGTTCGCGGTGGTGCCGCTAATGACCGTTACCTATGCGATGTTTTCATTGATCCCCGCATTTCAAAGCCTGGGCGATCAGGTGCAGGGGCTGATTTTCGAAAACTTGCTGCCCCAAAGTGGCACCGAAGTACAACGCTACCTGGCCCAGTTTTCGACTCAGGCACGCAAATTGAGCGCGTTTGGCGGATTTATTCTTATCGTCACCTCCTACTTGATGCTGACCAATATCGAAAAAACCTTCAACCACATTTGGGGAACGGCGGGCGGTCGCAAAGGACTGTCGAGTTTTCTGCTGTACTGGGGGATTTTGAGTTTTGGGCCGTTACTGTTGGGGGTCGGCCTGATGATGCACACCTATTTACTATCGTTCAAACTGGTTGCCAGCGGCGTGGAGATCGTCGGGATACCCCACCAGGTTCTCGAATATTTACCGTGGTTAATGACATGGATCGCGTTCACACTGCTGTTTATCGCCGTGCCGAACTGCAAAGTATCCGGCCGTCATGCGCTGGTGGGCGGCCTGGTGTCGATGCTGTTGTTCCAGTCGGCCAAGGCGGCGTTTGGCGCGCTGGTGGTCAATAGCTCCTACCATACCGTATATGGCGCGTTTGCCATCGTACCCGTGTTTTTACTGTGGACCTATCTGTGCTGGATGATTATTCTCGGCGGCGCGGAATTGGTGCGCTCTCTGGAAACGTTTAAGGCGGCGTACAAGGGGTACAATTTCCCCAATCTGGTGGCGGCGGTGCTGGTGTGTTGGGCCTGTTGGCGGGGCCAGCAAGACGGCCGCAGTATGAGCGATAGGGATGTACTGCACTGCGGCATCGATGAACAGCACTGGCGGAAATTGCGCAGCATACTGCTGGCGGGTAACGTGCTGGTGACTACCGCGTCCGGAGGGTACGTGCTCGCGCGGGACCCGGCGCAATTGACTTTGTGGGAATTGGTAACCCTGTTCGGGGACAATTTTGTGACCGAGCCGTCCACTGATGCGAAAAACGTATTGGCGGCTTACTCCTGGTTCGACCCGCTGGCTAATGTTATCGCGGCGGGCAGCCGCGAAACGCGGCAGTTATATAATCGATCCCTGGCGGAATTATTTACCGCGCACGAGGCGGATGATGCAAACGCGATCCGGTAACCGGCATTTGTCCAACCTTTCTTGGTGGGGATTACTGTTGAGCGCACTACTGGTAGTCCTGCCCGGCTGCGAGCAACGCGCGCCGGGCTACCCGCTGCTGGAAGGGGGGACTGTGCATTTTGCAGCACTGCGGGGCAATCCGGTATTTATTAATTATTGGGCCGAATGGTGCACACCCTGTCGCGAGGAAATCCAGGAATTTAACGAGTTTAGCGCGCAGTATCCGTCCGTGGCGGTGCTGTCGGTCAATTTTGATGGGGTGAGTGGCGATACGTTGGCCGCGCAGGTGGCGGCGTTGGGCATAAAGTTTCCTACCCTGTTGCAGGATCCCCGTGGGGCGCTGGGGGTGAAACCCGCTGCGGCGCTGCCGGAAACTTTGGTGCTGGACCGTTCCGGGCAGGTTTATACGGTACTGCTGGGTCCGCAGACGCAAACCACGCTGGCCGCGACCCTGCGCGACCTGTTGCAGGCGACACCGTGAACCATTGTGTCGCCGGTGTGGTGCGGGGCAGAGTCCAGGGCGTCTTTTTTCGACGTTACGTGCAGGATATCGCCGCAACGGTTGGTGTACGGGGTTATGCGCGTAATTTGCCCGATGGTAGTGTGGAAGTTCTTTTATGTGGGGCGCAGGCTGCTATAGACCAGATGCAAAAAGCGGTAGCTCGGGGTTCGCCCTCGGCACGGGTGTCAGCGGTGACATGGCGCGCCGTTGAGGATTGCGGGTGCGAGGGATTTAGTATCGGTTGACGGGAATGTACCAGGGGTCGCACCACGTGGTTGCGAACCACTACGACGGCCGCCAGTGATGGGCCCGTAACGTGCTGGTAAACATTCGGGAGCGAAGGTCATGGGGGTTGAAGGGACCGCCGAGTCTGGCCGCCTGGTTGCGGTCGCCGACGTAGCGCATCTGCGCAGAGTCGGGGTGCTGGGTGCCAGGGTCGGTGCGGTTGATCTGGTGGTGCTGTGCTGGCAGGGGGAAATACGGGTTTTTGAGGGCCGCTGCCCCCATCAGGGAACATTGTTATCAGAAGGCCATATCTCCCAGGGTAAACTGATTTGCCGATCGCATCAGTGGCAATTCGACTGCCGGTCCGGGCTGAGGGTTGGGCAGCCAGACGCGGGTCAGGCGGAAACTTGCTTGCGCGCGATAGGAAGCAGCGTCGTTGGGGGGCAGGTGATGGTGGCCGTCGACGGCGTTCGGGACGCCGCGCGGCAGCCGGTCGGACGCACTATTGCCTCGCTACCTGGACCCCGGCGCTGGCCGTTGGTGGGAAATCTGTTGCAGCTCAAGCGCACCGCGTTTCATCAAACCCTTGAAGCATGGGCGCATATTTATGGGCCTTTGTATCAGTGCCGCCTGGTCGGCTGGCCGATTGCCGTGGTCAGCGATGTAACCCTTGCCAATGAGCTGCTGAAGGCGCGGCCGGACGATTTTCGGCGTCCGACATCCCTGGAAAAAGCCTTTATCGGCGCCCTGAGTACGCAGGGCATCTTTATGGCCGAGGGCGAGCGTTGGCGCCGTCAACGTCCGGTCATTATGCAATCCCTTGATATACGTCACCTGCGCCAGTTTTTCCCCACGCTGGTTGCGGTGACCGAACGGTTACGGCGGCGTTGGCACGCCACTGGGATGGCCGCGGGGGGCGTCGATGTACAGTCCGATTTGACGCGCTTTACCGTTGATGTCACCACCTCGTTGGCGTTTGGCCAGGACACCAACACACTGGAACGGGAGGGGGGCACGATGCACCAGCATCTGGACACTATTTTTCCCATGCTGCAACGACGCTTGCTGGCGCCGATCCGTTATTGGCAGTATTTCAAACTACCGCGGGATCGGGCCGTGGAGAAATCGGTGGCTGTTGTTTACGCGACGGTGATTGAATTTATTCGCCAGGGACGGGCGCAGTTGGACGCCAATCCGGCGCACCGGGACAATCCGCAGAATTTGTTGCAATCCCTGTTGCTGGCGGTAGCGGACGACAAATCCGGATTTTCCGAGCAGGAAGTAGCGGACAACGTGCTGACCATGCTGCTGGCGGGGGAGGATACCACCGCCAATTCCCTCGCCTGGGCCATGTATTTTTTGGCGAAATATCCCCACGTGCAGCATACCCTGCGCCGGGAAATCGCAGACGTGGTTGGAGCAGGGGTCCTCGATACCTTCGAACAAACCCGCCAGTTGCCCTACCTTGACGCGGTAATTAACGAAACCATGCGGCTCAAGCCGGTTGCTCCGATGAATATCCTGGAAGCTAATCGTGCGCTCAATATTGGTGGGCTGAGTTTCCGTAAGGGCGAGTCGGCGGTGGTGCTGACCCGCGCCATGGCCATGAGCGAGGCCGATTACCCCGCTGCAACGTTATTTAAGCCGGAGCGTTGGCTGAAGGGCGACGGGCAACGGGGCGTCGCCAATCCCCGCTCGTTTATGCCGTTTGGGTCCGGACCGCGCCTGTGTCCCGGGCGAAGTTTGGCGCTGCTGGAAATGAAAGCAGTGCTGACCATGGTGGTGCAACACTTTGAGGTGACGGCCGGCGCGCCCCTGGACGGAGTTACCGAACGGTTGGAGTTCACCATGTACCCCCTGGGGTTGCGGGTGAATTTGGCGGCGCGGGCGAGCATTGCATGATCCGCTTGCGGGGCGAATTGTCGGTGCCGGGACTGGCGCTACCAATTATGGATTGATAAATCGCACCACCTGCTCCTCCGGATCGCGGCTCGCGCCGGCGCGATGGAGTCTTTCCAGGTAGGCGTTCCAGTAGGCTTCCTGGTTGTCGCACAGATCGCGCAGATAGACCCAGCTGTAAATTCCGGTGTGGTGGCCGTCGCTAAAATGCAGGGTCAGGGCGTAGTTGCCCGACGCTTCCAGACGGTCGATAGCGACCTGTTTTTTGCCGTGTTGCAGAATTTCCTGGCCCGGGCCGTGCCCCTGCACTTCGGCGCTGGGGGAATGCACCCGCAGAAACTCCGCGCTGAGAACAAAATGCGCGCCGTCGGGGTAAGTCAGCTCGAGGCTGCGGTCCGGTTTATTCAGTTTTACCTTGCTCGGATGCATAAACGTAGGGTAGCTTCCAGTTCTACAGGATAAAACGCGATAGATCGTCGTTGCGCGCCAGTTCGTCCAGATGTTGATCGACGAATGCCCCGTCAATGGTAATCTTGCTGCTCCGGGGAGCGATGTCCGCCGCTTCGAAGGACACTTTTTCCAGCAGGCGTTCCAGCACCGTATGCAGGCGGCGGGCGCCGATATTTTCCGTGCGTTCGTTCACTTCCCAGGATATTTGTGCAATGCGTTGCACGCCGTCCGCGGTAAAAGTGAGTTGCACACCTTCGACGCCCAGTAATTCCCGGTATTGCTCGGTCAGTGACGCGCGGGGTTCCGTCAGTATACGCTCGAAATCAGCGGCGCTCAGGGAGTCCAGCTCCACGCGAATGGGCAGTCTTCCCTGAAGCTCGGGAATCAGGTCCGAAGGTTTGGAAAAATGGAACGCGCCCGATGCGATAAACAAAATGTGATCGGTTTTAATCATGCCGTATTTGGTAGAAATGGTGCAACCTTCGATCAGGGGTAACAGGTCCCGCTGTACGCCCTCGCGGGATACGTCGGACCCGGAGGTTTCGCCGCGCTTGGCTACTTTGTCCAGCTCGTCGATAAACACAATGCCATTTTGTTCCGCATTGTCGAGAGCGCGTATTTTCAACTCGTCTTCATTAACCAGTTTGGCGGCTTCCTCGTCGGTCACCAGACGCAGGGCTTCGGCCACCGGTAATTTCCGCTGTTTGGCGCGGCCTCCGCCCATACTGGAAAACATGCTTTGCAACTGACTGGTCATTTCCTCCATGCCGGGCGGCGCCATGATTTCCACCCCCACGGGCGCGGCCTTCACTGAAATTTCGATTTCCCGGTCGTCGAGCTCGCCTTCGCGCAATTTTTTGCGAAACAATTGCCGGGTGCTATTGACCCCGCTTTCGGTCTCGCCCCGCGCCGGGGTCAGCAGCGCGTCCAGTATACGTTCCTCGGCGGCATCCTGGGCGCGCTGCCGAACTTTGTCCATTTCCTGTTCGCGCAGTTGTTTGACGGCGGTTTCCGCGAGATCCCGCACGATGGATTCCACGTCGCGCCCCACGTAACCCACCTCGGTAAACTTGGTGGCCTCCACCTTGATAAAGGGAGCATTCGCCAGACGCGCCAAACGGCGGGCGATTTCGGTCTTGCCGACCCCCGTTGGACCGATCATTAAAATATTTTTGGGTGTGATTTCGTCGCGCAATTCCTCCGGCAGTTGCATTCGCCGCCAGCGATTGCGCAGGGCAATGGCAACCGCACGTTTGGCGTTATCCTGGCCGACGATATGCCGATCCAGTTCGTGAACGATTTCTCGGGGGGTCATGCTGGACATATAAAACTCTCGTGGGTCGGAGAATAAATAACGGTTGACGACTGCGTGCGACTGCTCAGGATTGCGGACAGTCGAGCGCCTCGATGGACAGATTGTGGTTGGTATAGATACAGATATCGGCCGCGATGCGCAGGCTTTTCTCCACGATGTCACGGGCGCCAAGCTCGGTATTTTGCAGTAGCGCGCGCGCGGCTGACTGGGCGAACGGGCCGCCGGAGCCGATGGCGATCAGATCGTCCTCCGGTTGAATGACATCGCCGTTGCCGGAAATGATTAACGACGCATCCTTGTCTGCCACCGCCAGCAGGGCTTCCAGGCGCCGTAAAATACGATCGGTACGCCAATCTTTGGCCAGTTCCACCGCCGCGCGCACCAGGTTGCCGCGGTGCTCCTGCAGTTTTGCCTCAAAGCGTTCGAACAACGTGAACGCGTCCGCGGTGCCGCCAGCGAAGCCGGCGATGACCTGATCGTGATAGAGCCGCCGAACCTTGCGCGCATTGCCTTTCATAATGGTATTGCCGAGGGTGACCTGGCCATCCGCGCCGATAACGACGCTGCCGTGCCGGCGGACGGAGATAACGGTGGTGCCGCGGTATTGTTCCAAGAGGGTGCTCCGAACTGAGGGTGTTCGTACATGGTGGGGGCGCCATGGGCAAATTTCAATACAGTGGTGTCTGTGTTGGCCGAAACCCGGGACAGGGTTACACTGCGGGAAATTTTCGGGAAGACGGTCCTTGGCGGAACTACAGGGCGAGCAAGAACAAAAACCACGGGTAAAGCGGGGGTTGTTTGGCGCCAGCGCGTTAGTCGGCGCCATGACCATGGTGTCGCGGGTACTGGGGTTGGTACGGGATGTGGTGCTCGCCCGGGTCATCGGTGCCGACGCTATGGCCGATGCTTTTTTTGTTGCATTTAAAATTCCCAACTTCTTAAGACGACTGTTTGCCGAGGGGGCGTTTACCCAGGCGTTTGTGCCCGTATTGGCGGAGGTGCGCGAGCGCGGTGGGCACGCGGCGGTCAAACATCTGGCCGACCGCGTGGCGGGGGTGCTGGGATCAACGCTGATAACGTTAACTGTGCTGGCGGTGGTGGGTGCACCGGTGTTAACGGCCATTTTCGCCCCGGGGTTTATTGACGATGGCGACAAGTTCGCCGCCACCAGTGCCCTGATTCGCGTGACGTTCCCGTATTTGCTGTTTATTTCGCTGACCGGTTTTGCGGGCGCCATTCTCAACAGTTTTGACCGCTTTGCCATTCCGGCCTTCACTCCGGTGTGGCTCAATGTCTGTTTGATTGGCGCCGCCCTGGTCGCGACCCCCTGGTTCGGAGAACCAGTCTATGCATTGGCGTGGGGGGTGTTTGCCGCTGGTATTGTGCAGCTCCTGTTCCAGTTGCCCTTTCTCGCGCAGCTACATTTACTGCCGCGGCCCAGAGTAGCGTGGCGCGACGAGGGTGTGCGCAAGATTTTGCGCTTGATGGCGCCGGCGATGTTCGGTGTGTCGGTCAGCCAGATCAATTTGTTGCTCGACACGGTGATCGCCTCGTTTTTGCCCACCGGCAGCGTATCCTGGTTGTATTATTCCGATCGCCTCGCTGAGCTACCGCTGGGGGTATTCGGGGTGGCGGCAGCCACGGTGATTTTGCCGAATCTCTCCCGGCAGCACGCGACGCAATCGCCCGAACATTTTGCCGCAACCCTCGACTGGGCGTTGCGTTTCATCCTTTTGATCGCGGTACCGGCCTCCCTCGCTCTGGTAATTCTGGCGCAACCGATTCTGGTGACGCTGTTTTTTGACGGCAGTGAAATAACGGCGCGGGACATCGCGATGTCCTCCTACAGCATGAGCGCCTATGCCGCCGGGGTGACGGCGTTTATGTTGATCAAGGTGTTGGCGCCGGGGTTTTATGCGCGGCAGGATGTGCGCACGCCGGTGCGCATCGGCATTATCGCCATGCTGGTGAACATGGTGCTGAACATTGCACTGGTCATCCCGTTGCACCACTACTGGCAAGTGGGGCATGCGGGACTGGCACTGGCGACATCTATCGCCGCGGTGCTCAACGCTTCCCTGTTGTACCGCGGTTTACGAGCGGAAGCGGTGTATCAACCCTGCGCGGGTTGGGGGCGATTCTTCAGGATACTGGTGTTTGCCAATGGGGTGATGGCTTTGGCATTGTGGATGTCGGTGTCCGCGTTGCCGCACTGGATATCTCTGTCCGGCGGCGGGCGAGTGCTGTGGCTGTTGGTATTGTGCGGCGGCGGTTTTTTAATGTACGCAGGCGCACTGTACACGGCGGGCTTGCGCGTGAGGGAGCTACGCAATTTGCCCCGGGCAAAGTGACCGCAGAGCGGACAATATGCCTACATTCAACCGTGACCCTGCGTTATACTTTGCCACTGAACAAATACCAAGAACGCGGTGGCGCTGCCGGTGAAGGTCGGAGAACATGTTTTTATCAGGGGATTGGCGAACCTTCTTCCGGAGCACAAGGGTAACGTCGCCACTATCGGCTCGTTTGACGGTATTCATCTTGGGCACCGTGCCATTCTTGAACAGGTGAAAGAACGGGCGGCATACTACGGTTTGCCGTCCATGGTGATGTTTTTTGAACCCCAGCCCCAGGAGTATTTTTCCGGCGAGCAGGCCCCGGCGCGCTTGATGCGTATGCGCGAAAAGGTCGAGGCCATTATCACCGCTGGTATCGACCGGGTATTTTGTATCCAGTTTAATCGCACCCTGCGTGGCCTGTCGGCCCAGGAATTTATACGCCAGTTGCTGGTGGATGGTGTCGGCGTGCGCTGCATGGTGGTTGGCGACGATTTCCGCTTCGGTTGCGATCGCCGGGGTGACTATTTCATGCTGCACCACGCGGGCGCGCGCTACGGCTTCGAGCTGGTCGACACTATGACCGTGGAAATGGGCGGCCAGCGCATCAGCAGCACGCGTATTCGTCGCTGTCTCCAAGCGGGTGAGTTTGCGGAGGCCGAGCGGCTGCTTGGACATCCGTTTCGCATCGCCGGTCGTGTCGTTTACGGACAACGCCTGGGTCGACAAATGGGGGTGCCCACCGCTAACGTCAACTTACACCGCTACCGGGCACCGCTGGCCGGGGTGTTTGCGGTGGAGGCGATAGTGGCTGGCAAGCGCCATCAGGGGGTGGCCAACGTGGGGGTGCGTCCCACCGTCGGCGATTTGGTGAAGCCAGTTCTCGAGGTGCATATTCTCGACTGGGATGGCGATATTTACGGAGCGCGTATAGAGGTAGAGTTCAAGCAAAAATTACGCGAGGAACAAAAATTTGCTTCGCTGGATGAGTTAGCGCTGAAAATTAACGACGATATTGCTATTGCCCGGGATTATTTTTCCGCGCTAACACAGAACACCTGATCCTGGGGCGCAAGAATTTAGTAATGAGTAACTGACGAACGAGATATGACCGATTACAAGCACACTTTGAATCTGCCCCACACCCAGTTTCCGATGAAGGCCAACCTGGCCCAGCGGGAGCCGGGTATCGTCAAGCAATGGCAGACACAGAATCTCTATCAGAAGATTCGCCACGCCCGGGCCGGGCGCAAATCGTTTGTGCTGCACGACGGCCCGCCCTACGCGAATGGGGATATTCATATCGGTCACGCGGTCAACAAAATTCTGAAGGATATTATCGTCAAGTCCCGCATTCTGGCTGGCTACGACGCACCCTATGTGCCCGGGTGGGATTGCCACGGTCTACCCATTGAACATCAGGTAGAAAAGAAAATTGGTAAAGCCGGAGTCAAGGTCGACCAGCGCACTTTTCGGCAAAAATGTCGCGAATATGCCCTGCGGCAGGTGGCGGGGCAAAAACAGGATTTTATTCGCCTCGGGGTTATTGGAGACTGGGATAACCCGTACTTGAGTCTCGATTTCAAATACGAAGCGGACATTATTCGCGCCCTCGGCAAAATTGCCGCCAATGGCCACCTTGTCAAGGGTTACAAGCCGGTGTACTGGAGCGTGGTGGGCGGGTCGGCGCTTGCGGAGGCGGAAGTCGAATATCAGGATAAAACATCTTTTTCCGTAGATGTCAGCTTTCCCGTGGTCGACGCGACGGCGCTCGGCGGGGTGATCCCGGAGCTGGGTGGAGAAGGCGAACTGGCCATCGCTATCTGGACGACCACGCCCTGGACACTGCCCTCTAACCAGGCGGTGGCGGTACACCCGGACCTCGATTACGTGGTGGTGCAGATAGAGAGGGATGGCAATCCTCAACGGTTGTTGCTTGCCGAGGAATTACTGGCTGCTTCGTTGGCCCGTTGGGGCGCGGCGGAGCACCGTATCGTTGGACGTTGTCGTGGCGCGGCGCTGGAAAATATTCTGCTTCAGCACCCATTTTATACAAGTCAGGTGCCGATCATCCTCGGCGAGCATGTGACCACAGAGGGGGGCACCGGTGCCGTACACACCGCGCCGGATCACGGTGCGGACGATTTTGTCGTGGCTGCAAAATACGGCATTCCCACACTCAATTATATCGGCGACGACGGTGTGTTTCGGGATGACGTGGCGTTGTTTGCGGGGGAACATGTCTATAAGGTCGACGAAAAAATCGTGGAGCTGTTGCGCGAACGTGGGCGGCTGCTGGCGGACAGCAAAATTACCCACAGCTATCCCCACTGCTGGCGCACCAAAACACCCTTGATTTTTCGCGCTACCCCGCAATGGTTCGTAAGTATGGACGCGAATGGTTTGCTGGACAGGGCGCGCAGCGAGATCGCGCAGGTAGCCTGGCATCCCGACTGGGGTCGAGCGCGCATGGCCAGCATGTTGGACAATAGCCCGGACTGGTGTATCTCCCGCCAGCGTACCTGGGGGGTGCCGATTGCGTTGTTCGTGCACCGTCAAAGCGGCGCGCTACATCCGGATACCTCCAGTCTGGTGGAGGCGGTTGCCGCCCGGGTGGAGCAGGGGGGGATCGACGCCTGGTACGACCTCGACCCGGCGGAATTGCTGGGTGCCGACAGTGAGGATTACCAGAAAGTCACGGACACCCTGGATGTCTGGTTTGATTCCGGCGTCAGTCACGAGGCGGTGCTGCGGGTGCGGGAGGGGTTGCATTACCCGGCTGATCTCTACCTGGAGGGTTCCGACCAGCATCGCGGCTGGTTCCAGTCATCGCTGAAAACGGCGGTTGCCATAAACGGCAACGCGCCCTACAAAGCGGTGCTGACCCACGGTTTTACCGTGGATGCACAGGGGCGCAAAATGTCGAAATCGGTCGGCAACGTGGTTGCGCCCCAGAAAGTAATTAACGAGCTGGGGGCCGATGTGTTGCGGCTATGGGTGGCTGCGGCGGATTTTAGTGGCGAGATGACGGTGTCCGACGAAATTTTACGGCGCACCGCTGACTCCTATCGCCGTATTCGCAACACGGTGCGTTTTTTATTATCCAATCTCGAAGGGTTTGATCCCCGTGAGCACTGCGTGGCGCCAGCGGATATGTTGTCGCTGGATCGCTGGGCCGTGGATCGCGCGGCGCTGGTGCAGAGTGAAATCGAGCGTGCCTACGAACACTACCAGTTCCACAGTATTTATCAAAAATTGCACCAGTTTTGCGGCAATGATTTGGGTGCGTTTTATCTCGATATTATTAAGGATCGGCAATACACCTGCCAGGCCGACAGCGTGGCGCGGCGGTCCGCGCAGACCGCGCTGTATCATATCAGCGAAGCACTGGTGCGCTGGATCGCGCCCATCCTGAGTTTTACTGCAGAGGAAATCTGGGCCTGCATTCCCGGCCCGCGGGAGGAATCGGTATTTGTCGCGGAATGGTACCCGCTGCCGTCCGTGGCGGAGCTGGACGAGATTAGCCGCGCGGACTGGCGGGTTCTGGGGGCGGTAAAGGAGGCGGTCAACAAGCAGATCGAAGTGCAGCGCGGCCGCGGTTTACTGGGCGGTTCCCTCGAAGCTGAGGTGACGTTGTACGCGGATGGGCCGTTGCGCGACGTGCTCTCCCAATTGCGCGACGAACTACGTTTTGTGTTGATTACGTCCACGGTGGCCATCGTCCCGCTGGAGGATGCGGGTGAGGCTGCGCAAGAGACCCTGCTGGCCGGGCTGAAAGTAGCCGTTAGCAAGTCCCACGAACCTAAGTGCGTACGTTGCTGGCATCATCGCAGCGATGTGGGCAGGCACGTGGAACATCCCGGGCTGTGTCATCGCTGTGTCGATAATGTGACTGGCGCGGGAGAGGTGCGGCGCTATGCGTGACGGCAGGCGGACCCTGTGAATTTCCATGTCTGGCGTTGGTATGGTCTCGCCGCACTGGTGCTGGCCCTCGATCTGCTTACTAAAAATATGGCTTCCAGCTCGCTGCGCTACGGCGAGCCGGTCGTGGTAACCAGCTTTTTTAATTTTACCTTGCTGCACAATACCGGCGCCGCCTTCAGTTTTTTAAGTGAGGCGGGCGGTTGGCAGCGCTGGTTTTTCGCGGTGATCGCCGCGGGGGTTGGGGTTTTTATTATGCTGTGGCTGTATCGTCTGGCGCACCGGGACGCGTGGCAGAGCTTCGGCTTGAGTCTGGTGCTGGGCGGCGCGCTGGGCAATTTGTGGGACCGGGTCACGCTCGGTTACGTGGTGGATTTTGTGCAGTTGCACTACCATAACTATTACTGGCCAGCGTTTAACGTGGCGGACAGCGGAATTACCCTGGGTGCGGCCGTGCTGATCATAAATTCGTTGTTAGGCGACAGGAAACGGATGGAGAATGCACCCTGTCGGCGCGAAAGAGATGGTGAATGAGCGCAACTATTGGCCCAGACTCACGAGTTACCCTGCATTTTTCTCTGGCCCTGGAAGATGGCAGGGTGGTCGACAGCAATTTTGGTGGCACACCGGCGGCTTTCACCATGGGCGATGGTAACCTGCTGCCGGGTTTTGAAGCGCTGCTGACAGGGCTCGGGGTGGGTGCGGCCGCAACGTTTTTTGTGGCGCCGGAGCGCGGTTTCGGCTTGCCCAATCCAGCCAATACAACCACCCTGCAACGTCACCATTTTGCCTCAGATATGGCGTTGAGTGAGGGCCTGGTAGTGATGTTTGCCGATGCCGCCGGTGCAGAACTACCCGGCACCATTACCGCGATTGATGGCGACAATATCGCGGTGGATTTTAATCACCCGCTGGCTGGGCACACCCTGGAATTCAAGGTGCATGTGCTTGCGATAGAGTAGGCGATAGAGTAACTGGGATACAGGTAAACGCATGGAAATTCGTTTGGCCAATCCGCGGGGTTTTTGCGCCGGTGTGGATCGCGCAATCGATATCGTCAATCGTGCTCTCGATACTTTTGGCGCGCCCATCTACGTGCGCCACGAAGTGGTGCACAACAAATTCGTGGTGGACGGTCTGCGTGCGCGGGGCGCGGTCTTTGTGGAGGAGCTTGCGGAAGTACCCGACGGAGTGATCGTTATCTTTAGCGCCCACGGGGTGTCCAGGGCGGTGCAGAAGGAAGCTGCGCAGCGACAGTTGCGGGTATTTGACGCCACCTGCCCCCTGGTGACCAAGGTGCATATGGAGGTGGCTCGCTACAGTCGCGAAGGTCGCGAATGTGTCCTCATTGGTCACCAGGGTCATCCCGAGGTGGAGGGCACCATGGGGCAGTACGACACCGGTAACGGTGGACGAATTTACCTGGTGGAAAACGACAGTGATGTCGCCAGCCTGACGGTCAACGACCCCGAGCGCGTCGCCTACGTCACCCAGACAACCCTGTCGATGGATGACACCGCGCGGGTGATCGCATCCCTGCGCAAGCGTTTCCCGAATATTGCTGGTCCGCGCATGGACGATATCTGCTATGCCACCCAGAACCGACAGGATGCGGTTAAACAGCTTGCCCTGGAATGTGACCTGGTGCTGGTGGTGGGCTCTCCCAACAGCTCTAATTCGAACCGCCTGCGGGAACTGGCCGAGCGTTGCGGTGCGAGTGCCTACCTGATTGACACGCCCGCCGAGATTGATCCCGGCTGGTTGCGGGGTCGGCGGACGATCGGTGTGACTGCGGGCGCTTCCGCACCGGAAAAACTGGTGGCTGATGTGGTCGCACAACTGGGTAAATTGGGTGCGGAAAAGCCCGTCGAAGTACCAGGGAAAACCGAAAATATTCGCTTTTCCATTCCCAGGGAACTGCGCTAAACACGTCAATACATGCCCCGGCGCTACCGCTGGAGGGAAAATCCTGCCGTTCATCTTTGTCAATAGTTGCCGGTCGGATTATTTTTCCGCCTGTCGCGTGACAGAGAATTAAAAAAATTTATTTGTTATCAAGGCGACAACAGGTACGGGGTGTGCGAAAGACATGGAAAAAACGGTGCTACCACAAAAGAAAAGTCAGCGACGAATCGGTCACGGATGTTATTCGGTGGCTGACAACGGGTTCGGTGTCGTCCTCCGTTCTCAAGCTTTGGGCTTCACCATAATTGAACTGATGATAACGATCGCAATATTGGCGGTACTGGTGGCTGCGGTGGCACCTTCGTTTATGGAAATCATACGCATGAACCGCCTGCAAACCCAGAGCAACGCGTTGTTTACTTCCCTGATGCTGGCGCGCAGCGAGGCGGTTAAACGCAACTATCCGGTGGTGGTGTGCAAGAGCGCCGACGGCGCGGACTGTACTGGCGCGGGGAACTGGGAGCAGGGCTGGCTGGTTTTTCCGGATAAGGACCGCGACAACACCCTGGATGCGGACGAGCCGGTGATTCGCGCGGTGGGTGCTTTGAGTGGCGGTAATACCCTGCGCACTGGGGCCAACTACGCCAACCGCGTCACTTATCGGCCAGACGCCACTGCTAGCCAGGCGGATTCATTTCGTTTGTGTGGCGCGAATGCGGTTGACGAGGAGGCTCGGCAAATTGTGGTTTCCCTGACCGGCAGGCCGCGAATGCAGAAGGGGCTGGATGCGGACAAAACTTGTCCTTAGTTGATGCGTAGGTTTGGACCGGTGTAAATGAAAACGTGGATATGTTTGCTATGACGAAAACACCTGTTTTGCGTAATGGACGCTCGCGACTGCACCGCGCGCAGGGTGCGGGGTTGATCGAAGTACTGATTGCGGTGTTGGTGCTGGCGGTCGGTTTACTGGGCATGATGACGTTACAGACCACTGCCAAACGCTATTCCCACGAGGCGGCTCAACGGTCGATGGCGAGTGCGGTGGCGCGCGATGCCATAGAGCGGATGCGTAGCAATCCCACCGCCCTCGCCGACTATGTGGCAACCATCGGCGAAAGTTCGATTACCACCGCACCTGCCAGTTGCAATACCGGAACCTGCACTCCCGCGCAACTGGCAACTCGGGACCTGTACGAAATCGAGCTATTGCTGGACGGCGCCACGGAGCGCGTCACCGTTGATGGTGTTACGTCGAACGCAGGGGGATTGGTGCAGCCCACCGCCTGCATTACGCATAACGCCGGCAACGTCCAGGTCGCGATTGCCTGGCGGGGAGTTGAGGAAATGACCAATCCAACCGAATCGGATTGTGGTGAAGCTACGGGCCTGTATGGTGCGGACAATGTACAGCGCCGGCTGTTGGTGCTATCTACCTTCATTGTGGATGTGTGATATGAATTTTTTGGCGCATTCGATGGTTTACTTACCGCGCAGCACCAGTCGCCGTGAGTCTAGCGGTTTACGTCAGGCCGGATTTTCGCTGATTGAACTGATGGTGGCGATTGTCCTCGGACTGGTATTGATGACGGGGGTGATCAATGTCTATCTGGACAGCAAACGCAATTACAGTTACGAAGACGAGCAGGCACGGTTGCAGGAAAACGGACGCTTTGCGTTAAATTTTCTAAAAAGGGAGTTGCAACACGTGGGCTTTTTCGGCGGCGTGATTACCGGCGGTGCGGGCGCGGCCCCCGTGGCATTAACCGGCACGGATTGCGCACCGAGTTGGGCAACGAATACGGATAATCCGCTGGAATTTATCGATAATTTTGCTGGTGCCGTCACCACCATCAATGGCACCAACCTGGCGGGTTGTCTAACCGCGGGGGAAATTGTGGCAGGCACGGATATCTTCACCGTGAAGCGTACCGCCGGGGATTACACATTAAGGGATGGGGAGTTCAATCCATCACTCACTGCTGCCAGCACAAACCAGGGGTACCTGCGTCTCAAGCGTGCCGAAGATGTGGTGGAGACGGAATTTGTCTATCTGGGTTCCAGCGGCACTATCCCGAGTGCGGATGCTACCGCTGGCTCCCGTACCGACTACTGGGAATATCAGGCGGGGGTTTTTTATATTCGGAATTTTTCCAATACCGCCGCGGATGGTATTCCGACCCTGTGCGCCGAAACATTGCGGGCGACGGGCATGGTTAGCAGTTGTCTGGTGGAGGGAATTGAAGACATGCAAATTGAGCTGGGTATCGACACCAATATGGACGGTACGCCAGATCAATACAAAACAACGCCCACGGCGGCTGACATGAGCAATGTGGTGTCAGCGCGTATTTATTTACTGGTGCGTGGTATTAATACCGTACCTGGTTATACCAACAGCAAAACGTACAATCTGGGGAGTACCGCCGTCGCCGCGAAAAATGACGCGTTCATGCGCAGTGTTTACAGCACCACGGTACAGGTGCGGAATATTTCCTATGCGCGTTAATAGGGACAGCGGTATAGACGTGACGGTTGCTGCAAAATATTCAGCAAGAGGCTAGAGCGATGTTAAACAGGCGTTTCAAAAGTAGCCCCGGCAAGAACCGCGGTGCGGTACTTATCGTTGCCCTGATTTTTTTGTTATTGCTGGCGCTGGTGGGTGTCACGGTCATGCAAACCAGTATGTTTGAAACGCAAATGGCCGGTAATGACCAGTTCAAGGAGGAGGCATTCCAGCGGGTAGAAGCCATTGCAGCGGCGATCCCGGCAGATCTTGTCAATGTGGCGACTAATTTTACCACTGCTGGAGGAGTAGGCTGGACAGTATGTAAGACGGGTTCCACGGCTTCCTATTGTGACGATAAAAAAATTAGCCTCGCCGGCGATGTAACGACCGTACCAAGTGGGGTTGCGTTGGATTACTACATTGTGCGCCAGGCGCCGGAGTTTGCAAAAAAACCCCACAAACGCCGCAGTGAGGATAAAGCCTGCGGTACCAGTTGTACCTATTATTATTTTGAAGTGGTAGCTAACTACGACAGCGGCGATACCCGGCTGGGGAACGCTACGGTGGTACATGGAGTAGAAATTGAAAAGTAATCGGAAGAAAGAATCAGGAAGAGGTGGGCGAGCGTGGTTCGCTGCAGATAAACGTACTGGAAAGGACGGAGGTTACGTTATGAAAAGGTTGATAAGTGCTTGTCTGCTGCCGCTGATCATCGGGGTCGGCTCCGCCAAGGCGGACGATATCGATATTTACCTGCAATCCATAGCGGGTTCCGTGCCTCTGGCGATGCTGATGCTGGACTGGCGTCCCAGCGTATTTGCAACCCATTGCAGTTCGTTTAACGCAACCTGTAAGGAGACCATGTCCCCCGGGGCGGCAAAGGCCTTAGAAGCGGCGCGACTCGCGGAAGGCACTCCTCTGTCCAATAAAGTGACCAAGTACGAAGTGTTTGTGGCTATTCTTGAATCCATTATGTCGACTACGGATTTTGACCCCATTCATATGGGGCTGATGATCAGTAATTTCGACAACGGTGGCACCATATTGCAGGGATACAACCAACTCGGAGCAGACCTTTCCACTACCGGAATTACGTTACCCAGTGGCTTTGCTGGAACGGATAAATATAAAAAATATCTGATTTACCGGTTGCGCCAAATCAAAGAGCCCTCCAATAACAGCAAATCCCATAAATTGCAGCCCAGCGAAACATTTTACGAAATGTTCAGCTACTGGAATGGCAAGCGTGTACAATTTGGTAATGCTGCTGGTACGGTCAATAACTTTCAGAGTATTACGCCGCCATCGCCAAGCTTTGATCCACTGATTCAGTCGGGGACCAACTATATCCCGCCCAGCACATTTGCCTCGTCTGCCTGTACCAAATTGTACGCCATCGCCATGGCCATGAACGTGGCCAACAACGATGATGATCTGGATGCGGAGATAGCGGCGGATATGCCCCACGACAACGCCAGCACAAAATTCGCGGATATGCTCAAGTATATGAACCACCACGATCTGGTGCCGGGGGCGGCAGGGCAGCAGGAACTTATCACCTGGATTATCTCCGACTCCGGGAGTGTGGGTTCCACGGCCGCCTGGGCTGCGGCGGGTAATTCCGGCGATGGAGTTCTGAACTTCGACAATGCGGTGGCGCTGGAAGCCCAGCTCAGGGAAGCGTTTATTAAGATTATCAGCGTCAGCAGTACCTTTGTGGCAGCCTCGGTGCCAGTGAACGTGTTTAACCGTATTGAAGCGCTGGATAACCTTTATATCGCGTTGTTTGAAGCCCAGGCAACGGTTGACTGGCCCGGTAATTTAAAACGATTGCGCTTGAATGACAGTGACGGTGACACCATTTTTGATCAAATTCTCGACGTTAATGGCGCTCCCGCGTTTGAGGAAATTGGTAAGGATAAGGGGCGCATTCGTCTGGGGGCATTGACCTATTGGACGGATGCGAGCGCCCTCCCGCCGCCTGATGCTTCCGAGGGTGAAGTGGCTGGCGCAGATGGTCGATCAGTGGCGCGCGGCGGGGCCGGACAGAAGATTCCGGGCTATATTTCCGGCAGTCCAGGAAACCTTAATAGCGATAGCGGCGCGCGACAGCTATTTGTCGGACCCAGTTCCGGAACGGCACTGACCGCCTTTAACGCGGACGGAACAACCGCAGCCGCGTTGCAAACCGCATTGGGGGCGGCGACCACGACCATAGCTGAAAACCATATCAAGTGGGCGCGGGGGCTGGATGTCGACGATGTAGATAGCGATGGTTCGCGAACCGATGTGCGTCCCTGGATTCTCGGGTCGTCCATACACTCTCGCCCTTTGGCGGTTAACTACGGAGCGACGACGGGCTATTCAAAAACCAATCCCAATATAAGAGTGATGATGGGAACCAACGATGGTTACTTTCACATCTTTCAAAATAGCACCACAGGGGGTACGCCAAGCGGTAGAGAGCTATTCGCTTTTATGCCGAGAGAACTACTGGGTAACGTCTCCCAGTTGCGTAGCAATACACGATCCAGCAGCAAAATGCTGTATGGCGTGGACGGCACGCCCGTGCCCTTTCAGGTGGACGTCGATCGAGATGGGACAATAGAACCGGGCGATGGCGACGAAGTCTACGTTTATTTTGGCCTGCGCCGAGGCGGCAAAAGCTATTACGCATTGAATGTAACGAACCCGGCCACTACGCCAAGTCTGGCATGGAAAATTTCCAGTACGGACACTGGTTTCAACGAGCTGGGACTAACCTTTTCTGATCCCATTGTCGGCAAGGTGCGCTTTGGTACGAGTGCTACGGATGTAGTGATTTTTGCCGGGGGCTATAACGGTGGCTGGGATTCCGGGTTGACGGCACGCATTGGCAAAGATTTAAACGCCAACGACGACACCATCGGTAATGCTATTTATATTGTTAATGCCCGCACCGGGGCCTTGATCTGGAAAGCCAAACAGGGTGCCACCGGGGCGGTGTCGAACACGGTTTATCAGCACGCGGATATGGTTGACAGTATTCCCGGTTCGGTCACACCGGTTGATATTAATGGCAACGGCATTATCGATCGGCTCTATGTCGGCGACACCGGTGGTGCGGTGTGGCGGGTGGATTTGCCCGAGGGCAGCGACTCTAATCACCGCCGCGACAACTGGTTTGTATCCAAGTTCGCGGAGCTGGGGACGGATGGCCTGACCACGGATCGCCGTTTTTTCCACTCTCCGGAGCTGGTGCTGACCTTTGATGGTAACGGCGATTACGATGGCGTGTTAATAAGCAGCGGCGATCGCCCCCACCCGTTGGAAACCGATGTGCGCAACTATCTATTTTTAATCAAAGATAGGGCCACCACCAGTGGCGATGTCACCGTAAAAACGCGCACACCGCTGGTGATAGGCGATTTGCCCGATGTAAGTGCATGTGTGATCTCGGATGCCAGTAATGCCGCCTGTACGGTGGATAAATTTAATGGGTGGAAAATAGCGCTTGCGACTGCGGGGGAGAAGGGTCTTGCGACACCATTGGTAGCCAGCGGCGTTGCTTTTTTTACCAGTTATGCCCCGACTACCGCAGCGAGCGCGTGCGACGTTACTGAGGGACAGGGGGCGATTTACCTGGTTAATTTGGCTGATGGCTCGGCGGCACTTTACCCGCAACGCAAGCATATCCTGGGTGATGGTATTCCCGCCGGGGTGACGCCAGATAGCAGCGGTGGCTACCTGATCCCGGGTGGCGGTATCGGCAAGGACAGTGACGGTGACGGCATTGAGGATTCGAGCGTTCCCATCATTAATTTCGGTGGCATTCAGCCCGACCCCATCTATTGGCGTGAACCGAGTGTGGATTCAATTGAGTAGGAGTAACGGATGAACAACCGATTGAAAAGCCAGGGTTTTACGCTGATCGAAATGATGATAGCGATAGTGGTGATTAGTATTTTGGTTGCGGTGGCGTTGCCAAATTACAGGGACCAAATCATCAAAACACGTCGTAGTTTGGCGGCGGGTGAGCTAGTTAAAGTGCAGGCCCGCCAGGAACAGTTTTTTGTAAACAATAAACGTTATGCCACCGTGTTAACAGATCTGGGCTATCCTGCCGCAACTTATGGCATCGGTAGCGATGGCGAGACTGTTCCAGCGGCAGATGGCAGTCGCATTTACATTATACAATTGGCGGCTGGGGCGACAGCAACGGCTTTTACGTTGCAGGCGGTGCCCCAGTTGGCCCAGGCGGACGATACGCGCTGCCAAACGTTACAGTTGTCTTCGCTGGGCGTAAAGAGTGTGACTGGCGGTGCCACCGAAACCGCCGCTTACTGTTGGTGACTTTGACGAGATACGGAAGCTATTCGATACCGAGCTTTTTGAGTTTGTAACGCAGTTGCCGAAAGCTGATACCCAGTTTTTTGGCGGCTGCGGTTCTGTTCCAGCGGGTTTCCTCCAGTGTTTTTTGTAGTATCGCTTTTTCGACATCGGCCATATGCTCATCCAGAGAGCCCGCTGGCGTAACGTTTTTTTCAGGGGCCGCTGTTTCGGTCGCTGGCCCCGGGCTGACCGATCGCAAATCGCTTTCTTCCGGGCCCACAAGTTGCAAGTCGTGGGCCGAAATTTCCTTGCCATCGAATAACGCCATGGCTCGCTCGAGCATATTTTCCAGTTCGCGCACATTACCGGGAAAGCTGTAACTCTCCATCGCCGCCAGGGCGGAGGGAGCCAGTTTCGGCATCGCGATGCCTTCCCGTTGTGCCAGCCGCTCCAGGAACAGGGCGGTGAGTTCCGGAATATCCTGCGCGTGTTCGCTAAGTCCCGGCACACTAATTTCGATAACGTTGATACGGTAAAAAAGATCTTCGCGAAAATTGCCGGTGCTGACTTCGCGCGCTAGATTTTTATGGGTCGCGCTGAGAATACGTACATCGATCTGAGTTTCCCGTTCTTCGCCGATGGGGCGTACCGATTTTTCCTGAATTGCGCGTAATAACTTCACCTGCATAGGCAGTGGCAGATCCGCGACTTCATCGAGAAACAACGTGCCGCCATTGGCGGCCTGGAATAGCCCCTGCTTGTCCTGGAAAGCGCCGCTAAAGCTGCCTTTTTTATGTCCAAAAAATTCACTTTCCATCAGTTCGGATGGAATTGCGCCGCAGTTCACGGGAATAAATGGCCCTTTGCCTCGCGGTCCCTGATAGTGTATCGCTCGTGCGACCAATTCCTTGCCGCTGCCAGATTTGCCGCTGATGAAGATTGGCGCCTGGCTGCGTGCCACGCGACTTATCTGCTGGCGAAGCGCCTGCATTTGCGGTGAATTACCCACCAGCAGACCCGGTTGATCAAGCTCGCTCGGCTTATCGCTCGACAGTTCGAGTGCGGTTTGCACCATAGCGCGCAGGCGCGGTAGCTGTACCGGTTTAGTGACAAAGTCGAAAGCGCCTTTTTTCAGGGCCTCCACCGCGATGTCCGTATTGCCATGGGCAGTGATCATCGCGATGGGCAGATCGGGATAGTTTGCCTGTACGTGTTCGATCAATTGCAGGCCATCGCCATCGGGCAGGCGCATATCAGTCAGGCAAAAGTCATAGGATTGCCGCTTGAGCGCACGGTAGGCTTCCGCGAGATCGCCCGCCTCTTCGACCTGTAGATCAAGTTGGCTCAGGGTGAGTGCCAGTAGCTCTCTGATATCCGGCTCATCGTCCACAATTAGTGCAGTTTTATTCATGGTCTTGATCTGTCCTCGGCAACAGCCGCTCGGGGTGGGCGAACCCTATTCTGAAAAATCCGTGGCTCTGTTTGTCTGTTGCATCCCTCGATACGTTGTGCGAAGAGTCGCTGTTATAAATGTAGTCGAGCGTGGCATAGTTAGTTTCGCATAACTCCCTGGCGAGGTAGAGCCCCAAACCGGTACCCTGCGGCGAGGTGGTGAAAAAAGGTTCAAATATTCGGCCGCAATCCTGTTCCGGAATACCGGTGCCACGATCGTAGATATCGAGACAGGGCAGGTTGGAGTTGGGGAGGGTGTGGTAGATCAGCTTGATCCAGGCTTCGCCAGTATTTTCGCGGCTGTAGCGCCAACCGTTGTCCACCAGATTGGTTAATACCTGATGCAGGTGAGACGGATCGAAAATAACCTGGACATCCTCCCGATCGACAGTAATCTCGATTGTCCCGGGCGACGCGCTGGCGTCCTGCATATCCTGGGCGAAGTTTTTCAGCCACTTGTGCAAGAATAATTTTTGGAAAGCTGGCGCCTTTTGCCGCGACAGTTGCAGTACATTTTCGATAATCTGGTTTACCCTGTCCGCATTATTGCCGACAATTTCGGTTAAACGCAAAAGCTTTGGATTGTCGTTTTCCAGTTCACTTAAAAGCTGTGAAGCGTGACTGATGGCGCCCAGGGGATTGCGGATCTCGTGGGCGATGCTACCAGTCAAGCGCCCCAGGGACGCTAGTTTTAACTGTTGCGCGTGCTGGGACATGGCCCGCACATCCTCGAGAAATATCAGCGTGCGCTTGCGGTCGCCGTGGTCGATGGTGGTGAAGTTCGCCTGAATGTCGCCACTGCCGCGGGCCGCCCGAAACGGTGAATTGCGCAGCCAGGGGTAAGCTTGCCAGCGCTCAAGCTGGGTCACGATCTCCGGAATGATGTGCAGCGGCTGGCCCCTGGACAAGGGCACCCCCGGACGGTGTCCGCCGAGTAGTTCAACTGCCGCGCTGTTGATGAGTTCAATTGTATTGTGCGCGTTGACCACGATGATGCCGGTCAACATACGTTTGACGATAATTTCGTTGAGTTGCTGCAGTTGCGCCGCCTGCTCCGCTTCGCGACTGGCGGCGGCCTGGGCCGCTAGCATACGACGATTGAGCATGCGAAAAGTCAGGGCCGTGACAAACAGCAAAACCCCAAGAGTGGCAGCGGGCAACAGGATTTGTTTATCGACGTCATTTACCATCACGGAAAAAATACTCTCGATGACAACCGCAATACTCGCTACGGCGGCCAGCAACAGGGCCATTTGCCCGGTGAAAAATATTGATCCGGTGGCGATAGTTGCGAGAAAAAGAAAACCGATACCGCTGCCCAGTCCACCGCTGCTGTGCATCAGCACGGTCAGCGCCAGGACATCGATCAGCAGGTGTAACAGAGTAAGCCCGGGATTTGTTTTGAAATGTCGCGGCCACAGCAGGATCAGCGTCAGGCAGGTGATGACAAAGTAAAGCACCGACGCGGCAAGGTAGAGTTTTGGCGAAGAAGAACCAAATACGTCTTTGGCTATCTGCCAGTTAAACACGCTGAACAGAATGCCCGCGAGAAACACACGGTAAAATGCGTACACCCGCGTCAAACGCATGGAGAACTCCACTGCACCCGCGCCAGCCAGATTGGAAAGCATAGATTGGCAATCCGTTTTTTTGCTATTGCGCTGATTTTAGCCGAAAATACGCGCCCTTATAACGGCTAAATGTGTTGGCTATGGCTCAGCTGATCGTTGCACTGGCGCAAGTCAATCCCCTGGTGGGCGATATCCCGGGCAATGCGCGTCTGGTGATATCCGCGGTACAGCGCGCGCGACAACAACTCAAAGCAGGTATTGTTGTATTTCCCGAACTGGTACTGACGGGATATCCTCCCGAAGATCTTTTGTTTCGGCCAAGTTTGCAGGGCCGCATCGAGCGCGCGCTCGATGCGGTGGGTGCGGCCTGTCAGGACATAACCGTCGTACTCGGCTACCCGCGTCGAGTCGGCGCGAAATTGTACAACATGGCTGGCGTGATCAGCGGCGGTCAACTGGTTGCCGAATACGCGAAAAATATGCTTCCCAACTATCTGGTATTCGATGAAAAACGTTATTTCGAACCGGGCTCCGAGATCTGTGTGGTCGACATTTGCGGTGTGCCTACCGCGATTACGGTATGTGAGGATATCTGGTTTCCCGAACCCATAGCGCGGGCGCGGGCGCGGGGCGCCCGTTTGATGCTCAACATCAACGCCTCACCCTTCCATTGCGACAAGCCAGCGGAGCGGCGCGCCCTGATTGCGCAGCGGGCGCGGGAAGGGGCGATGCCAGTAGTCTACGTTAATCAGGTAGGCGGGCAGGATGAACTGGTGTTCGATGGCGGGTCGATGGTTGTCGATGCGGCGGGGACGATTCAATTTCAGGCGCCGATGTTTACCGACGATCTTTACCCGGTGCAGTTGGTGGCGACCCAAGATAGCACCGTGAACGTTCCGACCCAGACCGTGGTCGCACCACTGCCGCTGTTGGAATCTATCTATGGCGCACTGGTGACGGGTGTCAGGGATTACGTTGAAAAAAATGGCTTCAAGGGGGTGCTGTTGGGGCTGTCGGGTGGCATCGATTCCGCACTGGTGCTGGCGATTGCCGTGGATGCCCTGGGCGCCGAGCGGGTGGAGGCGATCATGATGCCTTTTCACTACACTTCGGATTTGAGCAAGAATGATGCGCGGCAAGAAGCGGCCACGCTGGGTGTGCGCTACCAGAGTATTGGTATCGAAGCCATTTACACAGCATTTGTGGAGGCATTGGCAGAAGAGTTTACGGGTCTCCCGGCGGATAAAACGGAAGAAAATATTCAGGCGCGTGCGCGCGGCGTGTTATTGATGGCCATCTCCAACAAAAAGGGATACCTGGTGTTGACCACCGGCAACAAGAGCGAGATGGCGGTCGGTTACGCAACCCTCTACGGGGATATGGCGGGTGGGTTGGATGTACTGAAGGACGTGCCCAAAACCCTGGTCTTTGAGCTGGCTCGTTATCGCAATACCATCGCGCCGGTGATTCCGGAGTCCGTTATTGAGCGACCGCCGTCGGCGGAGCTGGCCCCGGACCAGAAAGACGAAGATTCCCTGCCGCCCTATGCAATACTTGATCGCATTCTCCAGCTATACGTGGAGCAGGACATCAGCGCCAATGACATCGTCGCGCAGGGGTTTGATCGGGAAGATGTGCTGCGGGTGGTGCGCCTGGTTGACATCAACGAATACAAACGCCGCCAGGCGCCGGTGGGTTTGCGTATTACAAGGCGCGGATTTGGTCGCGACCGGCGCTATCCCATTACCAATGGCTGGCGGGCGGGGGACTAGCCCCATCAGTCCAGCGTAACCAGATCTATTTGAATATGCCGAAGGTTAGCCAGTGCCACCAGGATGTTTTCGGTGCTGCCTCCGGGTTGGCGGCGGAGTCCGCATCGCCAGGCGCCTGTGCGTCGGGTGGTGGAGAGTTTGGCGTCGGGTTATAAACCGGGCGACTGTCAAACTCCGGCGCTTTTTCGGGAACGTAATAGCCCAGGGAGAGGCGTTTAAGCCAGGATTGATTGTCCGCACTCATTCTTTTTTGGTAGAGGAAAGCCCCATTTTTGTCCAACGATGGGTGATCCGAATAGTTGGCCGCCAGCACGCGCGCGGCATCGTCAGCCAGATCCTGCATTTGCAGTAAATGGTAGCCTTGTGCCATCACCGCCAGTCCATCCGGCACGGACGGGGTAAGTTGGAAATTTTCCACGACGAACCGGCCGCGATTGACGGCCGCGAGATAGGAGCCCCGTTTAAAGTAATAGTTGGCCACGTGGATTTCCTGGCGCGCGAGCAGGTTGCGCAAATGCACCATGCGTTGCCGCGCATCCGCGGCGTAGGCGCTTTCCGGGTAACGGGTGATCAGTTCGTTAAAGGTGGCAAATGCGTCCCTGGCGCCACCGGGATCTCGCTTGGTTTCGTCGATCGGCAGGTACTGGTCGAAAAAGCCCCGGGTTTGCACAAACGCAGAAAGACCTTTGATGTAGTAAGCGTAGTCGACATTTGGGTGGCGGGGGTGCAGGCGAATAAAGCGATCCGCGGCGGCAATGGCGGCCTCGTAATCGGCGCTTTTATGGTAGGCGTAAATCAATTCGAGCTGAGCCTGTTCCGCGTAGTTGCCAAATGGAAACTGCGCTTCCAGCGTTTGCAGGTTTTCAATGGCGAAGGTCCAGTTCTGGCTATTGAGATTGCGTTGAATCGAATCATAAAAATCTTTTTCGGTGAAACCTTCAGTGGCGGATTTCTTTTTTTCGTCATCGCCGTTCCCCAGCCAGGAACAGCCGGACAGGAGCAGTATCGAGGTCAGCAGGAGGATAATGAAGCGCATAGGAATAAGGCTCTGTCTCAATAGGTATTGTGTGCGAGGCGGCGCCCTGCAAGAATCGCTATTTAACCACAGCTCAGGGGGAAGAAAAACACCGCATGTCGTCAATCAAGGCAATCAAACTGACGGCGCAGGTACCGCGTACCCTGGTGGGCCAACGGGTCGATCAGGTCGCGGCATCGCTATTTTCGGATTTTTCGCGCTCGCGGCTGCAGACGTGGATTCGCGAGGGGATGCTGCGGGTTAATGATCAGCCATGTGTCGCGAAACAAAAATTGCTCGGTGGTGAAACCCTCAGTGTGGACGCGACGTTGAGTGTCGAGGGGGAGTGGGCAGCGCAACCCATTCCTCTGACCGTCGTCTACGAGGATACGGATATTCTGGTGTTGAACAAACCGGCGGATCTGGTGGTGCATCCGGCGGCAGGTAACACCTCCGGTACGTTACTCAATGCGTTGCTGCATCGCTGTCCGCACCTGGCGACGCTGCCCAGGGCGGGTATTGTGCATCGCCTCGACAAGGATACGACCGGGCTGTTGGTGGTGGCCAAGACCCTGCAGGCCCATCACAGTCTGGTGCGTCAGTTGCAGGAGCGTACGCTGGGGCGACATTACGCGGCGGTGGTATGGGGCGTAATGACGGGTGGGGGCGAAGTTAGCGCCCCGATCGGTCGTCACCCCCAAGCCCGCGTGAAAATGGCAGTGGTGCCACAGGGTGGACGCAAAGCGGTCACCCATTACCGGGTCGAGCGCCGCTTCAATCATTACACCCTGGTGCGACTTAAGCTCGAAACCGGGCGCACCCACCAAATTCGCGTGCACCTGGCGCACATCGGCTATCCGATCGTGGGGGATGCCGTCTATGGCGGGCGGATGCGTGTCCCCAGGGGTGCAACCGAGGAGTTAATAGCCACGCTACGCGATTTCAAACGCCAGGCGCTGCACGCCGTGGAGTTAACCCTGGAACATCCCGCCACGGGGCAAACGATGTCCTGGTCCACGCCGTTACCGCCGGATATGCAACTACTGCTGGACGTTCTGGAGCAGAGCGACAGTGTCTCTTAGCGATGTCCTGCTTCCCGTCGACTGGCCATTGCCACAGGGCGTCGGTGTGGCCATTAGCCTGCGTACCGGCGGTGTTAGTGTGGGGCCCTGGCAATCGTTTAATCTCGGCGATCACGTGGGGGACAATCCCCGCAGTGTCGCCATCAATCGTGAACGCCTGCGTCAAACGCTGGAATTACCTCGCGCCCCCCAGTGGTTGCGCCAGGTGCATGGCGTGGATGTGATCTGTAGTGGGGTACAGCCAGGCGCGCCGGAAGCGGACGGCTGTTACAGCCGCGAGTCGGGCATGGCCTGTGGGATTTTAACCGCCGACTGTTTGCCAGTGTTATTTTGTGATCGCGCTGCAACGGTGGTCGCCGCGGCCCATGCCGGTTGGCGTGGACTGGCGGCGGGGGTGTTGCATAACACGGTGCGCGCGATGGCTGTGGCGCCGCAAAACATACTGGCATTTCTGGGTCCCGCGATTAGTCAGCCACACTTTGAGGTGGGGCCGGAAGTGCTGGCGCAATTTGTCACGTCGAGTTGGGGTTGCCTGGATACAGACGCGGTAACCAACTGTTTTACCGCAGCCGCCAACTCCGATCGATTACACGGAAACCTGGTGCAACTGGCGCGGGTGCATCTGGCGTCGCTTGGAGTACGGCAGGTATACGGTGGCGATCTCTGTAGTTACGCGAATGCGCAACACTTCTATTCCTATCGGCGCGACGGCGTCACCGGGCGCACGGCAAGCCTGATCTGGCTGCGCTGACAGGTTGCCAGTCCGCACGGTTCAGGCTGGTTGCGGGCGCTGGCGTCGTCGAATAGTCTCTGTCCGCACCGGGAACCGACCGGTTTTGAGATCGCTAAAAAAATATTCGAGGGTGGATTTCACCGAAGGGAAGGCGATGTTTTCCCAAGGGATGTCAGCCTCGGCAAACAACGCTACTTCAAGAGATTCCAGCCCTGGCGAAAATGTCAGATCGCGCAATTCGCCACGAAAGAAAACGTAGACCTGGTTGATTTGTGGAATGTCGATCATGGTATACAGCTGCGGGGCGACGATCTCGGCGTTAGCTTCTTCGATGCATTCGCGCAGGGCACCCTCAATGGTGGTCTCCCCATTTTCCATAAAACCAGCCGGTAGCGTCCAGCAACCGTGGCGCGGCTCTATGGCGCGCCGGCACAGTAATACCCGATGGTCGTGGACCGGCACACAACCGGCGATGATGCGGGGATTCTGGTAGTGTATCGTATCGCAGGCATCGCAAATATGGCGTTCGCGATCATCCCCCTCGGGAATGCGCAAGGTGATAGGATTAGCACACAGACTGCAAAATTTCATAATTGGCCGCGCGGGTTTGTATACGCTCCGGGGACTGTGCCAGTCGCGCCAGAGAACCAAGTTATATACAGTATATCGCCGTACGGGAACGAAAGTTTGACACTGGTTAAAAAAATCACGGAGCACGTGCAACAAACGCCGCTCGAACCGGTGCCGCCGTCGGGTGTTACCCGCGAGGCGGCTGTGCCGGAGGCATTTTACCTGCGCAGCTGATCCGCGGGTGGTGTTTATTAAACGCGCCGGGCATTTAGCCAAGCACAGTGGAGAAGTGGGATTTCCCGGCGGTGTGGGGCAGCCCGGCGATCCGCACCAGTTGTACACTGTGCTGGTGAAATATCTTGATCAGGATCTGAAGGCCGGGCTGGAACTCAACTAAGACAGTATTAAGGGTCAAGCAATGCAGGAGCTGGTGAAATGATCTATCGCTATCAGGAACGCATCCCCAGTATCGGCAAGCAGGTGTTTGTTGCCGACAGCGCCGATGTCATCGGTTCAGTTATCCTGGGGGAGCGGGCAAGCGTGTGGTTCAACGCGGTGATTCGCGGCGATACCGACACAATTCATATTGGCGCTGGCAGCAATGTACAGGATAACGCGGTCATTCACACCGATCCGGGCATTCAGGTAGTGGTTGGGGAAAACGTTACGATTGGCCACAGCGCCGTAGTGCACGGTTGCACCATAGGCGAGTATTCCCTGGTCGGCATTAACGCGGTTGTTCTTAACGGTGCGCGGGTGGGGCGATATTGCCTTATCGGTGCCAATGCGCTGGTACCCGAAGGCATGCAGATTCCCGATTATTCCCTGGTACTGGGCACTCCGGCCAAGGTGGTGCGACAACTCAATGACGACGCCATGGCGGGATTGCGCCATTCCGCGCAGGTCTATCAGGAAAAAGCGGGTACATTTTTGACGGACTTGATGTTGGTGACAGCGGATGGCAAGTAATCGCGATGAAAAACCGGTGGCATCGCCCTGCGTGTCGATTTGCCTGCTCGATCACGACGATATCTGCCAGGGGTGCTATCGTTCAGCGCAGGAAATTCGCGAGTGGTTACTGCTGGATAATGATGAACGGCGCGAAGTGTTGACGCGGGCGGTGGCGCGACGTCGGGAACACAATCCGTTTATGTAGGTGGGCGCTTGCCGCTGCTCGCCGCTTTAGTCGCTGTCAACGCTCGGCGAACCCGTTTTCCACGCCAGCACTTTGGCCACCATTTTGTCCGACAAATCCAGCGTTTCAAAGCGACAATGATTGAGAACAAAACAGACGTTGCCATCGGGAATACTCTCCAGTTGTTCGAGCACCAGTCCGTTCAGTGTTTTCGGCCCGCTCTGGGGTAAATCCCACCCGGTGACTTTGTTAATCTCGCGGATTGAGGCGGAACCGTCGATCAGATAGCTACCATCCGGCTGGGGGAGGATGTCTTCTTCTTTCTCCGCCAGGTTGGTGGTGAAGTCGCCAACGATTTCCTCGAGAATATCCTCGATGGTGACCAGCCCCTGCACTTCTCCATATTCATCCACCACCAGGGCGACGCGGCGCTTGTTTTTGCGAAAATTGATTAATTGCGTATTGAGCGGCGTGTTCTCAGGTACGAAGTAAGGTTCGCGGGTAAAGCGTTTGATGGCTTCCTTGGTTAGCTTGTCGGCGCCGCCACGCAAAATGCGATTGACCCGGCGCATATGTAAAAAGCCGACGATATTATTGATGTCGCCTTCGTAGACCGGTACCCGGGTGTAGGCGGAGTCGATGATTTGGTCTACCAGAGTATCGATATCGTTCTCCAGATCGAGGCCAAATATCTCGCTGCGCGGCACCATAATATCGTTTACGCTGATTTTCTCCAGATCGAGAATGTTGATCAGCATCCCCTGGTGATGAATGGAGATATGCTCGTCGGAGGATTCATCCACGACCGTGCGTAATTCCTCTTTGCTAAGACTGTCGCCGTCCCGCTGTTCGGGATTAAAGCCCAATAGGCGCACCAGGGCGTTAGATACGTGATTGACCAGCCACACCGCGGGATAAAAAACTCTAAGTAGTGGCCTGAGCACGTGGCTGGCTGCAAACGCGATGGTTTCCGGCTGCAACGCGGCAATGGTTTTTGGGGTGACCTCGGAAAACACCAGCATCGCTATCGTCAGCGTGGCGGTAGCCGCGGCGATACCCGCTTCCGGCCCCAACAGGCGCGTGCCGATAATCCCCGCGATAATTGCCGCCAGAATATTGACTGCGTTGTTGCCAATTAGAATCAGGCCGAGCAGCCGGTCGGGGCGTTCGAGCAGGCGCTGCGCCCTTCGCGCACCACTATGTTTTTTGGCAAGGTGTTTCAGTCGATACCGGTTGAGCGACATCATGCCGGTTTCCGAGCCGGAAAAGAATGCGGAAATGGCCAACAGCCCAGCCAGCATGGCGAACAGGTGCAATAAGGGAGCGTCGTTCAACGGGCGAGGAGCCTTGTATTATTGGGGGTGTCAATGGTGAAGGAGTTTGTGGCGCAAGGCAACTGTCACGGGCCGCGTGCAAGGATGACCTCGAGCACGAACTTGGTGCCCCAATAAGCGAGCATCAACGCCGAGAATGCCCCCAATGTCCAAGCGATAGCGACCTTGCCACGCCAGCCCAGGCGATAGTGTCCGACCAGTAAGGTGCCGTACAGCAGCCATGCAAGCAGGGAAAAAACCGTCTTGTGGGCCACATGCTGGGCCACAAAGTTATCAACGAACACAAACCCTGTGGCCAGCGCCAGCGTGAGTAGTGCGAATCCTGTCGCAATAACCTCGAATAACAGGGTTTCCATGGTTTGCAGGGGCGGCAGGGCCAGCACTGCACCAGTGGGGCGATGCTGGTGCAGTTGACGATTCTGGTAAGCCAGCAACAGCGCCTGAAGTGCCCCGATGGTCATCAGGCTATAGGCGAGTAACGATAGTAAAATGTGGATACTCAGCGCGAGGGAGGGGAGTGTCACAAAATGATCTCCATCGTCAATGCCCAGGGATAATGTAAGCATTAGAGCAGTGGCCGGAAACAACAACAAAAACAGGTTGTGCAGCGGTTTTCTGAAGCTGCTGACCACCACTATGACGTTGATAACCCAGAAAAGCGCCACCGAAACCGGCAGGAGACTGAAATCCACGGCGCCCTGGTTAAAGGTCTGCTGGACGCTGACGATGGCGTGGGCCATCAGTGCCACCAGGCCGATTGCGGAGATGGTCGTGGACGCGGCTCCGGGCCGCCCACGCAGCTGTAAAACCCGTAGCACGAAGGCGATGAGATACAGGGCGATGGCAATTATTCCGAAGGTAATAACAAGCATGCCGGGGACGTAATTACATGAGTGTGCGGTGAGTTTGTCACAGATTATTGGTGGCGCAAAGAGTCCCGCCGCGGTTGGGGATCGGGTATACTCGTCAACCCCTGTTTTTGCCGATTGGAAACGATAAAGTCATGGCGATGTTTGAAAACCTTAGCGACCGTTTTACATCCGCTTTGCGCAAGGTGGCCGGCAAAAGTCGGCTGACCGACGAGAATATTCAGGACACTCTGCGGGAAGTGCGCCTGACGCTGCTGGAAGCGGATGTGGCTCTGCCGGTGGTCAAGAATTTTATTGAACAGGTACGGGAACGCGCCGTTGGTCAGGAAGTTAGCGCGAGCCTGGAGCCCGGTCAGCAGTTACTGAAAATCGTACAGCATCAGCTAGAACTGATGATGGGGGTCAGGAACGAGGCGCTCAACCTCGCCGCCACACCACCCGCTGTCATTATGGTGGCAGGTTTACAGGGTGCGGGAAAAACCACCTCGGTCGCCAAAATGGCGCGGTTTTTGCGCGAGCGTGAAAAGAAAAAAGTCATGGTGGTGAGCGCCGATATCTACCGGCCCGCGGCGATCACTCAATTGCAAACCCTCGCCGCGGAAGTTGGTGTTGAGTTTTTCCCGAGTACCACCGAGCAGGCGCCGCTGACGATTGTCGAGGGCGCGGTTGCCGCGGCGCGCCGCCAGTTTTGTGATGTGTTGATCGTCGATACCGCCGGGCGGTTGCATATCGACAGTGCGCTGATGGAAGAAATTCGCCTGCTGCACGGCGCGCTGTGCCCGGTGGAGACCCTGTTTGTGGTGGACGCGATGATTGGCCAGGATGCGGTGCACACGGCCAGGGCCTTCAACGACGTGCTGCCCCTGACTGGCATCATTCTCACCAAGGTGGACGGCGATGCCCGTGGTGGCGCGGCCTTGTCCGTGCGCGAGGTCACGGGTAAACCGATCAAGTTTATCGGCGTCGGCGAAAAAACCGACGCCCTTGAGCCATTTCACCCGGAGCGTATCGCATCGCGTATTCTGGGTATGGGCGATGTGCTCTCCCTGATTGAGGATGTCGAGCGCAAGGTAGATCAGAAAAAGGCGGCAAAACTCGCCCAAAAGGTCCAGAAAGGCAAAAAGTTTGATCTGGAGGATCTGCGAGATCAGTTACAGCAGATGCAGAATCTGGGGGGTATGAGCGGCTTGCTGGACAAGTTGCCGGGCATGGGGCAGATGGCGCAAATGGCGGAGCAATCCCATGTTGCGCAACAGTTTAAACGCATGACGGTGATTATCGATTCCATGACAAAGGCGGAAAAACGCAACCCGGATATCCTGAATGGATCCCGTAAAAGGCGTATTACTCTGGGGTCCGGGTCGTCGATCCAGGATCTTAATCGGCTGCTCAAACAACACAAACAGATGTCCAAAATGATGAAAAAAATGAAGGGCAAGGGAATGGCCAATATGCTGCGTGGTCTCGAAGGGATGGCGGCGGGGAGCGGTCAGCCCATGGGCGGGGGGGCACCGCCTCCCGGAATGTTCCGCAAACGCTAGATGGCGGCTTCATAAGCATTTGATTTTTCTCGTGCGTACTAGTTTTATTTGGTCGGGCTTTGCCGTAAAATGCTGCGCCTTTCAGGGGTCTTCGGTGGTGACTTTGCCCCGGAACCCGACAGATGGGTCCCGAATAGGGCCTGACTGGCGGCGAATTCACGCCGGCGGCGCCGGACTGACTCAACGCTAGGTTCCACTAACGACAGGAAGAGAGATTACATGGTAACGATTCGTCTGGCTCGCGGCGGCTCCAAAAAACGCCCGTTCTATCACCTGACAGTCACTGATAGCCGCAAGGCCCGCGATAGCCGTTTTATCGAGCGGTTGGGGTTTTTTAACCCGGTTGCGCGCGGCCAGGAAGAGCGCCTGCGGATTGATTTGGAGCGGGTCAATTACTGGATCGGGCAGGGTGCTACCACTTCCGATCGCGTGTCCCGGCTGGTGAAGGAAGCGAGTCGGCAGTCCGCCTGACCCGCTCGGATACTCAGCGGGTGGTGAGTTGATATGCCTGCGTTCCCTGTCGATGCGGTGGCGGTGGGACGTATTGCTGGCGTGTACGGTATCAGGGGTTGGGTAAAGATTCACTCTGCCACAGCCCCACAGGAAAATATTTTTGACTACCAGCCGTGGTGGATTCGAACCCGAAGTGGCTGGCAGGCGCTGGAAATTGTCGAGCGGCGCCGCCAGGGACGAGGCCTGGTGGCTCGTATTGCTGGTATCGATGACCGCGATCGGGCTCAGGAAATCTGTCAGCAGGACATTCTGGTCTCCCGATCTCAGTTCTCTACGTTGTCGCCGGGCGAGTTTTACTGGAGTGAACTGCTGGGGCTTACGGTGTACAGCGAGTTCGGTGAAACCAGGGTGCGGCTCGGCAAAGTGGTTGGCTTTATGGAAACCGGTGCCAACGACGTTCTGCTGGTGCGCGGCGACGCCACCAGCTGTGATCGCCGGGAAAGACTGATTCCCTATGTGGATCAGTACGTGATACACACGGACCTGGATGGTGGTGAAATGATTGTTGCATGGGATCCGGCGTTTTAGCGGCATGGGAGAGCTGGCGCCGGGTTCAACGGTACATGTGGGTGTAGTGACGCTGTTTCCAGAGATGTTTCGCGCGATCACCGCATACGGTGTGACCGGGAGAGCGGTAAGCGAAGGTCGGGTAAACATCGCTTTTTTTAATCCGCGGGATTTTACCAGGGATCGGCACCAGACGGTGGATCATCGCCCCTATGGCGGCGGGCCGGGCATGGTGATGCTGATCGAGCCGCTACGACAGGCGATCGCCGCGGCGCGGGCCTGGGCTAAAAGCACCGACGGTGGAGCAACCGGCGGCAGTGTAGTGAAAGTGGTCTACCTGTCCCCCCAGGGACGGGTACTGGATCATCAGGGGGTCGAGGAACTGCGTCAGTTTCCCGGTCATCTGGTGTTGGTAGCGGGACGCTACGAAGGAATAGACGAGCGTTTGCTGGCGCTGGAGATCGACGAAGAGTGGTCCATTGGGGACTATGTGCTCAGCGGCGGTGAACTGCCGGCAATGGTATTGCTGGATGCGGTTATCCGCGGTTTACCGGGGGTGCTTGGCGACGAACAATCGGCGCAGCAGGATTCTTTCGTCAATGGCCTGCTGGACTGTCCGCATTACACGCGCCCGGAAAATTACGCGGGTCACCGGGTTCCGGAAGTGCTGCTCTCCGGCGACCACGAAAGGATTCGCCGCTGGCGGTTGCAACAGGCGCTGGGGCGAACCTGGGAACGCCGCCCCGAGATGCTGGCCGCGGTATCCCTGGACCGGGAACAACAGGAGTTACTCGACGAATATCGCAACGGGGTTGCGGACATGGCAGGTTCTACAGGCACCGCCCGGACCGACGCTGGCGATGAGACAGAAAAAATGTAGTATTACTAACGCAAGGTATTTTTAGGTATTCAGGAGCAAGTTATGAGCAAGAACAAAATTATCGCTGAACTGGAAGCGGAGCAAATGGGTAAAACCCTGCCCGAGTTTAGTCCAGGGGACACCGTTGTAGTACAGGTGAAAGTGACTGAAGGCACCCGGGAACGTCTGCAGGCCTATGAGGGGATTGTTATCGGCATTCGCAACCGCGGCCTTAATTCCGCATTCACCGTGCGCAAAATTTCCAACGGGATTGGCGTCGAGCGCACCTTTCAGACCTATAGCCCGCAAGTGGAAAGTGTTGAATTGAAGCGCCGTGGCGATGTCCGCCAGGCCAAATTGTACTATCTGCGGGAGCTGTCCGGACGCGCGGCGCGCATCAAGGAAAAGCTGGTCTGATAGAACAAGTGCGGCGGTGGGGTGGGCGCGACATTGGCGCGAGACCGACACCACAGACAAAAAGGCGGCTACGGCCGCCTTTTTTTATGCCGCCCGGTGTTCCAGTGATATGCAGCGCGCGGTGGCAGAATCGTTTACAGTAGCGCCATGGATAGCTTTCCCGAACAATTGCTGATTGAGAATTATCTGGATGCGCTGTGGATGGAAAAGGGGTTGAGCGCCAACAGCCTGGCGTCCTATCGGCGCGATCTCGGCGCTTTTGCACGCTGGCTGGCGGCCCAGGGCAGCGACCTGTTAACCGCCGATGAGGTGCTGTTGCAGAGTTACCTCGCCGATTGCGCGCGGCGCCACATAAGTTCGCGCTCAATCTCCCGCGCACTCTCCTGCCTGAGGGGTTTTTACAAGTACGGGTTACGGCACAAACGCATTAACCGGGACCCCACCGCATTGGTGCGCAATCCGCGCTTGGGGCGACCCCTGCCCAAAACCCTCAGTGAAGGCGACGTGGAACGTTTGTTGCTGGCGCCGAATGTCGAATCCGCCCTGGGTTTGCGGGACAAGACCATGCTGGAGCTGCTCTACGCCACCGGGTTACGGGTGACAGAGCTGGTGGATTTGACCCTGGCGCAATTGAACCGACGCCAGGGTGTGATACGGGTGTTTGGCAAGGGTGGCAAGGAGCGGCTGGTGCCAGTGGGGGAGGAGGCGTTGGTCTGGCTCGAGCGCTATCTCGCCAGTGCTCGAGTCGAGTTGTCAGGCGCGCGGGAAAGCGAACGGGTTTTTCTCAGTCAGCGTGGACAGGGCATGACCCGCCAGACCTTCTGGCATCGCGTCAAACACTGGGCGCGGCTGGCCCAGATCGACAAGCCGTTGTCTCCCCACACCCTGCGCCATGCCTTTGCAACCCATTTACTGGATCACGGTGCGGATTTACGGGTTGTGCAACTGTTGCTCGGACATACGGATTTGTCCACCACGCAGATTTATACCCACGTGGCGCGCAGTCGCATGAAATCATTACACGCACAACATCACCCGCGCGGTTAGCGCGGAACCGCGTTGAATCCCCGGGTTCAAACGTTTACTTTTACTGGAGTACGCCATGTTAAAACCTGTTCTCGCTGCCTGCGTGGCCCTTGTTCTTGGCGGTGCGTTGAGTGCGGCGCCCGCCGCTGGAGCGCAAGGGGAAGCTGCCGATATTGATGCAGCCCGGGCGCGGCAAATTATTGTGCGCTTGCAACAGGCGCGTCCCGATCTCGAATACAGCGATGTGACCCCCAGCCCCCTTCCGGGTATTTATCAGGTACAAATTGTTGGTGGGCCGATGTTGTATGTTGTGAACGACGGCGAGTATTTTTTTGATGGCAATCTCTACGCGGTGCGGCCCGGCGCGTTTCTCGACGTGCGCGACGCTGCTCTGGTCAAGCCGCGCAAGGAAATGATGGCGGCAATTCCGCGGAATAGCATGATCATTTTTTCTCCAACCGGGGAAACCCGCGCGGTGATCAACGTGTTTACAGATGTTGATTGCGGGTTCTGCCGCAAACTTCACCAGGAAGTTCCGCAGCTGAATAGCCTGGGTATAGAAGTGCGCTACCTGGCGTTTCCGCGGGCGGGACCGGATTCTGAATCCTATCGAAAAATAGCCACGGCCTGGTGCGCAAAAAATCCGCAGGAGACACTGACCCGACTTAAAAATGGCGAAGCTGTCCCCATCGACGTATGCGCGAACAATCCGGTAGCGGAACAATTTCAACTCGGCCAGCAGGCGGGCGTCAATGGCACCCCTGCGATTGTGCTGATGGATGGCACGTTGCTGCCCGGATATCGCCCCGCCAATGTGCTGGCGCAAATTCTGGGTTTGAACCCGGGAGATAACCGCGCGCCGCATTGACAGTAACAGGGCGCGCAATTAAGGTTGCCGTCTTTCGATTCAGCCTTGAGGGGTATTCCGTGCAGACGGTCAAAGTCGGGGTGTGCGGCCTGGGTACGGTCGCTTCCGGCACCATTAAAGTATTAACTCGCAACGCTGGCGATATCGCCGCGCGGGCGGGCTGTAACATCGCTCTTACGCAGATTGGTGCCCGTCGCGATAATGCCGCCTGCGATACAGGACGCGTGGCCATCTCGCGGGATATTTTCGCGGTGGCGAACAATCCCGAAATCGATATTGTGGTGGAGTTAATCGGCGGCACCGA
Source organism: Gammaproteobacteria bacterium (assembly GCA_038106145.1). Taxonomy (GTDB): domain Bacteria; phylum Pseudomonadota; class Gammaproteobacteria; order Pseudomonadales; family Porticoccaceae; genus JBFJKD01. Next base: position 53,970 of record JAYODD010000006.1, on the reverse strand, counting down.
CGTAGCCCGCGAACTGGTACTACGGGCGATCGAAAACGGTAAACAGGTGGTAACGGCGAACAAGGCGCTAATTGCCGAACACGGCAACGAAATTTTTGCCGCTGCCGAGGCGCGCGGCGTCACGGTCGCCTTTGAGGCCGCGGTTGCTGGTGGTATTCCCATTATTAAAGCGTTGCGCGAAGGCCTGGTGGCAAATCGGGTGCAGTGGTTGGCGGGTATTATCAACGGCACCGGCAACTTTATTTTGAGCCAGATGCGCGATAAAAATCGTAGTTTCGGCGATGCTCTGGCGGAAGCGCAGCGGCGCGGTTATGCCGAAGCCGACCCCACCTTCGACGTGGAGGGTATCGATGCCGCCCACAAGCTGGTGATTCTCTCCGCCATCGCTTTTGGCATGCCTTTGCGTTTTGATGCTGTTTACACCGAGGGTATCAGTACCATTTTGCCCGAGGACGTGGCCTACGCCGAGGAACTGGGTTATCGCATTAAACACCTCGGGATAGCGCGACGTGCTCAGGACGGCATCGAATTGCGCGTGCATCCCACGCTGGTGCCGGAGGATCGTTTGCTGGCGCAGGTTGGCGGCGTGATGAATGCCATTCTGGTCAAAGGGGACGCGGTGGGGCCCACCCTGTATTACGGGGCTGGCGCCGGTGCCGAGGCCACGGCGTCCGCGGTGATTGCCGATATTGTCGATGTCGCGCGGGGCTTGCAGTGCGCGCCCGCCAGCAGGGTGCCGCATCTTGGCTTCGCCCCGGGCGCGGTGAGCGATTACCCGGTCCTCGATATCACCGCCATCGAAACCGCCTATTATTTGCGGTTATCAGTTCTTGATCGACCGGGCGTGCTATCCAGGTTGGCGCAAATCGTCAGTAGTCGCAGTATCAGCATCGAGGCCATTATTCAGAAACAACCACTGCCCGATGAGGACCACGTACCGCTGATTATGCTCACCAATCGGGCGCGGGAGCAGGACATTCTGGACGCGGTTACCGCTATGGAGGCCCTCGATACGGTGCTCGGGGAGGTCACCCACCTGCGGGTCGAGTCCCTCAACGGGTAAAACTTTGCCGATGTTTACGGCTAAAATAGCGCCTCAGCCCCGCCAGATCTTTATGGTGGGATCTTTTATTGACGAAGAATAGTTCACAGTGAAATATATCAGCACCCGCGGTACTGCTCCCGCATTGTCCTTTGAAGAGGTTGTCCTGACGGGTATGGCGCCGGATGGCGGTCTGTTTGTCCCGGAACATTTGCCGCGTTTCAACAGCGACGAAATTGCCAGTTGGGTCGGTTTGCCCTACACGGAGTTGGCCTTCAACGTGATGTCCCCCTTCGTGGCGGGAGCCATTCCAGATCGGGATCTGCACCGTATTATTGATGCCAGCTACAGCACTTTTCGCCATCGGGCGATAGCGCCCCTGGTGCAAAGCGGTCACAACGAGTGGATTCTGGAACTGTTCCACGGACCGACCCTGGCGTTTAAGGATTTCGCATTGCAGTTTCTCGGGCATCTGCTCGATTACCTGCTGGCCCGGCGTGGTCAGAAAGTAGTGGTGATGGGAGCAACTTCCGGTGACACCGGTTCCGCGGCGATCGAAGGTTGCCGCCGCTGTGAAAATATCGATATTTTCATTTTGCATCCCCACCAGCGGGTGTCGGAGGTGCAACGCCGACAAATGACCACCGTGGCCGACGGCAATGTGCACAATATTGCCCTGCAGGGCAACTTTGACGACTGCCAGAATATGGTCAAGGCCAGTTTTGCCGACCAGTCTTTTTTGCCCCCGGGTCGTCAGCTGGTTGCCGTCAACTCCATTAACTGGGCGCGGATCATGGCCCAGATCGTCTATTATTTCTGGGCCGCGCTAGCAGTAGGCGCGCCGCACCGCCCGGTGTCCTTTGCGGTCCCCACGGGTAACTTTGGAGATATTTTCGCCGGTTATCTGGCCAGCCAGATGGGCCTGCCGGTGCAGCAATTAATTATCGGCACCAACGCCAATGACATCCTGCACCGTTGTATCAGCGGCAATGACCTCAGTAAAAAGCCCCTTATTCACAGTTTGTCGCCCAGTATGGATATTATGATCTCCAGCAACTTCGAACGGTTGCTGTTTGATTTGTATGGGCGCAACGGGGCGGCCATCAAAGCCCTGATGGCGCAATTTGCCAATGGCAGCGCGCCCCTCGATACCGGCGCGTTAACCCAGGCGCGGACGCTATTTTCCAGCCACCGACTGGACGATCAGCAAACCGTCGCCACCATCCGCGCCGAGTACGAAACCAGCGACTATCTGCTCGACCCGCACACGGCAATCGGTCTGGCTGCCGGTCGTCACTGCCGGCGCGATCATGACACGCCGCTGATCTGTCTCGCCACCGCCCATCCAGCGAAATTTCCAGAGGCGGTGCGGCAGGCGGGCTACCCGCAAAACCCGCCCTTGCCCCACCATATGGCGGACCTGTTTACCCGCGCCGAACAATTCGAAGTATTGCCCGACGAAATTGCGCAGGTTCAGGGTTTTATCGCGAGTCATCTTACCGCTTAGGGGTGCACAGCATGGGAGAGTTCCATCCCAGCATACGCGTCCGCCAGGTCACCCCCAGCGAAAACGCGCAGGCCCCCGCCTTTTCCACCCAGACCACTCCTTTACTGCAGCGAATTTATCGCGCTCGAGGTGTCCACGACTCGCAGCAGCTAGCCCTGGGCCTCGCGGGGTTGCCCCCGCCAGATTTGTTGCACGGCGTTTCCGCGGCGGTTGAACTGCTGGTTGCCGCCCTGCATCGGGATCAATCCATATTGATCGTTGGCGATTTTGACGCGGATGGCGCCACCAGCACGGCCCTTGCAGTGCTGGCATTAAAGGCCATGGGTTGCGAGCGTGTGGACTATCTGGTGCCCAACCGCTTTGCATACGGCTACGGATTGACGCCGGAAATCGTGACCCTGGCGATCCGGCGCAGCCCCGATTTAATTATCACCGTGGACAACGGAATTTCCAGCGTCGCCGGGGTAGCGGCCGCGCAGGAGGCGGGCATTAACGTGTTGATTACCGACCACCATTTACCCGGTCGCGACATTCCTGCGGCGGCTGCCATAGTGAATCCCAACCAGTCGGAGTGTGCATTTCCCGGCAAAAATCTGGCCGGCGTTGGGGTCATTTTTTATGTGCTCAGCGCCCTGCGTGGGGCGCTGCGGGAACAAAACTGGTTTGCGCAGCGCGGCATCGACGAACCCAGTATGGCGACATGGCTGGATTTGGTGGCGCTGGGGACGGTGGCGGATATGGTGCCGCTCGATAAAATCAACCGTATTCTGGTGCACCAGGGGCTGCAGCGTATTCGCGCCGGGCTGGCGCGCCCCGGCGTGGGCGTTCTGTTGGAGTTGGCGGGGCGGGAGCGCGAACGCATTGTTGCAGCGGATTTGGGTTTTGCGGTGGGTCCGCGCCTGAACGCCGCCGGGCGTCTGCAGGATATGGCGATCGGTATCGAATGCCTGCTGAGCGACGATCCTTACCGGGCCCGCGCGTTGGCGGTACAGCTCGACGAACTGAATCGGGATCGACGCGCCATTGAAACGACCATGCAGCGGGAGGCGTTGGCGATTCTCTCCGAACTCGATCTGTCTGATCAGCAGCTACCCTGGGGGCTGTGTCTGTATGACGACAGTTGGCACCAGGGGGTCGTCGGGTTGTTAGCCTCCCGCGTGAAAGAACGACTGCATCGCCCGGTAATTGCCTTTGCCGATGCCGGTGACGGGGAGTTAAAAGGCTCGGCTCGCTCCATATCCGGTTTCCATATTCGCGACGCTCTGGAGGCGGTGGCCAGCAAACACCCCGGTCTGGTGAGTAAATTTGGCGGGCATGCCATGGCGGCGGGGCTGTCCCTGCCGCGAACTCATTATGAGGTTTTTGTACGCGCATTTGACGATCAGGCTCGCCGGCAACTGGCGCCGGAAGATCTCGCGGTGGAACTGGTTACCGACGGGGAGTTAACCGAGGGTGACTTCAGCCTCGACGTTGCCCGGCAGCTGCGCGACGGTGGACCCTGGGGACAGCAGTTTCCGCAGCCGAGCTTTCACGGTACGTTTCGCGTACTGCAACACAAAGTGGTGGGCGAGAAACATCTGAAAATGGTGTTGCAGCGCGGCGATAACGTAGCAGATTCGGCTTCGACACTAATCCTGGATGCAATCGCGTTTAATGCGGTGGATCAAGACTGGTCGGGTCAGTTACCGGAGCGAGTGAAAATGGTGTATCGTCTCGATATTAATTTTTATCGCGGTGCCGAATCGTTGCAGGTGATAGTTGAACATTTACTGCCGGAATAAAAGCGTATCTTTTACGGATTAACGCCACGGCGAGAGCAGCAGGGTGGCTTTTTGAGCTGCGGCGAATCTAAATAGTCAGAAGCGTCGTAGGCCACTGGACTATCTATGACAGGGCATATAAAAATATACCGTTGTCTGGCGTGCAGTTATCAGGGTAAACGTTTTCCGCGGGGAAACTGCCCCGCTTGCGGCGCCGCTAATATTCACCGTATCACCGGTGGCGACGCGGACCCCACCGCGGGGGTAAAACCCGCGTATACCCTGTGGTTGTGTATTGCACTATGGGTTCTGCTGCTGTTTGCTATCTATAAAAAACTGACGGCGTAGCATCCCGTTTCCCGGTTGCCAGCCCTGGGGTAAGCACGGCCTTGATGGGAGGCGTTTGTCTCCGATTCTTACTCTGCAAATGGTGTTGTTTCCCGATACTTTTTTCCTCGTTGGATTATCGCGCACACGATAATCAGCGGTGAGCGCGGTTTTTTTCGGGTGTCTGCGGACTTTCTTGCAAATGTTACTAGTCGGTAACATAATGATCCGGGTAGTTATTAAGCAATGATCTGGATGAAGACAATATGAGATTAAAGAATAAAGTGGCGCTGGTAACCGGTGCCGGGGGGCCGATGGGTCTCGGTGTCGCCAAGCGGTTTGCCGAGGAGGGCGCTTCGCTGATTGTGACGGATATCTCCGGCAGCCGCCTGCAACAGGGCGTCGCCGAGATTACGCCGTTGTTGGCAAAAAATGCGAAGCTGCACGCGCTGCGCTCCAGCGTGCTGGTGGAGCAGGAGGTTGAAGGGTTGCTCGCGTCGGCAAAAAATGAATTTGCCCACATCGATATCCTGATCAATATCGTCGGCGGTTTGCGCGAAGCGAGTTATCGTCCGCTAGTAGATATCGACGAAAAGCGCTGGGATGACACCTTCGACATGAATCTCAAAGGCATATTCTATCTGGTGCGTAAAATTGGTCCGCACATGCTGGAGCGACAATACGGAAAAATTGTCAATATTTCCTCCATCGAGTTTGCGGGGTCCTCGGGGCACGCAGATTATTCTGCGGCCAAGGCGGCGGTCACTTCATTGACCCGTAGTCTGGCCCTGGAACTGGCGCCCCATATCAATGTCAACTGTATTGCGCCGGGGGCGATTAAAACCATGGCGCTGGCGGCGGTGGGAGAAGCGGCGATTGAAAAAATACAGCGCGCCTGTCTGCTGCAACGTCTCGGCGAACCGCTGGATATCGCTAACGCGGCCCTGTTTTTAAGTAGTGAAGAATCGAGTTTTATCACCGGCGTCACGATTCCGGTATCCGGCGGGATATGGCCAGCATTGTAGTTTTACGCCACAGAACGTTGCAGGGTTCGCCTTACGATTTATAAACATAAATTATTGGAGTGCTTATGCTGATCAGCAGGGGTAACACCTACGAAGATGTCTACAACGGGTTTCACTGGAAGGTACCGCAATATTTCAACATGGCCCACCACTGCGTGGACAAACACGCCACCGATCCAGCGCGGGTGGCGCTCATTTACGAAACCCTAACAGGCGAAGTGCGGGAATACACCTTTCGCAAAATTCAGCAATACGCCAATCAGTTCGCCAACGCCCTGGTTGGGATGGGCGGCAAACCCGGTGATCGGGTGACATTGCTGCTGGGGCAGGCCCCGGAAACCGCGATAGCGCATATTGCCTGCTGGAAAGCCGGGCTGATCTCCTGTCCGACATCGGTCCTGTTTGGCGCCGATGCCATTGAATATCGCCTGAACGATAGCGGCGCCAAAATATTGATCACCGACCAGGCCAATTTTGCCAAGGTGGAGGAAGTCTGGGAGCGGGCGCCGCAGCTGGAAAAAGTGTTGTTGACCGATGGTGCGCAAGGCAGAGGTGAAGATTTCTGGACGATACTGGAAAAGGGCTCCGATCAGTTCAGTACGGTTAACAGCCGCGCCGAAGATCCGGCATTTATTTGCTACACGTCGGGCACCACCGGCAATCCCAAGGGCGCTCTGCACGCTCATCGCTGCCTGCTTGGCACCCTGCCAGGCATTGAATACTGCAATGATTTTTTCCCCCAACCGGGCGATTTGAACTGGTCACCGGCGGACTGGGCCTGGGTGGCAGGGTTGATGGACATTCTCACTCCTTCCTGGTTTTACGGAGTGCCCATACTGGCATTTCGCGCGCCCGGATTTGATCCGGAACAGGCCTACCATATGCTGGCCAAGCATCGGGTGCGCAACGCGTTGCTAACCCCGACCATGTTAAAAATGATGCGCCAGGTGCCCGATGCGATGCAGCGCTACGACGTACAGTTGCGCTCAGTATTCAGCGGCGGTGAAGCAGTTGGCGCAGCGTTGTTTGAATGGGCTAATGCGTCCCTGGGGGTGCGTATCAACGAGGCTTACGGCCAAACCGAGTGCAATCTTGTACTGGGTAATTGCGCCGAGGTGTTGCCCGCGAAAGCTGGCTCATTGGGCAAGGCTATTCCGGGACACGTGGCGGCGATTATTGACGAACACAGTGGTGAATTGTTGCCACCCGGTACGGAGGGTCAGATCGGCATTCGCAAGGGCGATCCGGTGATGTTGCTCGAATACTGGAATAACCCCGAAGCCACCCGCGAAAAATATATTGGCGACTGGCTGTTGATGGGCGATAACGGCGTTATGGATGAGGACGGCTATTTCTGGTTTAAGGGCCGCTCCGACGATGTGATCACCAGCTCGGGTTATCGTATTGGCCCCGGCGAGATTGAAGACGCCCTGTCGCGCCACAAGGCGGTGGCCATGTCGGCGGCGATTGGTGTGCCCGATCCGGTGCGCACTGAAAGTATTAAAGCCTTTATTATTCTGGCTGAAGGTTACACAGCCAGTGAGGAGCTCGAAAATGATATTCGCCAGATGGTGAGGGAACGCCTTGCCAAACACGAATATCCGCGGGAGTTTGAATTTGTGACCAGTCTGCCCATGACCACCACCGGAAAAATCCAGCGCCGTGAGCTGCGGCTGCGGGAAGCGGCGAAACGGGAGCAACAATAATTACAAATTTTTGATGCGGAGCTTATGCCACAACGCGTCGGCGGGAACGGGTAATTTCGTGGCAGTGATGCTTTTAAAAAAAACGGGCAGCCTGAGCTGCCCGTTGTGCCATCGTAAAAATTAGCGTAGCAGCGAACCGGTGCCGAGGACACTCGTCCCGGATGTTATGCCGCCCACACTGCCACCGATAGAGGAGCCCAGTGTGGTGGTGGCGTTACCTCTGCCAGCGCTGCTGAAACCGACATCCGTTTGCATCCGTTGCTGGGTGTTGAGGTTGACACGTTGAGCATCCGCGGTGAGGCCCGCACCAGCGGAAACGTCTGCCTGTGCGCGACTATTCACAGCCACTTCTGGAGTTGGCAGTGAGGTATCCGGTGCTGCTGGCAGGGCATCGTCGACAGGCAACTCAGGCAATGCCTGTCCACTCGCGAGCTCCGGGGCGGTTTCCGATGATTCCACCTGGCCCAGTACAGATTGAGATAGGCCAGCGGCTCCACTGGCGACGGTGTCTGCACCTCGCACTTCGTCCTGCATGGTGGCGCTGGTTTGGTTAGACAGGCTTGCGGTCGCGGTTTGGCCCATTTGCAATAGCTTTCCTGCCACTGAGCTGCCGCCGGCAATCCCGGCGCGCGCCGAGCTAGTGCCGTCAGCATTCGTCATTTGTGCGCTGCGTAAGTCTGAGATTACTGCATCGGCAGTATGATTGGCGTCGCCCTGTATTTGTTCCTGTACGCTACCGCCTGCACCGGAAAGTTCGCTCGCCGCAGCCAGGGCGCCATTCGCCGTGGCAGAGAGTTGTGCATCTGCCCCATCCAGATCGGTGGTTAACGCTTGTTGTAAAGTTCCTGCTGTCTGGGTGGCAGCACTGATATGTTGTGTGGCCTGATCCCGCGCGTCGGCAGCAGTATCCAGGGTTTGCTCGGTTGTCAGTGGCACATCAGGCGAGTCCTGTAGTGCCTGTGCGGCGTCGGCGCTTGCCTGGGCGCGCTGGTCAAGTGCAACCGCAGCGTTGCCATCGGTGGCGCCGTACGCGGAGGTGACGACGGATGCGCTGATAACTGTGGCCAGTAATAATTTATTGAATTGATGTTGCATGATAGTTCTCCAGGTTTTATGTTCCTGCTGTGTGACGGGGGTATAGCGATTTTGGTTACACAATTTGCGAATATTTCCTGTCACCCCTCGCAATTTTCGCGCTTCGGTGGGGTGAATGAAAATATTGACGGGGTATAATCGCGGGGCAAATTCACTGTCGATATCGCTGGGGTCTGCCGCCTGGGCGGAGCCTGGCGGGTTGCGGCTATGTCGATGACGAGCAAGGGCCATGAACAACTACCTATGATTCCACGCAGACCCGCGGTTATCGCCAGCAAAATAATAGCGCTGGTATGCCTTATAGTTGCCAGCGGCTGCGTATCTAAACGCACGCCAATGGCAGCGAGTGGAGAGCGGCAGGTGCAGTTTGAATTGCAGGCGCCCCAGGCTCGGAGTGTGGCGTTGTTGGGGGATTTCAATGGCTGGGCACCGCCGGGTCTGGCGCTTACCGGGCCGGATAGCGCGGGTAATTGGCGTTTGCTGATGGTTATGCCGGAGCGCGGCAAACGTTTTCATTATGTCTATCTGGTTGATGGCCAGGAGTACCGTACGGATAACCTGCGGCCGATTGCAGCGGATGACTACGGCGGGCGCAATAATATTTTGTATATTCCGTAACTTTTTCACGCGACCCTGCGTCTAACCTGACAAGCATCACCGACTGGCTATAAGGAATACCCATTGAGCACGTGGCGTCATCTGTCTGATCAGGAAATTGTCGCAGTGTGCCTGAATGGGGAGAAACAGGCCTACGGCGTGTTGGTGGAGCGTTATCAGCAAACGGTGTTTAACGTGGTGTATCGCCTGTTGGGTAATTACGCAATGTGTGAAGAAGTGTGCCAGGAGGCATTTGTCAACGCTTACGAAAAACTCGCGCAATTCTCCGGACGCAGCAAGTTTTCCACCTGGCTCTGTCAGATTGCCCTGAACAGAGGTCGCGATGTGTTGCGCCGCCGTGGCGCACAGGATATACACGACGATCTCGACGACTATGGCGATGTGCTAGCGGCAGCGGAGACCGCGAATCCGCTGCGGCAGGTAGAAGACAAACAGACGCAGCAGCGTGTGCGTCATCTTTTGGCAACCTTGCCGCAGCAATACCGGGAGCTGCTGGTGCTTAAACATATAGAAGGCTACAGCAACGAGGACATAGCGCGCATCCTGGGGATTACCGTGGAAAATGCCAAAATACGTGCTTTTCGCGCCAGGAAAATGTTTCGGCAGGCCTGCGAGGAGGGGATGTCGTGAAGGACGCATGGGATCAAGCTCTGGTTGAATATTTTGAAGGGGAGATGTCCCCCGCGCAGCGTGCGGATTTTGTTGCATCGCTGGACGAGGCGCAATTGGCGGAGTTAACAGCGCTGGGCCGTAGCGTGGAGCAGTTGGTGAATTTGCCGGACGTCGTGGTGCCACACAATTTTGCCGCGCAGGTCGTATCCCGCGTCGAGCCCTTGCGACCCGGTCTGCGTCGCCGTCTACGGCTGTGGCTGGAGGAGCATCCGCTGCTGGGTTGGGAGGCGGGCGCACTGTCTTTCGTCGCACTGCTGGTGGTTGTTGTGGTTGGCGGTAACCCTCTGCCAGCCCCCTCCACAATTCAGCACTCGGCAGTGCCGTTAGCGGGTGTGCAAACTGTAGGGCTGGAGCAGGCTCACCACGCGCGCTTCAGTTTGTATGCACCACAGGCGACCACAGTCGCATTGATCGGTGATTTTAACGGCTGGGGTAGTGTGCAGGAAATTCCGTTGCGCAGACAGATTGACGGTAACTGGGTGGCGGATTTGCCATTGCCCGCTGGTCGTTACCAGTACGCATTTTTGATCGACGATCAAACAATCGTGACGGACCCGCGGGCGGAACAGCATGTGAGTGATGATTTCGGCCGGCGCAATGCCGTGGTTACGGTTTTGTAAATGAGTAACAGGGAAACCAAGATTATGAAACGTTTCTGGATGGGCGGATCGGCGTTGTGGTTCTGGGCGGTCGCCAGTGCGTTGGGCGCGCAGGAAATGTCCGCCCATCTGGTGGAGCAAATTGGGCGCTATGACGATAGCGCCGAACAGGTTCAGCTCGCGCAGATCGCAGCAGCTGCGTTGCAGGCCGGTGCGGATGCACAGCAGTTAGAGGCGCTGCTCGATCTGGCGTTGACGCGCAGTTATGACGCCGACGCGACGGGTCATTTTATTGAAAAAATATCGATACTGCGGGCCGCCGATATACCGGAGGAGCTGGTGCGCGGAAAAATACTGGAAGGCATGGCGAAAAGGGTTCCCGCTGACGTCATTCTCGCAGTGGCAGAGACCTGGACTCAGGCGCTGCGTGCGCGGAGCGCGGAATTAGCGGACCTGCAGAAATCGGGATTAGCGGTAGCGAACGCCAGCGTGCGGGAAGCATTGATAAACCTGGGCACGGTGTTGACGCGACGCTACGCAATGGATAACCCCCTGACGCAGCTGGCGCAGCATATGCCGCAACCCTACGTGGTGGATAGTGGCGAGCAATTGGCGCTCGCCGCGCAGTTGCTGGAAACGCTGTTACTTAATGGCGCGGCGCTGGAACAGGCGTTGGCGCTCACGGAAACCAGTCTGGCGCGGGGGTTGTCGGTTGCGCAGATGCAACAAATGCAGTTTCAGATAGCTGACCAATTGCGGCAGGGGTTCTCGGTGGCGGATATTCTGTCGGCGCAGCAGCAAATGCTGGCTAATCCCATACCGGCAACAGAAGCGCTGCCGGGAACTCTGCGCGAGCGGACGCCCGATTTGTTACCTGGTGGACGTGGCCTGCCAGTCGCGCCGCGGCCGGGGCTGCCCGGGGGAATCGGGGGGCCGGGAATTGGCGTTCCGGGTGGTGGATCCATCCCGGGTGATTCTCTGCCAGGCGGATTGCCAGGAGGAGGGCTCGGCGAATTGCCGCTGCATAACGTGTCCGGCCCGGGTTTACCATCGTTGTAGTGTTGCAGGGATTGGCAGCGGAAGCGGTGGGGAAGTCAGGCCGGGTTGGAAATGACCAGCAAAATTGTTTAAAAAAAGAGGAAGTAGTTTGATGTGTAGTTTACGACACGCACCCCGGCGAAATAACGGCATTAAGAACACTGCATCGTTGTTGTTATGGCTCGGCCTTGCCATCGGCTCTGCCCAGGCGGAAGTGGCTTTCAACGCGGGAGTGAGAACCGGTTACGACAGCAACGTCAATGGCGTAGCCAGAGATGCTGAGGAAGAGTCCGACCAGTTTGTGAGTGCAGCGGCATCAGTGTTGTACTATACGGCGCTGGATGCGGCGAAAACGACGTATTTTGTTGGGCAACTGGGTGCCATCTCCAATCGTTACGATCGCTACGATGTGCTGGATAACTCGGCGCTGATTGTCTCCGGCGGCCTGTATCGGCAATTAAATGCGGACTGGTCCGCGCAAATCAGCGTCAGGAATGGACAGCGCCAGGCAGACCAGAGCGCCCGCGACACCGATTCCCTTGGCTCCACCGTGGAGATAAAAAATCAGTTGACCCCACGACTGTGGATCAAACTGGTGGGCGATATCGAAGATGCCGATGCAGATCTCGATTATTTTAGCTACACCGGATCCAGCGCCGGGGTGCTGTTGGGCTACCAGGTGCGGGTCAATACCTTTATCAACGGCGGTTATACGTATACGCAAAGGGATTTTGCTACTGCTGCCGATTTTGAAACGAAGACTGATACTTATTTTGTGGAGGCGACCCAGCGTTTGAGTAGCCAGTGGTATCTAAGCGGCTCCTACGCGCTAAAGGACAACCGATCGAATATTGACGCCACCGATTACGAAAATCACGTGATGGCGGTGGGGATCAATTTTCATTATTGAGCGCACTGTGCACGCACAGACGACACAGGCATTAGCTGTTACGACGAGGTGAAATGTATGACTGGGACAAAAACACTAGTGAAGATCGCGGGATTAGCTTTGGCATTGCACGGGGTTACCCTCGCCATGGCGGAAGAAGATAACGGCCGTGCGGCGGAAGATGGATTTATGTCGAGCCGCACCATCGGGTTTGGCAGTGGTTCCGGGATGGGGGCAGGGGGTGCTTTTGGTAACGCCGGCAGCATAGTCGACGGAGTCGGGTCCTTTGCCGCGCAAACCGGGGTTGGCAACCAGTATTTTGGCGGTGGATTTCAGACGCTCGGGCTGGGCATCGAGGTGCTGGGCATTACCGACGCCGGTCCCCTGGCTGGCGATCTCGGCGCCATAGACCTGGGCCCGGTGCTGCACTCCACCACGCAGCTGATTCCAACATTACCCTGATCGGCGCGCTACTCCGCCGTGGAACAGGAGCGGGTCATTTGGATTTGCAGCGTTGCACGGTAAGGTATTGGTGGCAATCCAAATGGCCTGGCTGCTGTCAATTTGTTGTTGCTGCACATGGTCTGAGCAACAGTAATGGGCTAAAATTCGCGACTTAGCCCAACCTGTACCGTCCTCGTATGCTGGAAATTAACCCGATTAAAAATACCCTTGATGATCTACAGGCGCGCAGCGACGTGCTCAGGGGGTATCTTTGACTACGATGCCAAAAAAGAACGGCTCAGCGAGGTAGAACTCGAACTCGCGGCACCTGATGTCTGGGAAAATCCAGAGCGCGCCCAACAACTGGGACGCGAGCGTTCAGCCCTGGAAGCAGTAGTCGTAACCCTGGAAGCCCTCCATACGGGGGTGACTGATGCCCGCGAATTGCTGGGAATGATTGCCGAAGATCAGGACGCGGATGCACTTGCAGATGTGCAAAAAGACATTTCAGGATTGACCGCGCGCCTGGAACAGCTGGAATTTCGTCGCATGTTTTCCGGGGAGATGGACCCCAACAACGCCTATCTGGATATTCAGGCGGGCTCGGGCGGCACTGAAGCCCAGGACTGGGCGGAAATGCTGTTGCGCATGTATCTGCGCTGGGGCGACGAAAGCGGGTTTACCACTGATCTGGTGGAAGTGTCTCCCGGTGAGGTGGCGGGAATAAAGAGCGCGACGGTACACTTTCAGGGGGAGTACGCGTTTGGCTGGTTGCGCACGGAGACGGGTGTCCATCGTCTGGTGCGCAAATCGCCTTTTGATTCCGGTAATCGACGACATACCTCATTTGCCGCGGTCTTTGTCGCGCCCGAAGTCGACGACAATATCGAAATTGATATTAACCCCGCGGATCTGCGCACCGACACCTATCGCGCCAGCGGCGCCGGTGGTCAACACGTCAATAAAACTGATTCCGCCGTGCGCATTACCCATGTCCCGTCTGGCGTGGTGGTGCAGTGTCAGAGTGAGCGTTCCCAGCACCAGAACCGCGATAAATGTATGAAAATGTTAAAAGCCAAGCTGTACGAACTGGAGATGCTCAAACGTCAGGAAAAGCAACAGTCCGTGGAAGACAGTAAATCCGATATCGGCTGGGGCAGCCAGATTCGGTCCTATGTGCTCGACGATGCGCGTATCAAGGATTTGCGCACTGGGGTGGAGACCCGCAACACCCAGGCGGTGCTGGATGGTAAGCTAGACCCCTTTATCGAAGCCAGCCTGAAAGCCGGGCTGTAGAACGTGGTGGTGCCACTGCCACGTGTACAATTCACCTCTGCACAATGAGGTATTGGAAAACAGACAATGAGCAATCAGGACCAAAAGCCGCAGGATGAAAATCAGCTAATTGCCGAGCGCCGCGGTAAACTGGCGGCGATCAGAGCACAGGGTAATGCCTTTCCCAACCAGTTTCGCCGTTCGGATTTCGCGTCCAGACTGCAGGCAAGCTATGGCGAAAAAAGTAAGCAAGAGCTGGAGAACCTGGCGCATCGGGTCAGTGTAGCCGGCCGCATTATGGCCCGGCGTGGGCCGTTTATGGTGCTGCAGGACGTATCGGGGCGCGTGCAGTTATACGCGGATAAAACCGCCCAAAAAACCATCAAGGACACCTGGGGGCAGTGGGACGTGGGCGATCTGGTGGGCGTGGAGGGCGTGTTGCACAAGTCGGGTAAAGGGGACCTTTACGTCAATCTTGAGCGGTACCAGTTGTTAACCAAATCTCTGCGTCCCCTGCCGGAAAAATATCATGGTCTCGCCGATCAGGAGACCCGCTATCGACAACGCTATGTGGATTTGATCGTCAACGAAAACTCTCGCAAAGTGTTTCAACAACGTTCAAAAATTATCGATTTTATTCGCCACTTCCTCGTGCAACATGATTTTATGGAAGTGGAAACCCCGATGATGCAGGTTATTCCCGGTGGTGCAACTGCGCGCCCCTTCGTCACCCATCATCATAGCCTTGACCAGCAGATGTATTTGCGGGTGGCCCCCGAACTGTATCTCAAGCGTCTGGTGGTAGGTGGTTTTGAGCGGGTGTTTGAAATCAACCGTAGTTTTCGCAACGAGGGCCTGTCGCCGCGCCACAATCCCGAATTCACCATGCTGGAGTTTTATCAGGCATATGCCGATTATCGAGATTTAATGCAACTGACAGAAACCATGTTGCGCGCACTCTGTAGCGAGGTGCTTGGTAGTACTGCGGTTACCTATCAGGGCAAGGAGTACGATTTTTCACAACCATTTGCGCGATTGTCGGTATTTGATGCGATACTCAAATTTAATCCGCAACTAAAGGCCGCGGATCTCGATCAACTCGAGCGCGCCCGCGGGGTGGCGGAAAAACTGGGTATTCCATTGCAGCCATCGTGGGGACTGGGCAAGGTGCAGATCGAAATTTTTGAAAAAACCGTAGAGCATCGCCTGGAGAGTCCAACATTTATTACCGCATATCCCACGGAAGTTTCGCCGTTAGCGCGGCGCAACGACGATCACCCCGAAGTGACGGATCGCTTCGAACTTTTTGTGGGCGGACGGGAAATAGCCAATGGATTTTCCGAGCTGAACGATGCGGAGGATCAGGCCGAGCGTTTTATGGCGCAAGCCAGGGACAAAGACGCGGGGGATAATGAAGCCATGCATTACGATGCCGATTATATTCGTGCGCTTGAATACGGAATGCCGCCGACGGCTGGCGAGGGAATTGGTATCGATCGCCTGGTCATGCTGTTAACTGACTCGCCATCCATCCGTGACGTACTGTTGTTTCCCCATATGCGCGTTGAAACTACCATTTAGTTAACGCCCTCCATGACGTAACTTATGATGGCTATTAAGCGTTCCATAACGTTACATCCGTCCTGGTTGCAGGTGCTGGGCGAAGAATTTGACAAGCCCTATATGGCACAGTTGCGCGCGTTCTTAGCCGCGGAAAAGGCGCAAAAAAAGATTATTTATCCTGTGGCTTCCCGCTGGTTCGCCGCTTTTGATACCACACCGTTTGACGCGGTAAAAGTTGTAATCATTGGCCAAGACCCCTATCACGGACCGGGACAGGCGCACGGGCTGTGTTTTTCTGTTCCGCAGGGTGTAGCAATACCGCCATCGCTCCAGAATATTTATAAGGAATTGCAAGAAGATTTGGGAATTACCGTTCCCCAGCACGGTTGTTTAACCCATTGGGCCGAACAGGGAGTCTTGCTGCTGAACGCCACGTTAACTGTTGAGCGATCCAAGGCCGGCTCGCACCAGGATCGCGGCTGGGAACAGTTTACTGATTGTGCCATCCGCGCGCTCAACGATCGGCGCGAAAACCTGGTGTTTATGTTGTGGGGCAGCTATGCGCAACGCAAGGGAGGCTCCATTGATCCTGCGCGACACCTGGTTTTGAAAGCGCCGCATCCTTCACCGCTTGCTGCTTACCGCGGTTTTTTCGGGAGTAAACCTTTTTCCAGGGCGAATCAGTATTTGGTGGCGCATGGCAAGGTTCCGGTTAACTGGGAGTGCTAGCGTCGTCTTCGTGTTGGCTACACGTGCTACACGAAACGATATCAAAGCACTTCCGCCAAAAATATTTAAACAGTGATAATTGATTAACGGCTATGTGGACCGACCGGTGTAAACAATATAAGCAAAATGTGCGCTACAATCAGTAGAGTTGAACTGATTCTATCCTCAGGGTGAAAAAAATGATTTGCGATTAAGGCAGTGATGGGGGGTGCTAAGTTGCTGGACGCGCGTAAATCAGTTGAAGAAATAATTGCAAAAATTCGTTCCTTGAGCTTTCAAACCAAGCTCGAGGTATTTTTTATCGCACTATTTTTGGCTATTCAGGTGTTGACATTTGTGGCGGTATACACGGCTACAAAAAATTACTTTAAAGCCAATAGCGAAGAGTTATTAGTGGAATCAAAAAAAAATATTAACTATTGGGTAAAAAATCAAGAAAGTGAGCTGATTGACAAAGCCTTTTTGTTGATCAGCGATCCCGACTTCAGGCGTGCCTTAATAGCTGATCGAAAAAAATCGTTCGATCAGTATATTTTGTCAAACCGAATTTTATCACCGCAAGATCGGCTGGTGGTAATATCCGAACGACAGAAAATTATTTATGAGAGCAATGAGGGCGGCGGGAGTGTAGTGGAATCGGAGGTTATGGAACCCCAATATATTTTCGATTTATTGTATTTACTAAAAGGCGAAAAGGTGAGGGGGGCTGCTGGTGGCTTTGTTATGGATCGTGGTCAATTAGTGCAAATGATTTTTCTCCCCATGGAGGTACACAACGTCTGGCTTTGGGTAGGCGTCGGGCGTTTGGTCGTCAGTGAAGATTTACGTAATATTCAGAACGAATCCCGATTACCTGTGGAGATTGCGCTCGCGGCGGGGCTCGCGGATGGATCATGGGCGCTACCGGCCAGCACCGCAGAGGAGCCGGATATCGACAAATTTCGCGAACTGCTTGCTAAATGGGACACAAAAGTTAATGGGGATGACTTGGAAGGCGAGCGCCTAATCCATGGTGGCGAGTCAGTAGGCGAAGTCCAGAAATTTTACGAGTTGGCCAACGGTCGGGCAGTAGTCGCCGCTACCTATTTCTCGATGAGTCGAGCATTGGCGATTTATCAGCCACTTTTTTTATTTATGGTAGTGCTCGCAGTGATAGGATTGGTGCTGACAATTCTAGGCTGTTTTTATATAGCGCGATCTATTACCACGCCGCTACGTGCTGTTGATTCAGCGGTAGAAAGGATCAGCGCAGGTGACTATACAGCGCCAGTCCAAATACAGGGCAATGATGAAATTGGCCGTCTTGGTAATGCAATGAATAGTATGATGGAAAATATTCGCGTCCGAACTGAACAGTCTGCCCATCAATTGTTACACGATATTGCGACAGGATTGCCCAACAGAAAATACTTGGAAAACTATCTCGATCAACTTATCAGTAACCGCTGTGAATTTTCTGTAATGATCATGAATATCGCTCATTTTTCGGATATCAATAATACGCTCGGGCATGAAGTTGGTGACAAAGTTATTACAGAGTTTGGCCAACGTTTGCGTTCAGTAACAAAAAAAGGAGATTTTAAAGCGCGCTTAACCGGAAAGTCATTTGTGTTGGTTTTGCTCGGTGCCGATGAAACTATTATAAATAAAGTTGTAAAACGTGTTCTTCAGAGTATGGATGTTCCATTCACTACTGGTGCAGCAGATGTAGGAATAACTGTATATATGGGGCTGGCGATGTATCCAGTCCATGGTGTCAACAGTCGATCAATGCTGCGCAAAGCTGAAACCGCTCTCGATGAGGCTCGTCATAATCCTTTACGCTACGCGATTTACGATCCCCGGTACGATCCATACAAGCCAGCACTGCTGGCATTGATGCGCGAATTCCGCCTGGGGCTCCGGCAAGGGGAATTTATATTGCATTATCAGCCCAAGTTGCAAATTCACTCTCAACAAATAGTGGGCTGCGAGGCGCTAGTGCGTTGGAATCATCCTAAGAAAGGGTTGCTGCTCCCTGGCGACTTTATCCAGATGGCGGAGCGGACCGGTAATATCAATCATTTAACTCTGTGGGCGCTGGAAGCCGCCATGGCACAATCGGAGCGCTGGCAATCTCAAGGTATCAAATTATCCATTGCAGTTAATCTGTCGGTAAAAGATCTGCAATACAGCGGGGTTATCGATCAAGTAAAGAATCTGGTGGACTCACACAGTGTTAGTCCCGCGCAAATATTCCTGGAGGTCACCGAAACGGAGGAAATGTCGCGACCAGGATCGTCACTCGATACTCTCAATGCCTTACACAACATGGGGTTTTCTTTATCAATAGACGATTACGGTTCTGGTTATTCGTCAATGAATTACCTCAGGCGGCTGCCTGTAACCGAGGTGAAAATTGACAGAATGTTTATTTCCGAAATTGCCACTAACAAGGAGGATCAAATAATTGTCGCGTCAACTATTAATATGGCCCACAGTCTGGGTCTGGAGGTCACTGCAGAAGGCGTGGAAGACGCAAGTACGCTGGCAATGCTAGGAGATATGCAATGTGATTGTATTCAGGGGTATTATTGTTCCCGGCCGCTGCCCGAGGCTGAATTCAAGCGTTTTTTCATAACTCACAATGACAGCGACGCCACCTCATCCACATAGATTACGGTGATACATCTAAGCGGCGCCGCTGGCTGCTGGCGGCCAGGTGGAATGATGCCGTTGTTACAGGAAATTATCCGCAATCACTTCCAAGGCCTGTTTATTGGTTCCCCCAAGTAACATGCTCGAAACCTGCCCGCGCTTACCGGCTTCCGCCCAGCGTTGCAGGCGGTCGCGAATACGGTCTGCGGGGCCTACCAGGTGGCAGGCATCCACCAGCGCATCCGGAACCGCGGCGGCGGCCTCTTCTTTTTTTCCGTCCAGATACAGATCCTGAATTTTTACTGCTTCTGCATCGTAGCCAAGGCGTTTGGCGTAGTCGTTGTAGAAATTTTTGGCGCGTGCGCCCATGCCGCCGATATACAGCGCAAAATTCGCCTTTAATGGTCGCATGCATTTTTCAATATCGTCACCCATGCTCACGGTAACGAAAGGCGCGATATCAAAATTTTGTAACGATTTGTCCTGCGCTGCGGCAAACCCCTGTTGCAGCGGTTCGTCGAACACATCGTAGCGTTCTGGATCCATCCAGACAGGGAAAAATCCGTCGGCCACTTCCGCGGCGGCCCGTACGCCGGCCGGGGTAATATTGGCGGTATAAATTGGAATTGGTGTTTCGCAGTGCAGTATGCTTTTCAGCGGTTTGCCCAGTCCGGTAGCGCCCGCACCAGTATAGGGAAGTTGGTACTCCTTGCCGTCAAAGACAACTGGACCCCGGCGCGCAAAGATCATCTTCATAATAGTGATATATTCCTTGAGCCGGGTAACGGGCCGGCCATAGGGTACCCCGTGCCAGCCTTCCACCACCTGTGGCCCCGAGGCGCCAAGTCCGGCAATAAAACGATTGCCCGACAATTGGGCAAGGGACATGGCGGTCATGGCTGCCATTGCTGGAGAGCGGGCCGGCATCTGCATAATGGATGTACCGACCTTTATGGTGCTGGTGTGGGCGAGAATCCAGGTCGCGGTGGTGATGGCGTCCGCACCGTAGGCTTCGGCGGTCCACACGGAATCGTACCCCAGTTTTTCCGCGTGTTTGATTAATTCCAGATCAATTTTGACGGTGTTGCCGGAGTAGCCGGTGATCATGCCGAGTTTCATAGTTGATAGCTCCTCAGAAAAAATGGCTGGTGTTCAATAAAAGTTGCTTGAGTCTATTACCATGGAGTCCAGGCCAGCCGCGAACTGGGGGAAACAATAGCAAATCTCGTGGCGTTTACATAATGGGGTTGGGGATATCCAGCGTCACCAGAGTGTTTGCCGGAAAAATGCAAGTGTTGCTATCCATTTGCCAGGACGTTGTATTTGGGCCGGCAGCGGTTTATCTTGTTCAACCATCATAAAAAATCTCGGGAGGACAAGCCAATGTTGGATGTCGGAGTCCTGTTTACGTTTCGTAATCCGCCGTTTAATCGCTCGCCCTGGGTCGACATTTACCGGCAAGAGCTGGATCACATTGTTGCGGCGGAAGAGTTGGGTTATGACCATGTCTGGCTAAGCGAACACCATTTTGTGGAAGATGGTTACTCACCTTCTTTGATGCCCATTGCCGCAGCCATCGCGGCGCGTACTTCGCGGATTCGCATTGGTAGTTTTGTGCTGCTACTGCCCTTGCACAACCCGGTACTGGTAGCTGAAGATGTGGCCACGGTGGATGTTATTTCCAATGGCCGGTTTGATCTTGGCGTCGGGCTTGGTTATCGGCCCGGAGAATTTACCGGGCTGGGGATTGCATCGTCAGAACGGGGCGCTCGGCTGTCCGAGGGTTTACCTGTTGTGCAGCGGTTATTGGCGGGTGAAAAGGTTACCCTTGATGGACGGTTTAACAAAATTAAGGATGTGCAGCTATTTCCGCCGCCGGTGCAAAACCCCTTCCCCGTATGGGTTGGCGCACGGGGGGACAAAGCGTTGGATCGAGCGGCACGCCTCGGTTGTCATCTCGCCTCTGTGGGTGCGGTGGAGCATCGAGTGAAGTATATTGACGCACTCAAACGGCATGGTCGGGACCCGCGCGATTTCAACGTGACACACTTGTTAATGTGTTATGTGGCGGAGAGCAAAGATCGGGCCTGGGATGACTGCGCTGAACCTTTGCATCATGTGATGAGTGAATATCAGGCCTGGGCAGATGAGTCCGGTGATCAAACCGGTGATGGCGTCGCAGAGGCTAATGTGCCCTCGCCGGACGAATTACGCGCGACGCAATATTGCGAGAGTTTTGGCCGGTCGGCAATAGTCGGTGACCCACAAAGTGTCCTCGACGAACTGATCACCTGCCACGAGGAATCACCGGGCACTCATTTAACACTGATGATGTCGTTGCCAGGCATGGATCCTATTCGCACCCGCAACAGTCTCGAGTTGTTCGCCCGGGAAGTGATGCCCGAGCTGAAGGCGCGCTGTCAGTGATTAATCGGGGAAAAAAATATGCAGCAAAAGCGTTCTCGCCAAGTCGCGGAGGTGGCGAGCGAAAAAAACTCTGGTTGTAACGCAGTCGGAAATTGACGCTACTGCGCATAACATTTTATTTAAGGAATTATTGAATGAGTGGCAGTGAGAAACTACTACGTATAGCGGTATTGGGCGGCACGGGTGATCTGGGTGGTGGCCTGGCCCTGCGTTGGGTGATGGCCGGATACGAGATAATCATCGGTTCGCGCACGCAGGAAAAAGCCCAGCAGATGGCCGCCGAATTGAATGCCCGGGAACCGGCTCACGCGGTGCGTGGCATGGTGAATTTGGATGCTGCCATGGCTGCCGATGTGGTGGTGATGACGGTACCCTTTGCCAATCATCAGAGCACCATGGAGTCCATCCGTGACGTGGTGCAGGGCAAAATTTTTGTCGATGTTACCGTGCCTCTGGTGCCGCCCAAAGTGGGTACCGTACAGTTGCCCGAGGGTGGCTGTGCCGGAGTCCGCGCGCAGACTTACCTGGGCGACGATGTGCGCGTCGTATCGGCTTATCAAAATGTGGCGGCAGCCCATCTTAATGATCTGCACCACGATCCTGAATGCGACGTGCTGGTGTGTGGCAACGACCAAGACGCCTGCGCCGTGGTCATCGCCCTCACCCAAGCCGCAGGTATGCGGGGCTGGCACGCGGGGCCCATCGCCAACGCGGTGGTGGCCGAGGCCATGACCTCTGTGCTGATAACTCTGAACCGGCGCTATAAAATCGACGGTGCGGGGTTTCGCATCACCGGCACGCCACAGGCGTAGTTTGCCGACCGCTACTTTTTGTCGTTTCGCTGATTTTTCGGGACTACCTGTCCAATGGCCGTCACCCAATTACAGATACTTGCGCTGACAAAATTTCCTCTGGTCGAGCCGGGCGCGGATCTGGCGCAGTTGATTATCGCGGGCCTGGCCGATCAGGAACTGGAATTGCGACACGACGATGTGCTGGTGGTTGCGCAGAAAGTGGTGTCCAAGGCTGAAAACCGGTATGTCGATTTACGCGATATAGAGCCGTCCCGGCAGGCGCTGGCGTTGGCGGAGGAAGTGCACAAGGATCCCCGCCACGTGGAGCTGATTTTGCGGGAGTCCAGCGCGGTGGTTCGCCATTGCCCAGGCGTGTTAATTGTCGAACACCGACTGGGTTATGTCATGGCCAATGCGGGTATCGACGCGTCCAATTTGCCGCGGGGCGCGGACGATCACGGTGAGAAAGTGCTGCTGCTGCCCGAATCCCCGGACGGTTGCGCCGAGCAATTGCGCGACCGATTATCAACAGAAACCGGCGTGCGTGTCGCGGTTATTGTCAACGACAGCGTGGGTCGGGCCTGGCGCAACGGGACGGTGGGTCTGGCCCTCGGCGTTGCCGGACTACCCGCGCTGCTGGATCGGCGCGGAGAGCGGGACCTGTTTGGCCGTACCCTCGAAGCGACGGAAGTGGCGCTTGCCGATCAGATAGCAAGCGCCGCCTCTATCGTGCAGGGAGAGGGCGACGAGGGACAGCCCGTGGTACTAGTGCGCGGGCTCAGTTTATCCGGGGAACGTCGCACCGGTAACAACAACGGGGCCACCCTGTTGCGGCCCCGAGAGCAAGATTTGTTTCGATGAGCATAAGTCGAAAGGCGATGGGGCGATGAAACCCTCGGCGCGAATACTGGCGCTCTGTGGTGGAGTGGGGGGCGCCAAGCTTGCCCTTGGACTGAGCCAACTATTGGGCGGAGACGAACTCACGCTGGTGGTGAATACCGCTGACGATTTCGATCATCTGGGGTTGCGTATCTGCCCCGACCTGGACACGGTTACCTACACCTTGGCCGACATTGTCAATCCACAGACCGGTTGGGGCCGGGCAGAAGAAACCGGTAATTTCATTGCGTCGTTATCCGCGCTGGGCGGTGAGGACTGGTTTTACCTGGGTGACAAGGATCTCGCCCTGCACGTGGAGCGTACGCGACGGCTGAATGCTGGCGAACGTCTCGATGCGGTAACGCTGGGGATTACTCGCAAACTGGGTATTGCCGCGCAGATTTTGCCCATGAGTAACGATCCAGTCGCCACCATGGTGACGACTAACGTGGGGACACTGGCGTTTCAGCACTACTTTGTCCGCGAGCGCTGTCAGCCGCGGGTGAGCGGATTTTATTTCGCGGGTATCGACAAAGCACAACCCCATCCCGAGTTGATGGGCGCCCTGGCTGGCGATGATCTGGCCGCGGTGATTATCTGCCCGTCTAATCCTTTTGTCAGTATTGACCCTATTCTGACGTTGCCGGGGGTACGGGAGGCGCTACGCGCCACGCCGGCACCGGTAATTGCCGTATCCCCGGTGGTGGGGGGCGCCGCCGTGAAAGGCCCCACGGCAAAAATAATGGCGGAGCTGGGGCTGGAAGTGTCCGCGCGGGCGGTGGCCGAGCGCTATGGGGATATTCTCGACGGCTTTGTGGTGGATTGCCAGGACGCCGCCCTCGCCGATCAGATTGCGCGATATGTGGAGTGGGTTCAGGTGGCGCAAACCATTATGGTAACGTTACAGGATCGGATAGCGTTGGCCCGGGAGGTGCTGCGGTTCGCGCAACAGTGCAGTGCCAATGCACGGAGCAACCCTGTATTATCCTGATCCACGGCCGTTACCTGAATTATTGGGCGGTTAACGATTGAACTGACCGAACATGGACTGAGCATGTCGCTATGTGGGTAGTTGTCCCGGTAAAGGATCTCGCCAGCGCCAAGCAGCGTCTGGCGCATATCTTGACGCCTATCGAGCGTGCCGGATTGGCGTCGAGCATGCTCGCGGACGTACTGGGCGCGGTTGCGGGCGCAGCCGGGGTTGCGGGGCTGGCGGTCACTACCAATGATCCAGCGGTCACAACCCTCGCGGAAAAATACCGGGCGCGGGTGATCCCGGAACCGGCCGGTAGTAATCTGTGTTCCGCAGCGACCCACGCGCTGCGGACACTGGCCAACGAAGGAATTAGCAGCGCGGCAATTATTCCTGCGGATGTGCCCCTGGTAACGTCCCAAATCGTGGATCGTTTGTGTGAAGCCCACGATCAACACCGGGGGGTCACCCTGGCACCCGCAATGCGGGACGGAGGCACTAATGCCCTTGTCCTGTCCACTCCTCTGGTGATCGCGCCCGCATTTGGCGCAGACAGTTTTCGGCACCACTGCGCCAGCGCGCGGGCGGTTGACCTTGAACCGGTAATTATCACGGCAGCAGAGCTGAGTCTCGATATCGATACCCTGCGTGATTTACAGGAATTGTTACATTCCCCGGTGACCAGCGTTACTCAGCGTTATCTGTTTGACAGTGGTATCGCGGCCCGACTCCGGCTGTGGCCGAAAATGTCTGTCGGTCTCGCCAGTGCCATGCCGCAAGTGCAGAGCCCACACAGGAGTAGTCAGTGAATAGTTTTTTACAACCTCCTGCGAAATACGAGCCGGTCAACCGCCCACTTGCAGAACAGGTGTTGGCCCTCGCCGATAACGACAATCTCGATGAGCTGATGGCGCAGGCGGCGACGTTGCGGGACACGGGGCATGGCGCGGTTATCAGTTTTTCTCGCAAAGTATTTATTCCGCTGACACAACTGTGCCGCGATGTCTGTCATTACTGCACTTTTGCGCAGACACCCAAAAAAATAGAACAGCCCTATATGAGTGCCGAACAGGTGTTGGCGATCGCTCGCGCCGGGGCCGAGGCCGGTTGCAACGAAGCCCTGTTTACCCTGGGCGACAAACCGGAATTGCGTTACCGCGCCGCCCGCGAGGCGCTGGCGGCAATGGGGTATGCGAGCACCCACCACTATCTGGTTGCGATGGCCCAATTGGTGTTCAGGGAAACCGGGTTGTTACCGCATCTGAATCCCGGCGTGATGAGCGAGGCGGAACTGCTCGCCAATCGGGAGGTTTCCGCGTCCCAGGGCATGATGCTGGAATCGGTATCTGCGCGTCTCTGCCAGAAGGGCGGGCCGCATTATGGTTCGCCGGATAAGGCGCCCGCGGTGCGACTGGCAACCCTGGAGGCCGCGGGCCGGGCGCAGGTGCCGTTCACCAGTGGCATTTTAATCGGCATCGGTGAAACCCGTCTGGAACGGGTGCAGTCATTACTGGCGTTGCGGGACGTGCACGATCGATACGGACATGTTCAGGAAATCATTATTCAGAATTTCCGCGCCAAGGCCGGCACTAAAATGGCGTCCAGTCCCGACGCGCCGCTCGCGGAGTTGCTGTGGACCATCGCCGTGGCGCGGATTATTTTTGGGCCGCACATGAATATTCAGACCCCGCCCAATCTGAACGCGGGTGTGCTGGCCCGGCTGGTGGATGCCGGCATTAACGACTGGGGCGGGGTGTCGCCGGTGACCCCGGATTTCGTCAATCCGGAAAAACCCTGGCCCGCCCTGGAAAATCTCGCCGCACAGACCGCGGCCGCCGGCAAACTGCTGGTGGAGAGGCTGGCGGTATATCCCGGCTACGCTCGCGACAGCTCCCGCTGGCAAACTCCGGCGTTGGCAACCGCGGTGTTACAACGTATGGACAGCGACGGTTTTGCGCGTTGCGACACCTGGTCTCCGGGCGCCGGCGCGGCGCCACCACCAACGGTTCGGCAAATCGGCTGGGCCAGTCCATTGCTGGCGGTTAACCCGGATATCCAGGGTATTCTGGGGCGCGCTCACCGTGGGGAACGGCTGGACGAAACGGCCGTGGCGCGGCTGTTTACGGCCCGGGGAAATGATTACACCGCCGTGTGTGAGGCCGCCGATCAACTGCGTCGCGAGGTCAGTGGGGATACCGTGACCTACGTGGTCAACCGCAATATCAATTACACCAATCTGTGTATGCTGTCCTGTACCTTTTGCGCTTTTTCCAAGGGCAAAACCAGTGAACATCTACGCGGTAAGCCGTACCTGTTGGATACCGCAGAAATCGTAAGCCGCGCGCGGGAAGCCTGGGCGCGGGGGGCGACGGAAGTCTGTATGCAGGGCGGTATTCACCCGGATTACACCGGTGATACCTACCTGGAAATCTGCCGCAGTGTGCGCGCAGCGCTGCCGGATATACATATACACGCGTTTTCCCCCCTGGAGGTCTCCCAGGGCGCGGCCACGCTGGGCCTGCCGGTCGCTGAGTTTCTGATACGCCTGCGGGAAGCCGGACTAAACAGCCTGCCCGGCACCGCCGCCGAAATTCTCGACGATGAAGCACGCCAGATACTGTGTCCCGATAAACTCGATACCCAGCAATGGCTGAATGTGGTGGAGGCTGCCCACGGCGCTGGCATTCGCACCACGGCCACCATTATGTTTGGTCATGTTGATCGGGCTGACCAGTGGGCCAGGCATTTGCTGCGGATTCGCGATTTACAGGAACGCAGTGGCGGTATCACCGAGTTCGTGCCGTTACCGTTTGTGCATATGGAGGCGCCGCTATATCGTCGCGGCAAGGCGCGGCGGGGTCCCACCTATCGCGAAGCGATGCTAATGCACGCGGTCTCCAGGCTGGTGCTGCATCCGGTTATTCAGAATATTCAGGCGTCCTGGGTGAAAATGGGTGAGCAAGGTCTTGCTGACTGCTTGCAGGCAGGGGTCAACGATCTCGGTGGCACACTGATGAACGAAAGTATTTCCCGCGCCGCGGGCGCTGTGCATGGTCAGGAAATGACAGCGGTAACCATGGATATGCTAATTCGCGCTGCTGGTAGAGTTCCCGCACAGCGCACTACATTTTACGGCGAGGTCAAATACAAGCGCGGCCTGATAGCCAGGGATGCCGCAGCGCCACAATCGGCGAGAGACATGATAGTTGGGTAGTTTTTAAAAATTAAGTCTCGTGGAATTTTGCCAGTCTGGAAATTAATTACTAAATGATTTTTCTGGTCAACAGTTTGATCGTCGCCATCGTGGTTATGATTCACTACGAATGCCTGTTGCGTCTGACGGTTCTGATGCCGCAGTTGAAGGTGGTACACCGTTACCGGATCGTGCTCGGCGTATTCGGTGCCCTGATCGCCCACGCCATGGAGGTCTGGGTTTTTGCGTTGGGTTATTATTTTATGCATCGCGCCGAGGGTTGGGGCAGTCTGGCGGGGAATTTTAACGGCAGTCTTCTCGACTGCGGTTATTTTTCCTTTACCACTTTCACCACGCTGGGTTTCGGCGATATTTCTCCCCACGGTGACCTGCGTTATTTAACTGGCATCGAATCACTCACCGGACTGGTGCTGATTACCTGGAGCGCATCTTTTCTGTATCTGGAAATGCAGCGCTACTGGAGCGCAAAATAATTTCTCGGTAAGAGTTTGCACTGCTTATTTCGCGCTTTTTCCGTTTTTTTCTGACGTTTCCGCACGGGCCCGATAGCAGGCAGCCGTCCAGTAGATGCGATCCGGTTGGGCGGGCTATCAAACCCACCACAATCCTATTAGTATGGCCCGGTGGATGCTTGGGCAAGGAAAGCGGTCCGGCGCCGCACCAATAATTAACTGATAATAAAGGGAGAGATGATGAATAATGACATTAGCCATACCCCCGCGCCGCAACCCGGTGGCATGCGTGGTGGTTCACCGGAAGGTGCCGTTGCAGGTCATTACGATTTTACGATCGGTGCGGTAATTCAGGAAGCCTGGGAGCGAACCAAGGGGCTTAAGGGGCCGTTCTGGGGCGGCGCCATTCTGCTATTTTTTGGACTGGTCACCGTTTCTTTTGTGCTGGGTCTGGTGCTGGGCAGGGGTCACATGAGTATGGGCGGCTCGATGCTGGTGCCAATGCTCTCACAGTTGCTGATAACCATCGTGTTGTACCCCTGTATGGCGGGCATCTTTATGATGGGGGTGCGACGTTCCGTGGATCAGCCCATTTCCTTTCAGATGTTATTTGGTTATTTCCCCTATCTGGTTCCCCTGGTGATTGCCGGTATTTTGATGACTGTACTGATGATGTTGGGTTTTGTATTACTGATTATTCCCGGGATTTATCTGGCGGTGGGTTATAGCTTTACCATTCCCCTGATCGTGGAAAAAAACCTGGGTGCCTGGGAAGCCATGGAAACTTCCCGTAAGGCGGTGACCCGTCACTGGTTCAAAATTTTCTTTTTGTATCTGGTGATGACGTTGATTTTTATCATCAGCGCGATTCCCCTGGGAATCGGCATCATCTGGACCTACCCGATGTTTGTCGCGATGATCGGCGTCATGTATCGCGAGATGTTTGGGGTGGCGGCTGAGTAACGGGTAGTTTTTGCCGGGGCTGAGACGCTGCTGTATGGCTAGCTGTAAAAAGTAAAAACCCGGGAATAACCGGGTTTAACTCTTACTCTGGAGAATGGCGCACCCGGAGAGATTCGAACTCCCGACCACCTGGTTCGTAGCCAGGTACTCTATCCAACTGAGCTACGGGTGCGTGAGGCCGCGTACTATAGGGAAGTGACCTGGGGGAGTCAAGTGCGGCGCTGGAAAAGCCCGGTTTAACCCACCATGCGGGTCTGCCCCACCCAGTACGGCGCGCGCAGTTCCCGGCGCAGTATTTTCCCCGACGGGTTGCGTGGCAGCGCGCTGATAAAATCCACCGACTTGGGCGCCTTGTAACCCGCGATGCGCGTGTGGGCATACTCAATAATCTGCGCTTCGTCGAGGGTTGCCCCGGGCTTCAGTACCACCATGGCCTTGATCGCCTCGCCCCAGGTGGGGTGGGGCACGCCGATCACTGCCACATCGGCGATGTCGGGGTGGCTGTACAGGGCGTTTTCCACTTCCGCCGGAAATACGTTTTCGCCACCGGTAACAATCATGTCCTTGACCCGATCCTTGATATAGACAAAACCCTCCTCGTCCAGGCACGCGGCGTCGCCGGTGCGGTACCAGCCGTGGTCTTTGACTTCATCGGTGGCGTCGGGTTTTTTCCAGTAACCCTTCAGAATCCAGTCGCACTGCAACAGAATTTCGCCCACTTCCCCGAGGGGTAGTTCATTGTTATCGGTATCGACAATTTTCACCCTGGCGCCCATGACCGGCTTGCCGCAGGAGCGCAGTTTGTTGCGGCTGACAGCGTGATCCTCGGGGGCCAGTCTGGTGATTAACCCGTAATTTTCAGTGGCGCCGTACAACTGCATAAAGTTACAGGCGAACACATCAACGGCTTCCAGCAGCAGGGCTTCGGCAATGGGGGAAGCGCCGTAATACATGAGTTTCAAGTGGCTGTAGTCGCGCCCGCGCACAGTCGGGTCCTGTAGCAGCATCTGAATCATCGCCGGCACAAACAGGGCATTAGTGACTTTTTCGTTGGTCAGCACATCCAGTACCGGCCCGGTTTCGAAATCCACCAGCAAATGGAAGCGTGCAGCGCACAGCATTGGAAACACCGTGAAGTTGATGCCGCCGATGTGGAATAACGGCATAACGTTAATAAACACTGCGTGCTCGTCAACGTCGCAGATACCGTTGTCCACAAAGGCCTTGAAGGTGTTGGCGTAACCCTGGTTGGTAAGTTGCACGCCCTTCGGCAGACCCGTGGTACCACTGGTGTAAAGGTGCAGGATATCGTCGTCGGGATTGAGAGTTATCCGGGGCCGGGTTGTGGGCTGTTGATCTCGCCACTGATCGAAATCTGGCCAGCGGTCGTGACCGCCATCTACAGCGATAATATGACGCACGTGAGTGAAATTGGCCTCGATATTTTCCACGGTGGCGTAAAATTCCTTGCCAACGAACAGCACGGTATTTTCCGTGTAATTAACAATCTCCTGAATTTCTGGCGCGGCCAGGCGCCAGTTAATGCCCGCCGTGGCATAGCCGGTCGCGCAGGCGCCAATAAAAACTTCAAAAAATTTGGGGGAGTTCTTGCCGAGGTAGCCGATTCGTTCCTGCCGTTCTGCGCCCAGCGCAAGCAAGCCGTTGGCCACCTGCCAGCCTTTCGGCACCAGTTCCCCGTAGGTGATTTCCCGGCCCTTAAATACGACGGCCACGTTGCTGGGTTTGGTTTGTTCTATCTCGGCAAAGCGATCGGCGAAAAACATAGGGGCTCCATTATCTGTATCAGGGTTGCAAAGGTGCCCCTGACATGGAGGGACACGCAATTATCGGGCGCCTGGGGTGGCGAGGCATGTGGCTGCCAGCGCGGCCTGTTGCCGCTAATTTTTACACGAGTTTAACGGGGACAACTGTACTGGCAGCCCCACTTTAATTCAACTGGTGGACAGTGTCCCGCCGAGCCGGACCAGCCTTAGGCCCTGAACTTCAGGCTTCGGCAATAATCACCGCCCGCTGTGGGGCGGGATGCCCTTCAACCGTGCGACTGGGATCTACTGGATCGAGAAATGTTTGCAGGGAATCAAAGGTCATCCACGCAGTGGAGCGTTGTTCGGCCACCGTGGTCGCTGTTACGTCCACCACGCGGGGATTGTGCAGCCCGCATTTGCGCATCCAGCTCAACAGGGTTGGCGGTGAGGGGATAAACCACACGTTGCGCATTTTGCCGTAGCGTCCCTCAGGCACCAGGCAGTAACCGTCGTCGCCCTCGATCACCAATGTTTCGAGTACCAGTTGA
This sequence comes from Gammaproteobacteria bacterium, assembly GCA_038106145.1. Lineage (GTDB taxonomy): Bacteria > Pseudomonadota > Gammaproteobacteria > Pseudomonadales > Porticoccaceae > JBFJKD01. The sequence goes on along the minus strand of JAYODD010000006.1, from coordinate 23,028 downwards.
CCACCGCTGCGCAAACAGTCGCGCAACTGTATCAGGTGATCCATGGGGGAGCGCCGGTGGTAGAGCACGCCCATGGAAAACACCGTGTCAAAGCCGCGTAGATCTTCCGGAATAGCTTCGACCCCGACAGGTAGTACGTCCACCGGGAGCGGACCAATAAAATGTTTGAGGGCATAAAACTGGTGCACATAGCGGGGCGATGGATCAATGCCGATCACCCGCTGCGCGCCCGCACCGTACATGCGCCAGCAGTGGTAACCGTTGCCACAACCTACGTCCAGCACCAGTCTGTTTTCGAGGGGGGCCAGATACCCTTGCAGCCGTTCCCATTTCCAGTCGGATCGCCATTCCGTGTCAATGTTCAATCCAAACAGCTCAATCGGACCCTTGCGCCAGGGGTGCAGTTGCAGCAACAGGTCGCGAAGTTGCTGTCGCTGGGCGGGGGGGCAATCGTGCGCGCTGCCGATGCAAACCCGGTTGCGCAGTTCCACGGACGACGGGGTTATGGTTGGCAAATCCGCCAGCACCGCTTGCCAGTGCGGCAGATCCCCCCAACGAGCCGGGTCGAGGCCGCGGGCGATCTGTGTGGGCAACAACTGCGCCCAGCGGGACAGGGGCCCGGCTTGCAGCGCGTCGATCAAGGGCTGGTAATCAATCATTTAATCGCCAGCAGGGACGCGAAGTTGAAACACTGAAACCACACATCGATTTTTTCAAAGCCCAGGTCACGCAAGCGCCGCGTGTGGGTGATGAGTGTTTCGGGTAGCAGAACATCTTCCAGGGCAGAGCGTTTCTGGCTGATTTCCAGCTCGCTGTAACCGTTGGCGCGTTTGAACCCGTGGTGCAGTTCGATCATCAGGGCGTCGAGATCTGCATCCGGGAAGGCGATTTTCTCCGATAAAACCAGCACGCCACCGGGTAATAAACCCTGGTAAATGCGTTGCAGCAACGGGGCGCGATCGGCGACCGGCAAAAATTGCAGCGTGAAATTCAACACCACCATGGAGGCCCGTTCAATTGCGACGTCGCGAATATCGCCACACACAAAGTCGACGGCTACCGGTGCGGTATCGCTGGCAATCATTTCGCGACAGCGTTCGATCATGGCTGGCGCATTGTCGAGGGCGATGATGCGACAGTCGGCAACTGCGATCCGGTGCCGCATCGCGATGGTCGAAGCACCCAGGGAACAGCCGAGGTCGTAGCAGAAGCTGTGGGGCTGCGCGTAACGTGCTGCCAGCGTACCGATCATGGCGACGATGGTTTCATAGCCCGGCACCGAGCGCCTGATCATGTCTGGAAATACGCGAGCCACCTCGGCGTCAAAGCGAAATCCGGCGATCGCGGCCAGGGGGCTGGAAAAAAGATCGTCGTGGTCGCTCATATGATCACCTGGCCGCAACAGAGTTACAGTATGGCGTCGGGGTTAACCAACAAGGTGGCCAGCACGGGGCGTACGTCGTCGGGGATGGGTGTGGATCGCTGGGTGTGCATATCCAGATAGACCATTACGCTGCGAGCGCGGGCGACCATTTTATCGCCCTGCCAGATTTGCTGGTAAAAAATAAATGAACGGGTGTTAATTTTTTCGACGCCGGAACGCACGATTATTTCAGGACGATAGAAAGTTTGTTCCAGATAATCGATTTCAATACGCGCGATCATCACCGGCCAGTAGGGCAAGCCATGGGGCGGGTTGTTGTCGAGAAAAACCTCGGTCCTGCCCTGTTCACACCAAACCGGCAGCACGGTGTTGTTGATGTGCCCCCGTGCATCGGTTTCGCAAAAACGGGGTTTGATGGTGATTTCGAACACAAATAATTTCCGGCGTTAAAGGTTTGCAGTCACAGCGCATAAACTTGCAATTGCAGGTGAGCCAGACCCGCCACTCGATCCGGATGGGTGATCACGGCGGTGCTGGCCCGGTCACTGCGCAGATAGGTGTGCGCCACCCGTTGCAGATCGTCCAGGGTGACTTCGGTGACCCGCTTACGAAACTGCTCCCGCCGGGCGCGGGTGCGGCCGGACAGTTCGGCGTGGAAGGTTTGTTTGGCTTCGCCCGCAGGTGAGCCGGGTTTGTCGATCCCGGCGATGACTCCCAGTATCGCTTCTTCGACCTGCTGCCAGGGGTGCTGTTCGTTGTGTAACCAGTCCAGCGCTTGATCGAAATCCCGCAGGGTTTCTTCCAGGCGCGGATCGCGATAGGAAAAAAAGCGAAACGCGCCGATGCCATTATCCTGTCCCGCGCCGCCACCGTAGGCCCCGCCCTGTTCGCGAATGGCGCGATGCAGGTAGCCATTGCGCAAAAAACCGCCGAGTACATTGAGTGGCGCGGCATCGACATGATCCATCGGCACTGTGGGGTAGGCCCGAGCGCAAAAATTCACCTGGGTATTGGTTTTCCACAATTGTCCGACCTGCTGCGGATCCTGGGTCAGGCTGAATACCGGGCCTTGCGCACTGGCATTGTGCGCGACGGCGTCCAGGATCGCCGTCTGACAGGCGCTCAGATGTTCCTGCTCGGCCACCAGTAAACACTGCCGGGACATACCCAGCACCGCCTGGTGAATCCCGTGCAGCGACTGGGCCATACGCTCCAGCTCGACAGTGTCGTTCAGGCTGGTGTCGAGTTGTTTGAGGAGACGAATACCTTCCAGACCTCCCCAGCGGTGGCCGAGCATGGCCCCCGGGCCGACGCCGCTGGCGGCGGCACTCATCGCCAGCTGGTGTCCGCTGCCGGTCACACTCATTTCGCGGCGGGCGCGGGTTTGCGCCACCAGTTCCCGCAGACGGGGCAGTTCATCGAAACGCGCCGCGCTCAATGTTTGCGCCATTAACTCGGTCAAGGCCGGTTGATGATCGACCAGGCCTTTGCCAGATAGCACCAGATAAGCGCCGACGCTGGCGACGCTGTCCGGCGCACTGTGGGCGCTGGCGTAGGCATTCAATCCACCGCTGACCTGGGATTGCCACACCTGAGTGGCGAGATAGTCCCGCTGTCCCACCCCGAGTTCGGTCAGGCAGGTGGTGTAGATCGGCAATAGATCGAGTTGCGCTGGGCTGAGGGCGGGCAGGGGTAGAATCAGTTGCTGGTAGACAAGACCATTGGTGCCGACGCCGTACCGCGTCACCCGCAGCGGTGTGTCGGACACCCCTTCGGGAGCCACATAGGCCATGGTGGCAGCGACATCTTCCAGACCGACTTTGGGCAGAATGGATTCGTCATCGCGTCGCGCCTGGCGTTCCGCCAGTTGCGTAGCGCGTTCGATAATGGCCTGCTTTTGTTGATCGCTGAGGGCCTCTTTGACGGCAGCCAGGTGACTGATCTCGGCTGCTTCGCGGCGCTGATTCAACTCTTTGTCCGGGCGCAGGGTCAGGCGCACCCGGTGGGGGTTGTTCACCAGCAGGTCGCGGGCGAGCTGTTTGATGAAATCTGGATTCTTGATTTGTTCGCGCAATTCCGCCAGCACCGGTTCCAGATCGAGGGCCGCCACCGGATCGCCCCGATGGGTGGCGTTGGTCAGTGCGCTCAAGATCAGTTGCAGGCCGTAGGGGTAACCGTCGCCACCAATTTCCCGCTGCTGAAGTTCCAGTTGATGCAGGGCGGCCTGTACCTGTTCCAGGGGGACACCCTGTGCGGCGACATCCCGCACCACGTCGAGCACCAGAGCCTCCAGCGCTTCGGCCCGGTCGGGTTCACTACCCTCGATGCCGCACACGAAGCACATTTCTTTTTGCGAATCATCCAGGCCGCACAGGGGCGAGGGCGAGGAGCCAAGTTCGGTGGTTTCCAGCGCCATGAGCAGGGGCGATGCGCTGTGGTCGAGCAGAATACTGTTGAGCAAATGAGCCTGCATCTGGGAACGCAGGTCGGTCACCTTCCCCAGTAGCCACGCGATCACGATATGGGTCTTGTGGGTGCTGTCTTCGTCCTCGCCTAGCGGGTAGGACTGCTCGACGCGCACCGGCGCGAAATAACGCTTTTCATCGGGGACGGCGATGGTTGCATCGAGAAAGTCATAACGACTGAGTACCCGCGCCTGAAATTTTGTCTGGTGTTCCTGGGCTGGAATGTCGCCAAACGTCATAAAAATAGCGTTGCTCGGGTGGTAATGGGTTTTGTAAAAATGCAGGAGCTGCTGGTAGGTTAAATCGGGAATACATTGCGGGTCGCCACCGCTGTTGTGGTGGTAAGTGGTGGTTGGATACAGGTAGTTACACAGGGTGTGCCACAGAGTCGAGGCCACCGAACTCATGGCGCCCTTCATTTCGTTGTACACAACACCTTTATACACGAGAGGCGTAGCTGGGTTGTTAGGTTCCGCGAATTCGAGTCGATGCCCCTCCTGGGCAAAATCCAGTTCGTCGAGCCGGGAAAAGAACACGGCGTCCAGGTATACGTCCAGTAGATTGTCGAAATCCTTGCGGTTCTGGCTGGCGAAGGGGTAGGCGGTCCAGTCGGAACTGGTGAACGCGTTCATAAAGGTGTTCAGGGAGCGCCGAATCATCATGAAAAACGGATCGCGCACCGGGTATTTTTCGCTGCCGCACAGGGCGGTGTGTTCGAGAATATGAGCGACGCCCCGGGAGTCTTCCGGCACAGTGCGCAGCGCCACCAGAAAGACATTCTCGGGATGGTCCGCGGCGATATGAATGTGCTGGGCGCCAGTGACGGTGTGCCGATATTCTTCGACCTCCAGTTTCAGGGAAGGCACCGCCTGGCGCCTGATGAGTGTGAAGGGCGGGGGCGTCGGAGCATTCACGATTTGATACCTGTAGAAGATGCAAGGCGGGTATTTTACTCGTAGTGGCGGTGGTGACCACTGTTTGTCGCGACTAATTGCAGCGTCTGTCGTCGTGCGTGCTAGAGAGGCAGGCGAATCTGTTCGTCCCGTTTCATAAATGCTCGCAAATTAGATGGACGATAGGCGTCGCTGGTCAGATACCGTTGTTCCGCACTGGTGTGCAGAGTTTCGTCGTGATTGGTGACGCCAATGGTCCGCAACTCAGCGCTGCCGCCGCGCAGCCCGCCGACAGAGGAATTGTGCACCGTCAGGGCGGGATCGGACGCAGAGAGAGATGCGTAGATAGAATCAAGGTAACGGCGATCCAGCGCCAGTCCACAGGCAATAGCCTTTTCGCTCATCCAGCGCAGGGTGAGCGCGGCCAGGGCGCCGCGTCGGCGTCCGCCGCCAATATCGTGGTGGTCGCCAGCAAACCAGCATTGTTCCGTACGCGTACGCCCCGGGCGGGTTTTCCAGATGGTGGGCGCCACGGCAGCGCCTCGCTGATCAATGGCCAGTGCCTGATAGGCATTGTCGACAATGCCGCTCAGGGTGGTATCGTGAAAACCGTGACGCTCGTCGCTGTCGCCCGTCGTCAGGCCCGCGGGAATCCCCCTCGGCCCCAAGGTGTCCCACACCCCCAGAAATTTAACCGCTACCCTTTGGCAGCGCGGGCCACGGAAATTTTTGGCGTTGTCGGCATCCGCTCCCCACAGGGTGCGGTAAATATGGTAGGCGGTGGGAATCAACTCGCCGTGCTCTTTGCGCAGTAACCAGGTGTTGCGCAACAAACCGATACAACTGCGCGCGACGTAGGCCCCGGGGCCGACGCCAAAAAAATAAATTTCATCGCCAGCGCTATAGTTGTGTACCAGAAACCGGTAACTGTCGAGAATAGCCCGGTCCAGCAATGCCCAGAGTTCTGGCGCGCGGGGTGAGGCGATCGGTTGATGATCGCAACCGGTATACAACAGGATCTGTGTCTTGTCGTCGGGCGTGTTCGGCAATAACCCCCGCGCAATACGCGCGACATGGGTGGCGTGATGAGTTCGCGTACCGTCCCAGGTCCCGTCGCAGCAGATAATCAATCGTTTCATGCCAGGCGTTCCGTCCGCGTCTGGTTTCACTTAGAAGGTGATCAAACAACTATTAGTCTTTACCAGTGGTTAGTGTACCCTAACCAAAGAGGTTGGGGTGTGTGGCCCCAACAGAACAGGGATCGGACTTGGAGATAGGTAGTAAAGCGCCCATAATCCCGCAAAGCGGCGGAATTGGATCCGGCGAGCCATGGCGGAGAAGTGATGCACAAGGTAATGATCGCGGGGGTGGGAATGACCCGTTTTGGCAAACATCTGGATGCTACCCTGCGTAGTCTCACCGTCGATGCCCTCGACGAAGCGTTGCGCGACGCGGGCATTACCGCGCAGCAGGTCGACACCGTATTTTTTGGCAACGCCGCAGCGGGATTGCTGACCGGGCAGGAGATGATTCCGGGCCAGGTGGCGTTGCGGGAAACGGCATTGATGGGTAAGCCCATCATCAATGTGGAAAATGCCTGCGCCTCCGCGTCCACCGCCGCGCACCTGGCGTGGCTGTCGGTGGCGTCGGGGCAGTCCGAAGTGGCGCTGGCAATTGGCGCGGAAAAAATGACCCACAAAGATAAAAGCGTGCCGTTTAAAGCATTAATTTCTGCCATGGATCTGGAGCAAATCAAGGCGGAAACCGGATCGGATGATCCCCTGACGGCGGGTAGTGCACCGGGCCGTTCCGGATTTATGGATGTCTACGCTGGCAAAGCCAAAGAGTATATGGCGCGAACGGGCGCCACCGCCGGGGATTTCGCCCGGGTTGCCGCCAAGGCCCACAAATTCGGTTCGATGAACCCCAGGGCACAGTTTCAAACAGCATTGTCCGTCGAGGAAATACTTGCGAGTCGGGAGATTATTGCACCGCTGACATTGGCGATGTGCTCGCCCATTGGCGATGGCGCCGCGGTGGTGGTGTTTTGTGCAGAGAATTTTGCAAAAAAACACGGGTGTGACGCGGTGGTTGTCAATACTATAACGCTGGTGTCGGGGATGCCCGGGGGGCCGAGCTGCAACACGCGGGCTGCCGCCAGGGCCTATAACGCGGCCGGAATCGGTCCCGAAGATGTAGACGTGGTTGAACTGCACGACGCCGCTTCACCGGCGGAGTTAATGTATATCGAGGAACTGGGTTTTTGTGGTCCCGGGCAGGGTGTCGAAATGTTGCGCGCAGGGCATACTGAGTTTGGCGGGCGAGTGCCAGTCAATCCCAGCGGGGGCCTGGTGGCCAGGGGCCATCCGGTGGGTGCGACGGGCTGTGCGCAGATTGTGGAGTTGGTGGATCAATTGCGCGGGCGCTGCGGTTCCCGGCAGGTGATGGGTGCAAAGACAGGGTTGGCCCAGAATGGCGGAGGCTGGATTGCCCACGACACGGCGGCAACCACCTTGACAATACTGAGTCGCTGAGCAGTTATCTTTCGCAACGGCAGGAATTGAATCAATACAATAACCAGAGATAGTAAAGGCAACAGGATGGACGCAATTACAACACTGCACACACGGGTTTCTCAGGGGGTGCTGGACGAACCCGCGCCAGCCGACGAAGTACTTGAGAACATCAAAAAAGCCGCGCTGCGCGCCGCCGATCACGGCATGTTGCGGCCCTGGAGATTCGTGGTCATCACCGGGGAGGGGCTGACGCGCTTTGGCGAACTTCTGGTGCGGGCCACTGAGGCAGACAGCGGTCCACTCTCTGACCGGGAAAAGGAGAAAATTGCCGCGCGACCGCGGCGCGCGCCGATGATTATTACGGTAATCTCCAGCCCCCGGGATAACCCCAAAATTCCCGTGGTAGAACAGCTCCTTTCCGCTGGTGCCGCCGCACAGAACATGCTCAATGCGGCATTCGCGCAGGGGGTCGGAGCCATGTGGCGCACCGGCGGTTTTGCCTATCACTCCGAGGTTATGCGCGGACTGGGACTGAGCGCGGGGGAAACGATTGTTGGGTTCCTGTATCTGGGCGCTATGAAAACCGCACCGCCATCGCCTCCCGCGCTAAACCCCGCGGAGTACTTTAACGACTGGAACTGACGGTCCCATCCCGCGCCGAGCTGTAGCCCCGCTCCCAGGGCGGGCTAATTGCCTTTGATCAGCGTCTTGTGTACAGTGTGCGCCCTTCGCGGCCAGCGTTGTGGCGCGCCGTTATTCACGGTAAATGCGGTCGGGTTTATCGAGTGGTCAATGGCCCCAAGCGCTGCCGACAAATTTGGTGAGGTGTCCGAGTGGTTGAAGGAGCACGCCTGGAAAGTGTGTAAGT
>JAYODD010000006.1:0-14892 GCA_038106145.1 Gammaproteobacteria bacterium | reverse complement strand
GCTTCGAGGGTTCGAATCCCTCCCTCACCGCCAAACAAAAAACCCTCCGCTGCGAGGGTTTTTGCATTTTTGGGGAAAGGGATGAGAACCCGGGTTCGACAACATTCGTTCGCGCAGTTTGCACGCCGTAGCGTCGCGCAGGCGTAGCCGAGTGCAGGGTATGGCTACTACTTATTTGCGCATCTCTAAGCCAGAGCTATCAATATAGTCTACTCATCCAGGGGGATAAATACGTCGTTTGCCTCGAAGCGGGTTTGAATGATTCCCTGCTCGCAGCAGGCTTTGAGCATTTCTTCAACAGGAGCGATGTTCGCAGATAAACCGTATCGACTTGGAAACAGTCCTGTGTCAATCGTAAATTCATTGTTATTCACTAACGGTCCTGCAAATTAGCTGCGCTTTATTTATATCCGTTGAATGCTTCACTGGCGAAACAGAAATAACTTCGCGAATTTGAAAAACCGCACAGGTGAAACCCAGAACGTCACTTGTTGGTGTTTAGTTATGGATCGCGAATAATCGACTCAGCAATACCGGTATCGCTGTTTCAACTCGCAATATGCGCGGTCCAAGAGAAATCGGCGCGCAACCTGCGGTCACAAGTTTGTCTATTTCGTAGGGTATAAAGCCGCCCTCTGGGCCGATCACCAGAGCGATTTTTTCATCAACCCTACGGGGCGCCAGCGTAGGGGCTATTGGGTGAGCGACCAGCGCCCGGGAACCGGTAATGATTGCGGGCAACTGATCTTCCACAAAGGGTTTGAACCGTTTATGCAGCGAGACCTTGGGTAGGATGGTGTCCCCGGCTTGTTCAAGACCCAGTAACAGATTTTCATGTATGGCATCAGACCTGAGCAACGGGGTTTGCCAGTAGCTTTTTTCGACACGGTAGCTGTGGATAAACAGCAGCCGCTTGACCCCGAGTGTGGCGCAGGTTTGTATTATTCGCCTGAGCATTTTGGGCCGCGGCAGGGCGACGATCAACGTGACCGGCAGCGCAGGCGGCGGTGGTTTATGCTCCACCTCCGGCGCCAGTTCCAGTTCCACACGGGTGGCATCGATGTGCCGAATATGCGCTACACAGATGGCGCCGTTGATGATTCCGACTTTAACGCTGTCGCCAGTTTTCAGTTTGAGCACTTCATTCAGGTGCCGCACCCGGCGGTCACTAAAACAAGCGCGGTTGGCACCGATCAGATCCTCCGCGCTGAGTAACAGTAAATTCATATGCCGGGCTTTTTTCTTAGACGTGGCGACGGCGGTGGTAGTGGCGGGCGATCGCAATAAAATCTGTGATAAACCGAGCGGTGCTATCCGAGGCACGCACCGCCGCATACAGGGTGCCTGACATACCTTCGGCCCCGAGGGGTTTTGCCGTCAGGCTGGTGCTGTGGTGCGCATCGTCCAGAACCCAGTCGGGCAGAGCCGTTACACCCTTTCCGCTGGCGACCAACAGCAGAATAATCGCCGTCAGTTCGGACTGGCGAACACTGGCAGGCTCCACCTGGGCAGGTTGTAAAAAATGACGAAAGATATCCAGACGCTGTCTTTCCACGGGGTAAGTAATCAGGGTCTGGTCAGCTAGATCTTGCGGTTCGATAAATGCCTTGCTGGCAAGGGGGTGTTCCGGCGCCATGATTAGCAGAGCCTGATAATCGCACAGAGTTTCGCAGACAATGTTGGGCGAATTACTGGGGTCTGAAGTAACGACGAGATCCACGTCCCCGCGCTGTAAGGACGGCAGTGGATCGAAACTCACGTCCATACGAATATCTACTTCAACGTCTGCCCATTGGTGGCGGTAGTCCACCAGCACCGGTCGTAGCCATTCAAAACAGGCGTGGCATTCGATGGCGATATGCAGGCGGCCAGCCTCACCCTCGCTAAAACGTTTTAGTTGATCCTCGGTAGCGCTGATGCTCGGTAATACCTGTTGGGCCAGCGCGACGACTTTGTGCCCCGCTGGTGTCAATGTCAGGGGTTTGGTGCTGCGCAGAAACAGCGGCACGTCGTAGTGGCGCTCGATGGCCTTGATCTGGTGCGACAGAGCCGACTGCGTAAGGTGCAAACTTTCAGCAGCGCGCACCATACTGCCGGTTTCGTAGATGGCGAGCAGGCTGCGCAGGTGTTTAGTGTCCAGAAACATCGTAAATTATTCTCATGATAACTATAAAAAATATGAAATTGATTGAATTTTAAGCCCATCCCATACTCTCTGCAACGTCGGCATACGCCAGATTTGGGCGAAGTGTGGGGTTGTAACGGCGTCTATTTTAAAATCAGGGAGTTTAACAGGTGGCTATCACACACAACTTGGGTTATCCGCGTATTGGCGCGCAGCGGGAATTGAAACGAGCGCTGGAGAGTTACTGGGGCGCAGAGATCGGTGCTGCACACCTTGAAGGGGTTGGGCGAGTCTTACGCGCCAGACATTGGCAACAGCAGGCGGACGCCGGAATCGACTGGATTCCGGTGGGGGACTTTTCCTTTTACGATCATATTCTCGATTGGTCACTGACACTGGGGGTGATTCCAGAGCGTTTTGCGGTTGGAGCGAGCGAAACAGAATTGGATACCTGTTTTCGCATGGCCCGCGGGCGCGCCCCCAGTGGTGAACCGGAAGCGGCCTGCGAGATGACCAAGTGGTTTGATAGTAATTATCATTACATCGTTCCGGAATTTAACGGCAAACAGGTATTTTCCCTGGCTTCCGATCGGTTATTTAATCAGGTGGCGGAAGCCCAGGCTCTGGGGCATCAGGTTAAAGCGGTGATTCCCGGTCCGTTGACCTATTTGTGGCTGGGCAAAATGCTCGGCACGGATCTCGACAAGTTGTGCTTGCTGGATCGTTTGTTACCTGTTTACGCGCAAATTCTCGCCCGTTTACAGGCACAGGGCGTGCAGTGGGTACAGTTCGACGAGCCGATTTTGTCGCTGGACCTGGACGCGGACTGGCAAGCTGGGTTTGGCACGGCTTACCGATATTTAACTACATCCGATATTAATTTCCTGGTTGCCAACTATTTTGGTGGATTGGAAGAAAACCTCCCGGTACTGATCGATTTGCCGGTAGCGGGAATTCATATCGACGGCGTGCGTGCCCCGCAGGAAATTCCCATCGTTGTGGAGCGCCTGGGTGCGACGCAAATATTGTCTTGCGGCATTATCGACGGGCGCAATATCTGGCGCGCTGATCCGGACGCGGCGCTTGGCAAAGTGCGTGCAGTGGCTGAACTGTTGGGGGAACGATTATGGCTTGCTCCGAATTGCTCGCTACTACATGTGCCGGTGGACCTCGATACCGAGAGTCATCTCGACCAGGATATCGTATCCTGGTTGGCGTTTGCGAAACAGAAACTAGCGGAATTGGACTTGTTGCGCCGGGCTCTGGGTAATCAGGATACCGTTACAGAGGAATTAGTCTTATTGCGGGCTGCGACACTCAGTCGCAGCCAGTCGCCGCGCATTCACCGACCGGAAGTTAAACGGCGCATAGCGGATATTGATGCCGAATATGCACGGCGCAATGCGCCTTTCTGTGAACGCAACGCCGCCCAACGCGCGTGGCTTAAACTACCATTATTCCCGACCACTACCATCGGTTCCTTCCCACAAACCCCGGAAATTCGTGCGGCTCGGCGCCGCTACAAAAATGGTGAGATCGGCGAACCTGCTTACCGGCAGGCCATGCATGGCGAAATTGCGCAGGTGATTGGCGCGCAGGAAAAAATCGGGCTCGACGTGCTGGTCCATGGTGAGCCGGAGCGCAACGATATGGTGGAATACTTCGGCGAACAGTTACAGGGTTTTGCATTTACCACTAACGGCTGGGTGCAGTCTTATGGATCGCGGTGCGTCAAACCGCCGATTATTTACGGCGATATCAGTCGTCCGCGTGCGATCACGGTGGACTGGATCAACTATGCCCAGTCGTTAACCGCAAAACCGGTCAAGGGCATGCTCACCGGTCCGGTGACTATATTGAACTGGTCATTTGTACGGGACGACGTGCCGCGCGCTGACACCTGTTTGCAAATTGCTCTGGCGCTGCGCGATGAGGTGCTGGATCTGGAAAAATCCGGTGTGCGTATTATTCAGATAGACGAGGCGGCGTTGCGTGAAGGATTACCGTTGCGGCGCAAATACTGGGCGGATTATTTGCATTGGGCAGTACATGCATTCAAGGTGATGGCCAGTGGCGTCGCGGACGCAACGCAGATCCACACCCATATGTGCTATTCGAATTTCAACGACATTATTGGCTGGATTGCTGCGATGGATGCGGATGTAATTACCATCGAGACATCCCGCTCCCGCATGGAGTTGCTCGGTGCCTTCGAGAATTTTGCATACCCCAATGATATAGGCCCTGGTGTATACGATATCCATTCACCAAATATTCCCAGCACGGATGCCATGGTGGCCTTGCTTAATGAGGCCGCGCGCTATATTCCGCAAGAGCGCCTGTGGGTGAATCCGGATTGCGGCTTAAAAACCCGTGCCTGGCCGGAAGTTGAATCCGCATTGGAGAAAATGGTTGCAGCCGCGACCCGACTCAGGGAGGCGGGGGGAGTGCCGACCACGTAGCGATTGCAGGGGCGCTGGCGCACTTCACGGCTCAACGGGTGATATTTTTAAATGCCGAGAGCCAGATCACATCTGTCCAGTACGATTTAATTTATATTTCTCCGCTGAATTAAGTGGAGTGAATAATATCGTGCGTAAATATCATATCGCGTTGATCGCGACGTTGTTGGCGAGCCTTCAGTCTGCCCAGGTGCAGGGCTTTGAGTTGACTGGAGATGCTACGCTGGGAAGTGATTCTAATCCGTATAAATTACAGGATGGTCTGGATAAAAGTAGCGGTGCCTATGTCGCTGTTGGTCTGGCGGCAACTGATCAGTTGAGCGACCATTTAACGGTGCAGGTCGGTCTGAAAAATCGTACTTACGAAAATAATTTCGACGATGCGGACGAAACCCGGGCCAAAGCAGAACTCGCGTACGCGGAAAAATTTAAACTGTTTGGCAAGCGCAGCCGTTACCGCCTGAAAGCCGAGTATAGTTATAAAAACGATAGCTTTGTCAGTCGCGCTACGGGACGTATCGCTACTGCCGCGGGGAGCGAAAGTCTTGCTGATCGCTTTGACTCCGACAAATGGACAATCGCTGGGAAAGTGTCCACCCGGCTTACGCGTCGCGTCACTACCGGGGTGGAGTTGAAATACCAGGTTAAGGATTACCAGGACTTCAATATAGCTGGCCTGACGGATCTCGATTATGAAGAGTTTTCTCTGCTAAACGATTGGGCATACCGGTGGAGTCGGAAAAATAAGTCTTTCGTGGATATTGGGGTTGGCCAACGTCACTACGATAATCGGGAAGAACGGGATTCAGCTGGTGTTACCGTTGCTGGAACGGACCTTGAATACGACTATTTTGCAGTGGCGATTGGTCACAAAGTGAAACTTAAACGCCACACCAAGCTGGGATTTAAAATAAGTTATGATCGACGTGACGACAGCGGCAGTGGGTTTTACGACAAGGACGCTATCAAATTTGACGTCAAGCTCGATCATCGTTTGCGTAACGGCGTCCGTTTGGATTTTGAAGTCAGTTATCTTGAGAGGGAGTATTCCGCCACCATCGATCCGGTTCTGAGCGAGTCCGAAGAAGAGGGCGAGCCGTTAAATGATAAACATGGGTATACCGTTGAGATGGGCGTTGAACGGGATCTGACCATAACCGCGGGGGTCAAGAGTATCCTGTTTGCCCGCGCCACTTACGCGGATATTAGCAGCGATAGTCCGATCTTTACCTATGACAGGGCGCAGGTGGAAATCGGTATCAAGGCCAGCTGGTAAATGCGATAATGGGGACGAATTGCCGGACTGCCGGACCATGCTGTCTTTATACTCGGGTTGACTTGCGGATAATAATCTTTGCCCTGTGGATCGCCTTAGTATGGTGATTAATCAGGCCTTTGAAAGGCAAGGTGACTGGCCTGAAGTGGCGTACTTAATTTGTTAGAATCTTCCGCTCTGTGTGGCGAATAATTGGTGTCCACTGTTGCGTCGACTCACATCGACGATTGCCGAATCAAGAAGAAAGTTGCGACCAATCAGTATTGGATATTCCATATGAGAACGGTCGGTTAAGGTGACTTCCACTTGACGGCGCAGTGGCCCGAGCGCGAGGGTTAGCCAGATTACCGGACGGCGATCGACGGCGTTGCGAGCCAGCGATTCACTGCTCTCCACGTCCTTAATCACTACCTTTCTCACCACAGGCTTTTCCAATGTGACTCGGTCATCAGCGTGCGGGTGGTCAATTTGAAATCTGATCCAGCGCTCGCCATCCCGTTCAAAGTAGGTCAGATGAGTGGCGTGTAAGGTGGTAAGGCTGGCCCCGGTGTCTATCCGAGACTGATACCGGAGCCCTTGCGGTTCAATAGATACACGCTCTGTCTCGCCAACAATCAGTTTCTCACTGGAAAGCGTTGCGCCACAGGACGGGCAAAACTGAACCTTTTCGACGGGACAGGTACTGATCTGCGCGCTGACTCCTGGGGTCGCGGATGGGGCCGTATTCTCGGGTGTGGAACACGCCACAGCCGGTGATGCGGCAGGGAGAGTGGTATGGTCGACGGTGTGCAATGTATTGCAGCTGGCTAGCAATAACAGCATCACGCTGATGCTCGCAATGTTGCTAAACGTCGCGGAAATATTCTGCAACATCAACCGTTCTGTCATATCCTTATCGGCATTATTAGTGGTCATATTTTGCAGTTAAGACGGTTATTCCATAAGTAGTCGGATGTCGATGTGAGGCTGTAAAACTAAGTCGACAGGATATAGAGGGCCGGCTTTTATGCGGTGTTGAAGTTCACAATTTTTATTTGCGGAGCGGGGTTAATGGTCAGAATGTGACTTGTTGCCGCGCGTGACGGTTCGATAATAGAAGCTTAAGGAGCGTGGCGACAGACGACGGCGCCAAAGTGAAAATCAACGGGTGAATACCCCGTCGTAAGCTTGATCAGCAGCAGGCTGTTATTTTTTTTCTAGCAGTCCCAGCTTTCCGGCAAGCCATTTGGTGCTTGAAGCCTGCACTACGATGGTGATGATAATGGCGATAAATACTGTTGCGGCAACCTCTTTGGCGCCGGGAACCCGCATGCCGATCAGCAAACCCGCGAGGGCGGCGGGAATCACACCGGTTTCGCGGGTCCAGCACATAAACAGCATTTCATTCAGTGTCCATTTGGCGCGTCGATCGGGGAGGCAACATAGAAACACCGTTAACGGTCTGGCCACCAACATCAGTACTGCGACAATGACGACGCCATCAGTCAAATAGCGGTTGATCAGCTCAAAATCGACGTGAGAGCCGAGTAAGATAAACACCATAATGCGCATCATTTCGGCGATGATGCCCTGGAATGACTCAAAACTTTCAGTGTCATGATCGGTGAACGGGGCGTTAAATGCCCTGCGATTGCCCACCATAATACCCAGCACAAATACCGCCATAAAACCGGATGCGCCGATGGCGTCGGCACCCAGATAGGTAGCCAATATGGCGACAATTTTAAATACCGGAGCGAAGCCGGTGAGCATGCCGATTTTTGCCGGTGCAACGAGGCAGATAAAGGTATAGCCGGCGATCAGTCCCACCAGTAAACCGCCGCCACCGGTATAGGCAAGGCCAGTGAGGGTGTCTGGAAGAGAGAACTCCCCGGTTCCCAGCATAATTCCGGCAATGGTAAAGGTCGCGATAGCGCCCATCGCGTCGTTAAACGCGGACTCTGCCATGACGGTTTGCGCGACGCGCTCACGAATAGGCACCTGTTTGAAAATCGGCACTAACGTAGCGGGATCGGTGGAGGCGATGGCCGCGCCTATCAGTAATGCAACCATAAGGGGGATATCGGCAATGTAGTAGGCGGCTGCAGCGACCACCCCAGCAGTAATCAGCATACCGACGGTGGCGATCACCGTAATCGAAATCCACACCTGACTTAGCACTTTCAGGCGCAGTGACGCGCCACCGTCAAATACCAGGTAAGAGGCGCCAAAAATAAGGATAGCCTGGTTTATGGCGCTGTCCGCCGCGATATCGAGCACGCCCAGTCCGGCACCGCCCAGCACCATTCCAGCAATCAGGTAGAGAACAATATCCGGCAGACCAATTTTTTTGGACAGCGCACCGCACAGACAGCCGACGCCGAGTATGATCGACAGTCCGGTAAGAATATGTTTGGCGAGTTCTATGGTATCGGCGGGCAGCATGTGGTGCGGTTTCCCAAAAGGCAGATCCGGTAGCGGCCACTACCGGCGACAAGGTGCGCGCATTCTACTGAAATACTTTATTGGCAAATAGCAGGTAATCAGGTTCCGCCCATATTTTTTTTGTGGGCGATGTGTGGCTAGCCGTTGACAGGATAGTAATTGGCGTCCCGGAGAGGATTCGAACCTCTGACCTGCCCCTTAGGAGGGGGCTGCGCTATCCAGCTGTGCCACCGGGACAGTGGGTGAGAGTGTCAGCTGGGCATTATACGGAGCGCGGGGGGCGGGGTACACTGCGGCTAGCCGGTCAGCAGATCCTTCGCGGCATTAACTTTGGCGGCCAGGTAGTCGTTTCCGCCCCGATCCGGGTGCAGTTTTTGTATAAGACGTTTGTGGGCTTTGATAATTTCTTCTCGGGTAGCGGTGTCCTGAACACCGAGAATTTGTCGTGCCTCGTCGATGTTTAAATGACTTGCCGGCGGGGGTGGTTGCCGGTTTGCCTGCGATTGGGTGCCGGCGAATCGGCGCGCTATATAGGCATTGAGGAGCAGGGCTGATTCCCGATCTTCACCGCGCCATGTTGCCAGCACCTGTTCCAACTGTGTGCGATTGAGGGCCGATAGCGGCAGACCCGCGTGTTCACCCTGAAGTATTTTTCCATCGATATTGCCATTCGCCAGGCTGATGGAGATTTCCAGCGCGGCGGTTTTTATTTTAGGGACGAGAGGGGTGCCGGTCGCCCTTTGCCAGAATTGCAATAACGGAAAGGCCCTGAGGGCAATATGCATCAATTTCTGAGTTAGCGGCAACAGACCCGCGACGGCGGCGGTAATCCAGTGGACGCGACCGGTCACCACCAGTCCCACCGTCACCACGAACAGGGCGATAAAGGCGCCGCGCAGGAGCGCGGATTTACGCTGTGCCGAGGTTTGCTTCTTGAGTTCCTGCAGACGACGCCAGCCGTACCAAAGGATAAAACCCAGTACCAGTAACAGGATTAATTTTGCCATCGGCGTAACATACGGGGGACAGGCGAAAAACGGAACCGTTTTTTGCGCCGAGGCGTAATCGGCCCCCGATAATGGCATTGTTGATCGCTCGGTTAATAATGCTACAATCGTGCAGGTGGACTGTAGTAACTTGCCGTATTTGCTGTATTGGCGTTCAAGTTATTAATGAAAACGTCCGATAACTCATCGAACTCGATGAATCAGAGAGACCCTGTCCCATGGTCGTATCCTTATTGTCAAAGGAGCAATCGCGCCTTGAGGCACTGGCCCGTTACAACATTCTCGATACCCTGGAGGAACAGGCGTACGATGATATTGTTGGTTTGGCCGCGTTTATCTGCGAAACCCCGATTGCGCTGATCTCCCTGGTGGACGCAGAGCGCCAGTGGTTTAAGGCCCGGGTAGGTCTTGAGGCTAAGGAAACTCCCCGCGAATACGCGTTCTGCGCCCACGCCATTCGTAAGCCCAAACAGGTCATGGTTGTTCAGGATGCGATCCTCGACCCGCGATTTGCGACCAATCCGCTCGTGGCAGGGGACCCCAATATTCGATTTTATGCGGGTGCGCCGTTGGTTACGCCTACTGGCGAGGCGCTTGGAACGGTGTGCGTGATTGACCGCGTACCCCGCGTACTGGAAGAAGATAAAATCGAGGCGCTGCGGGCGCTATCGAGGCAGGTAGTCGCGCAGCTTGAGTTGCGATCGATGGTGGCGGAGATGGAACGTCTGGCGGAGGAGCAGTCCGCCTATCAGCTCCAACTGGAAGAATATCAGCGCCAGATGGAACGTGTAAATGCCGATCTGAAGGAGAGCAACAGTTACGACAGCCTGACCGGTATCCACAATCGACAAGTCATCGAGACAAAGCTTCAAACGCAGATGGAACGTGCGGCGAGTATGGATGTGCCGCTGTCCTTATTATTGATGGATGTGGATAATTTTAAATCAATTAACGATAACTATGGGCACCAGACCGGGGATACAGTGTTGCGTAATATCGCCGAGTTAATCGACGAAAATTGTCGGGATCACGATGTGTGTGGACGCTACGGCGGTGAAGAATTTGCCGTTATTCTTCCGGACACCGGACTGGATGGCGCCTGTGTCCTCGCTGAGCGCTTTCGACGGGCCGTTGAGAAAGCCAGGGGGGTGACGGATGAAACAATCACCGTCAGTATCGGTGCCGCGACCCTGCAGCCTGGACAGAATATGAACGATCTGGTGCACTGTGCCGACAAGGCTCTGTACCACGCCAAAGAACATGGTCGCAATAAGTCGGCGCATATCGAGCAAATCTCCGACAAACCCCAGGTCAAGAAAGCGCGTCCTACGGTCGTACATCAAAAATAGCAAACCTAGTCCGAGCCAGTTTCCCCATAGTGTCCCTCGCGGGCCAGGTTGGAGGCTGTGTCACTGAGGAAGACTACACCTTGATCCATTGATAACTTCTATCTCCGGTTACTCTCGTTTCACACCGGGGGTCTGGCCTATAATGCTCGGCAATTGACGTCTTGCGAGTATTTGACAGTGGTAACAATTGGCACACCGTTTTCCTCCACCGCTACCAAAGTGCTGTTATGCGGGTCCGGTGAACTCGGTAAAGAAGTGGTTATCGAGTTACAGCGCCTGGGCATTGAGGTGATTGCGCTTGATCGATACGCGCATGCGCCGGCCATGCAGGTAGCGGATCGCAGCTATACCCTGTCGATGCTGGATGGCAAGGCGCTGCGGGACATAATAGAGCGGGAGAAACCCGATTATATCGTTCCTGAAATCGAGGCAATCGCCACCGACACCCTTGTTGATCTGGAGGGCGAAGGCTATCGAGTGGTACCGACAGCGCGGGCGGCGCAGTTGACCATGAATCGCGAAGGTATTCGACGTCTCGCCGGTGAGGAGTTAGGCGTACCGACCTCGACATACCGTTTTGCCGGTACTCGTGACGAATTTGACGAGGCGGTAGCGGCGATCGGAATTCCTTGTCTGGTGAAGCCCATCATGAGTTCCTCCGGCAAAGGGCAAAGCCTGGTGCGCAGCCCAGCAGATATCAGCCGCGCCTGGCAATATGCTCAGGAAGGGGGACGCGCTGGCGCGGGACGGGTCATTATTGAAGGCTTTGTGGATTTCGACTATGAAATTACGCTCCTGACGGTACGCCACCGGGATGGCACCAGCTTTTGTCAGCCGATTGGTCATCGTCAGGAGGATGGCGACTACCGGGAGAGCTGGCAACCCCAGAATATGAGTCCGGTCGCCCTCGAAGCCGCGCAGCAAATTGCGCGGCGGGTCACCGATGCTCTGGGCGGATGGGGAATTTTTGGTGTGGAGCTGTTTGTGAAGGGCGACGCCGTGATTTTCAGCGAAGTGTCGCCACGGCCCCATGACACCGGTATGGTGACCATGATTTCCCAGGATCTTTCACAGTTTGCCCTGCATGTCCGGGCAATTCTGGGTTTACCCATTCCCAATATTGTGCAGCACGGCCCGAGCGCCTCCGCGGTGATACTGGTGTCAGGGGAGTCAACCCAAGTGGCGTTTCAAAATTTGCACAGTGCACTGGTGGCACCGGACACCCAGTTGCGGTTATTTGGTAAACCCGAAGTAAAGGGCCGCCGTAGAATGGGTGTGGCGCTGGCGCGGGGCCAGAACATCGCCGAGGCCAAAGCCAAAGCGCTGGCGGCAGCAGCAGAAGTTAAAATATCCCTTTAGTTCTGGTGTTTGCGAGTCGTCGGACAGGGTAGCCGCGATCAAGCGTGGTGCAAGCCCCCCACGCCAAGCGTCCGGTTTCCGGGCTCCCACCTGGGTGTGAGTTCCAATGCGCCCCGGTATCTTCTTCGCATGCGGCCTCCGAACAGTCAGCGGCCCCGTACTGGGGGTTGCGCCCCACAATTTGACGTACATCAATTCTATTCAGTCCTGTTGTTATTTAATATAAAACACAGTAGCATTCACAAATACGAATCATTATCATTTGTATTTATTAGTTAATAATACATGGGAGGCCGTTATGTTGATACGAGTTGCGATGATGTTGCTGGCGTTGGTCGCGGGTGGCGCGATGGCCGAAACGCAGGAATTCAAGCTGGTGATTAAGGACCATCGCTTCTATCCAGCGGAAGTGGTTGTGCCAGCGGGTAAGAAAGTCCTGCTGGTGGTGGAAAATCAGGATTCCACGCCGGAGGAATTTGAAAGTTACGATTTGCACCGGGAAAAAATTATCGCGGGCAATAAAACCGCCAAAATATTTATTGGGCCCCTCAAGCCTGGTCGTTATAGCTTCTTTGGTGAGTTCAATGAGGACACCGCCCAGGGCGTGGTCGTTGCCAAATAGCTTGTTGCGAATTAGGTCGAGGTAGCCATGTTAAGTTCGCTCATTATCGTGTTTCGAGAAGTACTGGAAGCCGCGTTGGTGATCGGTATCGTATGCGCGGTGACGCGGGGAGTACATCGCCGGGGGCTCGCGGTGTTACTGGGCATCGGGCTGGGTATCGCGGGGGCAGCTGTAGTGGCGGTATTCGCTGATGTGGTTGCGGAGATGGCCGAGGGCATGGGGCAGGAACTGTTTAACGCCAGTATATTGCTGACGGTGGTACTGATGCTTGCCTGGCACAATATCTGGATGTCCGTGCACGGCGCGGAGCTGGCTGGGGAAGCGGCCAAAGCAGGGGAGTCGGTGCGCCAGGGTATCGAACCGATTACCGTGTTGGTGGTATTGGTGGGTCTGGCGGTGTTGCGCGAGGGAGCGGAAGTTGTCCTGTTTCTCTATGGCATCGCCGCCAGTGGCTCCACCGCTGGCGGCATGGCTCTGGGTAGTGGTATCGGGCTGGTGACCGGCACGCTAGTCGGATTCGCGCTCTACGGCGGGTTGATCCGTATCCCAATGCGCTACTTCTTTTCGGTGACGGCCGTTATGCTGATGCTACTCGCTGCAGGTATGGCATCCCAGGCGGCGAAATACTTGATTCAGGGCGACTTCATACCAGCCTGGGGATACGGTTTGTGGGATAGCTCCGGGTTGATAGAGAACGGCTCGTTACTGGGACAGGTGCTGGGCACGCTGATTGGTTACGATGCGCAGCCCGCGGGTATGCAGTTGGTGTTCTACTTGATAACGCTGGTGATTATCATCAGCGGGATGAAGTTGGTTAATATACGTAAGGAAAAAAAGCAGATACTGACAAGACAAACTCAGGGTATGCCATCAATTACGGGTCTTGTTCTGGTTATTTCGAGCTTTCTGTTCTCATCCGCTGCGCCGCCTGTACAGGCGGGGCCAGCGGCGAAGGTCTATTCGCCGATCATTGAGTATGGCGAGACCGAAATCGAATTCCGCGGTGGCTACGTGGAGGATGACGACCACCCAAAGGATGGAGAGCAACAGTATAAAGTGGCGGTTGGCCACGGCATTATGTCCCGCTGGTTTACGGAAATAGTGTTTGAGTATGAGACCGGGCCAGGGGAAACACTAAATCTTGAAGCGATGGAGTGGGAAAACATTATCCAGTTAACCGAGCGGGGGCAGTATTTCCTGGATATGGGAATCTTTGCCGAGTATGTCCATAAACGGGATGGGGATGCGGCTGCCAAAGTAGAAGTCGGCCCCATGTTTCAGTACGAGCATGGTCCAGCTGTTTTTAATCTGAATACGATTTTTGAACGGGAGGTGGGTGATGGTGCCGACAGCCCCACCGAGCTAACCTACGCCTTTCAGATCAAGTGGCGGGGCAATGAACAGTTTGAGCCGGGTTTACAGGCGTTTGGTGAGTTGGGTGAATGGGACGACTGGGTGCCCGGTAATCAACAGGAACATAACCTGGGGCCCGCGTTTTTCGGCAAGGTTAAGCCGGGCGACTACGGCATTAAATATTCGGCCGGCTGGCTATTCGGGCTGACCAGGGCAACGCCGGACAATACCATTCGTTTTGAAGTGGAACTGGAAATTTGACAATTGCTGTCGCGTCGCGAAAAGGCCGGAATAACCGGCCTTTTTTATTTTTAGTGGGTGGCAAATTGACAAACGATTCGCGGTAACGCACTGTGGCGCCTGATTTTGTCGAGAGCTATGCATGCACGAATCGCTGGGTTTGCTGATTGGTTTTATTGTCGTCCTGGGTATCGGTGCCCAATGGCTGGCGTGGTGGCTCAAGTTACCGTCTATACTGTTTTTGTTGTTAATCGGTATCGTGGCCGGACCGGTTAGCGGTGTGCTCAACCCGGACGTAATGTTTGGCGAAATTTTATTTCCCCTGGTTTCTATTGGCGTGGCACTGGTGTTGTTTGAAGGCGCGCTGACCCTGCACTTTTCCGATATTCGCGGTCACGGCTCGGCAGTGACCAACCTGGTGAGCTGGGGTGCCGTACTCAATTGGTTATTGATTGCAGGTGGCACCTGGCTGTTTACCGATTTTTCCTGGTCCATGGCGTTACTGTTTGGCGCGTTGGTGGTGGTCACCGGACCAACCGTGGTGGTGCCGCTGTTGCGCACGGTGCGGCCGAATCCGGCGGTGAGTAACATTCTGCGTTGGGAAGGAATTCTAATCGACCCACTTGGCGCTCTGTTCGTCGTTTTGATCTACGAAGCCATTGTCTCCGATGTGCA
>JAYODD010000038.1:0-10062 GCA_038106145.1 Gammaproteobacteria bacterium | reverse complement strand
GCGGCGCGTTTCGCCTCGGCCATCCCGAGGTTAGAGCACAGCGCCGTCACCAGGCCATCGACTACGTCATCCATGATGGCGAACAGCTCCGCCACCGGGCGGTCGATTTTGTCGGCCCAGACATGACTGCCGCCGCTGGTTTCGATCAATTGCACGGTGATGCGCAACCGATCACCGATCGGGCGGATGCTCCCTTCCAGCACATAGCGCACACCAAGCTCCTTGCCGACTTTCCGAATATCCGGCGACTGGCCTTTGTAGGCAAAAGTGGAATTACGCGCGACCACAAACAAACGGCTATCAAAAGACAGCCCGGTGATAATGTCCTCGGTCATGCCGTCGGCGAAAAACTCCTGGCTTTTGTCGTCGGACATATTGACGAAGGGCAGCACCGCGATAGAAGGTTTGTCGGTGATCAAGGGGGATGGGGTGTCAAGGGAATCCCGCGTTGGCTGAATATTAGATTTATTGCTAAGCGTATCTGCCGCAGCCGAGGCCTCGCTTTGTTTTACATGGTTACGGCTGGAAAGAATGCCGCGAACGCCCACGCCCAATGGCGACACCACCACGCCAATAATCACCACTAATGCGGCCAGGGCGCTGAGCGCCGTTTCATTCGCGTTAAGCCAGCCGAAAATTTGGTTAAAGACTTCCATCGGTCATTCCAGCCGGTTTTCGTTCGCGATCAATAAATCCTCCGGCCAGATGGGTTCGAGCAAGGCTAAAACATTTTTACCTTTGTTCTTATATACGATAGCGGCGGCACTCTTGTAGAAAGACAGAGAAAACAGCGGCTCTTTTTCCCTGGCGTTGTACAAGTTTTGTCTTGCCTCTTCGATATCACATTGACCGGCACGCGCTGCGGCCATATCGAGCCAGGTCCACCACCAGCCATCATAGGACTCCAGGGCATTGTGTAACGCCTGCTCCGCCTCAGTATAAAGACCAAGTTCAAGCAGAGGTATTGATCGCCAGGATTCGTAGAGGTAAATGTGGGGCGATTGGGGTGCTAATTTCAGGGCTCTGTTAAAATGGGATAAAGCCTGTTCCGATTGTTCATTAAAAGCGTAGGCAACCCCCAATAAAGCCAGCGCCATATCGTAGTTTGGTTGTTTCGCTACGGCTTTTTTCAACAGGCGAACAGCCGCCGCAGGCCGACCAGTTGATACATAGCAAGCACCAACGTCAAACAACACCAACGGATCATTGGGGGCTTTCTGCAAGGCTTGTTCCACCAGTTTATAGGCCTCAACAAGAACCTCGTCGGGGTTATCAACCAATACGTTAACAACACGCCAGCACAACGTGCGCCCGAGTTCAGCGCTTGCCAGGGCGTAATCGGGGTCAAGTTCGAGAGCGGAGCGAAACAATTCTACAGCTTGAGCGGACGATTCGTTGTTCCAGTTTATAAGCGACTGGCTGGCGCGCATTACCAGGCCCCAGGCATCTAAATTGTCGGTCGAAATACTACTGGCGCGGGCTATTTCGGCCCGAAAAATTTGGTCGCCAAGCGCGACTGCAATGCCATCAGTAATCTCGTCCTGTAGTGAAAATATTTCTGCAAACGGGCGGTCGTAATTCTCGGCCCAGACGTGCTGGCCGCTCGCCGCTTCGATCAATTGCACGGTGACTCGTAGACGTTCACCGATTTTGCGAACGCTACCTTCTACCACATAGCGCACGCCCAGCTCTTCGCCCACCCGGCGAATATCCACGGCCTGGTCGCGGTATGTAAAAGAAGAGTTGCGGGCGATCACAAAAAAGCGCGGGTTGCGGGATAACAGCGTAATCACATCCTCGGCAATACCGTCGGCCAGGTATTCCTGCTCCGGGTCGCCGGATATATTAGTTAAAGGCAGTACAGCGACTGAGGGTTTACCGCTGATATCGGAAAGAGCGCTGTTGGTGTTGGAGCCGCTCTTATCGAGGGTGAGAATGAACAGCAGCGCCAGGGCGAAGCTGGTGACGCAAATAAGTGCGATATTGTGCCAGTCTGATAAAAATGCCGGGCGTTTTATCTTGCTCATTACCTGGGAAGGCATGCGCGTCCACATGAGTCGAGCGGCCACTCCCAAGCCAGCACCGATCGCGATAATCGCTGCTACCGCGCTTAGCGCCGATTCATGCGCTGCCAGCCAGTCCAATAAATTGGACACTATGCGGCCCTTCCTGGGCTAATTATTTGTTATTGGGCCGGATTTTAGCGCAACAGCGGGTTCCAGCATAGCGAACGAAGCGGATGGTTCTGGATGCACAGTCATTGCGCGCGGTTCACTTGATAAACAACGCGGCTCCTGACGTGGGTTACACGCGGGTTGGCAGGTTATTTTGGGGGATATACTGACAATGCGAAAAAAAGGGGGAGATTATTGGTCGGAGAGACAGGATTTGAACCTGCGACCCCTGCGTCCCGAACGCAGTGCTCTACCAAGCTGAGCTACTCTCCGATTGCCCGTAAAACGAGCGGGCGCATTATAGCACTGCGAATTGTGCTGTAAATCCGGCTCCGTGCGTTCGGGTGTTATATCCTGCATTGGCCCGTTGCGGTGGCCCTTTGCTTACGCTGGAAGGCTCCGTTTTGACCAATTAGGTGACTAAAAGTAGAAATTTGGTCAAAAAGTAGTTTCAGTGCCATACTTAAGGCTGCTCAACCGAAGGACGGGTGACGCCGTGACTACATCGAGTACCGACAAAATTCGCGAAAAGAAGCGCCGTTTCCTCAAACGCGAGCAGCGCATTATCGATACTGCCTTGCGCCTGCTGATCAGGCAGGGGATTGACCAGGTCACGGTGTCGGCGATCTCGAAGGAAGCGGGTATCGGCAAAGGCACTGTATACAAGCATTTTCAGAGCAAAGCCGAGATCATGATGCGGATTATGCTCGACTACGAACAGAATATTGGCGCGAATCTTCAGGCAGGGATTGTGGCGACGGAACGGGGCGACCCGGGTGCCGCGGCAAAGGCCTATTTTCGCTCCAGGCTATCGAACCCGGCGCTGGACAGACTGGTGCAACAGCTTGAGGCACGACTGGAAAACAGCCCGGAGGTAAGCGCACAGATGGCCGAGGTACACGCGGTGCGACGTTCGACCGCACAAGCCCTGAACCAGATGGTGGCAAAATTGATTAAACGGGGTTTGCTGGAAGATGTGCCTCCCCATTATCACTATCTGGCCTGCTGGGCATTGGCGCAGGGTGCCGTGGAAGTCTGTTTTAACAGGGGTTTTGCCGATCAGTTCGACGATAAAACGGATTTGCTGGATTTTATCGCCCATATCGGCGTGACCATGGGCAATCGCGGTCAGCTACGTAAGTAATGGCGCGACGGGAGTAGGGCGGTGACGGATCAACAAACAACGGATCACCGGCCAGGGCCGTCGGCGGGTGATCTGAAGCGCCTGTATCAGGACTTGCTCGATAACCAGGCGGCTACCGTAAAAAAACTGCCCCCGGTGGATAGCTGGAACCCACCCCTGAGCGGGGATATCGATATTGTTATCGAACGCAACGGCGACTGGTATCACGAGGGTGCCAGAATTAAACGCGAGCCGCTGGTGCGGTTGTTTTCGACCATTTTGAAACGGGAAGGGGACGAATATTTTCTCGTCACCCCTGTAGAGAAGTGGCGTATTCAGGTGCGCGACGTACCCTTCGCGGTGATTGCGGTTGCCCCGCAACAACGCAGTGGGGAACAGGTGTTGGTGTTTACCACGAATACCGGGGACGAAATCGTAGCGGGGCCGCATAACCCAATTCAGGTGGCCATTAATGGGGCCACTGGCGAACCCTCACCCTACTTGCTGGTGCGTAAAAATCTGGAAGGTCTGATCCAGCGTAATGTCTATTACGAACTGGTTGAGATGGCGGAAACGCGGGACATAAATGGCCAAACAATCCATGGAGTAACCAGTCTTGGTCAATTTTTTCATCTGGCTTAAAACGGTATGCGCATGAATGTAATCAAAAATCTCCGGCCCGCAGTGATGGCGATAGGCGTGCTATTTTCCTCAGGATCCCTCGGCGAGATGGCCAAGGCGGAGGATACGTTGTCATTACTGGCAAATTATGTGCGCGTCGATAGCAGTAATCCGCCGGGCAACGAAAGCCGCGCAGTGGATTTTTTTGCCCGGATTCTCGATGCTGAAGGCATCGCCTATGAAACCGCGGAAGCGGTGCCAGGGCGCGGCAATTTATGGGCGCGGTTACCCGGTGGCGATCAGCCAGCCCTGATTTTGTTGCACCATATGGACGTGGTGCCAGCCGATCCAGCCCGTTGGCAGCACCATCCGTTTGGCGGTGAAGTAGCGGACGGCTTTCTGCACGGACGGGGCGCGTTGGATACCAAGTCGTTAGGCATCTTTCATCTGCAGGCCTTCTTAGCATTACACCGGGCCGGTAAACCCCTCAATCGCGACGTAATTTTCCTGGCGACGGCGGATGAGGAGGCGGGTGGCGCTTTGGGCGTTGGCTGGTTGCTGGAGCACCACCCGGAACTTCTGGATGGGGTAGGGGCGGTTTTTAACGAGGGCGGTTACGGCGAGTTGTACGGTGACAGCCTGACCTTTGCCGTGGAAGTTACCCAGAAAGTGCCGCTGTGGTTGCGTTTAGACGCCAAGAATGAACCGGGACACGGCGCCACGCCACGCACAGATAGTGCCGTGAATCGGCTGGTGCGTGCGTTAGCGCGAATCGAACAATTTGAATTTCCCGCGCGCCTGATTCCGCCGGTGGAGCAATACTTGAAGGGTATCGCCGCCATCACCCCGGCCCCCTGGGGTAAGCGCTTTGCCGATCCCGGAAAGATGGTGGGAAACACACAGCAACTGCGTGAACTGCATAGCCACGACCATCGCCTGCACGCGCTGCTGCGCAGCACCTGTGCTGTGACCCGCCTGGCGGGTAGCGAAAAGATCAACTCCATTCCCGGTACGGCCAGTGCGGAGCTCGATTGCCGCCTGTTGCCGGATCAGGGGCCCGAGCAGGCGTTGCAGGTGCTGACCACAGTGGTGAACGATCCAGAAGTGGCCATTACCACGCTATTAAATTTTGGCGCCGGGGTATCCGCCACTGACGATCCAGCCTATCGCGCCATAGAGACGACTTTGCTGCGGGATTTCCCCGATGCGTTAGTCTTACCGAAAGTGGCGGCTGGTTTTACCGATAGTCATTACTTTCGCGAACGGGGCATCGCCGCCTATGGTTTTTCGCCGATTATTGTCAGTAACGAAGAGCGCGACGGCGTGCACGGCGATAATGAAAAGCTCTCCGTTGACGATATTGAGCGAGGGGCTCAGCTCATGAGTGTGATCGTCAATTCCCTGGTGTACGACGCGCCCGCTACACCCTGAGTGCCCGCCGTACTATAGTCCAGGGTTCACGGAACGCCCGGCAAAACGCTCTGCCTCTCGATACTCGGGCCACAGTTGCAGCAGGCTGCTCAGGTCCCCGGGGCGACTGCCGTGCAACACGATACCGTCGGCACCAGCGGCGAAATAATCCCGCAGGCGACCGGCGCAGTGTTCGGCAGTGCCCAGGGCATTGCCTTCATACAGCCATTTTTCCGGCCACAAATCCCGCTGACGTCGTAGTTCGTCGTATTCACGGGTGACCCCTTCATCCCCCATGTTGCCGCCTTTGGCCTGATTCATGCCGGCCATAATGGCTGCGCGAACCGGCAATACTTCCTCCAGGGACCACTCGTTGATAGCGCACACGGCTTCGAGAATATGGGGCAGAACCGCGTAGGTGCCCATGCGGCGCACGATATATTCCAGCTGTTTGTCTTCATCCACGTCGCTGGCGGTGACCACGATCGGCCAGATTCTGACGCTGTCCGGATCCCGCCCCGCATCCTTCGCCCCGCGCCGCACAATCTCGGCGGAAGCAGCCACGCCGGCGGTGCTCCACAGCGGTTGCAGCACCACGCCGTCGGCGTGCTGGCCAGCCCAGTACAGGGTTTTGGGACCCATGGCGGCCATGATAATCGGTGGGATAACTTCCAGTTCCAGACCAAGTTTGGCGTTACTCAAAGTGCCTGCCGGACCCTTGTAGGTCACCGCTTCCCCTCGCCACAGGCGGCGCAAAATATCAAAATAATCGGCAAACAGCTGAAAATTCATATGGGGAATACCGATGCTGTCCGCCAGTGAATTGAACCCGCGCCCTACACCGAGGGCAAAGCGGTTATCGGACATCAGCATCATGGTGGAGGCATAAGCGGCGGTCAGTAACGGGTTGCGGGCCGGGAGATTGGCGATTAATCCGGCAATAACCGCCATATTGGGTGTTTTGGCGAGACTGATGCCGGAGAGGACCCCCAGTTCTTTATTGCTGAGTCGTTCCGAAAGCCACACGGATCCAAAGCCCAGGCTGTCGCCAATGGGAACGTCTTCGAAGATTTGTTGGGGATTAACGGCATGGCCGGGCAGGGCGTAAAAACCCAATTCGGGGAATTGCTGCATAGCTGCTCTCCTTGGTCAGTCCGGTGGAATTATGACGAAACACCAGCGCCGATGCGTGTGGACATAAACGTCAGTGTACGCCATTACGGACGTATCTCGGTCGAATCGACAATACAGAGAAAAATTAACAGGCGTGCCGATGATTCCAATGCGGGTGCTACGGGCGCCTTTATGGCGCGGCAGCAGAGTCTGTGTTCAGACCACCCCCAGTTGTTTTAAATTGTCCAGCAGCCACTCTCGCCGCTGTGCCGACACGTCGTCCACCGGCGGCAGCATGTAACCCCCATTCAGACCAATGGCATCGTACCAGGGCTTGAGAAGCGCAAACGCCGACGCATAACTGGCAGTCTGGACGATATGCCAAACGGTTTGATCTTCGACAAAATCGGATACGTCCCGCAGGGATTTCCACACCTGGTAGGAATCTTCCAGCTTGCCCGCTTCCGCCAGCTTTTTATATTCCTGAATCACCGCGCGCTTTTTACCAAACACGGTATAGTGAAATGCGGCCCACTGGATAAACGGATAACCGGCGCGTAGATCGTCATAGAAGTATTGTTCCATTGGTTCGCTGACAAAAAAATCTTCCCGTAACTCGCGGCGCAATTTGTAGGTGTCCGAGCGTCGCAGGCTGCCCTGCTTTACGCCGACAATTGTGTCGATATCCGCGAGTCGCTTTACCAGGTCAAAACTCAGCACGGTACCGGAAACCGGTGTGCGGTAAAGAATCATCGCCATATCGGTGTTATCCGCGATATATTTATAAAACGTAAAAATTTCGTCATCGGTTTTAAGTTGCACCGCCGGGTTCATTACCTCGGCGCTGCGATACCCCATCTTCTCGACGAGCTGCATTTTCTCCAGAGCTTGCCGGGCGCTGAAATCCAGAATGATAGTCGAAATATCAATTCGGCCCTTGACCGCATCGGCTATGACTTCGTGATAGTTCAGCCACTCCGATAAGGTTAAATTCCAGGCTTCAGCGATAAATCCACCGACGACAATACCGTCCATGCCCATTGCGACGAATTGCTCAATGTTATCCCGTAGTGCGGGTTCGTCGAGCAAGCCATTTTTGGTAAAAGGGGTTAACGGCGCATCGTAAAATCCGCGCAAATTTTTCTGCGCCCATCGTTTGGCTTCCGCGCGTGTGTATTCCATAAGATTTCTCTGTTGCGAATAATGGTTACGGCCTGTCCAGTCTGGCTCGCGGGTCGGATTACCGATATCCGGCCTGTTCTATCCTGAAGTTGCGAAGTTTTACATAAATACCGACAGATTTTCATCGAGGACTACGTGTTGGTCGAACACAATGTGCCGTCGCGCCAGCCGCCACTGTCCATCGACATTGCGCAGACGGTCGCGTCGCGCCGCAACAAACCAGGCCTCCTCATCCTGACGACGATTACGATACAGGATAATATTGGAGAATACCGCCAGCTCGTTTTCGTCTTCGGTATATTCCGCTTCAACGTTGGATACGATGCGTCGCACCCGGGCGGGTGGATCTTCTATCCACGCCAGACCGGTCTCGAAGCGCTGAATGCGGTGTTCGATATCGGTGTAATCGTCGTTATACACCGAGGAAGAATTTTCCGGGGTTGGTGCCGGCCGCTTGTCTTTGCGAAAACGGTTTTCCCGTATCGGCAGCCAATAATGTATATCTTCGGTCAAGGTGGCCTGCCACGGACGAAATTGTTCTTCGTCCAGCAGGCGCGCCTCACGGAATAAGAACGATTGGATTACATAGTGTAATTCGAGAGGCACCAGGGTGCCCGGCGCTTTAACGTTCATTTTTTATGCTCCCTGGTACGCCGAGCCATAATTTCTTCCCAGGTATCGCAGCTCATCATAGTTTCCCACATGCGCAAAAAGTTACGTTGCGCAGCCTCGTTGTCTCCCGGTTCGGACATCATGCTCGGAAACATTTTCGAATCCAGTCGCTCCGCGCCAAGCCCCATCTCGGCATTCAACGGCTGGTTGCGGGTCACCCAGCCTGCTGAAGAGTGTGTGTTACCTTCCATATTTTCGCCGTCGTCACCTTCCAGAATACCCGCGACTCCAAACGTTTTCTCATTGGTGTGGCGAATCCCCCGTTTGAGTTCCTCCGGCATATCTCGCTCGACAATCGTCCAGGTCCAGACTTCGAGTTCCCTGGGTCCACGGGGCTGCCAGACCTTCCAGGTATCGATACCTCTTAGAAAAGAAGTGTTGGGGAACATGGAGCCATCCCAAATGGCGTTGTAAAGCATTGCCCGTTCGTCGCCGAGGCGCTCTCTCAACACTGGGGTACGCTGACGTACCCAGTCTTCCCACATTTCTGCGATGTGCCCTTGATGAATATGTGGAAACACTTCATCGTTACCGGGGGCAGCATTAAAACCGTGACCATATTTGGTTGCAAACTGCACAGCGCCCTCGGGGGTTGCCTGGTTACCGAGGATGCCCATCAGAGGCCCGCCGACAACTTTGATTGCCGCGGCATGGGTCCAGCCGGCGTGATAAAAATCACCGATAAAATTTTCCGCAAAAAATTTCCAGTTGGCTTTAATACGAACTTTGGTCGGCGGGCCTAATAATTCCGAACCACCGGGGACATCCATAAAGGTATCGAAATACCAGGCCATCTCCCCGAGATAATCGATTAGCGATGGCGCGCTATCATCAAAAGTACCAAAAATAAAACCGCGATAACTCTCCACCCGCACCTGCTTCAGGTCCACGCTAGAACGATCAAAGTTTTTGGGATAAATTTCGTCTTGCAGAGGAATATCGGATACGCGACCATCGGAACCGAATACCCAGCCGTGGTAATTACACACAAAGTTTTTGGCGTTACCGGAATCGGCTCGGCAAATAATATTTCCACGGTGGGAGCAGGCGTTGAGAAAGGCTTTCACCTGACCGTCTTCACCACGGGTGACAATTACACGATCCTGGCCCATAAAAGTGGTGAGAAAGTCACCCTTTTCCGGGAGCAGTGAGTCCTGGGCCAAAAACAGCCAGGAACGAGCGAAAATCCGCTCGAGTTCCATGTCGTATACATCCTGATCGTAATAGATACGTCGGTCCTGAACGCCCCCGTCGGGCCGCACCAGCTTGCTGATATTGGGAAGAATGCTCATTTTTATGTAACCCCTGTACTGTTATAAGTGTCAATTAGAAGTGCTACTTATACGGCCTGCAAGGGCCGTAACTGCCACATTGGCCGCGATTGGCATCTTAAGCACCCTGATCGGCCATTAACTCGCTACAAACCTGCCAACGGCCAGGCTGCGAGAATGCCCCATTCGCCATGACGAATAGGTGCGAGTAGTAAGGCCTGATGAGCAGTATGGGATTGCAGGGACGTGCCGTAAACCGGAAAGGGTCACCTCTGTTTCGTGGCCGGGGCAAAGCTCCGCTCGTCCAGATTCACTCCCAAAAACTTGTGATACAGAAACACCACAGCGTTCAGCGCCACCCCCTGTGTATTCCCCGCCACATGCAACTCATCGGCAAGATAAGTCAAAAAGGCCCTGACCTCAGTGGCGGCGGTCTCCCGTGGAAGGCGTTTCCCGGTAAAACGGATATAAAACCGAATCCAGTACAGAAAAGCCC
>JAYODD010000037.1:5867-10109 GCA_038106145.1 Gammaproteobacteria bacterium | reverse complement strand
AGATCTCAGTAAATCGTAAAATTTATACAGAGTATTTAAACAGACAAAATCATCCTGTTTACGAATTTAACGATTGCAAGTGTGCTATTCCAGATACAAATAAACACACTAAATTCACGCTCAAAATCCATAGTTTTCAGACATAAAAAAGGCTCCTTTATGGAGCCTTTTCTCGGACGAGTGACAGGGATTTTTTTGCAAGATCGGAGCAATAACCGCGTACCCCGATTTTGACCATCAGATCAACCCAATGTTTGCAACAGCCTGCTTTGCACTTCAGCCAAAGAGCCCACACCATCCACCTCTGCACAGCGCAATCCCTGCGCGGATGGAGAGGCAGCAAGGTTATTGTAGAACCCCACCAATGGTTCCGTTTGCTGGTGATACAGGCGCAAGCGATTACGGATGGTTTCTTCCTTATCGTCCTCCCGTTGTACGAGAGGTTCTCCAGTATCGTCGTCAACACCTTCCCGCCGAGGTGGATTGTGTTGCACGTGATAGACTCTGCCGGAAGCCGGATGCACCCGACGGCCACTCAAACGCGCCACAATTTGTTCGTCGTCAACTTTGATTTCAACGACCAGATCAATAGCCACTCCCGCATCCAGCAGCGCCTGAGCCTGCGGAATAGTGCGCGGAAAACCATCAAACAGGAATCCGTTACGACAATCGGGCTGCTGAATACGTTCTTTGACGAGAGCAATGATCAACTGATCTGAAACCAGTCCACCCGATGCCATGGTATCCTTCACTTGCAGCCCTAAATCGCTACCCGCTTCAACGGCGGCCCGCAGCATATCGCCGGTGGAAATTTGCGGAATCGCGAAGTGTTCGGAAATAAACTGCGCCTGCGTTCCCTTGCCAGCGCCGGGCGGCCCCAGTAGTATCATTCGCATAGAGTTTTCCCCTTTCACAGATGGCGTCGATGCACGCCCCAAAAAGGCGCCGACATTACACGGATTGGCGCGTCATCACAAGCTGAAGAGGGCAGAACGCCGGAATAGTACCAGTGTACCCTGGCTAGATGTCGCAAGATGTCGCTACTTGTCCCTAGGCGCCGGTTTCCCGTTTATTCCTCTCCCACAGCTGGTCTTTCTCGGACAAAGGTAAGCTGTCAAAATTTTCCCCTAACTCCTCGGCACGGGTTTCCATCGCTGCAAAACGAGTTGCAAACTTTCGGTTGGCTGCACGCAGTGCGGTTTCGCTGTCGACACCAAGATGTCGAGCCAGGTTGACACAGGAAAACAGCAAGTCGCCAATTTCTTCAGCCACCTCGCTTGGTGCGCCCCCGGCCACGGCATTCTCCACCTCAAGTAATTCCTCTTTTATCTTATCCATAACCCCGACAGTGTCTGGCCAGTCGAAACCATGATGCGCGGCGCGTTTTTGCAGTTTCGCTGCCCGCATCAGACTCGGCAGGCTGTGCGGCACATCGCCCAGGCGACCGCGAACACCACGCCCCGTGCGTTGTTCTCGCTTCAGGTTTTCCCAGGTGTCCTTGATCGTCTGATCGGAATGGGTTTCTGCCGCGCTGCGCTTACTTTCCAGCGTACCTTCGGGAAACACGTGCGGGTGCCGAGTCACCAGCTTGGCAACCAAGTGGTGAATCACATCGCTGCAGGCAAACAAACCCTGCTCTGTGGCCAACTGGCTGTAAAACACGATTTGAAAAAGTAAATCCCCCAGCTCCTCATATAGATGATCGTAGTCCTGACGCTCAATAGCGTCTATGACTTCATAGGTCTCTTCAAGGGTAAACGGCACGATGGTGGCGAAAGTCTGTTTGATATCCCAGGGGCAGCCGGTCAGTGGGTCCCGCAAACGACCCATTAGATACAGCAAATCATCCAGAGTATATTGCGGGGGATGTGCCACGGCGAAGTCTCCTGAATATCAATCGTGCAGTCGGGTAACATCTATCACATTGGGAATTTGGCGCAGTTTGGCCATTAACGCGCTAAGCTCTTCCATGCCCCTTACTTCAACCGTGACTTCAGTCATATTGGCGCTGTCGCGGCGTTCCGCCGAGGTGAGCGCGACGATGAACAGGCCCGCCTTGTCAATGGCAGTGGTGATATCCTTGAGCAGACCCGCTCGATCGTAGGAATGTATGCCCACCTTAACCGCGTAGGTTTGTTGCGGCGTTCCGCCCCAGTTTACCTGTAATACCCGCTGCGGATCGGTGCTCTGTAAACGCAACAGATTGCCACAGTCGGCGCGATGAATGGTAACCCCCCGCCCCGCCGTGATATAGCCACAGACCGGGTCCCCCGGGATGGGTGAACAACAGCCAGCCAACCGCGTCAGCAGATCGCCGACGCCGTAGATATAAAAATCAGATTTTTCGAAACGCGCGGCGCGTTTACGCCGGTTCTGTTTACTCGGCGCGGGAGAGAGCCCAAGTTGTGTCTGTGCGGCGTGAACGACTTGCTCCAGCCCCACGTCGCCAGCACCAATCGCGGCGTACAGGCCCTCCTCGCTGTGTTTGTTAAAACGTCTGGCCAGATCCCGCAAATCGGGTGCATGTATCCCCAACTGACGAAATTCCGCGTTTAATAACTGGGTTCCCGCTGCTACGTTTTGTTCCCGGTGTTGTGCCCGAAACCATTGCTGAACTTTGGCCCGCGCACGGGATGTATGCAGGTATCCAAGGGCTTTAAGTAGCCAGTCGCGGCTCGGCTTATCCTGTTTGCCGGTGATAATTTGCACCTGGTCGCCGGTCTTCAAAACAGTGTTGAGAGGTACAATTTTGCCATTCAGCTTGGCTCCGCGACAGCGATGTCCGATCTGCGTATGCACGCTGTAGGCGAAATCCAGGGGGGTTGCACCGAACGGCAAATCAATCACATGGCCTTCCGGGGTAAATACGTAAACCCGATCCGTGGAGCTGTCGAGGCGCAAAAACTCCTTAACGTTCTCTCCGCCGATTTCCTCGTGCCACTCCAGTACCTGCCGCAGCCATGCGATCTTATCTTCGTAACTGGTGTCAGCGGCATTTTTTGCCTCCGTTCCCTTGTACTGCCAATGGGCACACACGCCGAACTCGGCTTCCTGATGCATTTCGAAGGTACGTATCTGTATTTCCACCACCTTGCGCCCCGGTCCGATGACCGCCGTGTGCAGGGAACGGTAGCCATTTTCCTTGGGCGACGCGATATAGTCATCAAACTCCCGTGGAATATTGCGCCATTTACTATGTACGATGCCGAGGACACCGTAACAATCGTCAACGGTTGGCACCAGCACCCGAACTGCCCTGATGTCGTACACCTGGGAAAAACCAATGTCATTGCGATGCATCTTTCGCCAGATGCTGTAAATGTGTTTGGCGCGACCAGTGACGGTTCCCTCCTTACCGATGTTGCGTAGCTCCCGTTCGATGGTCGTTATCACCTCGTCGATATATTGTTGTCGATCGAGGCGTTTTTCAGCGAGCAATTTGGCTATTTGCTGATACTCGTCGGGTTCCAGATAGCGAAAGGCCAAATCCTCCAGTTCCCATTTTAGATGCCCTACGCCGAGCCGGTGGGCGAGCGGTGCGTAGACGTCGAAAATTTCCCGAGCGACACGAATACGCTTGTCCTCCGCGGCTGATTTAAGCGCGCGAATCGCGCAGGTGCGCTCCGCCAGCTTGATCAGCGCGACGCGTACATCGTCGATGATGGAGACCAGCATTTCTCGAACTTTGCCCGCCTGCAATGCACTGGCGTGGCCAAACACCTCGCGTTCGGAATCGTTGCGCAGGGTGCTGATCACTGCCATGCGCAACACGCTCGCAATCAAGTCAGCCACGCGATCGTCAAAGTCCTTGCGCACAGCCTCCAACGGCAGCTTTCCCTCGCGCACGGCACGGTACAATATCGCCGCTTGCAGACCCTCGTGATCCATGTGGAAATCGGCGAGAATTTCCGCCATCTCCAGGCCGGTACGAAAACTACTGGCTCCTGGCGCCCAGATGTTGTCCTCTGCTATGGCGCGCTCCTCGGCGGCCCAACTGTGTTCACAGGCTGACTTGATCGCCGCGAGCACGGCGGGACCCCACTGGTATTTGCGCACCATGACATCGAGCCATTCGTGCAGCTCAACGGTAGCACCGTCTTTTAAGGAATGAACTTCGCGAACTTTAACCATAGCACTTGATTACCAGTGGAGGCTTTTGCCCGACTCGCAAAAATCAGGAGCCGAACACCCCAGAAGACAGATAGCGATCACCGCGATCACAGACGATCGCCACGATTAACG
>JAYODD010000037.1:0-5857 GCA_038106145.1 Gammaproteobacteria bacterium | reverse complement strand
CTGCAATGCACCCGCTACCGCTCCCCCGGAAGATACGCCGCAAAAGATACCTTCCTTGCGCGCCAGATCGCGCATGGTGCGCTCCGCGTCAACCTGCTCAATATCGAGAATCTGGTCGACGCACTGCGCGTCGAAAATCCCCGGTAGATATTCCTGTGGCCAGCGACGAATGCCGGGAATACTCGAACCTTCCCGGGGCTGCAGACCAACAATTGCGATATCCGGATTCATCTTTTTCAGGTAGCGGGAAACGCCCATGATGGTGCCAGTGGTGCCCATGGAACTCACAAAATGGGTGATTTTGCCCTCCGTCTGACGCCAGATTTCAGGGCCGGTGCCCGTCTCGTGCGCGAGAGGATTGTCGTTGTTGTTGAACTGGTCCAGCACTTTACCTTTGCCCTGCGCCGCCATTTGCTGCGCCAGATCCCGCGCGCCCTCCATGCTCGCCTGCTGGCTGACCAGTACCAGTTCCGCGCCATACGCAGTCATCGCGTCCTTGCGCTCGACGGTCATATTGTCAGGCATCACCAGAATCATGCGATAGCCCTTGATGGCCGCGACCATGGCCAGCGCGATACCGGTGTTGCCACTGGTTGCCTCGATCAGTGTGTCGCCAGGCCGAATGTCGCCGCGGGCCTCGGCGCGCTGAATCATACTGAGCGCGGGTCGATCCTTGACCGAGCCCGCCGGATTATTACCTTCCAGCTTGACCAGAATGGTATTGTTGACACCCGCCGCCAGGCGCTGCAGGCGCACCAGGGGGGTATTGCCGATACAGGATTCAATTGTCGCAAAAGCCATAGGTAAACCACGCCTCGTCACATCCAGATCAACTATTTTACTCTAGCTAGGCGACCCGTGCCGACGCTCTCGATCGCCGTTAAGACGTGTTAGCTATATCAACCTTAGGCGCGGTTTATTGCAATCCCATAGAAGTCCACCCGGTCACCGTTTGGCCGTCGCCTAACCACTCACGACCACAAAGGCCAGCGCGTACTCTTTTTCATCCGCCAGGCTCACATGTATGTGCCGAGCGCCGCGTGCCGCGAACAGTCGCAACGCCGCTCCGGTGAGCTCCACCACTGGTGATCCCGCGGCGTCGTTCACGATACTGATTTCCTGCCAGGATATTTGTCCAATCCCCGTACCCAGTGCTTTACTTGCGGCTTCTTTGCCGGCAAAACGTTTGGCCAAATAAGCTGCCGGTTGATGGTGTGCGTTGAATATTGCCAGTTCCTGCGGAGCTAATATGCGTCGCGCGAAACGATCACCCCAACGCGCCAGGGATTGTTCTATCCGCGCGCGCCGCACCAGATCCGTTCCCACGCCGAGAATCATTGTGCGGTACTCCCGCGACTAGAAAGTCCGCGAAAAAATTCCCGGCTGCGTAGTGGCCGCCCGCCAAGATGGGCCTCCAGGGCGATGCGCAACAGGCGTTTGGCGGTACGCCGTACATTCTCACTGCTATAGTTGCCGACGGCCATAGCCTGCAAATCAGCCCCAATGAAAACATTTGCGCCGTTACCGCCAGCGCCTTCTCGGGTCAGTACAAATCCTTCTTCCGCCACGAACCGATACCAGCCCTGGGGCTCCACAGGGGTGCCTGAAACAGACTCCGTATCGAGGTCAACGCCATAACCCAGTTGTTCGAGCAGCATTAACTCAAAGCGCCGCAGCAGCGGTTCTACGTCCGCGGTAACGGGCAGCGCGCGCAATAACTCGACATAGTGATCAAACAGCTCTGGATGCGGATCGTGTTCGGGCAACAGACGTGTCATCAGTTCGTTGATATACAAACCGATATACAGCGTCCTGCCACCCCAGCAGGGCACCGCCCCATTTGGCTCGGCGCCAACCAGCGTTTTCAACTCATTACGTCCACGCCAGTGAGCAAACAGAGGTACGAATGTTTGCAGCTTTCTCGAAGCTCCTTTGCGTGATCCCCGGGTGCCGTTCGCGACCACCCGAAAACGTCCGTGAGTGCGACAAAACAGGTCCACTAACTGGCTACTTTCCCGGTACGGTCGGGTATGTAATATAACTGCCTGGTCACTTTGTTGCAGGGGCACTAGGTTATGCCTCGTAGTTTCGCCGGATTAATCCCGGTAGCCCAGACTGCGCAATGCCCGTTCATCATCGGACCAGCCGCTGCGCACCTTAACCCACATATTCAACATAACTTTACCCGCGAAGAGTCGTTCCATATCGAGACGCGCCTGGCGGCCAATCAATTTAATACGCGCCCCATTTTCGCCGATCAGCATTTTTTTTTGCCCATCGCGCTCGACCAGAATCAGCGCACTGATATGCCGGATCGCTCCGCGTTGCTCAAATTCCTCGATTTCCACGGTAACTTGATAGGGTACTTCCGCGCCCAGTTGGCGTGTGATTTTTTCCCGCACGATCTCTGCCGCGAGAAACCGTTCGCTGCGATCCGTGATCTGATCGTCGGCAAAGAAAAACTCGCCCGCGGGTATATGCCGCCGTATAACCGTTTCGAGTTTTTTCAGATTCATGTTTTGTAACGCAGACAGGGGAACAAATTCCGCTGTGGGCAATAATTTTCTCAGGGTCTCTATGTGCGGCAATAACTCGCTCTGATCCTTCAGGCGATCAATTTTATTGAGCGCCACGACTACCGGAATACTGGTCGCGCTCACCGCCTTCGCCACGGCAATATCCGCCGCAGTCCACACCAGACGATCCACCACAAACACAATAACGTCGACATCGCGCATTGCACTCTGGGCGGCGCGATTCATATACCGATTGATGGCCTTATTCTGTTCTCCGTGTAACCCAGGCGTGTCGACGAACACCAGTTGACAGGAACCCTCGGTTTTGACGCCACGCACCTGGTGGCGCGTGGTTTGCGGTTTGCGCGAAGTGATACTGAGTTTGACGCCAAGCAGGTGATTGAGCAGTGTTGATTTGCCTACGTTGGGGCGCCCGACGATGGCAACAAAACCGCTATAGGTGATTTCACTGGTCATCGCTTGCCCCCAGCAGCCGCAATGCCTGCGCCGCCGCCAACTGTTCTGCCTTGCGCCGACTCAGCCCAACGCCCTGCACAGGTGTGCTCAGACCGGCAACGGTACAGCGGATGGTAAAACTTTGTTTATGAGGTTCACCGCTAACATCGACGATCTCGTATTGTGGCAATCCCCGACCCAGCGCCTGTACGTATTCCTGTAACCGTGTTTTGGGGTCTTTGTATTTTTTCCGCGCCGGAAGCTCTGTCAGACTATGCGCAAACCAGCGCAAAATGCACGCGCGGGCGCCAGGCAAACCCGCATCCAAATAGATGGCGCCGATAATCGCTTCCAGGGTATCAGCTAGAATGGAGTCCCGGTTAGCACCACCAGTACTGGCTTCCCCACGACCGAGACGCAGGTGGTCAGCCAGGGAAAGCTCGCGCGCAACACTGGCCAGGGTATTCTGCTGGACCAGTTGCGCCCGCAAGCGGCTTAAATCACCTTCGTTTGCCGTTTTAAAGCGGGCATACAAATGCTCGCTGATCACCAGATCCAGTACCGCGTCGCCGAGGAATTCAAGACGCTCATTGTGGTTCGCGCCGCTACTACGATGGGTTAATGCCTGGCGCAACAATTCCTGATCACCAAAACGATGTCCGAGAATGTCGCAAAAATTCGCCAGCCCCGCGGCCACTTATCAGTCGCGTCCGGCGGTGTCGTAAACATTATTAAATTTTACTACCACGTCAATATTAGCCATAAACGGCACCCGCTTTTCGTAGGCCATGCTGACTACAGTATGGGTTTTTTGTCGATCGACTTTGACTTCTCGCGCGGTTATGTCGCGCACGCCGTTAATGGTGAACAACTTATCGAGGGTGCGTCTGATCTGTTGATCGGATATCTCGTGAATTTTCTCGTCCTTTAAGGAATTGATGGAGGCCGTTACGAAATAATTGTCCAGATACAGCGGGCCTAACTTGAATAATGCCGTCAGAAAAAATCCAATCACGGCGAGCAGAACGAGCATACTCAAAGACGACATGCCTTGCTGATACCTTCCCTTCATCACAGTAACCTCCTGATTATCCCCATACGAATAATCTCAGTGAATTTTTCCCACACCGTCAAACCCCGGCAGGCTCCACAGACTCTCCCAGTGCATCCACACCAGAAAGGCCTTGCCGACAATATTTTGCTCTGGGACCGGACCCCAGGCGCGACTGTCGTAACTATTATCCCGGTTATCACCAATCATAAAATAATGTCCTTCGGGAACCACCCTGGTCACATTGCGCCCAAATACGGTCGGCGGGATACGTTTACGCATTAAATGCACCTTGCCATCGAGGTTTTCCTCCATGGTCCGATAGCCGAGTTCCTGTTCACCGACATCGCCTGCCAACGTTTGTGGCATCTTGCTCCCGTTAATATACAGGTTATTATCCAGTATCTGGATTTCATCGCCCGGTAACCCGATCACTCTTTTAATAAAATATCGATCGTCTCCCGGCGGAAAGAATACCATTACATCGCCCCGCTGTGGCTCCCCGATATCCACTACTTTGGTACCCAGTACCGGCAGACGCAGACCGTAGGCAAACTTGTTGACCAGTATAAAATCCCCAATACGCAGCGTCGGAATCATTGATCCCGAAGGAATCTGGAATGGCTCGACAATGAAGGACCGCAGAATCAACACCACCAGCAGGACCGGAAAAAATGGCGCGGTAAACTCCACATAAAAAGGTATCGCTGCGTTTTCACCACCTTTGTTGTAACGGCGCTTGCGCAGCACCAGTTTGTCCAGCAACCACACTGCACCCGATATGGCGGTGAGAACAACCAGCACCAGCGGGAAATCAATATTCATAGCGGAATATCCTTTATTATTCGATGCTCATTATCGGCCCTGGCTTCATCAGCCGTTGTCCGTTTGTAATACCGCCAAAAACGCCGCCTGGGGAATTTCTACGCGCCCTACCTGTTTCATGCGTTTTTTGCCCGCCTTCTGTTTTTCGAGCAACTTCTTTTTACGGGTGACATCACCACCGTAACATTTGGCCGTTACATTTTTGCGTAAGGCCTTAACCGTGGTGCGTGCGATAATATGCCCGCCCAGCGCCGCCTGAATTGCCACATCGAACATTTGCCGCGGAATTAAATCCTTCATTTTTTCGGTAATTAATCGCCCTTTTTGTTGCGCCTGGTCCCGGTGCACAATAAGCGCCAGTGCGTCTACTTTCTCCCCGTTGATCAAAATATCCAGCTTGACCAGCGGAGCCGCCTGAAAACGTTCAAAATTATATTCGAGGGAGGCAAAGCCACGGCTCACCGATTTCAACCGATCGAAAAAATCCATGACCACTTCATTCATGGGTAATTCGTAGCTTAGCGATACCTGTTTACCGGAAAATTGCATATCTTTTTGTACCCCGCGTTTTTCCACGCACAGGGTGATGACACTGCCCAAATGGTCCTTTGGCACCAGAATGTTGGCTACACACAGTGGTTCGCGGATTTCGTCGATAGTAGCCGCATCCGGTAAACTGGAGGGGTTCGATACGTACACACATTCGCCGCGGGTAGTGATCACCTCGTATATAACCGTTGGCGCAGTGGTGATCAGATCCAGGTCGTACTCGCGCTCCAGACGTTCCTGCACAATCTCCATGTGCAATAAACCCAGAAAACCGCAGCGAAAACCAAAACCGAGGGCATCTGAGCTTTCGGGTTCGTAAAATAGCGACGCGTCGTTGAGCGTCAATTTTGCCAGGGCATCGCGAAAATCTTCGAAATTATCGGAACTGACCGGAAACATGCCCGCGTAAACTTGCGGTTTTACTTTCTCAACGCCCGGTAAGGCCGGCACTTCGGGCGTG
>JAYODD010000045.1:0-1547 GCA_038106145.1 Gammaproteobacteria bacterium | reverse complement strand
GCTATGAGCGCTTTAAGGTGCTGTTTGAAAAATTCAGTAAAAAAGCCGGCAAGAAACAATATCTGATTCCCTACTTTATCGCCGCGCATCCCGGCACTACGGATGGCGATATGGTGGCGTTGGCCCGCTGGTTAAAGCGTAATAATTTTCGCGCCGACCAGGTGCAGACTTTCTATCCATCCCCCATGGCGACGGCCACGGCCATGTACCACAGCGGGCGCAATCCGCTGCGCAAAGTCGGTTACAAAAGTGAAAAGGTGGCCACCGTGCGCGATCTTGGCGAGCGGCGTTTGCACAAGGCGCTGTTGCGCTACCACGACTCTGC
Source organism: Gammaproteobacteria bacterium (assembly GCA_038106145.1). Classification (GTDB taxonomy): domain Bacteria; phylum Pseudomonadota; class Gammaproteobacteria; order Pseudomonadales; family Porticoccaceae; genus JBFJKD01. Next base: position 1,222 of record JAYODD010000045.1, on the reverse strand, counting down.
CAACTGGCCGGAGATTCGCGAGCTATTGGTCAAAATGGGGCGCAAAGATTTGATCGGCGATGGCGAACAGTGCCTGATTCCGGCTGCGGAGGCGGGGGCGAAGAAAACTCGATCGCGAAAAAATGCACAACGCTTTTCCACTCAGCACACTGGCCTCGCCGCGGCTGCCGGGCCGCAACGGGCGCGTCGTCCACGGCGTCGCTGATTTGCGGGCAGCAGCTTCAATTGCTACATCAGGGCGTCAAACATCTCCTGGCCCGACAGGTCGAGGCCGTAGTTACGCATGATGGTGTCGTGATTCATAATGACATGCTGTGCCACTGCGTGGGTATCGCGCCAGTAGCGCTGCAGCGGCGAGTGCATATAAATAGCGCTGGCACCCGCATTCTGAAACAGGGCGGCGACCACCTCGCGACACTCCTTGCCGACCTGTGCACGCCACCCCGCCACGCGCATTCTGAATTCTTCGGTGTCCACACTCTCACCCTGTGCGATGGCGATGCCAATGGTAGTTAATTCCTCGGCGTAACTGCGCAACATATGTTGGGCGAAATCCAGGCGTACCTTGGATTCGGCCAGTAACAGGTGTTGGGTGGCCAGGTGCTGATGTTGTTGACTGGTGAAGGTGGGGGTGCGCGTCCGCATGCGGGTTTTGAATGCCTCCAGAGCGCCCAGGGCGCCCCCCATCACCGGCGGCATCAATGAAATGGCGAGTCCGGACACCATCGGTACCTGGTAGATGGGTCCGCTATTACAAGCGTGTCCCGGAATAGCACCGCCAGCCATAACCGCGCCGAGATCGAAGGCTCGGTGTTCGGGCACGAACACTTTGTCGACGGCAACGCTGCAACTCCCTGTGCCGCGCATGCCGACCGTATCCCAGTCGCGAATCACGGTGTATTCATGTTTGGGTACAAAGCACATCAGAAACCGCGGTGGGCCATCCGGCGTGGGTACCAGAGTACCTCCGGCGTACCACTCCGACCACAGAATGCCGCTGGCAAACGGCCATTGGCCGGACACCAGGTAGCCGCCGTCGACCGATTCCCCTTTGCCCATGGGCGCAAATGCATCCGCGAACAGGCGGTGGGGATTGTCGCCCCACAATTCGTCCTGCAACTGCGGGCTGGTCAATGCCCCCCACCAGTGGTGAATACCCAGGATGTTGGCGATCCAGGCTGTTGAGACGTCGTACTGTCCCAGCACAAAGCCCACTTCCACC
>JAYODD010000016.1:0-59816 GCA_038106145.1 Gammaproteobacteria bacterium | reverse complement strand
TTGACAAGGGACTGCCCCCAGGGCCATTTGAAATGTTTGAATGATCTAAGGCCGCAACAGGTGCTCGATGCGCTCGCGACACGCGTCCCGGTAAATGCGTCCGTTGTCGCGTCCACTGCAACCCAGCGATCTCCGTTATGAAACGCGGCGGGGGGTTGTGCGCTGCCTGCCCTGTTGCCGGGGCGCAGCGGAGGGTGTCCGCAGGCTGCACGCCGCGGTGGGGTAAATCAGGCGTGGAGCCAGGGTAACGGCGAATGTTGCGCTCCGTTGACGAATTGAAAAGTGCGCCCATCGGATTGCAGGCGCCGTTTGATATTGCCACACCCGGGCGTGAAACAATGCGGTGCGAGCAAATTTATCGCCATCTGCCCGGCAGGCGTCTGGTGTTTCGCGCCCGCTGGCACAACACGGACACGCTGGTTAAGCTTTTTTTTCGCGCCCGGGATTTTGACCGGGAGCGCGCTGGGCTGCGGGCCATGGCGGCCGCACGGGTTCCCCATGGGGCGGAAATATGGACGTTGATAGACGCTGCTGACGACAGTTATTTTCTCGGCTGCGAATTTCTCGACGACGCCGTCAGTTTGCAGGACTGTTACAACGGCCTGTCCGCGAAACAATTGTTGCCACTGCTGCGCGATGCGCTGAGCATAGTGGGAAAGCTGCACCGGGCTGGCTCGATGCAGGCGGATATTCACCTCGATAATTTTCTGCTGAGTCGCGGCAAGCTGTTGGCTATCGACGGCGGCGGCGTGTCCGTCTTGCAGGGTCCTGTCGAGGACAATATCGGATTGTTCTTTGCGCAGATGGTGCCAGACTACGATCCCTTGCTCCCCGATGTGCTGGATGCCTACGGCGAGGGTGTGCCGTCGCTGGCAGCGGTGCAGGCAGCGACTACCCGCATGCGCGCTGTGCGCATCGCCAGATACCTGCAAAAAACCGTGCGCTCCTGTACGGAATTTTCAGTCAGCGTGGATCGTCACCGCTTTATAGCGATGCGCCGGGACCTGGAAACCCGGCGGTTGACCAGGCTCATGAATGAACCGGATGCCGAAGTCGGTGGCGCAAAATTTTTAAAAAGAGGCAATACGGCTACCGTGATCAAGGTGGATTGCGAGGGTCAGGACCGCGTTCTGAAAATTTACAATATCAAAAATTTTTGGCACGGCGTCAGCCGTTGTTGGCGGCCCAGCCGCGCCTGGGTATCGTGGCAGAATGCTCACCGCTTGCAATTGTTGGGGGTGGCGACACCGTTGCCCGTAGCGCTGCGGGAAAACCGGGTGGGTCCACTGCGTCGCGTGGCGTATTTGCTGACCGACTTTATCGACGGTGAGAACCTCGCTTCGTGGCTGCTTAAAACCGACAGAAAATCCATACCGGAGTGGCTCGACGCGGAAATCGTACGTTTATTTGATATTATGTGGCGCAATCATGTAACCCACGGGGACATGAAGGCAACCAACTTTATGGTGTTTGCCTACCGTTTACATATCATCGACCTGGACTCCATGCGCTGGCACGATTCACAAAATAAATTTGTAGCGGTTTACCGGCGGGATCTACTGCGTTTTTTGCAAAATTGGCAGGGTGAAACCCGCGAACATTTTGTGCAACTGCTAGAACCGTTTGCGCGGCGCGCAGGCTTGTTATTCCCCCCTAACTAAGGTTGGACAGTGGCAACGATTATTCTTGGACTTTCTGGAGCGCTGAATCACGATCCGTCGGCGGCAATTTACGTGGACGCCAAGCTGGTCGCGGCGGCCGAGGAAGAACGTTTCATTCGCGATAAGCACGCGAAGGGAAAAATGCCCTACGAGGCGGCAAAGTTTTGCCTCGAATTTGCCGGCGTGAGGCCACAGGATGTCGACGTGGTGGCGGTGCCTTTTGCGCCGATATCAATTTTATCCCCCGCCCGCTGGCATTTCGCACGCCGCTACTGGTACGCACCCGATCGCGCCCTCGATGCGATCTGCAACGGTAACCGCCGTTATCGACGCTACCGTCGACGCGTCTTCGATCTGCTGGTGCAACTGGGCATCGACCCCGGAAAAGTTCAATTTGAGCCGGTGGAGCACCATCTGGCGCACGCCTCCAGCGCCTATCATCTGAGCGGTTTCAGCGAGAAAACGGCGATTATGGGGGTGGATGGCAAGGGCGAGTACGCCACCACATTTTTCGGCTACGGTGAAAATGGCAAAATTCATAAAATAAAAGAGTTTTACGATCCCGATTCTCTGGGTGGCCTGTACGGGGCGATCACAGAGTATCTGGGTTTTGAGATGCTCGACGGTGAATACAAGGTGATGGGCATGGCGCCCTACGGGGACCCCGCCAAATACGATTTTTCCCGTCTGGTTGATTTTGATGGCAGAAATTTCACCATCAATACCCGCTACGTCAATACCGTTGGCCTGCGCCGCTACAAGGAAAACGGGGTCGGTTTTTATTTCAGTAACAAGTTGACCGAGTGGTTGGGCCCGCGCCGGGTCGGGGATATGGCGGATGACCCCTATATCCACTACGCCGCGGCCATTCAGGCGCTGTACGAACAGGTCGTGCTCAAGCTGATGGATTATTACCTTGGCGATATTTTGCGGGAAACCGGCAAGCTGGCGTTTTCCGGTGGCGGGGCGCTGAACGTCAAGTTAAATCAAAAAATTATTGCCCATCCCGCTGTGCGGGAATTGTATGTGCAACCCGCATCCGGAGATTCCGGCACCGCGGTGGGGGCGGCATCCTACGCGCTGGTCAAACGGGGTATCGCCCCGGAGAAAATGGCGCACGTGTACCTCGGACCCCAATACTCCAACGACGAATGCGTGCTGGCCTGCGAGCGACACGATCACAAGCCGCGTTATCAAATTATTGATCGGGTGCCGGAGCGCATTGCCAAAATTCTTGCTGATGGCAATCCGGTGGCGTGGTTTCAGGGCCGCATGGAATTTGGTCCGCGGGCGCTGGGCGGGCGCTCTATCCTCGGATGTCCAAGTGCGCCGGGCATTGCCGCGCGTATCAATGAACAGATCAAGTTTCGCGAGCGCTGGCGACCTTTTTGCCCGAGCATGCTGGATCGCGTGGCGCCACAGATGTTCCAGACCGACCACCCGGCACCGTTCATGACCTTTACTTTTGCGGTGACGGAGGAATGGAAAGCGCGTGTTCCGGAAGTGGTGCACGAAGACGGTACGGCCCGCGCTCAGGCGTTGACCCGTGAACACAACCCGCGCTATTACGCGCTAATGGAAGAGATGGAGAAGCTGACTGGTAATGGCGTGGTGCTCAATACCTCGTTAAACCGGCGGGGCGAGCCGATGATTTGCTCGCCGACCGATGCGCTGAATATGTTCTATGGGTCGGATTTGCAGTATCTGATTATGGAAGATGTGTTGGTAACAAAATAGCAATACCTGCGCATGGTTTTTCCCCGGCAGGTTGCCGCAAGATAGATGGTCCACGGGCGATGGGTCACCGCTAGGGCGCGAAATAACGGCTGATGGCGCTGCTCACCCGCCCATCGCCATACCCGGCGGCAAGGTTGTTCTCATATTTCGCAAGCACAGCTCTATCTTTTGCGACCCGCAGCAGGTGGCGGAAGTTTCTTATACGCCGCCGTTGGTGCAGGGGGCGCGAGGACACTTGCAGGTCGGAAATGTCGATCAGGCCCAACTGGTTGTCCGGCGTCAACACGATATTACCCAGGTGCAGGGAGCGAAAATAAATACCTTTGTCGTGTAACCCGCGCACGAATGCGCCGAGCTGTTCGATGGCCGCTGCGTCGAGTGTGGCGGCGATGCTGCGCAGTGTGTTTCCGGCCAGGGGTTGATAACATACGGCGGAGCGCTCGAGAGCGGGAATATCATAGTCAGCCACCACGACGACCGTCGGTACGCCGCGCGCGGCGAGCAAGCGGGCGTTGCGTACGAAGCGCTGAGTGTAAGAAAAAATGCGCGCGGAGCTGAATAAACGTTTTACGCGAAACAGCTTCAGGTAATTGCCACTTGCCAGCCGTAGCACCTTGGCGCCGTGAGCATCCGCTTCGATTAGCGCTGCATCGCGGGTTAATTCAAGATAGCGATTGTGATCGATACGTTCCATAGCCTGTGGATGCGGCTCCGCGTTATTGAGTGGGCAAGTGTAATCACTCCTGATTGATTAGCAACAGCCTGAATGCCCGGGCAAAAATTTTGATCGCCCAACGGTAAATGGTTTTTGTTAGCGCGCTGCATTTCAACCGCGCCACGCAAAAAGGTTACAATGGCGGCAGCACAATAAAACATACTTTTGGGACGGGTTGAATGAGCGATCACCGCAAATCGAGCACGCAAAGAGTGTGCGGATGGGGGTAACGCAAAAAGGGGGGCGAACGTACCATGAGTCAGTGGGTATGGCGATCGCAATGGCAGATTACCGCCGACTATATGCGCGGTGGGGGCAATGTGCCCTTTGCGGATTTCGAGACAGCTTTCTCCTGGCCGGGGGAATCGGTCAGTAAGGGACCAGTCAACGAGGTGGTACACACGTCGGTACAGGGTGTCGGTTATTATGTGAAGCGGTATCGCAGTGGCGGTAAATGGCTGCGGCGCTGGTTGGGAGCCAGTCGCGCGCGGGCGGAATGGCAAAATCTGTGTTTGTTCAATAAACTCGGTATTCCCACACCGCCACTGGTAGCCTTTGGTGAACAACGAGGATTGAATGGCGAGCGCCGGGGCGTGCTGGTGTTGCGCGAACAGGCCGATACGGTGGATTTGGCGACGCTCGCCCGCAACGGTTGCCAGGAGCTGAAATCGCGGTCGTGGGTGCAAGGGGTTGCGCGCCAGGTCGCCGACGCCGTGCGTAAATTACACGACAACAACTTTTGTCACAACGATCTCAAGTGGCGAAATATTCTGGTGACGCGCCACGCCACGCCAACCGTCTATTTCATCGATTGCCCGTCCGGGCGTTTCTGGCCTGGCGGTTTGGTAAAACGTCGGATAATTAAGGATCTGGCCTGTCTGGACAAGGTGGCAAAGCTGCAACTGAGCAGGACGCAACGCCTCAGGTTTTATTTGTCCTACGCCGACAAAGCCGCACTGGATGACCGGGACAAGAAAATAATACGCCGGGTGGAAAACTATTTTGGTCATGAATAACGCGTAAACCACCAGTATGTTACCGTCGCGTAACGGTCCTTACGTCATCAACCCTCTCGGTCGTCGTAGAAAAATTCCGCGCAACACAGCACAATACCGTCGCTGGCCGTTCCACCAACAAAAGTGACTGTCACTATGCGTGCACTGCTCGTCAAACTGTCCTCCATGGGTGATCTGGTGCAGACCCTGCCGGCGGTGACTGACGCCTGGCGGGCGCGGCCGGACGTGCGTTTTGACTGGGTGGCAGACGAAGCTTTTGCGGAAATTCCGCGCTGGCATCCGGCGGGAATTCGCGTGATCGCCACCGCCCATCGGCGCTGGCGCCGCCAGCCCGTCAGCAGTTGGCGCAACGGTGCGCTTGGGGATTTTCTAACGGCGTTGCGCCAGACCCAATACGCCGCGGTGATCGACGCGCAGACTAATCTTAAAAGTGCGGCGGTTACCTGGTTGGCCCGTAGCGTCAACAAAATTGGGCCCGACAGGGCATCCGTGCGGGAGTGGGGTGCCCATTTCGCGTACCATAAAAAAATTCCGGTGGACAAAAACCAACACGCCATCAACCGCATGCGGCGGTTATTTGCCGCCGCTCTCGATTACCAGATGCCAGACACGCCACCCGATTTTGCTTTGCAGGAGGTGGTGTGGCCGACAGCGGATGTCGCTCTGCCGGAGGAACCCTTCCTGGTATTTATTCATAATGCCAGTTGGGCCAGTAAAGGCTGGCCCGAGGAGAGTTGGCGGCAGCTACTGGCATTGGCCGCAGAGGCCGGGTATCGCGTGTTGTTGCCCTGGGGTGTAGAGGCGGAACGTCAGCAGGCGCTGCGCATTGCCGCGGGTTTTGACGAGGCTCAGGTACTGCCGCGCCTGATGCTCGGACAACTGGCGGGTATTCTTAAAGCCAGCCAGGGCGCGGTCTGTGTGGACACTGGCCTGGCGCACCTGTCGGCGGCACTGGGGATGCCTACGGTAACGCTGTACGGACCGACAGATCCCCACCTGATTGGTGCAACCGGGTACAATTCCTCACACTTGGGCGTGGATGGTTTTCCCTGTATGCCATGCTACCGCCGCGGGTGTGCGGTGGAGGGGTATTCAGGTCCGCAGGCCCAATGCCTGAAAGGTATCGCGCCGCAACGGGTATGGGCGGCGCTGCAAAAGCAGTTATAGCGGGGCGCGGTGGACGATCCCGCCCCCGACCCGAATAGCCCGTGAACAGCATCATTGCCTGACAGTATCGACTACGCATACTTGTCAGGTCGTGGATAAACGAGCGCACAAAATTGCGCGATAAAACGGAGTAACCCCGTGAACAGCACACTACCTCGCTTTGACAGGGCTCAGATTTTGATTGTTGGCGATTTGATGCTGGACCGTTACTGGCACGGTATGACGTCCCGTATCTCTCCCGAAGCGCCGGTGCCGGTGGTCAAGGTGGATCAGATTGAAGATCGTATCGGGGGCGCCGGCAACGTGGCGCTTAACGTGGTGTCGCTGGGGGCCGGCGCCGCGCTGGTGGCGGTAGTGGGCAATGATGAAGCCGGTGGCGTGTTGCAGGAGCGACTACATGCGGCCGGCATCCACGCTGACCTCCACCGCTCCACTGCAAAACCCACGATTACCAAATTAAGAGTGATTAGTCGCCACCAGCAACTATTACGTCTCGATTTTGAAGAAGGTTTCGGCAGTGAGGACGCTGATGCGTTGCCCGCTAAAGTAGCGGATCTGCTAAGTGGCGTTGGCGTGCTGGTATTGTCGGACTACGCCAAGGGCGCTTTACGGGATCCCCGGGCGCTGATCGCCGCGGCGCGGCGGGCCGGAGTGCCGGTGCTGGCGGATCCCAAGGGGAGTGATTTTTCGCGCTACGCCGGGGCGACATTACTGACGCCGAACCTTCAGGAATTTGAAGTGGTGGTTGGCCCCTGTGGTGGCGAGCAGGAACTGGTGAAGCGTGGACTTGCGCTGCTTGACGAGTTACATCTGGAGGCACTGCTGATCACCCGCGGGGAACAGGGCATGACGCTGTTGCGCCGCGATGCCCCGGAATTACACTTACCTGCACGGGCGCGGGAAGTGTTCGATGTCACTGGCGCGGGGGACACGGTGATCGCGGTGCTGGCGGCGGCGCTGGCAGCGGGATCACCGTTGCCCGAGGCGGTTGCGCTGGCCAACATAGCGGCCGGGGTTGTGGTGGGTAAATTGGGAACGGCAACCGTGAGCGCGCCGGAGTTGCGCCGCGCGGTGCAGCGGGAGCAGGGGTCCGAGCGCGGTGTGGTTAACCACGAGCAGTTACTGGTGGACATCGCCGATGCCCGCGCCCACGGCGAAAAAATTGTCTTCACCAATGGTTGTTTTGATATTTTGCACGCGGGCCACGTGGGTTATCTCGAACAGGCACGCAAACTGGGCGATCGGCTGATTGTTGCGGTCAACAGCGACGAATCGGTTACCCGCTTAAAGGGTCCGGGTCGTCCCATCAACAGCGAGGGGCGCCGCATGGCCGTGCTGGCGGGTCTCGAAGCGGTCGACTGGGTTATCGCATTTTCCGAGGACACTCCGGAGCCGTTACTGGAAAGCCTCAAACCGGATATTCTGGTCAAAGGCGGGGATTACACCAGGGAGCAGGTGGTCGGCTGGCAAATCGTCGAAGGCTACGGCGGTGCGGTACAGGTTCTGGATTTTCTCGACGACTGCTCCACCAGCGCGATTGTGGAGAAAATCCAACAGAAATAACGGTCGATATATTTGTAAGCGGGTTTTTAAACACGCAGATTTTGTGTAGTTGGCTGCCACTGCCAATAACTCTTGCCTAATGAACCTTGCCGCGTGTTACTTGCGCGATGTGTTGCATGGCGCTGTCGGTCCGTTCCTCGATTGAGCCGCGCAGCTCGATCAGCTTGACCCCCAGATTGCGCGCCAGCTTGACGATCATGTCTTCGATATCGCTGCGGTGCTGTTCCGAGTGCGGTCGTTTACCATCCAGTTGCAGGGCGATTTCCACAGGCAGGAAAAATAGTAAATCAAACTGACCCAAATACCAGGGCAACAATTGCTCAATTGCTGCCCTAAGATGCGGGTTTTTGGGTCCCTCGGTATGCAGATAGGCGGCGTAATCAAGTAGCGTACGATCGTAGATCATCAGTTGATTACGGGGTTGTTCCAGGCGTTGCAGGTGTTCCCCGAGCAGCAGATAATAAATATGGTCCGCGCTGAGTGGTGGTTGGGTCTGACTCAGCAGGGGACGCAACACATCGATAGGTTCCACCAGCGTACGGACCTGCACCCCCTCGGCCCGCAAAGTGTCGCCAAGCGCCGTGGCGAGGGTGGACTTACCGGAACAATGACTACCGGATATGCCAATCCGCCACGCGTCCTTTTTGAATGCGTCCGCGGTCATAATCTGTGCGCCGACAATGCGCGGTTTAATGCCGCGACGTTGTGGCGTAAATGCTCGGAATTCAGCGTGCCGATGACGGCGCTGGTGACGCCGACCCGCGCGAACAGTTGTCGGAACGTTTGCTCGACGGCATCAGCGTTGGCGGGGCTGGCGGCGTTGACAAGATGTCCGCTGGCCAGGACTTTTTTGATCAACACCCCCTTGCGGTGACGCGCGCAATAATCGATCACCGGTTCCTGATCCCGCTCCCGCAGGTTCCATGTCACCATCACCAGGTCGCATTGCTGCGCCGCCAGCATTCCTCCCGGCACCGTTTTGGTGGACATGCCATAGGCGCGAATTTTTCCCGCCCGTTTCAGTTCCGCCAGGGCGTCCAGCGTACCCTGGTGGCGAATAATGTCTTCGTCCGCGCCGTTGGAATGTACCAGCACGATATCGAGCACATCGCGTTGCAGACGACGCAGGCTGCGCTCGACGCTAAATCGGGTATGTTCGGCGCTAAAATCAAACCGCGACTGGCCGTCGACAAACTCCTCGCCCACCTTGGTGCACAGCAGCCAGTGGTGGCGTTGATGTTTTAACGGTCCCTGAAATAGTTCGCCAAGACGGGTCTCGCTACTGCCGTAGGCAGGCGCGGTGTCGAGGAGATTAATACCCAGGTCCTGCGCGAGCGTTAATAGCTGCGCGGCTGCTCGATCGTCGGGCAGTGCAAAATCGGCGGGATATTTTACCCCCTGATTGCGGCCCAGCTTGACCGTGCCCAGTCCCAGTGCGCTGACGGCGATACCCGTTGCGCCAAGTTCTCGGCGGGGAATCAAAGCGTGTCTCCAAACGCCTGTTGCCAGGGTGTCGTGGCCAGTGGCGGCGCGGCCAACGGCAACTCTACCGCGGGCAACCCGGATCCAGTACAGCCTTTGTCCGCCAAAAGTTTGAGCACCTGATCGGCGAGATTGGGCGCCAGGGTCATTTTGGTGGGCCAGGCGGCGATCACGTTCGCGCAAGCGCTGGCCCAGCGGGCGAACGCCTGATCCGGGCGGGCAAAATTGCGCTGCAATGGTTCGGCGCGATCCACTTTGAGGGTCGCCCACTGCGCGCCGCCGAGATCGACCCACGGCATCAATTCCATCAATTCCCGCTGCGCAAGGGCGATCAGTTCGCCGGCGCTTTGTCGGGCACCGCGCTCCGCAAGGCTGCCCCCGAGGTACCAGACCTGACTACCGTCGCCACAGGGATGACTTGAAATCGTCAGTCGCGGCACGCTCTCCAGCCCCAGGCAATGACCATAAAAGCTATGGGGATGCCGGTGCCTGACCATCACCTGCTGCAACGGGCGGCGCTGCATGCGCGGCCGCGCGGCACCGAGGTCGGCGAGCAGTCCGGCATTGCCCTGGCCGGCACATAGAACAAATGCGCTCGCCTGCAACCGGCACGGCCGGTCCGCATCGTTCAGGTCCAACCCCGTATCGCCACTGGCGAGGCGCGTCCAGGCGGCCTGTCGCCAGTTCAGCAAAAAAATGCGTTCGCGATAATTATCCGCCAGCGCTCGAACGACGGAGGGTACGTCGAGCACAAGATCCACCAACCTGTACAGATTGCCTGTGAACCGGGGTTCCTGAAAAAGCGCGGGTCGCTCGGCAGCGGACACGCGCTCGACGCGGCCGCGGGTTGCTTTGCTACCGAGGAAGGTCGCCATGCGGGAGGTGACGCTGGCGCTGGACCACAGATAAAAATGATCACTGAGCACCTGCGCCGCGCGCAAATCCACATCGCCCCGCCCGGACAGACACTGGCGCCAGTGTTCGGGCATATCCGCAACCGCCTGCGAGGCGCCGCTTAATGCCCCGCCCAGAGTGTACTTGATGCCGCCGTGGATCATGCCCTGGCTGGCCATGGTCTGTTCGCTACCCAGGGCTTTGTGTTCCAGCAACACGGCGTTGTACCCTGATCTGCACAGTCGATTGAGCAGCCACAGCCCCGCCACGCCGGCGCCAATAATGGCGACGTCGACACTAACTGTTGGGCGCTGATGGTCGGGCATAACAATTCTCATGCGTGGCGCGGTAGTATACCGGGTTTAGGGCACTCTTTTGCCGCGCTGAACCAATACCGCGGCCCCGTCGAGAGAAACAATTTAAAAGGAGCAACCTTGGCGCGTTTTTTTTACAGCCTGTTGTTTTATCTGATTACCCCGTTTGTGCTGCTGCGTCTGTTGTGGCGCGCGCGCAGGGCACCGGCATACGCGCGCCGCTGGCGCGAGCGTTTTGGTCTGGTGCCGCCTGTGGTCGCAGGTAAACAGGTGCTCTGGGTACACGCTGTTTCGGTGGGGGAGACGGTTGCCGCCGCACCTCTGATCAAAGCTTTGTTACAGCGCTATCCGCAGGCGGTGGTGGCCGTCACCACCATGACACCAACGGGTTCGGAACGGGTTGCCGCGCTGTTTGGCGCCAGCGTCTACCACGCCTATGCGCCCTACGATCTACCACTGGCGTGGCACAGTTTTTTGCGGCGAGTTGCGCCGAGTTTATTGATTATTATGGAAACCGAACTCTGGCCCAATATGATTCACGCCTGCCGCAAACGCGCTATTCCGGTGGTGGTGGCCAATGCCCGATTGTCGGAAAAATCCGCGCGGGGTTATAAAAGAGGTGGCTCGCTCACACGCGCCATGCTGCGCTCTCTTACGGTCGTGGCCGCGCAAAATAATACCGACGGCGCGCGTTTTGTGGACCTGGGTGTAGCGTCATCGGCGGTGCGGGTCACTGGCAATTTAAAGTTCGACGTGGAGCTCGACACCTCGCTGCAACAGCGGGCCCTGGCATTGCGCGAGCAATGGCGGGGCTCGTCGCAGCGCCCGGTGTGGCTGGCAGCAAGTACTCACCGCGGCGAAGACGAGCTGATACTGGATGCGTTTGCGCGCATCCGCACGCAACAGCCACAACTGCTGCTGGTACTGGTGCCGCGCCATCCGGAACGATTTGATGAAGTTGCCGCCCTGTGTGCAACGCGGCAGTACCGGGTGTGCCGGCGCAGCGCGGGGACCGAGCCGACGGTCGACGATGAGGTGTTGCTCGGCGATACGATGGGTGAGCTGGTGTCGTTTTTCGGCGCCTGCGATCTGACCTTCGTCGGCGGTAGCCTGGTACCGGTGGGTGGACACAATCTGATCGAGCCGGCCGCCTGGGGAATTCCGGTGCTCACGGGTCCGCATTTATTTAATTTTGCGGAGGTGGCGCGGGTATTGCGGGAGGCGGATGCACTGCTAACCTGCCGCGACGCGGAACAGATCGCGCAACGGGTTATCGAATTGCTGGAAAATCCTGGCGCCAGGCAGCGTATGGGCCAGGCGGCAAGGGATGTGGTCGCTGCCAATCGCGGCGCGCTAAACAAAACCCTGGCTATTGTTGAGGGGCTGCTGGCCCCGCGCTAGCTTTGCCCACCACCAGGGCGGGGTCGAGCCAGGCATTGAGCTGGCCGATATCTTCTGGACTCAGTTGGCCCGCGACTTCCTTAAGTTGCAGCATGCTGGCAATGTAGTCGTAGCGCGCATTGGCATAGTTGCGCTCCGCCTGATGCAACGTGCGTTGCGACAATAATACGTCGACGATATTGCGGGTGCCCACCTCGTAGCCAGCCTGAGTCGCGTCGAGGGCGCTGCGGGCGGAGGTTACCGCCTGATTGCGCGCGTTGACGCGGGCCGCGTTGGTTACCACTTTCAAATGCAAAGAGCGGGCTTGCTGTGTGGTGCTGCGGGCGCTGTACTGGTACTGCTCTGCGGCGGCAATAAACTGCTGGTGGGCCTGACGGCGCTGCGCGCTGATCAGGCCGCCGCTAAACAGCGGCGCATCGACCCGTAGGGATAGCACCGTGGGTTCGTTGTCTGCAAAAAAAGGTTCGTTGTTGCCGGTTGAGTCGCGGGTAAATACTCCGTCCGTGTGACTGTTGGTGTAGGACAAATTGGCGCTGACTTTGGGCAGATGCTCCGCTTTGGTGGCTTTGGCGTTGTGCTCGGCGGAGGCCATGCGGTATTGGGCCGCTTGCAGGGCGAAGTTGTTGCCGCGGGCAAATTGCACCCAGGCTTCCGGGTCCCGTGGTTCGGGCGCCACAACCGGAAAGCCGGTGGAGAGCCCCGCCAGTTTCTGGTGCGGTTGCCCGGTCAGAACCTCCAGGCTTTCGAAGGCGATATCGAGGGCGCTGGCGGCCTCCAGCGCATTGACCGCCGCTTCATCGTACACCGCCTGGGCTTCGTGCACGTCGGTGATGGGCAGGAGGCCCACCTCAAAGCGTTCTTTGGTTTGCTCGAGTTGACGTCCAATCGCCCGCTGTTCGGCCCGCGCTGAGCGCAAATCCTCGCTGGCGCGCAGCGCGCCAAAGTAGGCATCCGCGACCCGCAGAATTAATTGTTGCTGTTCAGCGGCAAACTGCGCCGCCGCTTCCCGATTCAGCGCCTGGCCCTGTTTAAACGTAAACCAGGCGGGCAGGTCGAACAGGGGCTGGGAAAGGGAAACTATGTAGGTTTCACTTTCGTCGTCGTTTTCGCCGATGTTAGAGGGGCGGAAGGTTTCGCTGAGCACCCGCGCGCTACTGGTGTCGCCCTGGCCGTCGGTGTATTCCGCCGTGGCGGTGACCTGCGGTAACAGCCCCGCGCGGGCGATGGGCAACGCCTCCTGGCCGGCGCGGTAGGTGGCCCGCGCCGCGCGCAGTTGCGGATCATTGTCGAGCGCCAGTTGGTAAATATGCGCAAGGGAATCAGCATCGCTGTAGCTGAGCGGCGCCAGGCATAAAACGATAACGCAAAACGCGCGGTTGCATACGTTGTTCATGGATTGTTCCGTTATGTAGCCGGTGGCAGAAGCACGGCAGAGCCGTTCGCGAGCCTGTTCGACGCAAGTCTAGCAGATCGCCGCCCGCCACGGTATTTAGGTGGACAGCGATTTGCCCGCCCGCTAGAGTGCAGACAGGGTGGTTAAACCGGCGCGATGTGACAGGGTCGAGAATGTGGCGATAAATGACGATAATGCGGGGCAGTTCGGAATCGGGGACTATCGGCTTCACGACCTGCAGGAAGTGTATCGAGGTTTTTTCACCCTGCAGCGCGCGCGTTTGCAACTCCGCCTGTTTGCCGGGGGCTGGGGTGGAGATGTTACGCGGGAAGTATTGCGGCGCGAGCCGGCGGTAGCTGTACTCCTGTACGATCCTGCCCATCATCTGGTGGGGCTGGTGGAACAATTTCGAATCGGTGCGCTGGACAGGCCCGCCGGACCCTGGTTGCTGGAAGTTGTCGCAGGCATTGTCGATAGCGGCGAGCAACCGGAACAGGTGGCCCGACGGGAGCTGCGGGAAGAGGCGGGAATCGACGAGGTTGACCTGTATCCAATCTGTGACTATTTCGTCAGCCCCGGTGGCAGTAACGAGCATATGACATTATTTTGCGGTGTAACCAGCTTGGCGGGCAAAGGCGGTATTTACGGATTGCCCGGGGATGGGGAGGATATCCGCTTTCACGTACTCGATGAAGCGGCGGCATTTTCCGCGCTGGCGGATGGACGCTGCGATAATGCGGCCACTATCATCTGTTTACAGTGGTTGCAGTTGAACCGCCAACGATTGCACAGTGACGGGCTTGGCAGCCTGGAGTGAATCGGGTTAACAGGCTGGCCAACTTGTGGGGTAAGAGGTAGTGTCGCGATTGAATTTGCGTTACAAAGTTGATCTCAAGGGCTTTATGGCCGAGTGCTCCGCCAATTATATGCGGTTGCGCAAGCTGTTCCCGGCACTCGCGCAGGAGGATTGCAGGTGCGTTGGTCTGCGGGCGGGAGCAGTGGACGTCGTGGCACGGGGCGACGTGGTGGTGATGACCGTACTGGAAAGAACCCGCTACACCACGTTGCTCGCGATCGCGTCGCGCAGTGTCGATCGCCCCCGCTGGTGGCATGATCCGGTCATGCAGGTGCGGCTCTACCACGATGCGCGGCTGGCGGAGGTGGTTGCCTGGGATCGGGAATTACGGGTATACCCGAAAAACGGCTACCCCAACGAGCGGATGCTCCAGCCCGATGAGAAATATCAGTGGAATCGCCACCTCGGCGAGTGGTTGGCGAACTGTATTGCACATGGTTACGCTGTAGAGCAGGACTTCCCCACCGTGGTGGCCGAATGAGGGTAACCGCTGCGCCGGCAGTCCCGCTACGGGAGCGGCGTGACCGGGTCTGATCGAGGAGAAAAAATTGCCACAGACCCTTGCCCGACGGATTATTCAACTTACCGACCCGCACATCGGTGAAACCCGCGACCATACCCTGGCCGGTATTCGTACCTACGACAGTTTCAGCCAGGTGCTGGCCGCTGTCGCCACCTCCCAGGCAGTTCCTGAACTGTTGATGGTGACCGGCGATATCGCCGCCCTGGGCACCCACAAGGCGTACCAGCTTTTCACCGAGCAAATCACTTTTTTTGAAATACCCTACGCCTGGCTACCGGGCAACCACGACGATTTTGCCGTGATGCAAGAGGGCATTCAGGCTTCTCCTTACTGGCCAGTTCTTGAACTCGGGGACTGGCGCGTGGTATCCATCAATACGGCGGTGTCCGGTCAGGTGGGCGGGCATCTGGTGGCGGACGAATTATCCTTTCTCGACAGCACCCTGCGTCGCGACGCGGACAATCCAACGGTGGTATTTATGCATCACCCGCCGCTGCCGGTGGGTTGCGACTGGCTCGATAAGCAACGTGTCGCCAATGCGGATGCATTGCACAGCTTGTTGGCACGGCACGCGAATGTGCGCGCTATTTTTACCGGGCATGTGCACCAGCAACAGACATTGCGGTGGGCAGGCATACCGGTTTATACGACACCTTCCACCTGTTTTCAGTTTGCTCCCAACAGCCCTAATTTTGCCCTGTCGGACGACCCCCCCGGCTATCGTTGGATCGATTTGCACGGCGATGGCCAACTGCAGACTGGCGTTGAATACCTGCGGGACTTCCCACAGAAAGTTGATCATCGCACCGGCGGTTATTAAGGGTCGCGCCCGGCGCCGCTGTGCCGCTATAATCCGCGCGTAGTTCGCGGCGGAAGGTGGCCATGGCGTCACTGCTATACATTCACGGTTTTAACAGCTCTCCTCAGTCCCACAAGGCCACGGTTACCGGTCGCTGGCTGGCGCGGCATTATCCCGGGGTGAATTTTCTGTGCCCACCCTTGAGTCTTTTTCCGCAATCCG
This sequence comes from Gammaproteobacteria bacterium, assembly GCA_038106145.1. Taxonomy (GTDB): domain Bacteria; phylum Pseudomonadota; class Gammaproteobacteria; order Pseudomonadales; family Porticoccaceae; genus JBFJKD01. The sequence goes on along the minus strand of JAYODD010000016.1, from coordinate 44,073 downwards.
CCGTGGCTAGCCTGGAGAGTATACTGGCAGAGCGGGACGATGAGATGTATCTGGTGGGTAGTTCCATGGGCGGGTTTTACGCCACCTGGCTGGCGCAGCGCTATGCCTGCAAGGCAGTGTTGATCAATCCCGCGGTGGCGCCCTGGCGCGGCAAGGACTATTTGCTCGGCGAGCAAATCAACTATCACACCGGAGAGCGCTGCATGTTTGAAGCGCGGCATCTCGAGGCGTTGCGGGCGTTTGACGTCTCGTATCTCGAACATCCGCAGCGGATCAGGGTGTTGCTGCAGACCGGTGACGAAGTGCTGGATTATCGTCTGGCCCTGGAAAAATATCGCGCTTGCGAACCATTGGTAGAGCATGGTGGCGACCACAGTTTTCAGAATTTTGAACGACATCTTCCCGCTATCATGGATTTTTTCTGCGGGACTAACCATCAATCAGCACGCGGGTGACGATGAGCAAATATAATTCGGAGGATATTGAAGTACTGACCGGACTGGACCCGGTGCGCAAGCGACCGGGCATGTACACCGACACCAGCCGACCGAATCATCTTGCTCAGGAAGTGATCGACAATAGCGTCGACGAAGCACTGGCCGGGCACGCGCGCAATATCGATGTGGTTCTGTATCGCGATGGTTCACTGGCGGTCGCGGACGACGGTCGGGGCATGCCGGTCGATCTGCATCCCGAACAGCGCAAACCCGGGGTCGAGGTTATCCTGTGTACGTTGCACGCCGGGGGTAAGTTTTCCAATAAAAACTACCAGTTTTCCGGTGGCCTGCACGGGGTCGGCGTATCGGTTGTCAACGCGTTGTCGCGGCGTCTGGAGGTGCTTATTCGCCGCGACGGCAACCTGTATCGCATGGCTTTCGCGGGCGGCGAAAAAGTATCAGAGCTCGAAGTGGTCGACTCCTGCGGCAAGCGCAACACGGGTACAGAACTGCGCTTTTATCCAGACCCTCAATATTTTGATGTCGTCAAGTTCTCGGTGTCGCGCCTTAAGCACGTGCTGCGTGCCAAGGCGGTGCTGTGCGCGGGGCTCAAGGTGTCGTTCCGGGACGAAAATACCGGAGAACAGGAGGTCTGGTGCTACGCGGATGGCCTGCAGGACTATCTCGCTGCCGCCACCCAGGGTTGGGAGACGGTGCCGCGCCAGGTGTTTGTGGGCAGTTTTGCGGCGGAAACCGAAGCGGTCGACTGGGCCGTGCAATGGCTGCCGAATGGCGGGGAGTTAACCCAGGAAAGCTACGTCAATCTGATTCCCACTGTGCAGGGTGGCACCCACGTCAACGGCTTTCGTTCCGGGTTGCTGGAGGCAATGCGGGAATTTTGCGAGATTCGCAATCTGCTGCCCCGCGGTATCAAACTGGCGCCGGACGATATCTGGGACCGATGCTGTTACGTGCTCTCGTCGAAGCTGACCGACCCGCAATTTTCGGGGCAGACCAAGGAACGGCTGTCGTCGCGGGAAGCCGCCGCGTTTGTGTCCGGTATAGTCAAGGATGCCTTCAGCTTATGGCTTAACCAGCATATTGAGGAGGCGGAAACGCTGGCCGAGCTGTGTATTGGTAATGCGCAGCGCCGCATGCGCGCCAACAAGGCCGTGGCGCGCAAAAAAATTACCGCGGGCCCGGCGCTGCCGGGCAAGCTGGCGGATTGTTCGAGTAATGCACCGGATCAATCGGAGCTGTTCCTGGTGGAGGGCGACTCCGCCGGTGGCTCGGCCAAACAGGCGCGCAGTCGCGAGTTTCAGGCCATCATGCCGCTGCGTGGCAAGATACTTAATACCTGGGAGTTGGAGAGCCAGGATATTCTCGCATCGCAGGAAGTTCACGACATCTCCGTGGCGATCGGGGTCGACCCAGGCAGCGCGGATTTGAGCGGCTTGCGCTACCATAAAATCTGTATTCTGGCGGATGCCGATTCCGACGGCGCCCATATAGCGACGTTGATCTGTGCGCTTTTTTTACGGCATTTTCGTCCGTTGGTCAGCGCCGGTTATATTTACGTAGCGATGCCGCCATTGTTTCGCGTGGACGCGGGCAAGGAGGTTTTTTACGCCCTGGACGAGTATGAGAAGCAGGGGATTCTGGATCGCATCGAAGCGGAAAAGAAGCGCGGCAAGGTGCAGGTGACGCGCTTCAAAGGGCTTGGCGAAATGAATCCGTTGCAGTTGCGCGAAACCACCATGGCGCCGGACACGCGCCGCCTGGTGCAATTGTCGCTGGAGTCTGAACAGGATACACACGAACTGCTCGACATGTTGCTGGCCAAAAAACGCGCAGGCGATCGCAAGGCCTGGCTGGAAGAAAAGGGCAGCCTCGCCGAAGTGAGTTAGTCGGTTCCGGCACGACTCGCCCGGTAAATAAACTATACGAGGGTGATCAATTCCCCGTATGCCAATGAGTGACAACAGTTACGCCAAACCTTATCGCAACAGGCACAGAATCAAATGATTACAACCGATTCACCGGAAGAGCGCGTAGCGCTGCGGGATTACGCGGAAAAATCCTACCTCGATTATTCGATGTACGTCATTCTCGACCGGGCGCTGCCGCATATTGGCGACGGGCTAAAGCCAGTGCAGCGGCGCATTATCTACGCGATGAGTGAACTGGGGCTGCACGCCACGGCAAAATACAAGAAATCCGCACGCACGGTGGGCGATGTCATCGGTAAATTTCATCCCCACGGGGACAGCGCTGCCTACGAAGCGATGGTGTTGATCGCGCAGCCGTTTTCCTACCGCTATCCGCTGGTTGATGGACAGGGCAACTGGGGCTCCGCGGACGACCCCAAATCCTTTGCCGCCATGCGTTACACCGAGTCCCGGCTGGCGCCCTATGCGGATTTATTGCTGGCCGAACTCGACCAGGGCACTGTGCAGTGGCAGCCCAACTTCGACGGCACCCTGGAGGAGCCCGCGGTGTTGCCGGCCCAGGTGCCCAACGTGTTATTGAACAGCGTGACCGGCATCGCGGTGGGTATGGCCACGGATATTCCACCCCACAACCTGAGAGAAGTGGTGAGTGCCTGCCTGCGCTTGTTGGAAGCGCCCAAAGCGACGGCCCGCGAGCTGTGCGAACATATTCAGGGGCCGGATTATCCCACCGAAGCGGAAATTATCTCCTCCCGGGAAGAGATCATCAGCGCTTACGAAACGGGGCGCGGTTCGATAAAAATGCGTGCCGTATGGACCCGGGAGGATGGCGATATTATCGTCACGGCCCTGCCCTATCAGGCATCGCCCGCCAAGATACTGGAACAGATAGCGCAGCAGATGCAGGCGAAAAAACTGCCCATGGTGGCGGATTTGCGCGACGAATCCGACCATGAAAATCCCACGCGACTGGTGATCGTGCCGCGTTCCAATCGCATCGATCTGGAAGCTCTGATGGGGCATCTTTACGCCACCACGGATCTGGAGCGCAGCTACCGCATCAACCTCAATATGATCGGCCTCGACGGCCGTCCCGGGGTGCGCACGTTGCCCGCAATCCTCGGCGCGTGGCTCGAGTTTCGCCTGGCGACGGTGCGGCGGCGCCTGGAGTTTCGTCTCGAGAAAGTGCTGGCGCGCTTACATGTGCTCGACGGTTACCTGATCGCCTTTCTCAATATCGACGAAGTGATCGCCATTGTGCGCAACGAAGATCAGCCGCGGGAACAACTGATGGCTCGCTTCGGCCTCAGTCAGCAGCAGGCTGACGCCGTACTGGATTTAAAGCTGCGCCAGCTGGCCCGGCTGGAAGAAGTCAAATTGCGCGCCGAGCAGGACGAATTGTCCGCCGAACGGAACAAGCTGGAGAAGATCCTCGGCTCGACGCGGCAGTTGAAGAAGCTGGTTGCGACGGAGTTGCAACAGGTCGCCGAAAAGTATGGCGACCCGCGTCGCTCGCCGCTGGTGGCGCGGGCCGAGGCTCAGGCGTTTTCAGAAATTGAGTTGTTGACCTCGGAAGATGTGACCGTAGTGCTGTCGGAAAAAGGCTGGATTCGCGCGGGCCGCGGGCACGATATCGACGCGGCGGCGCTTAGCTATAAGTCTGGCGACCGACTATTGGCGGCGGCGCGTGGCAAAAGCAATCAGAACGTCATTTTGCTGGATTCCACCGGGCGCACCTATGCCCTGCCCGCGCACACGCTGCCATCGGCGCGGGGCCAGGGCGAGCCCGTCACCGGGCGCGTGAACGCCCCGTCTGGCGCTACCTTCCGCGGTCTCGCCATCGGTGACAATCAGACCCGAGTGTTACTGGCGACGGACGCCGGTTACGGCTTCGTGGCCGCCATCGCCGATCTGTACACCAAAAACCGTTCTGGAAAAGCCTGTCTCAGTGTCCCCCAAGGCGCCCTTGTGTTGCCCCCCGTGGCGTTGACCGACATGGAAAACAGTCTCGTAGTCGCCCTTAGCAATGAGGGTCGCATGCTGGTATTTCCGCTGGCGGACCTGCCGTTATTATCGCGGGGCAAGGGCAATAAAATCATTGGCATTCCCGCCGCGCGTTTGCAGGCGCGGGAGGAGTACATGCTGGCGGTGACGGTGGTTAGCGCCCAGCAGCAACTGACGGTCCATTCCGGAAAGCGCCAGCTGAACCTCAGCACCAGGGATCTGGAGTATTACCACGGTGAACGGGGCCGCCGGGGCAGCAAGCTGCCGCGCGGGCTGCAGAAGGTCGATCGCGTGGTGGTTGGCGCTAAAAACTAGAAATCCCTGGTCACGATTAATTATTTCTCCGATGTTACCGATGGATTAAATTTTTTTCCTGTTGCCGTAATATACCCAGTACGTTGCGGTGGTGGATCAAGTGCTGCAGGACATGCTTCGCTTGCTGCAAACGCACCGGTCACCCGCCATGGTGTCGCTTGATACCCGTCGCCGGTCGGACAGGAGGATAGTTTTGGATAGGACAAAATCGCAACCGCTTGTGGATGCCAGTCGCGGTGTGCACGCAGATAGCGCCGACGAATTCAGGGCACAGGTACGTGAATGGCTGGCGAGCAACTGTCCCCGCTCCATGCAACAACCGTTGGCGGATTTCGACGATCGGTGCTGGGGTGGGCGCCGCTGTGTGTACGCCAGCGACGACCAGCGGGTGTGGCTCGAGCGCATGGCTACGCGGGGTTGGACCGCTCCGGAATGGCCCCTCGAATATGGCGGTGGAGGACTCAACAAGGAACAGGCGAAAATTTTGCGGGAAGAAATGGAGCGCATTGACGCGCGCCCGCCGTTGAGCAGTTTCGGGCTGTGGATGATTGGTCCGGCGATATTAAAGTACGGCTCGGAAGCTCTGAAAAAGCAGCATATACCGCCCATTGTGCGCGGCGAAATCCGCTGGTGTCAGGGTTACAGCGAGCCCGGAGCAGGCTCGGATCTGGCGAGTTTGCAGACCCGCGCGGAGGACCGCGGCGATCATTTTATTGTTAACGGTCAAAAAATCTGGACCTCCTATGCCGATCAGGCGGACTGGATGTTCTGCCTGGTGCGCACCGCCCCGGACGCACCCAAGCATCTCGGCATCAGCCTGGTGTTATTTGATATGGAAACCCCAGGGGTGTCTACCCGGCCAATCAGGCTGATATCGGGCAATTCTCCGTTTTGCGAAACCTTCCTCGACGATGTGCGCGTGGAAAAAAACCAGGTGGTCGGTGGAATCAACCAGGGCTGGGAAATCGCCAAGTACCTGCTCACCCACGAGCGCGAGATGATCGGCAACCTCGGCAAGAATACCGCGGGAGCGAAAAGCTTGAGTGAGTTGGCGGTCGCCGCTATCGGCGTGGACGGTGGCGTGTTGCGGGACCCGTCACTGCGGGAGGCAATAGCCCGTTGGGAAGTGGATATGTGCGCCTACGAACTCACCGCGGAGCGCGTCGTCGATGAGGCCAGAGCGGGTCAGGGGGTGGGCACCGCGTCGTCGGTGCTGAAGTACGCTGGCACGGAACTTAACAAACGGCGCTTTGAACTGCTGCTCGGCATTTACGGTCTGGACGCGTTGGCGTGGGAGGGTGAAGCCTTCAACAACGGTTTGCTGGCCAGTCAGTGGCTGCGCAGCAAGGGTAATTCCATCGAAGGCGGGACCTCGGAAATCCAGTTGAATGTGATCAGCAAACGCATTCTGGGACTGGGTTGAATGATGGTGTGTGCGCTCAGCAGGCGCGGTGGTGCGCCGCAACAAATCATCGCGCGAATGCGAGAGGTGTGCAGGTGGCATTGATACTGAACGAAGAACAGCGAATGCTGAAGGAGTCGGCGGACGGATTCTTGCGCGAGGTCGCGCCTGTTGAGGCCCTGCGTAAACTACGGGACGAGCGCGACGCCGACGGATTTTCCCGGGCGCTGTGGCAGCAAATGACCGATATGGGGTGGTCCGGCATTTTAATCCCGGAACAATACGGCGGACTCGCTTTCGGGCACGTGGGCATGGGCCAGATCAGCGAGGCCTGTGGCCGCACGCTGACCGCGTCACCGTTGTTTGCCTCCGCCGTGCTCGGGGCGAGCGCGCTCGTACTGGCTGGCGGCGAGCAGCAACAAGCATTGTTGCCGAAAATAAGTGCGGGCGAGCTCTTGCTGGCGCTCGCCGTGGACGAAGGGCCGCGCCACGATCCGTCGGCCGTAGCAATGACGGCGCAAAAAACCTCTTCCGGGTACCTGTTAAACGGTGAAAAACAGTTTGTGGTCGATGGCCACAGTGCGCAAATCCTCATCGTTTGCGCGCGCACCCATGGTGCCGGCGGCAGCAGCGCGGGCCTGACGTTGTTTCTGGTGGATGCGGCAGCCTCAGGGGTGCACATCGAGCGGGTGATTATGGCCGATAGCCGCAATAGCGCCATGGTTCGGTTTAAGGATGTGGCGGTGGATCGCGAAGCAATACTCGGTGACCTCCACGGTGGCTTTGCCTTGCAGCGGCAAGTGCTGGATATCGGCAACGCGCATCTTGCGGCGGAACTGCTGGGAATTGCCCTGGAAGTGTTTGAGCGCACGGTTAAGTACCTGCAGGAGCGCAAACAGTTCGGGGTGACAATTGGTTCGTTTCAGGGTTTGCAACATCGGGCAGCCCATCTGTTCAGTGAATTGCAGCAGGCCAGATCTGTGGTTTTGCGAGCGTTGCAGGGGTTGCAGGAAAGTCATCCCGACAGCGCGCGGCAGGTCAGTATCGCCAAAGCGAAAGTTAGCGCAGTCGCGCAACTGGCCACTAACGAGGCGATTCAGATGCATGGTGGCATCGGCATGACCGACGAGCTCGATCTGGGCTTTTTTATCAAGCGCGCGCGGGTTGCCGAACAGCTGTATGGCGACCAGCGCTATCATCTGCGGCGCTTTGCCGAGCTTTCGGGGTATTAACCAGCGGGCGGGAGGCATTTTTTCGCGCAGGTTGTTCCCGCGCACGTGATGTCTGCTGTTATTAATTTTCCCGGCGTGGCGAAAATGCGCAGATTATTACAACGGTAAACAGGAGCAGGTTATGGCCATCACAATCGACGTCAAGAATTTACCGGCACAGATCGGCGCGGAGGCGGGGCCTTCCGACTGGTTTTTGATCGATCAGGAGCGCATCAATGAGTTTGCTGATGTCACGCTGGACCACCAATTTATTCACGTCGATCCGGAGAAAGCCGCGAATTCGCCGTTTGGCACCACCATTGCCCACGGTTTTTTAACATTGTCCCTGCTCGCCCATTTTCTGCAATCGGGAGTCGGAGTCGATGTGCCCAACCGCACCATGGGGGTGAATTACGGTTTTGACAAGGTGCGTTTTTTGCAACCGGTCAAGGTTGGAAGTCGCATACGGGCAAAAACAAAGTTACTGGAGGCGACCGAAAAAAAACCGGGGCAATATTTGTTCAAGCTGGAAGTCATCATCGAAATCGAAGGGGAAGAAAAACCGGCCCTGATGGCAGAATGGCTGTCCATGATTTTTACGTGAATGTGTAAATACTCTGGCCAGTCAGTCCGGTGCGGCTGGCGAGGTAATCTGAAACCGATGGGGGTAATGAGATGACAGTACGATTTGACGGCCGGGTCGCCATAGTAACAGGCGCTGGCAACGGTCTTGGGCGTTCCCATGCGCTGGCTTTGGCGGAGCGTGGCGCCAAAGTTGTGGTCAATGACCTGGGGGGTGATCGCAGCGGGTCGGGTCGTTCCAGCGCCGCGGCACAGGAAGTGGTGGCGCTGATTGAGGAGCGCGGTGGCGAGGCGTTGGCCAACGGCGCCAACGTTGCGGATTTCACCCAGGTGGAAGCGATGGTGGCGCAGGCGCGCGAGGCCTGGGGTCGGGTGGATATATTGATCAATAATGCAGGGATTTTACGGGACAAAACGTTCGCGAAAATGTCCCTGGAGGATTTTAGAGCGGTGGTTGATGTGCACCTGATGGGGACCATGCACTGTTGCAAGGCGGTGTGGGAGATGATGCGCGAGCAGGAGTACGGCCGCATCGTCATGACCACGTCCGCCAGCGGCATGTATGGCAACTTCGGTCAGTCCAACTACGGTGCAGCGAAAATGGCGGTGCTGGGCCTGATGAATACGCTGGTGCTGGAGGGGCAGAAATACGGCATCCGGGTCAACGCGCTGGCGCCCGCTGCGCTCACCCGTATGACGGAAGATATTATGCCCGATCCCGGCGCCGCCAGACTGATGACAGCCGAGGCGGTAACTGCCGGGCTGCTGACCCTGTGTCACGACGCCGCGCCCAATCGTTTTATTCTTTGTTGCGGGGCGGGCGGCTATGCCAGCACGCATATTTACGAAACGGAGGGCATTAGTCTGCCGCCGGGCGCCCAGACCCCGGAGGAAGTGATTGCCCACTGGGCACAACTTGACGCCGAGGCAGGGCAGCAGGTTATGACCGGCGCCGGACAACAGATTCAGAAATACATGCGCAAAGGCATGGAACTCCAGGGTTAAACCCGGGGGGTTGCGCTAAAAATTTAATTTGCATCAGGAGTTCATCGTGAAAGAAGCTGTCATTGTCGCCACTGCACGCACCCCGATCGGCAAGGCCTATCGCGGTGTCTTTAACAATACCGAGGCGCCCACCCTGGGCGGCTGGGCGATTGAGGCGGCGGTGGCACGCGCCGGTATAGACCCCGCCACGATTGACGATGTAATTATGGGTTGCGCTCTGACCCAGGGTAGTGCCGGGTCCAATATTGGCCGTCTGGCAGGGCTGGCTGCGGGGCTACCGGTGACGGTCAGCGGCATGACCCTGGATCGTCAGTGCTCCTCGGGATTGATGGCTATTGCGACAGCCGCCAAACAGATTGTGTACGATGGCATGACCACGGCGGTGGGCGCCGGGGTGGAACAAATCAGTCTGGTACAGAATGAGCATATGAATCGCCACCGCGGCGTGGATCCGCGGCTGGTCGCGTTGCACAAAGATATTTATATGCCGATGTTGCAGACTGCCGAGGTGGTGGCAAAACGCTATGGCATCAGTCGCGAGCAACAGGACGCCTACGCCCTGCAATCGCAGCAGCGCACCGCGGCCGCCCAACTCGCAGGCAAATTCGATGATGAAATTATTCAGGTAACCGCCACCATGGGTGTGGTGGACAAGACGACCAAAGAAGTCAGTCTGGTGGAAAAAACCCTGAACCAGGACGAAGGAAATCGCCCGGACACCAGTGCGGATGGGCTGGCCGGGCTTAAACCGGTGATCGACGGCGGGTGTATTACCGCGGGCAACGCCAGCCAGCTTTCCGATGGGGCTGCCGCCTGTGTGGTGATGGACAGTAAAGCGGCGGAGCAAACAGGGTTGCAACCCCTCGGCATTTATCGGGGTATGGCAGTGGCCGGTTGCGAGCCCGATGAAATGGGGATCGGACCGGTGTTCGCGATTCCAAAATTGCTCAGGCAGCACGGTCTAAAAATGGATGATATTGGCGTTTGGGAGCTCAACGAGGCGTTTGCGGTGCAGGTCATCTACTGTCGCGACAAGCTGGGAATTCCCGAAGAGCGGTTGAATATTAACGGCGGCGCGATCTCCATTGGGCACCCCTATGGCATGAGTGGCGCGCGTATGGTGGGCCATGCGCTGCGCGAAGGTAAGCGCCAGGGAGCTAAATATGTGGTGATCACCATGTGTGTCGGCGGTGGTATGGGCGCCGCCGGTTTGTTTGAGGTGGTATGACGCCGCGTCGCTTATTTGCAATAAATTTTTATACAAAATCCGGTGTGAAAAATGTTTGAAAAGTTAAATGTGGTGACAGAGTTCCTCACCATCTACGGGTTAAAGCTGGTTGTTGCGTTAGTCATTATCCTGGTGGGGACCCGCATTGCGAAATGGCTGAGTGCCGTTACTCGCAACGTGATGCGCAAAAAGAATGTAGATCCCGCGCTGCAAAACGTCACGGTGAGCCTGGTGTACTACGGACTTCTGGGGTTCGTCGTGATCGCAGCCCTGGGGCAGGTGGGTATTCAGACGGCCTCCTTTGTCGCGCTTATCGGTGCGGCGGGTCTGGCGATTGGTCTGGCATTGCAGGGCTCGCTCTCCAATCTGGCGGCGGGATTTCTGATTTTGGTATTCCGCCCATTCCGGGTCGGCGATTTTGTTGAATTAGCCGGAGTTTCTGGGGCCGTCGAAAAGATTTTGATTTTTACCACCGAGCTAAAAACGGCGGATAATAAAAAAGTGATTATTCCCAATGCGTTGGTCATCAACGGCACCATTACCAATTTTTCGGCCAACGATATCCGCCGTATAGATTTGACCGTCGGGATCAGTTACGCCGACGATATCGATCGGGCCAAGGATGTATTGATGGCGGTTGTGAACGCTGACGAGCGGGTGCTGGCGGAACCGGAAACCGTGATCGGCGTACACACGCTGGCGGACAGTAGCGTTAACATTGTGGTGCGCCCCTGGGTTAAAACACCCGATTACTGGCCAGCGCACTTTGCGTTAACCGAGGCTATCAAAAAGAATTTTGACAGGGCGGGTATTACTATTCCCTTCCCCCAGCGGGAGGTGCATGTGGTGAGGCGAGACGCCGGATTACAGGGCGATAATCAGGCATAGTCGAACGTAAATTAAACCCGTAAGAGGAGTTTGTGATGAAAGGATTAAAATTGGCGATATTAGCGGTTGTATTTTTGGGGTTGGGTGCGCCCTCCCTGGCGATGGCAAAGCAACCGGGGGATGGCGGTGCAAAAAACAAGGATAAAATGGAGCGACGTGCTGGCGGAATGGGCGACGCGGAGATGTACGGGGAAGCCAAAAAAACAAAAAAAGAAAAAATTAAAAACGACGGAAAAAAAGAACACGTAGATGAATTTTTGGTCGACGCTGACGAACGCGAGGGAAAGATCAAGGGCGAGCGGGAAAAAAGGCAAGAGCAGAACGACAATGATGGGTCGTCCGGTTTGTACAAACAACGCGACATGAAAATGCAGCAGGAGCAAAAAGAGTTGGGTCGTGGCTCCGAGCAGGGGCAGGAGATGCGCGAGCAACACAGGCGCAAGTGGTGGAAGTTCTGGGAATAATCACCGGGCGATGCCTGGCGTAATGGTCAGTTTGTCTGTTTAAATTTAAGACGCATCATGTATTTGTTGATGCAGGTAAGGTTGCCAATCTGGGTGCTATTTTACGGGTTTGCGAGCGGGAGAAACGTCGTTTGCGGCGGTAAGGAAACACGTCAACGATTTTTCCCGCGCGGATCTCGCGCTGTATTTCCTGCCAAAATACCGGATCGTAAATATCCATGTGTAGTTCTTCGAACGCCTTTTTTGCCAGCGGATTGCCGGAAAAAAACAGCCGGAACTGTTCCGGAAAAACGTCGTTTTGCGCAACCGTATACCAGGGGGTTGCCGACATTTCCTGTTCCTCGGTCTGGGGTTTGGGAATATGTCGAAAGTGGCAATCGGTAAGCGGGCAAATTTCATCGTAATCGTAAAATACTACGCGCCCATGGCGGGTGACGCCGAAATTTTTTAACAACATATCGCCCGGAAAAATGTTGGCTGCGGCGAGCTGTTTGATCGCATTGCCATATTCGTCCATCACCTCGTGGGTTTGCCGGGGGTTGGCGTGTTGCAGGTAGATGTTAAGGGGGGTCATTCTGCGTTCGGTATACAGGTGGCGAATCACCAGTTTGTTACCCTGCATGGATAATAAAGACGGCGCAAGGGTGCCCAGTTCTTCCAGTACATCGGTAGAAAATCGGTCCAGAGGAAAGCTGAAGTCGTGAAATTCCTGCGTGTCGGCCATGCGTCCAATCCGGTCGTGGCGGGAAACAATTTTATATTGCTCGCGAACAATTTCGTGGGTGACCTCCTTGGGCGGATCGAATTTGTCTTTGATCACCTTAAACACAATATCGTAGGATGGCAGGGTAAACACACTCATCACCATGCCTTTAATGCCGGGGGCAATGACAAATTGATCGCTGGAGTTTTCCAGGTGGTGCACCAGTTCGCGATAAAATTCGGTTTTCGCGTGTTTCGGAAAACCCAGCGACGTGTATATTTCGTAGTCGCCTTTGTGCGGCAGTAATAATTTTAAAAAATGCAGGTATTCGTAAGGTGTTGGCGCATCAACCATAAAATGTGTTCTTGCGAAACTGAAGACAACGCTCATTTCCTCCCCGTTAAAAATTACCGTATCTACAAATAGCCCATTTTGTTCATTGTTGAGGATTGGTAGAACCATGGGGGTTTGCGTCGAACCAATGACTATGCGGCCTACCAGGTAGGCGGCTTTGCCGCGATAAAAAATTGATTCCAGCACGTCAATTTTCACATCGTTGAGTCCGTCCCGATGCAGTGTGCCAATATCTTCCGCAAAGGCGTTAGCGATATTGCGCACATCCCTTTCCAGGTCTTCCCACGGAATTGAGAACTCTGATTCAGCCAATAATTGACGGAAAGTGGGCGCGACGTCAGCGCCGCTTTGGTAGCGTACATAAATGCTGTATTCGCTTTCCGGGTCCTTGCGTCTTTGCGAAGGAAACACGTAAATCAGGGAGTTATCGATTTTATCGTGATCGTTTATGTGGCCGAAAACAGAGTTAAAAAACGTTTCCATTATCTGGAAATTGGTAGAGTTGTGGAGTAATTGTGTATAGATAAGCTTGGCCTGTCGCCACAGTTCGAAGCTTCTAATATCCTTGGTGGTGACGGTCTCAAGCAGCTGAGCGGTCTGTTGCACCTTGCTTTTGTACAGCTCAATACGCTCCTGATTGGCTGCCTGAACCCCGTGCCAGTCGGCTTTTTCAAAGCGGGCTTTGGCGCCGATGGTAATGTTGTGAAATTCGGCGAAGTAACTGTGAAATCCGTTGTGAATGGTTTTCGCCATGCGCCGGGCACTACTGTTGCGCATGGGAGGTTGTTGGCTCATATTAAATTTGGTCGGGCCGGGTTACAGGTCGAGGTCAGCGCGCAGGGCGCGCAGACGGCGCTGGCGCTCTTCCCGGGTCAATGGTTTTTCGCGTTGCTGCTCCAGCGCGGGCGGCGCATCAATGGTCAGTTCCCTGCCGGCAACCACATCGCGGCACAGTGCGTGGTAATGCCGTTGAAAGGTTGGCCAGGTGACACTTTCCGGTTGGCTGGCCAGGGTGTGCCACCCGGTTTTCTTGCCCGCGTGGTAGACAGCGGGGTGGGTCCATTGCTGTGCGGCCTTGGGGCTGGGTGCATTACTGGCTTCCACATAGGCGTCGCGCACTTCTGGCAGGCCGTAGTTGGTGCCGCAGCTCAGGCAGGCGCTGAGCATTTTGTGCAAGGTTGGCAGGTAGTCGGAATTTTCAATAACAATTTTGGCGCCGTCGAGAATTTGCTCGGGGGTAAATAATTTCAGGGATTCCAGCCACAGGCGCTTGGCCTGATTCAACAGCTGGGTGTCCGCAAAGGCGCTGTAGAACTGGTTGTGGTAGTTGATGCGAAACAGCGCGAAAACCTGGTTAATCGTATCAACCAGTGCTTGATCGCAAGGCTGGGCGTCAGTTGGCCCAACTGCGGTCGCTAAGTTCTTCTGCGATGTCACGATGTCGTGTACTGCGTCCTGGATTGGATCTTTGCTGTGTGCCATGGTTACTCACTGTTGAACCGTAGTCGCGATGATAAGCCCATTGCCGTTTGGCGTATTGCAGAAACTTGGTATTCCATGCGTTGGACGCCTGGCCGGTGTCGCGCCAGTACAGAATAAATTCCGGCACGATTTTTTCCGCGAATGGACGTTCGATGTTAGCCAGTGCCAACACCTCGTAGACGGTGTGCGCCGGCTGCCAGTCTGGATCGATGGGGCGCGGTTCGCTGTCGTGCTCAATCGTTGTGGAATAACGCGCCCACTGCCGTTTTACGTGCTGAATAAACTGGGTGTTCCAGGTGCTCGAAACGGTGCCCCGCTCCCGCCAGTAGAGGATAAATTCGGGAATCGCGTCTTCGATAAAGTTGCCGTTGATGCCAGCCTGGCGGGTCAGAATGTGCATGGCATCGGCGGATGGGCGCCAGTCCGGTGACATGCCTGTTTCCTGCTCCTTGCGCGCCGCCTCGGTTTCCTGCTCGCGCCACAGGCGCAGCACGTGTTTGATAAAGCGCGATCCCCAGCTATAGCGCGGTTCCTGCCGCTCGTTCCAGTAGGTGACAAATTCAGGCACCTGCTGCAGGGCAAACTCGCGCGGAATGTTGTACAGCGCAAGTTGACTGAGCACGTCTTTTTCCGGTTGCCAGCTGGTGGCGATGGTGTTGGCGCTGCGCGGCCGTGGTGCGGGGGTGGCGGGGGCTGGCGCGGTTGCGGGCAGGGTCGTGTCATTAAACGCAAAACGCAGGTTGTCGCCACCACTGAGCGGTGGCGAGCCGATCAGCAGCACGCCCTGATCCCGTAGATCGTTGGCGATGCGTTGAATATCCGCGACCCGCCAGAATGGCAGAAGCCGCAGCAACTGTTCCACGCCGATATCCAGCCACAAAAAGCCGTTGCGTTGCTCGGGCTGCCCATGCAGTTGCGCGTCGTGTAGCGTTTGCAACAGGATAGCCTGCTCCAGGCCAAGGGTCGCGGCCAGTTGCGGAGAGAAAACCAGGGGTTTTTCGAAGATCAGTGGCATAGCCGGACTCTAGCAGATATCGGCGGGCGTGCTAAGAGCGGCAATGCAGTTTGTGGTGACCGCGGGCTCGCGGTAGGATGCGCCTGATCAATTAACCAGAGCAAAGATTCCTTGGCCAAAAAGAAAGCGAACGCCTATGTTTGCAACGATTGCGGCGCCGATTACAGCAAGTGGCAGGGGCAGTGCGCGGAGTGCGGCGCCTGGAACACATTAGTTGAGCTGCGGCTGGGGTCGGGGGTGAGCAGGGCCGCGGCCCAGGGCGGCTTTTCCGGTACCGCGGACGGTAGCATCAATACCCTGGCGGATATTGAGGTGGACGAGCTGCCGCGCCTCGCCACCGGGGCCAGCGAATTCGACCTGGTGCTGGGGGGCGGTCTGGTGGCCGGTTCCTGTGTGTTAATCGGTGGCAATCCGGGCGCCGGGAAAAGCACATTGCTATTGCAGATCATGTGCCGCCTCGCCGCTCGTCACGCGGCGCTGTACGTGACCGGTGAGGAATCTCCCCAGCAAATCGCCATGCGCGCCCGGCGTCTGGGCCTGCCGGTGGACAAGTTACAGATCATGGCGGAGACCAGCACCGAAGTGGTGTGCGCGACGGCAGCAAAATATGCGCCGAAAATTCTGGTGGTGGACTCGATACAGGTGATGCACTGCGACGATATCGCGTCCGCGCCGGGCAGCGTTTCCCAGGTGCGGGAGAGCGCGGCCCTGCTGGTGCGCCACGCCAAGCGCAGTGGTTCCATTCTGCTGCTGGTTGGCCACGTCACCAAGGAGGGTTCGCTGGCGGGTCCCAAGGTGCTGGAGCACATGATCGACTGCTCGCTGATGCTGGAGGGCTCCCACGACAATCGCTTTCGCACCCTGCGCAGTCATAAAAACCGTTTTGGGGCGGTTAACGAACTGGGCGTATTTGCCATGACCGAGCGCGGACTCAAGGACGTGGCCAACCCCTCGGCAATTTTTTTGCAACGTAGCGACGAGATTGCCTCCGGCAGCGTGGTGATGGTGGTGTGGGAGGGTACCCGCCCGCTGCTGGTGGAGTTGCAGGCGCTGGTGGACGACAGCCACCTCGGTAATCCGCGGCGGGTTGCCGTGGGGCTGGAACACAATCGCCTGGCGATGTTACTGGCGGTACTGCACCGCCACGGCGGGGTGATGGTCGGCGATCAGGATGTCTTCGTCAACGTCGTCGGTGGGGTCAAGGTGCTGGAGCCGAGCGCGGATCTGGCGTTGATTTTAGCCATCGTCTCCAGCTTTCGCGATCGCCCTGTGCCCCGCGATCTGGTGGTGTTCGGCGAGGTTGGACTGGCGGGGGAGATTCGCCCCGTCCCCAGCGGCCAGGAACGCCTGCGGGAGGCCGCCAAGCACGGCTTTACCCGCGCCATTGTCCCGGCCGGAAATGCGCCGCAAAAAAAAATACCGGGTATGGACGTAGTGCCGGTACGCAAAATTACCGAAGCGCTGGAAGCGTTGTACTGAAGTCCGCTACAATGTTGCCGCGCTGTGGTTCCCTTTCGGGGGCCAAGAGGGAATTCAAGGCGGTTCGCGTTACCGTGCACCGTTAACTGAAGCTGATCCCGCAACTGTATCCGGCGAGAAACCCCACGGGGAAACGTCTGACCGCTTCATTTTTTTGAACGGGACAGGGTTTTCCAGGCCACTGACTGCGGTCGGGAAGGCGGGTGATTTCGATGACCCGGGAGCCAGGAGACCTGCCGCAGCGGCGTTGTTTTTCAATGGTCGGGTTTACTGTTGAAGGCGAACCGCCGTATGGGCGGTGGTCCGCGATAGCAACGCTTGTTCAGTGGCAGCGGTGTTGTTAGCGCGAAGTGACCGGTCTCTTTTTAGTCCCTTTCCCGTGACTCCCCGCTTCTGTTTACGGTTGTTATCACAGAGGCATTCTATGGTTACCAGAAAATTATCCACGCTCACCCTGTTGGTGGTGTTCGGCAGTGCGTTAACGGCATATAACGCACAGGCCGTGCAAAAGACCCCGGCGGATGCGATCGACGCAGAAGTTATCGTTACCGCAACCCGCTCGCCCTACCGTATTCAACGGGTGCCCGCCACCGTGCGGGTGATAAGCCAGGAGGAAATACAGCAAAGCGCGGCGCGCAATGTGGCGGATCTGCTGCGCAATCAGGGCACGGTGCAGGTGCGCGACAGCATGGGTAACGGGCGGGATGCCCGTCTGTCCCTGCGCGGGTTCGGGGCCAGCGCCAACGCGCTGGTGCTGGTGGACGGGCGCAAGCTGAACAACTCGGATCTGGGGGGCCCCGATCTCACCGCCATTGCCCTGAGCGATGTGGAGCGCATCGAGATACTGGAAGGTGGCGCCGGGGCACTGTACGGCGACCAGGCGGTGGGCGGCGTGATCAATATCATTACCCGCAAGGTGAGCCAACGGCAGGGACAGGTGGCGGCCGGGCGTGGCAGTTACGACGGGGAAAACTACCGCGCCAGCTACAGCGGTGCGCTGGACAGCGGCTGGTATTACCGGCTGGCCTCGGACCTGGATCGCAGCGATGGTTACCGCGACGATAGCAATGTGAATTACGAAAACTACTCCACAGCGGTGGGTTACCGCTACGGGGGTGGCGAAGTGTTTGTGGATGGCCGCCACACCGACAGCGAATATCGTCTGACGGGTGCACTGTCCCCCGTTGCTGCGCGCGATGACCGCCGCCAGGCGGGCTCCAGTTTCAACAACTACGCGGCGGACACCCGCGCGTTTCGCGCCGGCATCGACCATCAGTTCAGCGAGGGGGTGCAATTGCTGGCGACCTACAGCGACCGGGACGAGGATGTGCTGATCAAAGGCTCCTCGATATCTTTTGGCGACACGACTACCGTACAGGCGCGGCGCGTCAAAACCTTTGACCCGCGGCTTATTCTGTCCGGCGATACATTGCGCCTGACCGTTGGCGCCGATATTGAGCGGGTGGATTACGATTTCGCCCTGAACTCCATGTTTGGTCCCGTCGGCAGTGCCCACCAGAACCGCAAGCGCAGTCAATATGCACAGCTGTTGTACACGCCCCTGGAAAATCTCGAAGTGATGGCGGGGGTGCGCCACGCAACTCTGGACACGGATGTGGATCCCTATGGTATCCACTACGATCAGAGCGCCACCGTGCAGCAACTGGGCGCCGTCTGGCGGGGACATAACTGGCGTATTCACCTTAACCGGGATGAAACCTTCCGCTTCCCCCTGGCGGATGAAAATGTCGATTTCTTTGGTGTCATCAATCCGCTGCGGGTGCAGCGCGGCGTGGCCTGGGAGCTTGGCGGCTCCCGCCAGTGGCAGACGGTCGAGCTGAATATGGCATTGTTTGAACAAAATAACCGCGATGAAATTGGCTTTGATCCGGCTGCGGGGTGGTGGGGCGCCAATACCAATTTTGACGACACCCGCCGCCGCGGCGTCAGCACCGAAGTCCATTGGCAGGCGACGACGGATCTGGACGTGCGCGGCACCTATACCTATATCGATGCGCGCTTTGTGGACGGCCGCTACGACGGTAACCGGGTGCCGGATGTGGCGCGGGAGCTGATTAAAGTAAATGCGAATTACGTCATCACGCCGGCGGCCAGCCTGTTTGCCGAGTGGGTGTACACCGGCCCCCAGACCCTGGATCTGGCCAACAGCGCCGATGCCCTGGGCGGCTACACGGTGGCCAATCTGGCCGCCACCCTGCGCTGGCAGGGGTGGACCCTGCAGGCGCGGATCAACAATATCACTGGTAAAGAGTACAATGAATTTGCTACCTTCTACTTTGCCAAAGGATTGTATCCCTCGCCCGAGCGCAACGGGATGCTGACCCTGAGTTACGATTTTTAATCGAGGACAGTACCGATGAAACATCAGGCTACCCTGACGGTGATTTTCGCCATCCTGCTGGCGGCCCTAAGCCGGTTAATTCCCCACCCGCCGAATTTTACGCCGCTGATCGCCATGGCATTGTTCGCCGGGGCGAGTCTGACGGACCGGCGGCTGGCGCTGATCGTGCCACTGGCGGCCATGCTGCTGTCCGACCTGCTGCTCGGCTTCCACGGCACCATGGTGTTTGTGTATGCGGCGATCGCGCTGGTGGTGCTGGGCGGACGCTGGCTGGGGAAGCGCCGTGGCCTCGGGTTACTGACCGGCGCCGCGGTGGGCGGATCCCTGCTATTTTTTGTCGTCAGCAACCTGGGGGTCTGGCTTGGCGGAGGCCTGTATCCCTTGTCGGGTGCCGGGTTGCTTGCCTGTTTTATCGCCGCGCTGCCGTTTCTGCACACCACGCTCCTGTCCACGGTGCTGTACGGTGGCCTGTTTATCGCGGTGGAGAGATGGGCGGTGAGCCGCGAGAAGGCGGCGCTGGCAGTGGTTTAAGGATTGCAATTTAACCGCAGCGATTAGTACGGCTACTGTTGTAAAGGCCGATTTTCAGCGCAATTGAAAGGGTATAAAAAACGCCGGTGCTGTTGCCAGCCCGGCGTTTTTTGTGGGAGGTGACACTCCGTTACAGATCGTAACCCCGCTCGTCGTGCAGTGTCAGGTCGAGGCCCATGGTCTCCTGGTCGCTGTCCACCCGGAAGCCCATTACCGCAGTAATAATTTTCAATAAGACAAAAGTCACAACCGCGGTGTAGGTGAAGGTGGCGAGTACGCCGATGGCCTGTATTCCCACCTGGGAACCCATGGTCATGCCCTCGTTATAACCCTGGCCGCTGAATACTCCCAATTGGTCGGAGGCGAAGACGCCGGCCAGCAACGTACCGAGTACGCCACCCACGCCGTGCACTGGAAACACGTCGAGGGAATCGTCAATTTTGAATTTCTGTTTGATCGCCTGTGTTGCGTAATAACAGATAATCCCCGCGCTGAAGCCGATTACCAGCGCGCCCCCAGGGCCCACGAAACCGGAAGCGGGAGTGATCGTGCCGAGTCCCGCCACCATGCCGGTGACGATGCCCAGCACGGACGGTTTTCCGTGGCGTAACCATTCCATCATCATCCACGCCAGCGATCCTGCGGCGGCGGAGATATGGGTGGCCAGCATGGCCATGCCCGCGTCGCCATTCGCAGCGAGGGCGGAACCGGCGTTAAACCCGAACCAGCCAACCCACAGCATTCCCGCGCCCGCCACCGTAATGGTCAGGTTGTGGGGTGGCATTGCCTGGGTGGCAAAACCCCGTCGATTGCCGATGGTGAGGGCCGCAACCAAAGCACCAACCCCGGCGGTGATATGCACCACAGTACCCCCGGCAAAATCCAGCAACCCCATCTGCCCCAGCCAGCCCCCGCCCCATACCCAGTGGGTGATCGGTACGTAGACCGCCAGCAGCCACAGCATGCTGAACACCAGCATAGATGAAAACTTCACCCGTTCGGCGAACCCGCCGACGATCAGCGCCGGGGTGATAATCGCAAACGTCATTTGAAACATCACGAATACGCTTTCGGGAATGTCTCCAGACAGAGAGTCTTCCCCCACATTACCTAACAGAAATTGACTCCAGCCACCGATCAGATTGTTCGCGCCGCCGCCATCGGTGAAGGCCAGGCTGTAACCGCAGATCATCCACACCAGCGAGGCACCGCAGGCGATCGCGAAACACTGCATCAATACCGACAGTACATTGCGCGAGCGCACCAGACCGCCGTAAAACAGGGACAGGCCGGGAAGGGTCATAAACAGCACCAGCGCCGTGGCGGTCAAAATCCAGCCAGTGTTGGCGCCGTCGAGACCTTCGGCGTGGGCTGCGGCCGGCGTCAGTAATAACAGGGCGAGCGCCAGGAATGGCGGTGTGTAGTGACGTATTTTGTGCAACATAGGATAACCCTCTTTATCGTATTCGCGCTCCAAGGCGCGTACCGGGATGCAAGGCGTCTGCCACTGCTTAGTCTAGCGCATTTAAACAATGCGATTGTTTGGCGCGCGTGATTGTTTTATTTACGTCTAACCTGGTTAGTTCGTTTACCATTAGCGCGCTTTTATTTATAAAGCCAGGGCGCTGTGGTGGTAGCCCCTACGGATACCTGGATGGCGGGCGCAGACGCCGTCAGTTTAGCAACTTAACTGGCCGCAATAACAGCGCGCGGTGTGCCAGGCCAGGGTGTCATATTCTTCAGAGGGTTATAATGACCTGTAGCACGGAGAAAGTGAAGTGGAGTGGAAAATACTGTTAACGATTTTCTGGACGGTTCTGCTTGCCGAGTTAGGCGACAAAACCCAATTGGCAACAGTGCTGTTTGCCACCGATAAAGCGGTCAGTAAATGGCTGGTATTTGGCGGTGCTTCGGCGGCGCTGGTGGTGGCGACGGCGATTGGCGTTCTGGGTGGTCAATGGGTGTCCACTTATATCAACCCAAAAATGTTGTCGCTGATTGCGGGGGTGGGTTTTATCGCCATCGGTGGCTGGACGGTGGCGCGGGCGCTACAGTGAACACGCCGCGCGCTTGACCGAATCCGCGGTGGGCGCATTGGCGAAGCGGTGAAAAATGGGCGCGGGATTGCGAACTGCTGCACAACCGGCATCGGGCGCTGTCGGTCGTACTTGTGTTACTTTACTATGCGTTATGATTAACGGCATCGTGGGGGTGGTTCGATGGTCGAAGACAAATTGCATGCGCAACTGGAAGATTTGCACGCCGAGTTGGAGCGTGCGGCAAAAGTAGAGCGCGGTGAAAAGGATATCGTGGGCAATCTGCTGACCGAGGTAGTGGATTTGATGTCGACCGAGGAAGTGGCCGCGGAGCAACACCGGGATTTGCTGGACCGCCTGGAAAGCAAAGCGCTGGAGTTTGATTTCGACCACCCGCGCCTGGCCGCCATGTTGCGCCGCCTCGTTAATCTGCTGGCCGGGCTTGGGGTCTAACCGCTGTGGTTGCAGTACGCCAATGGCGCTGCGCCCTCGCTAATCCGGCGCGTCCACCATTATTCATATTGTCAGTGTTGCTGTTCCAGTTGAGCGGCTGCGCTGGAGACGGAAACCAACAGGCCTATGTTGGTTGGCAATGTAGCGGGCAAAAAAATAGCGATAACTGGCGCTGTGAGCAACGGGAAATCCGCAACGGCGTGGCCACCAGGGCTGTCGTTGACAATACTGACCAGCCATCCAGCGAAGCGGCGGCAAACAATGCTGAACACATCAATGCCACCCCCAAAATTGAGGCGCGCGCGGCCACGGTGGTGATATTTGAAAACGGTGTGCGCCAAAAAAACTGGCGTGAACAGTTGCCGGGGTTAAGCGCTGTCGAGGCAGCGGTACAAGCGAAGCAGGCACCCGGCGCGCCAGCCCGGCGGGACAATCGAGTGACTCCTGAGCCAGAACCCGCTTTTGCGAGCTGGGCAGATCAGGCGGGGGACAAAAGCCGTGGTGGTCCCGCTGACAACGGCGCTGTGGAGGGAGGTTCAGACCAGGCAGATTCCGCCAAAGTAGTCTCTGCAGCCGCGGTCGCGCCTGCGCTGTCAAGTCCTGACAGCGCTGCGGCACCGCCCGCGGCAAGCCGGTCTCGCAGGGGCTATACCGTACAACTGGGCGCCTTCGGCAACGCCGCGCAACTGGCCGAATTTGTGGAACAGCGTAACCTCGCGGGGCTAGATTACTGGCAGGGCGTCGCCACCGCCGCCAGCGGTCGCAACTTGCGCGTGCTGTTATGGGGGCAGTTCGATACGGCGGCCGAGGCAACCGCAGCCTGGCAGCAGGAAACCCGTAAGTACCCCGCAGTGGACGACTACTGGGTGCGTTCGTTGGCAGCTATCGTGGAACCGTCACCATAGTCCCACTTGTTTATGCGGCTCGGTGCCGCGGGTTGTCCTGGGTCGGGGCGGTGTGCACCGCTTTGCTCGACTACTGCTTCAGGCGTTTGTATTTAACCCGCGTGGGCTGGGTGTCCGCGCCTTTGCGCTGCACCAGATCGTCGTGGTACTCCGCGTAATTACCGGCGAAAAACACCACTTCGCTATCCCCTTCGAAAGCCAGAATATGGGTCGCGATGCGATCCAGGAACCAGCGGTCGTGGGAAATCACCAGCACATTGCCCGGAAACGCCTCAAGCGCTTCTTCCAGGGCCCGCAGGGTTTCAACGTCCAGGTCGTTGGAAGGCTCGTCGAGCAACAGCACGTTGGCCCCCTGTTTCAGGGTGTGGGCCAGATGCAGGCGGCCACGCTCCCCGCCGGACAGATCCCCCACTCTTTTTTGCTGGTCGCCGCCCTTGAAATTAAAGCGCCCGATATAGGCGCGCGAGGCAACTTCGTAGTCATTGATGCGCAATATGTCCTGGCCATCGGAGATGGCTTCCCACACGGTCTTGCTGTCATCCAGGTGTTCGCGGCTCTGTTCCACAAACGCCAGGCGCACGGTGTCGCCGAGCACGATTTCGCCCCGATCGGCTTGTTCCGTGCCAGCGAGCATGCGAAACAGGGTGGATTTACCCGCGCCGTTGCCACCGACAATCCCTACCACCGCGCCTCGGGGAATACTCAGATTGAGATTGTCGATCAATAACTGGTCGCCAAACCCCTTACTCACGTTAGTCAATTCAATAACTTTGTCGCCGAGGCGGGGACCGGGGGGAATATAGATTTCGTTGGTTTCGTTGCGCGCCTGAAACTCCTGACTGGTCAACTCTTCAAATCGCTGCAGTCGTGCCTTGTTTTTGGCCTGTCGCGCCTTGGGATTTTTGCGCACCCACTCCAGCTCCTGCTGGATGGATTTTTGCCGGGCGGCTTCGGCTTTTTGCTCGCCAGCCAGGCGTTGGGCTTTGGTTTCCAGCCAGGTGGTGTAATTACCTTCGTAGGGAATACCGTGCCCGCGATCGAGCTCGAGAATCCAGCCCGCCACATTGTCCAGGAAGTAGCGGTCGTGGGTTACCGCTACCACGGTGCCGGGAAAGTCGTGCAGAAACTGTTCGAGCCAGTACACGGACTCAGCATCCAGGTGGTTGGTCGGTTCATCAAGTAACAGCATGTCGGGGCGCGATAACAGCAGCCGACACAGGGCGACCCGCCGTTTTTCACCCCCTGATAGTCGATTGATATCGGCGTCCCAGGGCGGCAGGCGCAGGGCGTCGGCGGCTACGTCGAGGGTGTGTTCCAGATTATGTGCGTCCCACGCCTGAATAATATCTTCCAGCTCCCCCTGGCGTTTGGCGAGCTTGTCAAAGTCGGCTTCCGGTTCGGCATAGGCCGCGTAAATCTCGTCCAGTTCCCGCAGAGCATTGGCCGCCTCCGCGACTCCGTCCATTACATTGCCGCGCACGTCTTTGGCGGGATCGAGTCCGGGTTCCTGGGCGAGGTAACCAATCTTGATGCCCGGCATGGCCCGCGCCTCGCCGATAATATCCGTGTCGATGCCAGCCATTATGCGCAGCAACGTGGATTTGCCGGAACCGTTCAACCCCAGCACGCCAATTTTCGCGCCGGGGAAAAACGACAGGGAAATATCTTTCAGAATTTCGCGTTTGGGCGGGACAATTTTGCCCACCCGATTCATGGTGTAAACGTATTGAGCCATGGGGTTATACGGGAGTTGTAATGGGGCCGCCATTGTAGCGAAAAAGCCTCAGTACACGAAAGATTCCGGCCGGTGAAGTGATTTTTCGCTGCAGATTATTTGCGGGCGCTCACAGGGGCCAGATCAGCATGATGGCTATTAGCGAAGTTATGCCCACGATGATATTCATCGGTATGCCGACCTTCAGAAAATCCTGAAACCGGTAGCCGCCGGGCCCGTATACCATCAGGTTGGTTTGATAGCCGAGGGGTGTGGCAAAGCTCGCCGAAGCCGCCATCATCACCGCGAACACGAAAGGTTCCGGGGCGCTGTGAGATTTTTCCGCGACTTCCAACGCAATCGGCAACATCATCAGCGCGGCTGCATTGTTAGTAATGATTTCGGTGAGTAGCGACACGCACATATAGGCGAGCACCAATGCCAGCCACGCCTGCCCGGCGCTAATCGACAATACCTGCTCCGCTAACTGTGTCGCCACGCCGGTTTTGTAAATCGCCGCGCCCAGGGCAAAGGACGCGCCGATGGTGATCAACACATTTAGATCGAGACTTTTATGGGCCTGGCTCAGAGAACAGCAGCCGCAGGCGAGAATAGCGCCAGCGCCTAATAGGGACGCATTCAGCATGCTCAGCATTTCCGTGGAGGCACTGATCACAATGGCCAGCAGGATGGCCCAGGCCAGATAAGCGCGATTATGGCGCGGCTGCTCCTGATTAAGATCGTTAATTAACAAAAAGTCCTTGTTATAAGCCTGGCGAGTCAAAAACGCCGGTCGCGCTTCCAGCAGCAAAGTGTCCCCGGCCCGCAGTGTGATGGTGCCAAGATTTCCCGAAACCCGCTCCCCGCCCCGAGCTACCGCCAGAATCACCGCGCCGTAACGGTCGCGGAAACGCGAGTCGCGAATGGTTTGCCCGATGCATTCGGAATGGGGTGACAGGGCCGCTTCTACCAGGCAGCGCTCTTCCCGGGCCTGACTCAGAACAGGTCGATCATCTCCGGTGGAGGGCACGATCCCCTTGATCCGCAGCAGGTCGGAGATGGCTTCCGTATTCCCGGCGAATACCAGCCGGTCGCCGCCCCGTAAATGTTCTTCGGAGGACACCGCGGTGACGATGCTGCCGTCCCGCTCAATTTCCACCAGATAAATTTTTACCAGGCGGCGCAGCCCGGCTTCTTCCACCGTCTTGCCCACCAGTGGCCCGTCGTGAGCGACGGCGACTTCGAGGGTAAATTCCCGCACGTCGCTAAACAGAGCACCGTCGCGGTGGTCCGGTAACCAGCGGGGGAACAACCACAGCATCAGCGTTAGCCCCACCAGGCACACTGGCAAGCCGATCAGCGTAATGGTAAAAATCGGAAACCCGGAGTTGCCCGTCAGGGTTTGGTACTGGCTGTTGACGATCAGGTTGGTGCTGGTGCCAATTAGTGTCAGGGTGCCGCCCATAATGGCGGAGTAGCTCAGGGGAATCATCAGCTTGGATGAGGCGATACCCAATTTTCTGGCCCAGGCATTGACGCCTGGAATCAACGTGGCCACGATGGGGGTGTTATTCAGGAATCCGCTTAACAGGATAACCGGCGCACACAGTCGCAACTGCGCCCCGCGCACGGTGCGCGGCTGCCCGAGTAGCCAGTGAATAATCAGGTCGATCCCGCCGCTGGCGTGAATACCTGCCGCGACAATAAACAACGCGGCCACGGTGACCAACCCATCATTGCTGAAGCCCGCCAGCGCCTCGCTCGGAATCAGAATACCGCTGGCGCTAAGCAGTACAAGTACCGTCATCATCACCAGGTGTGTGCTGATGTGGGTAAATACCAGTGTCCCCAGCGCGCCGACGGTGAGGGCGATGACGAAGATTGCTTGCCACTCCATGGGGCGATGTCTCTAAAATAAAGGCGTTATCATACCCGAGGAACGGGTTTTCACCACCGGGTAGCGGCACCCCTGAAGTGAAAATAATTGTCGGCTTAAGCGGAGTTTTTATTGCACGATATCCACTGCGCCGCCGTCGATACGGATATTCTGGCCGTTGATAAAACCGGCGCGGCCACTGGCCACAAAGCACACCAGGTCGGCGACCTCTTCCCGGGTGGCGATGCGCCCCACCGGGTTGGGAAAACGTTCCGCCACAATACGCGCTTCAATGCTAGGCCAGTCATCCGGCCAGCCTTCTCGCTGCGCTTTGGCGCGAAATCCCGCCTCAATCTCCGGTGTGCGAATATAGCCTGGCGAGACGGTGTTGACGGTCACTCCGGTGCCCGCCAGCTCCCTGGCGAGGCTTACGGCGATATTGGCGAGCGCGCCCTTGGCGGCATAGTAGTGGGGGCGCAGGGCGTTGGGCTGGGTAGAACCGATGGTGCCGAGTTGAATAATTCGCCCGTAGCCCCGTTCGCGCATTTGCGGAATCAGCAGGCGAATCATGCGCGCCGCGGACAGGACGTTGACCTGATACATGTGCAACCAGTCGTCAGAGGTGGCGGTGGCCCATTTTTTTTCGCCAGCCGCCCCGTAGTTGTTGATCAGAATGTCTACTTTGCCGGTTAGCGCCAGCGCTTGCGCCACCACCTGTTCCGCGCCTGCGTCGGTGAGAATATCGCCCCACACCCCGTGACTCACTGCGGAGTTGGCCACCACATGTTGCGCACTATCCGGTTCGAGTCCGTGGGCAATCACGCAGGCGCCTTCCTCCGCCAGACGCTGGGCAATGATTTGCCCGGTGCCGCGGTGGCTGCCGGTTACCAGCGCGACCTGACCGTTAAGATTCAAATCCATCGCTGCCCCCGTTCGTTACGATCTATTGCACTACAACTGTTGCGTTGCTGCCCCGTATTGCTACGGTCGCCAGGGCAGCGTAACAGATCGCATTGACGCTGCTCCATACCCGAGAGTGAGCGTGTCGGACATGGGCGAAGGTGCGTCGTGTTGAGCTGGTTTAAACCTGCGGTACAATGGCCGTCCGGCGGCGCGGCCGCGGGGCGCCAGATTGATTCCGACCACTTATATAGATCAGCGAGATATGCGATGAATTTTCCTGCAAAGGTTCCCCTGTTTATCGACGGCGAATGGGTGCAAAGCCGCACCAGCGACTTTACCCGGGTAGTCGATCCCGCCAATCAACAACCGTTGACCGAAGTGCCCTGTGCCACCGACGAAGAAATGGCGCGGGCGGTTGCGTCGGCCAAGGTGGCCTTCCAGACCTGGAAGGAAGTGCCGGTTCCGCAACGGGCGCGCCTGATGCTGCGCTACCAGCATTTATTGAAGGAACATCACGACGAACTGGCGGAAATTATCAGCCGCGAGCTGGGTAAAACCTTTGAAGATGCGAAAGGTGACGTGTGGCGCGGTATTGAAGTGGTGGAGCACGCGGCCAACATTCCCACTCTGATGATGGGCGAAACCGTGGAAAATGTCGCCGGTGGTATCGACACCTATTCCTATATTCAGCCCATTGGCGTGTGCATGGGCATCACCCCGTTTAATTTTCCGGCCATGATTCCCCTGTGGATGTTCCCGCTGGCTATAGCCTGTGGCAATACCTTTATTCTCAAGCCTTCCGAGCGCGATCCTCTGACGCCAACCCGGCTGGTGGAACTGTTCGAAGAAGCGGGCGCACCCAAGGGTGTGTTGCAGGTGATTCACGGCGGTGCCCATCAGGTGGATTATCTGCTGGAGCACCCGGACATTTGTGCCGGTTCCTTTGTCGGCTCGGTGCCGGTGGGCAAGCACATCTACCGCAAGGGCACGGAAAATCTCAAACGCATGCAGTGCATGACCGGCGCCAATAACCACATGGTAGTGATGCCCGACGCCAATAAAGCTCAGGTAGTAAACAATATTATCGGCTCGGCGTTTGGCGCGGCGGGTCAGCGCTGCATGGCTATTCCCAATGTGATTCTGGTGGGCGACGCTGCGGCCTGGGCTGACGACATCAAGGCGGCTGCGCAGGATATCCGCCCCGGCGTGTGGTCCGACAAGGGTGCCGCCTACGGCCCGCAAACCAACAAAGCGGCAAAAGAGAAAATAACGGTGGCTATCGCCAGGGCCAAAGAGGAGGGTGCCACCTGTCTCCTCGACGGCAGCAACTGCGAGGTGGAAGGTTATCCCGACGGCAACTGGATTGGGCCCACCATCTTCAGCAACGTCACCCGGGATATGAGTATCTATAAAGACGAGGTTTTCGGCCCGGTGCTGTGCCTGCTCAACGAGCCGACCCTGGACGCCGCGATTGCCGCCATCAACGAAGATTTTCGCGGCAATGGCACCTCCATCTTTACCTCGTCCGGCGGTGCGGCCCGTAAATACCAGCACGAAATTCTGGTGGGCCAGGTGGGCATCAACGTGCCGATTCCCGTGCCCCTGCCGTTCTTCTCCTTTACCGGCTGGCGCGGTTCTTTCCACGGCGACCTGCACGCTTATGGCAAACAGGCGGTGCGCTTCTATACCGAGACCAAAACCATTACCGCGCGCTGGTTTGACGACGATGTGGCCACTGGCCCCAACATGTCCATCAGCCTCAAATAAGCGGCCCTGCGCTCATGGATTTTAATCTCAGCGACGAACAGCGGGCTTTCCAGGAAGCGGCGCGGGCCTTTGCTCAGGGCGAAATGGCGCCGCAGGCGGCACGCTGGGACGAGGAAAAAATCTTTCCCCGCGAGACTATAGCTGCTGCGGGTGCGATGGGTTTTTGTGGCATGTATAGCCCCGAACAAATCGCTGGCGAAGCGATTGGCGGTATGGGTATGTCGCGTCTTGATGCGGCCATTATTCTCGAGGAGCTGGCTGCCGCCTGCAGTTCCACGGCGGCATTTATTTCCATTCACAATATGGCCACCTGGATGGCCTGCACCTGGGGCACACCAGAGGTACACAAAGAGTTTTGTACGCAACTGGTGACTGGCGAAAAACTGGCGTCCTATTGCCTGACCGAACCTAATGCGGGCAGCGACGCGGCGGCGATTCGCACCAAAGCCGTGCGCGATGGCGACGACTATATTATCGACGGGGGTAAAACATTTATCAGCGGCGCCGGCGCTACCGATGTGCTGGTGCTGATGACCCGCACCGGCAGTCAGGAATCCGGCGCTGCGGGGATCACTGCCTTCGCGGTAGCGGCTGATTTACCCGGCATCAGTTACGGTAAAAATGAAACCAAGATGGGCTGGAACAGTCAGCCGACCCGCACCATTACCTTTGAATGGGTGCGCGTTCCCGCCCGCTATCGGCTGGGTGAGGAAGGGGACGGTTTTAAAATCGCCATGCAGGGGCTGGACGGCGGGCGCATTAATATCGCCGCCTGTTCCATCGGTGCGGCCCAGGCGACCTTGACCCACGCCCAGCAATATCTTCTCGAGCGCAAACAATTCGATAAGCCGCTGGCCAGTTTTCAGGCCCTGCAATTCAAGCTCGCGGATATGGTCACCGAACTGGTGGCCGCACGGCAGATGGTGCGCCTTGCCGCCAGCAAGCTGGACGACAACGATCCCGACAAAACCACCTACTGCGCCATGGCCAAACGCTTTGCCACGGACATCGGTTTTCAGGTATGCAACGAGGCACTGCAACTACACGGCGGGTATGGCTACCTGCGAGAGTATCCCATCGAACGCTTTTTGCGTGATGCGCGGGTACACCAGATCCTGGAAGGCACCAACGAAATTATGCGGGTGATAGTGGCGCGTCGGATTCTGGAAGAAGGGGCCACCGGGGCTATTCGCTAAGCGGACCAGTGGTCAATCAACGACTGATAAGCAAGCTATTGACGAGGGAATTTGCATGACCGAGTTATTGAAAGTAGAAAAACGTGGCCGCACGGCTATTCTCACCATGAACAATCCACCGGCCAACACCTGGACGCCGGAGAGCCTTGCCTACCTCGAACAGGTCGTTACCGAACTCAACGGGGACAAAGAAAACTTCGCCCTGATTCTGGCCAGCGACAGCGAGAAATTTTTTAGCGCCGGTGCCGACCTGACCCGCTTTAATCACGACGACAGCGGTGCGGCGTTCGACTTTATCAAAGCCTTTGGCACCGCTTATGAAGCGCTGGCTAATTATCAGGGGGTATCCATCGCCGCCATTACCGGCTTTGCCATGGGCGGCGGTCTCGAGTGCGCGCTGGCCTGCGATATTCGTATTGCCGAAGAGCAGGCACAAATGGCGCTGCCGGAATGTACGGTTGGGTTATTGCCCGGTGGTCTGGGCACGCAACATCTGCCCTGGTTAATTGGCGAAGGTTGGGCCAAGCGCATGATTCTGCTCGGCGAGCGCGTCAAGGCCGCCAAAGCGGAACAGATCGGCCTGGTGCAGGAAGTGGTGCCCACCGGCAAGGCACTGGAAAAAGCCCTGGAACTGGCGGCCAAGGTAGAAAACCAGAGCCCTACTTCCGTGCGTATTTGTAAGGCCCTGACCATGTCGTCCCGCGAACGTCCGCTCAACAGCGGTTTCAAGTTCGAACGGGATGCGTTTATGGACCTGTGGGGCTCCCAGGATCAGAAAGAAGGCGTGGCCGCGTTTGTGGAAAAACGCAAACCCGAGTGGAAAAATGGCTGAGCTGCCGACTAACGCCCCGACTTAACTTTGCGCTGGAGTAACGCGTGTCTGATATCGCCCTGGAAAGCCCCGTACTGTTCAGTCTGAAGGATTGCGGCGGCGGAAAAAAAATTGCTATTGCCACCCTCAACGCGGAAAAATCTCTCAATTCCCTCAGCCTGGAAATGGTCGACCTGATCAGTGCCGAGGCGGATAACTGGGAAGCCGACGACAGCATCGTTTGCGTGCTGATCGACAGCGCCGGCGATCGCGCCTTCGCGGCCGGTGGCGATATTCGCATGCTCTACGAATCCATGGTGGAGTGCGGCACCAACCACAACGCCTACGCCAGCGATTTTTTCTCCCGGGAATATCGTCTCGACTACCGGCTGCACAATTTTCCCAAGCCCGTCATTACCTGGGGCAACGGTTTTGTGATGGGCGGGGGCATGGGGGTGTTCGAAGGAGGCGACTTTCGCGTCGTCACCGAAAATACCCGCATCGCCATGCCGGAAATTGGCATTGGCCTGGTGCCCGATGTGGGCGGCACCTGGTTTCTCAACCAGACCCGCGATAACACCGGCCTGTTTCTGGGCCTGACCGGCGCACAAATTAACGCTACCGACGCCATCTATATAGGGCTGGCGGATATATTTATCCCCCACGGTGAAAAAGCCGCCATGCTCGATGCCCTGAGTACGCTTTCCTGGGGCGACAGCGCTGAGGATAATCGCGAAAAAATTCGTGCCACCCTGGAGCAACTTCAGGCGCAGCACCGGGGGTTATTGCCGGCCGCGCAATTGGAACCCCACGCCGCCTGGATTGCGCAGGTCACCTCCGGCGCCAGCGTGGAAGAAATATCCGCCGCCATTTGCGCCTACAGCGGCGACGATAAATGGTTGAGTCGCGCGGTGGCAACCCACAAAAAAGGCTGCCCGGTGTCGATATTCCTGGCTTGGGAATTAAATCGTCGCGGCCGGGATCTGTCCCTGCGCGAGGCGCTGCAACTGGAACTGGTGGCAACTCTCAATTGTTCGAAATACGGGGTCTTCCGCGAAGGAGTGCGCGCGCAGATCATTGAAAAAGACAATACGCCGCATTTTCAGCCGCCTACGCTTGCGGAATTAACCGATGAAATTCGCCAGCAGTATTTAACCCCGCCCTGGGCAGATGGCGCACATCCCCTGGCCGACTTGTAACGCGCACTGCTCGCAGCACCACGCAAAGGAAACCATCATGGCAAAGGTTATGGTAAAGAAAGTGGCAAAGAAAGTGGCATTTTTTGGATTGGGAAATATGGGTGGGCCCATGGCCGCCAATCTGGTCAAGGCGGGTTTTTCCGTCAGCGCGTTCGATCTGGTGCCCGCCTCCGTGGAAAAAGCCGTGGCCGACGGTTGCAGCGCGGCCAGCAGTGAAAAAGACGCGGTTGCAGGCGCGGATTTTGTTGTGACTATGTTACCCAACGGGGCTATTGCCGAAGCTTTGTATATCGACGGCGCTGGCCTGCTCGATCTGGTGGAGTCGTCCGCCGTGCTGATCGATTGTTCCACCGTGGCCGCCTCCAGCTCGCGGCGGATCGGCGCGGAAGCCAGAAAGCGCAACATTCGCGCCATCGACGCGCCCGTGTCGGGCGGTGTCGCGGGCGCAGCAGCGGGTACCCTGGCCTTTATGTGCGGCGGTGAAGCCGCCGATGTGGAAGCCGCCAAAGAAGTGCTCAAGCATATGGGTGCCAATATCTTTCACGCCGGGCCGAGCGGCGCGGGGCAGGTCGCCAAGGCTTGCAACAACATGCTGCTCGCCGTGCATATGATCGGCACCGCCGAAGCCCTGCAACTGGGCGTCAATAACGGCCTCGATCCCAAAACCCTGTCGGAGATTATGCTCAAAAGCTCCGGCTGCAACTGGTCGCTGGAAAAGTACAACCCTTACCCCGGCGTCATGGAAGGCGTCCCCGCCAGCCGCAACTACAGCGGTGGGTTTATGGTTAAACTCATGCAGAAAGACCTGGGCCTGGCCATGGAAGCGGCCCTCGCCAGCAAGTCTGCAACCCCCATGGGTGCACTGGCCAATAATCTATACAATCTCTATGCAAACGCAGGCGATAAAGATAATACTGACCTGGATTTTTCGAGTATTCAGCGGTTTTTTGGCGACACACCCTGAACGCGTCGGTGCGGGTACGCAGTCCCTCTCAAAAAATGGGAGGGGTCGGATAGCAGGATACTGCTGTTATAGCGGGAACAGGAGTATCGAAAACAGGAGTGGCCTTCGACATAACGACACATCTAACGCGCTTTTGCGCGCGGCGGATGCGCGGTAGAATTCACAAAGGGGTTCCCGAAAATAAATCCCGGAAAAGAACATGGACAAGTTCGACCGTATCCTTTCACTGCACCGTATATTCAATAACCACCGTCGTGGCTTGAGTCTCTCTCAACTCGCCGCGCAGCTGGAGTGCTCCGCCAAAACTGTCAGCCGCACCATCGAATTGATGCGCGATCAACTGAACGCCCCGATTGAGTACATTCATGGGGAGCACGGCTACCGTTATGCTGGCGACGAGCACACAATATTCGAGTTACCCGGTTTGTGGCTTTCCGCCAGTGAATTGCAATCCATGGTGCTGTTACTGGGTATGTTCGAAAATCTGGGTAACAGCCTCCTGGCTCGCGAACTTAAAGCTGTCGACAAACTACTGGCAAAAAACCTCAATGCCCGCGGTCTCGATACTGGAGACCTAGCCAAGCACATTAAAGTCTTGCCTCTCGCCCATAGTCAGATCGACTCCTCAATTTTTATGCGAGTGGGAGAGGCCCTGCTGGGGCGACGACAACTGAGTCTGGATTACAGCGATTACACCGGTAAGCGCTCCCGGCGCTCGCTTAGTCCTCAAACCCTGGTCTACTACCGTGACAACTGGTACCTCGATGCTTGGTGCCACACGCGCACAGCGTTACGCACCTTCGCACTGGCCCGAATGGAAAACGTTGAGTTGTTGCAAAAACCGGCAACAGAAATAGAAACACTCCAACTTGCCCAACATTTTACAAGTGGTTACGGCATCTTTGCCGGCACCGCCAGGCAGCGCGCACAACTGCGTTTTCTGCCACCCGTAGCCCTGGAAATCTCCCGTCAGCGCTGGCATCCCGAACAACAGGGTAGCTGGCAAGGGGAATACTACCACCTATCCTTCCCCTACAGCGATGAACGCGAGCTGCTCCGCGACATCCTCCGTCATCTGCCCTATGTCGAAGTGCTTAAGCCCGCCAGCCTGCGCAAGGCACTGCAAAAGCGCCTGGAGGATTCACTTTCACTGTACAAACAGACATGACAGGTTTTGTCTAGGCGGAACGCTATGATCAGAGCGGTATTATTTGTGATTGCTGATGGGTGTTCGAATGGCGTGGCGAGAGTACGATGGAGAAATAGTTCGTGGCGGAGTGGCTTATTTGATACGACCTGATGACAAGTTTAAACCGCGAGTCGAAGTCAAGCATCGAGTATATGGAGAAGGTGTTGTGACCGCTATACGAATAAGAGGAGGGATAAAAACGGCATGTATAAAATTTGAAGAGAGTGGTTACAGGTGGATATTGCCGGATGAAAAATATTTTAAGGTTATTGAATAAATGCTATGGCAAAGATTTATGGGTAAACGAAATATAGATAGACTCGGCACGAAACATAGGTGCAGGAATGGGGGCGCTGGTGGCGACAGGCACAGAATATTTTGCGTATTGGGGTAAAGCCAAGCAAGATAAATTGGTAGGTGGTGCTAGGTGCCACGTGCTCCCCTATCATTGCTTGGATGTGGCCGCCGTTGGGCAAACACTGCTCTCGCGCCATCTCGTTTTATTACAGCGTCTCTCACAACAGATGCAGTTGCCACAGCAACAGGCTCTCACCTGGATGGTGTTTCTCCTCGGTATCCATGACCTGGGTAAATTTGCCGAAACCTTTCAACAAATTCGCCTGGATCTGCGCCAACAGTTTTGGCCAGGTGTGCCCATTAAGCGAACCAATTATTCCATTCGCCATGACACGTTGGGTGCCATGTTGTGGCAGCAGTTTGTGTGTGAACAGCTTGTTACTGAACATGAAGCGGGTGCTGATTTTGTATCAGATTCAATGTGTTATTGGTTAAACCCGGTATTTGGTCACCACGGTTGGCCACCATCGAAACAGGAGCCAATTAAATTCCACTTTGCCGAACAGGATCAGAACGCGGCATTGGCTTTTGTGCGGGACTGGCAGGCTCTGGTTCAGCCCGATTGGTTGCAGGCCACGGAGCTGGATGCCCAAAGGAGTTGGCGTCAGCAACAAAAGAAAGCCAGTTGGTTAATGGCCGGTGTGGCGGTTCTTGCCGATTGGCTCGGCTCTAATCAAGATATTTTCCGATATTGTCAGGAGCCAATGGCTTTGGAGGAATATTGGATTGAGCATGCCTTACCGAAAGCCGAGCGCGCGGTAGAGGAGTCCGGCGTGCTGCCGAAACAGAGTCAAAACCAGCAGACACTGGGGGAGCTGTTCCCGGTAATCAACGACCCCACACCCTTACAGCAGAAGTGCGAGGAGCTGGCCATCGGCGAAGAGCCCCAACTGTTTATTCTCGAAGATGTGACTGGCGCGGGTAAAACCGAGGCCGCATTGATGCTCGCCCACCGTTTGATGAGTGTCGGCCTTGCCCAGGGACTTTATGTCGGCTTGCCGACGATGGCCACGGCTAACGCCATGTATGAACGTATGAGCAAGGCTTATCGAGCGCTTTATAAGGATGATGAAACCCCAAGCCTCATCTTGAGTCACAGCGCCCGCCATCTATCAGAGCTGTTTCAACAATCCCTGTTAACTGCCCAACCCGACAATCAGCAATACGCCAATGAGGAAAATATCTCCGCCCAATGCAATCGTTGGCTGGCCGACAACCGCAAAAAAGCCTTATTGGCAGATGTGGGCGTGGGCACCATCGATCAGGCGCTACTGGGAATCGTTCCTGCCCGCCACCAGTCTCTGCGGCTGCTGGGTTTGTTGAACAAAGTACTGATTCTCGATGAGGTTCATGCCTACGATGCCTACACCAGCGAGCTATTGAAGCGGCTCATCGAATTTCATGCGGCATTGGGCGGCAGTGTGGTGTTGCTTTCGGCCACACTGACCAAGGCGCAGCGGCAGGGCTTGGTGCAGTCCTTTCAACACGGCCGCGGTATAGAAGAAAAAGTTACAGAGCTAAAAAGTGAACACTACCCCCTGTTAACACACACCACTGGCGACGGCCAGCCTGGCGAGTACCCGCTGCAAACCCGTGATCTGGTACGGCGCAAAGTACTGGTTTGTTTTCATCACACAACAGACGAAGTGTTCCAGGCTATTGAACAGGCCGTTGTACAGGGTAAATCCGTGTGCTGGATTCGCAATACCGTACCCGACGCCCGTCAAGCCTGGACTGAACTGCGGGAAAGCCCTTGGCTTGATCCAGACAAACTACACCTTTTTCACAGCCGTTATGCTTTAGGTGACCGTATCAACCTAGAGCAGCAGATGTTGGAATATTTCGGCCCTAAGTCCACACCCGAGTTGCGCCAGGGACGCGTGCTGGTAGCCACCCAGGTCGTAGAACAATCGCTGGATCTCGATTTTGATCTGATGATTTCAGACCTTGCACCGATCGATTTACTGATTCAGCGAGCGGGTAGATTACAGCGCCATGCACGAAGTGAGAAAGGTGAATTATTGCCGCGAGGCGAAAAAGACCAACGGGGCACGCCCCGTTTGCGAGTGCTGTCTCCGGAATGGACTAATGAACCTGATCAGAATTGGTTTAAGGATAGTTTTGCCAAAGCTCACCACGTCTACCCAGATACCCTGCTGTTGTGGCGCACGGCAAAAATCCTCTGGCAAAAAGGTGGTTGGGGTATGCCCGAGGATGCGCGTGAGTTGTTGGAGTTTGTTTACGATAGCGATGGTGAGATACCCCCCGGTCTGCAAGACGCCAATTTAGCCGCCGATGGTGAAAACCACGCCAAACGGGATAGTGCGCAATACCTGCAAATGCAGTTATCCAGCGGTTACGTCGCCAGCCCGCAATGGGACGAGGATGTGCGCATCGCTACTCGCTTGGGTGAAGAATCTCGTACGCTTTATCTAGCGCGTTGGGAAAACAAGCAGCTGACCCCTTGGGTAAATAAAGGCCAATACCCCTGGGATTTAAGCAGTGTAAAAGCCAATAAATCCCAGCTTGAAGAGCTCGCATTGGTAGACGATAACGATCTACAGAAAGCGATAAGACAGCTTCGTGAGCAAAACAAATTATTTGATGAATTCAGTTTTATTGTGCCTTTGATACAAACGGAATCGATTTGGCAGGCAAAGGGAATAACGGATAACAGCAAGCCTGTGGCTATCACCTACAACGCGCAACAAGGACTAGAGCTGAGGTATTAATATGGATGAAGTGAAAACCATGAATTTGATCAACGATCAGTGGCTACCGATTCGTGAGAAAAAGGGTGGTGAGCGAATCATTAGAATCTCGGAATTAGGTGGTGATACGGGCAAATCACTGCTTGAAGTCTTACCCCCTCGCGCTGATTTCAAAGGCGCAATATACCAACTACTTATTGGTATATTGCAGACTGCCTTTGCCCCAAAGGACAGCCGAGAATGGAAAAAATATTGGCGTAACCCGCCGAGCCAGGCCGAATTGGAGCAAGCTTTTAAGCGCATTGAGCCTGCCTTTAACCTGAATGCCGAAAACGGCACGCCTGCCTTTATGCAGGATTTAGATTTGCCTTATGAAAAAAAAGATGTGCCAGTTGGTAAAATTTTAATCGAAGCTCCGGGTGAAAATACGGTAAAAAATAATATTGATCATTTTATTAAACGTAATTTTGTAAATTGTATTTCGAGTTATTGGGCTGCGGTTGCCATATTTACTTTGCAAATCAATGGTCCACCTAGTGGTGGCGGACATAAAGCCGGGCTGCGTGGTAGTGGTCAGCTTACTACCTTACTCGTGCCGCAAGGGGAGGGGCGTATAGCATCGTTATGGGAGCGTGTATGGATCAACGTATTAACAAAAGAGGAGATTGCTGAGCTAAATGGAAATCACAGTTTGGCCGATTTGGAGAACATTTTTCCGTGGATGATTAAAACGAGAACAAGTGAAAAGCCGGGTATGGAAACATACCCCGTGCATACTAACCCTCTTCAAATGTATTGGCCTATGCCTCGCCGCATTAGGCTTCATTGGCAGCAAACGGCTATGCGCTGTGGTCTGACTGGGCAACAGTCGTCAGTGCAAGTTTATAACTACCATACCAAACCACGGGGCACAAAATACGAAGGTAACTGGGTTCACCCACTTTCGCCGTATATGTATGAAACTGGGGAAACTCCAAACCCAATCAAGCTGAAACATGGTGGGGTTGGGTATCGGCACTGGTTAGGGCTTGCGATTGCTGAACCGCTCGGTACAGACAAAAGAATCGCGTCGGCAAAGATAGTTGATGTTTATCGCGCACGGTTCTTAAAAAGTTTTTTTCAAGATGATAGCTTCTATCCCCAAATTTGGGCATTTGGCTATGAGATGGAAAAGGAATCAGCTGTTTGCTGGCACGAAGCCATCATGCCTATTTTTAACCTTGAAGGTGATGCCCTTGCTGACCTTCAAGACTACGCTCAAAAAATGGTATCGGCAGCGACTGATGTATTGCAGACCCTAAAGCTGGCATTAAAAAATGCGTGGTTTAAAGAGCCAAAGGATGAACGAAAAAAGAAACAAGAACAGCGCAATTTTAATTCAAAAAGTATTTTTATCGACGCTAATTTTTGGTCAGCTACCGAAGCAGAATTTTACCGCCTGCTGGCTGAGCTGGCCGAGCTAACAGAGAAAAATGACGAAGACGGCGTGAAAAAGCTGCTTTCAGTTTGGGCAGTAGAGCTTAAACAGAGCGCCCGAACGCTGTTTGATCAATACGCTTTGTCCAGCCTGAATGAAGATGGCGACTACAAGCAGGTGATCAAGGCCAAACACGGCAAGGGTGGTCTGGAGCACTATTTGAATGGCAGCAAGGCATTGAAAGACCTGGCGGCGTGATTTGAAAAAGGAGCACAGGATGAGCAAACAAGAAGAGACGAAGCCACTGAGCACGATGGTGCTGAAAGAAGACGAAGCCCAAAACGTTTTGGATTGGTATCGCTGGCTTCATGGCGAAAAACAGAAGGGCATTCGGGCACAACTGAAACGCTGTGCTTCGCTGGAAGAGGTGATTACCGCGCACGGCTTTCTCAGGCTGAATCAAATGCTGCCGCGCTTGCAGAAACACGATTTAGTTGGCGTTGCCCTGGTAGCCGGGATATTGGCCGTGGCTAAAAATGAAGATACCGCGGCACTGCCCACGCTACTGGGCCGAGCCAAAGAGGGAGGCGATAAACCGGTTTACAGTGAGTTGCGTTTTCAGCGCCTGCTGGCATCGGATGACGCAGAGCAGCTCTATCAAAACATGCGTCGCGCCGTGATCCAGGCCGGGAAAAAAGCCAGCCCGGGGGCACTGGCCGACAGTTTGCTGCACTGGTACCGGGAGCACCGCCACCCGGACTGGTACCGCGGCAATCGCCAGTGGCAATACCACGCGGCAAAAAGTTATTACACCGAAGTTTTTAAATACCAAAAGGGAGCTTGATCATGAGCCAGTTTATTCAATTACACCTGTTGACGATGTACCCACCCTCCAATCTTAACCGGGATGATCTGGGCCGGCCTAAAACTGCAATCGTCGGTGGTACGGAACGGTTGCGGATATCCTCGCAAAGCTTGAAACGGGCGTGGCGCACCAGTGAGCAGTTTAGTCTGGCCTTGAGCGATTTCCAGGGCACCCGCACCAAGCGACTGGGGGAACAGGTTTTTAATCACCTCACTGAAAAGGGCGTGGCGGAAAAGCATGCAACCGACTGGGCGATAAAGATTGCCGAGGTATTTGGCAAATCAAAAAAAGAAAAACCGCTGGAAATAGAGCAACTGGCCCATATTTCACCGGAAGAATGGTCAGCGGTCAATGCGCTAGTTGACAAGCTTGCTGAGGAAAACCGTACGCCAGAAGCAGATGAGCTCGGCTTGCTGCGCCAAACACCCAAGGCCGCAGATATCGCCCTGTTCGGCCGAATGCTGGCCTCCAGCCCTGCCTACAACGTTGAGGCCGCTGCCCAGGTTAGCCATGCCTTTACCGTAAACGCGGTCAAAATCGAGGATGATTTCTTTACCGCGGTGGATGATCTCAATACTCACGAAGAAGATGCGGGCGCCGGTCACATGGGAGATTTTGGTTTTGGCTCCGGGGTGTTCTACACCTACTGCTGTATCAGTAAAGATCTATTGATCAGCAACCTGCAAAATGATGAAGCCCTCGCCAGACAAGCCCTCAGCGCCTTGGCACAGTCGGCGGCTACCGTTGCCCCCACCGGCAAACAAAACAGCTTTGCTTCACGCGCCTACACCTCCTACCTGCTGGCGGAAAAAGGCAGTCAGCAACCCCGTTCTTTATCGGTGGCTTTTTTGAAAGCCACCCGTGGGGAAGACCCATTAGCGGCTGCCATTGAAAACTTGGAACAACAGCGCGCCAACTTTGAACAAGCTTATGGTGCTTGCGCTGATGGCTTTAAGGTGATGGACGTGTCAAAGGGTGAAGGCAGTCTTGAGGAAATCATCCAATTTATTACGGAGTGATTATGCAGGACTATCTGGTTTTTCAACTCTACGCGCCGCTGGTGGCTTGGGGAGATCAGGCTGTAGGGCAGGAACGCCCATCTGCTGACCACCCATCCCGGTCAGCGCTGCTGGGCCTGGTAGCAGCCGCGCTGGGGATCGACCGCAGTGATGAGGTGGGGCAATCACAACTGTCGGCCGCTTGCCGCTTTGGTATCAAGCTCTATACGCCGGGGTTGGCTATGCGGGATTTTCACACTGCACAGGTGCCGCCGGCGAGCAAAAAGGCCAAACACCTTTACACCCGCCGCGACGAACTAGGCGAGCCCAAGCTGGGGACGATTCTGTCATTTCGCAGCTACCGACAAGACAGCCTCAATGTGGTGGCACTGTGGTTAAACGAATACTCGGCGTATTCACTGACGCAGTTACAAAACGCCCTGCGCAAGCCCCACTTCCACCTCTATTTTGGGCGCAAAGCCTGTCCCCCGGCAGTGCCGCTCAATCCGGAGTTGGGGAAGTTTGCGTCAATGAAACAGGCGCTCGATACCTACGCGCCAGCAGACGAACTCAGACCCTTGCTTGAGCGCGCTCGATCCCGCTATTACTGGGAGCCCCACTCAGCCAGCGGCCTGGAAGAAACCTATCGCGGCCCGCGATACGATCAGCCCATCAGCCGCAAACGCTGGCAATTCGCCAGCCGGGAGGAAGCAGTATTTCTACAAGGGGAGGCTGACCATGTACCTCAGTAAAATCACCTATTCCCCCAGTCATCGTGCCGAGATGGTCGAGGCTCTTACTTCTCACCAGAGGAACCTCTTTAATGAGCACGAAATGATCTGGCAATGTATGCCACAAGATCAGGATGCTGAGAGAGACTTCCTCTATCGCCGTGATGAAAACAGTCGCCAGCCATTCTATTACCTACTGTCAGCACGTAAACCAGAAAACTGGCCGGAATTTTTACAAGTGGAAACTAAGGTGTTCGCACCAAAATTGGAGACCGGTGGACACTATGGCTTCAGTCTGCGCGCTAACGCAGTAGTCACCCGTAAAGTAGAGAAAAACAGCAAACGACGGATTCGCCGCGATATTGTCGAAGCAAAGGTCGATGAGTATAAACAGCGCTTTCCCAATCCGCAGGATCGCCCGCCCAGTTCCATGATCCACCATGAGGCCGGCGAGCAATGGTTAAAAAAGCAGGGGGAGAAATATGGCTTCCGCCCTTTGTCTCTAATCGTTAGCAATCATCAGTATTTCGCATATCACAAAAAGGGCAATAGTGCGCAAAGGCAATTTGCCAGTCTTGATTTTGATGGTGTGCTGGAAGTCACTGAACCGCTAGTTTTTACAGAGGCCATGTACACCGGAAGGCCGAATAAGCAACAAAGTGAACCGGTTGTGCGAGGAATGGGGCGGTCTATGGCCTACGGTTGCGGGTTGATGTTAATTAAGAAAGCTCTAAGGTGATTGAGATAGCATTTGTTTTAGTTTTGCGTCGTGAAAAATATGGCAGATGGTCCACACATTCCCCTAAAACCAATTCCCATCAAAGACCGGGTTTCCATGATCTTTGTGCAATATGGTCGTATTGATGTAAAAGACGGCGCTTTTGTGGTTGTGGATGAAGTGAATGGCGAACGCTTGTTAATTCCTGTTGGCTCGGTAGCTTGCCTGATGTTGGAACCCGGCACACGGGTATCCCACGCTGCGGTTAAGCTCGCAGCTACCACAGGTACTTTGTTAATTTGGGTTGGTGAGGCGGGCGTGCGGCTCTATTCAGCAGGCCAGCCCGGCGGTGCCCGCGCCGACAAATTGCTCTACCAGGCCCAATTAGCATTGGATCAAGAACTGCGCCTTAAGGTTGTGCGCAAAATGTATGAAATGCGTTTTGGTGAACCGGCACCCGTAAAGCGTAGCGTTAACCAACTGCGGGGTATCGAAGGCGCGCGAGTACGCAAGACCTACGAGTTAATGGCCAACCAGTATGGTGTGAAGTGGCAAGGGCGGCGCTATGATCCAAAGGACTGGCAGGCCGGCGACATAGTTAATCAATGCTTAAGCGCAGCAACTTCCTGTTTGTACGGCGTGACCGAAGCGGCAGTATTGGCTGCGGGATATGCGCCGGCGGTAGGTTTTATTCATACCGGTAAACCGCTTTCCTTTGTGTACGACGTGGCGGATATTTTCAAGTTTGAAACCGTTGTCCCTGTCGCTTTCAAAATCGCCGCGAAAAATCCACGTCAGCCTGATAAAGAAGTCCGCATTGCGTGTCGAGATATTTTTCGTAGCAGCAAATTATTGAAACAGATTATTCCTAGTATTGAAGAAATGCTAAGCGCGGGTGGTGTTGATCCACCAACCCCACCGGAAGATGCCTTGCCCCCGGCAATCCCCGAACCTGAAAGCATTGGTGATGCTGGTCATCGGAGTAGTTGAGCCATGAGCATGCTTATTGTAGTCACTGAAAACGTTCCACAGCGATTGCGCGGGCGCCTGGCGGTTTGGTTGCTGGAAGTGCGCGCAGGCGTGTACATCGGCAAAGTTGGTCGACGTATTCGTGAGATGATCTGGGAACAGATCACCCAACTGGCTGACGAGGGCAATATAGTGATGGCGTGGGCGACGAACGCAGAATCCGGCTACGAATTTCAAACCTATGGCAAGAATCGTCGATCTCCCGTTGATTATGACGGCCTGAGGTTGGTGTCTTTTATGCCGTGTGAGGTCGCGCAGGATTGATTAGTTTGTGTTGGCAGGGCGATTTGTATTGAGTGGCTAAATAGGTGGTAAATTTTAAGCTTCATTAAAGCTCTTTAACAATCAATAAGATAGAATAAGTGTGTTCCCCACGCACGTGGGGATGAACCGGGATTCATCAACACCTCGTTGGCGGAGGCGTGGTGTTCCCCACGCACGTGGGGATGAACCGCTGTTTGTGTTTTGCCGCGCGAGATCGTCAACGTGTTCCCCACGCACGTGGGGATGAACCGTGTAAAAACAGGTCGCCCCATAATCTCTTCCAGTGTTCCCCACGCACGTGGGGATGAACCGAAAATGATTTTAAGCACTGCCCCTATTGTGGTGTGTTCCCCACGCACGTGGGGATGAACCGAAAACCACCCTCCTTGCGCAGCGTCACCCTGTGTGTTCCCCACGCACGTGGGGATGAACCGCTATATCCTGACAGTGTACAGAATCGACGTACGTGTTCCCCACGCACGTGGGGATGAACCGGCAGTAGCAATGTTTGATATCTTCAGACATACGTGTTCCCCACGCACGTGGGGATGAACCCGGT
>JAYODD010000036.1:0-12577 GCA_038106145.1 Gammaproteobacteria bacterium | reverse complement strand
AGGCGGTACAGACCCTGGTGCGGGAAAAGGGATTGTTCAGTTTTTATCAGGACGATCACAAAGAATGCTGCGGCGTGCGTAAAATTGCTCCGTTGCGCCATAAGTTGCAAACTCTGGACGCCTGGATTACCGGTCAACGCAAAGACCAAAGCCCCAACACGCGCGCTGAAATTCCGGTTATTCAGCAGGATAAAGCGTTTGCCAGGCCCGGCGGACAACTGACCAAGTTCAACCCTCTGGCCAACTGGACCTCAGCGCAAGTATGGGGTTATATCCGCGCCAATAACGTTCCCTATAACGAACTTCACGACCAGGGATTTATCAGCATCGGCTGCGAACCCTGCACCCGCCCGGTTGGCCCGGGCCAACACGAGCGCGAAGGGCGCTGGTGGTGGGAAGAAGCCACCAAAAAGGAATGTGGTTTGCACGCAGTCAATCTGGGCGACTAGCAACTGGCGCCACTAAATTGCCGACTAGACATCGGATCAATACCGGATCAGTACTCCGGTAATTCAATGGGAGCAAAAAATTTATCGAGCGCTTCCCGCGACGCTAGCGCCGTCGCTTTATCCACCACATCCCGGGTCAAGTGTGGCGCAAACTGCTCGATAAAATCGTACATAAAACCACGCAGATAGGTGCCACGGCGAAATCCGATACGGGTGACGCTGGGTTTGAACAGATGCTTGGCTTCAAGGGCCACCAGGTCGTCATCGACTCCCGGCTCATAGGCCATATGGGCAATAAT
The DNA here is from genome assembly GCA_038106145.1 of Gammaproteobacteria bacterium. Classification (GTDB taxonomy): domain Bacteria; phylum Pseudomonadota; class Gammaproteobacteria; order Pseudomonadales; family Porticoccaceae; genus JBFJKD01. The sequence continues at coordinate 11,829 of JAYODD010000036.1, read as the reverse complement.
ACCGATCCCCAACCCCAGTCGCACATAGGTTTTGATCACATCCGCGTCCGTGGCGGTGAACACCACCTTGGGCGTCAACCCTTTACTCTTGAAGGCGTCGTCCAGCTTGGAGCGCCCGGTAAAGCCAAACACGTAGGTGACAATGGGGTACTTGGCCACCTCTTCCAGGGTTAGCGTCGACAGTTTGCACAGCGGGTGGTTGCGCGGCACCAGAATGCAGCGGTTCCAGCGGTAACAGGGCATCATCAGCAGGTTTGTGAACAGGTCGAGGGCTTCGGTGGCGATAGCAAAATCGACACCGCCATCGGCGGCAAGCTCGGAAATTTGCACCGGCGTGCCCTGATGCATATGCAACGCCACCTCCGGATATTTACTGATAAATGATTGAATAACCGGCGGTAACGCGTAGCGCGCCTGAGTGTGGGTGGTGGCGATGGACAGGCTGCCGCGATTGGGTGCGCTGTGCTCCTGGGCAAGCTGCTTGATACTTTCGACCTTACCCAGTATTTCCCCCGCTATCTTGAGTATCTGTTCGCCAGCCGGTGTCACCCGGGTGAGGTGCTTGCCACTGCGGGAAAATATCTCGACCCCCAGTTCGTCTTCCAGCAATCGCATTTGTTTACTGATACCCGGCTGGGAGGTATAGAGACTTTGCGCTGTGGCGGATACATTCAGTTCGTGGTGGGCGACTTCCCAGATGTAACGGAGCTGTTGTAGTTTCATAACACTCTACCGTCTAGATGACAATGGTATAAAAATATAAAAAACTATTACTTTCAAGAATAGATTGAAATCTCTAAAGTTGCCAGTCTATTCAACTAATTTTATGCATTTCGTGGCCATGGAAATAGTCCCGGAAATTTTACTGTACATATTATCGGGGGCCGCCGTGGGGCTCGCCATCGGCCTTACGGGAGTTGGTGGTGGCTCGCTGATGACCCCCCTGCTAATCCTGTTTGGCTTTCCTTATAACGTTGCCATCGGCACGGATCTGCTGTACGCCGCAATCACCAAGGGGGCTGGGGTACGGGCTCACCTGCGAGCCCATAGCATACGCTGGGATATCGTTGCTTGGCTGGCCAGTGGCAGTATCCCGGCGTCCCTGGTCACCACCCTGTTGCTCGACACCTTGTTTAGCGACGCGGCCGGTTACGAGCCGATCCTGACCAAGAGTCTCGGCATCATGCTGATCCTGACCGCTGTGGTGATTTTGTATTTCGGTATGTTTCGGTCAGCACAGCCATCCGTCGCTACGACGGCAGTTGGGATGGCTGGCCCCTACACTGCCCCGATCACTGTTATCGCCGGGGTGTTTCTGGGGGTCTTTGTTACCCTGTCGTCGGTTGGAGCCGGGGCATTTTGCGCGGCCCTACTGCTGGTACTTCACCCCCGGTTGCGGGCACTAACCGTGGTGGGCACCGATATTGCCCACGCGGTGCCTTTGACACTGATCGCGGGGCTTGGGCATTTAATTCTACTCGGCAACGTCGATCTCACCCTGCTCGCGTGCCTGCTCACCGGCTCCCTGCCGGCCATTCACCTCGGAACGCGCGTAGCCGCCAATCTGCCAGGCAACCTGCTTCGCCATGTACTGGCGCTACTGTTGTTGGGAATGGGGGTTCGCTTTGCGTGGTATTAGCAACCCGGCAAGGGCACTGCCATACCCGCTGTCAGGATTCGTTAGCAACACCGTGGGGCACGTGGCCGGTAGCCACATGCTGCGTAGCCGATGCGCAATGCTGTTGCTGATCATCAAAAAAAACATCCGCTCCATACGCCTTGAGAAATGCTCCTTTGTCTAGCCCTCCCAGAAACAGCGATTCATCGATACGTATTTTCCATTCCCGCAGGGTACGCACGACCCGTTCGTGCGCCGGCGCGGAGCGCGCCGTAACCAGGGCAGTGCGAATGGGACAGCTATCCGCGGGGAACTCCGCCTGCAAACTGTGCAGCGCCTGCAAAAACTGTTTAAACGGACCACCGCTCAAGGGTGTTTTGGCCGCCGCTTTCTCACTGCTGGCGAACGCCTGCAAACCCTGCTGTTTATAAACCTTTTCCGCCTCGTCGGAAAAAAGCACCGCATCCCCATCGAAGGCAAAACGCAGTTCGTCGTGACTATGTTCGGCTTTGGTGGATGGCAACAGGGTAGCGGCGGCCACGCCATTGGTCAGAGCATTGCGCACATCTTCGGCGTGGGTGGACAAAAACAGGTGACAGCCAAAAGCAGCAACATAGCGGTAGGGGCTGGTGCCTCCACAAAATGCCGCCCGGGATATATTGAGTTGGTAGTGTTCAATGGAATTAAAAATGCGTAGCCCGGTATCGGCGGAATTGCGCGACAGCAATATAATCTCGACCCGTGGGTCGCCGCCTAATTTTTCGTTGATGCGCAGTAACTTCTGTACCAGCGGCAGCGCTTCACCCGGCGCCAGCACCTCTTCTTCCCGCTCTATTTGGTACTGCGCGTACGCCGCGAGTCCTTTATTTTCGTAGATCTCATGACTATCCTTCAAATCAAAAAGAACTCGCGAAGAAATTGCGATTACCAGCTTGTCACCAAAACGTTGTGACACTCAACTTATCCTCCGTTTACCTGGCCAGCATGATGGTTACTTTTAATCTAGTCGACAAACTGTCAACAACAACCCTAATAATCATTGCGACTTTTAATTAGCGAGAATGCGGGACCTGGCCCGTATCGGCAAAATACGCTTTCGTCAAACGAAACACCACCGGGCTTAACAGTAAGAGCGCGATCAAATTAGGAATTGCCATCATACCATTCAACGCGTCCGACATTTTCCACACCAGGCCAAGACTCATCTGCGTTCCGGTAAAAATACCCGCAATCCACAATAGTCTGAACGGCAGTATCACCTTCGGCCCCATCAGGTATTCGGCGCAGCGTTCCCCGTAATAACTCCAGCCGAGCATAGTGGTGAAAGCAAATAATACCAGGCACAGAGCCACGACTTTGTCGCCATAGGGCAGAGTTTGATTAAAGGCGGTGGCGGTCATCACCGCACCCTCAGTCGTTCCATTCCATACACCGGCGGTAATCAGTACCAGTCCAGTCATGGAACAGATCACAATGGTATCGATAAAAGTACCGAGCATCGCGATGGTACCCTGGCGCACGGGGCTGTTGGTGGCGGCCGCTGCGTGGGCGATTGGGGCACTGCCGAGCCCCGCCTCATTGGAAAAAATACCCCGCGCCACGCCCATTCTCAGGGCCAGCATGACGGTCGCGCCCGCAAATCCGCCACTCGCCGCCACCGGGGAGAAAGCGCTCTCAATAACCAGTAACAATGCCGCTGGAATCTGGGCAAAATTTATGGCTAACACCAGCAGCGCGGCGCCGACGTACAACAACGCCATAAAAGGCACCAACTTGCCCGCGACGTCGGCGATGCGTTTAATACCGCCTAAAATTACCGCCGCCACCAAAATTGCCAACACCACACCACTAATCAGCGTGGGCACGTTGAAACTGTCCAGCATCACCTGAGAGACCGCATTGGACTGCACCGTATTGGCGAGGCCAAAACCCGCGAGGGTGCCAAATAGCGCAAACAAAAAACCGAGCCAGGCCCAGGACCTGCCCAGCCCGTTTTTGATGTAATACATCGGGCCACCGACTTTCTGTCCGAGTTCATCGGTTTCCCGATAATGTACAGCGAGAACCGCCTCCGAGTATTTGGTGGCCATACCCACCAGGGCGGTACACCACATCCAGAATAGCGCCCCGGGGCCGCCAATGGCGATTGCCGTTGCTACCCCGGCGATATTGCCGGTGCCGACCGTGGCGGACAATGCCGTCATCAGCGCATTAAAAGGGCTTATCTCACCATCGCCCTGATTTTTTCGCCCCGAAAACAACTGACGAAATGCGTAGGGGATATTGCGCAGAGTGATGCCCCGCAGCCCCACGGTGAGATAACAGCCGGTGCCCAGTAACAATATCAACATCACCGGACCCCACACAAAGGCGTTTACCAGGTCAATCAATTGCTCAAACATAGGTTTATAAGACTCAGTTTTTTATGCTTGTGATGGCACATGGTATCCCAGCTGATGGCGCTGCGGGAACAGGCCAAAAATACCGCCGGTGTGAATAAACACTACATCCGACAGCTGGGAGAAGGCGCCACGACGAATTTCCTCCAGCATGCCGTGGAATGCCTTGCCGCTGTAAACCGGATCGAGAATCAGCCCCTCCAGCGCGGCGACTTCGCGGATGGTGGTGAACACCTCCTGTCCAGCCCTGGCATAGCCAGGGCCGATATAGGCATCGTTGACAATAATCGCCAGACGATCAAGGTCGATCTCCACCCCGTACAGCTGTCGCCACTCCTGCAGATCCGCGCGCACCTTACGGCGGAAATAATCGGCGTCGTCGCACACCGCCATGCCGACCACCGGGCAATCGAGGTCGTACAGCGCGACACCTGCGGTTAACCCCGCCTGGGTGCCCCCGGAGCCGGTGGCGTGCACAATCGCGCCGGGCTGTAGCTGCAGCCGGGCAAAATCATTTTTTAATTCCTGTGCACAAGCCACATAACCCCACACGCCGGTGCCGTCGCTGGCCCCGGTGGGAATGTGGTAGGGCTTGCGGCCCCGATTGGTGTAGTGGGCGACCCAACTGGCACACAGCTGGACGAGCTCCGCCTGGTACTGCTGACGCGAATAGAGCGATACGGTCGCACCGGCCAGCAAGTCGAGGAACAAATTGCCGTCCGGGGTTTCCTCCGGGGTTGCGGGGGCATCTTCGCTGCGCAATATCAGATGAACTTTCAGCCCCAGGCGGGCACCCAGAAGCGCGGTGGCGCGACAGTGATTCGATTGTGCGCCACCACAGGTAATAATTGTGTCACAGCCCTGTTGCAGGGCTCTGGCCAGGGTAAATTCAAGTTTGCGGATTTTATTGCCACTGGCGCCGCAGTCGGTTAAATCGTCCCGTTTAACCCAGATCCGCGGGCCGCCCATATGAGTGGACAATCGTTCCAGGCATTGTAGCGGGGTTGGCAACTGCGCCAGATGCAGACGTTGCGGATAGTCGGGCACCCGCCCTCCTCGACTCTTCCAGAGTCTGACTAAATCGCCTTCAGGGTACCTTTGGGTAGTACTGCGTGTACCGCCGAGCGTTGGAATTTCAACGCCACCGTGTCGGAAACTTCCAGCACCAGATAATCCCCCTCGATTTTACCTATTCTGCCCAGAATGCCACTGGTGGTCACCACCTCATCGCCCTTGGCCAGCGCGGCAACCAATTGTTGGTGCTCCTTCTGCCGTTTGCGCTGCGGGCGAATTATCAGCAGATACATAAACACAAACAGCCCGGCAAACATTAACAGGGTTACCAGTGGGTTGGGTTCACCGGGCGCGGCGGCTGGAGCCTCGGCGAAAGCGGGGGCAATAAAAAATGACATGCTCAGTTACCTCTTGATTGTAGGTGTACAAAAATAATTGTCTAACATGCTCTATCAGCGCCAACGTTTATAATTTGCGCCTGGAGATCACCGCGTATTCGCGCTATCAACCACTATTATTTCAGGTTCTCGCGAATCCAGTCTTGCACATCCTGGTGGTGGGTTTTGGTATTTACCTTATCAATTACGTGTCGCAGACGACCACCACTATCGATAATAAAAGTGGTACGCAAAATACCCATATATTCACGACCCATGAATTTTTTCAGACCCCAGACGCCGTATTTATCCGCTACGGCGTGATCCTCATCGGACAGCAAATCAAATTTTAGTTGATGTTTTGCTACAAACTTTTCCAGGCGCTTGACCGGATCCGGGCTGATCGCCAATACCACGGTGTTCAATTTTGCAAATGCCTTGCGATTGTCGCTGATGCCGCAGGCCTGTACGGTACAACCTGGCGTCATGGCTTTGGGGTAGAAATAAACGACAACATTTTTCGCCTGGCGAAACTCTTTCAAACGTACGACTTCACCCCGCTGATTCGGAAGTTTGAAGTCAGGCGCCAAATTTCCAATTTTTGCTAAAGCCATCTATCCATTCCCCACAGGTTTTCGTTTACCAATAGCGCCCTCAGTCAGTTGATCCCGTCAACGCCAGCACGCCGGGAATCAGGGCAACAGGTGCTTGACCGCGTCCCGCTCCTCGCGCAATTCCTGGGCGGTAGCATCCATTTTCGCTCGGGAAAACCCGTTGATGGTTAATCCCTGCACGACCTGCCAGTCGCCATTTTTACACACGCAGGGCATCGAATAGATCAGACCCTCGTCGATGCCGTAACTGCCGTCACTATAGACACCCATGCTGACCCAGTCGTTATCGGCACTGCCGAGCACCCAGGTACGCATATGGCTGATCGCCGCGTTGGCGGCGGAAGCGGCACTGGAGGCGCCACGCGCCTGAATAATCGCGGCGCCACGCTGCTGTACTATCGGTATCATTTGGGATTCGTACCAGGCCTGATCCACCAGACTCAGGGCTGGGGCGTCGTCGACCCGGGCATGGTGAATATCCGGGTACTGGGTCGCCGAATGATTGCCCCAGATAGTCATGTTGCGCACATCGTTCACTGACTTACCCGTTTTCAGCGCGAGCTGGGTCAGCGCCCGATTGTGATCGAGGCGGGTCATGGCGGTAAACTGGCGCGGGTCGATATCCGGGGCATTGCGCTGGGCAATCAGCGCGTTGGTATTGGCCGGATTGCCCACCACCAGAACCTTGATGGCGCGACTTGCAACGGTATTAATGGCCTTGCCCTGGGTGGAGAAAATTGCGGCATTCGCTTCCAGCAGGTCCTTGCGCTCCATGCCTGGACCGCGCGGCCGCGCGCCAACCAACAGTGCATAATCCGTATCCTTAAAGGCTATGTTCGCATCGTCCGTACAGACCATTCCAGCCAGCAGGGGAAATGCGCAATCCTCCAGTTCCATGGCGACACCCTGCAATGCGCCCAGGGCCGGCGTAATTTCCAGCATCTGCAAAATAACCGGTTGGTCCGCCCCCAACATTTCGCCGGCGGCAATACGAAACAACAGGGAATAACTGATCTGACCGGCCGCTCCGGTCACAGTGACACGTACAGGTGATTTCACAGGGGCTCTCCGTCTGGTGGCAACGTGGGTAACTGAAAGGCGGACATTATACGTATTTAACGTAGAATTTCACCGCCGATTACGCTCACTCAGGAATACTTTCCCTGTAGCGGGTTTGCAACGCCAGATACAAAGCGTCCTTGAACCCAGGACTGGACGGATTGAGTGTCGCGGCCACTTCCACCAGATGTTCATTGTCTTCGCGGCCGGACCACTGTTTAACGTATTCGCCGGTTTGATAACCGTTGTCCTGGCGAAACAAATTGAGAACATTTTTGCCGACGTAGCGCGTATAAAGCTCGTCGAAACTCAATCCAATACTCAACATTAAACGGCCAAACCCCTTTATATCGAAATCTTTGGTTGCCAGAGTCTTTAGTGCAAAGGCTTCCAGTTCCTGGGGAAAATCATTTTCCGCGACCACGGGGATGGTGAGTTCGCCGCTCATCCAGTCGAGTAAATCGTCGCGATTCTTGTCGTGCAATAACAGCAGACTCAGACCAAAATGCCAGATATCCACCAGTTCAAGTTGCACCTGCGCAATATCCGGCGTCTGTTTTTTCCACCATTTCCATCCGTAGTGGTCAAGCATTTCCGCACATTCGATCCAGATGGCACGGTACCACTCGAAACCTCGAGATGCCCAGTCGGCGGCCACCTTAACGTTCATGGCCTGCTGTAGATCGAGCATAACAATCAGTTGCTGACGCAAAATTTCCCGTTCACTTAGCGACTCGGAATCCACGAAAACCTCTTAAACCTGAACAAATGGATTGTTGTATTTTTCATCGCCAATGGTAGTGCTCGGTCCGTGCCCGGTAATCACGGTGGCCTGTTCGTCCAGGGTATAAAGGCGTTCGCGAATAGATCGAATTATTTGCTCGTAATCCCCCCCGGCAAAATCCGTGCGCCCGATACTGCGCTGAAACAGGGTATCGCCAGCGAGCAACAGATTGCTGTCGGCAAACCAGAAACTGGTGGAGCCCGGAGTATGTCCCGGTGTGTGGATGGCCACGCCACCGCAGCATCCCAGATCCTGGTCGTCCCGCAAATAGTGATCCGGATTGGGCAGGGGCCTGTAGGGAACGCCGAACATTGAGCATTGCTCTTCGACGATGTCCCACAAAAACTGATCATCGCGGTGCAGATAAATCGGTGCGCCCGTCGCTTTTTTAATCTCTCCAGCGGCGAGTATGTGGTCGAGATGGGCATGGGTATGAATAATGGCAACAACCTGTAACTGCAATTCGGCCAGCAAGCCAAGAATAATCTCCGCGTCGCCACCCGGGTCAACCACCAGCGCCCTACCAGTAGTTAAATCCCCCACAATTGAACAATTACATTGCAAGGGACCCACCGGAAAACTTTTGTGCACCCGGGTTTCCCTGGTACTCGTTTCATTGGCACTCATAAGTTGGACGCCCCGCTCAGGAAATTGTTTTGCCGTCAATGTTAACACAGCCCTGTGCCGGGATCGGACCAAACAGGCGCGTAAAATTAGCCGTGGTAGCCTGTGCCAGTTCAACCACAGGTAGACCGTGAAGTTCCGCCAAGGTCGCCGCAACCTCGACCACATACTGAGGTTCGTTTTTGCGGCCGCGATACGGCTTGGGCGCCAGCCAGGGGCTGTCCGTTTCCACCAATAGTCGTTGCAACGGAATCTTTTTTGCCACAGCCCGTAAGGCGCTGGCGTTATTGAAGGTCACAATACCGGAAAAGGAGATATAAAAGTTTAGGTCCAGGGCCGCTTTTGCCATTGCCCAGTCTTCGGTAAAACAATGCAGAACGCCACCGACGTCCAGGTTCGCATGCCGACGCAATATTTCCAGAGTTTCGGTGCGCGCTTCCCGGGTATGTACGATCAGGGGTTTTGCCAACTGGCCGGCCACAAACGCATGGCGGACAAAACTTTCGCACTGCCATGCCATTGTGTCTGCACTGTAATAGTAATCGAGACCGGTCTCACCAATAGCTACCACCTTTTCAGCACGACCCAGCGCAGTTAATGCCGCCACCTCCGGGAGAGGTTGAGGACTTTTTTGCAGGGGATGGGCGCCAACGGCCAACACCACATCCGGGTGCGCCTGGGCCAACGTAACCAGACTTCGCGATGATTCGAGATCGACGCCGACACTCAGAAAACCCTCGACACCGCGGGCGCGGGCGGCATCCAGTAACGTCCGCAGTGACCCGTTGTGAGCTGTCAAGTCGAGATGATCGAGATGGCAGTGGGAATCTACCAACATAGAGGGTATTTATGCGTTACGTCAGGATCGTTACAGCGTATGGGTAGGCCGAGTGGATTGCAACAATCCCGCCAGATAGGTTTCAATTTTGTTGATTAAATCCGCGTTGCTCTCAGGAAACTGTATGCCCACACCGCTGCGTCGACTGCCACTAACACCCTTGGGCGTCACCCATACGATTTTTCCGGTCAGCGGTATTTTGTCGGGTTCTTCCATGAGTTCCAGAAGTACAAACACTTCGTCCCCCAGCATGTATTGTTTGCGGGTGGGAATGAATAACCCACCGCCAGCAATAAAGGGCATATAGCATTCGTACAATTCATTCGCCTCTTTCAGCGTTAAATTGAGAATACCGTTGCGCAGACCGCCACTGATTGCTTCCATACACCATGACCGCAGTCATTACCCAGCCTGAAGATTACCATACACCTTTATTTGCCGCCACCCGCTACCTGGCGCCAGTCCAGCAAAAGTTCCTCCCACACCAACTGGCGATTGGGGTTGGCGGCGCTCAACAAATTGCGCTTCGCTGCCGTTACGCGATCAAGAAAAATAAACCCCTGGCGGTGGCGGCGAAGGGAAGAAAAATACTCGTCGCGCAGGCGCCGATACAGGTAATATTGCAGCCATTCAATCGCCTCGTTATCAGGCAACTGGAGACAGGATTCGGCGGCACTTACCACTGACAATTCGCCATTTGCGACTGCATCGAGCAAGGTTTCAAAATCCTCCATCTGCACCAGCATATCGCTTTCGAGCAGGCGTAAAATACGTAATGGCTTACCGGCCCCTTTGACAATGGTAGTGGTGGCGACCGCGGAAACACCGATGGTCTGTTGCAGCCAGGGAATCACGAAATTTTGGTCAGGTAGCGTAAATGGCATCAGGCGACAGCGACTGCGCACCGTCGGGAGCACGCCGCTGGTATTGTGACTCACCAGAATCAACAACGTTTTCGCGCCCGGTTCCTCAAGGGTTTTAAGCAGCGCATTAGCGGCGTTCACATTCATCGTTTCCGCCGGTTCAATCATGACAATGCGCCAGCCACTTTGCTGGGCGGTGGTAGCCGCAAGGCTTTCCAGTGCTCGAATAGCATCTACCTTGATCGCCTTGCCGGCCGCCTCTGGTTCCAGCACCGACCAATCTGGATGTGTCCCCGCCACCATCAGATGACAGGCTTTACACGCGCCACAGCCATAACCGCCTTCAGGAGAGCGGCACAACATGCGCTGCGCGAGGGCCTTTGCAAAGTGCCGTTTACCAATCTCCGAGGGCCCGGCCAGCAGTAAGCTGTGAGGCATCCTGTCGGCCGACAACATACCCCCCAATAGCTGCCACTGCGTCAGCTGCCAGGGGTAGGGTTGCAGAGCGGCGCTCGGGGAATTCATTGCGCTCGTCGTATAAACTGATCCAGTTCCCGGCGCAGATCGGACTGGATTTCGGTCAACGTCCGCGCCACATTAACGACCCGGTAGCGGCGCGTATCCGCTGCCGCCCGCGCCAGATAAGCACTACGGACCCGCTGGAAAAACTCCAGCTGTTCACGCTCAAAACGATCGAATTCGCCCCGTTCTTTAACCCGGGCCAGACCGATTTCGGGATCGATATCCAGGATGATGGTAAGATCCGGACGCAAATCGCCTTGCAGTAAGTTTTCCAGTACTGCGATGCTGGCGTCTGGAACCCCCCTGCCACCACCTTGGTAGGCGTAAGTGGCGTCGGTAAAGCGATCACACAGCACCCATTGACCCCGTCCCAGCGCGGGTTTGATAACTCGTGCCAGGTGTTGCGCCCGCGCCGCGAAAATCAATAACAGCTCCGCGTAATCATCCATTGATTCACTGTCGCGCGCCAGTAGCAGCGAGCGAATTTTTTCCCCAAGCGACGTACCACCCGGCTCCCTGGTCACCACACACTCGATGCCCGACTGGGCCAGGCGTTCCTTTATAAACTCCACATTAGTGGTTTTGCCCACCCCTTCGGAGCCTTCCAGTGTTATAAACTTACCCTGCATTAGCGATACCATCACATCACTTGGGCGACGAGCGATAATCGCTTTTACGACGCAACTGATAACGCCGCACCGCCTCGTTATGTTCCGCCAGCGTAGCAGAAAAATGGTGGCTGCCGTCCCCCTTTGCGACAAAAAACAAGGTGTTCCCCGGACTCGGGTGGAGTGCAGCGCGGATCGCTGCCTCTCCCGGATTGGCGATCGCGGTCGGTGGTAAACCGTCGATCAGATAGGTGTTATAGGGCGTCGGCATCTGTAAATGCGCACGGGTCAAATTGCCCCGATAGGCATCACCCAGCCCGTAAATCACCGTTGGATCTGTCTGCAAACGCATACCTTTGCGCAGACGCCGCACAAATACCCCGGCAATTTCGTCCCGTTCCTCCGCGACCCCCGTTTCCTTCTCGATGATCGACGCCATCACCAGTGCTTCCTCGGGAGACTGGTAAGGTAGCTCTTTAGCCCGTTGCTCCCACTGTTCAGCTATGATG
>JAYODD010000035.1:0-13092 GCA_038106145.1 Gammaproteobacteria bacterium | reverse complement strand
ACTGTAGACATAGGTATCCGGCGCGAACCAACCCTCTAATTTATCGGCAGCAAGGCCCAGTATATCCGCCAGTTCTTCACGAAAATTGAGCGATAACCGCCGGTCGATTTTAGGTTGTGCATGCAAAATGCCGAGCCATTGCGCCAACGTCAGCCCCTCGGGAATAGTCACCCGATACTGTACCGTCTGACCTTTCTGCAGCTTGTCCACCAGGGTTTTAATCGTATCCCCTGCCACCAGAGCGTACTCACCAGCGCGCACCTGATCGCGTCCGGTTATTTTTGCGTACAGGCGCAGGGCAATAGCGTGCTGCACAACCCCGGCTTCCTCGAGTTTATGCGCGATGCGATACACCCCGTCCCCTTTGCCGGCCACGAACTGATAGCCCTCCACCGGCACCGCCAGGGGTTGATCAAGCGCACGATCCAGCCACCAGGTACCGACAAGCAAGCCGAGTAATGCGACGATTCCGACGATGATCAACTGGCGAAACATGGTATCCGCCTGGCCAGTTCGTCCTGAATGCGACGGGTTTCAACACCGCACGCGGGCCATTCACCTATTCCAATCACCTTGTTCACTGGACGAATCCCGACCACGGAGTTACAGATAAATATTTCCTGCACACCTGCCAGGTCATTCTTATCAATATCCACCACCGCGACAGGCTCGCCGCGTAATTGTTCAAGCACCGCTATCAGATAATGCCGCATCACACCCGCCACGCCACAGCGTCTGAGGGCTGGCGTTAACCAGCGCCCCCCTGAGAACACAAACAGATTACTGCTTAAAGCTTCGACAATATTGTTGTGTGTGTCGAACAGCAACCCGTCCACCTCTTCAGACCCGTGCTCATCGAGTTCCAGGGCCGCCAGTACCTGATCGAGCCGGTGCAAATGTTTGACCCCGGCGAGCACTGGATTTTCCGGTAGTCGGTAGTTGCAGGGTTGCAGTGTCACTGGCACCGAACGGGATACGGGCAATGCAAAGCACTTCACAATATATTGGGCAGTCACTCTGCCTTTACAGCGGTAACCCCGCTCCTCGGCCGCAGCAGTTACAGTCAGACGCACGACCGCACCAGGCGGGAAGCTGGTGATTGCCCGCGCGAGATAAGTCTCGAGAAGCTCAGGGTCCAGAGGGATACGCAACACTCGCGCACCTTCCTCGAGACGTTGCTTATGATAGCGCCACAGCGGCAGGTGCTGGTCGTGCAGGCGCATGGTTTCAAACACACCATGCCCGTAGTGAAAGCCTCGATCCGTGAGAGATACAGCCGTGTCGGGTTCGCCATTTATAAAGCTGGTGTGCACTGTCATCATTCGCGATTAAAACAAATCGACAACGCCGGGGCACGCAAACCGCATCGCAAAAACGCAAAAGCTGCCCTGGACACTGGCAGCTTTGCGCGCAAACTGAATAAAATCAGTTCAGATTCGTATTGATATAATTAATTGCATCCTGCACCGACGCCAGTTTTTCGGCATCTTCGTCGGGTATTTCCGTGTCAAATTCTTCCTCAAGGGCCATGATCAACTCGACGGTGTCAAGCGAATCAGCACCGAGATCTTCGACAAAAGACGAATCCGGCTTCACGTCTTCTTCCTTAACGCCTAATTGCTCGGCAACCATTTTGATGACACGTTCTTGAATGTTACTCATGGTGTTCATTACTCCTGTTGAGATAAGATATTTATTCTCTTGAGCTGAGCCGCCGACGGCGGCGGTCTGTAAATCAGGGTTTTACTATGCAACGGTCGCGCATTTTACCTGAAAAAATTCAATGCGTAACCGGTTTTGTTAATTCAATATAATATTCTTTAGTATCATAAAGTTACCCCATGTACATACCACCATTTACCTGGATAGTTTCGCCGGTAATATAGCCGCCACCATCCCCCGCCAGGAATGTTACCACTGCGGCAATTTCCTCAGGCTGACCCAGTCGCGCGAGCGGTATCTGACCCAGCAGCGAATCCCGGTTGGCTTCTGGCAGGTCACGGGTCATGTCGGTATCGATAAACCCCGGTGCGACGGTATTTACGGTAATGTTGCGCGAACCGAGCTCTTTGGCCAGCGCCCGCCCAAATCCCGCGACCCCGGCTTTGGTGGCTGCGTAGTTGGCCTGGCCCACGTTGCCCATGGAGCCCACCACCGAACTGATATTGATGATCCGTCCCCAGCGCGCCTTGGTCATACCCCGCGCACAAGCTTTACATAGTCGATAGACAGCGCTCAGATTGGTTTCTATTACGTCCGACCACTCGTCTTCTTTCATACGCAGTAAAATGTTGTCCCTGGTGATGCCTGCATTATTAACGAGAATCAGCGGCGCACCGAACTCCTGAGCAATCCCATCGACGACAGCCGTTATCGCGGCGGCATCCGTGACATTGAGCGCAACCCCTTTGCCGCGCATACCCAACTTCGCAAAACGTTGTGAAATGGCAGCAGCGCCGGCCTCGGTAGTGGCCGTACCCACTACCACCGCTCCCGCCGCACCCAACATATCGGCGATCGCGGCGCCAATTCCCCTGCTCGCCCCAGTAACCAGGGCCACCGTGTTTTCAATCGGCATAACTTTTCCTCGATTTACGCAAGCCGTAACAGATCCCGTTAACATTCATTTGCGCGGTTAAACTGCACCCAGCGCGTGGTCAAAGCTGTCGCTATCCTCGGTTGCCAGCGTGCTAATCCGCGCGCTGATGCGCTTGTTAAGTCCACCCAGCACCTTGCCCGCACCGCATTCGACGGCGAACTCGATACCGGCCGCAACCAACTGGTTCACGCTATCCACCCACAGTACAGGCTGATGGATTTGCTCGATCATCAGCTGTTTTATCACCTGCGGATCGGCTTCGGGCCGTGCGTGCACATTGTGTATGACTGGAATTTGTGGTGGGCGAAACTCTGTCGTCGCGATATGTTCTGCTAATCGCCGCGCGGCCGGCTCCATCAACGTTGTGTGAAAAGGCGCGCTTACCGGCAACGCCAGGGCGCGTTTTGCCCCCGCCTCCTTACAGGCCACGATAGCGCGCTCGACAGCCCCGCTGGTACCGGCAATCACCACCTGGCCGGGCGCATTATAATTAACCGGCGCGACAATCTCTCCTTGGGCGACCAGGCTGCAGCAGTGGCGGATAGTCTCATCGTCCAGCCCCATGATCGCTGCCATGGCGCCGGTGCCTGCCGGTACCGCTTCCTGCATGTACTTGCCACGCAGGCGCACCAGGGAAACAGCATCGGTAAAGTCCACCACCCCGGCACACACCAGGGCGGACCATTCGCCAAGACTATGACCCGCGAAAATTGCGGGTCTGGAACCGCCGGCCTGCAACCACAGTCGCCACACCGCAACGCTGGCGGTCAACAGCGCGGGCTGCGTCCGTTCGGTCAGATTAATGGTTTCCTGGTCGCCATTTTGAATTAAATCCCACAGATCGTAGCCCAGCGTTGCCGACGCCTGAGCGAAAGTCTCGAGGATTGCCGGCCGTTGCGCGGCCAATTGCGACAACATGCCGATTTTTTGTGAACCTTGACCTGGAAATAGAAAAGCCAGTTTGGCGTTTTGCATTAATTATCTGCCTTTATCTACGCCCGCGTACCTGCCCCCGGTAGCAGTGGCCCGCAGAACGCTGCACTGTTCTCAATAGACGTCACCAGCAGCACGCATCTCGCGCATCGGTACTTCAACCGCTCGCAGTTAAGCGGGTGAGTTATCGACGATAAATGCCGCGCCGACCGATCATGGAGCAATCAGTCGGCCGGACTACAAATTCACTCGTCGTTGTTGGTGTCGACAACCTTGCGGCCGCGGTAAAAACCGTCCGCCGTAACATGATGGCGAATATGCTTTTCCCCACTGACTGAATCCACGGACAGCGATGCACCATTACCCAATGCATCGTGCGAGCGGCGCATACCCCTGCGCGAACGGGTTTTACGATCTTGTTGAACGGCCATACTCTGTCTCCTGAAAACTTTCGACCAATGTTGACTTGTAATCAGCGCGCAAACACGCGCACCAATCGAATAATTTGTTTTGTCAGGTACGCCTCACAACGTACCCATCACCATGTTTCACTTGTCGCAATCTTCACGCTTCAATCTTTAAATTTCAGCGTTTTAAGCACCTGAAACGGATTTTTAGCCTCCCCGACCTCCACCGTACCTGTCGAGTAGTAACTGCGCCCCTGGCATTCTTCCGGCGCATGAAAAGCTATCATCGGCAGAGCCAGCAGTAACTCTTCCTCTATCAATTCAAACAAATCGCCACCTTCCTCCGCCACTATCCACGGATCGAGTTCGCGATCGAGCCCGCGGGCCTGCTCATCGCTGGCGACAACACCCACCGCCATCCGCGCCGCTAAGGGCACCGCGACCGGCAGTAAACAGCGTTGACATTCTAACGTCACATCGCAGTCAACGGTGCCATCCAACCGATCCTGACCGCCCCGATCACGCGCAAACGTCAGTTCGACCCGAGCATCCGACGACTTGCCGAGCACTGCCTCATTTAAACGCGGCAAGTCCCGGGCGGCAATTTCTCCCTTCACCACCATGCCTTGACTGGCCAATTTACGAGGGTCAACAAGCCGGGGTAGAGAGTGGCGAACCGGGGGTCTCGACATAGGCGCGCCATTTTATGGATATGACCTTGATCTGTCAAAGAAAAATCGCCGATGATAGCGTCCCTCGAAGTTTCCCTGCGAACACCCTTATGAGCATCGTTCTCGCATCTTCATCCCCCCATCGCAAAGCGTTACTGGCGCGCTTACAGGTACCCTTTACCACCTGCACCCCCGCTATCGATGAAGAGCAACTAACTGACGAAAATGGATTTGAACTGGTGGCGAGACTCGCCCACAGCAAAGCGAGCGCTGTCGCGGCGAACCACCCCCACGCCATTATTATCGGTTCCGACCAGGTAGCAACCCTCCCCGAGGGCGACATCATCAGTAAACCCGGCGCCTATGCCCAGGCCTTTCGACAACTACGGAAGGCGTCGGGCAATACCCTGACCTTCCACACCGGGCTTTGCGTACAGCGCCCGCAAACTGGTCTTACTGTTACAGACGTAATTTCTACGCAGGTTGTCTTTCGCGAGCTCACTGACAGGCAGATCAAAGCCTATCTGGAACGGGAACAACCCTACGACTGCGCCGGCAGCTTCAAGGCTGAAGGGCTCGGAATTTGCCTGTTCCGAGCCATCCACAGCGACGACCCGACGGCCTTGATCGGACTACCCCTGATTCGCCTGAGCAGCATACTCCGCGAGGATTTTAACTTCGAAATAATATGAGATAAATTATTTATCTATATATTTTTACTAATAATTTTAATTATTTTTTCAAAACTATCGATGCACGCCAGTGGTTGGAACGGCAGTAATCTATGGGGCTCGTGGGCCCCGTAGCTGACCGCCAGCCGCGGCATTTCAATGCTGTGCGCCATCTGCATATCGTATTCGGTATCGCCAATCATCAGGGCGTCGTCGACCGGCACGGACAACTCATCCAGCAGAGAGCGCAGCATTTTGGGGTTCGGTTTGGCTGCGGTTTCGTCGGCGGTGCGGGTGCTGTGAAAGAATCCGTCCAGGGCGGTAGCCTTCAACACGCGATCCATGCCCTTGCGGGTCTTACCCGTCGCCACCGCCAGCAGATGCCCATTATTCCGCAACTTCTCCAGAGTCTCGAGGACACCGGGATAAAACGGACAGGGAGTTTCGTCCTCGGCAACGAAGTGCCGGGCGTAACAATCCCGCAACGCGTGGATCTGGTCGCGGCCAATACCGGGAAACAGGCGCTCCATTGCATCGTACAGCCCCAGCCCGACGATATCCCGCGCCGCCGTCACGCTCGGCACCGGCAGTCCAATTTCTCGGGAGGCCAGACGCAGACAGTGAGCAATGCGATCCAGCGAATCACTCAGGGTGCCGTCCCAGTCGAAAATCAAAAGCCGTGCCACTATCCCCTCTCCGGACTCAATCTCTCCAGAAGACGATTCAGCTCCGCCGGCTGCGGTGCACAAACACTAATTTTGTCATCACATCCCGGCAACGCAAATACCAATTCATGTGCGTGTAAAAACATCCGTTGCAGGCCCAGCGCCCGCATGTCGGCGTTAAACGCCTCGTCGCCGTACTTGGCATCTCCGGCCAACGGGTGCCCAACGCTTTGGCAATGGACTCGAATCTGGTGGGTACGTCCGGTTTCTAGCCAGACGTCCAGCAGGCTTGCGCCGCTATAAGTCCCCAGCAAAGTCACCAACGTGCTGGCGGGTTTTCCGGATTTGTCCACCCGCACCAGCCACTCGCCACTGGGCAGGGTGTTTTTTACCAACGGCGCTTCTATGCGAGTAAGCTTGCGGGGCCAACTGCCGGCCACCAGGGCACGATAATGCTTGTCGATGCGCCCCTCGCGAAATTGAGCTTGCAATGCCCGCAGGGCGGAGCGCTTTTTCGCCACCAGCACACAACCGGAGGTATCCCGGTCGATGCGGTGCACCAATTCAAGATAGGTCTGCTCTGGGCGCATTTGACGGAGCGCCTCGATCAATCCCAGGTTGATACCGCTGCCACCGTGGACGGCGAGCCCCGCCGGTTTGTCGACCACCAGCACATCGTCGTTTTCAAAAATAACGCTGGTGGCGAGCACGTGCCTCAACCCCGCCCCGGCCACCGGTAAGTCGGGCGGCTGCGCGGTTCGCACTGGCGGAATACGCACCATATCCTCTGCCGCCACCCGATACTCGGGCTTTATTCTCTTTTTATTAACCCTCACCTCCCCCTTGCGTAGCAACCGATAAATTCGCGATTTGGGCACCCCCTTGAGGCGCGAGCTCAAAAAGTTATCAATGCGCTGTCCGGCCTGGTCCGCGGACACCTGGATGAGGGAGACCTTATTGAAGGAAGAAGGATCCTGGGGCATGTTGCGTATTACTGCGTGTGAGACAACTGGCATATTAACAGTTCACACTAATTAATGCTTTTAATTGAAGGAGTTATTAATAGTTGCTATATTACCCCCCGAGTCGAGTGGCACTGACCGCAAAATAGTTTGCGTTATATTGAAATCAGGCCTCGAGGCCAGGACACTGGGGACACCCCCAATGATTGATTTAACGGGTTGCCTGCACAAACCCTGAGTGGGATTGCAGGCCCCTGAACACCAACCGCGCCAAGGCGTGGAAGTTGCAGACTGATAAGCGAGACCGAGAGCAGAATTGATTGTGGACGCAGCCGAGCTTGAATGCTGTGCGGCTGCCACTGGCGAGAAACGGGATCGATGACCCTAATCCTCGCCGTAAATGTCGACAACGGGTTACCCATAGAACATTGCACTTTAACGAAGAATTCAAAGTAACAATGAACCTACGGACAGTGATAGAAACAGACCGCGCACACGGGGGGCTACCCGCCCTGGATGTGCGCACTGCGATATCCGTTCGGCGCGATTCGCGGTAACAGTTCCTCAAGGCTCGTCCCAGCAGCTTCCTCTGCCTGCGGCTTTATGCAAACGCAGGAATAGTACCAAATGAAAAGAATGCTGATTAACGCCTCCCAGCCGGAAGAGCTGCGCGTGGCTCTGGTCGATGGTCAACGCCTCTACGATCTGGACATCGAAAACCGTACCAAGGAACAGAAAAAAGCCAACATCTACAAGGGTGTCATCACCCGCGTCGAACCCAGCCTGGAAGCCGCTTTTGTGAATTTTGGGTCCGAGCGTCACGGCTTCTTACCTCTCAAGGAAATTTCCCGCGAGTACTTTAAAAAAGCGCCCGCCGAGAACAAGGGGCGCGTGCGCATTCAGGACGTAGTCTCCGAAGGCCAGGAAATTATCGTGCAGGTGGATAAAGAAGAACGGGGTAACAAGGGCGCGGCCCTCACCAGCTTTATCAGTCTGGCTGGGCGTTACATGGTGCTGATGCCAAACAATCCACGGGCCGGGGGCATTTCGCGCCGAATCGAGGGTGACGAACGCAACCAGCTAAGGGATGCCATGCGCGGCCTGGCTATTCCCGACGGTGCTGGCGTTATCGTACGCACGGCTGGCATAGAGAGAACCACCGAAGAGTTGCAATGGGATCTCGATTATCTGATGCAGCTGTGGAACAACATCGCCAACGAAGCCAGGCAGACCAAGGCGCCACACTTCCTGTTCCAGGAAAGCAACGTCATTATTCGCGCTATTCGTGATTACCTGCGTCCGGACATCGGTGAAGTTATCGTCGACACCCAGGAGGCCTACCAACTAGCCGCCGCCTTTATTCAGCAGGTGATGCCGAATTATCACAGCAGAGTGCGCTTCTATCAGGATAATATCCCCCTGTTCAATCGCTATCAGATTGAGAACCAGATCGAAACCGCATTCCTGCGCGAGGTAAAACTACCCTCCGGCGGCTCCATTGTTATCGACGTCACCGAAGCGCTGGTTTCCATCGACATCAACTCCTCGCGCGCCACCAAAGGCAGCGATATCGAGGAAACGGCCCTTAACACCAACCTCGAAGCGGCTGACGAAATTGCGCGCCAGTTGCGCCTGCGGGATATTGGCGGGCTGCTGGTCATCGACTTTATCGACATGCTCTCGGCGAAAAACCAGCGCCTGGTGGAAGATCGCATGCGCGCGGCCCTGGAAGTGGATCGCGCCCGGGTACAGGTTGGACGTATTTCTCGTTTCGGCCTGCTGGAGATGTCTCGTCAGCGTCTGCGCCCTTCCCTCGAAGAAATGACATTCAAAATCTGCCCGCGCTGCATGGGTCAGGGCACCATCCGAGGCACTCGTTCCATCGCGTTGTCCATACTTCGCCTGGTGGAAGAAGAGGCGCAAAAAGAAAATAGCGCGGAAATCCACGCCATCACCCCGGTGCCCGTTGCCACTTTCCTGCTAAATGAGAAACGAGCCGAAATTCAGGCCATCGAAAAACGCAATAAATTACGGGTGATAGTCCTGCCTAATCCGGAAATGGAGACACCCCATTTCGAAGTCACCCGCATTCGCGAGCAAGATGAAGGCGCCACCGGGGAATATAGCTATCGTCTCGCCGAAGCTGTCGTCAGCGAGGAAAACAACGAATTGATTCGCCCGGAACCCATCGCGCCACTGCCACTGCCTGCGGTACAACGAATAGCGCCGAGCAGCCCCGCGCCCACGGCCTCTACACCAGCCGCTAGCGTGGTGCCGGCGCCGAGCCCCGAGGTCGTTTCGATCGCTAGCGCAAAACCCGGGTTATTCCGTCGCGCACTCAATGCGTTACTGGGTAGTGCCACCACTCCGGCAGTGGACACCGCCACGACGCAGAAAGCTCCCGCTGCGCAACCAGTTGATAAAGAGGCTCCACGCCCCGCCAACCGCAACCGCAACAACAGCCGGCGTAGACCCCGCAACCGCGGCTCGGAAAACGCCGGGCAACGGCAGGGACGCGACTCAGGTCGCAACCGCAATCAACGTAGCGACAGTAAGGACCAGGCGTCATCCGCGGAGAAGTTCGCAGACACGTCTGCCGCTGCCTCAGAGGCTACCGCTACAGATAAATCGGTGGCAGATACTGGAACCGATCAAAACCGGCCGCAGCAACGCTCTGGCGGCGGACGCCGCAATCCGCGCCGACGCCGCGAACGTAAGGCTATGCCCGCCAATCAGGAACGGAGCAATGGCAATAACTCCGGGCAACAACAATCGTCTTCGGAACTCAGTCCTGTCGCCGAGGGAACAGCAACAACTGCGCCTGTGGTAAACAACGCAAAAAACACACCAGCGCAAGCCGAGAGGTCGAAACCCACGCCAGATATCGAACTGGCCGCAAGAGAGAAAGCCACCGCTCCTACTGATGCTATGGCAACGGATCAGATGCTGATTGTTAACGACACCTCCGCCAATGATGTGCCTGGAGACGCCAACGAGTTCAACACAACGAATGAGCAATCGAATACTCCTGTGCTGATCATCACTGCAGATGAAAATCCGACTTCGTCCGCAACTGACGTGGAACAAAGCGACGCTCCGCCCTACGATGAAACCCAGGACATAGCAGCACCGATAGCAACCAGGGTCTATTCGGATATCAAAGATAGCGACTGGGAAGCCCGGGCGGACACCTCGCTACCAGGCGAGCGCTCCGAAGATGCACCTGCCGCCACAAGCGAAACGCCGCCTTCTGCTCCTTCCATTGTCGCAGCTCCAGCGGTAGCGGCAGACTTAGCTGAAGTTGGCACCACAGCCTCAGCCGTCGATACGCCAACCGCGCAAGCTGATATCGCCCCAATTGCGGTGTCGGGAGCTGAAGGCGCTGGTCACGAAAACCTTACAGAGGAGAAGATGCCTGGACTCACCTCGCGGGCAATTAACGACCCCCGTCGCCAGCCTAAGCCAGTGACAGCCATCGCCATACAGACGTTACGCCCCACGCCGCCTGTTTCTGCACCCCTGCATACGGACCTGCCCTCGCCGGTCGCACAAATTCATGTGGAATTTCAGCGCCCAGCCAATGACCCGCGGTTAAAAAAGCAGGCGGACAAGCAAAGCAACAGCGTTAACGGCATCCAATAGCTTGTTTACCGCGCCCGCGAAGGTATAATTCGCGGCTTCACGGAGGGGTGGCTGAGTGGTTGAAAGCACCGGTCTTGAAAACCGACGTGTCGCAAGGCACCCAGGGTTCGAATCCCTGCCCCTCCGCCATTAAACAAAAAAACCGGTTCCCTGGAACCGGTTTTTTTCTCTGCCCCCTTATAACCGGGGCTTTTCAGCTGAATCGAGCGCAGCGGGCCAATTTCACTCCACCCCCACTGGCTCTCTCTGGCCAGTATTCCCTGGGACCACCCTGTGAAAGCGTACTCATCAAGTGCCGTTGTTACGTTTGCGTAATCCGGTAAAAACAGCGGCGACCTTCGAGGACCTTTCCCCGAAAAGCGCTGGCACCATCAAACTGAGCCTGAAGTGTCGGTTCGGTGATACTTCGCCCCCCGTTGTGCCATCTAACATTGTTTTTAGATGGAGTTTTCATCAGCCTGTTTGGATAAAATATTGTCTTCGATATAGCGTGAAAATGCGGCACTAAATCCATAAGGATGATCTCGCCACCAAGCGCGGCAGTCAGGAGTGGAAAATAAGACTTCGACATTTTTTCTTTCACACTCCCATAAAGAAGTGTCCCCAGTTCCATGCCTGCTCTGGTAATAAACTGTGTCGCAAATTCGAAAAACAGCTCGCAGGAGAAACCCGAATTTAACAACCTCCTCATCGGATAGGTCATCGTAGGACTTTTGACCTTTCAACCAAATTTCGGAAAGGCCCGAATCCCCGATTAGCGCCAGATTCCAAGAATTAAAGGAATCAGTTGCACCATGATAGCTTGAGCTTCGTATTTCTTCTGAATTCCGCTGAAGTTGCAGGCCGACGAATATTAGTGACGCGACAACAGCAATTAAACCTAACAGTTCCAAAATCGCCTGCAACGCCTCCCAGTTGATATTTTCCATTCAGCATCCCTTTGTCTATTTTTGTGGAATCAGGATACCTGCCACTACGCTCGACAGCCAACGTTTTCAGGTGTTGCGCAGTGGAGATCGGTGCACGTAAGCGCGCGATTGTTGTTCCCATCTAACGCCAAGTTAACCGGACCATTGGACGGAGCGGGTTGGTGCGCGAAAATTGGCACGAAGCGACAAGCGCACCGAGCCGCGGAGTCCAATGGGTCCGGTGCTACCCGTGTGGGCAGCGTTCAACTTCTTGTTAGGCCTTTTCGACATGTCGTGGCCTTGGGCCCTCAATACGTGCAATTTTCCCTTCGCGCATTAGCAACCCAATTATGCTGTACGAAAGGTAATCCTTCTGTTTTCCTTGATAATCACTTCGCAATCCTAGCAGGCTGGCGGCATCAGAGTTTAGTATTCCATCCGGATTGGCCTTTGCCATTTCGAATATCGCGCCCTTGAGAAGCTCAAGCCCAAGCTGGGCTCTTTCGACCGCGCCCTGCGGCACCACAATTCCTTCACGGTGCTTCCCGCCCAAGCCGGCAGGAACAACCGCATTTGTCAGTAGCCCACCGGTTTCTTCGGTGCCAAATGCCGCAATCAAATCGGACTCAAGACGAAGCGCTTGTGATTCTGTTAAATCCTCCACAAGAATATCGACGATTGGCTTCGTTCCGGACTTTTGAATTTCTTCGATTCGTGCATATTTTTTTGTTTTGTCCGGATTGACCAAATGATCAAACGCTCGGCTTCCGGTTCCCTTTCCAATGTAAAAAGGTTTCGCGGGTGAGGAGCGCGGATCTTTTAGCGCGTACACGTAGTAAAAATTAGTCGCCATTGCAGTTTGTTTATAGGCCTAACGTTTGCATGAGGGGCGCGAAAAAGCGCAGCTTTTGAGCGTCCCAATGAGCGAAGCGAATGACTCGATGCACTTGTTAGGTGTGTTCATGATGAATGTCCCCATCTGTGAGAGTGAGGAAGGCATAACTCACATAACTTTCTACCTTCATGAGCTCCACCATCATAAATAAATGATTCAAACACTTCCGGGGCATAGTTTTTATCGAAACCTGATGGGTTTTCATCCCTGTTTACAAATAGTTGCTCACATGATTCGCATTTATAGATAGAGAACTTCTCCAAACCAAGTGAATACGTTTCTGTACCTGATAATTCAAAGCCATGCTTTTCGATTATTGGCCTTAACTCCTCCATAAGTGTATCCAGATCAGATTCATCAATATCGTGCTCATCACAATACTTTGAGATTAGTATTCTTGTTGGTTGTATATGCTTCATTTAATAAAACACCTAACATTTGTATATCGCGCATGCGCGTTTTGCCGAATCTGATATTCGACCTGTTTTTATAACCCTTTGATTTTTATTGCTTAAATTGAACATTTCCGCCTCCCTGCTGAAACAAAGCGAGAATTTCCTGTTATCTAAAATACGGGGATCCCATTATCCATTCTCTCATTTCTTGTATCCCATTGTTTTATAAGCATTTTAATTATATCGGGGAATGATAACACGCATCGGTTAGGGGCAAAGCGTGCACAAAATCTGACAATACCTCAATATGCTGGCTGTATATACAGTGTATCGATGTGCATAAG
>JAYODD010000034.1:1909-13214 GCA_038106145.1 Gammaproteobacteria bacterium | reverse complement strand
AATCAATTGTTGGGTTGGGGTAACTGGGTGGTAATACTCAGATGAACAAATCCGGCCTGCCCGGCCGCGTCCATTGCGGTGACAACCGCCTGATGGCTGCTTTCCGCATCCGCCGCGATCACCAGCGGGATGCTTTTATCGACATCCCCCAGCTGACGCAGAGCGCTGACCAGTGTTTCCGCCTGACGATTAACCAGCGCCACGCCATTTACAGAATAACTGCCGTCGTTGGCGACGAGTATTTCAATATTATCTGGCAGAGCTTCAGCGGGTTTACCGGTGGCCTCTGGCAAATCAATCACCAGATGGGTTTCCTTGGTAAAGGTGGTGGATACCATAAAAAAAATGAGCAACAGGAACACCACATCAATCAACGGCGTCACATTGATACTGTTGTCGAGCACCGAGCGGCGGCGAAATTTCACTGCTTCGCCGCCTCCTCCGGTTGCAACAGGCGATCGCCGTGCAGTGCATCGACCAGTTTGACAGCCTGATCCTGCATGTCCACCACCAACGTATCGATGCGCCGCTCAAAAAAACGATGGGCGATCAATGCGGGAATGCCCACGGAAAGTCCCGCGGCTGTAGTTATTAACGCCACGGAAATACCCCCGGCCAACACACCGGCATTACCGGATCCCTCCAGCATAATGGCGGTAAACACCTTGATCATACCGAACACCGTACCGAGCAGGCCGATCAACGGCGCGACTGCGGCAATGGTACCCAAAATCGCGAGATATCGCTCCAACTGGTGTACCACCTGCGCTGCGGCTTCTTCAATGCTATCCTTCATCACATCGCGGCCGTGGCCCGAGTTACTCAGTCCAGCGGCGAGAATAATGCCAAGCGGCGAAGAACTGCGCAGCTCGAGAAGCTTTTCCCGATCCAACTGATGATTTTTCAGCCAGTGCCAAACCTGCCCCAGAAGATTATCTGGAACCACCTTAGCTGGACGCAATGCCAGATAGCGCTCAATCACAATACCCAACACAGCCACCGAGCACAGCATTAACGGCAGCATCAGCCAACCACCACTAATCAGTAATTCGTACACGCTCGCCCCTTGTTGCGTAAAAAATTATGCGCCACTTTACCACAATCATCGACTTGCACTCGCCGTAACGGCTGGTCAGTGCCAATACCTTTGCACCACATCACGTTGTTCTCGCACCTCCAGCGCCAGATCGGTATCCCACACAAAACGCAGGGCACCTGATTCCGCGGTGGACCAGAGCTGGGCGCCGGACTGCCGGTATCTCGCCACGACACTCCCATGGGGGTGGCCAAAATGATGGCGATAGCCGGCGGAAAACACCACATGGCGCGGGCGTACCGTTCTCACAAAACCCGGACTCGACGAGGTTTTGCTGCCGTGATGGGGCGCTACCAGCAAAGTGACATCCGTGGGCCACGCTCCCCTTTCCAGCAATGTCGATTCCACTGCGGCCTCCATATCGCCAGTCAACAGAACGCTCACAGTGCGATAGCGAAGCAGCAGAATGCAAGACTGATTGTTATCATTTTTTTCGGGCATCAATCCGGGGTGCAATATTTCGATATCCACTCCCCTCCACGCCCAGCGCTGACCGGCAATGCAGGTTTGCGTCGTGTTTAACGCAGACGAGCCGCTGGATGCAATGGTTTGTAACGGCCGGTAATGGCGCAACAAGCCAGCGGCGCCGCCAGCGTGATCGCCGTCATTGTGGCTAATGACCAACAAATCAATGCCTCGAACACCACGGTGGCGCAGGAAGGGCGCGACAACTCCACTTCCGGCGTCAAAACGCTCGCTAAACTTGGGTCCGGTGTCGTACACCAGCACCTGTTCCGGCGTTTCTACAACGACCGCCAGGCCCTGCCCCACATCCAGTACTGTCACCGCCAGCGCTGGCCGCGTTGGCGGTATTGACCAGTATAGGGCCATCACTAACACCCAGCCGGGGGGGTGCCATCCGAGCCCCCTGGGTAATAGCAACAATATGCTCGCAAACACAAAAGATGCCAGGGCAGCCCATCTTGCGCCACCCGTAGCGCTAAATCGTGCAATATCGGCCAACTGGGCAACCCAATCCAGCCCCAGTGCGAACCACTCCAATTGATATCCGGCCAGCATCCAGCAAGCCTCGGCCGCAGCCTCGTGAAACGGCAGCAGTATGCCCCCCAGCAAGCACAATGGCACCACCGCGATACTTATCCACGGAATGGCCAACAAATTTATCAGCGGCGCCATAAAATTAATTTCGCCCTGATAAAGCAGCAGCCATCCGGCCAGGGAAAAAAACACCACGCCCTGAGCCAACAACACGCGGCGCCACCGGGTAAGGCGCGGTCGCGGTTTAAAATAGGCAACCAGTCCAACCACCGCCGTGAAAGATAGCCAGAAACCCGGGCTCAGGGCCGCCAGGGGATCGAGGCTACTCACTATAGCCAAAGACCATAATAATCCCGCGCCCGGCGCGATTTTGCGTCGCAACAGAGGAGCCACCAGAAAAACCGCGAGCATAATTACCGCTCTCTGGGTGGGTAATGAAAAGCCAGCCAGCAGACTGTAGGCGGCCGCTACAACCAGGGACAGGCCAGCGCCGATTTGGGGAGCTGGCAGCGTCGCCCCCGCCGTGGCAAGCAGCCTTCCGGCACCGATGCCGAGCAACCAGCCACACCCGGCCAGCATGCCGATATGCAAACCGGAAACCACCATCAGATGAAGAGTTCCGGTGATTTGCAGGGTGCGCCACACTGGCGCAGGAATATACTGCTTGTCCCCAATCGTCAACGCCGCGATAAATCCCCTGACGCGGTCACTCAGCGCCAGTTGCCCGCAGGATTCCCGCAGGTGAAAACGCAACCGCCCGATCGACAACCCGTTATCCGCCTGCAGTAGCCTGTTTGTGACGGCGGGACGGACATAGCCCGTAGCCGACACAGCCTCTGACAACAGCCAGCCCGAATAATCAAAGCCTCCCGGATTACTCAGGCCCCGCGGGGTCCGTAAACGTACCCGCAACTGCCAAATCTGGCCGGGCTCCAGTCGCGGACTCTGGTACCAGCCAAGCCGCAAACGACGCAGGGCTGGCGTGGGCCCGCCCGGCGCCAGGGCCTGCAACGTATGAATATCCAGATAGAAATTGCTAAGCAGCGGATCCATGCGCGGCAGATCCCGCACAGTACCAGTTACCAGATAGTCGGTCTTATCCAGTTCAATGGGCAAGCGATGGTGTAACGACCAGTGCCCCCAGATACTGGCCCACATTACACCCAGCAGCGCGCAGGGGATCGGTCTGAGTCGCGGAAAAATACTCAGTGGAAGTGTTGCCACCAGCAGCGCCACCAGCAGTGAAGTTTCCGGCAACACCGGCCAGAACGCTGAAGACAGTACGCCGCAGGAAAACAACAGGAGAGGCATCGTTATTCAACATCCGTGTTGATCGCGATAACATTGGGATTCGCAAATTTTAGCGGCAGTCTTTGCTTTTGGCCGCTAAATTCCTTAGCCTAAGATCATGAAACGTCTGATGATAATCTATCACAGCCAGGGGGGCAAAACAGCGCAGATGGCGCAGGCTGTCCTGCGCGGCGCTCACCAGGAGCAGGACGTTGAGGCGGTGATGAAGAATGCCTTCGACGCTGATCTATTGTGGGCCGACGGTCTGCTGTTTGGCACGCCAGAAAATTTTGGTTACATGAGTGGCGCTTTAAAAGATTTTTTTGATCGCACCTTTTACCCGGCCGAACCTCATCACCTGAATTTACCCTACGGGCTGTTCGTCGGGGCCAGTAACGACGGTAGCGGCGCGGTGCGGGAAGTGGAACGTATCGCGTTGGGCTATCCGCTGCGCAAGGTGGTGGAACCGGTTGTTGTCGTCGGCGCGCTTGCACAACAAGAATTAACCCGTTGCGAAGAACTGGGGCTGACCATGGCCGCAGGTATGGCACTGGGTATTTATTAACCTCCGCGAAAGCGACCACCGTCAAGGAACCAGATAACTCCCATGACCACTGCACTGATATTATCCGGTGGCGGCGCACGTGCCGCCTACCAGATTGGGGTTCTCAAAGCCGTGGCAGAACTACTGCCAAAGCAAACCCACAACCCCTTTCCAATCATCTGTGGAACATCCGCTGGCGCCATTAACGCCCTGGCAATCGCCAGTAGCGCCGGACGTTTTCGCCTGCGCGTGCGCAAACTGGAAACCATCTGGCGCGCGTTGAAAGCAGAGGATATTTATCGCACCGATCTGTGGGGCGTGTGTAAAAATACCCTGCGTCTGGGATTATCACTATTCAATCGGGGGTCCGGTTTTGGCGCTCCCGTAGCGTTGCTGGACAACACCCCGTTGCGAGAACTGCTGACTTCCGTGATCCGCTTTCGCCATATCGACGAAGCGCTCACCAGCGGCGAACTCGACGCAATTAATATAACCGCCATGAACTATACCAACGGCCTGTCCGTGAATTTCTTCCAGGGGCGCCACGATAACTGGCAACGCACCAGACGCGTTGGCCTGCGCACCGGCCTGACCATCGACCACTTGATAGCATCCACCTCGATTCCCACTATCTTTCCCGCCACAAAAATCGGCAACGATTATTATGGCGATGGCGCGATGCGGCAGTTGAAACCCATCAGCCCCGCGCTACACCTGGGGGCCAGCCGGGTTTTTATTGTCGGCGTCAGTGACAACCAACGGGGGCGGCCAGTGACCCAGCCGCAACAGCACTCCCCTTCGGTTGCCCAAATGATTGCCCATATGCTGAACAGCGCATTTATCGACTCCATCGAAAGTGATCTCGAGACGCTGCAAACCGTTAATCGAGTAACCCGCTTACTGCAGGAAAAACAACTGAATAACGGCAGCGACGACAATATTCCCAAACCCATCGACTATCTTTGTATCTCTCCATCAGTTGCGATTAACGAAATCGCCGATGCGCATTTTGACGAGTTGCCAACCAGCCTGAAACTCTTTTTGCGCGCCACTGGCGGCACCGCCGAGGGCGGCGGTTCGAGCGCCACCAGCCTGCTGTTATTCGAACCCGGCTTCTGTAACGAGCTGATTAAGCTGGGCTATGGGGACGCGTTACAACAATCCGATGAAATTCTCAGTTTTTTTGCCCTCAGTAACGGGGCCGAGGATATTGCGGCGCAACGCTGAGTTGAGTTGCGGCCCACAATCGCGGTTAAGACCATTAAACACCCTTGGCCCACCCGACGTGGAAAGTCGGCCTTAAACCACCCTGCCACTGCGCAGTGTCGCGATTTCCTCAGGCCCGTAACCCAGGGATGCAAGAATTTTATCGGTGTGCTCCCCCAAACTCGGCGGGGGCGAATGCAACGCGCCAGGGGTGCGGGACAAGCTGATCGGGGTAGCAAGAAAAGGGACAGGTTTATCGATGCCGTCGATCTGCACTTGGGTAAACAGTTCAGCCTGCTGCATATGTGGATGGTCCAGACATTGCTGGGGCGAGAGAATTTCGCCTGCGGGAATACCCGCCCGTTCGAGGGTATCCAGCGCCTGCTGCGTGGTTTTGTCCGCACACCATCTGGCCATGCGTTCGCTGATCACCTCACCGTTATCCCCACGGCATTTGTCATCCTTGAAACGGGGGTCGTCCAGCCACTGGGGCTCACCCATCAGCTCGACCCAGCGCTGGAATAACGGATTGCCCAGATTTTGCACCATAATCCAGCCATTCAGGGTTTTAAAGGCGTCCGCCGGTGCGCCGCTCTGCCCCCGATTGCCCGTTGCAACCCGGTTCAGCTGTAATACGGCCTGTTCCATCAAATTTGCGTTCGTGACATTCAGCGCCGTCGTCACCAGCGAACCTTCGACAATCTGGCCCTTGCCACTGCTCAGGCGTTCGTACAGGGCCAGCACCGTGCCCAGCGCGCACAGTATGCCGGTACTCACATCCACATAGGGGCCGTAGGACTTCATAGGCTCGTCCGGATATCCCGACATATGCATATTGCCTGACATGGCCTGTCCAATGCCGTCAAACCCCAACTTGTCCGCGTAGGATCCCCGGGATCCAAAGGCCGAACAGGTAGTGAGAATAATATCCGGCTTGATGGCAACCAGACTATCGTAATCCAGTGCCATCGCTTTAAGGGCGCTGAGTGGCATATTGACCACTACAACGTCCGCCGTTTGGATCAGGCGCCGGACGATTTCTCGCCCTTCTGGCTTATTCGGGTTAAGTGTCAAGCCCAGTTTGTTGCGACTGTTCTGCACAAAATTTGCGCCGTGACCGGACGGCGACAGGGGGGATAAAAATCGGTCCTCGCTGCCATCGACCTTCTCGATGCGAATCACCTCCGCACCGAAATCCGCCAATAACGCGGCGCAGTGGGGTCCCGCCACATAGCGCCCAAAATCCAGCACGCGAATACCCTGTAAAACACTCGACATCCATCACCCCGTAAACGTATAAAACTTTAACCGAAACAGCCCGGTTAGCGACTGGCCAATTTTTCCATCGCCGCCGCCAGCGCAAAATCCAGACTGGTAATACCACCGGAACGGTGGGTTAACAAATCAATCTCCACCCGCGTGTAGACATTGGTCCATTTCGGATGGTGATCCATGCGTTCCGCCACCAGCGCAACCCTGGTCATAAAACCAAAAGCCTCGACGAAACCGGAAAACTCAAACTGCTTGTGGAGTTTTCCCTCGACAATTTGCCAGGGGACGCTCGCACCTTGATTAAGCGCATGTAATTTTTCCGCCAATTGCTGTTCGTCCAACAATTTATCCATCTTATCGCTCCTCTGTACCGCCAGATGTTACCCGAGAGTAAACCATTCGTGTCACGTCGGTCCAGCACCGCCTTAAGCCGTGCCTACCCGGTTCGTATTTCCCCCCCTGCTACTCTATCATTGCTACCGGTTAGCCCCTTCCCCACAGGTGTAGAACGGTCAGGTCGAATATGCAGGTACAGTGGTTTCCAGGGCACATGAACAAGGCCCGCAAAGAGCTGCGCAAAGCGCTCGACCAGGTGGATATTGTAGTGGAGGTGCTGGATGCCAGAATCCCTTACAGCAGCCAGAACCCCCTGTTGGTCGCCCTGGGCGCGGCGAAACCCCGTGTCAGGGTTTTAAACAAAATCGATCTTGCCGATCCTGCTATTGTAGCCCTGTGGCAAACCCACCTCGAACGGGAGCAACATTTCAAAACCCTGGCCATCAGCGCCGACCAGGCACGCCAGAGCACACAAGTGCGCCACTTGTGTCGGCAACTGGTCCCCTCGAGCAAAAAAAACCGCAACGCCGTGATACTCGTTGCCGGGATTCCCAATGTGGGCAAATCCACCCTGATCAACACGCTGGCGGGGCGCGCCATCGCCGCTACCGGCAACGAGCCAGCCGTCACCAAAGCGCAACAGAGAATCAATCTCGGCGACGGACTGACGCTACTCGACAGTCCGGGTGTTCTGTGGCCCAACATCGAAAATATTGGAAGTGGTTACCGCCTGGCCGTGACCGGCGCCATTCGCCAAACCGCCATGGACTATGAAGACGCGGCACTGTTCGCTTTACGCTACCTCAGTCGAAGTTACCCGGAGCGTCTACTACGGCGCTATCAGCTTGAGGTGTTATCCAGTGTCGACGGGGAAAACCTGGAGGCAATCGGCAAAAAAACCGGCTGTCTGGGTAGCGGCGCGCAGGTGGATACTACCCGCGCTGGCACGCGTTTGATTAGTGATATTCGTTCCGGGAAACTCGGTCGCCTGTGTTTTGAAACGCCCGAAATGATTACCCTGGAACTGGCCGAACTCGAAGCGCAAAAAGTCGCGAAAAAAATAGGTGAAAACCCCAAATAACTTGAGTGGATAGAACGCGAAGCCCTAACCACATCCGATAACCAGTCCAGCCTGCGCAATCACAGGGGTGGGGTGGCGCGCTGTGAAATCGGTTCCGGGGCCAGTAAGCCTGGTGTCGAGACACGACAATCCCTGTTATCGTGTGTCAGATAATCAGCCTTCGCGGGAGAGCGACAAACCATGAATGGTGCCCTGGGCAAATCGCTGTCAAAAGATTCGCAGCCATTGCAGAGGGGATCGAAGCGTATGGGCGCCGCGAGGTGGTACCACGACACCAACGTCATGCGGAGCTCCTCGGCAATCCACGTGAAAAGTACAGCGAAGATGGACGCTACAGTCCCGCAGTGGTGGCATTAATCCGCGAAGTGCGTAAGGCATCGTCCGCGGCGAGCTATTTCACCATGATTACGCCCACGTCCATGGGCGGCAACGCAATAAGTTACCTGGCCTACTACGCCGCCTGCTCGATCAGGGCCATACTGCCAGCAAAGAGCCGTCGATGGCTAAAGCCTGTTCCGCGCAGGTGGGCACCAGAGCCATAGACCGGGTGATTCAAAGCCACGGTGCGATGAATTTCACCAAGGACATGGGTCTGACGGACGCCTGGGAAACCCTGCAGATGATTAATCTAGCGGACGGCACCAACGAAATACTGAACCGCGCCATTGTGCAACGTCTGCTAAAAGGCGACGTCGATCTATAGGCCAGTCCCGCGCGACGTTAATCTTATGAGACGGAGTGTGCTGCTCGACGGCGGGCGCGTTTTGCTGCCCGTTTTTGCTCCAGGGTACTTGCCGCGTCCGCCCCGAGATGAGCTTCCCCGCGCTGCTTCGCCAGCGTCAATTGCTTTTCCCGTTGTGCAAAACGCTGGCGATCCACGGCCGCGGTTTTCCCGTAACAGTGTGGACAGCTAACGCCCTTCTCGTATTGCGGACTCGCTTTGTGTGCATCCGTGATGGGCATGCGGCAGGCGTGGCACTGATCGTAGCGCCCCGCTTCCAGGGCATGATTGACTGCAACACGGTCGTCAAACACGAAACACTCGCCCCGCCACAAACTTTTCTCCTGAGGAACATCTGCAAAATAGTTCAGAATGCCACCTTTGAGATGATACACCTCGGCAAAACCCTGCTCTTTTAACAACGCGGTGGATTTTTCACAGCGTATTCCGCCGGTGCAGAACATCGCAACCCGGCGATGGCGCGCCGGATCCAGGTGCTGTTTGACATAGTCGGGGAACTCGCGAAAACTGTTGATGTGGGGGTCCACCGCACCGGCAAAGGTACCAACCTCCACTTCGTACTGATTGCGAGTGTCGAGCAGCAATACCTCCGGGTCGCTGATTAGCTGGTTCCAGTCCTCCGGCTCCACGTAGGTACCCACCACATGCCGCGGATCAATACCCGGTACCCCCATGGAAACAATCTCCTTGCGCAACTTCACCTTGGCGCGCTTGAACGGCGGTTTATCCGTAATCGACCGCTTGTATTCCAGGTCCGCAAAACCTTCCTGCCCCCGTAGCCAACGCATAAATTCCGCGATGTTGTCGGCGCGGCCGGATACCGTGGCATTGATACCCTCGCTGGCAAGCAATACCGTGCCGCGTATCTGGTGAGCCGTCATCACCGCCAGCAGCGGCTCGCGCAGCTCCCGCCAGCGCTCCAAGGCGACAAATTTGTACAATGTATAAACAGTGTGTTGAGGCATGCTATCCGTATCCGAAACACTAAACGACGCACCCCGGCGGGCGCGAAGCTGTATTATAAAAAAATTGGTGTGTTATCGGGAGAGTTTTTACCGCGCGGCTAATCCGCAACGCCCCATTTTTTTCCCCCAGCCTGTGGTGAAATCCGCAACATGGCGGTTTGTCGACAACCCACTACCAATTGATCGGCGCTGTCCCAGATCAAGCCCTGCTCCTCCACTATGCCATTTTTGATGATATCGCTCTTAAACATGCAGCGCAGGGGTCCGGGCGCGGGCAGACCATGAATCTGCACGGTTAACTCAAGGGTCGGCACCCAGCCGGATGGACCAAACAGGGTAAACGGTGGTGGTGGAAAACCGTCCGCAAACAGCAATAATCCAAACGCATCGATGGCGCTGCCATCGGCAAATGCGGTCCAGCCCAACCAGCGCCCGCTGCCATCTGGCTCACCCTGCAAGGAGCGCACGTTGGCGGGTGACATTTTTTGCACCACCCGCTGCCGGTAGGTTAAGCCCGGCGGAGCGGGCGCGGACACGCATTGCTCAAAAGTCGGCATTTCCGGTATTTTTTCCAGCACGCATTCGACACCGGCCAACCGTTTGCGGTCGGTAAATATAGCGATCAGTTGAACCTTGACCTCACCATTTTGCAGTACCTTCACCATCCCCTGGGAAACGGACCCGCCAGTGCGCAATACCTCAACCA
This sequence comes from Gammaproteobacteria bacterium, assembly GCA_038106145.1. Lineage (GTDB taxonomy): Bacteria > Pseudomonadota > Gammaproteobacteria > Pseudomonadales > Porticoccaceae > JBFJKD01. Next base: position 2,977 of record JAYODD010000034.1, on the reverse strand, counting down.
CACACTGTACCGGGCCGGGCACCGCACGGGCCAGATAATAGGCGGTGACTGTTAGTGGGTCCTTGTGGGACAACGCCGCAGACAGCGCCCGTGCCGCCACGGCCATCACGTAACCGCCGTTAACGATGTCCCCCAGACACCAGCCGGGACTTAATTCCGCGTCCCAGGTGTTTTCGCTGACGCGCCGCACCGCGCTGTCGCGAGCAAATTCCCCGGCGGGTAGCGTAATTTCCACGTTCAAACGTCAACTCCTTGGGAAACATCGGGCGGGACCGGCACCCGTTAACCGCAACTGAACCGGTCGCCATTATCCCTCAGATTGGGCGAAGAAGCGGGTACGGACGGAGGCAAATTGTGACCGCTGATATCTCCTCCGCGAAGGCGTTCAGACAATCAGTCGTTGCGATGGAACCCTCAGACGACGTGCCCGTAACGTTTACCCAACTGCACACCTTGCCGTTGCACGATATGTTGAATCAGCTGCTCTTCCGTATTTTTATTCAGATCCACGAAATCCAGGCGCAGCCAGTAGGGCCGTATTTCGTCCCGCCGATGTTCGCAATCAATCACAGCGCCGGTCAACGTCAAATTAACATTGGAGGGTTTTAGCGTGATAAATAAATCCAGCGCCTGACCGCGCTGGAATGCATCGCTACAGGCAAAAGCAATACCACAACCACTCAGTCCGACTTCCATTTCCTCATGCACCAGCCCATCGACATCGTATTGGCAGTCATCCATGTCAATTTCCGCTGCCAGCACCGCCAGTTTTCTGTTGAGCAGGGCAATTGCAGCGGCAGCCGTGGGTTGTTCCCGCCACAGGGTGTTAATCACCGTATTGAGCTCCCGATCAATGCCCTGCAGAATATGCGGCGCAGTCATCTGCACCTGCCCATCGCAATCGGTCGGCACCCGATTGACATTGCCATCGCTAACGCGGTACCGAAGTCCAATCGTATCGTTGATGCGAAAATAACGTCGTCTTTCGGAATTAACCACGGATTTTGTCCTCCTCTCCATCCGCTACACTGGACGGAGCGTCCAGCGTGAGGGACTTTGGATGCTGTT
>JAYODD010000034.1:0-1899 GCA_038106145.1 Gammaproteobacteria bacterium | reverse complement strand
GAACGCAATACGTCCTGCTCGGACTGTTTCAATTTATTCAGTTCGGCGGACGTTTCATCGTCGAATCCCTGGCGAATGACGATTTCCACCCGGCGATTACGCCCACGATTTTCGTCCGAGTCGTTGTCCTCCAGCGGCACGGTATCCGCATATCCGATCAACACCATGCGGTTGTCGTCGATCACGCCATCGCGCAGCAGTTCGTGAGTTACGGTCAGCGCGCGGGACGACGACAGCTCCCAGTTGGATCTAAATTGATGGTTGGCAATAGGCACATTATCCGTGTGCCCCTCTACAGCAATTTTGCCATGGATGTCTTTTAGCACTTCCCGAAGCTTGGCCATCACCGGAATAAAACCTGAATTCAACACCGCTGAACCCGAAGGAAACGACCATTTTTCACGAATCCTGATGGTGATCGAACGGCCGGATGCCACGATCTCGATTTTGCCCGCCTCCACCTCTTCATACAGTTTTTCGCTTAACTTAAGGGCGTCCTTTGCGGTTTCGTCGATCAACCCTTTGAGTTTATCCACCAGCAGGCGTTTCGCAGATTCACCCGGCGCATCCAGCCCGTCGCCCCGCCCCACTTGTTCGTTGATGCCGGGCTTGTCCACGCGGATATCCAGCGTTTGTTTGGTCGTGTCCACCGTGAACTGATTGACTACGCTCATCGGCGTCGGTGCCGGCCGTCCGGGGCTAAATTCCTGCGCGATAATACTGGTCCCCTTGGGTATATCCTTGGCCTTGACCTGATTTTGCACGCCAAAGGCCTCCTTCATGGAGCCCGCGACCTGTTTGTACTTCAGTACATCCATTTCGGAGAATGCCAACAGCAATACGAAGAAACACATCAAAAGCGACATCAAATCCGCAAACGTCGCCATCCACGCGGGAAGTCCAGGTGGTTTATCGTCTTCATCCCCGCCACCGAATTCAATCATCTCCTACCTCGGTGTCGCGGGCTTATGCGGGCTGCTCACTGGGTTCCTGGGCCCGTTTTGATGGCGCCAGGTAAGCTTTCAGCATGGACTCGATGACGCGGGGATTTTTGCCCTCCTGAATCGCCAGCACCCCATCAATACAGATCGCTTTCAACAACCCCTCTTCGGTTTTACGCAGGGTTAATTTGTCCGCTATGGGAATGGCCACCATATTCGCAAACATCGCACCATAGAGGGTGGTGAGCAGCGCCACCGCCATCGCCGGACCGATTTTTTTCGGATCGTCCATGGCCGACAACATCTGCACCAGGCCAATCAGGGTACCAATCATACCCATGGCCGGCGCCACATCACCGGTGGAGGTAAACACCTTCGCACCCCATTTGTGGCGCTCCACGGTTTGCTGCAACTCCTTGTGCATCAGGGTTTGAATAACCTCCCGGTTGTGGCCATCGATCAGCATCTTGATACCTTCATCCAGAAATGGATTGCTGATTTCGCGTCCTTCCAGAGCCAGCATACCTTCTTTGCGAGCTACTTCAGCCAGACTGACGATTTCCGGAATCAAGAGCTCCGGAGACTGTTGTTTGGATACAAACGCCTTCAGCGCCACCTTGAACGCATTGATGAACTGAGCGATGCTGAACTTCATCAGCACCACCAGGAACGTTCCCCCAAATACGATGATTAGCGAGGGAATGTTAAAAAATATCAACGGCGAGCCGCCGAGGACTATGGAGGCCATCACCACGCCCATCGCCCCCACCAGCCCGACCAAGGTTGCCAAATCCATAGATAGCTCCTTTGCAGTTACCCCGTTATCGGCGTGAAAGGGCAAATCTTGAGTGGCAACCGCGACCAAAATTACCTCTGCAGCGACTATCGAAACGCCCCAATGGCGGGGGGGGCGGGGGGGGGGGGTGGGGGGGGGGGGGGGGGGGGGGGGGGGGGGGGG
>JAYODD010000015.1:53628-67296 GCA_038106145.1 Gammaproteobacteria bacterium | reverse complement strand
CTGTAGAGACCGGGCGCTGCGGTATTATCGGTATATTCGCCCGTTAAACAAGTGGCAGTCGTCGCCGCGCGGGCACCACTTTTGCTAAAATGCCCAGGTGCCCAATACGGCTATACCAACGGGAACCCTCTCTTGCAAGAAACCACCAGCTCCGACAAAGCGGATACCTCGGCGCCTCAACCCCGCATCGCCGGCGTAGTGCGTCGCCTGATGGCGCTGATGTACGACAGTTTGTTGTTGTTCGCCATCAGTTTGGCTTACGCGGCGCTTGTACTCGGAGCGCGGGTGTTATTCACCGGGGCCGAAAGCGCCCAGATGCCACTCACTGGAGTGGGGCGCTACCTGTTGTTAAGCGGCTGGTGGGGCTCGCTGGCACTATTTTACAGCTGGTGCTGGCGACGCAGCGGGCAAACTCTCGGTATGAAAACCTGGCGTCTGCAATTGCAGAATCGCGCCGGGGGAACGCCGAGCTGGAAACAATGCTGGTGGCGCGCTGCGCTGGCGCCGCTGGCGTTCGCGGCCTTCGGTGCGGGTTACCTGTGGTGCTTTGTTAACCCGCGCGGCGACGCCTGGCACGATCAACTGACGCAAACTCAGGTGGTGTTACTGCCCAAAGAAAACAAATGACGCTCTCAGGCAGCGCGGCGCAGAAGAATCACGCCAATCAGACAGGACACCAACACCGGGGCCAATACCGCCCAGAATGGCGAAAAGCCAAACACAATGCTGGACGGCCCAAGTAATTCCTGACTGGTGCGAAACGCGATACCCACCAGGACACCGGAGAAAATCCGATAACCCATCGTCGCTTCACGCAACGGACCGAAGATAAACGAGATGGCGATCAGCACCAGGCTCAACACAATGGCCGGTTGCAGGGCTTTGCTCCAGAACGATAACCAGTAGCGCGCGGATTCCTGCCCCTGTTCCTCCAGGTAATTGCCATAGCGATGCAGGCTACGCATGGACAGGGATTCGGGTGGCATGACCAGCAATTGCAGTAAATCCGGCGACATCGGCGTCTGCCATTCGCGCACGTCAAAGGTACTGACGGCGGTGCCGTTTTCGTTGAAGTGGGTTACCTCGCCCTGTTCCTCCTGCCAGTGGGTACCCAAATACGTTGCGCGTTTGGCGTAACTCGCGCTCTGCAATTGTTGCTCCGAGTTAAACCGATAGCGGGTAACACCATATAGCTGACCGTTGGGGTATACCGCATTGAAATGGACGAATTCATTCCCTTCCCGATTCCAGACCCCACTGGTGGCGGATAGCATTTTTTGTTCGCCGCGCAACACCATGCGCCGGCTTTCCGCTAGTTGATCCGTAAACGGCACGACCCATTCGCCCACAATCACACCGATCGCCACCAGCACCAGCACCGGCCGCGTGACAAAACCGGCGATGCGCAAGAGTGATACACCGGCGGTACGCATCACCACCAGTTCACTGTTGCCGGCCATCAACCCCATGCCCAGCAGACAGCCAATCAGCGCCGCAAATGGCAGATTGATATAGGCGCTTGAGGGCACTTCGAGCAGCGTGTTGTACAACACATCGGCAAATTGATATTGATTGCGAATATCGCCAACGCCGTCCACCAGGCTTGCCAGCGCATCAATGCCCACCACGATTAACAGCACGATGCCAACAGCGCCCAGTACCGTGGTGGCAATATAGCGGGACAGCAGGCGCACTATGCGGTCCACCTGTGCAGCAACGACCAACGCGGACGCCAGCCATTGTCCCAGGCGAGCAGCCCCGCCGCGACGGCGAGAAAAATCAAATGCACAAACCACAATCCGATCCAGGGCGGCAGTTTGTCATCCTCGAGAAAACTTTTTGCGCCATTGAGCGCAACCAGATAGAGAATGTACAGCAGCACCGCAGGTAAAATTTTCACAAACCGGCCCGCGCGTGGATTGGCACGACTTAACGGCACCGCCATGAGACTGACCACCAACACCAGCATCGGCACCGAATAGCGCCACTGTAGCATGGCCACATGTTTTGGATTGTCGGAGTGTCTCAACGTGTGCGTCGGCAGGGATCTGACGGATTGTTTATTGCTTTCCCGCGGTCGCGCGAGGCGCTGGCCGTATTCCTTAAACGCGGTTATCTGAAAATCGGCGCGCCCGGGCACACCCTGAATACGATAACCATCTTCGAGCACCAGATAGCTTTCGCCGTTGGCCTGCGCCGTGCGCGGGTTGCCACTGGCCGCCACCACAATCACCAGGCGTGGTTCCTTGCGCGCCTCGCCGCCGGATTCGGCGAGAAATACGTTATGCAACTTGCGCTGTTCGTCAATGGACTCGGCGTAGGTAACCCCCCGCTCTTCGCGCAGTTGATAAAACTTGCCCGCCTCCACTCCATCAAATTCATCGCGTTCTGTCTGCGCCTGAAACAGGGCATCAACTTTCGCCAGCCCACCGGGACTCACCGACAGACTCAGCCAACCCACCAGCACCGCTATCACCAGCGCCACCGCCATGGTGTAACCCAACAGCGTGTTTTTACTCATGCCACAGGCGAAGAGCACGGTCATTTCACTATCGACGTACATACGCCCGTACGCCAGCAAAATCGCCAGAAAAAATGCCAGCGGTAAAATAAGTTCCAGAAACCCCGGAATACGATAACCAATCAGGGCAAGCAGAATATTCGCGTCCAGGTAACCCGCGGCAGCATCCGCCAGATATTTGACAAAACGGCTGCTGATCACCACCAACAGCAGTACTGCGCACACGGCACCGGTAATTGCGAGTAAATCTCGGGCCAGATAACGAAAGATAATCAACGCACGCAGACCCCGTGTCTCGTAAAGCAAATGTTCTGCACGGGCGGTGCAACTGGCAAATTCATAAACAACCCCATGGCCACGCAGTAATTATTCAGGACAACTGGCTTACGGCGCCCAAATACCGCGCCATTGGTTGGTCTGATGACGCGCTTGGCATACACTAGCCAGATCGCGATTATCCAGTATTCATCCATCTTTGTCTCGGGGGAACCATGAAGTTCACTGCACGTCACGTCGATGCCGTTACCACCCAAACCGACTGCCTGGTCCTGCCCCTGTCATCTGACAAAGAGCTGTCGGCGGTCGCAACGAAAGTCGACAAGGCCTGCGATGGCCTGATTTCGCGCTGCATCAAGGCGGGCGACATCGACGGCAAACCCGGTAGCTCCCTGCTGCTGCGCGAGCCGCGGGGTCTTGCCGCACAGCGCCTGTTGCTGATCGGCGTGGGTGCGGAACCGGTATCCCGCCAGGGGTTTATGAAGATCATGCGCGCTGCCGCCCAGGTATTGGGCAAAACCCCTGCCAGGTCGGCGCTTTTTGACCTCGACAGCATTAAAATAGAACAAGAAGATATCCGCTGGGCCGCGCAGCATCTCGCGCGCCTGTTCAACGAATCGGAGTATCGTTATGGCCTGAGCCTGTCGACGCCGCAACCGCCCTCCCGGCTCAAACATATTACCGTCCTTTGCGCGAACGCCAGGCAGTTGGCTCCGATCAAGGCCGGCCTGAAGTACGGGGCCGCGGTAGCCACCGGCGCGAATACGGCGCGCCTGCTGGGGGATCTGCCCGGCAATATCTGTAATCCGGCCTACCTCGCTGGCCAGGCCCGCGCCATGGGTCGCAAACATGCAGCGATTACCACCCGGGTGCTGAATGAAAAACAGATGGCGGAACTGAAGATGAGTTCACTGTTATCCGTGACCGCCGGGAGTGAACAACCGGCTTTTTTAATTACCATGGAGTATCGCGGCGCCAAAAACCGCACGCAGCAGCCCGTGGTCCTGGTGGGCAAGGGAGTCACCTTTGACTCCGGTGGCATCAGCCTCAAACCCGGCGCCAAGATGGACGAAATGAAGTACGACATGTGCGGCGCCGCCAGCGTGTTTGGCGTGATGCAGGCCCTCGCTGAACTGGCGCTCCCAATCAATGTGGTGGGCATCGTGCCCGCAGTCGAAAACCTGCCGAGTGGCACCGCCACCAAGCCCGGCGATGTGGTCACATCCATGTCCGGGCAGAGCATTGAAATCCTCAATACCGACGCCGAAGGCCGCCTGATTTTGTGCGACGCACTGACCTACGCCGCCCGTTACAAACCGGCCGTGGTGATCGACATTGCAACCCTCACCGGCGCCTGCGTGGTGGCGCTGGGCAACCACGCCTCTGGACTGTTCAGTAACAACGACGAGCTCGCCGGGCAATTACTCGCGGCCGGTCAGGTATCTGGGGACAGGGCCTGGCAAATGCCCCTGTGGGAAGAGTACGACGAGCAGTTAAAAAGTAACTTTGCGGATATGGCCAATATCGGCGGTCAGGGCGGCGGCAGCGTGACCGCCGCCTGTTTTCTCGGACGCTTCACCAAGGACTACCGCTGGGCCCATCTGGACATCGCGGGCACCGCCTGGAACAGCGCCCCCAAGGGGGCGACCGGACGGCCAGTACCGCTGTTGATGGAGTATCTGAGCAATCTGGCTGGCTGAGAATTGTCGTGACCCACATTAACTTCTATCAGGTGGCGGGGGATTATCAAAGCGCGCTGACATTAGCCTGCGAGCTAACCGTACAAGCCGCTGGTAGCCACCCCGACGTATTATTGCACGTGCCCGACCGCCGCGCCGGCGCACGGCTCGACCAGCTCCTGGCCAACCACGCCGGCGCGCTCCCGACCCACAGTGTGGCGCCGCAACCCCACCATCCGATTAGCATCAGCTGGGGCGATACACCGCTCCAGCACCACGGGTTATTAATCAATCTGTGCCCCACCGCCACTGCGGACTGGTTCAGTCGTTTTGATAAGCTGATCGAAATTGTCTACGATGACCACACCGTAACCGAGCACAAACGGGCGCGCTACCGCTATTACCGGGATCGTGGCTATCCCCTTGGATTCCAGGAACTGCACCGTCCACCCACAGCGGCTACCGCGTAACAAATCATGAGCGACGACGCCCCGCAAAAAATATCTCCCAACCCTTTTCACCGCAACGTCGGTGGGTCGGCGACAACCCCGTCGGAGGACGGCATTCCCACGGTAGATGATCTGGTGGCGCTACCCGAGGATCAACTCGACGCGGACGATCTGGATATACCCATTCTCACGGAATTCCACGGCGCGGAGGACAGCGACGAGGAACAGAAGTCACCCTGCCAACAGCCTCCCCTGTTTCAGGATTTACCCCCGCCCGGCAGCCACGAGGTGGAAAAAATCGAAGCCATTGTCGAGGACCTGGTGGCGGAATTCCTGCCCCGCCTGGAGCACGAACTGCGGATTCGGCTGTACGATTACATCAGCGGGCTGGCCGCGCCGCGCGGGCACGACCAGGATTCTGAATCCGACTAACTGGTCCCTAGTGACTCCGGGTTTATGTCCGTATAATTGCGCGCTTTGCTGATTCCTGAACATTTCCGTGTCGACCTGCTGAATATTTATGGAAAAAACCTACGATCCCCAGACTATCGAAACTCAGTGGTACGAGCTGTGGGAAAAAAATGGCTATTTCAAGCCGTCCGGCGGCGGAGAACCCTATTGCATCATGATTCCGCCGCCGAATGTCACCGGCAGCCTGCATATGGGCCACGGTTTTCAGGAAGCGATTATGGACGCATTGATCCGCTATCAGCGCATGCGCGGTCGCAACACCCTGTGGCAGGTGGGCACCGATCACGCGGGCATTGCAACGCAGATGGTGGTGGAGCGTCAGCTCGAAGCAGACGGATTGACGCGCCACGATCTGGGCCGCGAAAAGTTTATACAGAAAGTGTGGCAGTGGAAAAAGGAATCCGGCGGCACTATCACGCAACAGTTGCGTCGCCTGGGTGCGTCACCGGACTGGTCCCGGGAACGCTTTACCATGGACGACGGCTTTTATCAGGCGGTGCAGGAAGCGTTTATTCGTCTCTACGAAGACGGGCTGATTTATCGCGGCAAGCGTCTGGTCAACTGGGATCCGCAACTACACACCGCCATTTCCGATCTGGAAGTGATTGCCGAGGAGGAACAGGGCCACCTGTGGCACTTCCGTTACCCGCTGGCCGATGGCAGCGGGCATCTGACTGTCGCCACCACCCGCCCGGAAACCATGCTCGGCGATAGCGCCGTCGCAGTTAATCCGGGAGATGAACGCTACCGACACCTGATTGGTAAAACCCTGTTGTTGCCCCTCGCCGATCGGGAAATTCCGATCATCGCCGACGACTACGTGGATATGGCCTTTGGCACCGGGTGCGTAAAAATTACCCCGGCCCACGATTTTAACGATTACGACATGGGCCAGCGCCATCAGTTGCCCATGCTTAACATTCTCGATCGCGACGCCAGACTTAACGACAACGTACCGCCAGCTTACCGTGGCATGGAACGTTTCCAGGCACGCAAGCAAATTGTCGCGGACCTGGATGCCCTCGGCCTGTTGGACAAAGTCGTCGACCACACCCTCAAGGTGCCGCGGGGTGACCGCTCCGGAGTGGTGATCGAACCCTGGCTCACCGACCAGTGGTACGTAAGCGCTAAACCCCTCGCGGAAAGAGCTATCGCCGCGGTGGAATCCAATGCCATCCAGTTTGTGCCCAGACAATACGAAAACATGTACTTTTCCTGGATGCGGGATATTCAGGACTGGTGCATCAGCCGCCAGCTGTGGTGGGGGCACCGCATTCCCGCCTGGTACGCCAATGACGGTACGGTTTACGTGGGGCGTTCCGAGCAGGAGGTGCGGGAAAAACACGGTGTTCCAGCGGATCTTCCGCTGGCCCAGGATGAAGACGTTCTGGATACCTGGTTTTCCTCAGGATTGTGGACCTTTGGCACCCTCGGCTGGCCGCAACACACCCCCGAGTTGAAAACATTTCACCCCACCAGCGTACTGGTTACCGGCTTCGATATTATTTTCTTCTGGGTCGCCAGAATGATTATGTTCACCCTGTACTTTATGGGTGAAGTACCGTTTCGCACCGTGTATGTGCACGGCCTGGTGCGCGACAGCCACGGCGACAAAATGTCCAAATCCAAGGGCAATGTCCTCGACCCCATCGACCTGATCGACGGCATCGAACTGGAGCCACTGATCAGCAAGCGCACCGCGGGGATGATGCAGCCGCACCTGCGCGACAAAATTGAAAAACAGACCCGTGCCGAATTCCCCGACGGCATTGCAGCCTATGGCACCGATGCCCTGCGCTATACCTACTATTCCCTCGCCTCCACTGGCCGGGATATTAAATTCGACGTGGGACGCATCGGAGGTTTTCGCAATTTCTGCAATAAAATCTGGAACGCCACGCGCTACGTGTTGATGAACGCCGAAAATCAGGACTGCGGGCAGGATGGCAGCAAGGATTATCAACTAACGCTTGCCGACCGCTGGATTATTAGTCGTCTACAGGGAGCAGAGCAAGCCGTCACCGAGGGTATCGACAGCTACCGCTTCGATCTCGCCTCCCAGGCCCTCTACGACTTCATCTGGTCCGACTACTGCGATTGGTATCTGGAACTTTCCAAACCCGTGCTGTGGGACGACAACGCCCCCGCTGCCTTAAAAAAAGGCACGCGCCGTACATTGATCCGCGTCCTCGAAGCCACCCTGCGTCTGGCCCATCCGCTGATGCCATTTATCACCGAAGAAATCTGGCAGAAAATCAAAACCCTCGCGGGCACCGAGGGCGATAGCATCATGTTGCAGGCTTTTCCGCAACCGCAAGCGGAAAAAATTGACAGTGCAGCTGTCGCCGATATTGAATGGGTCAAACAGGTTATTCTCGCTATTCGCAATGTGCGCGGCGAAATGAATATTGCACCGAAAAAATCCCTGCCGGTATTTTTTAAAAATGGCGACGCTGAAGACCACCGCCGCCTCGATGAAAACCGCCAGTTCCTGACCCGACTGGCCAACCTCGACACCATCACCTGGCTGGCTGCGGGCGACGCGGCACCCGCCAGCGCTACGGCCCTGGCAGGCAATATGGAAATTCTTGTGCCCATGGCCGGGTTGATCGACAAGGACGCGGAACTCGCCCGCCTCGACAAGGAAATCAACAAACTGCAAAAAAATCTGCAACAGATTCAGGGCAAGCTAAGCAACGAACGCTTCGTCGCCAATGCGCCCGCGGATGTCGTTGCCAAAGAGCGGGCCCGCGCCGAAGAGATGGAAACGGTTCTCGCAAAAATTGACGACCAGAAAAAGCGTATTGCGGAACTGTAGAAGGCCTTGGAAAACAACTAATCCCTGAAATTGTCAAACTGAACCGGCTGCCCCAGGTCAGCACCCCGCAGCAGGCTTATCGCGGCCTGCAAATCGTCGCGCTTTTTACCCGTCACCCGAATTTTGTCACCCTGTATGGCGGCCTGGACTTTCAGTTTAGAATCCTTGATCAGCTTGACGATCTGCTTGGCCAGGGGCTGATCGATCCCCTGTTTGAACTTCACGCGCAGGGAGAACGTTTTTCCACTATGGGTGGTTTCTTCATCCGCGTCGATACTGTGGGGGTCTATTTTCCGTTTGACCAGGTTTTTAATCACAATTTCCAGCAACTGGCGGCACTGAAAATCCGCGTCGGCGGATAGCTTTATTTCCCCTTCTTCAAACACCACAGCCGCATTGACGCCACGAAAATCAAAGCGCGTGGCCAGCTCCCGCTGGGAGTTCTCCGCAGCATTGCGAATTTCTTCTTTGTCCACTTCCGAGACGATATCGAACGATGGCATTTTATCAACCCCGTATTTCAGTTAAGGGATAATTGGCGAGGTCATTCCTGCGCCTGCCAACAAACCAGATGTTGGCTTAACGCTACACTTGACCTTGCCGGGAAGTTAAGTACGGCCATAATAATACCATCATCAATTCATCGTTAATCCGGTGGCGGATAGATTATGGTGTTCGTGGCATTAAACGAAAAGGGGCGTCCGGCTTCCCACAATGCCCGCCACGCAGGCACCAAAGACCCCGCACAAATGCTTAGTCCGTCGGTTGCCTGACCATTGTCCTGCCGTCGAAGTGGCCGGAATCCCGATGGAAGCACGACCACGTCGCCCGGTTGACAACCCCCGGCCAACTGGTTGCCCCATCGGGGCGGAATCAGATCACACCATATTCAGCGAGCTTAGCTTTGATCCACTCCCGGTACGCCGGCGACACCTGCCGCATCGGGGAGCGCAGCTTGCCTGCGGCGAGGCCCATGGCATCGTACCAGGCCTTGACGTTACCCAACGTGGTGGCGTAGGTGAAGTTGCCAGACAGCGGCCCCAACATGACCTCGTCGAGCAAGTCGCGCACCGGCGTCAGCGAATCCCAGATAGCGTAAGCCTCGTTCCACTTCCCGGCGCGGGCCAGAGCGGTATACTCTTCAAGCAGATGGCGTTTTTTGCCGTATAAAATATGGTGAAACGCGCCGTACAAAACCGTCCCGCCGTGCCGCAGATCGTTGAGCCAATGGGTTTCAATCGGATCGCTGACGATAAACTCATCACCGCACATTTTGCGCAGTTTGATGGAGTCCACATGGTTGAGGCTGCCCTGCTTCATCCCCACCATGGTTGGAATTTCTGACAAGCGTCGGCACAATTCCAGACTCATCAGGTGCCCGGACACCGCCGAACGGTAAAACAGCAGCGCCAGACCGGAATCTTCCGCCAGATAATTGAAGTAGTCGAAAATTTCATCGTCGGCTCGCAGCTGCACAATCGGCGTCACCACTTCCGCCGCCACGTACCCCAGGCTCTGCACATAATTCAGTTTTTCCATGGCCTGGTGCACGCTGGGATCAAAAATAATCGTGTGTAGTGGAATGCGGCCAGCGGCCGCCTCGGCAATGACCTGGTGATAGCGCATCCATTCGGTCACCGTGGTGTTCCAGCACTCCGCTACAAAGCCACCACACACCAGACCCGTTTCACCGATATCGATGTAATACTCTACGTTGCGACGCAAACCTTCCTCGTCCAGACTGTCGTCCGCTAAAAACGGTGTCACCGGGCAATCGTACCAATCCACGATAACTTCCTGAGCCCAGGCCCTGGCTTCGGATTTGGTATAGGGAAGCCCCTGGTGTTTGTTTAACATCGCGGTTTCTCCACCGATAGTCACCCATCAACACCGTAGCTTAGTCCAAGCCTTTACACACGTCATTGTTGGTTCCGACATTGGACGCAACAGACTGTCGCAGATTTAAGAGTTTCGCCTGGATTGATCCAGCTCCGGGTCTTTTGCTATCGCTTCCGACAATCCAAACCCACCGCCACCGGGCGTTTCAATCACCAATGTATCCCCCGGCTGTACCGACAACTCGTCCGCGCTGTCAAGAATTTCCACCCGACCGTCGGCGCGCACTACCGCATTCTTCCCCGGCTTCCCCGCGCCACCTCCCGCGGCGCCAAACGGGGGCACCCTGCGATGCCCGGATACGATCGCCGCGTCCATGGCTTCGAGAAAGCGGATTTTACGGGTCACCCCATCCCCACCCCGGTGCCGCCCTTCACCGCCACTGTGATCGCGAATTTTGAATTCCTCCAGCCGCACCGGGTAGCGCAACTCCAGCACTTCGGGATCAGTTAACCGGGAGTTGGTCATGTGTACCTGCACCGCGCTGGCACCGTCAAAGGTCGCACCGGCGCCTGCGCCGCCGCACAGGGTTTCGTAGTACTGGTAGCGCTCGTTGCCAAAGGTGACATTATTCATGGTGCCCTGGGACCCGGCGAGTATCCCCAGCGCGCCGTACAGGGCGTCGGCAACGTACTGGGATGTTTCTACATTACCCGCCACTACCGCTGCAGGGTAGCGGGGATTTAACAGCGAGCCCGCTGGAATAAGCACCTGCACTGGCTTGAGACAACCGGCGTTAAGGGGAATGGCGTCGTCGACCAGGGTGCGCAGCACATACAACACCGCCGCTTTACAAACCGCCGAAGGGGCGTTGAAATTATTGTTCTGCTGGGGCGAGGTGCCCGCAAAATCGATAAGCGCTTCGCCCCGTTGAGTATTGACCCTGATTGCCACGGAAATTTGCGCGCCGTTATCCATGGCGTAGGTGAATTTACCGTCCTCGAGTTTCGCTATGGCGCGGCGCACGGCTTCTTCGGCGTTATCCTGCACATAACCCATGTATGCCCGTACCACATCGAGGCCATAATCTTCCACCATTGCGATGAGTTCCAGCATACCCTTGGCATTTGCCGCAATTTGCGCCTGCAGATCGGCGATGTTCTGTTCGATATTGCGCACTGGCAGCGGGCCGGAACACAGTAGTTCGCGCAATGCCCGCTCACGAAATTCACCCGCCTCGACCACACGAAAATCCTCGATCAATACGCCTTCCTCGTCGATATGTTGACTGTGTGGTGGAATGGAACCCGGCGTGGTGCCACCGATGTCCGCGTGGTGGGCGCGCGAGGCTACGTAAAATAATACTTCGGGTTTATGTGAACGATTATCCGCATTAGCAGTCGGCGCAAATACCGGGGTGACCACGGTGAGGTCCGGCAAATGGGTACCACCGTGGTACGGAGAATTCACCAGAAAAGAATCTCCGGGAAATATGTCCTGTTGGCGACTGGCAATTAAAGCGCTAACTGTTTCTCCCATGGAACCCAGGTGCACCGGCACATGGGGCGCATTGGCAACCAGATTGCCAGCGCCATCAAACAATGCGCAGGAAAAATCGAGTCGTTCCTTGATATTGACCGAGTGGGCCGTATTGGCCAGCACGGCGCCCATCTGTTCGGCAATGGACATAAACAGATTGTTGAATATTTCCAGCTGCACCGGATTGCGCTCCGTCGCTACTGCGCGCCCGGCAACCGTTGCCTCTAAGCGCGCGCCAGTTCTGGTGATGCGCAGAACACCGCCGTCAACAACCTCTGCCCGCCACCCCGGTTCGATAACGGTGGTAGCGGTGGTATCGACAATAATCGCCGGGCCGAGCTGCACTTCCCCTGCGACCATTTGGTCGCGCTGGCACAGGGGCATGGCAACCATTTTGCCGTTAACAAAAGCTTTGCGGTGTTGTGGCATGGCGGAACTGGACGGAGGTGCGAAGCCATCGTCTGTGTACTGAAACTGTTGTTCCCGCGCGGTGAGTTCCAGGGAGAGGCTATCGACGATCAGTTGCCGGTTTTCCATGACAAACGAAAACCGTTGTCGATGCGCCGCAGTAAACGCGTTCGCCATAGTGGGCACATCGGTGTAGGCAACCGCCAACGTAGTGTCCGAGCCGCGGTAGCGAATATAGGCTTTGCGCCGTACGCTGAGGTCAAGCGACGCTCCGCCTGCTGTGGGTAGGCGCGAGCTGGCTTCCCTGTACAGCTGTGCAAATTCATTTTCGAGTACTGGCAATACTTGCGCATCCAATGGGGTATTTACCGTGCATTCCGCCATCGCCCCGAGAGCCGCGAGCCCCATACCATAGGCGGAAAGTACCCCCGCGAAGGGATGGACCAAAATGGTTTCGATGCCCAGTACATCGGCCACCAGACAGGCGTGTTGCCCGCCCGCGCCGCCGAAACAGGCGAGGGCGTAACGTCTTACGTCATAGCCCCGTTGCGTGGAGATTTTTTTGATTGCGCTGGCCATATTTTGCACGGCGATTTGCACACATCCCGCTGCCAGTTCATGGCGCGAAAACACCTGCCCACTGGATAATTCGATGTCGCGCGCCAACGCGGCACATTTCGCCTCCGCGGCCGCGACATCCAGCGGTTGATCACCGCTGGCACCGAACACCTTTGGAAAATAATCGAGGGCAAGTTTACCCAGGAGCAAGTTACAGTCAGTAATGGTTAACGGGCCACCGCGCCGATAACAGGCCGGACCGGGATCTGCACCCGCCGACGCCGGCCCCACCCGCAATTTAGAACCGTCGAAATAACACAGCGAACCGCCACCCGCCGCAACCGTATGAATATTCATCATGGGCACGCGCAGACGAACACCCGCTAGCTGCGTATCGAAAACCCGTTCGTAATCAGCGATATCGCTTTTATCGCCAGGATTATCGACATGCGCATTGGAAAAGTGCCAGACATCGGTGGAAGTGCCGCCCATATCAAAGCCGATGACTCTGTCGTAACCCAGCGCCATACTGGTTTTTACGCCGCCCACCACTCCTCCCGCGGGGCCGGACAGAATACTGTTGCGGCCCTGAAAATTGGCGGCATCCGTCAACCCGCCACTGGATTGCATAAATAATATTTGTGTTTCCGGCAGGGCCGCCGCGAGGCCGCTGACATAGCGCTGTAACACGGGCGAGACGTAGGCATCGACAACTGCCGTGTCGCCGCGTCCGATAAGTTTTATCAGAGGGCTGGCCCGAGAACTGGTGGTGACGTGGGCAAAACCGATTGCTTGCGCCAGTTCTGCCAGTGCCTGCTCGTGCACGGGGTTGCGATAAGCGTGCATAAACACAATCGCAACGGAGGAAATTCCACGGGCTAACGCCTGGCGCAATGCCGCGCGATAGCGTTCAACCTGCAACGGCACCAGTACCGTACCCGCCGCATCGAGCCGCTCTTCCACCTCCAACACCTCGCAATACAACTGTGTGGGCAGTTCAATCTGTAGCGCGAACAGGTCCGGACGGTTCTGGTAACCGATACGCAGTGCATCGCCAAATCCACGGGTGGTCACCAGCAGGGTGGCATCCCCCTTGCGTTCCAGCAAGGCATT
>JAYODD010000015.1:36899-53618 GCA_038106145.1 Gammaproteobacteria bacterium | reverse complement strand
CCGATACGTACGCTGGCTATCTGAGCGGAAGGGATCGGCGCACCTGCCGCCACCAGCATAGTTTTGCGAATACCCGCCAGAATTGCATCTGGGTAGCGGGCGACATCTGTCGATAAAAGTTTTAGTGTTTGCAGTTGGCCAGCCGGTGAGATGGCCACCAGATCCGTGAAGGTGCCACCACGATCAATCCAGAACTGCCATTGGGGCACGCGCCCACCACCCCTGTTATCGCTTCGGATCGCAGTCTAGCGCAAACTGGCGTTGATGGCCTTGAGCGCTCGATTACCCGGACACAGTTCGCTCTGACTGAGATCAACCAGCGGTTTTTTTATGGTGTTCTGATTATCGTGAAAATCCCGCGTGTCGGGATCAATATACAACAGACCGGTAAGTATTTGGCCACGGCCAGCGTAGTCCTGAATCGCGGCGAGTGCGCCATTGCGATCGTGGCAATCGAGTTCCTTCTGTTTGTACAGATGGATTACCGACCCGTCGTGCAGGGTAATCTCCTGGCTAAATCCGGGTTCGTAGTCGGCGGTAATTTCCTTGCGCAATGGCACAAAATCGATCTTTCCCGTCGCTTCGATGTGACTACGGGCAAATTCGTATCCCTTGGTCGAGTTCGACGTATTATTAAAGGTGACACAGGGGGAAATGACGTCGATAAACGCAAAACCGGTATGGGCGATGGCGGCCTTGATCAACGGAATCAACTGTTCCTTGTCACCGGAGAAACTGCGGGCAACAAACGACGCCCCGACCTGCAATGCCAGCGCGCACAGATCGACAGGTTCGTAGGGATTGGGTTCGCCCTTCTTGCTGGCAGAACCCACATCGGCGGTGGCGGAGTCCTGCCCCTTGGTGAGGCCGTAACAACCGTTGTTTTCCACCAGATACAACATATTTAAATTGCGTCGCGCCACATGGGCAAACTGTCCAAGTCCAATGGACGCACTGTCGCCGTCGCCGGAAACGCCAATGTAAATCATATTGCGATTCGCGAGATTGGCGCCGGTCGCCACCGACGGCATCCGCCCGTGCACCGAATTAAACCCATGGGAATTGCCCAGAAAATAAGTTGGCGTTTTCGACGAACACCCAATTCCGGAAATTTTGGCGATACGGTGTGGTTCGATAGCCATTTCATAACAGGACTGAATAATCGCCCCGCTTACTGAATCGTGGCCACAGCCGGCACAGAGTGTGGATATCGCCCCCTCATAGTGCCGCTTGGTGTACCCCTTTTCGTTGACTGGCAGCTCGGGATGGCGAAAGTTGGGCCGAATGTAACTCATGATTTTTCTCCCGCTTTTTTGCGCCGAATGGGCGTCACGGTTGCGCCGCCGACGGCGTGGCGCAGGGCGCCAACAATTTTGCGCGCGGTAATGGGCATGCCATCGTAATGGGTTATCGAAACCAGTTTTTTCGGATCCACTTCGCATTCCACAATCAGCAATTTACGCATCTGCCCGTCGCGATTTTGTTCGACAACAAAAATCCGATCGTGGCTGGCGATAAAATTTTCAACTTCGGTATTAAACGGAAACGCTCGCAGCCGCATGCCGTCGCAGTGAATACCTTCCGCGGCCAGTGCGTCGAGAGCCTCGAGACAGCTTTGCGTGCTGGTACCGAAAAAAATCATACCGTCCTTGGCAGGTTTTTCGGCAGCGTGGAACTCTGGGGCAGGAACGTAGCTCTTTGCCGTCTCAAATTTTTTCAGCAACCGTTCCATGTTGCGCACATAGGCATCGCCGGACTCGGTGTACTGGGCATATTCGTCGCGCGAGGTGCCCCGGGTAAAAAACACGCCTTTACTCGGATGAGTACCCGGCAACGTGCGATAACAGATACCGTCGCCGTCCACATCGAGGTAGCGCCCGTAACGCTCGGTAAGCTTTTCGAGCTGATCGCTGGCCAGTACCTTACCGCGCTGGTACGTCTTTTTACTGTTCCAACTCAGGGGTTCGGACATGTAATCATTCATGCCCAGATCCAGGTCGGACAGCACAATAATTGGCGTCTGTAACTGCTCCGCCAGATCAAAGCTGGTGGCACCCATGGCAAAACATTCCGCTGGATCAGCGGGAAACAGCAGCACGTGTCGAGTGTCGCCGTGGGAGGCATAGGCGGCGGACAGAATATCTGATTGTTGCGTGCGCGTCGGCATTCCGGTGGACGGTCCAGCGCGCTGAATATCAAACAATACCGCGGGCACCTCCGCAAAATAAGCGAGTCCCAGAAACTCGCTCATCAGCGACAGGCCAGGGCCGGAGGTTGCCGTAAACGCCCGCGCCCCCATCCAGCCCGCCCCGATCACCATGCCGATCGCCGCCAGTTCGTCCTCGGCCTGGGCAATGGCAAACTTGCGATCGCCACTGCCGGCGTCGATGCGCAGACGCTTGGCGTACTTTTCGAAGGCATCGACCACCGATGTGGATGGCGTGATCGGATACCAGGCGGCCACCGTCGCCCCGCCGTAAATCGCACCCAGCGCCAGCGCGTCGTTGCCCTCGATCAGTATCTTATCGCCCACCAGATCGCGCCGTTCGAGGTGAATGCCGAGTGGACATTTAAACTTTTCCCGGGCGTACTGATAACCCAGTTCAAGTGCGTGTATATTTGGCGCGATCAATTTCTCCTTACCACGAAACTGATCTCCAACCAGATCTTTCAGTACGCCAAACTCGATATTCAATAAGGCGGACAGGGCGCCAACATAAATAACATTCTTAAACAGTTGCCGCTGACGGGGATCACTGTATTCAGTACGACAAATTTCAGTCAGCGGTAAACCGATAAACATGACATCGTCGCGGTGCATACGCAAATCGAGGGGTTTGGAGTTGTCGTAGACCACATACCCGCCCGTCTCAACCGTCCTGATATCCTCCGCCATACTCTGCGGATTCATGCACACCACCATATCCACGCCACCGCGGCTACCGATGTAACCCTGTTCGCACACCCGCACTTCGTACCAGGTGGGCAGTCCCTGAATATTGGAAGGAAAAATATTTTTCGGGCTGACCGGCACACCCATGCGAAATACCGATTTCACAAACATACTGTTGGCACTGGCCGATCCGGTGCCGTTGACGTTGGCGAAGCGAATCACAAAATCGTTAACAGATTTGATGGGCTTCATAGGGCGCTGGCCTTACTCACCTGATAGAGAAATTTTTGCATGTCCCACGCCGCCGTGGGGCAGCGCTCGGCGCATAAACCGCAATGCAGGCAAACATTTTCGTCCTTGACCATCACCCGCTGGGTCGGTAGCTGTGCGGAGACATATAACGGTTGTTGCTGATTTCGTGCCGGTACCCGCAACTGCTCCCGCAACACCGGCTCCTCTTCATTATCGATAAAATTAATACAATCGGTCGGGCAAATATCCACACAGGCGTCGCACTCGATACACCGCACTTCGGAAAACACCGTTTGCACATCGCAATTCAGACAACGCTGCGCCTCTTTAAACGCAGTTGCCGGGTCAAAACCCAATTCGACCTCAAGTTTACGATCGGACAACGACGCCTGTTTTTCCGCATGGGGCACGCGAAAGCGCGGATCGTCTTCTATCTTGCTATCGTAGCTCCACTCGTGAATACCCATTTTCTGCGTAATCAGACTGACTCCGGGCGCGGGGCGTTGCGCCACATCCTCACCGCGACAGAACAAATCGATGGACACCGCCGCCTGATGGCCATGGGCCACCGCGGTAATGATATTTTCCGGGCCAAACGCCGCGTCGCCACCGAAGAATACCTTGGGGTTGCTGGACTGAAAGGTGGCGGCGTCCAGTTGTGGCATACCCCACTTATCAAACACGATGCCGATATCCCGTTCGATCCAGGGGAAGGAATTTTCCTGGCCGATCGCTACCAGTACCGCGTCGCAGGGAAAAAACACCGGTTCTTCCCCGGTGGGCACCAGGGATCGTCGACCGTTGGCGTCGTACTCGGCCGTCACTTTTTCGAATTTCATCCCCACCAGCCGTTCATCTTCGACAACAAACTCAAGCGGCACATGGTTGTCGATGATCGGAATATCTTCGCTGATGGCGTCCTCTTTTTCCCAGGGGGATGCTTTCATATCCGCAAAGGGACTGCGCACGATCACTTTCACGTCTTCTCCGCCCAGACGGCGCGCGGTGCGACAACAGTCCATGGCCGTATTGCCACCGCCAAGAACAATGACTCTCTTGCCGATCTGCGTAACATGTCCGAACGCGACGCTACCCAGCCAGTCAATGCCGATATGAATAGTCGCGCCACCGGTCTGGCGCCCCGGCAGATTTTTCAGATCCCGACCCCGGGGAGCTCCGGAGCCAACGAACACCGCGTCGTAATTTTTGTCGAGCAACTCCTTCAAACTCTCGACGTAAGTATTAAAGTGCGCCGTAACGCCCATGTCGAGGATATATCCCACCTCCTCGTCGAGCACAGACTCCGGCAGCCGAAACGCCGGTATCTGACTGCGCATAAACCCGCCGCCGGCTTGTTGTGCGTCAAACAGGTGTAACTCGTAGCCCAGTGGCGCGAGATCGCGGGCCACGGTCAATGCAGCGGGACCAGCGCCCACCAGAGCAATCCGCTTGCCATTTTTTTTGCTGGGGACGGTCGGCAGACGTTTGCTGATATCGCTCTTGTTATCGGCCGCCACTCTTTTCAGGCGGCAGATAGCTACCGGCTCCTGTTCCAGTCGTCCGCGACGACAGGCCGGTTCACAGGGGCGATCACAGGTGCGCCCCAAAATACCGGGAAACACGTTGGACTCCCAATTCACCATGTAGGCATCGGTATACCGCCCAGCCGCGATCAGGCGTATGTATTCGGGTACGGGGGTATGCGCGGGACAGGCGTATTGACAATCCACTACCTGATGAAAGTATTCGGGATCTTTAATATTTGTCGGCTTCAACCTCAAACCTCCAGAGGTCGTCGAGGAATTTATTACGCCGACCATAAGCGTTTGTTATGCAGAATGGTCCGGGTATTTATACCGGAAACCACCGCACCCTGTAAATAACCAATTACGCAATAACTGCAAAAATGTTTGCCGGCACAGGCCACAACGTTTTATTTTCGCACTATTTCACGTAAGCTCTTTTGCCTTCCTGACGCCACACTAGCCGCGCGGATAGCCCAGCTCCGTTAATTTTTTTGTAATTTCGTCCAATATTACCGGATCGTCGATGGTTGCTGGCATTTTCCAGGGTTCCCCATCGGCAATGCTGCGCATGGTGGCCCGCAGTATTTTTCCCGAGCGGGTTTTAGGCAGTCGCTTGACTATGGTGCACAATTTGAACGCAGCCACCGGGCCAATTTGCTCCCTGACCCGACTGATCAGTTCAGCGCAAATCTCTCCGCCATCCCGCTCAACCCCATCGTTGAGCACTACCATGCCAAGGGGCAACTGGCCTTTCATGTCATCGGCCACGCCGATGACCGCACACTCCGCAACATCCGGGTGGGACGCGAGAACCTCTTCCATCGCCCCAGTGGATAACCGATGACCCGCCACGTTGATCACATCGTCGGTGCGTGCCATCACGAACACATAACCATCGGCATCGATGTAACCCGCGTCACCGGTTTCATAATAACCAGGGAAATTGGCGAAATATGACGCCACGAAACGATCGTCGTTCTGCCACAGGGTGGTAAATGTGCCCGGGGGCAATGGCAGCTTGATCACCAGCGCGCCGATGGTGCCCGCCGGAACCGGACGCCCCCCTTCGTCGAGCACGTGCAAATCAAAACCCGGCACCGGCTTGGATGGCGATCCGGCCACCACGGGCAATAACTCGATACCGCGGCAGTTACTGCAGGCCGGCCAGCCGAGTTCGGTCTGCCACCAGTGATCGATCACTGGCACCTGTAGTTTTGTTTGCGCCCAGCTCAGGGTGTCCGGGTCACAGCGTTCACCCGCCAGGAACAAGGCCTCAAATTTCGACAAATCGTATTTGCCAATATACTCGCCACGGGGGTCTTCTTTTTTGATGGCGCGAAAGGCGGTCGGCGCGGTAAAAAATGCTTTGACCCCGTACTCTGCAATAACCCGCCAATAGGCCCCCGGGTCCGGCGTGCCCACCGGTTTTCCCTCGTACAGAATTGAGGTGCTGCCATTAAACAGCGGCCCGTACACAATATAGGAATGTCCCACCACCCAACCGACATCGGACGCGGCCCAGAACACATCGCCAGGCTCGACGCCATATACATGCCGCGTGCTCCACTGCAGGGACACAATGGTGCCGCCGGTATCGCGCACCACGCCTTTGGGCTGACCGGTGGTGCCGGAGGTATACAGCACATACAGCGGGTCGGTCGCCGCTACGGGTACGCAGGGCACTGGCTGAGCCGTTTGTTCGACATCCCTCCAGTCGTGGTCGCGGCCGGCTGTCATCTGCGCCAATTGCTGCTCCCGTTGCAGGATAATACAGGTATGGGGCTTGTTTTTTGCGAGATTGATCGCTTCATCAAGTAGTGGCTTGTAAGCCACCAGGCGGCCTGGCTCAATTCCGCACGAAGCGCTCACCACCAGGCGCGCGCCCACATCGTCAATCCGTACCGCCAGCTCGTGGGCCGCAAAACCGCCGAATACCACCGAGTGCACCGCACCGATGCGCGCGCAGGCCAGCATGGCTATCGCCGCTTCAGGCACCATCGGCATATAGATGATCACGCGATCACCGCGCTCAATTCCCTGCTCCTGCAACGCTCCGGCAAAACGGGACACCCGCTCCAACAGTTGGCGATAGGTAAACCGCTGCTGGGTGCCGGTGACGGGACTGTCGTAAATCAATGCCGTTTGCTCGGCGCGGCCGTTCTCGACATGGCGGTCCAGCGCGTTGTAGCAGGCATTGGTCACACCGTCGGGAAACCAGCGCAAGAACGGCGGGTTACTGTCGTCGAGGATTTGTTCCGGTTTACGATACCAGGCAACACCCTCCGCGGCCGCGCCCCAGAAAGCGACCGGATCGCTCTGCGCCGCCCCGTACACCTTTGCATAGTTACCAACACCGTTGCCGTTTTTACTCGCCATCTGCCGTTCCTCAAAAATTCATGATATTCACAATGAACCTGTTCAACACTAACCGAGCGGTACACCCCTGTGACGCATCACCGATACAGGTCGACCCCACAAAACTTGCAATGTATGGCGTCTACTTCGTGTCCGCGGCGACCGCAGTTGCGACAAATTCGGTCCTGCTTATCGCGTCCAATTTCCGACGCCAGCTCGGCGGTTATTATGCCCGTAGGAATGGCGATAATTGAATAGCCGGTCAGCATGGCGAGAGTTGATACCAGTTGCCCCAGCACGGTGTGCGGTGCAATATCCCCGTAGCCGACGGTCGTAATCGTCACTATGGTCCAGTAAATACTTTTGGGAATACTGGTAAAGCCATTGCCCGGCCCCTCCAGCACGAACATCAAACTGCCAAATATGCAGCTCAGGACAATGACAGCGGAAAAAAATACAAATATCTTGCGCCGCGCCGCGTACAGCGAGCGCATCAGCACATTGGCTTCCGCCGTGTAGCGCACCAGTTTGAGAACGCGAAAAACCCGCAGCACCCGCACCAATCTGATGATCAGCAAATAGTTTGCGCCAACCACAATCAGCGCCAGGTAAGAGGGAATGATTGATATCAAATCGACCAGGCCAAAAAAACTGAAGATGTAACGCAGCGGGCGCTGCGAGATGTAAATGCGCAAAAAATATTCAACGGTAAACAGCAGAGTGAAAACCCACTCCGTATAAAAGAATATCGCGCCAAACCGGTCGTGCAGCACGGCGACGGAATCGAGCATAACCGCCGCAACGCTAATAATGATGGCGTAGATCAGCCCCACGTCGAATGCCCGCCCTGCGGGCGTATCGGTGCCAAAAATAATCACACCTAATCTGGTACGCAATGTTTCCCGCTGCATCGTCATACTGGCGCCACCCTTGCAATTCACTCTTTGACCCGCGCAGTGTACCGCAGCATGATAGCGGACACCCGCATACCTTCAAACCGACAGCAGCGATTCACCCATACCAAACTGTGGGATTCCACCCGTCTCGCCCCTGCTGCGCATGATCCGCCTGATCCAGAGTACATCGTATGGCATGGGCAATCGACAACGGGCCCCGTTTTCTGGCGAGGGTCAACCCCGCACGAGTCCTGCCACTCCTCGCAGCGTCAGGTGGCGCGATAATTTACGCTGTTTTTCCGGCCTTACAACTTTAGCGTTACACTTATCGTTTTACAGCGGTGGGAGACCGGTTACCTATGACACATAATCCTGCGGTGTTACCCGCGACGATGAGATGTATTGAAATAAGCGGACCCGGTGGTCCCGAAACATTGCAATCAGGTCAACGCTCTCTACCCGCGCCCGGGGCCGGTCAAGTGCTGATTCGCGTCGCCGCGGCGGGCATCAATCGCCCCGACGTGTTTCAGCGCCAGGGCGGCTACCCACCGCCGCCGGGGGCATCGGACTTGCCGGGACTTGAGGTGGCCGGCACTGTCGTCGCACTGGGCGAGGGCGTGGAGCAGTGGCGGGTCGGCGACCGGGTCTGTGCCTTGCTGAGCGGTGGAGGCTACGCCGAGTACGCCGTCGCAGAGGCCGGTGTTTGTCTGCCGGTGCCAGAGGGTTATAGCGATATTCAGGCCGCGGCGCTGCCTGAAACCTTTTTTACCGTATGGCACAACCTGTTTGAAAGGGCGGCGTTGCAACCCCAGGAAGTGTTGCTGGTTCACGGTGGCGCCAGCGGCATCGGCACGGTGGCCATTCAATTGGGTAAGGCGTTTGGGGCGCGGGTTTTCGCTACCGCTGGCACTGCCGACAAATGCCTGGCCTGCGAACAGCTGGGCGCGGAAAAAGCGTTTAATTATCACCAAGAGGATTTTGTCGATGGAGTCAAATCGGCGTGCAAAGGCGCGAATGTGATTCTCGATATGGTCGGCGGCGATTACATAGCAAAAAACATTCGTACGCTCGCCTTTCAGGGACGCATGGTTTCCATCGCTTTTTTGCGCGGTTCCAAAGTGGAAGTGGACCTGATGCCGGTGATGCTCAAACAACTGGTGCTAACCGGCTCCACCCTGCGTAGTCAACCGATCGCCAACAAGGCCCGCATCGCCCGCGGGCTGCACGACAAGGTGTGGCCACTGCTGGACAGCGGCGCCGTCAAACCGATTATTCACAGCATATTGCCTTTGGAACAGGCGGCGGCGGGACACCGCCTGATGGAAAGCAACACTCACATCGGAAAAATTATTCTGGCGACGAATACCGACGTGGCCGACTGAGCTGTACAATTCGAACTATTCGGACATCAATGCATAGCGTGAACAATTCACCATGAACAAAAATTCACGGCTGGTCTACTCCACCGAGCGCGGACGTATCAAAGGCGAAAAATCCACGTCCGCCGCCGCAAACTGCATAAACCGGGGCGATGGTATTGTGCGCATTCGCCGCGAAACCAGTGACCGCAAGGGTAAAGGCGTCACCACCATTACCGGGTTGAACATAGCGGAGGCAGAACTCAAACAGCTGGCGAGCGAACTGAAGCGCCTGTGCGGCGCAGGTGGCGCGGTTAAAAATGGCGTAATCGAAATACAGGGGGATAAGCGCGACGTTATCTACCCATTCCTCGCGACGCGGGGCTTCACCGTGAAACTTGCCGGTGGCTGAGAGCCCGTGACTCAAATTGCCCCCTACGGCACCTGGGCGTCCGCCGTCAGCCCCCGGCTGGTAGCCACTGCGGCCCCAGCCATGGAGCAACCCACGGTGGACGGGGAAAATCTTTACTGGCTCGAATCCCGGCCCTCGGAAAATGGTCGAACGACTATTTTTCAGCGGGACAGTCGGGGGAAAATTCGCGATATTCTACCCAGCCCCCTCAGCGCCAGCAGTCGAGTGTACGAATACGGCGGCGCGCCCTATTTGGTGGTCGAGAACATCCTGTATTTTGTTCTCCAGGACGACCAGCGCATCTATCGCATGGGAGCGGACGCGGCCCGGCCGCAGCCGGAACCCCTCACCCCCGATAACCAGGGCTACCGCTTCGCCGACCTGACACTCGATGCTACCCGCCAGCGTTTATTGTGCGTGGCGGAACAACACAGTGTCGGCACCCCGGAACCGCGCAATTTTATTGCAGCGATACCCCTCGACGGTTCACAGCAGGTCGGCGAGTTGGTCGCAGGCGCGGATTTTTATGCCTGTCCCCGGCTGAGCCCGGATCAACACACGCTCTCGTGGCTGTGCTGGAATCACCCGCAAATGCCCTGGGACGGCACCGAACTATGGTGTGCGCCGCTCGATGGTCAGGGCCGTCCCACCGCTCCCCAGCGGGTTGCCGGAAGTTCCACGGAGAGCATTTGTCAGCCCCAATGGTCACCCGACGGCGAGCTGTTTTTTATATCGGATCGCAGCGACTGGTGGAACCTCTATCGCCAGCGGCACAACGGGACCTTGGAAGCAGTTTGTCCAATGGCCGCGGAATTTTGCGGGGCCCCGTGGCGCCTCGGCGTGGTCACCTACGGATTCGCTGCCGAGCACCAGGTCGTAGCCGCCTACACACAAAATGGCGTGTGGCGCCTGGCGACTATCCAGTTAGACACCACTACTGGCGCGAACGCGCAAGCCTGGCACGAACTTCATCTTCCCTGCTCCAGCATTGGATCGATCGCCGTTAGCGGCGCCCGTACCTGGTTTATCGGCGCGTCCCCCACCCGCGCCAGTGTTCTGGCCTGCATCGATCTCGACAGGGAAAGGGGCGCGGTGCGGCCTATTCACCCCTCGAGTTCGCCACTATTACCAGTCGACGGGATATCTGCCGCGCGGGCTATCAGTTTTCCAACCACCCACAACGGCACCGCCCATGGCTTTTACTACGCCCCTTGCAACCCGGAATTCTCCGGCCCGGCGGGCGCTCGACCGCCGTTGCTCGTGATGTGCCACGGCGGACCAACCGGCTGCGCCGACACCGCGCTGAACTACAAAATCCAGTTCTGGACCAGCCGCGGTTTCGCTGTCTGCGATATCAATTACCGCGGCAGTACCGGTTACGGCCGCCGCTATCGCGACGCGCTGACGGGATTGTGGGGGGTTATCGACGTGGACGACGTCGTCGCCGGAGCGCGCCACCTGATCGGTAACGGCCTGGCCGACCCCGAGCGTATGATTATTCGCGGCAGCAGCGCGGGAGGGTACACCGTGCTCGCCGCACTGACCCGGTACGACGATTTCGGCGCGGGCGCGAGCTACTACGGTATTGGCGATCTGGAAATTCTGGCCCGGGACACCCACAAATTTGAGTCCCGTTATCTCGACAAGCTGATTGGCCCCTATCCCGCGGCTCGGGACCTGTACCGGACGCGCTCGCCGATCCACCACATCGACAAGCTGAGCAGTCCGGTAATTTTTTTTCAGGGCCTGGACGATCGGGTCGTGCCGCCCCAACAGGCGCAACTGATGGTAGATGCCATGCGCCGCAAGGGTCTGCCGGTGTCCTATGTCCCGTTCCCAGGCGAGGGCCACGGCTTTCGCCAGGCGGCGAACATCGCCGCGGCGCTACAGGCAGAGCTGGAATTTTACCAGCAAGTGTTCGCGCTGACGCCGGGTTCGCAACAGGCGGTGGAACGCTAACGCCATGGGACGCTACCGCGCACCCGCCCCAGCCGGCGCACCCTACATTACCCCCGAGGGCGCGGCGGCATTGCGCGCAGAATTACGCCAGCTATGGACCACTGAACGCCCGCTGGTAACCGCCGCGGTTCACGAAGCCGCCAAAAATGGCGATCGCTCGGAAAACGGCGATTACATTTATGGCAAGCGACGCCTGCGCGAAATTGACCGGCGGGTGCGTTATCTAAACCAGCGGTTGGCGGAACTGAAAATCGTAGATCGCACGCCCGATAACACCGAAAAAATCTTTTTTGGCGCCTGGGTAACCTTGCGCAACGAACGCGATGAATTACTGCTATATCGTATCGTCGGCGCCGACGAAATCGCCTTTTCTCCCGAGAACATCAGTATTGACGGCCCCCTGGCCAGGGCTTTATTGGGAAAGGTTTCGGGGCAAACAGTGGCAGTTCACGCGGGTGGCGTCAGTCGCCGCTACTGCGTAGTACAGATACGCTATTCGGGTTCGAACAATTCTCCACCCGGGGCCGATTTTACCTCGTAATTTTCCAGATAAATATCGTACTCTCCGTCTGTGAGTACTTTTTTGATCAAATTATCCTTGCCCAGCTCGCCGGTGTCAGTCAGGTGCAACTCCAGGGTACGCTCGGCAATGGGTTGTTTGTTTTCGTCCCGCAACACCAGTACGGTGGGCAAGTGGCGAAATTTCTGTTTCGCCGAAATAACAATTCCCACCATGCCGTTGCGTAACTTTACGATGGTACCCGGCGGATAGGGACCAATCGCCTTGATAAATTGTAAAGCCAGTTCATCGTCAAACTGGGAGCCGCGATTTTCAAAAATAATTTTAATCGCCTCCATGGGTGAACGGGCTTTGGCGTAACAGCGGTTACTGGTCATGGCATCGTAGGCGTCGACAATGGCGATGACCCGGGCAAACTCTGGAATGTCCTCCGCCGGCAGGCCGCGGGGATAACCCTGTCCATCAATCCGTTCGTGGTGGTTAAAGGCGGCGTCAATGGCCTTCTGGTCGACACCCGTGCTGGCCACCAGCAGATCTCGCCCTTCAATCGTATGGCGCTGAATGGCGCGAAACTCTTCCTCGGTGAGCCGGCCCGGTTTATCCAGAACTTCGAGGGGCACGCGCATTTTTCCCACGTCGTGCAACAGGCCGCACAGGCCGACGCTCACCAGGTCTGCCTCGGAATAATTAAGGTGGCGCCCGAACGCGATGGCCAGTACGCACACATTGAGGCAATGTTCTGCTGTGTACTCGTTCTGGTGCTTGATCTTGGTCATCCACATCATGGCGTCGGGATTGCGCAGAATACTCGACACGCAGGATGTCACCGTGCTGCGGGCACTTTCGGTGCCAATCATATTACCCATCTGCGCGGCGGATAATATTCCGTCGAGACTCTGCCGCGCCTCGCGAAAAGCCTTGCGGGCATAGGCATGTTCCGTGCGCGCCGACACGGAGTTTTTGTACGCTGGGCGATTGCGCACCACCGGCGCCGGCGCGCGCTTTGGTTGGCCACGGTTAATTTTGGTGCCAGCACCGCCGTAAACCATACTGCCGGTGGTCCGAATTTTTGGCGTGCCCGCTTTGGGCATTAATGTGGGAGCACTCGCCTTCGCAATTTTTTTGGCCACCCCGGGGCGCAACACGTAAACGTGATAACAGTGCTCCTTGAGACTTCTGATCTGACTGGGGTGGCGAATCTCAAACCCCTGAATAAGAAAAGGCGTTTCCAGCCAGGGTCGATCCAGTTCGGCAACAAACATTCCCACCTGCAATTGCCCCACCGGGGTTTTAATCAATTGCTCTGGTGCGTATTTTTTTTCGGTATCACTAAAAGTATTGGCCATGAGTCTTTTATTCCCTGGTATCCGAGGGCCATCCATCTTGCACATTGCGATGACCGTAACAGCCAACTGCCGCGATACTCCGTATCCAGGCGCTAAATATAGGACCGAACGCAATGAACATCAACGGATAAATGGTTGAAACGACCGGACGAACGCAACGCCTGAGACAATAAGCAGGTAGTGGGGATATCCCAGACTCGCCCAGCTACTAAACAGTCGGTATTTTGTTCGCCGCCATTGAAGGGCTAATCGCTCTGCTCCGGTCGAGTTTTCTGCCCCGAATCCAGGGCCGACTCCCCACCAGTCCCGACACGCAACGTATCGAGGTGTACGCCACAGTCACCGTCTTTTAACACCCGTTTAATCAAAAATGCCTTATCCAGGCTACCCTGGTCTGTCAGGCTCAAGTCTATGGTCCACGAAGGGATTGGCGCGCCATTTTCATCCCGCACCAGCAGGACGGTTGGCAAATGGCGAAATTTGTGGCGTCCCGCCAATACTGCGCCCACCATACCGTTACACAACTGCACCAGAGTCCCAGGGGGATAGGGCCCGATAGCCCGTATAAACTGCAATGCGATGTCTTCATCGAACTGCGTGCCCTTGTTGGCGTAAAGGATTTTTTGTGCTTCGTAGGGGGTGCGGGCCGCTGCATCGGAGCGCCCGGAGATCATCGTATCGTAAGCATCCACCACAGCGATAACACGGGTGAAGTCTGCAATTTCATGGCCCCGCAACCCGCGGGGATAGCCCGTGACATCGACCCGTTCGTGGTGATTGAGCGCCACATCGAGCACCAATTTGTGTAGACCTTTGTGAGTCGCCAGCGACTGGCACCCGGCCTCCGTGTGACGCCGCAAATATTCCGCTTCACGTTCGGTAACAGGTTCTTTTTTATACAAAATTTCAGGTTTTATGCGCATTTTCCCGACGTCGTGCAATAGCCCACATAAGCCCAATAGCTGCAGTGCACTATCGCTATAACCCAGGTGTCGGCCAAACGCGACCGCCAGGATGCACACATCCAGGGAATGCTCGGCAATATATTCGTCCTTGCGCTTGATTTTAGCCATCCACAGCAAGGCATTCGGGTTGCGCAAAATACTCTCGGCGCAGGCTGCGACCACCTGTTCGGCCCGCTCGGTATCCAGCATCTGCCCAACCGACACCGAACGCAGTATATCTGTAATATCACAGCGAGCCCGATCGTAAGTTGCCCGCGCTTGACCATGTTCCTGCTCGACCGGAACTAAGTTGACGTGCGCGGGCTGGGACCGTAATTGCCGCTGACGAACGGGTTTACCCCAACCTCGAACCTGGTAGATATCCCCGACTTTCGCGGCTTCCTGAGCCACGGCACGAATTCCCGCCGGGGCCAGAGTTTTTTCTCCCCCCACCATGCGCGAGCGTTCCCGGGCCACGTAGACGTGTCGGCAGTAGCTCATCAGCGTGGTGATTTGACTTTGGTGGCGAATCTCAAAGCCCTGAATCAAAAACGGTGTTTCCAGCCAGGGGCGATCCAGCTCGGCCACAAACATACCCACCTGCAGATTTCCCACCGCAGTTTTTTCCAAGCGACCGGGAAGTTGCCCGCCGCCGGGCGGTGCACATGTCGTCAGACCGGGCTGCATCATGCTGTCCACACCTCAGGTTGTACCTGGTTATCGACCTCAGTGAAGTTTTTCTGAAGGTAGATTTGCAGAAAACCCTACTCCAGAACCTGTTACGGGGCGGACCGCGGAACACCCGAGCCAACAAAAACTGCCCCTCATGATTTTGATTTGCCGGGGAAAGATGCCGGTTGTTATGATGCACGGACGACGTCGTGAATCGTGGATACGCGACCACCTGCTCCTCCCTCACTTGCTGCTCAGGGTTGCCTGCTGTTATGCCCTCTAACCCAATTCTTGATGTCAACGCCGGATACGACGACTTTATTAATCGTCATATAGGACCGCGGTCGCGGGACATCGCAGCGATGCTTAGCGCCCTCGGGGCCGGCAGTCTGGAACAACTGGTTGAGAGTATCGTGCCGCCCGGTATCCTCAAGCGCGATACATTGCAACTCCCCGGCCCCCGTTCCGAGCGCGACGCGCTGCGGGCATTGGAGCACATTGCCGAGCGCAACCAGTTATTCACCTCGCTGATCGGTCTCGGTTACCACAACACGATCACTCCCAACGTTATTTCGCGCAATGTGCTCGAAAACCCCGGCTGGTACACCGCCTACACCCCCTATCAGCCGGAAATTTCCCAGGGCCGTTTGGAAGCACTGTTAAACTTTCAGCAGATGGTGATCGACCTGACGGGCATGCCCCTGGCCAACGCCTCCCTGCTCGACGAAGCAACGGCCGCCGCCGAGGCGATGGCGATGGCCAAACGGGTGCTGCGAGACGACGACCGTCGTTCATTTTTCGTCGCTGCGGATTGCCACCCGCAAACCAGGGCGGTGGTGCGCACCCGGGCCGAGCACTTCGGATTCGAAGTCGTCGAAGGCGATCCCCGTCGGGATCTCCGACAACACAAACTGTTCGGCGCGCTGCTACAGTATCCCGGTTCCAGCGGCGCGGTAGACAATCTCGACGAAGCCATCGCTCTGATTCACCAACAGGGCGCCCTGGCCATCGTGGCGGCGGATCTGATGAGTCTGGTGTTGCTACGGGCCCCTGGACACCTGGGCGCGGATATCGTCGTGGGCAGCGCCCAGCGCTTTGGCGTACCCCTCGGCTTTGGCGGCCCCCACGCGGCCTTTATGGCCTTTCGGGACGACTACAAACGGGCCGCGCCGGGACGCATTATCGGCGTATCGGTGGATGCGCACGGCAAACCCGCGTTGCGCATGGCGATGCAAACCCGGGAGCAGCATATTCGCCGGGAAAAGGCCAACTCCAATATCTGCACCTCCCAGGTGCTACTGGCAGTTATCAGTGGGTTTTACGCGGTGTATCACGGCCCCGAGGGCCTGCGGGTGATCGCCGGTCGCATCCACGCCCTGACCAATTTTCTGGCGGGCGGGCTGGTCGCGATGGGTTACCAGCTGCGCCACGACACCTGGTTTGACACCCTGACCGTTGAGGTTGGCGACCAGCGGGATGAGCTCCTTACACGGACGCGCGCGGCCGGTATTAATTTGTTTGCGCGGGACCAATTTGCGCTGACCATTGCCCTCGACGAAACCATTACCGCATCGTTAGTAGAGCAC
>JAYODD010000015.1:34492-36889 GCA_038106145.1 Gammaproteobacteria bacterium | reverse complement strand
TTTTGCCACCGGCAAATTCGTAGCCACAATATCGACGACAGCCAGCCCCACTCTGGATTGCCGGCTAATGTATGTCGTGCGGATAGCGTGCTGACCCATCCGGTTTTTAACAGTTATCACAGCGAAACGGAAATGCTGCGCTATCTGAAACGTCTGGAAAACAGGGATATTGCGCTGACCCACAGCATGATTCCCCTCGGCTCGTGCACCATGAAACTCAACGCCGTCGCCGAGATGCTCCCCATCACCTGGCAAAAATTTGCCGACGTGCATCCATTCGCGCCGATGGAGCAGGCGCAGGGTTACCGCCAGCTATTAACCGAACTCGAAGACATGCTCGCGGCCTGTACCGGGTACAGCGCCGTGTCGCTGCAACCCAATGCGGGATCCCAGGGTGAGTACGCGGGCCTGATCGCCATCAAAAAATATCACGCCAGTCGCGGACAGGCGCATCGCGACATTTGCCTGATTCCCTCCTCTGCCCATGGCACCAATCCCGCCACTGCCCACATGGTAGGCCTGCGGGTGGTGGTGGTGCGCTGCGACAGCGACGGCAACATCGACATGGACGATATGCGCGCCAAAGTCGCCGCCCACGGCACCCACCTGGCGGCATTGATGGTGACTTACCCCTCGACCCACGGTGTATTTGAGGAAAACATAACAGCTCTATGTGACCTGATCCACGAACACGGTGGCCAGGTGTATATCGACGGCGCCAATCTCAATGCCATGGTAGGGATCGCGGAGCCGGGGCGCTTCGGCGGCGATGTCTCGCACCTGAATTTGCACAAAACGTTCTGTATTCCCCATGGCGGCGGTGGGCCCGGCATGGGGCCGATTGCCGTGCGCGCCCATTTGGCGCCGTTCTTACCCGCCCATCCCGTACAGCAGATTCCGGGGACCAGCAGGGACAGCGGCACGGTCGCCGCCGCGCCCTGGGGCTCCGCGGGAATTTTGCCGATTCCCTGGATGTATATCACCATGATGGGTGCAACAGGGCTGAAAAAGGCATCCCAGGTGGCAATTCTCAACGCCAATTACATCGCCACAAAACTCGCAGATCACTTCCCCATCCTGTATACCGGTCGCAGTGGCCGCGTAGCCCACGAGTGTATTATCGATATTCGGGCTCTCAAGGAAGCCAGCGGTATCAACGAAGAAGATATCGCCAAACGCTTGATGGATTACGGTTACCACGCTCCCACCATGTCATTCCCGGTGCCAGGAACGCTGATGATCGAGCCCACCGAAAGCGAGTCCATGCAGGAACTCGATCGCTTCATCGCCGCCATGATCGGCATTCGACGGGAAATTGAGCAGGTGGCCAACGGCACCTGGGATCGCCTCAACAACCCCCTCAAACAGGCTCCCCATACGTTGAATGATCTGCTTGCCGAAAGTTGGGAGCGACCCTACAGCAGGGAAACCGCGGCGCGTCCGGCACCCTGGCTACAGGCTGCGAAAGTGTGGCCGACGGTTAACCGCATCGACAATGTCCACGGCGATCGCCATCTGGTGTGCACCTGCCCGCCGCTCGGTGATTATCTGAGCGACTAGCGATTTGAACCGGTACATGCCTGATTCACCCGGTTAGAAGGACGAAATTACAGAACCATAAAGTACTTTACCGCAAGCAACTCATAGGCTTTAATCGTCTGCCGTGCCGATCATCAACCAGGCCCGTCATCTACCCCATCCGCGGGGATAGCGAGGAAACCAGTCATGGCTCAAGCAGCGCAAATCAAAGAGTTTGTAGCACCCCAAAATGACGCTCAGCGTATATTTATGCAGCAAAAAGCCGCCTATCGCGCCGACCCGTACCCCAGTTATGCACGCCGTATGGATAACCTCGCCAAACTGGAAACCTTGCTCAACGACAATGCCGATGCCATTGCAGCCGCCATTTCAAAGGATTTTGGCCACCGTAGCGTGATCGAAACCAAACTGGTGGAAATATTCAGCAGCCTGTCCGGTATCCGCGACGCCCGCAAAAAACTCAAAAAATGGATGAAACCCCAAAAACGCCACGTGTCCATTCTCTTTGCAACCGGTAAAAACCGGGTGTTACCACAACCCAAGGGACTGGTTGGCATTGTTACACCCTGGAATTATCCGTTGTTTTTGAGTATTGGCCCCATCGTCAGTGCCCTCGCTGCCGGCAACCGCTGTATGATCAAACTGGCGACCAATTCGGACAATCTGTGCCGCCTCCTGCAAAAACTTTGCGCAGAGACCTTTGGCGACGACCTGGTGGCATTTTTACCCGGCGTCCGCGGCTCCGAGTTCACCTCGTTGCCCTTCGACCATATTATTTACACCGGCTCCGCCGAGAGCGGCCGCACCGTGATGAAATCCGCGGCAGAGAATCTGTGCCCGGTCACCCTGGAACTGGGT
>JAYODD010000015.1:27849-34482 GCA_038106145.1 Gammaproteobacteria bacterium | reverse complement strand
CAAGCGGTCCTCGGCCGACACGCTCAAGCACATCACCCTGGAACTGGGTGGCAAATCGCCGACTATCGTGTGCGATGATTTCGATCTCCAGGAAGCGGCACAACGCCTGTTGTACACCAAATTTCTCAACGCTGGCCAGACCTGTATCGCCCCCGATTACCTGTTTTTGCCGGAAGGTAAAGTAGACGAATTTGTTGCCCATGCCAAAAAAATAGTGGGTGACCGCTATCCGGATATCAACGAGGCGAGCTACACCTCGGTAATCGACGGCCCGTCGTTTACGCGCCTGCGTGAAACCCTGGATGATGCCGTGAGCAAGGGTGCGACAGCGGTAAGACTGGTGGACGGGGACTTTAACAGCGAATTGCGCAAGTTTCCGCCGCATCTGGTAATCAACGTCTCCCAGGACATGCGTTTATTGCAGGAAGAAATTTTTGGTCCACTGTTGCCCATTATGACTTACCGCTCCCTCGACGAAGTACTCGATTATATTAACCAGCGCGACCGCCCCCTGGCGTTGTACGCCTTTACCCACAACCAGCAAATTCAGGAAAAAATTCTGTATAGCACCCTTTCCGGCGGCGTATTATTTAACAACTGTCTTTTTCACGCACTGCAACACGACCTGCCCTTTGGCGGTGTCGGCGCCAGCGGCATGGGCCATTATCACGGCTACGAAGGTTTCCTGGAGTTCAGCAAGCTGCGACCAGTGTTCAATTTCCCCAAATTTGGCAAGCCCGATCTGTTTTACCCACCCTATACCAGGGCCCACGAAAAACTGTATGGCCTGTTGAACAGGTTCAAGCTGTAAGATTGGCTTAGGGTGGTTGGAAAAAGGAGCGTCGCTCGCGGCGCTTCCGGGGTTTTTTCTCACGGGAAAAGCTGAGGCTGAAGATTCACCCCGCGGGTATCGCTGACCCCTTGAATATCCGCGAACCTGACGCCAACACCGAGCAGACGTACCGGCCTGGCACGGCGCTGCCAGGCCTCCGCGCACAACCGACGATAGGACTCCGAATCGACCTGACTAGCACTGCGTTCGATCGTGGTAACGTTAAAGTTATCAAAACGCATTTTTAGAAATTGTTTGACGACGATGTAGCTGTCATCTACCCGTGCGAGTCGTGAGCACAGGCCGTCCACCAGTTCGGGGATTCTGGCCAGACAAGCGGCGCTATCCGCGAGATCGACATCATAGGTTTGCTCGATACTCAGCGATTTTCGGCGCCGGTCGGGAATCACTTCGCGGACATCAACACCTCTGCTTAATTGATAAAGCCGCTCCCCCTGGGCGCCAAATTTATCGCGCAACGTCGCCAGTTTGAGCGCACGCAGATCAGCACAGGTAAATACGCCCATTTGCGAAAGCTTTTTTTCCGTCGCCTCACCCACCCCAAATATTTTTCGCACCGGTAGCGCGCGCACAAAATCATCCGCCCGATCCGGTGTAATAACAAACAGCCCGTCGGGTTTACGCCAGTCGCTGGCGATTTTGGCCAGAAATTTATTCTCGGCAATGCCCACAGAAATAGTGATCCCCAGGGTTGCAGATACTCGTGCACGAATTTCCTCGCCAATTAGCGTGGCGCTACCCCGATGCCGGGTGCAATCCGTGACATCGAGATAGGCTTCATCCAGCGACAAAGGCTCAACCTTCTCGGTGTAGTCGCAAAAAATAGCGTGGATTTGCCGGGCGACTTGCCGATATTTAGTGAAATTGGGTGGCATCACCACCAGCGTGGGACACAAACGCAACGCGCGCGCCGTAGGCATCGCCGAGCGCACGCCATAGTCGCGAGCGAGGTAATTGCAGGTTGCTATGACCCCCCGTTTATCCGCCGCACCACCCACGGCCAACGGCACTGCGCGCAGCGCTGGCGCGTCCCGCATTTCCACCGCCGCAAAAAAACAGTCGCAGTCGCAGTGAATAATTTTTCGTGTTTTTAACAGTGCAGAAGACATTGTTCGCAACCACCAACGGTCGGCGGCGTGCGGGCTAACCCGCAACGCTATTGCGCACGGTGCCAAGCTCCTCATTGAGTTGTTGTAGTCGTTCAGCGTAGTACCGCGCCTGTCCAACCAGAGATTCCAGTTCCGCCTGAGTACCCAACTTTCCGCTGAACGGCAATATACCGTACGCGGCGCGGGTTTTGACGCCACCCGTCGTGCGCGATTGATGCTGATCATTACGCCAGCGCAATACATGAACCATTTGCCGGTACACGATCAGCTTGGTCTGCAGCGTTACCAACTGGTGACTGTGTAAATCCTGAAAGATACTGAAATCAGTGGCAAAAACCTGTGCTTCCCGCACTTTGTCCGGGGCGCGAATGTACGCGGTGCGCGGCTTTCCCAAAATCACCGCGGTTTCGCCAAAAACCTCGCCAGGCATTAGTGTTCCAAGCACCACCTCGCCACGGTTATCGGCGCAAACCTCCAGAGCACCCTTCATCAAAAAATAAATGTATTGATCGCTATCCCCCTGGTTCATGAGAAACTCACCCGGCTGCAGTTCCACAAACCGGGAGTTGAAAATCAAAGTACGAAACTGATTTTCATCAATTTTGCGAATTTCCTGAAAATAATGTAACGGCGATAATTTTCGCGCCAGCTCCTGATCGTCGAGTGCAGTCGCTCGTTTTATCTGCATTTTTAATCCCCATATATCGGCGGCCAACACCAGACTGAACCCGGCTGATTGCAATCAACATGACCAACCGCGATACCCGAACAAGTCGTTAGTCAAACTGAATGTTCGCAGCTAGCCGTCCCTGTAATCTGGTCCAAGAGAATCACTTCGTCTGGCGGTAAGCGTTACCAGATAATTTTCTTATCGAGGTAATCATACCCTTTCTAAGGCCCCTTGTGACCGGGTACGAGGGCAATTGGTCGCGGGCTGGCACGGTGTGACCTGCTCTCATCGGACACTTGCAACCGGCGGTGCACCGACGCTATGCCCCATGGTAGAGTGCACACCTTTTTAAGCAACCTCAAATGATCAAAACACCGCCTTTTGGCAGCTGCGTTCACGCCCAACATACTGAAAAAATGTTTACTAACCATCACTGCTGCTAGCCTATACAGCGTCGGGCACGGGGTTGCGGAACAACTCAATGGCATCGCCTCCTACCATAGTGACGGCGAAGAAGTCTTTATCGCCGCCATCCTCACCAAACAACCGACCAACGATCCGGCCGTCCTGCTTGAGGCGGAGGTAGCCAAGACTGGAGAGGTACATATCGTGCGGGATGTTCAACGCTCCGACTGGGTGGCCCTCTGGCAGACCTGTACAACAGCAAATAATCCGCAGGCGCTGATTGATAAAACCACACCGGCGCTTACCACCATGTTCGCTACGATCAAGGGCGACCTGAAAACTGGCGATTATATGCGCGCGACCTATCGACCCGGTGAAGGCACCGCGTTGATCCTGAACGACACACGACTCGGGGACACTTACCCAAATAAAGAAATTTTTACCTTGCCTATCAATTGCCTGGTTGGAAACGTAGTACCCTCGTCTGAATTTCTTGAGCAAATCATCGGTCGCTCTAAAGACCCGGTGTTAATACAGCGCTATATCGCGCTACAACCCACCAGCCAGCGCAAGCAGGAAGTCGCGGCCTGGAAATTTGACAGCACGGCATCCAGCATCGGCGCTGACAGCACCCCCGTCGAGCTAACCGATTCGCCACAGATGGCTGCGTATGCGGAGGCAATACTAAAAAAGTGTACGCTGCGACCCGCTATCCACAATCCGCAATTCGGCGGGGTGAGGAAGGCGACGTCACCCTGACGCTGACGATAAACCGGGATGGCTCGCTGGCATCCTCAGAGATAACCCGGAGCTCACCTCACCCTGCACTGAATCGCGCCGCCCGTACCGCGGCAATCAAGGCAAGTCCGTTTGCGATCTTTACCCAGGGCATGGATTTCGACTCGGCGACTTTTACTGTACCGATTGAATTCAAGCTACAGCAGGATTGATCGCCTGACCATTGCTGCTAACCCGACGTCTGTCTGCGGTCCCGCGCCAAAAAGCGACAATCCGAACAGATCACCGGGCAACGGCCACCCGCACCTTGTATTTTTCTAAAAATTCAACATACTGATGCACCAACGGCGCGGTCGACCAATAATAACCATGGCAGGGTATCCATGGCCATTCAAAAAGTATTGCTAGTGGATGATTCTCCAAGCGACCTGGAGCGGCTTGCGGTTGCCCTTGGCTCCTTGAATATTACGATAATCACCACCTGCGACGGCGAGGACGCCGTGAACGTTGCCCGCGCACAGCGGCCAGACCTGATCTTTATGGATGTCGTTATGGAGGGGCTGGATGGATACAATGCCTGTCGCCTGCTGAAACTAGACGCCGACACCAGGCATATCCCAGTTATTTTTGTCAGCGCCCGCACGCGGCGGGTTGACCGTATGTGGGCAGAACGCCAGGGGGGCGACGCCTATATTTGTAAACCGTTCACCGACCACCAGGTACTGCAAGAAGTACAACGTCACCTTCTGCCCTGACGCAATCACGGTTGCGTAAACGTTAATCGGTAAGGCCGTTGAGCACCAGGAAATTCAGGTAGCGGGCGCTGGCGAGTCCGGCCAGATCAAGCACCGACACCACGCTATCGTCGTGGGTAAACAGGGAGCGCACCAATCCATGCAATGCCCGCGGATAGTCCGCTGGCCAGGTGGCAACCGCACGGTCGTCCACCAGGATTTTCTCCGGTTCAGCGTACAGATAAAGCGCCAGGTATTCCAGGGCCAATCCTGGTTCCCGTTGATAGACCAGCACAATAACCCCGGAAACCGGGGCCGCCACGTCTACGTGGGTCAGATCAGGGTCGTGCAGGTGGCGTAAATCAAACAGGGGCACAAACTGATCACGCCATACAATTAGTTGCGCGCAGTGCCGCGGCGCAAGTGGCACATCCAAAATTCCGGGGGCCACCAAATACTCCTGAACCTCGTGGATACCCACCGCCAATTGATAACCGGGCGCACCGGTCAAAAGCCATGCCGGAAAATTTTCCCCCACGTCGTCGCCATCACTCATGCTGGCCGCACTGTCTGTCGATATAGCCGAGCAGACTCGACGAGTCGGCCGTTAATACCAGCTTCCCTTCACGCATAAACAACCCGGCAAACGGACTGCCCGGGAGTTGCATGCAATCGGGGATCATCTGTAAACCAGCGTATTCGCCCCCTGTACGCAATTGCTCAACGTCGGTGCACGCCAGAGCATACTGACGGGCTCCGTCATCGGCGCGCAACACTACGCAAAAATGCCCGGGGTAGCGGCTCCCATCACACATCGCAAAGTCATCCGTGAAAGCGTAGACCGGCGTGTGCTGTCCAGCCGCTTCGACTGTCGCAAACGCCCCCGGCGAAGACTCCTGCCCCTCGGTCAGTTTGCCGGAGTGCTCGATGGTGACCAGACTACTCAACGGCACGGCCAGTAAGCGCGAGCCAAAACCGAGCAACGCCAGCCCGCTCCCTTCGCCCACCGACTCCACTGGATTCACTGGCGCGCTCTCGCCATATAACTTGCCACCAGCGACATCAAGCGCTCCTCGGAGAACGGCTTGGTCACATACTCAGTTACTCCCGCGCTGTCGGCCTGCTCCCGATGCTTCTGCAACGTGCGTGAGGTGATCATAATAATGGGTAGATGTTTGAGATTCTCGGTACCACGGATATGCGAAGTCAATTCCAGGCCGTTCATACGCGGCATTTCCAGGTCGGTCAATACCAGAGACGGCACCATTTTTTGCAGCAGTTTAACTGCCTCCATACCATCGCGCGCCGCCACAGGCTCAAATCCGGCGTCCTGCACCAATTCGATCAGGGTATTTCTGGCGCTTAACGAATCGTCGACGACCAGCACCTGCCGCACCTGTGACGTGCTCTCGCTCTCTTCCCCGGAAGGGCCACTGTCAGTAACAACTGCGCTTGGAGCCCGACTGGTCAACTCAATTAAATTGAGTACCGGCACCACCTGTCCATCTCCCAACAGTGACACGCCCGCGATACCCCGCACATGGCCCACGTATTGTCCGAGATTTTTGATCACCAGTTCGTGACTCGACAGTACCTGGTCCACTGCAATTGCAGAAATCCCCTGGTCGGTGCGCGCCAGCAGAATCACCTTTCCTTCATAGTAACTCACATCGCCGCTGCCGTTATCAGCCTGCCCCAGCAGGTTACTCAGGGCCCGCAGCGGATAAATGTCCCGGCCCAGGGTATAAGCCAGTTCACCGCCAATACTGGAGACAACACCGACACCTGAACTCAGGATTTGCATCAACGTATCTGTCGGTATTGCGTACTGCAGATCACCCACGCTGATCACTACGGAATGACTGGTGAGAAGCGTGACCGGCAGACGCAACTCAACCAGCGTGCCGCCGGAGCTGTTGTCGCCGATCTGCAATGTGCCCTTGAGTTCGACAATCGCGGCGTGCACCGCATCCATCCCCACGCCGCGGCCCGACACCTGGGTAGCCTCTTCGCGGGTTGAAAAACCCCGCGCCAAAACCAGACGTGCGATCGCCTCCCGTTCCAAAGAATCACTTTCCCGAACAATGCCTCTTTCAATTGCCAGCTTTAACATTCTGTCGTAAT
>JAYODD010000015.1:23387-27839 GCA_038106145.1 Gammaproteobacteria bacterium | reverse complement strand
AATCGAGACCCTCTACGTCATCGCGGCAATTTACCACGATATTATTGCCCGCCTGTTCGAATTCCAGCGTGATAAGCCCCGCGGCATTCTTACCCTTGGCGGCGCGTTCCTGCGGCATTTCGATGCCGTGGTCGACGGCATTGCGCAACAGATGCATCAGCGGGTCCACCAGTTTTGCCACCACGTCGCCGTCCACCATCAGTTGTTCACCGCGGATCTCGAGGTTCACATCCTTGCCGGTCATACGTGCTGCCTGACGCACCGCCCGCTGCAGGCGTGGACTAATTGAGCTGATGGCCACGGTGCGGGTCGACATTACCATATCCTGCAAGGCGCGATTCAGCCGTTGCTGGTGAAGAAATAGATTTTCCAAACGCAAGACTTCTTCGATGATTTCGCGGGACGCTTCGCGGGTATCAGAAACCGCTTCGATAAAACTGTGGGTGGCGGTGTAAAACTCATCGTACTGATCCATTTCCAGGGTATCGAA
The DNA here is from genome assembly GCA_038106145.1 of Gammaproteobacteria bacterium. Lineage (GTDB taxonomy): Bacteria > Pseudomonadota > Gammaproteobacteria > Pseudomonadales > Porticoccaceae > JBFJKD01. The sequence continues at coordinate 27,349 of JAYODD010000015.1, read as the reverse complement.
GTGTTCGCCGTTGGCGACCAGCCCCTTCTGCTGCGCCGCCACCCCACGCACACTGACCTGCTCCTCCAGCTCAAAACGACGGGTTTGCAACACGCCGTCATTGCGCCGCATGGCCACACCAGACGCCCGTAAATTTTGCAGACGCTCCTGTATCTGGCTCAGGGAGATGGCGGCTTCACCGACCATGTTTAAGACATTATCGATAATATCCCGAGGTACCCGTAGCGCTTCCTGCACCTGGGCCTGCGCGGGCCCCTCCCGCTCACCGGCAACATCATCGGACCCGGCGGAGTCGGCCACCACATTGACGCGCGGCGCGCGGGCGCCCTCGTGGAAGTCCTCGCTGCGAATATCACCGCGATCAATACGATTGGCCCAGTCCAGTACATCCTGTAATACATGCAGGGCTTCCGCTGGCGGGGGACTGATGCCCTGCAGCGCTTCCAACATGACTTCTATGGTGTCGGCCGCCTCCTGCATGGTAGCCGCCAGTGGCTTCGGCGGCGCGACATCTACCTGGGCGAGGTGCTCAAAAATATCTTCCAGGTGGTGAGATAAATTAGCGAGGCCTTTGACCCCCAACATATTGGCGGAGCCCTTCAGGGTATGCGAGATACGCTGCGATGCGGCAAGGTGATTTTGCACCTCCTCACCTTTGGCGATACTGGCAATATGGCCGGCCAGTTGCTCCGCATAGCGCGGCGATTCGGTAAAGAACGCCTCCACCAGCTCAGCGCTCACATCGTCGGCAATTTTTAATTCCACATCCTCTGGCCTAGCCTGCGTCGCGCGGGATTCGCCAACGCATTCACCGCTAGTTTCCGTATCCTTGACCAACCCTTTCAATAACTGTTTTACATCCTCGTCAATCAGCGGTTGTAGCCAAGCCGGATTTTCCAGGTAGTTAACCGCAGCCAGGCACAGACTGTTATCTGCCGGGTCGGCTAAATGTGCGGTAATCGGCTGCGGCCACCCGGCCAACAGCGGCGCCACTGCGCGGCGCTGTTCGTCCGCGGCGTTCAACAACAAACCGAGGTTCTGGATTAAAAAATCCGCGATCTGCCCCATGCCGACGAGCCCCGCTCCGGTACTCGCCGTCTGTAACCGCTCTACGAGTTCACCGTAGCTGGCCAGTTCACCGGCGGCATCGGCAAGCTCGGTGGCGCCACCAATTGCCGCAGCACATTGACTCAGGCGCGGCGCTATTTCTTCGATTTCCTGCCGCAACATACCGAGAATACTGGTCTCTGCGCCTCCCGGGCCGTCTCCCGCGAGCAAGTCGTCCATATCATCCATGGATATCATTTGTTCAGAGCGCGCCACGGGTGAATCGCCCACCAGCGCCAGCCCCGGCCCCCCATCAGTCGGGTCGGCAAGATCATCCTCCCCGGCGGGCTCGCCAATCGGAGAAGGCTCTCCCTCCGATTCCTGCACCAGCACCTCGTACAGTACCCCGCGACGCTCTTCGGGCAACGGATCCAGGAGTGCGTTAATGCAGTCCGCGGGCACCGGGGATTGCAGATACCCCTGCGCCTGGGTTATCCAACCAACGAGTTTGTCGAGATCATCTGAAGGCAGAGGTTGATCGCTACCACAGCGGGTGGCGAGGTGTTCGGATAACAGTTGGGTGGTCCGCGACAAACCTTCCAGGCCGGCAAAACCGGCCGTCATACTGATGTTATCCAGCTGCTCCTGCAAACTGTTCAAACCTTGTGCAGGTTCATCACCCGCGCCCATTAACAGGGGAATGAGTTCGGGAAGCGATTCCGCCGTGGCGCCAATAACCCCGTGCAGAATTTCTATTTCAGCCGTCATCCCCATGCAAATATCTCTTTAACCGCGATTCCCACTGGACGGCCGTAACACTTAACACCCGGTTAACCGGGCAACTTAAATTGCCGTACCGATTCGGTAAGCTGGCGCGCAAAGGCGAGTAATTTCTCGACAACTGAAGCCTGCTCTTCCATCTCTTCTCCGGTTTTTTTCAGGGTCGCGCTTACCTGAGCGGCCTGCCCGGCTACCACTTCGATTGAGTCCGACTGCGCGCGCGCTGATTGGGCGATCTCGCCGATGACGCTGGATAGTTCAGCAGTTGTCTTGGTCGTCGCCTCCATCTGCTCTCCGGATTTCTTTGCTGCAACCGTGCCATTTACTACCTGACTGATCGCCTTGTTCATGGCGGCCATGGTTTCCGCCGTCTCCGACTGAATATTACTGACCAGGGCGGCAATTTCGGAGGTGGACTGGCGGGACGATTCCGCGAGGCGCTGTACCTCGTCGGCCACCACCGCGAATCCGCGCCCCGCGTCACCCGCCGCCGCCGCCTGCATGGAGGCGTTCAATGCCAGAATATGGGTGCGCTCGGCCACATTGTTAATAATTTCCACCACCGAGCTGATTTCCTGAGAACGCTCGCCGAGCCGTTTAATGCGCTTTTCCGTTTCGGCAATGGTTTCGCGAAGGTCATCCATTCCGGTGCTGGTATTCAACACTTCGTGCAGCGCATCGGTAATGGAGCTCGTGGTACGTCGCGCCATTTCATCGCAAGATTCCGCGAGGTCAGCGAGTTTGCCAACGCCTTCCGCGAGTCCGGTGAGAACGGAAATTGCTCCAAATGTCATTTCGCGATCCACCGCCGACGCTTCGGAAACCTTAACACCCTGATCGCGTACCGTATTGGACGCCCCCTCCACCAGTTCCGCTACATCGCGAATCTCTTTCAATACTTTGGCGGTTTCGTAGACCAGCACCTTAACGGCGTCCGACACCGGTCCGGTGATATCGTTGGCCACCGGAACCTGAACAGTAAGATCCCGTTCGCTAAGTTGTGCGGTGGCTTCCAATAAATTGATAATCGAATCGTTGAGCTGCCGGTTTTCTTCGCCAAGCTTTTCCACCATGCCCTTGACCGCGACTAGGGTATCGCCAATTTCGTCCCCCAGCTCCGTGTCGGCAATCTCAACCGTCTCCAGTTCGCCTTTGGCCACTCCTTCAGCAACGCCGATAATTCGCTGAAATGTGGCGCGCATCAGGCGGGTCATAATAACCGCCAATGCAAGCGCGAACGACAGGGTAAGCAGTACCACCACGGCAATCACGCTGTAGGCCCTGGTAATCGTGGCCTGAATGGGGATCGCCTGTTGTTCCACCGCCGCATCGCCGATACGTTGCACCTCATCCAGCAAGGTCATCAGTTCCGCCGCAACGCGTTCGTAATCCTGCAGACTTACACGATACGCGTTGTAGGCTTCGATGGCCGTTTTAAACTCCATTTCGTGAATATCCAGCTCGTCGTTCAACCTCTCGCTGACGCTGGCCTTCTGCACGGTGACTCCGAGTTGTTCCATCAATTGGGGATTGATCGCCGCACCTTCCTTGTCGGAATGAAAATTCCTGAACACCGCCAGGCTTCCAATGGTGGATATGTTGTCCCGCATTTTTGACAGACTCGAGGCAAGCTCCTCATCTGCCTGTGTTTTACTACTGCCACCGGCAACGAAAATTTTGTAGGCGTCAACACGCTGCAAAAATGCATTCTCGATCGCGGCAACCCCATCCGCCGCCTGCCATTTTTCCCGCAACCCACTGTTCCAGGAAAACTGCCGACTAGTGTTTTTTTTGAATTCATCGGTGACCTGCTGCGCCACACTCCTAAGACTTCCCAACAGCTCTTTGAAATTGCTGATGCCGGCCTGTAAATCCGTATCGAACATTACAAAGCGCGCATGTGCGTCCAGCATCTGATCCCGCGTGCCCTGATATTGGCTAAGCGCCCCAGCAAGTGATCTCGCCACCTGCTCATCAATCAACGTAGACTCCAGCATGCGCTCACCCGCTTCCGAGCCGAAGCTGACCGCAGCTTGCAGTCGCGCCTGCGCCTCGAGCAAATATTCCGCATTGCTTTTGGCTCCAGGCTGCTGACCCCCCAGGCGGGGCGCACGGGGCGTCGACCGGGCGCGCTG
>JAYODD010000015.1:0-23377 GCA_038106145.1 Gammaproteobacteria bacterium | reverse complement strand
GCATGTGCTCGCGCACCGCGATCGACTGCTCCATGGCACCGTCCGCCGCGTTCCAGGCATCGGTGGTAACAAACTCCAGCGTGTCCGCAAGGCGACTCACACCGTACACCCCTGCGCCACCGGCAATAAGCACGAACGCCGTCAACAGTAAATAACCGCCTCCCAGCTTGGTCGCGATTTTCAGCTTCATAAATATACGCCTTTACTCAGTCTCGCATGATTAAATTCAGGAATCGTTATTCACCCGCATCGCACCGCAGACTAACGGATTTGCTCCTTTAGTGATGCAAAGAATCCGGGTAAATCCCAGTCGAGCCACACCCCCTGTGTTTCATAGGCTGCATGCGCAAACGGCCGTAGCGCCCGTGGCAATGGCGGAATTATCGGTAGTTTATCGGTCGCCGCAATGACTACCCGGCGCGGCAAACGATCGAGTAACACGCCGACTGCATTGCCACCATCGCCAACCACCAAAAACATACGTTGCGGCGCAGGTTCAATTCCCAGTAAACGATGTAAATCGAAGAGCGGAACTATTTTCCCGCGCAGGTTGGCCATGCCGTACAGTACCGGGGAAGTATTCGGCAAACGGCAACTGTTAATACTTTCCAGTACTTCGGAAATTTCTTTCCTGGGCAACAGCAAACCGATTTCACCGATGACAAAACCGTGAAATGTGCCGTGCAGAGCACCCATATCCGGCGCAACAGTGGTCGCACTCGCCAGCACAAACTCCTTTTGTAGAGCTGCGCTGGGTGCTACCAATCGCGATTCCTGGTTTTCCAATGTATTTTTCCGTCAGTACTTTTCCAGCTGCGCAGTAATCTCCTGCTCGCTGTAGGGTTTGGAAATAACGCCGCGCGCACCGTGCCGATCCGCCCATAGACGATCAAACCGCTGATTTTTTGAACTCACCATCACTACCGGAATATGGCTGGTATCTGGATTTTCGCGAATGGCCTGACAGGCGCCATAGCCATCAAGGTCATCCATGACTATGTCCAAAAAAATCAGGTCAGGCTGCTCGCTGGCAGCCACCACCACCGCCTCGCGTCCCGAAGTCGCGGTCAACACCGTGCGCCCCGTCGTCGCCACCATTAACCGAATATTTTCCAGTTCCGCCGGCGAATCATCCACCACCAGGACTTTCGCAACTGCCATCAATCTCTTCCTTTTGTGCTTTCCGCGCGGACCCACAACTGTCCAGCACCCGTTAAAAGCGCTGCAGGATCTCTTTCAGGGTCTCGTCTTTGGGCGGCTTTACTACGTAATCATCACACCCCGACATGGTGCCGCGCACCTTGTCAAACGGAGAGTTTTTGCTGGTCAACATCACCACTGCTGTTTCGGGCCTCACCGTTTTCACCCACTTACACACTTTGTAGCCATTCATATCATCCATCATGACATCGAGGAAAATCAGGTCGTAGGCAGTTTCCTTGACCCGATCGACGGCCTCGGCGCCGGATTCCGCGAAATTCAAACTGAGTTCACCGTCGGCCAGCAGGGGCAGTTTTTGCTCCATGTATTTACGCACCGGGAAACTGTCGTCAACCACCAGAATCTTTTTAATGCCCCCGGTATTTGCCACCACCACCTCGCGCTCGGTGGAAATGGTGGTCTTCAGGCTATCGATAAGCCGCCGCATCGCCAGCGGGCGTTTCATGGTGATGGCATCTATATCTGGCGCCTCGCCACTGTAGATAACAATAGGCACCACCTCGCCATGGGCGGCGCTGAAGGTTCTCCATTCACCGAGCGCCTGGTCGTCATCGGCGTTGACAAATAGCAGATTGGCTTCGCTTTTTTGCTCAGCGGCGATCAATTCAAACTTACCCTTCAGTTCAGGGGCCAGCTTGAGAATACTGCTGATCACCGCCACGTCCTTGTCGTCGACGCCAATGCAGGATATTTTGATTATGTCGTTCAAGCGACCACCTCCGTCATGTTCACGATATAGCGTCAGCGGTACCAAAAGCTTTAATTCCAGTGGGCCTGTTACTGCAATCGACCAGTTGATTGCTCCGGCGGGAAAACGCACCTGACCTAACGCCTTGATTTTACTTATTAAACCTTTTTAATCAATTAGTTACGGAAGAAATTTATACTCTTTTCAATCTTTGCCGTCAATGTCGCGCTACACGCGCTCGGCGGTGATCAAGCCACGGGGACACACAACTGATCGGCTTCCGCCGCTTCAGGCGTCGATAATACCCTCCCGCACCGCCAGGCGAGTCATCTCCACCGCACTGTGTAGCTGCAGTTTTTCCATGATGTTGCTGCGGTGGTTGTTCACGGTCTTGGGGCTCAGGCTCAGGGTATCCGCAATATCCTTGACCGAAGCGCCGTCCGCCAGCATACGAAACACCTGAAACTCGCGGGTCGACAAACTGCTTAGCTCGGTGCCGCCAGTATCGGCCGCCTCAAGCGCAATATCCGAACTGAAATAACGCTCTCCCCGCATCACCGCGGCAATCGCTTTGGCCAGTTCTTCAGGCCCGCAATTTTTACTCAGGTATCCAAGCGCGCCCATTTCCATGGCGCGCGTCACAAAGGAAGGATCGTTGTACATACTCAGAACGATAATACGCGATGTATCGTCACTCGCCCGCAAGCGACGAATCCCTTCGAGCCCTCCAATGCCGGGCATGGACATATCGATGACCACCACGTCAGGTTTTTTTTCCCGGTAGGTGCGGTAGGCTGCCTCCGCAGAATCGCTTTCGATAACGACGAAACCCTCCACCCGCTCGAGCAAATAGCGAAAGCCGGCGCGCACCACGGAGTGATCATCGACCAGTAAGACCGAGACAGTTGCGTCGACCATATCGCGTCCGGCTAATCCACGGGGAAATCGAAGGTCAGAGTTATATGTTCTTGTCGCGACTTATCTTGACTCAACGCACACTCTCCACCTAACGCCTGCACGCCGCGCGTCAATCCGAGCAGTATGGGATGCCGCTCGAATTGTGGCGCCGTGGCTGCACCATTGTGCTCTACCGCCAGCACCGTGTGGCCGGTGACGTCCGCGGACACAGTTAATTTCACCGTACTGACGCCGCTCGCATGGCGATTAACGCAGGTTAGCAGCGTACGCGTAAAACGCAAGAGCAGGGACCGCGCCCAATGCGGCAACAGATCAATCTGATCGCCGCCAGCGAATGACAACGCCACGCGTTTTTGCTCAAAGCGCAGATATTGCAACAAACCCTGTATGTGCTCCGCGAACGGTGCCTCCGGCGCAATTCCCGTGTCGAGTTCCCGCATCAGATCGTAAGTTGCGATATAGGTCCCTTCGATCATCTCCTTAACGACGCCCGCCATGTTGCGAATATCGTCGAAGGACTCCCCGTCACGCACCTGTGCAACGGCAACGGCAAAGCTTTTGGCGGCCACCAGCGACTGACCGAACTCGTCGTGTAACAGCCGCGATATTGCTTTTTGTTCCGCTTGCTGGACACCAACCACTCGCGCCAACCACGCCTTGTTAATCGGTTTTGATTGCTTCACACCTGCCACCCATTGCGCATACCTGCCACTCTTATTATTGCTAATGTGGGCCGATCTTACCTGTAACTTCGGCGATTATGAAGAACAACATCACTGAAGGTCCGTTTCAACCGACCAACAGCAGCAGCGCACTCTCTGGCACAAAACATCTTAAAACAGGCTTTCAAAATGTTCCGGAGGCGCCATAAAATACAACCTGTGCCACCTGTGGTGGTTCCCCCAGATCCGGTTGAGTTACCGAGCATTGGCGCTTGAACTGCGTATAACCTTCAGCAGCGAAGTCCGACACCCGCGAATCCGCAATAATCACCCGCCTGGCAAGCCGCCGGAACCGTTGCAGCAGGGAAAAATTTTCCCGGTCGTAGAGAACGTCTGCCGCAAATAAATAATCGACCCGTTCTTTCACCGCAAAAACATCCGTTGCGTAGCTGAGCTCAACCCCGTTCAACTCGGCATTGCGCGCAGCGCTGGCGAGCGCCACCGGGTCACTATCACAGGCGATCACCCGCCGCGCGCCTGCCAACGCGGCGGCAATTGCCGCCACGCCGCTGCCACATCCGAAATCGAGCACAGTGGCGCCGGTAATGTTTGCCGGCATCTCCCGCAGAATGTATTCGGCCAGCGCCTTGCCGCTCCCCCAACGAAAACACCAGTAGGGTGGCGTGGTAAATACCGCGCCGACCTCCTGCTCCGAGAGTGGCGCGTGCATACCGGCCGGATCAATTAACCACAGCCGTAGCTCCGGCACATTATGCAACGTAGTGATGGTTAATTTTGCCCCAGGTAGCAACACACGCAGCGTCGCTTGTGGATCGATATTGTCCCCGACAGCAATTCCCACATCGTCCCCGCCACCCTGGTGCGCCGTTGTGATTGCCGTTTCCGCCAGACCATATTTCAAGGCGTCAGAATTTTTTTTCATTGCGCCGCTGTTACTCCACCTGCAGAAACTCGCGACAAAAAGTTGTTGCCCGCGATTCAAGCGATTCCTCTTCACATGGCGGCGCCAGCTGCGCTCTGAACGCTGCAAGCACTTTGGGTTGCTCAAAAAATTCGTTCCACTCCACCAGCGCAGCGCCGAGTTGTTCCAGGCGCTGGCGATTGCGTTGAAACAGCGGTGCTTCCTGTACTGCCAGCTCCGACAACACTGCAACCCCCGTCGCCTCGATCCGCGCCGTATCTTCAGGCGCCATTTTTAACAATCCCAGCAGATAGTTTACGCCCCACTGAAATCGCGTCGCGGAACCGGTCGCCGCGCGCCAGGCGCGCTCCAGCCACGCCAAAGCTTCATCTTCCCGACCCGCCTTTTCCGCAATATTGGCCAGCTCCAGCATAAAATAATACGGCGACTGGGACTTTTCCATTTCTGCCAGCAGCAAGTCGCTGGCCTGGCGTTCCAGGCCTGCCGCGTAAAGCACATCCCACGCCACACTGATCACCACATGGCGTTCATAGGTTGTCGTCGCCTGTTTGTCCGCTGCGTCAACTTGTTGTTGCACCCTGCCAATTAACTCCGGTTCATACCCGGCAAAAGAATGCGCCAACCGCGCAAGCTGTAGCTCCCCGTAAAGTGTAGCGAGACGATCCGCAAGCGCCACATCGGAGTCAACACTCAGGCTCCGTAGTCGATCGAGCCAACGCCGCCGCAAACTTTCCCGTTCCGCCCCTGAACTGGTCAGCGTGGCAACGATATCTCCGGCCTGATAAATCAGCGGCTCGATGTTTGCAATGGATAACGCGCGATCATTGAGTACGGTTGCGACTAACTGTTGGTACTCGTCAATTTTGGCAAGTGCAGATTCCTGGCTGCGATCTGCCATCAACCAGGCATTCAGCGCCGCCATACCCAGGCGACTGTTCACCACTGCACTGGTAGTACCACAGATTTCCAGCAAACGGGTAAACACCGCCAGTGGGTCTCTGCCCGCCAGCACTTGCCCGTTATCCTGCGCCCAGCTATACCAGGCCAACAACTGACAATCCTCCGCCGCCAGCCCTTCTCCGTTCATCGCCGCCGCCACCAATACCGTGGCTGGACGCAACTGTTCAAGGGACAGCGCGAGCACCCGCAGATAATGATCGAGATTAATGCCGCCAGGAATTCGGGTTAATTCCTCGCCGGCCGGATTAAACACAATCACCGTCGGATAACCCATCACGCCAAGCTGCTCGCCGATTCGTTGCGCGCGGGGGGTGTCGCCATCGAGATACACCGGAATAAACAGACGGCTTTGTTCGATAAATTCGCGCTGCTCGAACACCGTGGCCTTGAGCTGGTTGCAGGGCGGGCACCAGTCGGCGCCCCAATACAGAAACACCGGCTTGTTCACTGTTTTAGCGTGGGCAAAGGCTTCTTCCACCGTACCGGCGAACCATTGAATACCGGATGCCGAGCCATGGCTTTCTGCGGTCGTCGACGGGGACTGCTGCCCGTCCCCGCAACCTGTGAACAACGACAGCAGCAGTATTAGGCGCAGCCACCGCCGGTAAGACAAATTGCCGAACACCCCGTTAATCATCATCTTTGGCAAACGGTTTGTCGTGAATTGCCGTTGGTTCACCCTTATCATTAGCGGACGCGAGAGACATCTGGCCCGCGCCCAGCATAATGCCCACCCAACGGGTTTGCGGATCGTTTTCCAGGGCGATTTTTACCAGTATCGTCAGCGGAATAGATAACAGCATACCGACCGGACCCAGTACCCAGCCCCAGAACACCAGCGATAAAAACACCACCAGCGGCGACAGGTTCAACCCGCGCCCCATCAGTCGCGGTTCGAGAATATTACCGAACACCACATTGATCACCACATAACCGACCGCCACCAACCCAGCCGACCAGGGGTTGAGCTGGATCAGCGCCAACAGTATTGCAGGCACCGCCGCGAGAATCGAACCAATCGTGGGTACAAAATTCAGCAAAAATGCCAGCAGTCCCCACATCACTGCATAGTCGACGCCCAGCAGCCACAGCCATACCACCACCAGTGCGCCAGTAGCCAGGCTCAATAATGTTTTGATCGACAGATAGCGATTTACACTCTGAATAAATGTTTCCAGCCCCGCCAGCGACTCGAATGCACCGCGCGCGGACCGCAGTTTATCGCGAAATCCGGTTTCCTCGGTCAGAATAAAAATAACCGTCAGTAAAATCAAAAAGGCATTGGTCATCACATTACCAAATGAGGCGAGCGTATTGCCCGCCAGTTGCATCACTGCGCTGGGGTTAAAACTTTCCCGCCAATGGTTGCCGTCGAATACCAAACCCCGTTCCGCCAGCCATTGCTGCACCACCACGCCCATGCCCTGCAAGCGGGTCTGGTAGGCCGGCAACTCTTCGCGAAAATCGCGAATGGATGCACCCACCACCGCGCCGATCAACATTCCCACCAGTACCACTGCCAGTACGATCAGCAGGATGGCTACACTATTGGGCACCCGTTTCGATTTAAGCCACGTCAGAAGCGGAAAACAGATCAGCGCGATAAACACTGACAACAAAAATGGTACCAACAGGGGCTCCGCCATTTTCATACCGGCTATCACCACCACAAAAGCCGCAAACAGCAACACAAACTTTGCTACCGCAGAAACATTTTCCATCGGATTTATTTCCTTTATCTTTTATGGGGTTGCATTTTTTGCTCGCCTTGTTCGCGCTGGAGGCCGTGCGCCGCAGCATTTGTGATCGGGGTCACTTCGGCTTCGGCTTCTAATTCTTTTAACAAAGATTCAAGCCTGGCCACCCCCTGCGCGGAAAAAAGCAAGCCCGGGCCACCGGTGAATTCAGTTTGTGCAATCGTTATGCAACGCTCCTGAATATCCCGCAACAATGGATCGTGGCGAATGGGGATGGCCACGAAGACATCCCAATCCTGCCGGGTGGCGCGACCGCTCACCAGTAACCGTAGCAGGCTCAGAATATTTTCCCGCTGGAGTCGATATACCGGCGTTCCCACCCGGATAAACACCCACATAGCCACCAGCACCACCGCCAAAGTCAACACCAGGGTCAGCACATAGCTCATAGGGACCTGCTCATAGTAATCGGCTCCTGGCAAACTTATGGGAACAACAACAATTTAATCGACAGAATCAGTGTAACTGCAACAATCAGGGGTTGCACCAGTGTCGCACCGCGGCGAATGACCAGGCTGGAGCCCAGATACGCACCGATGATCTGCGCAACGGACATAAGCAGAGCGAGATCCCACAACACACCGCCGTGGTAAATAAACAGCAGTGCGGAAACACCATTAATGGTTAACACCATGGCTTTGGTATGCGCCGTCGCGCTGCGCAGGTTATGTCCCAGCAACCAGACAAACAGAAATGGGAATATCGAACCCATGCCGGGGCCAAAAAAACCACCGTAAAACCCCATGCCCAACGCCGCACAGCCGCCGAATTGCCAGCGGGACAGGCGCGGCCTGGATCTTTCGTCGGACACGCGCGGGGATAGTAAAAAATAGCCTGCAATGATAATCAGAAAAACCGGTAACAACCGGCGCAGTACTTCGTTACCCAATTGCTGGACAACCAGCGTACCCGCGACAGAACCCGCCAGCGCAAAGCCAAGCGCCGGCCCTATGTCCCCGAGCTGCAAATGTCCCTTGCGAAAAAAATTCCAGGCCGATGCCGCCGTGCCCAGCGCGCTCTGAACCTTGTTGGTGGCCAGCGCCTGGAGCGGTGGCAGACCCGCCCAGAGCAGGGCCGGCAGTGTCAGCAAACCACCCGCTCCGGCAATGGAGGAGATAAACCCTGCCGCAAATGCGATGGCGGTGAGAATTATCGTCATTTCAAGAGAAACGCTAACAGACACCTCCCTTAGTCAATCGGGGTGGAAGACTCTCCTATCTTACCACTCCCGTTGCTGGCGCCCGTCGTCCTCAGGCCGCCGCAGGGACCCCGCACCAGCCGTCCAGCGCGGCTTGCAACACCTGGCGTCACCACCAGCCAATAGTGGGTGACAACCTCCGAAATACTGTATATATTTACAGTTTTCGCCGAAAACCCCTTCTCCGCGAAAAAACCACCACCTATGGCAACGATATAAACCCACAGACTATGAATGCGACACTCGCCTCGCTGCTCAAACGGCCCGACCTCTGGCAGGCCTCCGCAACGTCAGACGCCACCCACGGCATAGCCACCGGTTATGCGCCACTGAATGCCAGCCTGCACCAGGGCGGCTGGCCAACGGGCGCGCTGACCGAACTCCTGTGCCACCAGCCCGGTAACGGGGAGCTGCAACTGCTGGCGCCGACACTGGCGCAACTGAGTGCTGCGGGACGCCCTGTGGTGCTGATTGCACCCCCCCACCTGCCCTATGCACCGGCGTGGCAACACTGGAACATCAGCCTGGGGCACTTACTGGTAGTACAGACAAAAACCCTGCGCGACCAATTATGGGCGACGGAACAGGGACTGCGCGCCATCTCGGGGGGCGCCATCCTGACCTGGCTGACAACAGCCAACCTCAGCGTGCCCCAATTACGCAAGCTACAGCTGGCCGCTCAGGCTGGCGCTGGCCTCGCGGTTCTGTTCCGTTCCTGGCAGGCGGCAAGCCAGCCCTCGCCAGCGGCCTTGCGCATCGCCATCGAGTCCACCGCGGATGGATGCCGGCTCACCATCCTCAAACAGCGGGGTGGCTGGAGCGGACAGTCCGTCCGCTTGCGGCGTCCCGACAGTCTCAGCCAGCGCGCCATGCCCACGCAGCAGTTGCCAACGCCACAACCTGTTTGCGCCATGGATTCTGAATCGGATTCCGTCCCGCCGCCGCGGATAAGCCCCCGTGCGCCGCACCTGAGCCAGGCGTTGCAGTGAGCGCTTCTTATGCTGTGGTTATGCCTCCATTTACCGCAATTACCCCTGGAAATATTCATCGACGTTATCGGTGACGACCAAAGCGACGGTACGGCCAGTCGGCCGCGCGCAACAAAAGGTGCCGAGGCTGCCGAGCAATCACCGCTGAAACCCACAGTGGTGATTAGCGGACACCGCATCGAGTTCTGTAATCCGGCGGCGTTGGCCTGTGGCATTACCCCCGACACCCCCCTCGGCACGGCATACAGCCTGTGTTCCGAGCTGCGCGCCATGGCGCGGGACTGCGCCCGCGAACAACGGGCGCTGCAACACCTGGCGTACGGGTGCTACCGCTTTACTTCGGTCGTTTGCATACAGCCCCCGGATAAATTACTGCTGGAAATCCAGAGCAGCCTCAAATTATTCGGCGGCGTGCGCAGGCTGTGCGCGCTGATTGCTTCGGAAGTCGCCGCGCACCACTACAGTTATATCCCTGGCCTCGCCCCCACCCCCGCCGCCGCGCAACTGATCAGCTGCGGCGCGGTGGATTCTGTCGCCGCTTTCGATGATCGCACCGGGGCTGTCATTGACGCCGCATTGTTTGATCGCATCCTGCACGCGCTACCCCTGTCCGTAGTGGACTGTTCCACCGCGTTGCAGGCCAGTTTACAGCGCGCTGGCTTGCGCCAGCTTGGCGATGTACTGCGCCTGCCCGCTGCAGCCCTCGGCAAACGCTGTGGACAGGATCTGCTGCACTATTTACAGCGGGTCACCGGACAACGGCCAGACCTGCGCAAGGCGTTGCAATTGCCGCCGCAATTTGACGACGCGCTGGAATTCATGCACGGATTGACCACTACCGAAATGCTACTGTTCCCCATGCGTCGACTGTTGCTGGCGCTGTGCGGCTATTTGCGCGCTCGACAACTGCATTGCGGTGGCATCGAATGGCGTTTGCAACAACAAAATGGCGCCGCTAAAACCATTGTCCTGAGCTGCGCCAGCCCGCGTAGCGAAGCCGATTATTTTCTGTCCCTCAGCCGCCTTAAACTGGCGTCATTGACCCTTGATGGGCCAGTCGAAAAGATCGCGCTGGTTGCCACGGAATTACATCCCGCTCGTTATATGGAGCGCGATCTGCTTGCGCCCCGCGGCGCCGCAACAGGCAACGCGGGTGCTGGCAATGACGCCATCGGCGAGCTTGTCGATCGCCTGTGCGCACGTCTCGGCGCCAGCGCCATCTCTGGACTGGCGCTGGCCGACAGTCACATTCCAGAATACGCCTGGCAGGCGCTCCGCACACCCTTTCCAGCCCCACAGCACCCGCCCGGCGCTTCGCTATCTGATACCACTGGCACAACTACTCCAACCGCGCCACACCGCCCTGCCTGGCTATTATCCAGACCGGAAGCCATTCAACTCCGTGGCCGGCAGTTGTACTGGCGCGGCGTGCTGCAACTGTTACAGGGCCCGGAACGTATCGAAGGCGAGTGGTGGCACCAACCCGTACGCCGGGACTACTTTATTGCCCGCCACGCACAGGGCGCGGTGTACTGGATTTACCGGGAACTCGACACGCAGCGCTGGTTTGTTCACGGCATTTTTGGCTAGCCCATGTACGCGGAATTGCACTGCCTGAGTAACTTCACCTTTCTGCGCGGCGCTTCCCACCCCGCGGAGCTGGTGAGGCGCGCCGCGGAACTGGGCTACCACGCCCTGGCCATCACCGACGAATGCTCTCTGGCCGCTGTGGTCAAGGCCCATGTGGCGGCGCGCGAACACCGGATGCAATTGATTATCGGCAGTGAATTTTATGTGCAGGAACAATGCAAACTGGTCCTGCTGGCACCGGATCGCGCCGCCTATGGCGAACTCTCAGCCCTGATCACTCTGGCCCGCCGCCGCAGTCCCAAGGGAGCGTATCACCTCGCGCTGGCAGATATTCAGCGCCGTATACGGCGCTGCCTGGCGATCTGGCCGACGGCCCTCGATACGCCGAATGCAGTCGAGATGGGTCGCAGGCTGTGCACGATATTTGGCGACCGCCTGTGGCTCGGGGCCACGCGACTCCTGCGCAGCGACGAACAGGCCAGCTATCTGCAACTGTATACACTTGCACAGACCCTCGGCATTCCCATGGTCGCCTGCGGCGATGTGCATATGCACGAGCGTACCCGCAAACCTCTACAGGATACCCTCACCGCGATTCGCCTCAACACCAGCATTCCACAACTGGGCACCCGCTTGCAGGCCAACGGCGAACGCTACCTGCGCCCCCTTGCCACGCTGCGACGCCTGTATCCTGAAGCACTGCTCCGGGAAACCCTCAGTATCAGCGCACGCTGCCACTTTTCCCTCGACGAATTGCGCTACGAATACCCCGTGGAAGTCGTGCCCGCCGGGGTGGCACCCCATCAGCATCTACGCGAACTGGTGATGGCTGGCGCCAGGCAGCGCTGGCCACAGACCATACCGTCGGCCATACAAAGCACCATTGAGCGGGAATTAACGCTGATTCGCGAACTGCGCTACGAGTACTATTTTTTAACGGTCTACGATATTGTGCAATTCGCCCGCAGTCGCGACATTCTGTGCCAGGGTCGCGGCTCCGCCGCCAATTCGGTGGTGTGTTACTGTCTGTTTATCACCGAAGTGTCCCCCACCCGGGTGGCCTTGCTATTTGAGCGTTTTATTTCCAAAGAGCGGGACGAACCGCCGGATATCGACGTGGACTTTGAACACGAACGCCGCGAGGAGGTGATGCAATACATTTATAAAAAGTATTCCCGCGAGCGGGCGGCCCTGGCGGCCACCGTGATTACCTATCGCACCCGCAGCGCCATACGGGATGTTGGCAAAGCCCTAGGTTTGCCCCCGCCGTTAGTGGATCAATTGGCGACCTCTCTCGCCTGGTGGGATCGCAGCGGCGATTTACAACAACGCTTTGCCGAGAACAACCTGCTCGACCATCAAGCACTGGCACAACATTTTCTGTCGCTGGTGCAGACAATTCTCGGCTTTCCCCGGCACCTGTCCCAACATGTTGGCGGTTTCATTATCAGCGCGGGGCCAATCAACCAACTGGTGCCGGTGGAAAACGCCAGCATGCCCGAGCGCACGGTGATTCAGTGGGACAAGGAAGACATCGAAGCCCTCGGTTTGATGAAGGTGGATATCCTCGCTCTCGGCATGCTCAGCGCCATTCGTAAATGCCTGGAGCTGGTGCGCGATTACAGCGCCGCGGTTCCCAACCTGCAGGCGATTCCGGAAAACGATAGCGCCACCTACGACATGCTGTGCCGGGGCGACACTATCGGTGTCTTTCAGGTGGAGTCCCGCGCGCAAATGTCCATGCTGCCCAGACTGCGCCCACGCTGTTATTACGACCTGGTGATTCAGGTCGCCATCGTGCGCCCCGGTCCGATTCAGGGCGACATGGTGCATCCCTACCTGAAACGGCGACAAAACCCCGCGGCGGTGACTTACCCCAGCGCCGCAATAGAGGCTGTGCTGAAAAGCACCCTGGGTATTCCTATTTTTCAGGAACAGGTCATCAAGCTCGCCATGGTGGCCGCCGGTTTCAGCGGCGGCGAAGCCGACCAGTTGCGCCGGGCCATGGCCAGCTGGGGTAAAAACGGCAATCTGATGACCTTCGAAAGCAAACTGGTTAACGGCATGTTGGCGCGGGGTTACAGCGAGGATTTCGCGCAGCGCCTGTTCGCACAGATCAAGGGCTTCGGCGGTTACGGGTTTCCCGAATCCCATTCCGCCAGCTTTGCCCTGCTCGCCTATGTGTCCGCATGGCTAAAATGTCATCACCCCGCCGCATTTTGCTGCGCATTGCTCAATAGCCAGCCCATGGGCTTTTATTCCGCCTCCCAGTTGGTGCAGGACGCGCGACGTCACGGCATTAACGTACTGCCGGTGGATATTCGCCACAGCCGCTGGGAGCATCATCTGGAATTACCGGCGGACAAGGTTAGCGCGCGGCGACAACCCGCATTACGTCTCGGATTGCGCCTTGTGAAAGGCCTTGGCGAGGAGGCTGCACAACGCATCGCCAGCGAGCGCAGCGCACAACCTTTTGCCAGTATCAACGATCTTGCCCATCGCGCTCGCCTCGATAAAAAAGAAATGCAGGCACTGGCCGGCGCCAATGCGCTACAGGCAATCAGCGGTCATCGACATCAGGCCCACTGGCAGGTGCTGGGGGTTGAAGCACCGCGCCCCCTGTTAACCAGAACGGATCGCGCTATCGACGCGAACAGCAGATCACAACAAGCGCAACAGAGAGAACCCGTGCATGACAACCAGTGCGTAACTCTGCCCGTTCCCACCGAAGTGGATGAGATGCTGGCCGATTACCACAGCACTGGACTCACCCTTAACCGCCACCCGATGGCCCTGTTGCGCGACCACGCAGTCTTTCGTCATTGCAAACGCCAGTGCGATCTGCACGCCCTCAGCACTAACCGTTTTGTACGTGTCGCCGGACTGGTCACCGGGCGGCAACGACCTGGCAGCGCCTCGGGGGTGGTGTTTCTCACGCTGGAAGATGAAACCGGAAATATCAACATCATTGTCTGGAAAGATTTAAAAACCCGCTACCGGCAGGCGTTATTGGGCGCGCAACTGGCGATGATCAAGGGTATTATGGAACGCAAAAATGAAGTGATTCACGTGATAGCTGGCGAAATTATTGATTACAGTCACCTGCTCGCAGAACTCGCTGTAAAATCCAGAGACTTTCGTTAGCAGCAGTTTTTCAAGGCCGCTGCAGGAGGCTCGCTACTCAGTTGCATGCACTTATTAGCGTTTGTTTTTCAGGCGACGATTACCCGCCTTGTCGGCACGATATTCCACAAACCAGTTGTCCAGCGCCTGTTGTTTACGGGCCTGGTGCTGCGCCATGGCAGAGGTCTCGGCCTGCGTGCACAGTGCGAGCGCGATATCCATTGCCCGCTTGTGCGCATCCCGGTCAGTTACCAACAGTCCATCGCGGCTCAGTTGCTCCGTCAGAGCATGCGCCGCTTTGTCGCACTCCAGATTAATTTCGTCGTCCGTCGCCGCAAAAACGAGACTGGCTGTCGAGAAAAAGGTAATGAACACCAAACCATTACAGAAACGATTTAATCCCATGGCGTCTAATATCCGGCTAGCTAGTTTGTGGTAAAAACCCTATTTTCTCGCATCTTCCACCAGCCCGATCTCTTTATCGGTGAGCCCGTAGAGCGTGTACACTAACTGGTCTATCTGTCGGTCGGTTACGTCTATCTGGCGCTGCAGCAAGGTGGTGTCCTGCGGAGTTTTTACGGCGGCGAGCTGTTGATGCAGCGCGAGCATTTTTTCGACCAGTTCGACAAGTTTGTCGTGTGTAGACTGCCCATCTTCACTTTGCAGTGCGACTGTTGGAATTGGGAGGTTAGATAAAAAAGAAATTGGATATCGCAGTGATCCCTCTGGAATGCGTGCCGAGTAAAACTGAGCGACGTGTAGCCAGTTGAACAACGTTGAATTCAGTAGACTCAATAAAAACTTATGATCAAATTGAATGCTCGCAATTGAGTGTACTGCAACCAATAGCCCAATACCGTCTTCGTCAATCATGGCGGTCAAACGTTTTGCCACTCCGCGAACGACAATTTTATTTGTTTCAAATAGCTCAACGGTTGCAGAACTTAAGATATCGCATTGTGGATCAAGTCTCGGCGTAAATACATTTCGCTTATAAAGCCGGACTTTTTTCCCCCACAAAAATTTGTATCTTGAGATATAACTATTGGTGGTAATTAATCGTCCGTTGTTTTTGTCGCCAATCCATTTATCCATCTCCCAATAATCAAAACCCATTACTCCTGTTCGGACTTGAGCTACCTTTGACAACGGTGTACTTTGTTTGGTGAGCTTGGCAATTAGCGCGTTCGACTGATCGTCAGCATAAATTTGTATCTTCCCATCATCGGTAATCAGTTGCTCCAACGGAACAACTTGCGAAGGAATCTGGCTAATTTTTTTAACGTTTTCGTCAGAAAGTATAGTCAATTCAACCCTGTCAGACGGCAAGGCCTTTTTGAAAATAGTAATGGCTGTTGAAATTGAAGCCCCTGGGAACACACTCTTACACCTCCCCAAATCAACAATTCCTATAATATCCGCCTTAGTAGACAGCAAAAAACGTATCCCTTTTGCATAGTCAGCAACGAAATACTTGTTAGGCGTTATGAAGCTAATAGTACCATTTTTCTTGACTAGTCGGAGGGCCACCTCCATAAACAGCACATAGATATCATAAGCTCCCGTAGCTGAAGAATATTGTTTTTTGTAATAATCCTTTCCCTCTTCGAGATGCAAGGTGCGCACGTACGGCGGATTCCCAATCACTGCATCAAACCCACCCCTTTCGAACACCTGCGGGAAGGCTGCCTGCCAGTCAAACATGTTGATGCGCCGCGCGGCTTCGTCGTCCAGGTCGAGCTGGCCTTCATAGAAATCCGGCCCGATAAGTGAATTGCCACACTGAATATTATGGGCAAGATCGGGTAGCACCCGTTCGTGAAATAGCTTCATCTGTGCGTTGAGGGTCTGGCCGGACTCGCCTTCGAGCACCTTGAGCAGCAGCGACAGCTTGGTGACTTCCACTGCCTGCGTGTCGATGTCGACGCCATAGATATGTTCGAGCAGGATACGTTTCCTTTCCGCCGTGGTGAGCCGCCACGCGCCGCGTGAACCTTGATAGAGACGTGCCAATTTACCCTTGCTATGTTTTTCCGCGCCGTCTTCAACATATTGTTTGAGGTACCAGTCGAGAAGATATTGATACGCGCCGATCAAAAATGAACCGGAGCCGCAGGCGGGGTCGAGTACGGTGATGCCCGCCGCCTGCCTTGCACTCTTGCCTTCCAGCAGCTTGCCCACGGTGTGCGCAACAATGTAGTCCACGATATAGGCAGGTGTGTAGTAAACACCGCCGGCCTTCTTGACTTCCGGCTTGTCTTCCACCAAGGCGCGGTTTCCACTCAAGCGGATCACCTTGCCGAGGAATTGCTCGTAGACACTGCCGAGGATGTCCGCGCCGAGCACGGAGAATTCGTAGGGACAATCCGGGTAGTAAAGGTTCTTGAAAATCTCCTTGAGCGGTCTGTCGTCTATTTGTAGGGTCAGAGTGAGCTCGTCCGCTGCTTCTTCACGGCCCTTTTCGCGCTTGAAGTGGAACAGCCCGGAGTTGTAGCGGTCGTCCGCTTCACGGAATAACTCACGCAGACGGTCATAAACGTTAACGCCGTTTTGCAGCGCCATCAATCGGCCATAAGATTCGATGCCACGGTCTTCACAGATGCGCAGGAAGATGATGCGGTCTATAGTTTGCTGCACAGCGAAGTTGAGCTCGCGCTGGGTGAGGCCGTGATTACGCAGCGCAATATTACGCGCCAGCAGGATACGCCAGTGTTCTATTTCTTCCAGAAACGCACTGTCTACCTCAGTGGTGCCGCGTTTGCCCCTGGTGCTGACGGCGTATTTGTCGAACGAGCCTTTGAGCACGGCATCCTTGGAGAAGATTGCGGCGATCTCATCCCATTTTTCCGCATAGTCGCCGAATGTGCAGTAGAACAACCGCGCCTTGCTGGCCTTGTCATTTTTGTCAGGTTTCTGGCGGCAGTCATATATAGCGAATTCCTCGAAGTCTGTGACGATGGACAGGGGCAACTTGGCCGACCATGCGTAACGACGTAATTGAAAAGCCGGTTCGATGTCGGCTTTGACGTTGACTGACGGCTTTTTTGCCTCGAGAAAAAATTTGCGCTGGCCGCCAACGCGAAAGCTGTAATCCGGCGCTCGGGTGGAGATACCAACCTTGATCGTATCTTCGTGGACGACATCGCGGTAGGCTTCCGCGTAGCCCAGACTGTTATCCATATCCCAGCCAAGAGCCATAAAAAATGGATCGATGAAGTCGCGCCTTACCTGGGTCTCGTTGTAATGTCCACCGCGATAGGCGTCGAGATTGCGTTCGAATTTTTCGACCAGGGTTAAAACAGCTTGCGGAGCCGCCATAATTCCTTCCGTGTGTGGCGCGCTATGGCACGCCTGTTTTTGTTAACGTTCTTGTTCACGATAGTCTGAAAAAAATCAAAACGCCACACCTGGTCAACCAGCCACGCCATTGTTATGAGCAGCTCTGTGTGCAGTGCCGGAACTAAACGCATCGCGGGCAGCACAACTGGCGGCAAAATTGCTGCAGCCGGTGACCGGGAATAGCATTTCGCCCGTGGTATCACACACATCTGTGGTTACAGTTCCATTAGCACGATCCGCGCAAATGTTAAGTCCCTTACTTGACCAGCAGTCTATCCACCATCGCTTCGTAATCCATGCGTTTTGGAGAGCGGTAGAATAATTGTTTTGCCAGCGCGGGATCTCCGGCAAAAAAGATTTCATAAATTTCCTGACGACCCCCAAATTCCGACGCTACCGCATCCCACGCCAGTTTCATCACCTGGATGCGCTCCCGGGCCGATACGCCCGCACCGGACATATAGGTTTCCAGGTCCTGGGCAATGTCCGGGTTGGCAAAATCCGCTTCGGTCGCGGTCAGCACCAGACTGCTACTGCCCAACAAACGGATAACATCGTTGACCCTGGTGTTCACCTGGGGCACAAAGAAACGCAACATGGCCCAGGCGATATTGCTCTCCCCCGGCGAACCAAATACGGCCATCAGCTTTTGCGAGATAGCCGCCAGGTCAAAATTGGGATCGGTTTGGCGCGCCAGTTCCTGGACACTGCGGTTGGCGACTTCGACGGCGCAGGCATCGACCAGGGCATCGGCCAGTTCGTTGAGCGCAATCAGCTCGCCCAGCATTTCCTGATAGCGTTGAATTTCGGAGCGGCCGATGACGTTGGCCATTTTGCTGGCCAAACCGGTCATAAAGCGCAATTTGCCACGCCCCCGGATATTGGCCTGCAAACCCAGATAACCGGGATACATGGACATCATGGTGTTGTGCGCCAGCAAGTCGCCGGCGACAAATACCCGCTCCCAGGGCACGAACATATTGTCGAAGACAGCCAGCGCATCACCCTCGTCATAGCGCTCGCTTAACGGGCGATCATAAGTGCTGCGACCCCGGGCGTAGCTTTCCCGGGCAATAAATTTCAGCCCTGGCGTCGCCACTGGTACCGCAAAACTCAAGGCAAGCTTCTCCTCTCCCGGGTGACGCGGCATAAACGCGCCCACGAATAATTCATCGCTGACCGGCGCCAGGGTGGATAGCATACGGGCGCCCGTCACATAAATTCCGGCGTCACTTTCCCTGACAATTTTCACCGTACCGGAATCCATTACATCCTTGCTGTAATCCCGCTTGGGGTCCACCAGGGTGTGGGTCAGACAGACATCGTTGTCCCGGCAGTATTCCCAGTAGGCGATGGCATTGTCACCAAACTGCTTGTCTTTGTGGCCCAGTACATGGGGCGCGACTATGGCGATATCGGTCATGAAGGCATTCATAAAATCTGGTAACCGCCCCATCAAACCAAAGGTCGCCTCCTTGCGTAGTGTTTCTCCTTCAACCCGCCGCCGTATCTGCTCGACGCTGGTGGCGATTTCAAAGGAATTGCTAACGGGCTTGCCGTCTTTGGGGGACGCAAAAGTGTATTTTGGCTGTAACCGGGGGTCGTGAAAGGCATCGAAATGTTCTGCCATGGTGCGAATAATACCCTGCAGAGGGGCGTAGGCAGTGACATCCCGCACCAACTCCCCGGCGATATACAGCGAGCGCCCGTCCTTCAACCCTTCAATGTATTGTGCGCCGGTGCGAATCCCCATGTTGTACTCCTTAATAGTTATCAACAGATTAACGGTCTGGTGACTGCCGCTGTGATTGTATTTTATTTAACCAATGATTACGCCTTCACCACCGTTTTTCACCCTGTCGCGTGAGTGATGCATTTTCCAGCCGCCCGTTTTTTTCACCTGAATTAATAATCTGACAACGGCAGACCAGGCCCCACGACCAATGATATCCCGAGGAGTAGCGGAGTTAATAATGTAACCAGCACATTTGCCCCGAGATATTGAGGGAAGCACCCAATGTTTTCCCCGTGCTTGCTCGCGCCATACAATGCGAATATCGCCAGCGGCAACGGCGCCAGTGCAATTAAGCTCCCGCGCGGCAGCTGAGTCGTTCCCACCCCCCAAATAATCGTCGCGGCCGCGGTAATCGCGAACATTCCATATATCAGATTGCTACGGTTCACTCCGTATGCAATGGGGAAATTGTTGCGCCCTACCCGTGTATCGGCCTGAATATCCGGGTACTGATTAAGCAACAATAAATTATTCACCAGAAAAAATGGCACGGCCGACACCAGCCATGCCAATGGCGTGTGCAATCCCTGTAGCACAACCTGGGTGCCCACCACCATCAGGATCCCCATACCCAGACCGGGGGCTATCAGGCATAGCAACGGGCGTCGATTAACCCATTCGGTGTAGGAGACGATTAGTAGCAAACCCGTAATACCCACAGGCAAAATGCCCGGCCCAGTCGTCCAGATAAAATACAGACCAATACCCGCGGTGGCCAGCAACGACGTTATGCCCACTGTTAACACCGCACCTGCTGCTTCGGGACATCCGGGCAACGCGCCACTACCACCACTAAAGGGCGTCCTCAGGGTGATGGCATCCAAACCGCTTTTAAAATCAAAATATTCGTTGAAAACATTCACGCTGATATGGGCGAACAACGCGCCAAGCAGCGTCAACATCATTAACGGCGCGGCAACCTCGCCATGAGTCGCCACTACAATACTTGCGCCGAGAAACACACAAACGGGACTCAGGAGCAGGAATGGGAGTCGCATGGATCGGGTAACTGCTTGTAATTTCACCATCTAAGTTTGTTTTCCCGCATATCAGTCAACCAGACCACCATCTCTGCCGTCAGCTAAGTGACTCGGATGAGTGACAGCTTAACATGGCCACGTACACGGTCAGCCAGTTTTGGTAGCGGCACCCACAGGCGCTATACTGGCGGCGGATAGCGAATGACATAGACATTGCCTGAGATAATAGCGCGTCGGCAGCATATTGGCGGACAAACGTACTCTGTTGCAAAATTTTTTAGCGTTTGCCGTTGTTGCAGGATGAAACCGCTCCGGCAAGACATGCTGAAAATCCATACCAATAACTATTTTTTTGCATCTGTATCCGCGCTTTTTCTTTAACCGGACTATTAACAGGAAATTGCTATGTTTTTCGTCAAATACCCTCTTCGTCAGTGTCTCTGCGCCGCGCTGCTGGCGCTCATAACTATCACACCGCTCAGTGCGGTATCCGCCGAATCACCCATTCACGGCGAGCTGATGATTTTTGCCGTCGATCACAGCAATCCCCAGTACAACCACAATCTGGACGCCAGTTTTATCGAAACCACCTTCAAAATCGGTACCCGATTGTCGTTCGGGGAACACCTTGCCGCCAACCTGCGCGGCGCCTTCGGTTCGGTGTGGGGGCAATCAAAAGACCTCACCTTCGTGCAGGACGAGACGGACGCCCTCTTCGATATCTGGAACCTGGAAGGCAAAGGACTCTTCGGCGGTGGTTTCGGCTTTATTGTGGGCCGTCAGGAGTTCGGCTTCGGGGATGGCTTTTTGTTGTGGGATGGCGTTAGCGACAAGGCCACGGTATGGACAGCCGGTATGCGCTCCATGTCGGGGGTTCGCGTCAATTTTCAACAGGGTCCATTGGACCTGACTCTGTTCAGCGCCCGCACTGACAAACCGATTCTGGTGCTGGACGGCTATCTTGGAGAGCACCACGGTAAAAGCCGCATACACGGTATACACCTCGCCATCGACGCTACTACCGCAGGCAATTGGGAAATCGCGGCTTTTTTACGGGATGACGATAGTGAACTACAGGCCGACACGCTGGCCTTGAGCGTGCGTGGGGAGCACACCGCAAAACTGTTCCCGGCACTGACACTGACGGGCGAACTGGTCAAAGAGGCGGGAACGGTGCGGTTACTGCACGGTTTACCATCGACCAGCACGCAGGACCGCGATGCCTGGGGTGGTCACCTGGACGCCAGGTGGCAATTCTCCGCGCCCCTGCAACCGTATCTCAAAATCAGTCGCATTGTGATGAGCGGGGACGATCCCAATACCCGCGATTACGAGGGCTACGATCCGATGCTGTTTGGCTGGGTGGACTGGGGAACCTGGTTCGTTGGTAGTATCAGCAGTTGGGAGGTTTTCAGCACCAACGAACGAGTTTCCCTGATTGAACTGGGTTTACAACCGAGCACCGCCACCCGCCTGCGAATACAGTTCTACGACATTAATCTCGATCGCGAATGGAGTCCCGGTGCGGGACGCAACTGGTCCCGGGAGATCAATACCATTTTCGACTGGACACCCCCGGGGCCGCGAATTTATGGTTTGGCAGTGAACTACGCACAACCGCAAAGTGCCGCCAGGGCATTTGTGGGCGACGATCAATCCAGACTGGAACTGATGGCCTGGGTTATTTGGTCATTTTGAGCGATACAGATTACAGTTTGGAGAATAAACGCCCACATCTGATTTTTATTAACGCTTTCCGACGTGTTGGGTCATTGGCGGAACCTCGTGGTGCCGCCCCGTAGCGACAAGAAAGCTTGATCAATCCGCATACAAACCCAGACCTCCCGGCATCACAAAAAGAAAAAACCCTCATGCCGGGGCTGTCTATCTGGCGGTGAGGGAGGGATTCGAACCCTCGATACCGGATTAGGGTATACTCCCTTAGCAGGGGAGCGCCTTCAGCCGCTCGGCCACCTCACCAAATTTTTAACTTCCTCGAACTTTGTTCTAACTCCTTGTCGCGCCCCGGGGAGCGCGTTGCTGCGGGCTACGCCCTGGTCCCTCATGTCCATTCGGGATCGACCTGCGGTCGCCCAAAACCCTGGCGGGTTTTGTCAGCCACTCGGCCACCTCACCAAATTTTTAACTTCCTCGAACTTTGTTCTAACTCCTTGTCGCGCCCCGGGGAGCGCGTTGCTGCGGGCTACGCCCTGGTCCCTCATGTCCATTCGGGATCGACCTGCGGTCGCCCAAAACCCTGGCGGGTTTTGTCAGCCACTCGGCCACCTCACCAAATTTTTAATTTCTCGATCTGTTAGTTAAGGTTCTGTCGAATCCCCCCGGATAGTTACGGCAACAACACAACCCCCGGAATGGGGCGCACTTGCGCCACAAGCAGTTTTTCCATCGGAGATTTCAATAACGGTTTTGACTAGCGAGCTGTCCGTGAATTTCGAGGCGGGGATAATAGCATATCGACTGAAAAAACGAAGGGGCTAAATAGCCCCTTCGCCTTGTTGCCTTTCCTGCTGGATGCGCTGGTAAATCTCCTCCCTGTGCACGGATACTTCCTTGGGGGCGTTGACACCCAGGCGCACCTGGTTACCTTTCACTCCAAGAACCGTTACAGTGACATCATCACCGACTACAAGCGTCTCTCCGACACGTCTTGTCAAAATAAGCATGTATCTCTCCTTTTAAACTGCAAAATACCGCTTCGTGCGGCCCTTCCAGGAGTGCCGGCGATTATTTTTGTTCCGACACCAGAACGCAGCCAACCAGATTCCGTCGCCGCGCCCGGGCGATATTGTACCAACTATTCCATATAACGCCCAATTATTGCGCAATAACCGGTGACCGCTCAGTCAGGTAAGGTACCCGCTGGCGCAAGTCGCTAGCCTTCCTGATCCGGCTGGTCGAGCTGAAACGAGGCATGCAGGGCGCGCACAGCCAGTTCGAGATATTTTTCCTCGATAACTACGGTAATTTTGATCTCGGAGGTCGTGATCATCTGAATGTTAATATTGTGCTCCGCCAGACACTGGAACATCCTGGCCGCCACTCCGGCGTGGGAGCGCATGCCGACTCCAACCAGGGCCAGTTTGGCGATGTGGTTGTCCGCAATTACCGATTTCGCGCCCAGCTCTTTGGCAATACCCTCCAGCAGACTTCGCGCCGTGTTCATATCGTTGCGATGCACAGTAAAGGTCAGCGA
>JAYODD010000033.1:1590-14370 GCA_038106145.1 Gammaproteobacteria bacterium | reverse complement strand
TATTAACACCAGACCAGCACGACTTGTGGGGCCGCGCCAAAGCGTCGTTTATCACCGAGGGCAACCTCAAAAAAGTGCTGGCACGGGTAGATATATCACCAGAGCATCAGGCGCAATTGCAAACCGAGGCCAGGTTAGAGAAAGAAAACACTGTACCGGAGGCAGCCAATGCTTGAGTGGGTAGGTGTTGAACAGAACACCGACGAGTGGATGGACCTGCGGGCCGGCAAGCTCACCAGCTCCAACATGGCAAAGGTGATGGCGAATTACGGCAAAGCGTTCGGAGACCCGGCAAAACGGCTGGCGGCTGAAATCGCGCTCGGGCGCATCACCGGCAAAGCGCCAGGGAACGGTTACAGCAACGAGCATATGGAGCGCGGCCACGAGCAAGAGCCGCTCGCCAGAATGCGCTATGAGGCGGAAAACTTCGTGGACGTTGCTCCCGGTGGGTTCTTCTGCGATGACTTTCTCGGCTGCTCACCGGATGGGCGGGTGGGCAACAACACCATCGAGATTAAATCCGTCATCGCCTCCACCCACGTCGAATATCTGGCGGGACAGAAAATACCGCCCGCGTACAAGTGGCAGTGCATATCAAATGTTGTATGGACCGGGGCGGACTGGCTGGACTTCGTAAGCTACTGCGCGGACTTTCCGGTAGATAAACAATTGTTTATTTATCGGCTGTATCGGGATGACGTACAAGTCGAAGCGCAACAGATGGCGGAGCGGGTCGAGGAGTTCCGAGCGCTGGTAGACAAGCAGGTGGACGTCATTATGAACAGCCCCTATTCCGTGTACAAGAAGGTGGCTTAATTATGATTGACTACGAGTTATTAAAAGCACCCTGCAAATGGTGTGGATACGACGGGAGCGGGTATTGGCAGTCGCGGACTCATCTACCAACATGCCCGTGGTATGAGGTGTCGGGGGCGATGGGAAGGCGCGACGAACTACCTGGGCTACTGCGCGACGCCATGAGATCGTATATGCGGGAATACCATAAGGAGAGCAATGATGGCTAGAGGTATCAACAAAGTAATTTTGATCGGAAATGTCGGGCAGGATCCAGAAGTCCGCTATATGCCTTCCGGCGGCGCGGTGACCAATCTCACCCTGGCCACCAGCGAGTCCTGGAAAGACAAACAGACCGGCCAGCAGCAGGAGCGTACCGAGTGGCACCGGGTGGTGTTCTTCAACCGCCTCGCCGAGATTGCCGGGGAGTATCTCAAAAAGGGCAGCAAAGTGTACATCGAGGGTTCGCTGCGCACCCGCGAGTGGGAGAAGGACGGCGTGAAACGCTACACCACGGAAATTGTCGCCAGCGAAATGCAGATGTTGGATGGTAAACCGGAGACTACAAAACCGGCGGCGACAAAGCAATCGGAGCCCAGCCAGAGCGGCGGCTTTGACGATTTTGACGACGAATCCATACCATTTTAAGGCTCCGTAACGACAGCCATGACCACGCCAGACCCCATCCAACCCCTGAGTGACGCCGAACTCTCGGCGATCACCGGTGTTAAGATGCGCCACCGTAAGCTACCAGCCGAGAAGGTGGTCGAGGTATTATCCAGGGCAAAAATCTGGCACTGGCTTGGGGATGATGGCCGGGTTATCACCACCCGCGACCAGATCCAGCGCGACCTCGACGACGCCCTGCGCGCCGTGGAACAACTGGGGGCAATCCGGTGATCTGGCTGCGCAGCGGCCTCCTGCTCGCCCTGGCCTACAGCTACCAGCCCGGCATGTGGCACGCCTGCGCCTGGGGAGAAATCAACCCCAACCCACAGCCCGCCATCACCATCGCCGCAGCGGTCATGTTGCTGCTCGCATGCGTAGCGGAAACCCGTGGTTAGGGACATTAACCCGTGCATTTGCGGTGAGGAATGTAGCGTATGAGCAAAGCGAAGCAGCGGAATGACGATCCGCAACATGCTGTTGTTATGTGCGATTGCCTGAATTTTTGCGGCGATGATCCCGATGTGCAGAAAGGCAAGATAGAACCTTGTGAGCACAAAAGGCGGAGTGAAGCACTGCAAAACACGCGGATTCAGTGCGTGAACTCATGCATAGCCATTTTTCAGGGGATAACCGAGAAGCAGGCCAAAAAAGATTTGGATATTTACCAAGCCTGGCGCAACGGCAGAAATATGCAAGAGCTGTTGTACCCGGATGGATATTAGCAGGTAGTGCTGGCCGACGACCCCAGCACCGCACAGCGGGCGCGTTGCCTACAGCCACGGTGGAGCGGATTCCACGCCGGAGACGTACCCGGCACATAACCCTGAGCTTTGCGGCTTGCGATTAATAACAGAGGAGATAGCAGCGATTATGGATTTATTTGAAACCACCGAAACCGAAAGCGGCACAGTGTTAGCAAGTCCGAAACAGCGTGTTGTTAGCCATCAAAGTCAACTGCCACCGGACGCCAACAAGTTTCACAAGGGGAACGGTGGTGATGGAAAACATTACTGGCTGACACCACCGGACTTGTATGCGGAACTGGATGCTGAATTTCACTTCGATTTCGACCCTTGCCCGTTTCCGAAGCCTCCAGAGTTTGACGGCCTGACGTGCGAGTGGGGCCGTAGCAACTACGTTAATCCGCCGTTCGGATCCATTATGCACCAAGGGCCGGGCGACAAAAAACCAAAGAAAAAAGGCCCCACGGCTTGGATGCGAAAAGCCATAGCCGAGGCAGAAAAGGGCAAGGGTGTTGTGATCGTGTATCCGGTGGATAAGTGGGTGCTGATGATGCTCGAAGCGATTAAGGCGCAGAACGTAAGGAACCTCGGGGACGTGCGGTGGTGCGCGACTGAGGATGGATCCATCGGCAAAGGAACTGGAAGGCACATTGCGGCCTTTATCCTTGGCTATGACTGATGGCTAACGCCGTTTTAAGCCGCGAGCGTAGCGGATGAGCGGATGACTGTCCGCTTGATTGCACTGGTTAAGCAAAGCCTTTTATGGAGACACGACGATGAACAAAGTCACGAAAACATGGATTAACTTCTACGCGCCCGGGTCGTTCACGGCGAACGAGTGGACAAAGGACACGCCGGAGAACACCAGCCCTGACGACGTGGAGTGGCCAGACAATGCCTACGCATTCACGCTGCATAGGCGCGTTGACATTGTCGATGGTGGCGAAACCTACAACGGGAAGCCTGAGCAGATCGGCCCCATGTACTACCACCCCGACAGTGCAACAGAAACATTGGAAGAGGTGAAGCAGAACCCAAGCGCTACCAGCATCCTCGTGGGTAACATGGAGTGCAACAGGTGGGAGCGCATCGTGTGGACACGCTGGGGCAACTGGCCGCAGCCCTTTGACAGTGAGAAGCACCGGGTTTTGGCTGCTTAACGCCAGCGATTAGCGGCAACGCTTTTTGTTGTCCGCTAGATTGCTTTGTTAGATTGCCTTTTTATGAGGATTGAGATTTGGAAAAAGTAACAATAGGTAATGCCGATCTTTATTGCGGTGATTGCGCCGTGATACTGCCACAGCTTGAGCCTGTGGATTTGATACTTACTGACCCGCCGTATGGGATAAACATTTCAGCGAACCCGGTAAGGCAAAAGCACGACAAGATGGACTGGGATGCTGCACCGCCGCCAGCATGGATTTTTGGCCTAATGGAAAACAGGAGCAAACACCAGATTATATGGGGCGGGAATTACTTTAGCCTGAAGCCGACTAGGGCGTTTTTGGTTTGGGACAAGATGCAGCCGGAAAACTTCAGCTTGGCGATGTGTGAGCAAGCGTGGTGCGACTTTGACGCCAACGCGAAAATATACCGCCAAAGCGTGACCAGCTACCAGAAAGAACACCCAACACAAAAACCAGACCGGCTTATGGAATGGTGCATACGCAAATGCCCAGACGAACCGCAAACGATATGCGATCCTTTTATGGGTAGCGGTTCGACCGGAGTGGCCGCCATGAATTTAGAAAAGCAGTTCATCGGAATTGAACGAGAGCGCAAGTATTTTGATATTGCGTGTGAACGGATTAGCCAAGCGCAGGCACAGGGCCGATTGGCAATCTAACGCTAGCGGTAAAGCGAGCCGCTGCGCGGCTTCGCAGTGAACGAAGTGAACGGTTTAACCGCCTTGTTAAGGCGCAACTTTTGGAGAACAGCATGGGCAGAGAAGTGAGAATGGTGCCAAAGGATTGGGAACACCCGAAGCAATACGGAGATCGATACCAGCCGCTGTTCGACGGGTATAGGGCCGCGCTGGCGGAATTTGAGGCGGACGTGAAAGAGAAAGGGCTTGACGAAGCGCTTGATTGGCACGGACGCGGACCCGTGACGGACGACTATATGCCGGACTGGCCACAGGATGAGCGGACTCACTACATGATGTACGAGACTACTAGCGAGGGTACGCCGATTTCCCCGGCGATGGAGACGCCCGAGCAACTGGCACAATGGCTGGCTGACAACAAGGCAAGTGCTTTCGGCAGCGAGACCGCAACATACGAACAATGGCTCCGCATGATTCGCGGCCCTGGCTGGGCACCATCGGCTGTCTTTGATAGCAAGGGGCTGCGGTCTGGTGTTGCGCTTTAACCAAAAGCACACCGGCGTTTGCGTCCGGTGGTGCGATAGTTAGGTAGAGAACGTGTACCTTCATCAGCGGATGAATGAGGAGAGGAAGTAACAAATGAATGAAGTGAATGTGACGAGCCCGAATTTAGCCACACTGCATGACTACTTTGTAGAAATAGTAGCTGCGAGCCTACACGCATTTGACCAAATTAACAAAGGAGTGAGGCCGACCGACTCTGTTACTGCTGGCTGGCGAGAAAGGTACAGAGGCACGCCGCCAGAAGACCTGCCCCCGTACACTGTTGAGCTTAACCACTTTAAAAACGAAGTGGACAGCTTGGTTGCAATGCTAATGCACGCAGTAAAGCGAGAACATGACGAACGAACCTCAAAAACGGCAAAATAGCCACAGTTAAAAGAGCGCAAGCAGATGAGGAAAAACACGGGGTGGGGAAAATAAGCCCAAAGGTGGGGAAAGTAAAATCGAGGGGTATTCTACCCCGCTTCCACCCTGTCTGCCAATCGCTTTGCGCGCTCCGGCGTGTCTGTTTTTGCCCACACCGAATCCAGCATGGCGTACTTGGCTCCCCGAAAGTCTCCCGCCTTGAGATAGCGCAGCGTATCCTTGAATTTCAGCGCACCCGTAATGCCCATCTGATACGCCATGTTGATTAACACCCGCTGACGCGCATCGCTCAGGCTGCGCCACCAAGGTATGCGACGGTCAAACGCGGCTTCGATGCTGGCGATCTTCTCGCCCACCATGAAGTAGGCCGCTTCCTTGCTGATACCGCCGCCCTTTCTGGCGTCGATCAGGGTGCCGATGCCGATAGTCCAGTAGCCGAGGTGATCCTGATACGCGCAAGCCCGGAACCCTTCCTCAGCCTCGATTTCCTGTAGTAATTGCGCCTTGTTATAGCTCACCGCTGATCTGCCTGAGTCTGGCCTGATGGGCCGCTTCCTCTCTGCGGTCTCTTTTGCGCTGGTAGTAATACGTAATCACTAAACCAGATACCCCCACCACAATACCGGCCAGCACCCCGAGTGACGCAATGGCCTGATAGTTCTCGGTAAGCCAGCTCATAGCACCAGATCCTACCGCTGTCACGGACCCGCCCACGGTCAGCTTGTGGCCAACCTGAACACCGGCGTCAATCAGTTGATCAGCCACGGATGCCGTCCTGCAAAATGGTGACGGTGTGGTTGCGTAACTTGGCTTCCAGATAGACCGAGGTATACCCCGGCGCACTAAAACCGAGGTACACATAGTACGACCCACCCACCAGCATTTTGCCAGCGCCATAGTCTGTGGATGCTATGGTGACCGAAACGGCGTCGTTGCCGACAAAGGCGATCTCACCCAGCGACAGTTTTTTTGTCACCAGCGCCGAGCCGTCAGCCGTGGTGGGCGTGGCTTTCACCATCATCACGACCTCGGTGACATCGCTAGACGTGAGCCCGCGATCTTCGAGAAAGCAGCCCAACTCGAAACGCCAAGGGGTTTGTGACTGGTAGAGGACGTCCATTTATTTCACCTCGAATAAGGGTAAGCCACTAACCACGGTAAACACCTCTAACTCGTCCCGCACCTCAAACACGGGCAGGGGAGCCGATACCCGCGTGAATTCGTGTTCCGTGAGCCGGAATACCGCGCTCACTGACGTTAATGATAAGTTCCCCAGCGTTTCGTTTAATGCCCCCTGAGACGGTAAACTGACCGTGGCGGATAACCCCAAATCGTCGAGGGTTTTCGACAGGGTAGCAATGGAGGGGATGACGGCCTCAGCAGTCAGCCCCACCCCGTCCAGCGTGACAGTAAGCGCCCCAGCGACCGGCAGGACGCCCGCCGCGCTCAGGGTCAGATCACCTAGCGTGCTGGATAGGTCGGCCAGTGTGGTGACCTGAGAGGCGCTGGATAGCGTGGCATCCCCGAGCGTCACCGACAGGGAGGCTACGACATCGACCGCAACCGCTGACGACAGGGATAGCGCCCCCAATGTCGGGGCGGCATTGGAGGTTATATCCGTGATAACACCACTGGAGAGGGTCACATCGGCCAGCGTAGGCGTGGCGGTCGCGTTAATATCCGATCCCGTCACCGTCCCGTCAGCCGACAGGGCTAACGCGCCGAGTGTTGGGGTGGCGCTTGCTACGACGTCCACGCTGGCGTCAGCGGATACCCCCATCGCGCCCAGGGTGATCGACGCGGTACCCACGACATCGACCGCCGTCGCAGAGGTGAGCGTGACAGCACCCAGCGTGATCGCCGCTTCCGCTGCGGGGGGAGCAACCTCATGAAACGTGATAATGAACGTCGTTGACGCATCGTTGCCCAGCGTCAATTGGTCTTTACTGACATCCCCCGTCGCGCCTGCGGCTGTCTGGATTTTGTGGGCGAAGGTACACGACTGCCGGCCCCCTTTTTTGTTGCGGTACTGCGCGAGGCCAGTGACAGCCCAGCCCGTCCCGGTCAGATTGCCCCATGTGTTTGTGTCCGCCGAAAACCAGCCAGCAAGCGTCACCGTGTGGGCTGTACCAGTCGTCGTCTGCCCGGTGATCGTATGCGTGGCGGCGGCGGCAATATCCAGTTCAACCTGGGCTTGGTTGACAGCCCAGGTGTAATTAGTCGCAGTCGGTTGAAATACGTGCATGACGACCGTGGTGCTAGTCGCATCACTAAAACTGACTGCTGGATTGGCCGACCAGGTGCCGTTGAATATACACCAAAATAATCGAGCCTTTTGTTCGGTGGTTGATATGGCGGCTTCCGCTGTCCATGTCTGCCCGCCAGCATTGTCGATATCTATAGTCGAAGCAGGTGCTTTGTTCTGCCCGATCATGCAGACCAGCATTCCCGCTGTCATACTGGCTGGGGGAGTTATCGAGAGAGGTGATACGTTGCCGTCCCCATCATCAGCGGGATTTGATGAACTGCCAAAATATGTGATGGCCATGGGTTATATCAGATCCTCTCTACCGGTCGGTGGAGTCACCGCGGCGGTGGACGAGGCCAGGGCGGCATCCCAGCCGCCGGTTATGCGTTGCCGTCAGTCAGCGTAAAGGTGTTGACCGTGATAGTTTGACCCACCGCCAGCACTGTGTTGTCCAGCTCCATATCACCACCACCAGAGGTGGCCGTGACGGAGCCCTGCATGTGGCAGGTGGTGTCGGTGGATTCTTTGATGCGGAAGTGGGCCGCTGTGCCCGCTGCATCGACGGTGCCAGACCACGTGCCCGCTTTGGCTTTAGCACCAGACGCCGCAGCCGCCAGCCAGTCAGATGGCAAGGCCATATGCTCCAGTTCCGTACCCGCATCCGCCGATGCACAGTTGGCCGGTTGTGCGCCGGTACGAACATCGAGAAACGGCGTAACGCCTATCGTGGTCTCGATCTGATCCAGCCGCGCGTTGCGGACTGCTGTACTAAGCTGTACTGCCATCGCCCGTGTCTCCTACAGTAATAAAATGCTCGTTGACCAAGGGAACAATCTTGATCTTCCCCTCTTTTTCCCACTCCTGGCACTGCTGGAACAGTGTGTCGTGCCTTGCCTCTAACGTGCAGTTGTACGACATACCGGGGAAATAATGGCCAATCAACTTTCCAATATCTTCCCGAAACCATTCAAACTCGACCAATGGATAGAACTTAAATTCTTCGCGCTTCGCCATGCTCCGTACCTCAGATTGGACCAGGCTACAATTCTATGGGGCCGCGTTTTCGTTTATTGCAGCTTGCTCACGCGGTCGATCTCTTGCGCCTTGAGGCGGTACGCCAGGTCTGGAAACTCGACCGACATGCGTTCTTTGGCGTAAGCGCGGTATTTCTGCGCGACCTCCTGCAAAATAGCGGCTTTACCCCCTTCTGGACCACCCGTGGCGTCTTGGTAGGCCGAGGACGCCATTTGGCGACGCATTTCTTCGCGTAGCGTTCTGGGTAACCCCGCTGCCGGTGACCCATCTTCGTTGCGGCCAGCGGCCAACAGGGTATATGTGTCGTATTCCTCAGATGTCAAACGCAACCCATTGATCTGTCTTGCCACTCTCGGGATGGGTATTTTGTTAGCTAAAATCTCATCCGCCAGTTTGTCTTTTTTCTTGGTAGAAGTGTAAATCGGAGAGACGAAATCCCACCCCAAACCACCCTCCAGAACGATTGGGTCACCCCACAGGTTACGGCGGGGCGGCAGAGAGCTGGATAGTCCGGGGGTTCTGGAGCGCAACCGCTCCACCAAACCGCTCGTCTCCCTGAGCGTAGGGTCAATGGTGCGCGTAATCTGTGCGCTCAACGAAGTGGCGGGGGCCATGCTCGATCCGAGCCGGGTCAGATACGCTTGCGCCCGTAAATTTGCCGCTTCCGGGTCGGTTTGCGACGTACCCAACACCTCGAACAGTTCCGAAACTCCTGAAAGGTACGTTTTGGAAGTGACGTTGTTAACCGTGGCTAGTGCTACCGCTGCCGCCACGCTTGCTGCAGTTGCCTCGTCGCTTTCGTCGGCATACTGCATAATCTCTACCGCGTCTGCCGTCAGCCCCAGCAGCATACCCATAGGATCGAGGCGGTTGTAGGAGTAGTAGGTGTCGCCCACCCTGATAGAGTGCGGCTGACGCCCAGATTCACGCCACAGTTTGTTGACGTTGCGATTCAGGGGGCCGGAGCCGGTAATCTGGCCCTCTTGCACCAGCGCCGCCGTAGTGCCCATGATGAACGTGCCAAGACCGATACGAGCTAAGGCCAGATCGCCTTCTGGGCCTCCGGCAGCAATTTGCGCGCGGATGTTTTTTGACATAAAGCCTAGCGGTGTGCGTTGCCCGGTAAACTTCGCTATATTAATTGGCGTGCGCACAAACGGCATGATCATCTTAGCGGTAATCGAGCTGTTAGCGATGGTTTGAACGGCCTTCCCAGCCTGCCCCAGTTCGTTTTGGAACGTCTGATAACGCGCGACCCCCATCATGTCCAGCTTCAAATCCGCCTGTGTGTTGCTCATAATATCGGTGATGCGCTTCGCCAAATCATCACCCTGCAACCCTTCCTGTGCCGCAATGCGGTAGGCTCTTGCATGCAGTTCCATGCGATAGCCCACCGCCTTGAACAGTTCGTCAGCGGTCATTAACAGACGACCCGGCAGGCGAACACTCCAGTCGGCCAATAAATCCACACCCTTACCCAGCGCGGTATCGCTACGCAAGCCCAAGTTTTCCGCCGTAACCGCTTTGTGTGCAGCCAGCTCGATTTTCGTGATTGGATCGCTGGGTTCGCCGGTTTTCAGGGTTTTCCAAGCTAGTGCCATGCCGTCCTGAAAGCCCCTCACCATACCGTAAAGCTGGTGGCTACCCTCGCCAAGCGGTATATTTTGCCTGCCCCGCGCCAGCCCAATGCCCGACGCCAAGTACCGCTCGGGAATCTGCCACACCGCCGTCATTGCATTTGAGACCGTGTTCACTCCATGAGTCGCGGGATTGGACAGCAGGCCGTTAATCCACACCTCCTTAAACATATCCCCCAAACCGGGCCTCGCCAGTTCGCGCGAAATTCGGTTTAGTTGTCTGGAGTCCGCTACAAGTAACTTGGACGCCATATCCCGCAAATGGGCACCACCACCAGAAGCCTCTACCGCATCGAGAATAGATTGAGCGTCCAACAGGGCATCGCCCTGCGTGGCGGTATGACGAAAGGATGATAACGCCCGCCCCGCCTCCGCCGTCATGCCGGACACTTGCGCCTGAATAGCACCCTGCACGGATAATGCCTGTCGAAAGGCTATCAGGGTTTCAGGTGACGCCTCCGACCCCGAGGCTAACCGCGCCAGCTCCGACAACCTTTGCGACGATGACGCGAGGATTTTGCGGGCTGCAATCGCTTGCTCAGCGTTAAACGCCTCACCCTGGTTGCGTTTGAGTAGATCGGTGACGGTCATACCCATATCATCGGCCAGCGCCGCGCTTTGCTCTAAAGAAATGGCACCGCGTCGCGCTTCGTCGATCTGCGAAGTAAACAGGTCGGCTGTTTGTGTAATCGCCCGCTGAATATCGTCTGTGCTTTCAATCCGCGCTAAGTTGATGTTGATTGCCTTGCTCGGCACCTCATCTGTTCCGCGCAAAAAGACGTCCACCTGTTCGTCTGTAACATCAACCACATCAACCAAATCGCCATCGCCAATCAGATCGCGCACACGCTCTGCTGCGTTGCCGTTTGGTTGCGGCACCTGGTCGGCCAGATTTTTAGGGAGCACCTTGCGTATCGCTTTGGCGTCCCGGTTTGCCCGAAACCAGCTTTTGTAGGCGCGAAACCCTTTGGCGGTCAATTCTGCGGCCGCACCCAACCCAATACCTTCCAGCGCATTCTTTAAGCGCCCCTCCAGTTGACCGTCGCCCTCATCTGTCGAGAGCCATTCAATGAAGTCGTTTTGTATCCCCAGCCCCTTCAATAAATCCGCAAACCTACCGGCCTGTGGGTCAAAAGCTGAAAAATCCGCCGCTGCGCCCGCCGTCATCGCGCGCGCAATGTCTGATGATCGCTTGCCATTACTAAAGAATTTGATCCCTTTGAGAGCCTTATTCGGCCCCACAAATGCAGTTAAAAATTGCGACATCCCGCGCGCAAGGTTGTCGCCAATATCTGGTGATTTAGCAATCTCAGGTAACTGCACCGTACCCTGAGCTTTGGCAATCTCCTTCCCGCCAGCAAACCTGATGCCGTTCTCATCCCACACAATACCGCCCAAATCCACCGCGTTTTCGTTAAGCCAGTCGCCACCTTCTTTGGCCATTTTTAGGGTTTCATTGATTGCGTCACCCATGCCGCCAACAACCTGCGTGGCTAACTCCAGCTCCTCTTTAGCCACCCATTCCAGCCAATTTGTAGTTTCTTCTTCGGGCGGCACCAGCGGTATCGGTTTGGGTCTCTGGTTATCCAGCCAGTCTATTGCCTTGCGGCCCACGGCGGATTCCGCGCTGGCCATATAAAGCGGCCCAATATCCTCATCAATGTACGCTTCATCATTCATGGGTCAATCCTTGCCTGTTGCGCCAACATGCGGGCTTTCGTCTCTTGTAACTGATGTATCTGCCGCACCTGCTCTTGGGTGGGCTCCCCCTGTATACTGGCCCGCAATTTCTCCGCCGCAGCTTCCACATCAGCCAGCGTCCTGATCAGACCAAATTCGGTAACAAATGAACTGGTCTCGACGGTTTTCCACCAACTAAAAGCGTCCTCAACCGCTTGGCGCGGATCCTGATTGTCCAGAATGGCGTCCTGCGCACGGCGCAACGCTTCGGCGTTCATCACCTGCTGGGCGTTGGTTATATCAATAAAATCTTTATCCATGCCGGTAGCAGCACGAAGCCATGCCAGTTCGCGTTTTGCGGTGGGCGTGTTCAATGTATCCCCCGCCGTTCCTCGTGCCTTCGTGACCATAGCGGCTGCGTCTTTGGCGGCAATGCGACCCTGCTCAACTCCATTCATGACAAAATCTTCCACCTCGGTTTGCGAGGCGCGCCCCAGCAATATAGAAAACTCCAGCTCTGCATTAGGGTCTGTTGCGGCGGCCTTTGTAGCGGACAAACCGCGCACAAAGTTATAGGTGGAGAGATCGACCTCTCTGCGCGCCAGCATCGCTTGCAGGTCTGCGGAGGTGCGCTTGCCAGACTGAAAATCTACCAGCCATTGCGTGGCGTTAGCCTCATAGTGATCTTTCAAGGCATTATCGGTGTGCGCTTCCATCTGACGCTCATCCGAGAAATAATTGTTGATGCTCTTGTCCAGCTCCGCCATAACTTGGTCACGATCAGCGCTATGTTTGCCGAACGTCTTAAATTTACCCTGTTGTAACTGGCGCTTGTACTTCAACGCCCCCGACACATCGCCAGCACCCAGGCGGCGTTCCACCTCCCCCATGTGGTAGCTCAGGTCTGCGCGCTGGTCGAATATCTGAATCGCTTTAACCTTCTCCAGATCGGACAGGTTTTGCTGGGTGACAAACTGTGCGTATGCCTCGCGGCGTGCCAAAAAGCTCGCGTCGTCACCAGCGCGCAGTGACGCCATCGCGTCGTCCTCCAGCGACGACATGGCCGAGGCAATCTCTAGCTTACCTGCGGCTATCGTGTCCCGCGCGTGTGTCTTTTGAATATCAAACAGGAATTGATTAGAGGTGGCGTCAAAATCCAGCCCCGCAAAGGCCCGCACCTCCTCGGGTGCGTTATTCATCATCTCACTACGATACGCC
>JAYODD010000033.1:0-1580 GCA_038106145.1 Gammaproteobacteria bacterium | reverse complement strand
TCTCAAGATAAGCCACAGGGTTATCCGGGTTCTCCGTGGCGATGCGTTGCAGGTTGCGGCTGTAGTCGTTGCGCATGTTTGCCAGATAGGCTTGCTTGGCGATTCGGTTATATTCAGCGCCGTACACCGTATCGTTGTTTTTAAGTTCCAGTTTGCGGGGATCCGCCTTGGCCGCGTCCGCCTGGGCATCCCGAATACGCTGCGCCCGGTGTTCCTCCTGTAGTGTGTTGGCGAAACTTCCCAGCCGTTGCGCTAAATCCCCATAGACAGCCGAGCCCCCAGCGTTGCCACTGGTAGGACGAAACGCGCGATCTTCGCGGTAGCGACTCATCCGGTTTTCTTCGTTTTGGAGGCGGAGTCTAGTAGAGAAATTCCCGCGCCCAGATACCCGGCTTTCTTGGCATTCGCGCCCGCCGCGCGCAGCCGGTTTTGTTCGTTGCGCCCAGATACCCTGCCGGAGATATCCTCAAACTCAAACCGCTCGATGTCGGTAGTCATCACCTCCACGGGGGAGCCAACTTGTGTAATACCGCTGGCACCCACTTTGGCGTTTTGCATCGCCAGGGCTTCGATCAGTTTTTCCCGTCGGGCAATCGCCTCATCCCGCGCGCGGATACCCTCCTGCTCGGCGGCGAACTTGGCTTCCTCCTCCGCTGCCCTGCCCTGCTGTACCTGCGCAGTCGCGGACAGTGCGCCCACTGCTAGGGGTAGAAATTGCATTAGCCGTTCACCTCCATATTGATCCCGGTGATTGTCGCCGGTAGCGGATTCGTTTGTGTAATAGTGATCTGCGGGCGCGCATCCCATCCGGTTAAGGTGATGCTCTTGCGCCCGGTGAAGGGGGTATACGAGCCATCGGCGTTGCGCGTATCGGGCAGCGGGTAGCCGTTGACCAGCACCCCGAGCGCTTCGTACAGCTCCAATGTGACACGTGAAACACGTTTCTTGTCGCGCAGATCAAACCCGGCTCCCTGATCCTGCACCACCGGCATGGTTGTCACGGTGACATCGAAGTCCAGCCCCACCTCGACCGATGCCACCGAGAAGGGCAGTGTGAGCGTCCACGGCGTCGCTGACGGCACGGTCTGGTCAGCCAGCACCCGATACCCGTCGGCCACCAAACGCACCGCCATGCCGTCCAGGTGATTGAGGCCGGTCAACGAGGTGCCGCCGGAGGGGTAATACTTGCCCGAGTCGGTATAAAACGAGGGGTCTGCCTTCTCGATGTAATACTTCGTGACGCCATCTATAACCCGTTCAACCAGCACGTACAGGGTGTTGAGCACCACGGCAGCGGACTTAAAGTTGCCCTGTGTCGTCCACCGCGACCACGCGGCCACATTCTCCGACCGGGCGGAGTTAAATACGGCCAGCGTCCCGTCCGAATTGGTGATGTACACGTAAGTTGCATCATCGGCGGTCGTACCATTCTGCACCTGCATATCTATCGGATCATTGATAATCTCCGGTGATAACAGGGTGAGCGATGCGGCGTTGTAAGCCTCCACGTCCTGATTGTAGATAAATTCCCGTAACGCCTTACCGGTGCGCTGCACGAACATCCACGCCCCGCCAATCGC
>JAYODD010000032.1:13820-14941 GCA_038106145.1 Gammaproteobacteria bacterium | reverse complement strand
TAAACAACGGCAAACTGTAAATTCGAACGTTTCGCCTGTGCTACGGCTATATTTAGTGAATCGGTAAACGAGACCCGATTGGGTAGTCCTGTCAATGTGTCAAAATAGGCGAGGAACTGAATTTTCTCGCGCGACTTTTTCAGTTCGGAAATATCCTGTGTTGCACCGGTTAACAGTAGTTTTTCGTCATTGACGTCAACCACAACATTGCCCTTGGTAAGTACCGTTCGCACATCACCGTCAGTCCGTAATACCGTATGTTCAAACCCCTCAAACACACCTTCGGTTTTCCAGCGCTCCAGTTCTATCAGCGCTCGCTCCTTGTCGACGGTGGGCATATGCTTCAGAAAAAAATCAATGCCTTCGCCTTGATCAGGGTAGCTACCATAGATGTCATGAATTTGTTCTGTGGTATGGAGTTGGTTGGTTTTAAGGTCTAACTCCCAATATCCGATTTTAGCCAGTCTTTGAGCTTCGGTCAGACGTTCTTCGTTCTGTTTCAGGTTCTGAAACATCTTGCTCGCTCGTAACACGTAGCTAATCCGATGCAATAATACCGGCCAATTGACCGGTTTGTTGCTGAAATCGGTAGCGCCTGCTGCAAATGCTCGCTCTATGGACGTTGTATCATTCAGGCCGGTAATTACGATAACCGGGCACTGGCCGAAATCGGGGTGATTGCGAATCCATTCGCAGGCCGTAATACCGTCCATATTCGGCATTTCAACATCCATTAACACCAAATCAGGTGGCTTTCTACGGAATTTTTCCAAAACCTCCAGGCCATCTCGAGCTTCAATTATTTTAAACCCCCTATCGGATAAAAATTCGACGGCTAACAGCCTGATGAAGTCGTCGTCATCGGCGATGAGAATCTCGGGAGACGCTGCCTGGGGCAGGATACGGGTACAGTTCACGGTATGGGGGGTCCATTGGCAACATTACGGGCCTGTTTTCGGGAAGTGCTGACACCAGTCTGCAACTCGCCCGACGCACTAGGTAGCAGTTGGCCTACGCGAAGTAGGGATTGGATCAAGTCAATCAGGCTCAAAATAATCGATTCCAGATAGATAAAGGTTATATCCATGTACCACGGGGTTATCGTCATTATCGTTAAATTC
>JAYODD010000032.1:4488-13810 GCA_038106145.1 Gammaproteobacteria bacterium | reverse complement strand
CACCAGCGGTGTGTTACAGCGATAACGGGCAAGTTGAATGCTGGGGAGGGGCAGTGGATTTTTATCGATAAACTTGTAGCGACCGGGGTAAAAAGCAGTTTATTGTCAAACAATACCTAATAAATAAGTTTAATATAAATTGATAACTCATTAAAAATAAATATATAAATACTTATATGAACCAGGGGATTCTAAACAATATGGGTTTTTAATGGGGTAACAGTTGGTTTCTTTGCATAGCGAAAGCGCTCCACCTCTCCCTCCTGCAATATAATGCGCATAATGTATATTATGTTAAATATAATGTGGGTAGCCTTGAATTGCTTGCGGGTTTGTAGCGACAGGTAACTTGCCGTCACAGAGATATTAACCCCTGCAACCTTTGAGTATTAGCCGGATAAATGGTAATACTCGTTGCGTGCGTACCCATTGTTAAAATGTTTGAAACCGATGGTCCTGCACACCCGCAGTAAAATTCTAGATGTTACACTGCGCGCCTTACTCTGGAGTGTATTGTTCCGTATGCGTATCTTGTCAGTTATATTACTGTTTTTGGTAATCCAAACTCTGCCTCCCGCCACGTTTGCCAAGCTCTTGGAGCCTGCGGCTCATCAAACGGCGGTAACCAGAGAAATTGTGGAAAAACTCTCCCAGGACCATTACCGCAAACTGGCAATCGACGACGCCCTCTCCGGTGAACTGCTGGATCAATATTTAACCACCCTGGATGGCGGGAAAAGCTATTTCTTGCGTGCGGACATTGATGAATTCAACCAGTGGCGTACGACATTGGACGACGCCGTAAAGGCAGGTGATGTAACCCCCGCCTATCGCATATTTAATCGTTTTGTAGAGCGTATACAACATCGCTTACAGGCCAATGTCGACTTGCTGGAATCCGGGTATGAGTTCGATTTCGACCGCATCGAATACCTGGATATGGATGTAGACAATCGAGCATGGCCGGCAG
Source organism: Gammaproteobacteria bacterium (assembly GCA_038106145.1). Classification (GTDB taxonomy): domain Bacteria; phylum Pseudomonadota; class Gammaproteobacteria; order Pseudomonadales; family Porticoccaceae; genus JBFJKD01. The sequence continues at coordinate 12,840 of JAYODD010000032.1, read as the reverse complement.
CTATCGCTGACGCTGACGAGTTGTGGAGAAAACGCATTAAAGACAGTTTGTTACGACTGATGATTGCAGATAAGGAGCCTGCTGCAGCACGGGAATTGTTGATCAAACGGTATCGCAATCAAATCAACCAGATAGAGCAGCAGGACAACGAGGATGTGTTTCAGGCGTTTGTTAACGCCCTCACCGGCCTCTACGATCCGCACACCAACTACCTCTCCCCTCGCACGCTGGAAAACTTCAACATTTCCATGTCCCTGTCCCTCGAGGGGATCGGAGCCGTTTTGCAAAGTGAGGATGAGTACACCAAGATCGTCCGCGTAATCCCCGGTGGACCGGCGGACCGCCAGGGTAAACTCGCTGCGGAAGACAAAATAGTCGCCGTTGGTGAAGGCAATGACGGCGTAATGGTCGACGTCGTTGGCTGGCGCCTGGATGAAGTGGTCGAATTGATTCGCGGCCCCAAGGACAGCTTCGTGCGGTTGCAGATCATACCCGCCAAAGCGGAAGCTCAGGAAAAACCTGTGGTGCTGACCATTCAACGGGACAAGGTCAAGCTGGAGGAGCAAAGTGCAAAAAGCCGAATTCTGCAAATACCTCAGGGTGAGCGAACTCTGAAAATCGGAGTAATCGAGATTCCCGCGTTTTATCTCGACTTTGAAGCCTATCGCAAACGGGATCCAAACTTTAAAAGCACCACCAGAGATGTGCAAAAACTGCTGGAAGACCTGCGCGCAGAAGCGGTTGACGGGATTGTCCTGGATTTGCGTAACAACGGTGGCGGATCGCTGTTTGAAGCCACCTCGCTTACCGATCTGTTTATCGACCCGGGCCCAGTGGTGCAGATTCGCCACGCCAATCAGCGCATTTCCCGGGATAATCGCTCGCGTTTTCAGGCATATTACAAAGGTCCGCTTGTGGTATTAATGAATCGGCTGAGCGCGTCTGCATCTGAAATCTTCGCCGGAGCCATCCAGGACTATAACCGCGGGCTAATTGTCGGCAGTCAGAGTTTTGGCAAGGGCACCGTTCAGGTCATGGTACCGCTCGGGGAAGGACAGCTGAAGCTGACCGAGTCCAAGTTTTACCGCATTTCGGGAGAGAGTACTCAGCATCGGGGAGTTCTGCCCGACATTAGCTTTCCGTCTTTTTATGAAGATAGCGAGGTTGGCGAAAGCAGTCAGGAACACGCCCTGCCGTGGGACAAAATCCACAGGGTATCCCACCGTACCTACCGCGACATTGATCCCATTCTGGAAGAGCTCCGTGCCCTGCACGACAGTCGTGTAAAGCTTGATCCCGACTGGGTGCATATGCTCGATGAAATCTCGATTCTTAAAAGCCGCAATAAAATCAAAAAGGTGCCTCTTAACCTGTCCGAGCGACGCGCACTGAATGAGCGCCAGGAACAGGAGATGCTCGACATCGAAAACAAACGCCGTCGCGCTAAAAATTTGACGCCCTTTGCCACCGTTAAGGAGTGGCGGGAAGAGCTTGAAAAGGAAGATGAGGAGAAAAAAGCTCAGAATAAGAGCAATCTCGAGCAAACAGAACCCGATCCCTTGCTCAAGGAATCGGGTCAGATATTGATCGATTATATGACGCTCACGGTTCGCTCGACGCCGCGATTGGTGGCGCAGTGAGTCGACGTCGACCCATTTAAAAAAGCGATTGCGCAGAGTTTGCGATGAAGATTGTTTCGTTCAACGTCAACGGGTTACGCGCCAGACTGCACCAGCTCACCGCGGTTGTGGAGCGGCATGCCCCCGATTTTATCGGCCTGCAGGAAACCAAGGTTTCCGATGATATATTTCCGCTGACTGAGGTTAAGGCGTTGGGTTACGACGCCGTTTATCACGGCCAGAAAGGTCATTATGGTGTCGCCCTCCTCTATCGTCGCGCCCCGCGCAGTAGTGCCTGTGGCTTTCAACACGACGGGGAAGACTCGCAACGTAGACTGGTGTACGGCTCTTTTGAGTTTTCCGGGAGACCCTTGCATATTTATAATGGTTATTTCCCGCAGGGCGAAAACAGAGAGCATCCCACCAAGTTTCCCAATAAACAGCGGTTTTTTGCCGATCTTTATGCCCAAATCAATGCCAGCCACAATCCCGAAGATGCCGTGGTCGTCATGGGTGATATGAATGTGGCGCCCCAGGATATTGATATCGGCATCGGGGATGAAAACCGTAAGCGTTGGTTGCGGGAGGGTAAATGCTGCTTTCTGCCAGAAGAGCGCGTATGGCTGGAGAGACTGACGAGTTGGGGTTTTGCCGACACCTTTCGCGAGCTCAATCGCGGCGCGCCAGGTGCGTATTCCTGGTTCGACTACCGCAGTCGCGGTTTCGAGCGTTCACCGCCTCGAGGGCTGCGCATTGATTTGATATTGGCCACTCCACCCCTGATGGGAGCCTGCATTGACACCGGTATAGATGTCGATATACGCGCGATGAACAAACCTTCAGATCACTGTCCGGTGTGGGCCACATTTGATCTGTAGGCGGGTCAACCGTTTGCCCTGCGGACCGTTTTTATAGGCAAACGTACTGATTCAGGAGTGACCCCAGTGAAAACACTAATGCTTATCCCGGTTTTGGTCTTAGCTCTGTCCGCCGCGCCTGCCCTGGCTCGGGATAACGATTATCGCGAGCGCGCTTACCACGACCGGCACCATTCCAGCGCTCATGAATATGACCACCGTGGACGGAGCGACTATCGCCACCACCAGGACCGGCACCGGTATTACGCCCACCGCGATAAGCACCATTGGGGGCACAACGATTACCGTGTTCGCTATCACCACGGTGGCCATCATTACGACCACAGGCACGGATATCATAATCGTTACTCGCACTACTCGCGACACCACGGCTATCACAACCACAACTCGCGACATGGACATAGAGGGCATGATTTGTGCGTATTGCTGGGTAGCGCCCTGATCATCAACGAAATTTTTAGCCACCGCTGATTTTTCGGGGAGTCATGCCGGTAATATGCAGGTTATGAAAGCCGTTAAACTTCAGCCGCTCGCGGTTGGTAAGGATGTCACCCTGAAACCTCAGACAATGGAACATTTTTTGATGTCTATCGAACGCAGAGCTTTCGCCATTGCCAGGGCCGCAGTGGGCAACCGCGACGATGCGCTGGATATAGTTCAGGATGCGATGCTGCAGCTGATTCATCGCTACAGTGACCGCGCCCTGGATGAATGGAAAATGCTGTTTTATCGTATTCTCCACAACAAGATAAACGATGTTTTTCGACGCCGAAAGATGCAAAATAAATTTTTCGGCTGGCTTCCGGGCAGCCGTGCGCGGGAAGTTGAAAATGACCTGTCTGACCCTTTCGATAACGTTGCCGGGAATGAGCTCGAGAATCCGGAAACCCATTTCGCCAGAGGGCAGAGAATTGGCAATTTATATGCCGCGATAGCGGCACTGCCGACACGGCAACGCGAAGCGTTTGTACTACGCTGTTGGGAGGGCGCTTCCACTGCCGATACCGCGCGTATCATGCGATGCACACAGGGCAGCGTAAAAACCCATTATTCAAGAGCTTTAGCCAACTTACGCGATCAACTGGAGGATCGTAGTCATGAGTGACTTTGAAAAGACCATTCAGTCCGAGCTACAAGATAGTGAGTTGCATCTGCCCCCGGATATTAACGAACAATTGCAAACTATTCGGCGCGCGGCGCTGGCGACTCCAGAACCCTGGTGGCGACTACGGCGGATCCTGTGGCCTACCACCGGAATGGCCCTGGCGTCGTTGGTTGCAGTGGTACTGATACTCAATACCGACCCGGGAGCCGATAACCGGCAACCTGCGGCTAATGAAAAATATTCTGACAACTTTGATCTCTATGAAAATCTGGATTTTTATTATTGGTTGGCCACCGGTGAAAATGATGTCAGAGGCTAGGTTGATGACGCGCTTCGGCAAACACCTGTTAATAGCCTGTGCGCTGATTGCGTCGAGCCAAGCCTGCGCAAAAATGCACGGCGGAACCAGTGAGCTAATCGCTTTAACTGGGGAACGAACCGAGTTGCCAAGATTTGTGAAAAACATGCAACCCGCCCTGTCCAACCAGCCACTGCTTTTGGCAGAACATGAAAACGACGACAAAAGTCGCGAAAAAAGTTGGGATGACCTGAGCGACAAACAAAAAAAACGCATTCAAAAAAGGCGCAAAGAGTTTAATGCCCTCCCCCCAGAGGAAAAACAACGTATTCGTTCAGCGCGGGAAAAATATCGACAGTTGCCGGACAAGCATCGCGACGAGCTACGCAGAAAATGGCGGGATATGACGCCAGAAGAACGCGCCAGATATCGACACCTTAACCACAGGGATTGACCTGGTAATTCGGCCTACGCTCCAAAAAAAAACCGGCCCTGCGGGCCGGTTTTATGACCTTCATCAAAATACCTACAGTTGTGCTTCCAGCTCCGGTAATGCCTTAAACAGGTCGGCCACCAGGCCATAGTCAGCCACCTGAAAAATTGGCGCGTCTTCGTCCTTATTGATGGCAACGATAATTTTCGAATCCTTCATACCAGCCAAATGCTGAATGGCCCCCGATATACCAACCGCGATATATAGATCTGGCGCAACGATTTTGCCGGTCTGCCCCACCTGCATTTCGTTGGGCACAAAGCCGGCGTCAACCGCGGCGCGGGACGCGCCCACCGCAGCGCCAAGTTTGTCGGCGATACGGTATAACATGTCAAAATTGTCGCCATTTTGCATACCGCGTCCGCCGGAAATCACCACGTTCGCGGCGGTTAGTTCGGGGCGGTCCGATTTGGCCACTTCCTCGCCATTAAATACGGACAAATCAGCATGATGCGCGCTGGCAACGGCTTCTATGGCGGCAGAACCACCTTCCGCCACCGCGCTGTCAAAGGCGGTAGCACGCACCGTCATTAACTTGATGCTGTCGCTGCTTTGCACAGTGGCAATAATATTGCCGGCATAAATGGGTCGTTGAAACGTGTCCGCACTCACCACACCACTGATTTCCGAGATCATCTGCACATCGAGTAAAGCACTGGCGCGTGGCAAATAATTTTTGCCATTGGTGGTAGCTGGCGCCAACAAATGGGTGTAGTCAGGGGCAATTTCAGCAATTAACGGCGCGATATTTTCTGCTAACTGATGAGCATAAGCCGCATTGTCCGCTACCAGTACTTTGCGCACTCCCGCGATTTGTGCAGCGGCGCTGGCTGCGTCGGCACAGTTCTCCCCGGCAACCAAAACATCAATATCGCCGCCGATTTTCTGGGCTGCGGTGACCGCATTCAGGGTCGCCCCTTTTACTGAGTTGTTGTCGTGTTCCGCAATGACGAGAATACTCATGAAATCACCTTGGCTTCGTTTTTGAGCTTGTCTACCAGTTCCGCCACATCGGCTACTTTGATACCGGCTTTGCGCTCGGCGGGTGGCTCGACCTTAACCAGTTTCACCCGCGTGGAGACATCGACCGCTAACTCCTCGGGTGTTGTGGTATCAATTTGTTTTTTCTTTGCTTTCATAATATTCGGCAAAGACGCATAACGTGGTTCGTTGAGGCGTAGGTCAGCAGTAACCACTGCGGGTAATTTCAGGGTTACTGTTTGTAATCCTGCGTCAACCTCACGGATAACCTTCGCGTTGCCGCCGTCAACAGTGATTTCCGAGGCAAACGTTGCCTGAGAGAATCCCGCTAATGCCGCCAGCATTTGTCCGGTCTGGTTGTTATCGCCATCGATCGCCTGCTTACCCAGTAGCACCAGGTCGGGGGACTCTTTGTCGCAAACCGCCTTCAGACATTTGGCAATTGCGAGAGGCTCCAGATCAGTTGCGGTTTGAATCAAAATGCCGCGGTCGGCACCCAATGCCAGTGACGTGCGAATCTGTTCCTGGGCGGTTTGTGGGCCGATGGACACAACGACGATTTCGCTTGCGACACCTTTCTCTCGCAGTCGTACCGCCTCTTCCACCGCGATTTCGCAGAATGGATTAATCGCCATTTTGACATTGGCCAGATCCGGCCCGGTGCCATCTGATTTAGGACGAACTTTGACGTTGTAATCGACAACGCGCTTTACAGCAACAAGTATCTTCATGGATTACCTTTGCCCGATTAACAAATATTGAATTGCAAAAAGACAGGAGTACGATTTTAGTCAAACACCCCACTCTACCCGGTTTTTCGGGAGGCGCCATAATGCCGGGCCAAGGCGGATAAATCAATAATTTTGCGCCCAAAATGGCCTATAACGAGCCCAATCAAGCTATTTTTTTGACCAACCGGTCCTAACGACAGCAATCGGGCGCGTAGCGCCACCTATAAAAAACCGCTAGAATCCGCGCTCAAGTCTGCTGTCCCTAAGGAGAACGCTGAGTGGAACGGGAATCTATGGAGTACGACGTTGTGGTGGTCGGTGCCGGCCCCGCTGGCCTTGCCGCCGCCTGCCGCCTGCGCCAACTCAACGACGAAATTACGGTTTGCGTGGTCGAAAAAGGTTCGGAAGTGGGCGCCCATATCCTTTCGGGGGCCGTTCTGGAGCCCACCGCGCTGAACGAGCTTTTCCCTGACTGGAAAGAATGCGCCGCGCCCCTGCATACCCCGGTTTCCGCCGATGACATCTATGTGCTGACCAGCGCCACCGGGGGTATAAAAGTGCCTTCGTTGTTCGTGCCCACCACCATGCATAACCAGGGCAACTATATCGTTAGTCTAGGCAATGTCTGCCGCTGGCTGGCGGAGCAGGCAGAAGCGCTAGGTGTCGAAATTTTTCCGGGATTCGCCGCCAGCGAAATTCTTTATCGGGAGGATGGTAGCGTCAAAGGTATAGCCACCGGCGATATGGGGGTTGGCGTTGATGGCCACCACAAAGACAATTACATGCAGGGCATGGAGCTCCACGGCAAATACACGTTATTTGCGGAAGGTTGCCGGGGGCACCTGGGCAAGCAGTTAATTGCCAAATACGCCCTGGATCAAGGTAAAGACCCACAGCATTATGGTATAGGAATTAAAGAGTTATGGAAGGTTTCTGAAGCTAACTATAAACAAGGTCTGGTGGTTCACAGCGCCGGCTGGCCGTTGGACGAAAGCAAATCAGCTGGCGGCGGATTTTTGTATCATCTCGAGGACAATACCGTAGCCGTGGGCCTGATCGTCGATTTATCCTACGCCAATCCCCATGTCAGCCCGTTTGACGAATTTCAGCGCTATAAGCACCACCCTAAAATCAAGCAATATCTCGAGGGTGGAGAGCGTATTTCCTACGGTGCCAGAGCCATCGTCAAGGGTGGCCTGCAGTCGCAGCCGAAAATGTCGTTTGCTGGCGGATTACTGATCGGTGACGATGCAGGCACCCTGAATTTCGCCAAAATTAAAGGTTCTCATACAGCGATGAAATCCGGCATGGTCGCTGCGGAAGCGGTGGCCGATGCTCTCGCAAAGGGCCGTGCGGGGGACGAACTAACGGAATTTCAAGCCGCTTATGAGAACAGCTGGGCGTGGAAGGAGCTACATATGCAACGCAATTTCGGGCCCGCCCAGCACAAATGGGGCAACATCCTGGGATCCGCATTCGCCTTTATCGATATTAATATTTTTCGCGGCAAACTGCCGTTTACGCTGCGTGACCGCAAGCCGGATCACGCGCAAATGCTTCCCGCAAAGGATTGTAAGAAAATTAATTACCCAAAACCCGATGGCAAGCTCAGCTTTGACAAACCGTCGTCGGTATTTTTGTCCAACACCAATCACGAGGAGGATCAGCCCTGCCATTTGACCCTCAAAAATCCCGATCTACCGATCAGCCACAACTTGCCTCTCTACGATGAACCAGCGCAGCGCTACTGCCCTGCCGGTGTTTACGAGGTACTTGAAAAAGAAGACGGCAGCAAGGTTTTTCAAATCAACGGGCAAAATTGTGTACACTGTAAAACCTGTGATATTAAAGATCCGGAGCAAAATATTGTATGGGTGGCGCCGGAAGGCGCTGGTGGCCCCAACTACCCCAACATGTGATTGGAAGACAATAAGGACGCGACAGTAGATGCAAACTGCGGTAGTGGACAAAGAGATTACAGAACGTAAACGCACGCGCTTAAGCCGGGAAGCAAGACGTCAACAGCTAATAAAATGTGCAATTGATGCCTGTGCCGATACAGGTATAGCCCGGGTTACGCATAAGGACGTTGCCGATCTCGCCGGGGTATCGATACCTACGGTATTTGTTTATTTTGGCACGCGTCAGATTTTGATCGACTCGATTTTAAAGGAAATGACTCGTTTTCTAAGCACCTGTATCGAGGCAACGGGTCGCGACCAGACTAATCCGCGCGAAGAGCTGTTC
>JAYODD010000032.1:0-4478 GCA_038106145.1 Gammaproteobacteria bacterium | reverse complement strand
ACCTCCGTCAGAGATTCTCTGTGGCCCCAATACCTGGCATTTAAAAAGAAGGTCATCGCTTACGCCGAAGGGGTTATTAAACGCGGCCAGAAAAATCACAAGGTTAGCCCCCATGTCGATGCAAAAGACTCGGCACGTATGATTGTTGGCTCATCGCACATGATTACCATGATGCTTTTCTCGGGGGTTGGCGAAGAGAGAGTGAGGGGGTTTATCGTCCACCTCGTCGAAAGTGCGTTGCAGCTGAACTGTACCTCCCCCGCCGACGTTTGATAACACCGGCATAGGGTAACCGTTATTGCCTCTTTACACAGCAGCAATAACGATGAAATCTTCCCGTGACCTGCCTCTGGCCGCATACAGCCTCGTGCAATCAACACTTTATTGATACTAGTATTAATAGTATCCTGCGTCACTGAATATACCTGTCCCTATGGATTGAATCTGTATTTGAAAAAGTGCGGGCTGGCTGTCAAGCCCCTTCCTGGTTACTCGCGGAGCGAAACAAACCTCCGGTTTTGAGGAGTCCCCATAATGAAGAAGCCACTCATCCTGATCTTATTGCTGGTAAATACAGTCAGTTTTTCTGCCTGGGCCGGTAACGCCTATATTGATGCGGTACTCGAGGCCCTGAGTGCCAAGGGGCTGTTGACCGAAGCGGATGTGGTTGCCATCAAGGCCAAAGCAGAGGCCGAGGAAAGTCAGCAGCTGGTTACACAGACTATTGCAAGCAAACCCGCCGCCACACAAAATCCCATCAGCAATTTCGTCGCACAGAGTCTCGGGCAAGCGGAATTCCCCGCGTTCAAAGTATGGGGCCGACTCCAGCCCCGCTATACCTATATCGCGGCGGAAAATGGTCTGGAAGGAACCAACAGTTTTACCTTTCGCCGGGCGCGCATGGGGGTTAGAGGTTACCTGGCGGACCGTATTGCTTTTCGTACCCAATACGAGGCGGCCAATCAGGTGCCGGGCTTACCCAATGCGGACAATTTACTCGATGCCTGGGTCAGATTCGAACATCTCGACGAGAGTTTCGGCACGCTTACTATCGGTCAACAGTTTATTCCGGGGTATGGCCGCGCGCCTCAACTGGGCGCTAGCGTCGAACGTAAATTTACCGAATTTTTAAGCCCCGGCGCGGCGGGTCGCGCCCGCGGAATCGCCTTAAGACGGGGCGACTTTGGGCTGCCCGAGGCGAGTAGTAAAGGCCTGTTTGGCAATCGCTTGCACTATGGAATCGGCGTGTTTAACGCACCAGATTTGTCCCTCGATAACGACAACAACGAGATGTTGTATGCCATTTCCCTCGGTTTGCGGCCGACGGGCGTGTCCCCTTATCTGGATGAATACCAGGTGGTGGACCGGGGCTTTACCTATAGCCTGGCGGGTGCCTATGCCCGCTCGAACGACAGCAGCACTCTGGACACTAGCGTTATCAAGGCCGACCTTGACAACGAATGGTTCATGATTTTTAACGATCTGCAATACCACCATTGGTATGCCTGGAGTTCCTGGACACGATTCGTCTCGGAGTCTGATCGTAATCAGTTACTGAATACCAAAAACGTGCTGTCCGATCAGCTCGACTCCACCGCAATGACGCTTGGCCTGACTCGAACCTTCCCACTCCTGGGAGATACGGCCTGGGCGCTGGGATTCCAGTATCAAACCGTCGACAACGAGCACCCGTCGCGCACGCGTTTTATGCGCACCCTTACGGGCCGTTCCCCGGATGAAGTGGCTCGTGGCATAGACGATGGTGATGCCTATCATTTTATGTTCACCTGGATATTTGGGCGCAATGTGCGTTTGATCAATGAGTTCATACTCTATGACGTGGATACCAGCTATTCCGCGGGCCAGTTTGACCACGAGGCGTTTGTCAGCCAGTTACAGGTTGATTTTTAGTTCCCCCTCGGCGTAGAGTGGTTGTGCGGTCTAAACCGGATGTCGAGCGCTAACCTGATGGCTCTCTGGTACAGGATCGTAGAAGCATGCTGGAGGTCGTTCTATGCAATTTACTACAGTTGCAGCCGCCCTTGAAACTCTCCCGGTCGGGGAATCCTTAACTTACAGTCGGGACTTATTGAAAAACTCCGTGGCGCCCGACGATAGAGTCATCTACATGACCCTGGTGCGCAAGCTCGGGGAAAAAATGAAATGCGAAGTGCATGTTCTGGAGGATGAAGTACGCTTTGTTAAACGCGAATAGCGCGCCCAGCTTACGTGAAAAAGCGTCGTCTATTCTGGCGCTGCAAACGCTACAGGTGTTCCCTTGTCTGAATTCCCCGATTGTGTTCGCTGGACAGTTTGCGCCAGGCGACAATATTGCCATCCGCTTCAAATAACTGCTCCTCTATCCAGCCCCAGTCGTCGGCATAAAAGGGCTGTGTCGCCTCCCGCGCCCACACATCATCGTCATTGAACCCGTGTAGCCCCAGCGGTTTCCAGCGCGTCTCGAATTCCTGATTATATTTTTGTTCCTCCGCGGAGTTTGCCACCCGGCAACCAAGGGTTTGAAAATACCAGTGGCTGGTTTCGTCGCAGGGTACATACCACTCAAATTGTTTAAGCGTCGGGTCTGGAAAAGGATCCACTTTGAGCACCCCGGGCAGCCACAGGGATATCTGATGGGCGAGGCGCTTTTCCCCGCCGCGCACCGCCTCGCACACTACTTTGTCGTCGATGGTTCCAGCGAATACGGGTTGTGAATGAGCACCGATATTATCGTAAATACCCTTCGGCCCGCCCTGTTCCGCAGCGATCGTCCACAAATCGTGCTCCTCTCCGGATTTCGGTGCAAAACCCAGCGGCAAGGTGGTTTGATTGCCTTTTATTAATATGGAGTTTTTGTGAATGAATACGTGGGTCGAATCAAAACCATTTTCCGCCCCGAGGCGCCAATTGGCGTTGACCAGGCGACGATGTCCACGTATTGCCATATCGTCGTCGAGAAATTCTGGAGGCACGTCTTCCCGCAAAGGTGGTGGTTCGATATCGCCAATAAATACGAATAGAATCCCTTTGGCTTCCTGCACCTGATACGATTTCAGCTTGCGCGTACCGATCATCTTGCTGCCAGGGTCAGTCAATATATTGCACAGACTACCGTCGTCCCAGCGGTAGGTCCAGGCGTGGTACCAACAGGTGATTGTCTCTTTGGTATAGCATTCAATTTTTCGGGATAACGGCACGCCGCGATGCAGGCAGCGATCTTTCAGGCAATAAACGTTACCATCGACACGATTAAAAATAAGGTTTTCGCCAAGCATTTTTATGGTGATCGGTACGCCTTCGGCGACTTCGTCGGCAAGCATCGCGGGATACCAGTGATTTCTGAAGCCGAGTTTGGCCTCGACGTACGCCCGCCAGTTTTTGACCCGCGCCAGGACTTCGGGGTTTACCAGGGGGGTATCTACGGGCTTGGTCGTCATCGGCAACTCTATTTTTATCGGAAAGTCCGCGCCAGTATAACTAAAAGGAAGCTGTGGGCAATCCCGCACTCCAGGCAGCCACCAACTCCGCGTAGCGGGATACTATCCGACACTTGGTCATTGGCATTAGGCATCATATCAGCGCTCTGCAGGTTGACATCGTCTTGGAATACCCCGCCACTTGACGGAGTTAAACGGGCGCCCGATTTTATTCCCTGGTTGGCAACTCAAGGGTCATCGTCGCAGGAACCCGAGGGCCATCCTGGGTTGAGATGAGAATAGAAACATCGATCAGATACCGCCCCTGCTCGTCCTGATAGCACTTCTTCACCTCGCCTTCACCCGACATGGTATCGCCGGCATAGATCGAATTTTTCATTTGCATTTGGCGCATACGAATAAATGTGTGGGGGCCTGCCCAATCGGTGGCGATCCGGTCGATAAATCCCTCGATGGCCATAGTGTTGAGATAAATCGTTTTTTGCCCCTGATTTTTAGCGTACTCGGGATTGTGATGTCCCGGAAAAAAATCCTGGGTGGCGGCCGCGTCCAGAATCACTTTTTCATAGGGAACGTCCATGGTTATTTTGTTAATTACGTCACCGGGTTTGATCTCGTTCCAGTATTTCAGGCCCATGGTTTTTGCCATGATTTATTCCTCGTGCGCGTTGTAGCGGAACAGTTGATTAGTTTGAATTGCAATCAGTTCATCTTTTTGATTGGTAAATTTAGCCTGAGTCGTTAGAAAGTGCCCGATTCCCAAGCGGGTATTTTTTTCACGGGAAATATCAATCAGGCGGTCTTCAACGTGAACACGATCACCCAGAAACAGGTGCCGTTCATATTCGGTTTTCGTGGCGACATTAATCAATGTATTACCAGGCAGCGGCACCGTGACCGCAATAAAATGGTGGGAACGTTTTTTACTGGGGTGCCATTGCAGGGACATAGCCCAGGTTAGCAGCAAGCCGGGCGGAGCAACGATGCCACCCCACTGTTGCTCGGCGTACTCTGCGTCCCAGTAACTGGCATTACCGTCCT
>JAYODD010000014.1:53102-69224 GCA_038106145.1 Gammaproteobacteria bacterium | reverse complement strand
CCTTTGGCGTCGGTGATAAAGGTTTTACGACCGTTAAGCTTATAGCGGCCGTCGGCGGTGGGTTTAATCATGGTGGTGGCGCGCAGGGTGTTGGTGCCCGCGTCCGGCTCGGTAATGGCGAATGCGAAGCGGGTTTCACCGCTACAGCCGGCGGGCAGGTATTGCTGTTTTTGCGCCTCGGTGCCGTATTTGCTAATGGGCGACATGGACATGGTGGCGCCGATTACCAGACTCAGCAGCGGAATACCTTCGTCGGACAGGCCTTCCTGGAACAGCACCATTTCGAGCATGCCAAGGCCGCTGCCGCCGTAGGCCTCGGGCACCATGATGCCGAGAAACCCGTCCTCGGCGACCTTCTGGTACATGGCCATCGGAAACTCCCGTTTGTCGGCGCACTCCATCCAGTATTTGCGATCAAAGGTTTTGGCCAGGTCCTTGCCGTATTCGTAAATCATGGTTTGTTCTTGAGAGAGTGCAAAATCCATCGGTACCGTCCTCTGTGCTGTTCTGTGCTACGTGGTGCTGTGCTGAGTAGTTCTGTGTAGCTTGTTGGCTTAACTGGTTTACTGCCCCCGCCCCGAGCCTCAATAGGAGCGCGGCAAGCCCATCACATGTTCACCAATATAGTTGAGTATCATTTCGCTGTTGAGGGGCGCGGTTTTAAACAACCGCACCAGGGGATACAGATCGAAAATTCCGTACTCCCGGGTAAAGCCGTTGCCACCAAAACATTGCAGGGAGGCGTCGACCGCATGAATGCCCGCCTCGGCTGCGGCGTATTTCGCCATATTGGACTCGCCCCCACAGGGCAGACCCTGATCGAACATCCAGGCCGCTTTGCGGGTCATCAGGGAGGCCATTTCAATGTCGGTTTTGACTTTGGCGAGGGGATGTTGCAAGGCCTGATAAGCGCCGATGGGGCCATTAAATACCGAGCGTTCGCAGGCGTATTCCACCGCTTTTCCCATGGCGAAGCGCCCCAGTCCGGCGCTGATGGCCCCCACCAGAATGCGCTCCGGGTTGAGGCATTCAAACAAAATATCAAAGCCCTTACCGACTTCGCCGAGCACGTCTTCCGGCCCCAGGTCCACGTCGTCGAAAAATACCTGGTACTGAATTTCCGGCATTTTAATGCTCATGGGAATCGACTGCATGTCGATGCCCTTCGCTTTGGTGTCGACAATAAACAGGGTGAAGCCATCGGTTTTACGCTTTACTTCGGTGTGCGGCGTGGTGCGGGTAACCACCAGGGCGTAGTCGGATTCCTTGCCGTCGCTGATAAACGTTTTGTTACCGCTTAATTTAAAGCGACCGTCGGCGCTGGCCTTGGTCAGACAGGTAGAGCGAATGGTATTGGTGCCGGCGTCCGCCTCGGTAATGGCGAAGCAAAAGCGAATATCCCCGGCGCAGGCAGCAGGCAGGTATTTTTGTTTTTGCTGTTCGCTGCCGTGGCGGCCAATGGGCCCGAGGGACATGGTGGCCCCCACCACCAGGCTCAGCAATGGGATGCCCTCGTTGGACAGCCCCTCCATAAACAGCGCCATCTCGGTCATACCCAGACCGGAACCGCCGTACGCCTCTGGCACCATGGTGCCGACAAAACCGTCGTTGGCAATTTGTTTGTACATCTCGGACGGAAAACGCAGTGCATCGGCGCACTCCATCCAGTACTTACGGTCGTAGGTCTTACTCAGACTCGGGCCGTATTCGTAAATCATTTTCTGTTCGTCTGATAAATTAAATTCCATTCGCTATCTTCTCGCTGTCAATTTGCGTCGCCGTCAATTTGCGCTGCAAACATTAATAGGAACGCGGCATACCCAATACATGCTCGCCAATGTAGTTCATGACCATTTCGTTATTGAGGGGCGCGGTTTTGCACAAACGCACCATGGGATAAATATCGAAGATGCCGTACTCTTTGGTAAAACCATTGCCGCCAAAACACTGCAGGGACGCATCCACCGCGTTGACACCCGCCTCGGACGCAGCCAGTTTGGCCATATTGGATTCCGCGCCGCAGGGTAAATTCTGATCAAACAGCCAGGCGGCCTTGAGGGTCATCAGCGATGCCATTTCAATTTCCGTTTTGGCTTTGGCCAACGGATGTTGCAGTGCCTGGTAAGCACCAATAGGTCCGTTGAAAACCGAACGTTCGCTGGCGTAGGCCACCGCTTTATCCATGGCAAAGCGCCCCAGACCGCTGCAAATTGCGCCCACCAGAATACGCTCGGGATTAAGGCACTGGAACAAAATATCAAAGCCTTTGCCAATCTCTCCCAGTGCATCTTCCGGCCCGACATCCACCTCGTCGAAAAACACCTGGTACTGCACCTCCGGCACGGGCACGCTCACCGCGATGGGGTGCATTTCGATACCTTTGGCTTTGGTGTCGACGATAAACAGCGTAAAGCCGTCGGTTTTGCGTTTTACTTCCGTGTGCGCAGTGGTGCGCGCCACCACTAACGCATAGTCGGATTCCTTGGCGTCGGTAATAAAAGTTTTTGCGCCACTCAGTTTAAACCGGCCGTTGGCCGTGGGCTTGGCCAGCGTGGTGGCGCGTATGGTGTTGGTGCCGGCGTCCGGCTCGGTAATGGCGAAGCAAAATCGAATATCGCCCGAGCAGGCAGCAGGCAGGTACTTTTGTTTTTGTTCTTCGGTGCCAAAATCACTGATGGGTCCCAGCGACATGGTCGGGCCGATCACCAGGCTCAGCAGCGGCACGCCCTGGTTTGCCAGGCCTTCCTGAAACAGGGACATCTCCACCATACCGAGCCCGGAGCCGCCGTAGGCCTCGGGCACCATGGTGCCGAGAAACCCATCGGCCGCTATCTGCTGGAACATTTCCTCGGGAAAGCGCCGCGACTCGGCATTTTCCATCCAGTATTTACGATCATAGGTTTGCGCAAGGCGCGCGCCATACTCGTAAATCATGGTCTGCTCGGCGGAGAGATTAAAATTCATGGGGGTTTTCCAAATCAAGCAGCGAGCGCTGAAGAGGCGACGTTCCGTTTATGGGCAAGCGTCAGTCTTGACCAATTGGTCACTAATTAAACCTTCGGGTAACATCATACCAATTCTTTGGCGCCGGGACTATCCTGAGGCATTAACCGTTGGCTTGCGGCATAATCAGCTAACCCGAATACCGGATCGCCACCTATGGATCGCTATCTCGTACTGACTGTTCTCGCGGAGGATCGCCCTGGCATTGTCGAACGTCTTGCCAGAGTGGTGTTGGAGCATCAGGGCAACTGGCTGGAAAGCAGTATGTCCCATCTGTCCGGTAAGTTTGCGGGCATTTTGCGCGTCGCAGTGCCGGAAGAGCGGCGCAAGGCCCTCGAACAGGCCCTTAAAGCGCTGGCGGACGAAGGTATACCGGTGTCGGTGGAAAGCGCCGATGGCAATACCGCGACGGAGGTCAACCGCGTCACCATCGGACTGGTGTGCAACGATCGCCCCGGTATCGTTGGCGAGATCAGCAGCCTGCTGGCAAACGCACAGGTGAGTGTGGAAACGCTTGCGACCACCTGCGCCTCCGCACCCATGAGTAGCGACGTTCTGTTTCGCCTCAGGGCGACCCTGGCGTTACCGCCAGCGCTAACGGAAGATGCCCTGCGCGACTGTCTTGAAAGGTTGTCCGACGATTTGATTGTGGAGATAGACGCACAGACGTTTGAAGACTGAGTTCGCCCGCAAGCGCCACTCGCCCTCCGCGGCCGGCGAGGCGCGGTAACGGAGCTCGCGGAACTTAGCGCCGGGCAGCCCCCACACCGCTTGCGCTCCTCAGCCCACCAGCCCCTTCAGCAGGGCGCCTACCCCATAGGCCATGGCCGCCGCGACGCCGCCAATGGCCACGGTTTCAATACTCGAAAGCTGCCAGCTCTGATTGACGAACCGCGCCTTGAGGGCGCCGATCCAGAAAAATGCGATGGCTGTTAGCCCACAACTCACCGCAAAGGTAGCTGGCACCACACCCGGGGCAATCCAGTTTAGTAAATAGGGCAATAACGGAATCAATCCCACCAGTGCGAAGGCTACAAACGTCGCCACGCCGGCTTTGGTAGGGTCGTGATCCTGCAGGGACATGCCGTGCTCTTCCTGCAACATGGTGTCGACCCAGCGTTCGTTATCCGCGGTGATCACCTCCACCACCTGGGTCAGCAGTTCGCCCTCAAAGCCTTTGCTGGCGTATATCTGCCGCACCTCCTCGCGTTCACCTTCGGGCCATTTGTGGATTTCGTCCAGCTCCCGCTCGCGGGTTTTGGCGCGATACTGATTCTCCGCCCGGGTACCGAGATAGTTGCTGACCGCCATACTGAAGCCATCGGCCAGCAGATTGGCGAAGCCGAGAATAATAATCACCCCCGCGGGCAAGCCCGCACCGGCGACACCGGCCACCACTGCAAAAGTCGTTACCGCACCATCAACGGCGCCGTAGACGAAATCCTTGAGATAGACCGAACTCGGGCCTTCCTCCAGCCGCGCTGCGATTCTGTCGGTGGTATGACTGGCTTTATAGGCCTCGCGGCTCAGGTGGCGCGTGTGATCACTCATGGATGTACTTCTCCTGCCCAACTAAACGGTCATTTTACCCCAATGCTCCGGGGACGAAATTTGATATCGATCAGGGCACCCGCTGGTCGATCACCAACTCGTACGGTTTGTCCGCATACGGTGGGGCGATGGGCCCTGACCTGCCTTCAATATCGCCGGATTCCGGCTGCGGCGTCCCACCGATTGCCACCCGGGCCACCAATTCGAGTGCCGCCACCGAGGACATCGGACGCTGCGGACTCAACGCCAGGTTGTCATCGAGAATAATTTCCGTGGGTAAATCCCCCACCGCCAGACGCTGCGCAACCAGCGGCATGGCCATACCCTGCCATTCGCGGGCGTACACAAAGACCGGTGTGGCGGGATCGAGGGGTTCGCCATTGTCAGCGCGCGTTGCAGTACCGAGGGACACGCGCACGCTAAGGCGCAAAGTATCGCTGGGTTCGCCAAGCAGGACTTTCGCCTGGGAGATGCTGGCGCGCAACACACTCATGTCCTGTGACATGGGATCGGCACTATCGAGCGCGATCTGCCAGTGGTTAATGGCACTGCGGTAGTCCTGCCGATTGTAGGCATCGATACCCAACAAACTGTGTGCACTACTATTTTTCGGATCCAGCGCCAGTGCCCGATCGATGATCGCAGCAACATCCCCGTCGATTTTATAGTGGGCGGCAACAAATTTGGTTTCGGCATATTCCATGATCAGCGCCACATCCTCGGGCACGATGGCCAATGCCCGCTCGAAAGCCGCCAGGGCTTGCGGATGGCGCTGCTCGGCCTGTTCGAGGCGCGCCAACAGCACCCAGTAGTGCAGATGTTGTGGCCGCTGCGCGAGTCGGGCAATCAATTTTTCCCGTAGCGGTGCGCTCGCCCCGGGCGCGGTTTTTTGCAGCAACGCGGCAATTTCCAGATCCGGGCCAGCACCCAGATGCTGATAAAGGAACAGCGCTCCAGTCACGGATATGCCAGCGACCAGCAGCACCAGCCAGGCACCTCCCGCTCGCGCCGCCGCGCTGGACTGTTGCGGATTGTCCGCCAGTAATTTGCGCTGGGCTTCGAGGATCAGCTCCTGCGCCTGGGAAGCATCGATCTCGCCCCCTTCCTGCTGGCGTTGCAACTCCGCCAGATGATCCTGGTACAACGCCACATTCTGTTCACCATAAGTGGTGCCGGCACGGTTGTTAGTGGCGCGCCACAACCCCGCCGCAAAAAACCCAAACGCCATAACAACGAAAAGTACGACCCACATCCAGAACATCAGGTCTCTCCATCGGCCGGGGCATTGCGCTCCTCAACCGCGGGAGACTGGGTTTGCGACGAAGCCAACAGCAGGTCGAGTTGCGCCTTATCCTGGGCATCCAGTGCCGCCTCCTGAACGCGCACAGATTGCCGCTGACGACGCACGACCAGGAAAAACAGTAGCGCTCCCGTTACCAGTAAAACACCCGGCGCGAGCCACAACAGATAGGTGCTGTCCTGTAACCGGGGTCGATACAATATGTAATCGCCGTAGCGCGCCACCAGATAGTCCTCTATCTCCACGTCGGAGCGGCCCGCTTCCAGCATCTGGCGGATCTGACGGCGCAAATCCGCGGAGATGGGGGAATCGGAATCGGCCAAATTCTGATTTTGACATTTGGGACAGCGCAGCTCGGCAATCAAATGCTGATAGCGAGCATGCAGATCGGCAGTTGACAACGGCTCTGCATCCACCGCCGCCAGCGTGGCCAATGGCAGCACCAGCAGGTAAATTCGGAAAAAAAAGCTAATTCGCTCCACAAATCGCTCCGGCGTTACGCCATAAATAAATTGACCCGGTCACCCATCTGCGTACAATACGCCCACCTCAAAGGGTATTCAGCGGACCGGTAGTTCAGCTGGTTAGAATGCCGGCCTGTCACGCCGGAGGTCGCGGGTTCAAGTCCCGTCCGGTCCGCCAACTTCGATACCGTCACCGCACCAGGTACATCTCAGCACTCGCATTCACCGCAAGAACTGCCGGTACACAGGTTCTATTTCCCGCGTCCACGCCCGTTCGTCAATAACACCGACAAACTTAAAGCGAATAATTCCGGCGCGGTCGACCACGTAGGTCTCCGGCGCGCCAAAGACCCCCAGATCGATCCCCAGAGTGCCGTCCGCGTCGACAATGTTGTGCTGATAGGGGTCGCCCTGCTCAGCCAACCAGGCCCGCGCCGCGGCGTTATCATCCTTATAATTCAACCCGATAATGGGGATGCCATCATTCGCCAGGCGCTGCAGAAAAGGATGCTCCACGCGGCAGGCATAACACCAGGTCGCCCAGACATTCAGTAACGTAACCTGTTCCGCGAACAGGTCCTCGCTCAATATCACCTCGGGATTGTTGAGGCTGGGCAGGGAGAACGCCGGCACCGGGCGATTCACCAGCGCGGATGGCATGGCGTTGGGATCGCGCCCCAGCGCCCAGTACAACACACTCGCCAGAACCACGAAAATCAGCAACGGCAGAAAAAGTTTGAAGCGTTCCATTACGAATTCACCCCAGCCACAGCAGGCGCTTGCGCTGCCAGCGACCCGGTCGCCGCCTGTCGGGACCCGCGTCGGGCACGATAACGTTTATCCAGTGTCGCCAACAGGCCGCCGGCGGCCATCAACAGCGCCCCCAGCCAGATCCAGCGCACCAACGGTTTCACATACACCCGGACCGACCAGCTCTGGTCGTCGAGTGACTCCCCCAGGGCGACATACAGATCGCGCCACAAACCCCCGTCGATATCCGCCTCCGTCATTACTTGACCGCTGGCGAAATAACGGCGCTTTTGCGGCTGTAGCTCTGCCACCAATAATCCGTCGCGGGTAACGCTCAACGTGCCCGTCTGCGCGTGGTAGTTCGGGCCGGCGTTGGTCGCCACCCCCTGAAAAACAAAATCGTAACCCCCGACTGACACTCGATCGCCCGGCGCCATGCGCACATCCCGTTGGTCGCTGTACAGGCTGCTGATGCCGACGCCCATAATCGCTACGGCGATGCCCAGATGAGCCAGCACCATGCCGTAATAGCTGCCGCGCAAGCGGCGCAGGCCTTGCAAGCGACCCGCACGAGAAGCGGCCTTGCGCCATAGATCGCGGCCCGTTACCAGCGCCACCCAACTGGCCAGCGTAAGCGTCAGCAACGTGCCAAAGCGCACGGTTCCGTCGCGCAACATCCCATCGATCAGCAGCGTTCCCGCCACCCCCACCAGCAGCGCCGCCCCCGCCATGATCAGCATATCGGTGCGCAGCGCTGGCGCATCGTTGCGTTTCCAGTTCAAGATCGAACCGACGGCCATGAACAATGCCAGCAGCCCCGCGAGGGGAATAAAGAACAGATTAAAATAGGGTGGCCCGACCGAGACTTTACCCCAGCCCGCGAAATCGGCCACCAGAGGGTACAGCGTGCCCAGTAAAATGGTCGCCATAGTCACCATTAACAGTACATTATTCACCAACAGAAACGCTTCGCGGGAGAGCCAGGTGAACGTCGCAGTGCCGCGCACGCTGGGGCCCCGCAGTGCGTATAAAAACAGCGACCCCCCCACCACCACAGCGAGAAACAGCAAAATAAATACCCCGCGGGTAGGGTCCGAGGCAAAGGCATGCACCGACGTCAGCACCCCAGAGCGCACCAGGAACGTACCCAGCAAACTGAGGGAGAAAGCCAGAATCGCCAGCAACAGGGTCCAGCTGCGAAACGTGCCCCGTTTTTCGGTCACCGCCAGACTATGGATCAACGCGGTGCCCACCAGCCAGGGCATAAACGAGGCGTTTTCCACCGGATCCCAGAACCACCAGCCGCCCCACCCCAATTCATAGTAGGCCCACCAGCTGCCAAGGGCGATACCGAGGGTCAAAAATGACCAGGCAATAATGGTCCACGGACGGGTCCAGCGGGCCCAGGCGGTATCCATGCGCCCACTCAATAACGCGGCAATCGCAAACGCAAACGCCACGGAAAAACCCACATAGCCCATATACAGCATGGGTGGGTGCACGATCAGACCAAAATCCTGCAGGAGTGGATTAAGGTCGGCCCCTTCCAGTCTGGGCAACGGTAAAATGCGCTCAAACGGATTGGACGTGAACAGCACAAAAAGATAGAACCCGACCGCAATCATGCCCATCACCGCCAATACCCGCGCCACCATCATCAGCGGCAGGGTGCGACTGAACAGGGCTACCGCCAGCGTCCAGCTCGCGAGAATCAGTACCCACAACAGCAGTGAGCCTTCGTGGGCCGCCCACACCGCACTGATTTTGTAATGGTCGGGCAACAGCGTGTTGGAGTTCTCCGCCACATAACGTACGGAAAAGTCGTCCGCTAAAAATACGACCACCAGGCAGGCAAAACTGATCGCCACAAAAACCCACTGCCCGGCAGCGAGGGAGCGCGCGGTTGCCATCCACGATGAACGCAGGAAAATACTGCCCAACAGGGGCAACAGTGCCTGCCCGGCGGCCAGACACAGCGCCATGATCAGCGCGAAATGGCCAATTTCCGCGATCATTTATTCACCGTTGCGCTGCCGACATCCGCGTTATTGCGCTTATCGTGAGCTTGCTGCATGGCATCGGCAACTTCGGGCGGGGTGTAATTTTCGTCGTGCTTGGCCAATACTTCCTCAGCCATAAAAACGCCCTGTTCGTTGAGCTTGCCGGTGGCGACGCCGGCCTGACCTTCCGCAAACAGGTCCGGCAAAATGCCGGCAAAACGCACGTCCACCGCCGCTGTGCCATCCGTCAGTTGAAAAAATACTTCAAGGGAGGTGCGATCCCGGCGCACGCTGCCCTCCACTACCATACCGCCAACGCGAACGCGTTTTTCCATCGGCACTGCTCCCGCAGCGACCTGGGACGGGGTATAAAACAAGTTAATATTTTCCCGTAACGCATAGGTGACCAGACCAATCGCGGCGGAGCTGACCACCACCAGGAACAGCACCAGCAATAACCGTTGTCGACGCACTGGATGCATCAGCGTTGGACCTCCGATTTTTCCGTCGCGGCGTGCGCAGACACCTGTTGCGCAGGCGCCCTCTGCTGATGCCGGCGAACCTGCCGCAGCATATCGCGGCTGCGGCGCAGCGGCGCCAGCAGCAACCACAACATCACCACCATGGTAATTCCGTAGGCGCTCCACACAAACGGTCCATGACCACCCATGTGCAGGAACGCGTTGATAGAATCAAATTGCAGCATTCAGCTCCTCGCCTCCAGCAGTTCGCGAACCCAGGTGGTGCGCTGCTCCCGTTGTAGAATTTCGGCACGTACCCGCAAGATCAAAACCAGCGCATAGAAACAGTAAAAAGCCAGAATCATTACCACCAGTGGCTGAAACATGCTGGCGTGCATGGATGGCGCGGACGTTAATTTTATCGTAGCCGGCTGGTGCAAGCTGTACCACCAGTCCACCGACTTGTAGATAATCGGAATATTCACCGTCCCCACCAGCGCCAGAATCGCGCAGGCCCGCGCGGCGAATTCGCGGTTGGCAAACGCCTGGTAGAGGGCGTTGACCCCGAGATACAGAAACAACAACACCAGCATGGAGGTAACCCGCGCATCCCATACCCAATAGGTACCCCAGGTCGGTTTGCCCCACAGCGCACCGCTGACCAGCGCCACAAAAGTCAAAGCCGCGCCAAGTGGCGCCGCCGCCACCATCACCATATCCGCCAGTTTAATTTTCCAGATCAAACCCACGGCGCCCGCCACGGCCATAACGTAGTAACCCGCGAGCGCCAGAAACGACGCGGGCACGTGCACATAGATAATACGGAAACTATTGCCCTGTCTCGCATCCGCCGGCGCAATTCCCAGGCTCCACACCAGGCCGACAGCGAACAACAGCGCCGTCGCCACGGATAGCCACGGCAACCAGGAGCCGCTCGCCTGATAAAACCAGCGTGGCGAACCCAGCCGGTGCCACCACTGCCATCTGTCGTTAGCCATTGATACCCGCCCTCAACGCCGCGGCGGCAAACGGCGTCAGCAATAACGCAAACGCCAATAAAGCCCCCATGATGGCCATCGCGCCATTGATGGACAGGCCGTCCACCGCCAGCTGCACCACACCGGCACCAAATATGAGTACCGGTAAATACAGTGGCATCACCAGTAAACCCAGCAGCATGCCGCCCTTGCGCAATGCCACCGTCAGGGCCGCGCCAATGGCACCGATCACGCTCAGTGCCGCGGTGCCGATCGCGAGACTCGCCATTAGCGGTACGAATCCGGCCGCCGGCAGCGCCAGCACCAAACCGATCACCGGCGCAAATAATGTTATCGGCAAACCCACCACCAGCCAGTGCGCCGCGATCTTGGCGAGCACCAGCAGCCACAACGGCTGCGGACTCAATAATAACTGTTCAAGGGAACCATCGCGAAAGTCGCTCAAAAACAGGCTGTCAGTGGCCAGTAACGTCGCCAACAACAGGGTAATCCAGATCATGCCGGGGGCCAGGGAAGCCAACTGGATGGCGCCTGGGCCCACCCCCAGAGGTATTAACATCGTCACGATGCCGCTGAATAGCAACGGCTGTGCGAGATCGCCCCGCTGGCGCAACGCCAGACTGATGTCCCGCTTCAACAAGGCGAAAAACGCCCCGCCGGGGAGTGATTGCGCGGTGACCAAGCACGGGTCGTCCGGCAGCCGCCCCTCTGCGTCTGAGGAAATAACTGTATTACCCACGGGCAGCATCACCCCCACGGGTAGAATCACCCAACGCCAACTGTCGCAAACCGGGTAGATTCAGCTCCTGGTGGCTACTGACCACCAGGGCTCCACCACCATTCAGATGTTGCGCAAAAAGAGTTTCGACCAAGGCCGTACCCTCGGCGTCGAGGGCGGTGAGGGGTTCGTCCAGTACCCACAGCCGCGCCCCGGACAAACACAATCTCGCCAGGGCCACACGCCGCAACTGACCAGCCGACAGCGTAGCGCAAGGCACGTCTGCATAACCGTTCAACCCCATGCGCTCTAGCGCTGCGTCAACCGCCATTGGCCTGCAGGATTGGACACGTGTCAACCAGGCGAGGTTTTCCCGCGGCGACAGGGCCAACTTCATTCCGGGTTGATGACCGATAAAAACCAGATTTGCCAGATAGTCGGGGCTGTGCCCACGGATTTCCTGCTCGCACCAGAACAACCGACCGATACTGGGGGATAGCAGGGTGACCAGTATGCGCAGCAAGGTGGTTTTTCCGCTGCCATTGGCGCCGCTTACCTGCAACGCTTCACCTGGGCCTACACCACCCGACAGGCGTTCAAACAAAGGCCAGTCATTACGTGTAAAACCGATGTCCCGAAATTCAAGCAAGGGGCTGGACTGCAACCTGCAACTCCCGTTTCAGCGAGGCGTCATTATGCCGCAATCGCATACCGGTGTAGAGGGTCGGTGGGATATTAAAAAGAGCAAATACGGAGGGGTTGAAGACTTGCCCGCTGCCTGTAGACAGCGGGGATACGCTTAGTAACGCACAAGCTGCGGCAACGATTAATCTATATCGAAGTCGTAATCCTGAATGAGCTTTTCCAGCCGGCGCTGTTCGATACGGTCTTCCAGCTTTCGGCGGGTTTCCATGCTGATCACTGCCCGCACGCGCTCAGAGCCCGCATTCATCGTTTCGTCGGCGTCTTCCACGTCCATCATTTCCAGTTCATCTCCGCTCATATTGAGCCCTCTTGGTGCTGTTGCCCATCGTTTTAAACAACCGTTAACCGGAGGTTTAATGCGCGCAAGGTACGGTGAAATTCACGACAGGTCAAGATTTATAATTCTTTATATTTCAGCAGGTTAAAAAATTAGCTTCAGAAATTTTCAAGACTGTGAAGCAACTCCAGGTCTGCGGGGGTATCAATATCCGCAAGTGGGGTTAACTCGCTCCACCGCCAGGCCAGGCCCTGTAACTGGCGACGGGTTGCAGCGAGGACTCCGGCGCCCCCCCAGGGGATATCTGAAAATAGCGCCGTATCTACCCGTCGCGCGCCGATCAGAACATAACCCCCATCCGTTGCCGGGCCCAGCACCACGTCATCGCCAGCCCTGAGGCACGCCAACGCCTCCTCGATATGGCCCGAATTCAAAAAGGGACAGTCACTGCCCACCAGCACCACCCGCTCGTGGCCGGCAAGGGCGGTGGCGAGCGCATGGTACATGCGCGCACCGAGATTGGGGCCACGCTGGCGGCGCACCGGTCGCTGCGGCCCTAATCCGGAAAAAAACCCGTCGTAATGGGGTTCATCGACCCACAGCTCGAAGGCACACAGTTGCATTTGCGACAGGGTGTCGAAGGTGTATGTGACCAGTCTCCGCTGCAGGGCGGCACAGCTCTGGTCGTCCAGCGCGGGGCGCATTCGGGTTTTTACATGCCCCGGTCGCGGCGCTTTGGCAAACTGAATAACGAGCGCGTCGGGATAGCGACAGTTCATTGCGGACCGTAATATTTTTCCGCCAGCCGCCGGGGATCCGCACCGCAAAAATAGGCGAACCGCAGGCGCCACATCAGCCAGATGGTGGAAAACACCCCGCGCTCTTCCCAGCGACGACTTGACGTGGTGACTGCACGACTTACCCACAGCGGACGACCGTGTTTACGCAGTCTTTTGCACAGCGCCACATCCTCCATCAGCGGGATTTCCGGATAGCCGCCCACCTGCGCAAACAGCTCGCGGCGCACAAACAGGCACTGGTCACCGGTACCGACGCCGGTGAGCCAGGAGCGCTGATTGATACTCCACTCTACAAGGCGCAAAGCAAGGCCGCGACCACTGAGTCGCAGGGCGAAATAACCCCAGCCAGCGCGACTGTAGCGCCAGGCCAGGACCACATCGGAGAACTCCGCCGGCAGAAGAGTATCGGCGTGCAAGAACAGCAGCCACTGCCGCTGGGTGGCGTCCGCGCCCCGGTTCATTTGTAGCGCGCGCCCCGGTTCGCTGATCAAGACCTGATCCACCCGCGCATCCGCCAACTCGGCGCTGCCGTCGCTACTGCCACCATCCACAACAATCACCTCGAGCCCCTGTTGGCGCAGCGGCTGCAATAGCGCCAGACAATGCTCCAGGGCCACCGCATCGTTTAGCACCGGGATGATAACCGTAACGCCGGACAGGGCCTCACTCGCCAAGGGCGCCACCACAACTGCTGCCCTGACCCGCCGTGCAGCCGTAGCAGTGCTCGCCAACCGCAATCGACTGGCCGCCAAAATCCCCGTTCAGCAGGTCGCGCAAATGGGGTTGCGGCCGGTCGCTGGCAAATGCCTCGCCGTGACCGCCAGCTGGCATATGCAGCATCTGATTAAAATCGCAGTCGTAGAGAAAACCCTGCCAGTCGACGCTGATCAGATCGCGGCACATGACGGTGTCGAGGTTGTCCTGACAGTAATTATTTTTCAGTAACGCCATGTACTCCGTGTAGGTGCCGCGCGCCAGTAATTGGCCGCCAAAGCGACTGATCGGCATATTGGCGATGGTGAACAGGTGATGGAAATCGATACCGTGCTCAGTCCCAAGGCGCTGCTTATATTCAGCCTCAAGCCTGGTCTGGGCAGGGGGTAAAAATGCGCCATTGGGGTTGTACACCAGATGCAGTGGCAACTCTGGCACCCGCCCATAACCCAGTGTATTCAACTCTTTAAGGGCCTCGATACTTTGTTCAAAAACGCCCTTACCGCGCTGTTGCGCGACATTTTGCTCGGAATAACAGGGCAGCGATGCCACTAGCGTCACCCGGTGATCAGCCAGGAACTG
Organism: Gammaproteobacteria bacterium; assembly: GCA_038106145.1. Classification (GTDB taxonomy): domain Bacteria; phylum Pseudomonadota; class Gammaproteobacteria; order Pseudomonadales; family Porticoccaceae; genus JBFJKD01. The sequence continues at coordinate 54,901 of JAYODD010000014.1, read as the reverse complement.
CGCCAGATGCCGATAGCCCGGCTCCAGTAGTATGGTCAGATTGCAGCGGTCGATCACCTCGATTCCGACCGCGGTGGCGGCAGTCACCAGACGGCGAAAGTGCGGATTCATCTCCGGTGCGCCACCGGTTAAATCCAGCGTTTTAATAGCGCGCACGGCCAGCACTTCAAGCAGCAGGTCGACCAGTTCACCACTCATTAATTCGGTGCGGTTAGGGCCGGCATTCACATGACAGTGGCTACAGCTCAGGTTGCATAAATACCCCAGATTAACCTGCAGGGTTTGCAGAGACCTGCGACGCAACGGCGGAAACGTGGTTGCCAGGAGTAGCGGTCGAGTATCAAGCACGGCACTATCCCCGATCAGCTCTTCTGATTACCGGCGGAAATGCGTAATTCCGGATTATCCCTGCATTCATCCAGGGTTGTTAGCGCCTGCGAATGAAATTCGCGCCGATAGAGCACCCACACCACCCACAGTGTCGCGAGTATGCACATCCAGGGACTGACCAGCCAGGTGAACAGCGCCATCGCAAAATAATAGGCGCGCAGACCGTGATTAAACTCGTGACTGGCAAGATCAATCAACTTCGCGCTGCGTTCGCTGAACTGGGTCCAGGCCTCGGTATTCATACCCGCGTCGCGCACACCCGGAGCTGCTCCGAGCAACACGGCAAAGAAATTGTACTGACGAATACTCCAGGTAAATTTGAAAAACGCGTAAACAAATATCATGGCCAACAACAGCAACTTGAGTTGCAACACCGCTGGGGTCACCTGGACAGAAAACGGCAGATTAATCAGAATGGTGAGGGTGCCCTCCACGGTGGACACCGCCGTTAAAATACCCGCGATAATCAACAGGGTGGTAGACGCGAAAAATGCCACAACCCGTTCGAGGTTGGCGAGCAGGGAAGCATCGGTAATGCGATTCTCGTTAGCCATCATGCGCCGCATCCATTGCACCCGGTGGTGGCGCATCACACTCGACAAGGTGCGTTGGCTACGGGCCTTGACCTTGGCGAAGCGGGTATACGCAACCCATACCGTGAAAAACAGGGTGACAGCGGAGACGTCGGCGACTGTTAATGGTGGCAACATATTTAACCCTGATCCGTTTCAGGCCGGCATGGGCCCGCTTCTACAACTGAAAATCGGACTCCGAAGTGTAACCGAACTGGGTTGCAATATGACTAATTATTGACATTATTTGCTCCGCTTCGTGGGCACCATCAACACCACAAACCCCTTAGTGGGCGCAAAAATTTGCCGCACTGAACCCCTGGTCTCACCGATGGTCCAACCTCTGACCCTGACCTGCCATTACTAACGGACGTTTTTTAAACGATGAAAAATAAACTGTTAGCGCCGTTACTGACCGTGCTCTTTGTATTATCCAACAACAGCCTGGCCGCCCCGCCAGACCTCGAGGAAGCGGTCTTTGCCGGCGGCTGTTTCTGGTGTATGCAGCCGCCGTTCGACGCGCTCAAGGGCGTGTTGAACACCACAGTAGGTTATACCGGCGGCACCACGGTCGCGCCTTCGTACGCAGAAGTATCCGCGGGCACCACGGGGCACGCCGAGGCCATACTGGTGTCTTACGACGCCAATCAGGTCAGCTACCGCCAGCTACTGGCCACGTTCTGGAAAAATGTTGACCCCGTGGACGGGGGCGGTCAGTTTTGTGATCGGGGCAGTCAGTATCGCAGTGCAATTTTCTATGCCAACGAAGCGCAAAAACAGCTGGCTCTGGCGAGCAGGGAAGCGCTGCAGCAAACCGGGTTTCCGCCCGGGTCTATC
>JAYODD010000014.1:52207-53092 GCA_038106145.1 Gammaproteobacteria bacterium | reverse complement strand
TCTATCAAAACGGAAATTGTGCCCGCCTCTACCTTTTACAAGGCCGAAAATTATCACCAGGATTACTACCGCAAAAACCCCAGGCGTTATGCTTTTTACAGCTGGAACTGCGGGCGCAAACAACGCCTCGACCAGGTGTGGCACAAAGACAAAACCCTGCCTTTGAGTGCAGACTAATTCACCACCAGCATATCGGACTGCATGTGGTTGAGTATGCGCTCCGCACTGTTGCCCAGCAGCAGACCCTTGACGCCTTTGTTGGCGCGACTGCCAATCACCAGCAAACCATAACCGGCAAGATTAACCAGCACATCTTCCACCCGCCCCGATTTGACCAGCACGTTATCGGCGGTGACGCCCAGATGGGCCAGCAATGCGTGTAATTTGCTCTCGGCCTGCTGTTCCAACTGCGTCAAATAATCGACCGTCACTGGCACATTGACCATGCTGGCATAGATCAGCGCCGGATCGGGGACGACGGTAACGACGGTCAGCGGTAGCTGGTGGGCGGTAGCCATCGCCCGCGCCTGATCGATCACCCGCGCGGACAGTTTTTGCTGTTGCTCACTCTCGTCGAGACAATCCACCGCCGCGACCACCTTATCCATGTCGCGTGTCTCCCGGGTCATCATCCACACCGGACAGGGCGCGTCCCGCAACAAATGCCAGTCATCGGGAGTATGGGCAAGATTTGCGAACAGGCTGTGGTGGCTGGTCATCATAACAACCAGTCCTGCCGAGGTACGCTCCGCTTCTGACACGATGGCGCTATGTACCCGATCGCACCACAAACTGCGGGCCCGCATCTTCTGACCTGTATTGAGCTTGGCAAGTAGTTTGTCCTCGGCTGTCATAATGTCATCGCGCAATGCGTCGAAATTGTCG
>JAYODD010000014.1:38464-52197 GCA_038106145.1 Gammaproteobacteria bacterium | reverse complement strand
TTTATTAAGTTCTCCCAGGCGGGCGTGTACCGGGCGAAAAAGTTCGACCTGAGTATGCAGTTTGGCGGCCAGAAACTGCGCGCGACGCACGACCACAGGGGCATCGTCCCAGTTCGTGATCACGGCCAAAATCGTCTCCATAATCCATCCCTCTGATTAAATGTGTGTGTAGCACTGCCAGGTTCATTGTAGGCCTTTTTAACCTGCGACGCGGTTGACGCATATCATTTGCCTTGCCATCAGTTGCCCCTACAGTAACCAGCGTACCGGCACGGATGTCCGTGTCACAGATGAGGTGTTTCCACCCAGCCATGTACCAGGTGATGACGGGCCACGATCGAATTCACAATCGCAGAGGTTCAGCGACGCCCCACCTGCCACCGTTGCCGGCGGAATTCAACGCTACCCTGTTGTCCCACTATCGCGAACATATAGACCAATCAGGGGCTACGGTGACCGCCACGGACATCACCCCCACGGGCATTAACATTTACTGTCCACCGACCCCAATCCCTCGCTATCAGAAACTGATATGGGAAGAGCTGGCCCTCCGTTACGCCCGGCTTGAACCTCTGCGCCCGGTGGCGGAATTACACCTGGTAGGTGCCCCGTTACGCCAGTTCTCTGCCGAAGCCATTACCGAATTGACCTTTCGCCTGGGGAATAAAATTACCTTTGCCCACCAGGAAAGAAACGTGCGCGGTGCTACGATCAGCCTCGCTGACTTTTCCCGCGACAAGATCGCGCTACTGGCCGGACTCGGCTACAGCCGCGTGACATTAAGCGTGGACGCAACCGTCGCCAGCGCCGACCGCAGCCTGGCCAGAATCGAAAACGCAATTGCCGCATTCACTGAATTTGACCACCTTACGTTCGCTGTCCAGTTGCTGTTTGGCGACGCAACCGACGCCGGATTCCTGACCCGATTAGTGGACCTGATCGCCGCATCGGGATGTGAGCGATTTGAGCTGTCGTACCCCGGCAACGGCAAGCTCCGGGCGAGCGTCAGATTACAACGGGCGAGCGACAATTTTTTACATTTATTTCGCACCCTCAGTGCACGCAACTGGCGCGTATTCGGCAATCATATCTTTGTACCACCGCGATCTCCGCTCGCATCATCGACCGTGCGCCCCGTGCAGTACACCCCCTGGGGCCTGCGCTCGGGTCATGTCAGGCACTGGATTGGGCTCGGACTCGCCGCCCTGGGACAGGAACGGGAGGATTACCAACGCACTATTTCCTCCGTCTCAAAATACCGTCAGGCTATCCGCAACCAACGGCTACCGGGAATGACCCGTCTGACCCTGCCCAGCACCGGTTATCCCCTCGCCGCAACGTTGCAGACATTGCTCTGTCAGCATCGCCTTGCCGATCTGCCCCCGGAAGCTACACCCGTTGTCGAGAGCCTCGTCCAGCAAGGCTGGGCGAACCCCCAGCAGAATGAGATTTCTCTCACGGACACGGGCATATTGCATCTTCCAACCATCACCGAAAACATATTTTCCAGTTTCAAATAGAGTCGCTATACTGCCAGCTTCGTTTGTTACCGTTGCTCCGGAGTGCTGACATGTCGGCTACCTGCCCGCACAATATCGAAGTTAACTGCAATCAGTGCCGCATGAGCTCGCTGTGTTTGCCCATCGCCCTCAAAATCGAGGAAATTGATCGGCTCAACGACATCGTGCAACGGGGTCGCCCGACCCATAAAGATCAATATATTTACCGGGACGGGGATCCGTTTAAAGCGGTTTTTGCCGTGCGCAGCGGCGCCATCAAGACCTTTGCCGCCAACCAACAGGGGATTGAACAGGTCACCGGGTTTTATTTACCCGGCGAAATCTTCGGCATGGATGGCATCGCCCACACCCGGCACAGAAGTTCCGCCCAGGCGTTGGAGACATCGGCAATTTGCGAAATTCCTTTCTCCCGCCTCGAAGACCTCAGCCTCAAGCTACCCTCTTTGCAACGCCACTTTTTTAAGTTGATGAGCAAGGAAATCACCAGTGACCAGCAGTTAATCGCTTTGCTGAGCAAAAACAGCGCCGAGGAACGGGTAGCGACGCTGCTACTGAGCATATCGGCGCGCAACGCGCTGCGGCATTTGTCCGGCACGCGCTTTCGCCTGCCCATGTCGCGGGCCGACATCGGCAACTATCTGGGACTCACCGTCGAAACCGTCAGTCGCGTTTTCAGTCGCTTTCAGAAACAGGGTTTTTTGCAGGTGGACAAACGAGAAATTGAAATCGTCAACCTGAATGCTCTGCAGGAGTTGGCCAACACCTGAAAATGCTGCACGGCGGAGCGCGCCCGGCGGCACGCCCCAACCCCCTATGACGACTTTCTGCGGGAAACCGTTAGAACCGATAACCCAATCCCACCATGTACACCCAGGGATCGATATCAACATCGGCTTCCACACGGGTACCATCGGCAAATTTGAAGGTCGCTTCCGTGTCGATATCCAGATACCACACCGAGGCATTGAGCAGCCAGTTTGAACTCAGAACCCAGTCGATGCCCGCCTGTCCGGCAACGCCAAAAGAGTCGTCCAGGGACAGGTCGCCCGACGCGCCAATGGCGTTTTCCAGTTGACTGGCGACATCTTCCTGAAAAAACACCGTGTAGTTAATGCCCAGGCCAATATAGGGTTGCAGTGCGGAGGCGGCGGCCATCGGAAAGTATTGAACGGTGATGGTGGGCGGCAGATGCTTGGCCGAGCCCGCGTCAATTCCCAGACCCCTGGCCTGAATATCGTGTTCAAAGGGTGTCGCGGCCAGCACGCCCAGACCGAGATGCTCGGTCAACATATACGTCGCTGTCAGACCCAATTGCTCGTCGCCATCCACACCAGCCCCGGTACCCGGAACCGCAACCCCGTTTACCACTAGTGACGAACTATCTTCATCGGGTTGCACAGACGCGACCCCAGCCCGCACAATCAGATCACCAGGCTCGTAGGCACCGACCCCGACACTTGTGAACAACAAACCGGCGAGCAATCCACCAACGGCTAAATAAAACGTACGACGACACAGCATAAAACTTCCCCCAAAAACAGAACTATGATGAGGGAAGAATTAGATCAGCTTAACAATTTCCGCGACTTGATCTGCATTAAGTACACGCCAATAGACGCTTTCCGGCGCGGCTGAAGATCGCTTACAAACAGGGCATTATTCCTGCACTTCGATGGTGATCGCTTCGGACATCACCGGTGGCTGATGGGGAATGTGGCTGTGATCCCCCAGCAATAACTGTAAACGGTGGACGCCCGGTGCCAGCTCGATTTGGGTTTCGGTTTGCCCGCCGCCAAAATGACGATGGTGCTCATCCGTCGGCACCGGTTTATCCAGCGCAGGCAGCTGCGTCACGTCGATCAGCAAATGATGATGACCGGTGTTGGCCCGCTCCACCCCGGCCGGAGCAACACCCATATTCTGCAGGCCAAACTTTACGGTAACCGGATTCGTCACCTGTGCGCCGTCCAGTGGTTCGATAATATACGCCCGCGGTTGTGCATCGGCGGCCAGTAGCGCCATGGGGCCCAACACCAGCGCCGTAGCCACCATAATTTGTATTAACGATTTCATAATTCCTCCCTGTTGGTAATCTTCGTTAGCTGGGTGAGCGCGTTGAGTTCACTTAATTATTTTGTCGGCAACGAAACCACAACCCTGTTTAATGGGCGCTTTTTTTAGCGCTGGCGCAAGCCGGGGAAGCTGGCACCGCACTGTTTCGCGACCATTCCACCGGTGTATGGGTGTGTAACGCCAACGCATGGACGGGGCCGCGCAGTTCCTCGGCCAAAGCCTGATAAACCAGGCGATGCCGTTGTACCGCGCGCGCAGTGGCGAATTTTTCACTGACAATAACTACCTTAAAATGGGTTTCAGCGCCACGGGCCACATTGTGGCCCTGACTTTCGTTGACCACCTGCAAATAAGTCGGCGCGAATTGCTCGCGCAAGACTGTGACAATGCGTTCTTCCACCCTCTTCATCGCCTTCGGCTCCTGCTCCACCGCAGCCACCTTAGAGCCCGGATACAATGGATATCATTACGCCAGCCGCCACTGCCGAACCGATGACCCCCGCGACATTTGGGCCCATGGCATACATTAGTAAAAAGTTTTGCGGATTGGCTTCGAGCCCCAGTTTATTGGAGACCCGCGCCGCCATCGGCACCGCCGACACCCCTGCCGAGCCAATCAGCGGATTGATTTTACTCTGTGAAAAACGATTCATTAGCTTGGCCATTAGCACACCGGAGGCCGTACCAATACAAAATGCTACAGCACCCAACGCCAGAATGCCGAGGGTTTCCCAGTTCAAGAATTTGTCGGCACTCATTTTCGAGCCGACACCCAGCCCCAGAAAAATGGTGACGATGTTAATCAGCGCATTTTGCGTGGTGTCACTCAGGCGCGAGACCACGCCACATTCCCGCATCAGGTTACCAAAGCAAAACATGCCCAGCAGCGGCGCCGCCGTGGGTAAAAACATCGCAACCAGCAGTAACAATACCAGTGGAAATACGATTTTTTCCGTCTTGTACACTGGCCGCAGCTGTTCCATCTTAATCTTGCGTTCGGCATCCGTGGTAAGCCAACGCATGATCGGTGGTTGAATAATGGGCACCAGCGCCATGTAGGAATACGCGGCGACCGCGATCGCACCCAGTAAATCCGGCGACAACTTGCTGGCGACAAAAATAGCGGTGGGACCATCAGCACCGCCAATAATGCCGATGGAAGCCGCATCGCGAATGGAAAAATCCAGTATACCCAGCACATTTAACCCCACAGCGCCCATCACGGTGACAAATATACCCACCTGGGCGGCCGCGCCTAAAAACAACGTTTTGGGATTCGCCAATAACGGACCAAAATCCGTCATGGCGCCGACACCCATAAAAATGACCAGCGGAAAAATTCCGGTTTCGATACCGACATGGTAAATGTAATACAGAATGCCAGCAGGGGACTCGAGATGGCCAAGCGCGTCGTACACGGGCCCTGCTTCCATGCCGGCGCCAGGGATATTGACCAGAATAGTGCCGAACCCGATGGGCACCAGCAATAACGGCTCAAAACCCTTGTGAATGGCCAGATACAACAGAACCAAGCCCACAATCATCATCGCCAGCATGCCGGGTTCAATCAACGCGAGTCCAGAGGACTGCCACAAACTATACAATTGATTCATCGACTGCTCCGACTCAGGCCAGCGTTACCAGGGTATCACCCACCAGTATATTGTCCCCGACCTTGACCCGGATTTCGGCAACCACCCCTGCCCGCGGTGCGCTGACAGCCGTCTCCATTTTCATGGCTTCGAGAATGAGCAGGTTTTGTCCCTCTTCTACCGCCTGTCCGGGAGACACCAGTAACTTGAAGATGGTTCCCGCCAGGGGCGCGGCAACAGATTCGCTGCCCGCTCCCACCGCCACCGGCGCCGCCCCCAGCGGCGCAATACCGTTGATATCCCCGCCCTCGTTGACCGTCACCGTATACTTTTTCCCCTCCACCGTAACGGTGTAAACGGCTTCTCCGGTAGCGGCAACGGCACCGCTTTCAGCACCCGTGGGTGGCTGCTCGAACACACTGGGGTCGTTGCGATTGGCAAGAAATTTAAAACCAACCTGCGGGAACAGCGCATAGGTCAAAAGATCGTCGACGCGCCCCTCCCCTTCGGTAAGCGCCACGCCTTCCTTACTCGCCAACGCCTCCAGTTCGCCGGATAGTTTGTCCATTTCGTCATCCAGCAAATCTGCGGGCCGACAGGTGACGGGCTCTGCACCCGCCAGCACTCTGGCCTGCAATTCAGCATTTACCGGCGCCGCCGTGGAGCCATATTCTCCCTTGAGTACCCCCGCGGTTTCCTTCGAAATACTTTTGTAGCGCTCGCCGGTGAGGACATTTAACACCGCCTGAGTGCCCACGATCTGCGAGGTGGGTGTCACCAGGGGAATATAACCAAGATCGGCGCGCACCCGCGGAATTTCCGCCAGCACTTCATCGAATCGATCTTCGGCACCCTGTTCACGCAGCTGACTTTCCATATTGGTCAACATGCCACCGGGCACCTGCGCCACCAGAATTCGCGAGTCCACCCCTTTGAGGGAACCTTCAAATTGCGCGTATTTTTTGCGCACTTTACGGAAATACGAGGCGATGTCCTCCAGCCCTGCGATATCCAGACCCGTGTCCCGGTCCGTGCCCTGAAGAATGGCCACCACCGCCTCCGTAGCGGAGTGGCCATAGGTCATGGACATGGATGAAATCGCCGTGTCGACGTTGTCGATACCGGCTTCAATACATTTCAAATAGGTGGCGGTGGACAGGCCAGTGGTGGCATGACATTGAAGATGAATGGGGATGGCTACGGCCGCTTTCAGCTGTTTTACCAGTTCGTAGCCTATGTAGGGGGTCAACAGACCCGCCATGTCCTTGATGCAGATGGAGTCGGCACCCATGTCCTCCAGTTGACGCCCCAGATCCACCCACAGTTGCAAGGTGTGCACCGGACTCACAGTGTAGGAAATCGTGCCCTGGGCGTGCTTGCCAACCTTGTTGACCGCGCTTAACGCGGTGCGCAGATTGCGCATGTCGTTCATGGCGTCGAAGACGCGAAAAACGTCGATCCCGTTGATGGCAGCCCGCTCTACAAATTTGGTTACCACATCGTCCGCGTAGTGGCGGTAGCCGAGAATATTCTGCCCGCGAAACAACATCTGCTGTGGAGTATTGGGCATGGCTTTTTTGAGCTGGCGAATACGCTCCCAGGGGTCTTCACCGAGATAGCGAATACAGGCATCGAACGTCGCTCCGCCCCAGGATTCCATGGACCAGTAACCAACCTTGTCCAACTGTTCGGCGATCGGCAGCATATCGTCCAGACGCAGACGTGTGGCCAACAGGGACTGATGGGCATCGCGCAAGACAAGTTCGGTAATACCCAAAGGTTTTTTCTCGACAGCCATACAAATTAACTCTCAGTTGCGGGTTTTGACAAAGTGGATCTGTTGTTCAGTAAAACTCCTGGATTGCGACGGGACCGGCGTCCGGCCGGTGGCGCAACAACCCCCGGCTATTTGCGCTGCCGATGTTGATCCAGCGCGGCCTGAATGACCCGCACCACCTGTGGACTGGCCGCCGTCGGCACGGGGGATATCTTGTTGGGGGTCGCACTTTCCTGGTGGGGAAGGTAACGCTGGATAGCACGGGACATGGCCGCAACCGCCGTGACCAGGACCAGCAGAAACAGGAACACGATTCCCATACCGTAAATCATCAGGTCCAGGCCTTGTTGTAGTAGGGATGGTTCGCTCAAAATGGTGTCTCCTCTGCCACTTCCAGATTTTGGATTGCGGCACTGCCGATCGCCCTGTGGATCGGTGCCGTTAACAGGTTTGTCATTATACACATCGGTGGAGCCCATCTTCCAGAAGCGTTTTTAGTCACTGCCGATCGGGGAGCGCGGGGCACTCCGGGCCCCCCACTTGACCCGCGCAATTGGGGAACTTTGCGGTGAACTGTTGCAATCCGCGGGCTGGCCACTAAAATCCCTGCTCTTAATACTTGTTGCTTAGCTCGCCTTACTAACCGCCACGCACTCAATCAGGCAGCCCCATCCATGCGTATTCGCGAATTGCTGAATCAACACGTAGCGTCGGCCATGGCCATTGCGGGCATCCCGGTTGACTGTTTACCCCAGGTGACCCCGAGTACACGACCCGAATTTGGAGACTTTCAGGTCAACGGTGTGCTGGGAGCCGCGAAAAAACTGGGGGTCAAACCACGGGAACTGGCCCAGTCGGTGATCGATAATCTCGATCTCGAGGGTGTCGCCGACGAACTGAGCATCGCTGGCCCGGGTTTTATTAATATCCGTCTTACCACGAGTTTTTTGTCTACGTCGCTGGATGCCGTGGGACGCGATCAACAACTGGGCATCACCCACGCGCAACCCCCGCAAACCGTGGTGGTGGATTACTCCTCGCCCAATCTTGCCAAAGAAATGCACGTGGGCCATTTACGCAGCACCATTATCGGCGACGCGGTAACCCGCGTACTCGAATACCTGGGGCAGCAGGTGATTCGTCAAAATCACATGGGCGACTGGGGTACCCAGTTCGGGATGCTGATCGCCGAACTCGAAGAACGACTGGGTAAGGATGCGCAACCGGAACTGGCGTTGAAGGATCTGGAAGTCTTCTACCAACAGGCCAAACAACATTTCGACGAGGACGCGGCGTTCGCTGCCAAGGCCCGCCAGTACGTAGTGAAATTACAGTCCGGCGACAGCCATTGCCTGACCCTGTGGCAACAGTTTATCGCTATTTCCACCGCCCACAGCGAGGATCTTTATCGACAACTGAACGTCACCCTCGGACCATCGGATGTAAAAGCTGAAAGCGCCTATAACGCGATGCTGGGCGAGGTAGTGAAAGACCTCGAGAATCAGGGCCTGGCACAGGTGGATCAGGGCGCAACCGTGGTATTTCTCCCCGAACTGGCAGATAAAAACGGTGACCCGAGTCCGGTAATCATCAGGAAATCGGACGGCGGTTATCTGTATGCCACCACCGACCTCGCCGCCCTGCGCTACCGCTGTGGGACACTGCGCGCAGACCGCGTCATGTATTTTATCGACGCGCGGCAGTCGCTGCATATGCAGCAGATATTCGCCGTCGCACGCAAGGCCGGGTATGTACCGACTGGCGTCAGCCTCGAACATTTGCCGTTTGGCACCATGATGGGTGAAGACGGTAGACCCTTTAAGACCCGCACCGGCGGCACGGTAAAACTGGCGGATTTGCTCCAGGAAGCAGTGCTGCGGGCGGAAACCTTGATCGAGGAAAAAAACCCCGACCTGTCCCCGGCCGAACGACGCGAAGTGGCGCGCAAGGTGGGCATCGGCGCGGTAAAATACGCCGACCTGAGTAAAACCCGGACCGTCGACTACGTTTTTAACTGGTCCACCATGCTCAGTTTTGAGGGTAACACCGCGCCCTACCTGCAATATGCCTATACCCGTATTCGCGGTATTTTCCGCAAGGCGGAACAAACCGGAGGCGTGCACCCCGACGCCGCAATTACAATCGCAGCCCCTGAGGAGAAAACCCTGAGCCTGGTGCTCCTCAGGTTCGACGAAACCCTGCATCAGGTGGCTGCGCAGGCGTACCCCCACATTCTCTGCGCCTATCTTTACGAACTGTCCAGCGTTTATATGGCGTTTTACGAGCGCTGTCCGATACTGGCGGCAGACGTCCCCGCCGCAACCCGGGCCGGTCGCCTGCGCCTGTGCGATATCACGGCGCGAACCCTGGCCGCCGGTCTCGAACTACTGGGTATTGAGGTGATGGAACGCATGTAGGCGCCGGTGTGGTGCACAGTGGAGTGGGATGAAACCTTCAGGGCCAGAAACCCCGCAACAAAGCCACCTCCGCCAATCGCTCAATGGCCACCACCAGGGCGGCGGTGCGCAAATCAACCGGGTAAGCTGGCACGCCGGGGGATCGCTCCTCCGCCTCCCTCGCCTCATTGCTATCCAGCAGCGCCTGCCAGCGATCGAATACCGCATCGACACTGCGCTCCATGCGGTGCTGTAGCCGCTGGTTGATCAGTTCCAGATCCCAGCGGTGATTCTCCAGGTTCTGCACCCATTCGTAGTAACTGACCGTCACGCCCCCGGCGTTGGCGAGAATATCCGGAATCACCGGCACACCGCGTTGCGCGAGTAGCGCATCCGCCGCCGGGGTTACCGGGCCATTGGCGGCCTCGACCACCAGCCTGGCTTTTACGGCCTCTGCATTATGCGCGCAAATCTGGTTACCCAATGCCGCCGGCACCAGAATATCGCAAGCCAGTTCCAGCAACCCGGCGCCGGTGATACTCAACGTATCGGGCAAACCGACCAGCGTGTCGTGCTCCGCCTTGTAGGCCAGCGCGGCATCCAGATCAATACCACGCTCGTTGTATATCCCCCCCTGGGAATCACCAATGCCAACGATCACCGCACCGGACTGGGCAAATAACCGGGCCACCACGGACCCCACATTACCCACTCCCTGAACTACCACTTTGGCACCCGCAAGACCTTCGAGCCCGGGCACCAGCCCCTTGCGGAGAAAATGTTCGGTAACCAGCCAGCAACCCCGACCGGTGGCTTCGCGGCGCCCGTCCGAACCGCCCATACCAACCGGCTTGCCGGTCACCACCGCCAGATTATTTTGCCCGGGATGCATGATGTCGTAGGTGTCGTAAATCCAGGCCATGGTCTGTTCGTTGGTGTACAAATCCGGCGCTGGAATATCCGTATGGGGCCCGATATTTTCACCGAGTTCGGCGATAAAACGCCGCGTAATACGGCGCAATTCGTTAACACTCAAACTTTTTGGATCGCATACCACGCCACCCTTTGCACCGCCGAAAGGCACGTTGATGAGAGCGCATTTCCAGGTCATCAATGCAGCCAGCGAGCGCACTTCTTCCAGATCCATCGCGGGGTGGTAGCGAATGCCCCCTTTACCCGGCCCCAGGGCGCGACTGTGCAACACCCGATACCCCTGGAACATACGCACCGAACCATCATCCATATCGACAGGAAAATTTACTGTTATGGAACGTTTGGGTTGTTGCAAAAAGTCGACCAGTCCCGGGTCCAGTGCAACCGTGTGCCGTAGCGCCCTGGATAAGTTCACGTTAATGGTATGCAAAGGGCTGGCCTCTACACGCTGGGCCGTCGCGTCGGGTGGGGTTTGGTGATGGGAGTCCACGGTTATAGCCCTCAGCGTGTTTTGATTAGCGCGCAAATGCCGACATAACGCACCCGCGTCCAGAATAGATCTTTGTTCGACCGTTTTCCGCGTGGCCGCATTGTACTTCAGGGACATTCGGCTTCACCGCAGCGGAGCCGGACATTTGCGCTTTAGTTGATCCGTGTCATCTGCGTACAACCGTGTCGATTGGTCTGCACAGATCAGGGTTTGATATACACGTAGCCCTGCTGGTGCAGGTTCATGATATGTACCACACCCGCCGGGACCACGGCGACTCCGTCGAGCAGCTGCGGCGGGACACCGGTTGCGCGGGTTTGAGTATCTATGGTGTTGCCACAGGCGGTAAAGCGAATATCAAACTGCAATAAATTTGCTACCCGTTCGCCGAGCGGATTATTTTGTGTCAGCAAGCTCAGACCAGGCCCCCAGGCCACCACCTCGATATCGACATTGTCGATGCCCAGCGCTTTTTGTACATTGATGGCGTTATCGAGAGCCAGTGCCTGGACGCTTTCGTCGCCGCTGCTAACCTGTAGCACCAGCCGGTTGGGGGCAGGCCCGAACTCCCCGGCCAGACTCGAACCACACCAGACAGACAGTACCATCAGAACCAGAACCACGAGGCGCACCGATGCGGCCATGTTCGTAGCCATATTTCCTCCCGAGCAGCGCATATGGCGATGCTTATTAGCTATGCTACCATCTGCGTTGATTATCAGGGTACTCGCCCGCGAACAACCAACCGGGCTTTCCGCGTCCGGCTCGGCCTGTGACGCGAATGTGTGTTTTTATAAATCGATTTTCCGGGAAAACTTATGAATAAACCGATTGCACAGGCGCTGCCGGATGCGGCAGGCTATTTTGGCCCCTACGGCGGCAGTTTCATTCCCGCACAACTGCAAAAAATAATCGATGGGATCACCGCAGCGTATATGGAAATTCGCGACGACCCCACGTTTCAGCAACAACTCAGCGCCCTCTATACGCACTACGTTGGACGTCCGAGCCCCATTTTTCACGCGCAAAATTTATCGCGTAAATACGGGGCTGCAATTTACCTCAAACGGGAGGATCTGAATCACACCGGTGCTCACAAGATCAATCATTGTCTCGGGGAAGCGCTTCTCGCTAAAAAAATGGGCAAGCGTAAGGTCATCGCCGAAACCGGCGCGGGCCAGCACGGGGTCGCGCTGGCTACGGCGGCCGCGCTGCTCGGGCTGGAGTGCGATATCTATATGGGCGAGGTCGATATCGAAAAGGAGCATCCCAACGTGGTGCGCATGCATATACTGGGTGCCAGGGTGATTCCCGTTAGCCACGGGCGCAAGACGCTCAAGGAGGCGGTGGATGCCGCTTTCGAAGCTTACCTCGCCGATCCAGTTACCCAACTGTACGCAATTGGGTCGGTCGTCGGACCCCATCCATTTCCCATGATGGTCAGGGATTTTCAGTCCGTTGTAGGGGCTGAGGCACGCCGCCAGTTTAACGACATGACCGGCTCCCTGCCACAGCACATTGTTGCCTGTGTCGGCGGCGGATCCAACGCCATCGGCATGTTTATGGCTTTTCTTGAGGACACCGTAACCTTACACGGGGTGGAACCTGCGGGTCGCAATTTACAGCAACCCGGTGAACACGCTGCGACTCTGACCAAGGGTGAACCCGGCATTATGCACGGCTTCAAATCCTACATGCTCAAGGATGCCGCAGGAGAGCCGCAGCAGGTTTATTCCGTGGCCAGCGGTCTCGACTATCCGGCAGTGGGACCGCAACACAGTTATCTCAAGGATCTCGGTCGGGTAAATTATCAGACCATAAACGACGATGAAGCGATTGCGGCATTTTTTGAACTGTCGCGACTCGAAGGTATCATTCCCGCCATCGAATCGGCTCACGCAGTGGCCTACGCCTTGCAACTGGCCAGGCGGGAAAACGACGCCACCATACTGATTAACCTGTCCGGTCGCGGCGACAAGGACATCGACTTTGTGGTGCGCCACTACGGCGAAAAATACCATATTCCGGTGCTGTGACCGTCTCGCAATCCCCGTAAATGTCGCCGCTGTTGGCTGGCTAGGTATCCTGCTCAGCCAGCGCCGAGCGGTACAGGTTGGCCATATTTTCATCAAAACAGCAAAATATGACCTGCTTGATTTCCGGGCGCTTGCGTAGTTCAGCCCGCACCTCGCGCATTGCGATGGGCACGGCCCGTTGCGGCGGAAAACCATAGGCCCCACAGCTAATGGCAGAAAACGCGATAGTTTTGAAACCGTAGTTGACGGCGGCCTGCAGGGCGTTGCGATAGCAGCTGGCCAGCAGGCGGTCTTCCCCCTCGCCACCACCTTGCCAGACCGGACCAACGGCGTGAATGATGCCCCGCGCCGCCAGGTCAAAACCCGGAGTGACACGCACTTCCCCGGTTGGGCAGGGCGCCAGCCTGGCGCAGGCGGCCCGCAGCCGGTCTTTACCAGCAGCGCGGTGAATCGCCCCGTCGACGCCACCCCCGCCAGCCAGGCGGCCGTTGGCGGCGTTGACGATAGCGTCCACATTGAGGGCAGTAATGTCCCCCTGAAAAACCCCAATTCCCTTCATTGGCGTACCAACGGATCAGAGAGCGGCAATATGCTTCAGATTTGCGTAACCCGCAAGCGCCCGGATGTTCCGGCTAATGGCCCCCACAACAAGATGCTGGACAGTAACGAAAGGGCGTGCTGGTTATTTTTTAACCTATAACCGGACTAAAGTTTGCCAAGTTATCTTGTTTTTATGATTTTTTTGTTGAATTTCACTACATAACCTGCTAAATATTAAGATAATATCGCTGGGGAAGTTAGTACAACGAGTCAATAACAATTGATGGCTGGGTAAAATAACAACACAAGCGCCCACACTGGGTGTCCATACCGGGGGGAAATATGATTTTTTCGGCAGACGAATTGCGTCATATGG
>JAYODD010000014.1:17569-38454 GCA_038106145.1 Gammaproteobacteria bacterium | reverse complement strand
CTGAAAAAGCTGCGCGACTGGACACCGGCGCCGGAAAAAATCTTGAAAGGCACCGCCGCACAGGAATCAGGGCTCGGTTTCTGCCTGAAAGACAAGCGCCTGGTCGGCATTTACCACATTTCCCCTGCCACCCACCGGGCGATCTGGGACAAATATCTGATTAATCACCCCGAACTTGCCAGCATTATCCGCGGCCTGGCGGGACAGCACAGTTTTTTACGGGATCCACACAGCGAGTTGGTGACTAACCTGAGGTACGCGACGGCAATTGCCTGGCTAATCTATAAACGCACTAATCTGCCCATACCTGCGGCGGGGGATATCGGGGGTATGGCGAAATTCTGGCACCGCCATTTTCACGCTAAGGCGACCGGCAGCGCCGAGCAGTTTGTGCGCAATTATCGCGAACTGGTTTTTCGCGCCTGCCCGTTGGTGGCCTGACCCCACGGTCTAACCGGCCTGCTCCTGAAACATTTGTATGCGTAGCTCCAGGTCTTCGTGGGCCTGGTACCAGCTCTCCTCCAGATCCTGCACCTGCGCGCGTAACTGAGTACGCTCCTGCAATAAATCATCCAACTGCTGTTTACGCGGCGCGGTGTAAATGCTGTCCTCGGCTAATTGCGCGTCGCACTCATCCAGGCGTCCCTGTAGTTGCTCCAGTCGTTTTTCCAGAGTGGTCAGTTGCCGACGCTGTGCCGCAGTGTGCTGACGCAAGGCGGCGTCGCGACGTTTTTGTTGCTGACGATCGCCAACCACGGGTTCGCTTGGCGCTCGTTGCTGCGGCACAACCATCGCCGTGCGCTGATAATCGTCGAGGTCACCGGCAAACGACCTAACCGTTTTGTCCCTCACCACATACAACTCATCCACCACCGTGCGCAACAGGTGCCGGTCATGGGATACCACGACCACCGCCCCGGTAAATTGCTGTAAGCCGGCAATCAGCGCGGCGCGCATATCCATATCGAGGTGATTAGTGGGCTCGTCCAGCAGCAATAGATTGGGTTTTTGCCAGATTAGCATCGCCAGTGCCAAGCGCGTTTTTTCACCCCCGGACAGGCGCCCCACCGGCGCCAAAGCGGCGGCGCCGGGAAAGCCAAAACCGCCAAGAAAATCCCGCAACGATTGTTCGCTGGCCAGCGGAGAGAGGCGTTGCAGATGAATCAAGGGAGTGGCCTCGACGTCGAGGGCCTCCAACTGCTGCTGGGCGAAGTATCCCACTACCAGATTTTTACCCCGCTCAACATTACCGTGTACCGGTTGCAATGTGCCCGCCAGCAATTTCACCAGTGTCGATTTGCCCACACCATTGCGCCCCAACAACGCAATACGCGAGCCCGGCAACAGATTCAACTGAATATGCTCGAGAACCGTGTGCGCACCGTAGGCAAGCGCCACATCGTGCAGGTGTATTAACGGCGAGCTAAGTGCCGTCGGCGGCGCAAAGGTCACCTCGAAGCCACTGGCCGCAATCAGCGGAGCCGCGGTTTGCAAGCGCTCGAGGGCTTTGATGCGGCTTTGCGCCTGCCGCGCCTTGGTGGCCTTATAGCGAAAGCGGTCGATATATTGCTGCAGATGATCCCGCTGGCGTTGCTCCGCGGCAAACAGAGCCTGCTGCTGTAACAGCTGCGCGCTGCGGCGCACCTCAAATGCAGAGTAATTTCCGCTGTAAGTGCTCAGGCGCTGCCGGTCGCAGTGCACAATAACCCCCACGATCTGATCGAGAAACTCCCGATCGTGGGCGATCACGATCAAGGTGCCGGAGTAGCGCTGTAACCAGCGTTCCAGCCAGACGACGGCGTCCAGATCAAGGTGATTGGTGGGTTCGTCCAACAGCAACAGATCAGAGCGCACCAACAGCGCTCTGGCCAAATTGAGCCGCATGCGCCACCCACCGGAAAATTCTTTAACTGGACGCTGCTGGGCCGCGGTATCAAAGCCGAGTCCGGCTAATAACTGTGCGGCGCGCGCCTCGGCGGTGTAACCATCTATGCGCTCAAACTCCTGGTGCACGGCAGCAATTGCATTCGCACCTTGCGCCTGCGCCCGCGCCAGTTCCCCTTGCAGGTGACGAAATTCCTGGTCGCCGTCCAGCGTGTAATCCAGCGCGGTGCGTTGCAGCGCGGGGGTTTCCTGCTCGACACTGACAATCCGCCAGCCCGGGGGAACAACCACATCCCCGCGGTCGGCAGATAAAGCGCCGCGCAACAGTGCGAACAGCGAGGTCTTGCCGCAACCGTTGGCACCGACCAGTCCAACCTTTTGCCCGTGATGTATGGTCAGCTCAGCCCCGTCCAAAAGCAGGCGAACGCCGCGACGCAACTCCACATCTCGGAGGGTTATCATGACCGGCGACTGGCGATCAGCTCAGGTTCACAACGTTGATGGCACGGACATCGGCGTTGGGCGCGCCGAGCGATGGTTCACGCTGCAATTGTAGCCCGGCAAAATCGAATAAATTGATATCGGCGAGCTGGGATGGCCGGACATTTTTGATGGCCGAAAAAATTGTTTCCAGACGCCCGGGGTGCTGGCGCTCCCACCCCTGCAGCATGTCCTTGATCACCTGACGCTGCAGGTTATCCTGCGAGCCACACAGATTGCAGGGAATAATGGGAAAATCCCGGTAGCGCGCCCAACTGATCAAATCACTTTCCTTGCAATAGGCCAACGGGCGAATCACGATATTGCGCCCATCGTCGCTCAACAATTTGGGTGGCATAGCCTGTAATTTTCCACCAAAAAACAAATTCAAAAACAGCGTCTCGATAATATCGTCGCGGTGATGTCCCAGCGCTATTTTCGTCGCGCCGATCTCCTCCGCAAATCCGTACAGGGTGCCGCGTCGCAAGCGCGAACACAAACCACAATAGGTCTTGTCTTGCGCAATCACCCGCGTCACAACGCTGTAGGTATCTTTTTCTATGATATGGAACGGTACGCCACGGGTTTGCAGATAGCGAGGCAACACATCGGTCGGAAAACCCGGCTGTTTCTGATCGAGATTCACCGCGACGATTTCAAAGTCGATGGGGGCGGTGGCCTGCATGCCGAGCAGGATATCCAGCATGGCGTAGGAATCCTTGCCCCCGGACAGGCACACCATGACCTTATCGCCAGCGTCAATCATGCGATAGTCCGCAATCGCCGCGCCGACATTACGGCGCAGGCGCTTTTGCAGTTTATTAAATTCAAGCCGCTGTTTGCGGCTCAGACTGTCGGACATCGGGAGTTATCGCGTAGTACGGGGCGCCCATTTTAGACGGTTCGCCCCGCGGATACCAACGCTCCGATACGCGGCCAGGCTGCGTCGGTCGAAATTCAGGGCGCGTTGAGACGCCAATCGTAGCCGTAGTCAATCTTGCCGCTAAAGCCGAGCAGGTACAAAGCCTGGCGGTCGTCGGCATAGTGGGCAAATACCTTGAGCAAGCTGGTTTCGCTTTTGGCAAAATCCTCCTGGTACCAGGAAAACATCTGGGACGCTTTCAGTTTGCCGTTTTCCAGCAACACCCCGCGCCGGGAGTTGATAAAATCCCGCCCGGCGCTACGCAGCATATCGTTGACATTGGCCCCAGTGAACGCTTCGGGTAACAAACTCGGGCAGCCCAGGCTGGCGCAAGCGAGGCCGAAGTGAATTTTGTGATCCTGCCAGATCGGCCGCAGGATGCGGTGCTCGATATCATTCAGCGATAGTTTTTGCTCAGCGACGGTGATAAGTTTTTCGTCCCAGGGCCCAGCGGACCCCTTGCCGCCTATGTTCTGAATACTGTCAACCGGGTAATGATCCAGCACCAGTTGCACCGCTAATGCATTGTAAAGATTCAGCCAGTAGGCTTTTTGTTCATCGCGGCG
Organism: Gammaproteobacteria bacterium; assembly: GCA_038106145.1. Lineage (GTDB taxonomy): Bacteria > Pseudomonadota > Gammaproteobacteria > Pseudomonadales > Porticoccaceae > JBFJKD01. Next base: position 34,602 of record JAYODD010000014.1, on the reverse strand, counting down.
ATATGCCCGCGGATCTATCTTGGCGACGCGTTGGATGTACGCGGATAAGCGTTTGCGGTCATCCTTGCTGACATCCCCGTAACGAAAACGATTGATGCCCGAGGCGTGCTGGGTGACCACCTAGGTCTGGAGAACGGAATTCCACTCGCCCTGATCGATACGCTGGTGATTATTCTCCGCGCTTCGATCCCAGAAGCTCCAGTACTGGGGCTTGATCGCTTCTGCACATACGCTGGCCGCGCATAATACCAGCAACAATCCTCCACACCATTTCATCATAACGCCATTCCTGTTTATCGTATTGGTCCTGATACGCCCGGTGCAATTGCTCTCGTCCAATGCCACAGCACTTAATGATAGATTTTTGTGAAGACGATTACAGCTGGCATACAATGCTCGCTTTACGTTCCTGTGAACTGGACAACTATGGCGGCACTAAGTATATCTCATATTGAGCAAATTGATCGCCAGCATATATGGCACCCGTATTCATCGTTTGCGAGCGAACTTACCCCATACACCGTCGCCTCCGCCAGGGGTGTCCGTCTACAACTGCTCGACGGGCCGGAATTGATCGACGCCATGTCGTCCTGGTGGTGCGCCATTCATGGCTATAACCACCCCGCTCTGAACCGGGCAGTAACGGATCAGCTCGGGAAAATGGCGCATGTGATGTTCGGCGGCATCGTACACGAACCCGCAGCACGCCTCGCTCAAACTCTGGTTGAGGTTACCCCGCAACCGCTGCAGAAAGTTTTTTTCTGCGATTCCGGATCGGTCAGCATCGAGGTGGCGATCAAAATGGCGTTGCAATACTGGCAGTCACAGGACAAACCAAAAAAAAACCGCCTGCTGACTATTCGTGGTGGCTACCACGGCGACACCTTTGCCGCCATGTCCGTGTGTGACCCTGTTACCGGCATGCACCATCTATTTGAACCGGTCTTACAGCCGCAGCTATTTGCCCCGCGACCCACCTGTCGCTTTACTGAGCCGTGCAGCGAGGCAGATATCTCTGACTTTGCGCGCTTGCTCGGCAACAATAGGGACAACATTGCTGCCGTTATTTTAGAGCCCATCGTACAGGGCGCTGGCGGCATGTGGTTTTACTCGCCCGACTATCTGCGGCGCGTCCGCGCCCTGTGTGATCAACACCAGGTGTTGCTGATTGCCGATGAAATTGCCACCGGGTTTGGCCGTACCGGAAAACTGTTCGCCTGCGAGTGGGCGGATATTTACCCCGATATTTTGTGTGTCGGCAAGGCGTTGACCGGCGGTTATCTGAGCCTCGCGGCAACCCTGTGCACCGAAGCGGTCAGCGAGGGCATCGCCCAGGGGGAGGCCGGGGTGCTAATGCACGGACCCACCTTTATGGCCAACCCGCTGGCCTGCGCGGTGGCTAATGCGAGTATCGAACTGTTATTGGCTTCGCCCTGGCAGCAGTCTATCGCGGCGGTGGAATCGCAACTCACACGCGAATTGGCAGTCTGCCGGGAACTGGAGGGGGTTGCCGATGTGCGCGTGCTCGGCGCCATTGGCGTGGTGGAAATGGCAAAGCCGGTGGATGTTGGTAGTTTACAGCAACGCTTTGTCGCAAAGGGTGTATGGCTACGCCCCTTCGGCAAGCTGGTCTATGTAATGCCCGCGTACACCATAGCGGCGGACGACCTCGCGGCAATCACGTCCGCGGTGCGCGACGTGTTACGCGAAAATAGCGATTAGCGCCCAGCACGACGGGTTAACCCATTGCGCCCTGAAAAAACGACCGGAACCACCCGGTCGTTTTTCCGTAAACCCGCGACTACAGTTCCAGATCCATGCCAAAGCCCTTGGCTTCGGCGCCGTGTCCGAAAATATCCTTGACGTAGTGCTCCTGTTGCGCGGGCGCCTTGCGCGCACCCCAACCCAGTTCCATCAACCAGCCAGATGGCGTAGCGGAGTAGAAAGTTACCGCCTCGTCATTGGCGTGTTTCCCCATTTGCAACGCCACTGGTATCTTTCTGTCGCGAATAATGTCGTGAGCCAGCCCCAGATCGTCGACATGGGTGTACTCAAGCATCAGGTGATTGATGCGTTTTTCCATTGGGCCCAGGCCAAAAGCAATGGAGTGTTGACGATCGTTGCAGTGCATAAAGACCGGTTTTGCCACCATCCCATTGGGCAAATTCAGCTTGTACTCGACCGATCCGCGCAGACCCAACAATGAATAGAATTTGTACGCCGCGTCGACGTCATCCTGGCGGCTGATATAGTGCCCAATACCCTCGCTACCGGTCACAAAACCTCCGTACATGCGCCGGCCCGGACGGAATGGCAAATGGGTATCGACCTGGGGAGAGTAGAAAATTTCCGTCGGCGTACCGCCTGGATCCATCATTTTTAACAGGCCCAGCACTCGACGCTCCTGCGCTTCTTCCTCAGTCCCAACGGTGAACTTTATGCCGGCGTCCTTTAGCTGCTTGGCCATCGCCTCAAGTTCGTCGGGACCGGCGACCCGCCAGCCCGCGTAGGCAAGATCGTCCTCTGTGGATTTGTGGAGCACCAGGCGGTGATGCCAGTTGTCCATACGCGCGTAAATTCGGTCGCCTTCGCCCTCGTCGATCACGTCAAAGCCAACGCACTCGGTGGCGTAGTCCTTCCAGGCGTCCATGTCGGTGACGTTGAAACCAAGATAGCCTAGCTCAGTTACCCTTACCATGTTGTTCTCCCCTGCTGAGTTTATTAATTGATAATACTATCATTGCGATGCTGGCGATTACCAGACGGACGACCACAAATCGCTCACACTTTACCCAACGGCCTGATTCCCACCGCATGGCGTAATTTTTTTACCATTCTCTGACTATAAATCCGCGCCCTGCCAGCCCCCGCCAGCAGCGCCTGTTCGATAGCCTCTGGCCGTTCGAGCAGTTCGTAATAACGATCCCGGGCCGGCTTAAGTTCCGTGTTTACCTTGTCAAACAAACGCTTTTTCGCTTCGCCCCAGGCAATGCCAGCCGCAAATTCAGCGCGCATCGCCGCGCTCTCGGCGGGCGTCGAAAATGCCTGCCATAACTGAAAAACCGCCGATCCGTCCGGATCCTTTGCTTCACCCGGTGCCAGCAAATTGGTTTTAATCTTATTGATGTGTTTTTTAAGCTGATTTTCCGCGAGAAACAGCGGAATTGTGTTGTTGTAACTTTTGCTCATCTTGCGCCCGTCGAGGCCCTGCAGGACCGCCACCTCGTCGTCTACCACCGCTTCGGGCAGAACAAAGTGGTCGCCGTAGTGGTGATTAAACCGCTGCGCGATATCCCGCGCCATTTCAACGTGCTGAATCTGATCCCTGCCCACCGGGACTTTGTTCGCACCGAACATCAATATATCGGCCGCCATCAACACCGGATAGCCGAACAGGCCCATAGTTATTCCATAATCCGGGTCTGCGCCTTCCGCTTCATTTTCCTGCACCGCGGCCTTGTAGGCGTGGGCGCGATTCATCAGGCCCTTGGCGGTCATACAGCTGAGCAACCAGGTCAGTTCGGGGATTTCCGGCACATCCGACTGCCGATAAAACACGACTTTTTCCGTATCCAGGCCAAGCGCCAACCAGGTCGCCGCCACTTCCAGGGTGGAGCGGTAAACTTCGTCCGGATTTTGACATTTAATCAACGCATGGTAATCCGCCAAAAAGTAAAATGACTGGGCGTCATCCCGACGACTTGCCTGGATGGCCGGGCGGATAGCGCCGACATAATTTCCCAGGTGCGGGGTTCCCGAGGTGGTAATTCCGGTCAGAACAATATCTTTGCTGATAGGCACTATGGATTACTCGCAGCTATTTATCACTCGCAACCATGCAGCAGATCGCTGCGTAAACAGGCCGCCTATGATACCGAATACCGGGGCAGATAAAAGCTCACAACAGGGGATTATCTGCAATCGCCCATGCCAACAAACCCTGCGCGCTTCCTTGCCGCTGACAACCTTCGCCACCCACAACCCGCGCGGCGTATGACCTAAGTCAATGTCGCTTCAGGTATGGATTACTATTATGCTTGGCAGTACGAGGGGACAATCGGAGAGTCGGCGACGCTGCGGCCCTCAGCCAGAAGACCTCGAGCGACGGTGTCGACCGGCCTTGATTTTTTGCCTCTCAACCCCGATGTCAACAGTGCAACACCTGATTTATTTTCACATTACCCAACAACAAAGGAAGGTCCCTATGTCCAGATATATGCTCCCCGCAATGCTCCTGGCAACCGTGGTGCTTGGTGGTTGCGCAAGCAATTCCGAACTGGCCAGCGTGCGCGCTGCGGCTGAACGGGCCCAGGCCAGTGCCGATCGCGCCCAACAAACGGCCGACGCGGCCATGGCTACCGCCAACAAGGCGGCACAAACCGCTGAGCAGGCCAATGCCAGGGCGGCTAATGCTGAAGCGACAGCCAATCAGGTCAACGAAAAAGTCGACCGGATGTTCAAGAAAACCATGATGAAATGAGCCTGCTGGCAGATACCGGTGCCCACCGGGTTGTTGCCCGGTTGGCACCGGCGTCGGCGGTCTGAATTTAGTCGCGTATTACCACGCGGGTGCCAATTCGCACATAGGCGGCAAGGGCGTCAATCTGCCTGTTGTCCAGGGCGACGCATCCGTGTGTCCAGTTGAACGACTCGTGCACTTCCAGACTGCCATTACCGATACCGTGAATGCCGATTGCCCCGCCAAGGGGTGTCGACATGGGTGGGGTCTCGCCGCGCCGATGCGCCTCGACAATGCGACGAAAATGCTCGCCGTCAATAATGCGCCGCGCCAACGCCAGTTCGGCCTGCTCGACAGTAGGGTAATTCAGGCCGATAAACAGCCGATAGCGACTGGTCGCGTCAACGGACGTTACCCGATAGGTTCCGAGAGGCGTGGTGTCGTCGTTCAGCAGGTGCAGTTCCGCAGTTCCTCCCCGGCCAACCGAAATATTCTCGAAGCGCGCAATTTCGGACTCGTCCTGCATGACCTTCACGGTGGCGGCCCCGGTTTCTATCAGTAGCCACGCGCTACCAGACGCACAACCCAGTTGCGGTTTGAGAAATAACAGCGTAAAAAACCCGATGACAGCGAGTGCGCGAAACCGATGATGCTTGACTACTTCCATACACTAATCCAACTGGCCAGGCGCTGCTGGAGCGGGAGCTGTCGGAATGTACACGGCTCCCCACCGCCCCGCAATTTGGCATTATTTGGCGCCATTATGCTACCCGCAGCCCTGGGTTTTTCCGCGCCGGCTCCCCTGCTGGCGGCCACATTCGATATGCCGCACGCCGGCACTACGATTGTCGGGGAGATTCGCAGGGTCACCCCCGGGGAGGACAACACCCTGCTGGATATTGCCCGTCATTACGACCTCGGCTACCACGAAATCACCTGGGCCAACCCCGATGTAGACCCCTGGGTGCCAGCCGCCGATACGCCGATCGTAATCCCCACGCAATTTATTCTGCCACCGCCACCCTGGCAAGGCATTGTGGTAAATATTCCGCAGCGCCGTCTGTATTATTTTTACTCTGAACCCGAGGGGCGGGCCAGGGTGATGACGCTGCCTGTTAGCATCGCCCGGGAGGGCTGGTCCACCCCCCTTGGCGACACCACGGTTATCGCCAAATACAAAGATCCCGCCTGGTTCGTTCCAAAATCCATTCGCGAGGAACAGCTGCGCGAAGGGGAAATCGATTTCCCCACCTACTTCCCCCCCGGCCCCGATAATCCGATGGGCATGCTGGCCATCAAAATCGGTTTCGACGGCATTTTTATTCACGGCACCAACCGGCCCTGGGGCGTGGGCATGCGCACCAGCCACGGCTGTCTGCACCTGTATCCCGAAGACGCCCAGACCCTGTTCCCATTAATGAAACCGGGTATTCCGGTGCGGGTCATCAACAACCCATTTATGGTCGGCATCGATGCGGGACAATTACTGGTGACCCATTATTCTGCCGTTGCTGAATACCCTGCCGCTAGCGACCCGCTCACGCAGGCCATCACGGCGCTGGAGCCCTACCTTGTTGCAGGGATAGTTTCGGAGATGGCCCCGGGATATCCCGGGACGAGCGAACCGTTCGACATCGACTGGAATCGCTTGCAGAGCGTTGTCGACACCAACGTGGTGGTACCCACAGCAGTAAACCTGGGCGCCCCGTCCCCCGCTCAGTTGCTGCAAGAAATCGAAGTACAGCCTTACACTCAGCAACCCTATGGTCTGGACGCCAACAATGCCGCACCGCCGGAACGAGCTAGCGCCGAAAGCAGGTCAAACCCGAGACCGAACAATTGACTGCCGCGACCCCCGATGGAGACTATCTTTTCGTTTACGGCACCCTGCGTTCCGACGTCCATAATTCACAACGCTATCGTCTCGGAGCGGCCGCCAACCTGATCGACACAGCCTTTATCACCGGAAAACTTTACGACTTTGGTAAGTACCCGGCTGCAATTATCTGCACCAACGGCTACCCCGTGCGCGGTGAGCTGTACCACCTTCCCAACCCCATAGTACTGACCGCGCTGGATCGCTACGAAAACGGTGACGCCACCACCCACAGCGAATATCGACGGGAAAAAGTACGGGTCCAACCCTCCCGTGGCGGGCCCGTGTGGGCCTGGGTGTATCTCTATAACCGGGCGCTTGACGAGTTCAGTGACAGATGCCCCAGGGAAATTTTTGGAGGAGATTACGCGTGTATTTCAGCGCCCGCCGATTAGTGCCGCGCGGCTAACGCGGCGCGCACACAAACACCGGAATATCCCGCGCGGAGCGCTCCTGATAAAGTGCGTAATCGGGATAATGTTGGCAGCAAATCGGCCACACCAGCGCCTTTTCTTCTGCATCTACCAGACGCGCACGCAGTTTCATTTTTTTGCTTTTGTATTGCACCTCGATATCGGGATGGGCAATCAGGTTGTTGTACCACACCGGATTTTTCGGCGCACCGCCCTGGGATGCCACCAGAATCACCCCATCCTGGTAGGGTACATACATCAGCGGCGTCACCCTTTTTTTGCCAGACTTTGCGCCGGTCATGGTCACCAGGCAGACCTCGTAACCCGCCAACTTGCCCATCAAACGGCCATTACTCCAACGATAAATTTTCTCGTTCAGCGAAGAAAACACTTTGAGAAAAGGTAGCAATTTTTCCATCTGTTCCGATGTAGCGGTTTTTAAATTAACCATAATCCGAACTCCCCGAGTTAAATGAAAACATTCGTTATTGAGCGTTTATTGAGCGGCCCTACACCCGTTTATTAAACGCCTGTCAGCGTATGGCCCCACCAGCCTTGAGAGCAGCGATTTCTTCACGACTCAGCCCCCAGTCCGCCATCGCCTCCTCACTGTGCTGTCCAGCAACCGGCGCAGGCCCCTTGATCGACGACGGGGTGCCCAAAAACCGCGGCGCAGGCGCCGGATGCCATTCCCCATCGCACTCGACAAACGCGCCGCGCTGCTGGTTGTGATGATAGTGCCGGGCCTCTGTTAAACCCAGCACCGGGGCAAAACAGATATCCGTATTCTCCATTAACTGACACCACTCATCCCGGGTTTTCGTCAGAAAAATTTTCTGGAATTTATCTTTCATCGCCGGCCACTGGCTGCGCTCCATCTGCGCGGGAAGGGATGCCGGATCAAGCTCCAGTGTTTCCAGTAATTCGGCGTAAAATTTCGGTTCGATCGAGGCGATAGAGACATATTTCCCGTCCCTGGTGCGATAAGTGGTGTAGAAGTGCGCGCCACTATCGAGAATATTGCTACCTCTTTTGTCCTGGTGTATGCCCGCGGCGAGCATGCCGTAAGTGGCGGTCATCAGTGACAGGGCGCCGTCCACCATGCCGGCATCTACCACCTGTCCCTTACCACTATTCTTCGCAGACAACAGCGCCGCCAAAATTCCGACCACCATGTACAGGGTACCGCCACCGTAATCCCCCACCAGATTCAGGGGTGGTGCGGGCGGTTGATCATCACTCAGACCAATGGCGTGTAACGCCCCGGACAGGGCAATATAGTTCAGATCGTGCCCGGCAGCCTGCGCCAGTGGACCCTCCTGACCCCACCCGGTAATCCGTCCGTAGACCAGCCGGGGGTTGCGGGCCAGACAAACATCCGGACCCAGCCCCAGGCGCTCCATCACCCCCGGGCGAAACCCTTCGACCAGCGCGTCCGCCTGATCAATCATCTTCAGTAAGGCAGCAATGCCCTGCGGATTCTTCAAATCCACCGCCACCGAGCGGCGGCCGCGACCGGTAAAGCTGAAGCGGGTATCCATGGCTATACCCAACCCCGCATCCTGCGTGCGGTCGATGCGAATCACATCCGCCCCCATGTCCGACAGCATCATCGCCGTCATCGGCGCCGGCCCGATGCCCGCCAGTTCGATTACCTTAAACCCCTCTAGCGGTCCGCCCATCGCCCTCTCCCAGTCCGATCGTCCTTTAGCAAGTATGTAACCATCATTCAGCCACGCAGTTCATGCTGTTGTTTCGCGGCCACGACGGCCTGCACCAACTCTAAACCGGTTTTTTCACAGGGCGGCAAATCCACAACGCTCAACCCCAGAGGGTGCGTGCGCGGACCCCACTTTAGCAGATGGGCACTCCAGGTTAAGCCAGCGCCGAAGGCCGGCATCAACAGTAATCCGTCTGGCTTGACCCGACCCTCTTCCAGCGCTTCTACCAGCGCAACCAGAATAGTAGCCGCGGACATATTTCCGTAACGGTGGATATTCACAAATATTTTGTCTTCACCCACATTCAGTCGTTTGGCCAGCGCGTCAATAATTCTGAGATTGGCCTGGTGGGGTACCACCAGATCGATATCCTCTGCAGCCAGATTAGCCCCGGCCAACACCCCGGCAACCGCCTGCCCCATACCGCTCACCGCCTTTTTAAATATTTCCTGCCCCTCAAAACTCCACCGGGTGTTGCCAACTTGCCAGCCCTGGTTGGCCTTCGCCAGCCCCCAGCCATGTACCGCCAGAATGTCCCGGGATTCACCAAAACAGCCGAGCGCCTGTTCGAGCACACCACTCTCCTCGGCGCTCGCCTCGAGCACCAGTGCCGCCGCCCCGTCGCCAAACAACACCGCGACATTGCGATCGCTCCAGTCCATCACCGGACTGATGACTTCGGCACCGATCACCAGGGCATTCTTAACCACACCCGTGCGGATCAGTGCGGTCGCGGTGGACAGGGCGTACATGCCGCTGGTGCAGGCGGTGTTAACGTCCATGACGGCGGCGTTGACCGCCCCCAGTAGTTGTTGTACTCGCGAAGCCGTATTCGGCACCATATCGTCAAAGCTACAGCCACCAAACACGATCAGTTCGATAGCTTCAGCATTGACACCGGCCGCAGCCAAGGCGCGGACACAGGCCACATGCGCCAGATCGCTGACCGGCACGTGGGATATGCGGCGCTCCTGCATACCGGTACGACTGCGAATCCACTCGTCGTCCGTATCGATAAAATGGCTCAAATCCTGATTGGACAAAATCGCGGGGGGCAGACATTTGCCCCAACCGGTGATAGCGGCGTAGGTCATCGGGCGTCGCTCATTATTAATCTCTCAACGTGCTCAAAAAAATTTGCAAAAACCAGTTCAGTGTATCCGCTTCGCACTTCTGCGTCGAACTGCGCCGGGTTACACTCGCCCTGGTGTGGTTTAGCCGATTAACCAGGCTGGCCAGGGAACTGGCTGGCCAACACGGAAGATTACCAACATGCTGGAAACAGCCTCGATCATCTGTCCTTATTGTGGAGAAAACATCGAAGTCCTGGTCGACTGTTCGCAACCCGTACAAACCTACATTGAAGATTGCGCGGTATGCTGCCGCCCCATTACCCTGGATATTACCATCGACGAAGACCTGCTGCCCCGGGTCTCACCCCGCCATGAAAACGAATAAATCCGCAACCCTCCAATTTTTTTTAACGGAGCAATTTTTAACGAGTCAATCGCCTCAGTTAACCTGCCGCTGGCGTCCCGACCAGTAGGGTTTACGCAATTCCGTTTTTAACACCTTACCCACCCCCGAGAGTGGTAATGGCTGGGTCTGGATAGACACCGTGCGCGGACATTTAAAGCCTCCCAGGAGCCCCTTGCAGTGGGCAATGACCTCCTGCTCCGACAGCGCCTGGCCAGCGTGCGGCACCACCACCGCATGCACCGCCTCCCCCCACTCGTCGTGCGGAATACCAAACACCGCGCACTCGTTGACTGCTGCCATTTGCGCAATACAGTTTTCCACTTCCACGCAGTACACGTTTTCACCGCCGGTGACCACCATATCCTTGATGCGGTCGACGATATACACAAATCCCTCGGCGTCCAGGTAGGCCGCATCGCCGGTGTGATACCAACCGCCCCGCAGCGCCTGTGCCGTCGCTTCCGGATTATTCCAGTAGCCCTGCATCACCATGGGTCCGCGCAGCACAATTTCGCCGATCTCGCCGGTCGCCACGGGTTCATCGTTGGCGTCGACTATACGCAATTCCGCGTTAGCAATGGCCCGCCCACAGGAAGCCATGCGCCCGGCATCCGGGCCGTCCAGCACGTGGTAACGTGACGGCAGAAACGTTGCCGCGGGGGACAACTCGGTCATACCGTACGACTGGTTAAACTCTACGCCGGGCAGAGCAATCAGCGCGTCGCGCATCAGAGTTTGTGGCATCGGCGAAGCGCCGTAGGTAATCGCTGCGAGACTGGAAAGATCGTAGTTGTGCAAGTCCGGGTGATGCACCAGACGGTTAATCATGGTTGGCACCAGCAATACGTTGGTCACGCGGTGCGTCGCTATAGCCCGCAGCAATCCGGTGACATCAAAGGTCGGCAGCACGATATTCCTGGTTTGCCCGGTCACCAGGGTGTACACCCGCGAAGCGCCGGCCGCGTGAAATAACGGCGTGGCATGCAGATACACGGTTTCGTCGGTAAATACGTAGTTGGCGATACTGCCCATGGCGTTAACCATCAGGTTGCGATGGGATAATGCAACGCCCTTGGGCAGCCCAGTGGTGCCGCCGGTATAAACAATGGCAGCGAGATCTTCGTACCCGCGCCTGTGATCCTGCGTAGCGCAGTGCGCGGCGATCAGGCGCTCATAATCACTGGAACCAGAATCTTCGCCGTCGGGGTCAAAATACAAGACTGTTTCCAGGCCGTTGACGTCCTTGCGCAATATTTCCACCACGTCGCGAAAGCAGTCCTCGGCAATCAAAATTCGCGCACCCGAATCGTTCAGAATATGCGCCAACTCCGTTGGCGCAAGGCGGTGATTGAGTGGCACCACCGCGCCGCCCGCCCAGGGCACCGCATAATAAAACTCAAAATACTCGGGACAATTGTGCGCGAGCATTGCCACCCGGTCCCCCGCCCGCAGGCCGAGACTGGTCAATCCGGCGGCCAGTCGCGCCGTGCGCTGACTAAATTCCACCCAGGTGAAACGGCGTTCACCGCAGATGATGGCGGTATCCGACGGGCGTTGTTGTACTGCGCGATGCAGCGCCTGGGTAAGATGCATGACAACCGTTGCCAAAATTTAAGGTGGGCTATGGTAGCGTAATCGCCGCCACCTTCCTATTGACTCGCCCCTGTCGACCCACCACTACGCCACCAATCGCAACGCAAGGTTTACACCAGCCTTAAACAGGGTGGCAGGGTTTGTTGTTTTCACGTATTTTGAGCGCCCCGCTTTAAAGACGGCAAGCTGCTCATGAGCACGGATCACTGCACCATGGTCCAGGCGAGCAAACTTTGATCCGAATCGGAGAACCACAACCCAGGTACAACAACCATGAATCACGACCCAAAATACGATCTGTCCGGAAAAATTGCCCTGGTTACCGGCGCCACTGCCTTTATCGGCCGCGCCGTCGCGCTGCGACTCGCCCAACTCGGCGCCGAAGTGGTGGTCAACGGTCGTAATGGCGAAGCCGGACAGCAAGTGGTGCGCGACATCGAAGCCGCAGGGGGTCGCGCCCATTTCGCACAGGCCGATATTACCGATGGCGCGCAAATTGAGTCCATGGTCGAGCGCGTGGCGGAAAAACTCGGCAATATCGACATTCTGGTGGCCAGTGGAGCCGCCGCCAGCACCGACTCCCTGCCCTTTCGCTTGTTTCAGGAAATGGACCACGCCGATATGGATCACTACATCAGGAGCCACTGGCTGAGCCGCGCCTACACCATTCAGGCAGTTGCGCGGCATATGGCCGCCAATGGCGGTGGCAAAATGGTGATGCTGGGTACCGATGCGGGGCGCGTCGCGACCGTCGGCGAGTCGATGATCGGCGGCGCCACCAGCGCCATGATGCAGATGTGTCGGGCACTGGCCCGCGAGCTGGGCCGCAAAAATATTCGTATTAACGTCGTGTCCATGAGTTTTATTGCGGATGCCATTCCCCGCTGGGGACAAAGTTCCGCCCCCCTTGAAGACAAAATGGACGCTCACGGCAATAAACAAGGCATGCTCGAAAGTTTACGCAAACGCATGATCTTCGATGTCACCACGGAGGATATCGCGGAGGCGGCGGCATTTTTCGCCAGCCCGGCCTCCGACGCGATCACGGGACAGACGTTAAGTGTGAACGGTGGCCTTTCGACCCCCGGTTGACCTTTTGTGCCGACCGCGCATAATGGTCGGCCGCGCTGTTTGTGCCGTACCGGGTCGAACACTATCTAACGCCTTGATCCAGTTAGACATACTATAAACAAATCAAATGGTTAGATGTATGGATAAACGGAAAAGCACCGGCGCTCTCCCCACTAATCTGCGGGAAGTCCTGACCGAAAAACAGCTCTGCGCGCTGCAACGCCTGGCGGTCTTCGGCTGGCAACTGCGCTTCATACGCAAGCCCCAGTCGCAACGCCCAATTCCCTTCGTGCGCAGTGACGAAACCGATACGTTCGCGATTCTGGACGACGACGGCGAACTCTTTCGCCAACCCCATATCCAGGTCCGCGCCAGCAATGGCAACTAGGTGACACACCCGGTACGGCGTCGATACTGCACCGTTCCCTACTATCTCAAGTGCCCCGCCCCGACCCCTGCGCGGCAAGAAAGTACGGCTTCCACAGTTTAATCGTGATCGGAACCGCAAGGTTTAACCAGAAAGCCGTAATCATCAGGGTATAAAATGCTTCCTTGGTAAATATACTGTGCTCCACATAGGCGATATCCATCACCACGAACGCCAGTTCAGCGCGCCCCAGCATACCAAAGCCAATCATCATAGCTTCCGCAAACGTGAACCCGCCGGTGTAGCGCGCCGCCAACGCCGCCGCACTAATCTGCCCGATAATCAGCCCCACGGTCAGCACCAGCGTTTCCGGTATTACTGACACCACCGTGGTCCACTCAAATACCAGCTTGGCACCGAGGTCCACAAAAAATACCGGGCCGATCCAGGAAAACGCCACATTGTCGATAATGCGCTTGTTATTGTGGTACATCTGGGTATCGTTATCCTCAGCCAGACGAAAGTATTCCTCCTTGAGAACCAGGCCCGCCATATAGGCGCCAATGGCCGGATGCAAACCAAAAAAATGCGCGAGAATGCCAATCGTCACCGCGAGCAACAACATCGCCAGCGTGGCGTGCTCACCACTGCCCAGTGACAGAAAATGTCGCACGCCGTAGGATTTCAGAAAGGGAACGTTACGCATTACCGAGCGGCTCATATCGTGGGGGAACAACCAGCCGCCGATAACAGCAATCACGACAAAAAATGCCAGCGCTTTAAGCACCACCATTTCGATTTCCACCACGCTCAGGCCGCCACCCCCAAGGGCCAGCGGCAGTAGAATTGCCACCAGCGCCAGCGATGCGATGGAGTCGAGCACCGCCGATGTCATAATTCCGGTGGCCACCCTGGACGACTGTAACCCCTCGGCTTTTAACGACACCATGGTTAGCGATACCGCCGTCGCCGTCATGGCGAGCCCCACCAGTAACGCCATGTTGTGATCGTGCCAAAAATACACCGCTACGGAATAGGCAATGGTGAACGGCACCAGCGCGCCAAAAAAGGCAATACCCCAGGCGCGCTTTACGGTTTTGAGAAAATTGTCGGTACTTTCCTCAAATCCCAGGGCGAACATAATCAAAATAATGCCAACCTCGGAAAAACCTTGAATAAACGCCGTGCTCTCCACCGGCAACCAGCCGATGTTCACCATCAGGCAACCGAAGGCGAGAAAGTACAGCACCGGAGTCAATTTCGTTTTGTTGGCCAGATAGCCGGCGATATACACGCCGCCCCAGATCAACGCGAGATGGGTAAGGTCTTCCACGATTATCTCAATCTCCCCTGCCGAATGAGTCATTATGCGCTGTCTGACCCCTGACGCCCATGCACTGGATCAAGTGCGCCCTGAAACTTACACCAGCAAACCGGTGTCCAACAGCAGGTACAAACACCTGGAGTTTAGCTGCGAAGCGGATTATAAATGGCGTAGCGTGCACCAGTGCGGGAGGCACAGACCATGATCCACCATCGGAAAAAAAATTGTGCAAAATGGGCGCTGACTGGCCTGCTGGTTTGCCTGCCAGTCACTATGGCGTTCGCGGCGGAGGGAATTATCTATAAATCCACCGATGCAGCGGGGCATGTGTTTTACGGGGACGATCCCCTGCCTGGCGCCGTCAAGGTGGATATTATTCGCGTTCGCTCGACGGCGAGCCTGGACAAAGATGCCGCGGCCACGCAGAACGCAGCACTGGAGCAGCTCGCGGCTACCACCAAACGCCTGCAGGACGACCGCAAGGATCGCGAAAAAGAACGTCTGGAAGCCGCGCGGAGACAACAGGAAGCCGCCGCTCAATACTACACTACAGCACCGCCTGTCGCGCTAAATCGCCCGTACTACGACGTCCCTTACCATCCGGTTGGCTACTACCCGCCCGGCTATTACGGCCGCGAGTACCATCAGGATGTACATTACGGGGCGAACTGGGGTTCTTCTAAATGGCGTATTGGCGTTTATTACGGGGGAGACCACGCCCATGGTCATGACGACCACGGTTACGGCGGACAGCATCGATCGGAACACGGCCATGGCGCCGGGCACGGCGATCACCACCTGCGGCCGCCCATGCGTCAACCACGGAGTCACCAGGCGCCGGGCAGATTTGAGTAGATCGACTTGAGCAGGTTTTGGCGAAGCGTTCCCGCACCACTTTCAATTGATGTGGCCGTAATCCAGGTCTCCCAACAACGACTCGCGAATATCATCGGCGACAGCTTCCCCCGCCAACGGGTATGCCGGGTGGTCGCAGCCAAAGGCCAGACCTGCCCCGGCTTTCAAGCCGTGAATCATCGCCGGCGTTAATTCAAAGCGTAGAAAGTGCACTGCGGAAGTCTTGTCCATGGTCGAGCGATCCATGTCTTCATCGGCAATGGGAAAAACCTTGTCAAAGCCATCGACCCGCGCCCACACTTTGTCCTCTATACCCAGCAGCTGCGCCAACTTCTCCTGGCGTTCCGCCACGTCTTCATATTCGATCATAAACGTGGCTTTCCAGTTGCAGCCGTCAGAAATCAACGGGTTGTAGGCATCCAGTTCGTCCTGAATACCCGCCGCCTCGAACACCCGCTCAATGCGCAGCATTTCCTGAATCTGGTACTGAATGGTCAGGCGATCTTCAAAATACAGTCGCGCGTGTTCACCCAGGGCCACCTGACGATGTTTTTTGTGGGCCAGCACCCGGTGACGAAACTCGGAGCGGCGTTCGGCGTACTCTTCCAGGGACCACAAATCCTTACGCGACAACTTGTTCACTACAGTCTCCTCGGCAATTTGTTCAGGCGGCAACAACCACTCACAACCCATAGGCTTTGCGCAGCAGGGTCATGGGATGCTCGGGTTTTTCATCCCGTTCAGCCAGATTGGCAATATGGCTGGCCGCCATCGGGCAATCGCTCGCCAGGTGATTCGAGTTAAGCTCGTTAATCTTACGCACTACCGGGCGCGCAATTTTTACCGCTTTGTCGTAGGTTTCCCGCTTTACCGCGTAAGTACCATCGTGGCCGGAGCAACGCTCCTGAGCGTGCACCGTGGTATGCGGAATTAAATTGAGAATATCGCGGGTCTTCAGGCCGATATTCTGCACCCGTAAATGACAGGCCACGTGATAACTGATGTCCCCCAGCCCCTGCGCAAATTCGGTATTCAGGAGACCTGCCCTGTGGCGTAAAAACAGGTACTCAAAGGGATCGAAAAACGCTTTTTGCACTTTGCGCACGGCCTCGTCATCGGGAAACATCAGCGGCAATTCCTGCTTGAACATCAACACACAGGACGGCACGGGCGCAATCAGGTCATAGCCCTCGTCCACCAGTTTGGCCAGCACCGGAATATTGGCTTCCTTGGCGCGCACTACGGCGTCCAGATCCCCGAGTTCGAGTTTGGGCATACCACAGCATTGTTCCTTCGACACCACTTCAATATGAATGCCGTTGTGCTGAAACACCCGATAAAAGTCGTCCCCCAGATGAGGGCTGTTGTAGTTGCCATAACAGGTGACGTACATGGCTACCTTGCCGGTAGTGTTGCCTGCGCTTTGCGCTGGTAGCGTTCTGGCCAGCGGCTTAACCCGTTTGCGCAACGTTTTGCTGTGGTATTCAGGCACCGGTGCTTTTTCATGCACCCCCAATGTGCCCTGCAATGCCTTGCGGAAGGTACTGTTTTGGTTCAGCGCGTTAACCGTAACATCCACCAGGGGGATGGTTGCCAGCTTGCCGACCCGATCCGTGCTGGTCAGGGTACGGTCGCGAAAAGACGCACCACTTTCCTTAAAGTTGACCGCCTTGGCCCGCAGCATTAAATGGGGAAAATCCACATTCCATTCGTGGGGCGGCACATAGGGGCATTTGCTCATGTAACACATATCGCACATGTAGCATTGATCGACCACCTTGCGGTAATCCGCAACGTCCACGCCGTCCACTTCCATGGTCTCGGATTCATCCACCAGGTCGAATAATGTCGGAAAAGCGTCGCACAGGCTAACGC
>JAYODD010000014.1:0-17559 GCA_038106145.1 Gammaproteobacteria bacterium | reverse complement strand
GGCTAACGCAGCGTCGACAACCGTGACAGATATCGAATACCCGTTCCAGTTCCTGGTTGAGATCATCGCGATCCCAGAACTGGGGAGTCTGCCACTCAATGGGGTGGCGCGTCGGCGCCTCCAGGCTGCCTTCCCGGAATTTCCCGTCGTTATTCATAACCGGTCTCTTGTAGATCGAAAGTGACGGGGCGGCCACATTGGGCGTAGCGCGCCCCGCGATGGTTTGGAACCTCAGTCTCCGAGCACCGAACGGTCAGGCGTCGAGACTATCCAGTGCTTTCTGGAAACGGTTGGCGTGGCTGCGCTCAGCCTTGGCCAGGGTCTCAAACCAGTCGGCGATTTCGTCAAACCCTTCACTGCGGGCGCTTTTCGCCATGCCCGGATACATGTCGGTGTATTCGTGGGTCTCGCCCGCGATCGCCGCTTTCAGGTTATCGGCCGTTGCGCCAATCGGTAGTCCGGTGGCCGGGTCGCCGACCGCTTCCAGATATTCCAGATGACCGTGCGCATGCCCGGTTTCACCTTCGGCGGTGGAGCGGAACACGGCTGCCACGTCGTTGTAACCCTCGACGTCCGCCTTGGCGGCGAAATACAGATAGCGGCGATTGGCCTGGGATTCGCCGGCAAAGGCGTCTTTCAGGTTGGTTTCGGTTTTGGTTCCTTTAAGAGACATGCTTCTACTCCTGATCGTGGTTATGGTAGCTCCAAGTGAGCCAGGTTTCATATCAGCCCTTACGGCTTGTGCTTACCTTAGTGACCTGGCTACAATCGGTAAAGTGAATTTTTTAAATTATTTTGATCGAATTTATCGATGGCGATAAAACCCACCCTGAAACAACTGAAATATTTATGCACCGTTGCCGATACCTTGCACTTTGGCAACGCCGCCAGGGCTTGTCACGTCACGCAATCCACCCTCAGCGCGGGCATTCACGAGTTGGAACAGTCGCTGGGAGTCGCGCTTCTCGAACGCAGCAACAAATCAGTGATGATCACCGCCACCGGTGAACAGGTGGTGGCGAGAGCCCGCCACATTCTCGCCGACGTCGAAGCGCTGGTCGAGCAGGCCGCCCAGTCGCTGGAGCCGTTCAGCAATCGCATACGGCTGGGGGTTATACCCACCATCGCGCCCTTTGTTCTGCCCGAGACCTTGCAGCGGCTGCGTCAGGATTATCCGCGGCTACAGCTCTTGATACGGGAGGATCTCTCGGAAAATTTGGTTAATCTGTTGCAAATGGGGGAACTTGACCTGATCCTCCTGGCGCTGCCCTACCCCATGACCAACGTCACCATTGAACACCTGTTCGAAGATCCTTTTCTACTGGCCTGCCCCAAACAACATCCTCTCGGTAAAATTGAGAATCTCAAAACGAAAGATCTGAAAGGCCACGATATTCTGCTACTCGAACAGGGTCACTGCCTGCGCGACCACGCGCTGGAGGCCTGCAAACTGATCGATCGTCAGGTGTCACTGTCATTTGAAGCCACCAGCCTGCATACCATTGTGCCTATGGTCGCCAGTGGTATCGGTGTCACCCTGCTGCCACAGATGGCGGTGGATACCGGTATTTTGTCGGGCTTTGGTAATATTGACACCAAACCCTTCAGTGAAAAAAAAGTATTGCGCTCCATCGACCTGGCATGGCGCAAGAACAGCCCCCGAGAAAAGGAGTATCGTCTACTGGCCAGGTATTTTGCGCGACGACCAAGCGCCGACAACCCCTCAGCGCCAGCCCGAAAACAAACAACCCCCGGTCACGGGTAATGACCGGGGGTTGTTTGTTACAATCTTTGTCACTGGAGCGGATAGCTCCCGCGCGCGGATTAATCAGACGGGGGTAACGTTTTCCGCCTGCGGACCTTTCTGACCCTGGGTAACTTCGAACTGTACCCGTTGCCCTTCGTTAAGGGTTTTGAAGCCTTCGCCAACGATAGAGCGGAAGTGAACAAATACGTCGGGGCCATTTTCTTGCTCAATAAAGCCGAAACCTTTGTCCGCGTTGAACCATTTAACTGTGCCAGTAGTAGTAGCCATGATTAAAACCTATATATAAAAAAAGTAATATGCCCCAAGTAAATAAGGCGGTTTAGCTGAGAAACGCTGGAAGCACATATGGCGACGGGACGAACAATATTCAGCAAAAAACAGTCGTAACGGTGGACATAGAGCAAGCGTGAATCTTCAAGCTGTCGACACTATAGCGTAAAATCAGCGAATGTACAGTAGTGGGCACAATAAATTTCCCTCAGTAAAACATAGGCTTCGCGCAGCCCGATCCACTGATTTTCGGATTCGCGTGCTCGCCAAGCTACCTGCTCTCAGGGCTCGACAGCAATGCCCCGTGGTCATATCGCAACTGCCTGCACGCACTCGCTCCGCGCCACCCCCGCAACCGAATCTATCTGCTCGGCTGGAAACCCTGCAAAAAACAGTCAGCAAACGCAATTTGCGCCATTATTGCCAGTGGCTGCTCCCGGTTGTGGCGCTGGTCTCGCTGACGACACAAAGCGTTTGCGCCCAGCCAAGCGACCCGGAACGACACCCTGTAGGCGAATTTTCCTCCGGCTCCACTAGGGGGTGGCAACCGATTGCGTTTAAGCACGCCACCCAGTACCAGATAGTTCGCGATGGCCCACTCCAGGTGTTGCGCGCCACCAGCAGCGACAGCGCCTCGGGGCTGGTGTATAGGCAGCGCATTGATCTGGCGCGCACCCCCTACCTGGTCTGGCGCTGGAAAATCGCCAACCCACTGGACAATGTCCACGAAACGACCCGCGCAGGCGACGATTACGCCGCACGAATTTACGTGGTGATTGATGGCGGGTTGCTATTCTGGAAAACCCGCGCCTTAAATTACGTATGGGCCTACGGGTCCGCCCCGGGAACGACCTGGCCCAATGCCTTTGCCGGTAGCAATGCGAAGATGCTGGCGCTGCGCTGGCGCGAGGATCCGGTCGACACATGGCAAACGGAAAAACGCAATGTGCGTGCGGATCTCAGACAGGTTTTTGGTCGCGACATTCGCTACATCGACGCTGTCGCGCTGATGACCGATACCGACAATACCGGCGCCACCGTTACCGCTTATTACGGTGATATTTATTTTTCCGCGCAGTAATCCCGAGTAGCGGCGCCAGAATCGGCATCGAACGGAATAAAAACAGCTTGAGCCCGGGCCGCCAACTACCGCACAATCCCGCCCCGGACTAACCCTCCCCACCGTTTCAGCGCCACACCGGCGCGAGTTAAATTTCGGCCAAGTCTATGCCACTCCTTAAACTTGATCGTATTGCGCTCCACTACGGCACCCGCGAATTGCTCAAAGACGTGGACTTCACCCTGTACAAGGGCAATAAAATTGGCTTGCTGGGTCGCAATGGCGAGGGTAAAAGCACCTTTTTGAACGTGGTAGCCGGCCTGACCAAAGCAGACGGTGGCGAGCGCTGGGTGCGGCCCGGCATAAAAATCGCTTCCCTGGATCAGACTCTTCCCGCGGCCAGCGCCACCACCGTGTACGATGTGGTGGCGGACGGACTCAAGGAGGTAGGTGCGCTGTTAAAAGCCTTCCATCACGCCATCCAGGACGGCGACATGGCCGCCCTGTCCAGAGCCCAGGACGCTCTCGAAGCGCGAGACGGCTGGATGCTTCAGCAAAAAGTGGACACCATCATCAGCCAGTTGGCACTGCCCGCCGACGCCCCGATGAAAAACCTGTCCGGTGGGTGGCGCAAACGGGTGGCCCTGGCCCAGGCGCTGGTGATCGATCCGGACATCCTGCTTCTCGACGAACCCACTAACCACCTCGATATTTTGGCCATTGAATGGCTCGAAAAACAACTGCGGGACTACCGCGGCGCCCTGTTTCTGGTAACCCACGACCGCGCGTTCTTACAGAACGTGGTCAACCAGATTGCCGAGCTCGACCGGGGCAAGCTCCACGCCTGGGAGGGCGATTACCAAAGTTTTCTCAACTATCGGGCGCAACAACTTGCCGCGGAAGAACGCAGCAACGCCCTGTTCGATAAAAAACTCGCGCAGGAAGAAGTATGGATTCGCCAGGGTATCAAAGCGCGGCGCACCCGCAACGAGGGGCGGGTGCGCGCGCTGGAACGTTTACGCACCGAACGCGCCGAACGGGTGAACCGGCAGGGCAAGGCCAGCTTTACCGTAGAAAACGCCGAGCGCTCTGGAAAAATTGTCGCGGAAGTGAAAAACGTCTGCCACTGTTTCGGTGGCGATCCAGTAATTTCCGCATTCTCCACGGTGATTATGCGCGGTGATCGCGTTGGCCTGGTGGGCGCCAACGGCGCGGGAAAATCCACGCTGCTAAAAATTCTGCTGGGCGAACTGCAACCCGAACAGGGCACCGTCAACAACGGTACTAAACTGGAAATCGCCTATTTTGACCAGTTGCGCAACCAGCTCGACATGGATAAAACCCTGATCGACAATATTTGCGGCGGGCGGGATTTTATTGAAATCAACGGCCGCAATCGCCACGCCATCAGCTACCTGGGCGACTTCCTCTTTACCCCGCAACAGGCGCGCACGGTGGTCAGCGCCCTGTCCGGTGGCGAACAAAACCGTGCAATTCTCGCAAAACTGTTCAGCAAGCCGGCCAATGTCCTGGTGCTGGACGAACCCACCAACGATCTCGATATTGAAACCCTGGAATTACTCGAAGAATTACTGGTGGAATTCAAGGGCACCCTGTTGCTGGTCAGTCACGATCGAGTCTTTATGGACAACGTAGTCACCGGCATTATGGTCTTCACCGGAAAGGGCCAGGTGGACGAGTACGTGGGCGGCTACAGCGACTGGGTGGCCCACGGCGGTTCGTTGCCTGACACCACCGCACAACCGGCAACAGCGACGTCGCGGACCGAGAACACGGGCGCTACCAAACAAAATACTGCGCCAGCACCAGCCAACAAAAGACGCTCCTATCAGCTACAGCGGGAGCTGGATAATCAGCCAGCCCTGGTGGAGAAACTGGAAAACCGCAAAGCCGCCATTGAACAGATTCTGTCCGCGCCCGGCTTTTACAACAACGATCCCGCCACGGTGGCCGCCGAACTGGAAAAACTCGCGGCCGTGGAGCAGGAACTGAGCGCGGCCTACCGCCGCTGGCAGCTCCTCGAGGAAAGCTGACAACGTCGTTACCCGAAATTTGATTGCGCCAAATTGACAGTTATCAAGCGCTCCCTTAAGGTTGTCGCCCCGAACACAAGGAACTGTACCGTGCCAAAATCCGTCGAAATCGCACCCAACCGTTACCGTGAATCCTATGGTCGCTACCTCGAAGATTTCAAGGTCGGCGACGTTTATGAACACCGCCCCGGACGCACCGTCACCGAGACCGACAACACCTGGTTCACCCTGTTAACCATGAACCAGCACCCACTGCATTTTGACGAGGAATACGCCAAACACAGCGAATTTGGCAAACGGGTGGTGGTCAGTCCATTTACGGTCGCGCTGATTGCGGGCATGAGCGTTTCCGATGTCAGCCAGAAAACCATCGCTAACCTGGGGTGGAAGGAAATCCGTCTGCCGGCGCCGGTTTTTGTCGGCGACACCCTGTACGCCGAATCCGAAGTGCTCGACATTCGCGAGTCTAAAAGCCGCCCCAACGCTGGTGTTGTCACCATTAAAACCATCGGCAAAAACCAGCACGGCACGGTGGTATGTGATTTCGTGCGCGTGATGTTAATTCCTAAAACCGGCCACGCCGTGGACGACAGGGCAAACTATTAGCGACCGCATCAAAGTTCCACCCGTCCCCTGACCCGGCAGTAGTGTGGCCCACTCCCAGACTCTCAATGCCACTCGGTAAAAACCTGGATAATTTATGTCAAACGAAGATGAACGCCTGATACTCGACAGCATCCGCCGCTGGCTGGAACGGGACGTTGCCCCCTACGCCCACGACCTGGAGCAAAACGACGAATACCCCCACGCCATGATCGAGCAGATGAAAGAACTGGGGCTGTTTGGCGCGACGATTGATCAGGAGTACGGCGGCCTGGGCCTGTCCGCATCCACCTACGCAAAAATCGTGATGCTGGTGTCCGAAGTGTGGATGTCCCTCTCGGGGGTATTCAATTCCCATCTAATTATGGCGCGTTGTGTGCAAAGTTACGGCACCGAAGCGCAAAAGAAAAAATATCTGCCCCGTTTTGCCAGCGGTGAACTACGGGGTGGTATTGGCCTGACCGAACCCGACGCGGGTACAGATTTACAGGGCATTCGCTGTAGCGCCAGGAAAGACGGCGAATACTATGTCATCAACGGTTCGAAAACCTGGATCACCAACGCCAAGGAGGGTAGCGTCATTGGCCTCCTCGTCAAAACCGATCCCAACGCAACGCCGCCACGCAAGGGCATGAGTATGTTTATTGCGGAAAAAGGCGCAGGATTCAACGTCACCCGCAAACTAAAAAAACTCGGTTATCGCGGTATCGACACGGCGGAAATTGTCTTCGACAACTACCGTGTCCACCAGGACTGTCTGATTGGCGGCGTCGAAGGACAGGGTTTTTACAACGCGGTCGGCGGCCTGGAGCTGGGTCGCATTAACGTCGCTGCCCGTGGTGTCGGTGTCGCCAGCGCCGCCCTGAAACAGGCGACCGCCTACTCGCAGTTACGCAAAACCTTTGGCAAACCGATCTGCGAGCACCAGGCCATTCAACTGAAACTGGGGGAAATGGCCACCCGTACCGAAGCGGCGCGCCTGTTGCTGGAGCAGGCAGCCCAGGCATTTGACCGCGGCGAGCGCTGCGACATGGAAGCCGGCATGGCCAAATATTTCGCCAGCGAAGCTGCCGCAAAAAACGCCGATGAAAATATGCGCATTCACGGCGCCTACGGTTACTCCTGTGAGTTTGACGCGGAGCGCCTGTATCGGGATGCGCCGCTGATGGTGATCGGCGAGGGCACCAACGAAATGCAGCGCATCATTATCGCGCGCCAGCTTATCGCGCGAAATCCGGTCTAGCTGACGGTTATACCCGCCGCTGATGCCACCGGGCGGGCGCGAGATAAACCACGGGGAAGCGGACTCTAACGGGAATAATGCACCACCACGTTGGCCACTTTATTGTCGTCGTCAAAGAACATCACTTCGATTGCCAGCTTATTCAGCACCGAGCGGTAATACACGGCAACGGAGTTAACGCCGGCCAGTACATCCAGCAACTCAAACTGTAGATCCGGCATTTTCTCCAGTGCCCGGCGCCAATAATCTCCCACCTGCCGCTTGCCGCGCAGGGTTCCCGTATCGACACCCAGCGCAATTTTTATCATCGGCGTGGTGATTGAAAACGTATCGGCGTAGTGGGACAGGATGCGCGGCAGGTCGTGACTGTTCCAGCTCGCGATCCACTCCTGGGCAAATGTATCCGGATCGAAATTCACGAGGTCCCGTCCCCCGTCCCGGCGGCATTTTTATCTTCGGTTTTTTTGCCACTAATTAATTTCCAGACAAAACCACCCACGGTGAGTAAAAGAATGATCCAGAACTTCTTGAGGGCGATAAAAATAGCGGCGAGCAGACCCGCTTTGGCCAGCACCTTACCGGCAATCAACGCGCCAATACCGTAGGCAGCCACCTTGTCGATGCTGGGGTCGAAATCCCGATAGCGATGGCCTTCCGCAAAATCCACCATGCCCATTACCGTGGCAAGATTGCTGTCGATATCAGGCAACTGGCTCATGTCGGCGATAAAGTTTAACGAGAGTACGCCTTTCCTGCCCAACACCCGAACATTGTAATTGAGCGTACGTTCCGCGCTACCCGCAAACTGCAACTCCTTGGCCCAGTGCAGCTTTTTGGCGACGCTATCGTAGCGCGGAGGTTCGGCCCAACCCACCAGCGCAATGCCTTCATAACCCTGACTAACGCGGTAACGACTCTCCTCCTCCGTGTCTTTTTGCATGGATTTGAGCAATTCGTCGTAATCGATCTCCGCGGCATCCGCATCGGACACATAGCCGTCTGCAGAAAACTCGATGGTCACGCCCCAGCCGTTATTGTCAAAGGGGGTTACCTCGGCGGGAAACAGCATGCCTAACGGCGGCGCGCCCGGTGGGTTGCCCCAAATCTCCACCAGCACTTTCTGCGCATCCAGTGGCGACAGGTAATAAAACGTTTCCGGCACCTGTACGGTGGCCACGCCGTCCATCAGTTCCACAGTTCCGGTTTTTCGGTCCAGGGAATTCCACATCTGCTGGGCCCAGCGCAGGTATTCCGCCTCTGCACTGGATTCGACCAGCAGTTCATCTTCCGGCTCCGCCGCCACGACCAGCGGCAGCGCCATAGCCGCAGTGAACACACAACCCACCAGACTCTGAAATACGTGTTTAACCAGTCCTGTCATAATGTTTCTCCCGATTTGACACGGCCGATCCACTTAAAAACCCGCCAGGGCAATTAACGCCCGGTAAGCGCCCGGATCGACGGCCAGTACAAACAACAGGCCGCCCAGGGCACCGTACAAGTGGGCGTCGTGGTTAATGCGCCCGGTCCCGCGTCGCGCGGCGTAGTACGAATAGGCCACATAACCCAAGGCCAGTACAAATGCCGGAATTGGCACCGGAATGGGGATGATATAGAGACTGCGGGTGGGAAAATACACGATATAGGCAAACAGAACCGCTGAAATTGCGCCGGACGCGCCTAAACTGGCGTATTCCGGATTATGGCGTTGTTTGGCATAGGTACCGAGATGACTCAGCAGTAATCCCGCCACATACAGCGCAATAAAGCAGCCTGTTCCCAGCACCCGCTCCATGGGAAATGCAAAAAAATAAAAGGTGACCATGTTGAATAACAGATGGCCAAGATCCGCATGCACAAAGCCACTCATGTAAATGGTGTCGTACTGTTTTTTGCGCAACAGCCAGTACGGCCGAAACAGGCTTTTTTCAATCACCCCGGGGGCCATGAACAGCCCCACCAGACTGGTGCCAATGGTGGCCAGAAAAATTATCCACGCGCCCTCCTGGCCGCCATAGGACATCATTTACTCCTTACCGGTTTTGTCCAACGACGGAACAGGATACACTGATTTTTCCCTTACACACACGTTAAAGGAGTCCCCGTGACTATCCAACACCGCAATATCGAGTACCGGGACGGCGACACCGTGTTGCAAGGCTACCTCGCCTACGACGATAGCGTTGCCACCCCCCGCCCAGCCATCGCCATTGCCCACACCTGGCAGGGACGCAGCGACTTCGAGTGCGACAAGGCCTCCCAGTTAGCGAAGCTTGGCTACGTCGGTTTTGCCATCGACCTGTATGGCAAAGGTGTACTCGGCAGCGGACCCGAGGAAAATGGCAGACTGATGCAGCCCTTCCTGGATAATCGCGCGTCATTGCAACGCCGGATCACCCTGGCAATGGAGACCCTGACTGCTCAAGCGGAAGTGGATTCGACTAAAGTCGCCGCCATGGGTTTTTGCTTTGGGGGACTGTGCGTGCTCGATCTGGCGCGCACCGGAATCGACATTCTCGGCGTCGTCAGCTTTCACGGCCTGTTCGTACCGCCAAACAATATCAGTGGCCAGCCAATCAAGGCAAAAGTGCTGTGCCTGCACGGCCACGACGACCCCATGGTGCCCGTTGAATCAGTAAATGCCCTGGCCGCGGAGCTCACCGCCGCGGGCGCCGACTGGCAAATCCACGCCTACGGTAACACCGTACACGCGTTCACCAATCCGGCGGCCAACTTTCCCGATATGGGCGCAGTCTACAATGCCAGCGCCGACCGGCGCTCGTGGCGCAGCCTGGTGAATTTTCTGGAGGAGATTTTCCAGTAAATATGCGAACCACATTCTTGGCCAAACCAATAACAGGAATTCGCAC
Organism: Gammaproteobacteria bacterium; assembly: GCA_038106145.1. Lineage (GTDB taxonomy): Bacteria > Pseudomonadota > Gammaproteobacteria > Pseudomonadales > Porticoccaceae > JBFJKD01. Next base: position 7,691 of record JAYODD010000014.1, on the reverse strand, counting down.
CGTCCCCAGCTTCCGGTATGATGCCGCTTTTTCAACCCAATTCTGAGCGTTTTCACAATGTATATTTTGGGCATTCACACCGGCCACGACGCATCCGCCTGCCTGTTTCAGGACGGGATATTGCTTGCTTTCTGCAAGGAAGAGCGTCTTTCCCGTGTAAAAAATGATGGTAGCTTCTTCGATTTGCGTTCAGTAGACGAGGTACTACGCATCGCCAGCGTGCACCGCGATCAAGTCGACGTAGTTGCGCTAACACGCATGAAGCTGCCTCAGCGCAGCTATATGCGTACCGGGGAACCCCTGACGATGCTCCGTCGAAAACTGCTGCGCCGTGAGAGAGATGTAAATCTGGTCGCCCAGATGATCAAAACGGGGAAGTCAGCATATGAACTAATTGACGTAGGAACATTGCGAAAACACCTCAACGTACGCTCCACGACCCGAATTCACTTTAGCAATCATCACCTGTGCCACGTACTGGCAAGCTGGTATTACGTGGACTGGCCGCAGGATGCTCTCTATGTGAGCTGCGATGGCGGTGGCGACGGCGCGCAGTATTCCGCCTATGTTCCGGATCCCAACGAGCTTAGATGTGTCCTCGGCGGGGAAGAAACCCTCCTCAAATCCCCGCAAAATTCCGGGGCATCGATTGGTCTTGCTTACGCGTACTGCACAGAAATTTGTGGATTTATTCCCAATCGCCATGAAGGAAAGTTAACCGGACTGGCAGCTTTCGGCACACCCACTAAGGCAGAAAAGCTGTTAGCACAGTGGTCGATAGCTGAGGATGGCACGGTCCATTGCCAGCAACAGGGTGCACAACAACTACGAAAATACCTCCAGCAATTATTTGCGGAAGAACGTCGCGAAGATATCGCCGCCTCAATCCAGCAGGTTACGGAACTGTTACTTCTGCGTTGGATTGAAACCCTGAGAAAACTGTACCCGGCGAGATATATTGGGATGTCCGGCGGTGTTTTTTCGAATGTGAGACTGAACCAGAAAGTGGCCGAACTTCCCGGTGTCGACGAAGTATTTATATTCCCGGCAATGGGTGACGAAGGTTTGCCAGTTGGCGCTTGTATCGACTGGCTCATCCGCGGAGACAAGAAGTCACTAACGCGCACTAGATTTAAGCACCTTTATTATGGTCAGCCATACTCCGGGGAGGAATTGCTGGACGCGGCGAAAAAGGGCCCATTCAAGATAGAACTCACTAACGATGGCCCCAGACGGACCGCCGAACTTATACATCGGGGTAGTGTTGGCGCTATATACTGTGGTGCGATGGAGCTCGGCCCGCGGGCCCTTGGCGCCAGAACTATCGTGGCGAGCCCGGCGGATCGCGGTGTTAATGACAGCATTAACAAACGGTTACAGCGCACCGAATTTATGCCTTTCGCCCCGGTCGTGAGGGAATGCGACGCGGACGATGTTTTCGCGATAAACGGATGTAACCGTTACGCTTGTCGCTTTATGACCATCACCACTGAAGTGAAGGACTCGTGGAAAGATCGTATTCCAGCGGTAGTCCATGTCGATGGCACCGCGCGACCGCAAATAATCGACCGCGATGACAACCCGCTTTACTATGACATTATCACGGAGTTTAAAGGTATATCCGGCATTCCCTGTGTGGTCAACACCAGTTTTAACGCCCACGAGGAACCGATCATCAATACCCCACAGGAAGCGCTCAACGCACTGACCGATGACCGTATCGATTTTCTAGTATGTGAACAGGGCCTGGTATTTCGAGCGTAACTTTGCGATAAACTAATTCCGTTTCTGGCAGAATTGTCGAATCGATATAACTAGCTACCGGCTGCAAAATTATCGCAATAAATCTGCGCTTCAACAATATCCAGGGTACCTTCATAGATGGCGCGGCCAGTAATGGCGCCGAGGATGCCGGCCGCAGCGACTTCCTGCAGGTTGCGGATATCGTCCATATTGGTGATACCGCCGGAGGCGATCACCGGAATGTGCGAGGCGCGGGCCATGGCAACGGTGGCGTTAACGTTGACTCCCTGCATCATGCCGTCCCGGTCGATATCGGTGTAGACAATCGCGCTGACACCATCCGCCGCAAAGCGCTGCGCCAGATCGACCGCCTCAACCTCGCTGACCTCGGCCCACCCATCCGTGGCTACGCGACCGTTTTTGGCATCGATACCGACGATAATGTGCCCCGCAAATGCGCGGCACATCGCACTCACAAACTGCGGCTCGGTCACCGCCTTGGTGCCAATAATGACGTACTCCACGCCCGCTTTTAAATAGGCCTCAATCGTCTCGGCGGAGCGTATACCGCCGCCGATCTGGATCGGCAGTTGCGGGAACGCCCGCGCTATCGCCTCAACCACCGCGCCATTGACCGGGGCGCCTGCGAAAGCACCGTTCAAATCCACCAGGTGCAGGCGCCGCGCGCCAGCCTCTACCCAGCGCGCCGCTACAGTTACCGGGTCGTCGGAAAACACCGTGGAATCTTCCATGCGGCCCTGGCGCAAACGCACACACTGGCCATCCTTAAGGTCTATTGCCGGAATAATCAGCATAAAAATTCGTTACTCCTGACCCGACCAGTTAATAAAATTTTTCAACAACCGCAGCCCCGCCGTGTGACTCTTCTCGGGGTGAAACTGCACTGCAAACAATTTGCCACGACTGAGTGCCGCGGCAAACCGCAACCCGTAATCACAGGTCGCCGCGACTACTTCCGGCGCCGCCTCGACATAGTAACTGTGGACAAAATAAAAGCGCTCACCCTGCTCGATTCCCTGCCACAGCGGGTGCGGCACGCTTTGTTGCACGCGGTTCCAGCCCATATGAGGAACCTTGAGACGCTCGCCATCGGCGCTGTGAAAATCTTTGCCGAAAAACCGCACCTGGCCGGGCAGAATACCCAGACACTGCACACCGCCATTTTCCTCACTGGTGTTCATCAACGCCTGCATGCCCACACAGATACCGAGCACCGGCTTTTCGGTGATGGCTGCGGCCACCGCGATATCGAAACCCGCTTTGCGAATTTCCGCCATGCATTCGCGAATACCGCCCACGCCGGGGAACACCACCCGATCGGCGCGCGCCACTTCCGCCGCGTCGCTGGTAATCACCACTCGCGCCGCGGGCGCCACATGCTCCAGCGCCTTGGCGGCGGAGTGCAAATTACCCATACCGTAGTCGAGCACCGCAATGCTTTGACGTGCTGTAGTCATCTACTGGAATCCAAACAACGTAGCCGTGAGCCGCGTTAACCGCCTCTAAATATTAATGCGGCCTACAACGTCCCTTTGGTGGAAGGTGTCACACCGCTCATGCGCGCGTCCGGCGCTATCGCCATGCGTAACGCGCGGCCAAATGCCTTGAAAATGGTCTCCACCTGGTGGTGGGCGTTGTCGCCGCGCAAATTATCGATGTGCAGGGTCGCGCCGGCGTGATTAACAAAGCCCTGGAAAAACTCAAACACCAGATCCACGTCAAAATCGCCGACCCGCGCGCGGGTAAACTCCACGTTGGTAATCAGCCCCGGACGTCCGGAAAAATCGATCACCACCCGCGACAACGCTTCGTCCAGTGGCACATAGGCATGGCCGTAGCGGGCTATGCCCTTGCGTTCCCCCAACGCCTGTCTCACCGCCTGACCCAGCGTGATACCAATATCCTCAACGGTGTGGTGATCGTCGATATGGGTGTCCCCAGTGGCGGTAACCGTCAAATCCACCATGCCGTGGCGGGCAATTTGATCGAGCATGTGCTCCAGAAACGGTACACCGGTGGCAAATTCGGAGCGCCCCGTACCGTCCAGATCGAGGTTTACGGTGATCTGGGTTTCGAGGGTATCGCGACTGACTGTGGCCGCACGGTTTGCGGTAGTCATGATTTCTCCCAACGTTGAAGCGGCGTTGTGTGCCGATACAATAAAGCGGGCATTATACGGGCCGCAGCGGGTCCTCGCCATACTCGCGCACGGACTGATTCCTGGCACGCCAACGTCCACGGCGGCGTGCCCCTTGAACTCAGCAGTGCTCTGACGTTCTAATGGTGCCTGTAACAAGGAGCTCATTCGTGAAAAAAATGATCAAATGGTTGCTTATCAGTCTTACCGCAGCGCTGTTGCTGCTGGTCGCCGCGGTCACTTTTGTAATTTTTGCAATCGATCCCAACAGCTACAAACCGCAGCTTGCAAAATTGGCCGCCGAACAGAATGTCGAACTCAATATTAAGGGCGAGCTATCCTGGAAAATTTTCCCCAACCTGGCCATCCGCATCGGCGAAACCCATATCGCCGATCAACAGGGCCGCTTCCCCACCACGTCGTTCCGCAGCGCCGACTTGCAATTGAATTTGCTCGCGCTGCTGCGTCGTCAGATTGCGGTGCGGGCCATTGCTCTGGATGGAGCGGATATAACGCTGCAGAATCTGGCCCAGGGCGGTGCGGCAGCGGCGGCACCGGCTGCGGGCGCGACCAACTCCGCGGAACAGGACGCGCCCAACGGTTTTAATCTGGCCATTGCCAGTGTTGAGCTGAGCGATAGCCGCATCACCCTGCCCGGCGAACCGCTGACCACCATGGAAAACGTCAACCTGCGAAGCCAGCGCTTCAATCTGGATAACAAACCGTTTCCACTATCCCTGAGCTTCGATCTGCAGCAGGACGAATCCCCAACCCAGCATATTGTTCTGGAGACCCGCATCAGCGCAGCGGACAACGGCGCACTCGTACAAATCGACACCACGAATTTAACCCTGTCTGCTGCCGACCGCCCGGATATAAAAAGTAGTTTTTCCGCGCTGTATAACCGCACTGAGGACAGCCTCAGTCTCACCGATTTCGTGGCCCGCGCCGACGCCCTCGACCTGAGCGGAGAAGGGGCGCTACGCGGACTGAGCGCCACTCCGGAAATCAGCGGGCGTTGGCAGCTCAAGCCCTTTAATCTACGCAAGGCCCTGCCCGCCTGGGGCATCGAACTACCCGCCCCCGCCAACCCGGATGCCCTGTCGCGGGTGGCACTCACAATGGATATCGGCGGCACCGCCGACCTTGTGCAACTGAACAATCTGCGCATCGATCTGGACCAAACCGTGATCACCGGCAGCGCGCGGTTCGGCTTGGGCGACAAACGCTCGTTGAAGCTGACCCTGGCGGGCGACACCATCAATGTGGATGACTACTCCCCGGCCTCGGCAAAAACATCGGAAAACGACGCGCCGGTGGCCGCGCTATTCGGACCGCTGGCCGCATCGGTCGCCTGGCTGAACGGCGGCAAGGGCGATGTGGATATCCGCTGGCAGTCTTTCACTACCGGCAAAATGCAACTGGCGGATTTGCACACGGCGATGACCGTTCGCGGCAAAAAAGTAGCGCTGAGCGATTTTTCCACCCGGGTATTCGGCGGCGAGGTTAAGGCCAAGGTCGGCATCGACATGGCCCCGGCCCAACCGGCCATAACTTTTGAAAAACATATCACCGGCATCTCCATACCGCAGATGACGGCGGCGCTCGACCAGGATGTGGATTTTCAGGGGCTGCTGGATATGTCCGTAAGCGGCAGCTCCCGCGGTGAAAACGCCGACCAGTTGCGGGCTAACCTCGTGGGCAGTGGCACCCTGCACGTGGCGCAGCCCGCCCTGGCCAAGGTCAATCTGGAACGCAGCTTCTGCGAAATTGTGGCGTTGGTGGAAAAAACCGAGTCCACCCAAACCTGGGGGGAAGGCACCCAGTTAAAGGATATCGATAGCGCCTTTACCCTCAAAGGCTACGACCTGGTACTGGACAGCTATACCACCGGAGTCGGCAACCTGAGTCTGCGCGGCAGCGGCGTGATCGACACCCAAAAGGAAAAATTTAACCTGCTGGCGGTTTCCCGCCTCAATGGCGAGCGCACCAGCGAAACCGGCTGCGTCGTCACCAACACGCGTATACGCGACCGGGATATTCCGCTGCGCTGCAAGGACAGCTTCGCCAACGCTGGCGCCAAAAGCTGCCGCCCGGATGGGGATATCGTCAGGGAATTGCTCCACAGCCGAATTCTCGAGGAAGTGCAGAAAAAAACCGGCCTGGACCAGGAGTCCAGCGAGGCACTGGAAGGCCTGCTGAAGGGCATATTTGGCAAGAAAAAATAGTGGTTAAACCCTTTGCACAACGGTTGCTCGCCTGGTTCGATCGACACGGCCGCAAGGATTTACCCTGGCAGCAGGACATCACGCCCTATCGGGTCTGGCTGTCGGAGGTGATGCTACAGCAAACCCAGGTGGCCACCGTCATTCCCTATTTTCAGCGTTTTACCACCGCGTTCCCCGATGTCGCCGCGCTGGCCTCGGCCCCCCTCGACGAAGTGCTCCACCTGTGGACCGGTCTCGGTTATTACGCCCGCGCCCGCAACCTGCACAAAACCGCCGGCATAATCGCCGCCGACCACGACGGCGTCTTTCCCGCCAGTGTCGCAACCCTGCAAACATTGCCCGGCATCGGCCGCTCCACCGCCGGCGCCATCTGCGCCATCGCCTTTGGCACCCGCGCACCGATTCTGGACGGCAACGTCAAACGGGTATTGGCGCGCCACGCCGCTGTTGAAGGGTTTCCCGGCGCCAGCGCGACGGCCAAAGCCCTGTGGCAACTGGCGGACGACTACACGCCGGAGAAGCGCTGCGGCGACTACACTCAGGCGATCATGGACCTCGGCGCCACCCTGTGCACCCGCAGTGCACCGCAATGCACAGGCTGCCCCCTCAACGCCGATTGTCGCGCTTTTCAACTGGGTGATCCGCAACGTTTCCCCGGCAAAAAACCCCGTAAAGAAATCCCGATCAAAACAACCCTGTTCCTGATTCTGGAAAATGCGGCAAACCAGGTGTTACTGGAACAACGGCCCGCGCAGGGGCTATGGGGCGGGCTGTGGACATTCCCCGAGTGCGCTGCCGAGGCGGATATTGGCGATACCTGTGCGCAACTGGGGTACCGGGCCACCCACTGGCAGGCAGCGCCGACACAGCGCCATACCTTTAGTCACTTCCATCTGGATTTTATCCCCGTGCGCGTATCCGTCGCCGCTCACGGCGGCGTAGCTGAGCGCGCCCCGAGTCGATGGATAACCCCTTCCGCGCCCGGTAATTTAGGCCTGCCGCAACCCATCAAGGCCCTGTTGCAGCAGCTTGTAGCGGCCAATTAGGCATCTGCCAGGCAATTTCCACTTGCCCCGCTGGGCGCTTGTTCCTATCCTACCCATCCTGGACCTCGCAACCCACCGGGTTGGTCCACCGCCCGACATTTTGACCCCGCAGACGAGATGCCCATGAGCCGTACCCTGATATGCCGCAAGTACAAAAAAGAGATGGAAGGTCTCGATGCGCCGCCCTTTCCGGGACCGAAAGGCCAGGATATATTCGAACACATCTCGCGCCAGGCGTGGCAGGAATGGCTCGCCCACCAGACCATGCTGATCAACGAAAAACGCCTCAATATGATGGATATGACCGCCCGCACCTACCTTGGCGAACAGCGCGACAAGTTTCTGTCCGGCGAAGAATTCGACAAGGCCGAAGGTTATGTTCCACCCAAAGAGTAATGCGCCCCATTATCCTTGACGGCATCCAGCCGAAACGGTTTAATACGCGCCTTTCCGCGTTAGCGAAAAAGCCCAGGTAGCTCAGTCGGTAGAGCAGAGGACTGAAAATCCTCGTGTCGG
>JAYODD010000013.1:18973-69842 GCA_038106145.1 Gammaproteobacteria bacterium | reverse complement strand
TTCCCCGAAAACAATATATTGGCAGCATAAAATACATCGGTGCCAGGGAATGATATACCGACCACTCTATTTAACACCCCAAATCCGGTACATATCCCGACACGTTTCGTATTCCGAACATAAGCCGACTGGTCGGTTTATTAATGGTTAGGTGGTTACTATGCCAACGCGTTTAAGTAGTTCGATAAATTCTAATACTAACGGGCGCCCCCTTTGTGTGGTGAAGTTATATATCGTTTTAAAGTATCCCTGTATCTACTCATTAGTCATGTTGGCGGCATAATCATATGGGGATGCAGGGCTGGAAGCAGGTTTCATCACAATTTCTCCGAGCTGTTCGATACAATTCAATCAAGCAAGAGCTTGAGCTTAGTTTTAACGATGGTGGTCACGAAACATATATTGGTGTGCCGCCATCTGTTTACGAGGCATTTATACAGGCCGAACATAAGGACCAATATCATCAAAATCATATCCTTAATAAATATATTGGCTTTCCGGTGCCTCGTGCTTAACCACCTAGCGAATTCGGGCATCGGGCGTAGTATGTTGCGCCGATGCTAAAGGCGTTAAATGAAGCTAACCATACGCTATCTAAAATATATATTTTTGGGCGGCCATATTCCCGCGGTCGGTGGGCTTGTGAAGGTGCCTGCTATAAATTTCGAGAGCGATGCATTAAAAAATTTAGTTATAGGTATTTTGGTAATTTTATCAAGTCCTCTAATCTTTGTTCAGAGCTCTTTAGGATTTATTCCATTTAAAACTCCAGAGGCATTTTCGAGTATCGGTATCGGCGCCCAATATTTGGAGTCACTAGGTTACGTTTTGTTTTACATATTGAAATCCTTATCAACAGGCGATGGCTTTCCCCCTGAGATTCCAGTACCGAGCACAAATAATTGGAGGCTATTGGTGTCGGGTGTTTTATTCATATTGAATGGGGTTGGAGTCTTTTGGATAGGGCTGTCCACCAAAAAAGTAATAAAAAACCACAACACGTACAGAAGGAGGATTGATTGATGGCCGGTTATTGTCGGATATGTCATCAAGAAGGACAAGGGCGAACTGATACTCTTGTAGCTTGCAACAGCTGTGGCAGTCTTGCGTGTGATTTACACCATACATGGTGGAGCGATAGCAAGAATGCAATTTGTACTGAATGCTTCCCTTTGGCTCTGGCGGATGCGTTAAATCAAGTCATTGCCGGTCTAAAATCTGTGAACAATAAAAAAGATTCAATGACCGATAATGCAGAATCAAAGCCCATTAAAGTACCATCTAAAGAATATTTGAAGCGTATAAATGGGGCGCTAGAACGGCAGAATTTATCTATAGTGAGGCTTGTAGAAATTCTTGGTTTGGTTGCAACTGAGATATCGAAGCCTATGAGAGATTGATCATTTAAAGAGCAGTGATAATTGATAATTGGGGTCAGATGAAAAACTATTAGGGGGTGGCGTTGGGTGTTGATAGGTTTAAGCAAGAAATAGAGCAGTTATGCTACCGTCGTGTAACAAGCAAAAAAAGAGGCGCAAGCCCAGGGGGGGGTAGTTTTTCACCTGACCCAGATTACCTGCTAGAGTTGAATTTGAGATTAGAAGAATATGGAATCGACTCCTAAGAGAAACCCAATCAGAACAGTTTGGGGAATATTGAGCTTCCCTCTTGCTGTGCTGGGATTGCTAGGTCTTTCTGATTCTTTGGTTTCTTTTAAATCGGACATTCAGCAACTAATTGATAGCTACCAAATAATTGTTTATCCGGTATTTGACTTTGTCCTTGGATGGCTCTGGTTCGAAACACCAAAATATGTATATGACTATCTATTTCTTGGAGTGTTGTTCGCATCAAATGAAAGAAAAGTATGGGGTTTCATTCGGGTACATGAAAGCCTCATCAAGCACGTAGCCTGGCATATATATGGGGTTTTTTGGTCAGTAATATTTTGGCCATTTACTGCTTTAGAAATGGCCTGGCAAATAAAAAGATCTGACAAAACCGGATTAATTACAAACTTGGCAAATGAACCAAAGCCATTCTATGTTAAATACATGTTTAGAGATGCTGATGTTCTCGTATTCCAGTATATAGGTGCAGTATTGCTTGGGTTTGTTATTGTGCTCATAGCGAATTACGCTCTTTTATAGCGCAACATAACAAACAAATTAACAGGTAAACAGGGCTATGCGGCTGCTCCTGTTATTAAGAGCGTGAGACGCCATCGAAAGCCCTGAGCGGAGGCTACGATGGGGTTATTCACCAGATTTAATCGAAAAAGTATCAACGAGCGATAAATTGAAACTCTGATCGGAATAAGTAACGGCCTTACAGCCCTCGCTGTCGCACTCCGCTGGTAAAACCCTACGGTTTAAGAAACCGTTGTTGCAGTCCCCCGTAAGCGTCGACACGCCGATCGCGAAAATAGGGCCAGACGCGCCGGAGTGATTCTGTGCGCGCCAACTCAATGTCAGTCAGCAGGTATTGTGCACTCTGGGTGTCGCCCTCGGCCAGTATGTCGCCCTGTTGGCCGCAGATAAAACTGTTTCCCCAGAACTGAATACCCGCACTGCTGTTCGCGGGATCTGGTTCGTGGCCGACCCGGTTGGCCACGACCACCGGTAGATGATTGGCCACGGCGTGGGAACGTTGAATGATTTGCCAGGCATTTTTCTGGTTGGCCTGATCCTTGTCGCTATCGTTTGGATCCCAGCCGATGGCTGTTGGGTACAGCAGAATATCTGCCCCGGCCAGGGCCATCAGGCGGGCGGCTTCCGGGTACCACTGATCCCAGCACACCAGCACACCCAGTTGGCCGACGCTGGTGGCAATGGGCGCAAAGCCGCTGTCGCCGTTTATGCATGTGGCGTCGCCGGGCGTGAAATAAAATTTTTCGTGAAAACCCGGGTCGTCGGGAATATGCATTTTGCGGTAAAAACCCGCCATTGAACCGTCGGTGTCGAACACCACCGCAGTGTTGTGAAATACCCCAGGCGCGCGTTTTTCAAAAATGGAACCGACCAGCACGCATTGGTACTGTTTGGCCCAACGGGACAGGGTTTGTGCAGTGGGGCCGTCGAGTGGCTCCGCGAGATCGAACAGGGCCGGGTCTTCCACCTGACAGAAATAATGGGTGGCATGCAGCTCCTGGAGCAACACCAGTTCCGGTTTGCCCGCATCTGCCAGTTGTTTTAGCAGGCGCTCGGTTTCGGCCAGGCTTTTATTTTTGTCCGGCCAGGCGGATTGCTGAATAACGCCGACGCGCAGGGATTTTTTGCTCATAATCTTGGCCTTGTTTCTAACCTTGCACACGGGAGGGCACGGGGGCGGCAACCACTGAATCGCCCGCTATGCCGTTGGACCGTTCCGCCCATCGCGTTGTGCCCTTGGGTAGTTGCATGGTGGCGCAGTGGGGGCCGCCGTATTGGCGAATCAGATTGCGCCCCGGTACGGTAAGCAGCCGTTTGCCGGGAAAACATTGTTGCAGCGCTGACAATGCGAGTTGATCCTGGGGGCAATTAAACACCGGAACGATAACGCTGTGGTTCAGGATCAGAAAATTAATATAGCTGCCCGGCAGACGTTTGCCGTCGGCGTCGTACTGGGGTTGCGGAATGGCAATGGGCTGCAACTGGTAAGGTTCGCCGTTGGGTTGGCGAAAGCCTTGCAATTCCGCCGCCATGGCCTGCAGGTGCTGGGTGTGGGGGTCGGCGGCATCGGTGCAGGTGGCAAACGCAATGGTGCTGGCGTTGCAAAACCGCGCCAGGTTGTCGATATGGCTGTCCGTATCGTCCCCCAGCAAGGCGCCGTGACTGAGCCACAGAATGCGTTGCATGCCCAGTTTGTCGAGCAATAGTTGCTCGATTTCCTGTTCGCTGAAGTCGTTGTTACGGTTACTTTCCAGCAGGCAGTGGCGGGTGGTGAGCAGGGTGCCCACGCCATCGGTTTCGATACTGCCGCCCTCCAGTTCGAAGTCGACGCTGTGCAGGGGCGCCGCCCAGACTTGTTCCAGCGTGCGATTGATATGGTTGTCCAGGTCGGCGGCGTATTTTTCGCCCCAGCCGTTGAATGCGAAATCCAGCAGGCGACGCTGTTGCCCGGCGCCGAGGGTTAGGGGGCCGTAATCCCGGCACCAGGTATCGTTATAGGGGGCCACTACGAGGAGGGGTGGCCGCGTACAGTGGCCGTCAAGCTGACCCTGGATGGCATCGCGGTGGGCCGCGTCGTAACACAGGATGATGGGCGTCACTTCCTGCGCGATGGCAGCCGTCAGGGCGACATAATCCCGTTGAATCTCCGCCAGGCAGGGAGCCCAGTCGGTAGATGGGTGGGGCCAGGCCAGCAGGACGGCTTCCTGTTCCGCCCATTCGGGCAGCAAAGAATAACGGGTGCTCATGGTGCTGGCCGAGGTCTCGTACAAAGAAGCCCGTTAAAATAGCGGAATACGACCTGCGGGAAAAGCAAATTGTTAAAAAGGCGGGGACCACGGTAGTCGCTTAAGGTGGTAAACTGCGCGCCTTTTTAGCTATCGAAGTAAGGAGTTGACGATGAAAACGATGAAGGCAGTGGTGGCCCACGAGCTGAACAAATTCAGTGTGGAAACCGTGACGCTGGATCCACCGAAGGCCGGCGAAATACTGGTGAAAATGAAAGCGACGGGTATCTGCCACTCCGATCTTTCCGTGATCAATGGCACCATTCCCGTGGCGTTTCCCATGGTGCTGGGCCACGAGGGCGCGGGTGTCGTCGAGCAGGTGGGCGAGGGGGTGACCAATGTGCAGGTAGGGGATCACGTGGCCCTGTCCTTCGTACCCAACTGTGGTCAGTGTTATCACTGCCTGCGCAGTGAGCCTTATCTGTGCCTGGAAAGCGTCCCCACCGGCAAAATGATGGATGGTTCCGCCCGGGTCAAACTTAACGGGCAGGATATCAACGTTATGCAGTTTCTCGGCAATATGGCGGAATACGCAGTGGTGCCCGCCATGTGTGTGGTCGCCATCGACAAGAACATCGACCTGAAAGCGGCGGCGTTGGTGGGGTGTGGCGTCACCACGGGGGTCGGGGCGGCGCTCAAGACGGCGCAGGTCAAGCCGGGCAGTACGGTCGCGGTATTCGGCGCGGGCGGGGTCGGGCTGTCGATTATTCAGGGCGCGCGCATCGCCGGCGCCGCGCAAATCATTGCGGTGGATCTGTCGGATGAAAAACTGGCGATGGCGGCGGAAGTGGGAGCCACCGATCTGGTCAATGGCGCGCAGGAGCCGTTGAAGGCGATCATGGCGCTCACCGATGGTATCGGTGTGGATTACGGATTTGAAGCCATCGGTATTCCGGCGGTGGTCGACCAGGCGCAGAAAGCCACCCGCCGCGGCGGAGTGATGACCGTGGTGGGTGTGGGCAAACTGTCGCAGAAACTGGAACTGAACGCCCTGATGTTTCCCCTCACGGCCAAGACTCTCAAGGGTTCCATGTACGGCAGCGCGGAATTTAAGGTGGACTTCCCCAAATATCTGAACCTGTACCAGCGCGGTAAGCTCGATCTCGACCGCATGGTGACGCGCACCTATTCCATCGATGAGGCGCCCCAGGCGTTTGCGGACCTGGAAGCCGGGCGCAATGCCCGCGGCGTGATTATCTACGATTGAGCCATTTTTTTCGGTGCGGGAATTGGGGGTTGTGTCCGCAGTAACCCACGACAGCGCCGCTGATCGGGTCTGCCCCCTGTGCCGGGGGGCGGACACGCGGGAGTTTTACCGGGCCCCGGACAGACCCTACCGCCAGTGTTCGGTTTGCGCGCTGGTATTTGTTCCTCGCACCTGGCATCTGTCCCGGGCCGCCGAAAAAGCCCAGTACGATCTGCATCGCAACGGGCCATCCGATGCGGGTTATCGCCACTTTCTAAGCCGTATAACGGCGCCGTTAGCGGCTCGCCTCAAGCCTGCTTCCACCGGGCTGGATTTCGGCTCGGGCCCCGGGCCGACGCTGTGCGTGATGTTGGCCGAGCTGGGACATCGGGTGACCAACTTCGATCCATTTTACGCGCCAGATGACAAGGTTCTTGAACGGCGTTACGATTTTGTGACGGCGACCGAAGTGGTGGAGCATCTATCGGCGCCGGGTGCTGTCCTGTCTCAGTTGTGGGGGCTGTTGCTGCCGGGGGGCTGGTTGGGTCTGATGACGCAGCTTGCGGTGCAGCAAGCGGACTTTGGCGCCTGGCACTATAAAAACGATCCAACCCATGTGACCTTCTTCGCCCATGCGTCGTTTCGCTGGTTGGGTGCCCAGTGGGGTGTCGAACCCCAGTTCTATGCCGGCGGGGTGGTGCTGTTTCGCAAGCCGCTGTAGGACGAAGGGTAGCGCCAGGAGAAAAAACCGGTTGGCGAAAAACCTTGGTTGCGTATTTGAAAATGGTGTAGTCTCTGCGCTCCGGTCAGTAATGACTTTTTACTCAACTTGTTGGTGGAACAGGGTGTGGCCTGTTACATACGACTAGTTGGATTGCGTACCCTTTAACCTGAACCGCTTAATCAAGGCAATAATTTTCAACCCGTGGTTTTTAACTAAGGAGTTATCCATGAAACTATTTTATGCCCCCGGTGCCTGCTCCCTGTCGCCCCATATTGCGTGCCGCGAAGCGGGATTAAATGTGGACCTGGCGAAGGTCGACCTGCGCGCCAAAACCGTCGAGGACGGCTCTGACTTTAACGCGGTGAATCCCAAAGGCTATGTACCCGTACTGCAGCTGGACAACGGCGAGTATCTGACCGAAGGTCCGGCGATTGTGCAATATATTGCCGACCAGAACCCCGCTGCCGGCCTGGCTCCGGCCGCAGGCAGCACCGACCGCTACCGCCTGCAGGAGTGGCTGACGTTTCTGAACGCCGAGGTGCACAAGAACTTCAGTCCGCTGTTCAATCCGGCATCTACCGACGATATGAAAAAAGCCGCGGCCGAGGCGTTGGATCGTCGTTTGGGCTACATTGCCGAGCAATTGAATGGCAAATCCTTTTTGGTGGGGGACAAATTTTCGGTGGCTGATGGCTACCTGTTTACCATTCTGGGATGGGGTAAATTCGTCGGCGTGGATATTGGCAAATGGCCCGCCCTGGGCGAATACGCCGGTCGCATCGCCGCGCGGCCAGCGGTGCAGGAAGCACTTAAAGCGGAAGGTTTGCTCGGTTAACTTGCTGCAACTGCTAGCGCCAGGGCCGGTTAACCGGCCCTGGCGACAGTCCGTTTACCAAAACGTCAGTTAGTGAATACCCATGTCGTGGTACGAGCGGGAAATTTTTTCGATCGCCACCACATAGGCCGCGGTGCGGTAGTCGTGTACTTTATCGTTACTGTCAAATACCTGCTTGATCTGCTGAAATGCCAGACGCATGGTGTCGTCCAGACCTGAGCGCACCAGATCCAGCTCGTTGGCGCCCTGTACCAGTTCTTTCTTGATCCAGTCCGGAATCGGATGTTCGGTCATGGATTCAATGGCCCGCAGCAGGTGTTCACCGCGCATTTCATCGTAGCGCCGCTCCATGCGGCCAAAACGAATATGCGCCAGATTGCGCACCCATTCGAAATAGGAAACGGTCACGCCGCCCGCGTTGATATAGGCATCCGGCAGAATGGTTACGCCGCGCCGACGCAACATTTCGTCCGCCTCGAAGGTCACCGGGCCGTTGGCGGCTTCGACGATCAGGCGCGCGCGAATATCCTGCGCGTTGTCGCGGGTAATCTGTGCTTCCAGCGCCGCTGGAATCAAAATATCGCAATCCATCGCCAGTGCCGATTTACCGTCTTCCACCAGGACCGCATCCGGGTAACCGCGCACGGTTTTATGGGCGGTGATAAATTGACGAATAGCCTCGATATTCAGGCCCGCGGGATTAACCAGCGCGCCGTCCCGCTCGATCACCGCGATGATTTTGCAATCGTCCTCCTCCGACAGCAGTTTGGCAGCGTGGTAGCCCACATTACCCAAACCCTGAACCACCACCCGTTTACCGGCGAGGTCGCCTTCCATGCCGGTGGCGGCAATACAGTCGGCGTGACGAAAAAATTCCCGTATCGCGTAGACCACACCGCGGCCGGTGGCCTCCGTACGCCCGCGAATGCCGCCGTGGGCTACCGGTTTGCCGGTGACGCAACCGAGGTAATTCAGGTCTTCTGGATGCAGGTGTTTGTAGGTGTCGGTGATCCATGCCATTTCCCGTTCACCGGTACCCATATCGGGCGCGGGAACATTGGTCGCGGGACTGAGAAATCCCTTGCGAATCAGCTCCCGGGCAAAACGACGGGTAATTTTTTCCATATCCGCGCGATCGTATTTGCTGGGGTCGATCATCAGTCCGCCCTTGGAGCCGCCAAAGGGTACGTCGACAATGGCGCATTTGTAGGTCATCAAGGCCGCCAGCGCCTCCACCTCGTCCTGATCGACAATGGGCGCAAAACGGATGCCGCCCTTGGCCGGTAACCGGTGGGTGCTGTGGACGGAGCGCCAGCCGGTAAAAATTTCGATTTGGCCTTTGATTTCGATGGGAAAACGCACTTCGAGGGTCGCGCTGCCCGCCTTGATCGTTGCGGCGATACCCGGGTCAGTGCCCAGCGCTGCGAAAGCGCGGTCCGCCATATGGTTGACGCTTTGACTGAACGACATACTGCCAATCGGGGGAATACTGGACATAGTTCGCCTCACGAAACAATTTTCGTCCACGCAATGTGGGCGTTATGTCCGGTTAGCGGGCGCTCAGGCCAAAACTTTAGGGGCGCGACGGCGTCACAAGCAGTACTTGTGGCGCCTGTCGGGACGCGCAAGTCAGTTAGGGGGCCTTACCTTCCAGGTCAGGGCGAGGGTGTCCGGGGGTGGCCGGGTACGCGGATATGGCGCACCAGTTCGGCGATATGGGCCGGAGGATCGGCGGTGAATCTCGCCACCAGCGCAGCAACCGCAAAGTTCAGAACCATGCCGACCGCGCCAATGCCTTCGGGGGAAATCCCAAACAGCCAGTTTGCCGGAATGTTTGCGGCCTGGGGTTCGATAAAGACCCCTTTGAAATACACAATGTAGCCCAGGGTAAATGTCAGGCCGACGAGCATGCCGCTGATGGCGCCCCATTTGTTCATCTTATGGCTGAAGATGCCCATCAGAATGACCGGAAACAGGGACGCGGCCGCCAGCCCAAATGCGAAAGCGACCACCTGGGCGACGAAAGCAGGGGGGTTGGCCCCCAAATAACCGGCGATGGCAATGGCGATAGCGGCGGCGCATCGCCCGGCCATCAGTTCGGTTTTTTCGCTGATATTTTTGGCGAAAATACCCTTTAACAGATCGTGGGAAATGGACGAGGAGATGACCAACAACAGGCCGGCTGCCGTCGATAGTGCCGCGGCAATTCCGCCGGCAGCTATTAACGCGATGACCCAGTCGGGAAGACCGGCGATCTCCGGATTGGCGAGTACCATAATATCCGGGTCCACGTACAGCTCATTGGCAAACGGGGCCTCGCCAACCACGGCTCCGCTGCCGGGGTTGAGTACCAGTCGTTCACCCTGGGCGCCGCGCGCCGCGTCGTCGAATGCGGGCTTGCCAATCACCGCGTCGCCGGCGGCATACTGAATGCGGCCATCGCCGTTGTGGTCGTACCAGGCTAGCAGGTCGGAATTTTCCCAGGTCTGAAACCACCGCGGCATATCCCCGTAAGCGGTGCCCTGTTGTTCGACGCCATTCACCGTTTCGATCAGATTGAACCTGGCTAAGGCGCCAACGGCAGGCGCGGTGGTGTACAACAGCGCGATAAAAATCAGTGCCCAGCCGGCGGATTTACGCGCATCGCGAACCTTGGGTACGGTAAAAAAACGCACAATCACATGGGGTAATCCCGCGGTGCCCACCATGAGCGCGAGGGTGATAAAAAACATGTCCTGAATACTTTTCCTGCCCTCGGTATATTCACCAAAACCCAGATCCAGTAACACCTGATCCAGTTTGCTCAGCAGCGCACCGGAACCGTCGCTTAATTCACTACCCAGGGCCAGTTGGGGAACCGGATTGCCGGTAAACTGAAAAGCGATAAAAACCGCGGGAACCGTGTACGCAAAAATCAACACGCAGTACTGGGCCACCTGGGTGTAGGTAATGCCTTTCATGCCGCCCATAACCGCGTAAATAAAAACCACGCCCATGCCCACCAGCAGGCCGGTGTTGATATCCACTTCTAAAAACCGGGAAAAGACAATGCCAACCCCGCGCATTTGCCCGGCGACATAGGTAAATGAAATAAAAATCAGGCAAATTACCGCGACCGCGCGGGCCGTGCGCGAGTGATAGCGCTCGCCAATAAACGCGGGTACGGTAAATTTGCCGAATTTGCGCAGATAGGGTGCGAGTAAGAGGGCGAGTAACACGTAGCCGCCGGTCCAGCCCATCAGATAGACCGCGCCGTCGTAGCCCATAAAGGCAATCAGCCCGGCCATGGAAATAAACGAGGCGGCGGACATCCAGTCGGCGGCGGTGGCCATGCCGTTGGCCACCGGGTTGACGCCCCCGCTGGCGATATAGAAATCACCGGTGCTGTGGGCCTTTGACCACAGGGCGATACCAATGTAAAGCGCAAAGCTGAGGCCGACGACCAGGTAGGTGAGGGTTTGCAAGTCCATCTATGTTTCCTGTTAATACGTGGTGCGCTTGCTGAGGGCGGGGCCGCTAAACTGGGGTGATCTGACAACCGGCCAGCACCGCGCAGGATTTTCATCAGTCTTCATGAAAGTCGTATTTTTTATCGAGGTGATGCATCTTTGCGGCGTAGATAAAAATTAATGCCACGAACACAAAAATCGAGCCTTGCTGGGCAAACCAGAATCCCAGCTTAAAACCGAACAGGGAAATCTGATTGAGCAGGTCCACCAGTAGAATCCCGCAGCCGAACGAAACCAGGAACCAGAAGGCGAGAAGTTTTAAAATCAGGGCGATGTGCTCGCGCCAGTATTGTCCGTGCGGATCGCCTTCACGTGTATCGATAGTGTCGTGGTCTGCCATGGTGAGTTGGTTCTTATGTCAGTGAACTTTTGATTTAGTTGTACGGAAGTTCGTTGTAATCTGTTACCAGCACGCTGGCGGTGGCGGGCTCGACAGGCGTCGGCCCTCGCGCGTTCCCGTCACCACACATCAAACTCCCTTGCGGTACGCGGGCTATACTGTGCCATAAAAGCGCGCCGAAGCGTAGTTGGGGTGGCTCAACCAGGTTGTCTGCAACCGGGGTTTAATAACAACAAACAATGCTACAGGAGAGCAACGATGGGTATTTCCCGTTATCAAAGAATCATGGTGGGTCACGGTGTTCTGATTATTCTGGTGGGGGCGTTAGCGGGTTTTATGCTGTTCTTCAGCCTGCTGGGAGAGATTGCCCTGTCGCCACTTCCGTGGGCGATCGATGTACAGGTGCCCGGCGCGGTGCGCGCATGGCGCGGCGCGCACGTCGGCAATATGCTGAACGGCGTGTTGATAATTGCCCTGGCGGGGGGCCTGGGCTACGTGTCCCTGTCGGCCAGCGGTCAAAAATTGACCTGCTGGGGCATGGTCGGCGTAGTGTGGGGCAACGCCTTTTTCTACGTGTTTGCCGTATTTGCACCGAACAGGGGTTTGAGCTTAACCGATAACCGTTACGGAGAGGCGTCCGTGGCGGGGGTGCTGGCCTATCTGCCGGCACTGATCGCTGCGGTATTGTTGATGGTGGTATGTGTGGTGGTGGCCAGGGGCGCATTCGCTGCCGCGGGGCGGGAGTGACGGCTAGAGTCCGGAACCCTTATAAGAGCGTGGCGCGGGACTCGCGAGTCACAATCACCGATGGGCGCGGCTTGTCGCTAGTCCTGCGCAGTTGTAGAGTGCGGCTCCAGCACAGCAATGGTGGCTACCGGCCACTTCAGTTCTGATTCAAGAAACGGGGAATAGCTATGTTTCAAGGTAAGACCCTCGCACTGATTCCGTTGGAGAACGGGTTTGTCGAACTCTGCTTTAACCGCGCGGAGGGCTCGGTAAATAAACTTGATCGCGCCACAACGGACGAGCTGGAGCAGGCCCTTGACGTACTCGATAAGTCGGTTGGCGAAAAAGGTATTAACGGCCTGCTGGTCACCAGCGGCAAATCCGTATTTATCGTGGGTGCCGATATCACCGAGTTTGGCCATAATTTTTCCCAGCCGGAGACGGACGTGCGCGCCCGATTACGGGCCATCAACGGTCATTTGAGTCGTTTTGAAAGTTTCCCGTTTCCCGTGGTGGTGGCTATCAATGGTTTCGCCATGGGTGGCGGACTGGAAGTATGTCTGGCCTGCGACTATCGAATTATGGCGAGTACGGCGCAGATCGGATTGCCCGAAACGCGCCTGGGAATTATTCCCGGCTGGGGCGGCACGGTGCGCTTGCCGCGGATTATCGGACTGGATAACGCCGTCGAGTGGATCGCCGGTGGTGCGCATCAGAAGGCACCCAGGGCGATGGCGGTGGGTGCCGTGGATGCGGTGATTGAACCCGCTCAGTTACGTGAGGAGGCGCTCAAAGTGTTGGAGCGCTGCGCCAGTGGGCAGTTGCCCTATGAACCGCGACGCCGACAAAAAATGTCCCCGCTACGCCTCAACGCGGTGGAACTACAGATGGCGGCAACGACAGGAAAAGCCATGGTTGCCGCACAGGCGGGCAGACACTACCCGGCGCCGGTTGCAGCGGTGGAGTGCATGGTCAAAGGGGCCGGCATGAGCCGCGACGACGCCTTGGAGGTGGAAGGCAAGACCATCTACCAGCTAACCCAGACGCCCCAGTGCCGCGCCCTGGTGGGGCTGTTTTTAAGCGATCAGTATATTGGCAAATTGGCCAGGGAGCAGGCATCCCGGTCCGACGTTAAAATTGCTCGCGCCGCCGTGCTGGGGGCGGGCATTATGGGCGGTGGCATCGCTTATCAGAACGCGCAAAATGGCCTGCCCATCATGATGAAGGATATTCGCCAGGAAGCGCTGGATCTGGGCCTGGGTGAAGCCAACAAGCTGTTGGCCAAACAGGTGGAGCGGGGGCGGACTACGCCATTGGCAGCAGGCGAAGTGCTGGCGCGCATCGATGCCACCCTGAGTTACGCGGGGATAGATCAGGCTGACGTGGTGGTTGAAGCCGTCGTGGAAAATCCAGCGGTCAAGGAAAAAGTACTGGCCGAGGTGGAGGCGCTGCTGCCTGACTCGGCGATTCTGGTGTCCAACACCTCCACAATTTCCATATCCCGCCTGGCAAAAAAACTGGCGCGACCGCAAAATTTTTGCGGTATGCACTTTTTTAATCCGGTGCACGCCATGCCCCTGGTGGAAGTTATTCGCGGCGAACAAACCGCGGACGCCACCATTGCCGCGGTAGTCAGTTACGCCCTGGCCCTGGGTAAAAAACCGCTGGTGGTGAACGACTGCCCGGGGTTTTTGGTGAATCGGGTGTTGTTCCCGTATTTCAGTGGCTTTGATTTGTTACTGCGCGACGGCGCCGATTTTCGTCAGGTGGACAAAGTGATGGAAGGCTGGGGCTGGCCTATGGGGCCGGCCTATTTACTCGACGTTGTCGGTATCGACACCGGCGTGCACGGCGCCGCCGTGATGGCGGAAGGCTTTCCCGATCGCATGCGGCCGGATTATGTTTCGGCGACTAAATTGCTGTTCGACGCGGGGCGTCTCGGCCAGAAAAGCGGCTCCGGATTTTATAGTTACGAAGCTGATAAGAAAGGGAAACCAAAAAAAGTGTTTCGGGACGAGGTGTTGGCGCTGTTCAATGAACACGTAGCGTCGTCGCGGGAATTTGACGCCGACGATATCGTAGCGCGCATGATGATACCCATGTGTATCGAGCTGGCCCGCTGTCTCGAAGAAGGGGTGGTCGCGTCCGCCGCGGAAGCGGACATGGGATTGATCAACGGTATCGGTTTTCCGCCCTTTCGCGGCGGCGTGTTTCGCTGGCTCGACGAAACCGGGCTGGATACTTTTTGCGCGATGGCGGATAAATTTAAGGGGCTGGGAAAGGCCTATCAGCCCACCGACACCATGCGTCGCATGGCTGCCGAGAAGCAACGCTACTACGTTTAAAACCCAGCGGATTTGAGCGTATTGATAATTACGGGCCAGGCGGTTTTCCCGACACTTCCGGCCCCTGTGCGCAACGCTTGCGATAGAGGAGAGTAACAGTGAGTATTAACCCGCGCGATCCAGTGATTGTTGATTTTGTGCGTACCCCCATGGGGCGTTCCAAGGGCGGGTCGCTACGTTATACGCGGGCGGACGATATGTCGGCGGCGTTGATCGAAGCGTTGCTCGAACGCAATCCCCAGCTCGATCCTAAAACCGTGGACGATGTGATCTGGGGCTGCGTCATGCAGACCCGGGAGCAGGCATTTAATATCGGGCGCATGATTACCCTGTTGACCCGGTTGCCCCATACGGTGACGGGCATGACCGTGAATCGGCTGTGCGGATCCTCCATGTCGGCACTGCACAGCGCCGCCGCGAATATTCTCGCTGGTCAGGGAGACGTGTATCTGGTGGGAGGCGTGGAACATCTGGGTCATATTCCCATGGATCACGATCAGGATCCCAATCCGGGCATGAACTTGAGTGTCGCCCGGGCCGCTGGTTCCATGGGGCTTACCGCGGAATATCTGGCGCGCCTGCACGGGATCACCCGCGAGCAGCAGGACGCGTTTGCCGTACGCTCCCATCGACAGGCGGCCGAGGCCACCGCCGCCGGGCGCTTTGCGGACGAAATAGTGCCGTTGGCGGCCCACGATGCCAACGGTGGGCTGTACCGCATGAACAGGGACGAGACCATTCGCGCGGACACCTCCATGGAAGGGTTGGCGGGCTTGCGGCCGGTATTTGATCCAGTCCACGGTACGGTGACGGCCGGGCAGTCGTCGCAGATATCGGATGGTGCCTCGGCGCTACTGGTGATGTCCCATCAGCAGGCCAGGTCCCTGGGGTTGCAGCCCAGAGCGCGAATCTTGTCGATGGCCGTGGCGGGCGTTGACCCGTCGATCATGGGTTACGGACCGGTACCGTCCACCAAAGCGGCGTTGAAAAAAGTGGGCATGCGCATGGGCGATATCGATTATGTTGAATTGAACGAGGCATTTGCCGCCCAGGCGCTGCCGGTCCTCAAGGATCTGGATTTGCTGGATGTGATGGAGGATAAGGTTAATTTAAATGGCGGCGCCATTGCTCTGGGCCACCCGTTTGGTTGTTCAGGGGCGCGGATCACCGGGTCGTTGTTAAATGTAATGGCCCAAAACGATGGGACCTTCGGCGTTGCCACCATGTGTATCGGGCTGGGTCAGGGAATAACAACGGTGGTGGAGCGTTTAAATTAAGGCTGGCGGTCGACATTGCCCGCAGTTCGAGAAATCGCGTCGCTGCGTACTTCCATCGCCATATCTTTTTGATTTTCAATGATATTTTGGTAAATCAATATTCTTGGCAAGCAACAAAAAAGGCCGATAAACATCGGCCTTTTTTGTGCTTCGGGCGCTTACAGTAGAAGAATGTCTACTGAGCGCCGTCCGTCGCCGCTTCTTCGGTGCTGGGTGCCGCAGGCGGGCTAACGGCATCCATCGCGGCGGCTGCTTCTTCAGCTGCTTCCGCGGCCATTTCACTGGCGCTGTCCATGGCTTCCGAGGTGGCGGTGGCCGCTTCGTCAACGGCATCGGAAACGGCCTCGCTGGCGCTATCCATGGCATCGCCGGTTGCGGCTGCCGCGTCAGAGGCAGCTTCAGTGGCGGAATCCAGCATAGAGCTGCCCGCGTCGCTTGCTTCCTGGACCGCATCAGTCGCGGCGCCGTCGTCCGCGCTTTTTTGCCCGCAGGCGGTGAGGCTCAGGGCCATAGACAGGGAAAGGAGAGAATAGGCAATAAGTTTTAACAGATTCATTGTGGGGCTCCACGCATTATTTTCGGGAACGCTATTAGAGATAGATTCGGGTACTGTCGTCAACCTTTATTTTAGCGCCTAGCGGAGGAAAGCCATTGCGTCGCAAGGTTTTTGCTAGACTAGCGGCCTCAACGAATGGGGTAAGTTAAAGTGCAGTGGCTGCAAACGTCAGACAATCCAGAGGCGGCGTTGGAGGAATTTATGCGGCGATCCTGTCATACGCCGGCTGACGGTACGGTGGCGGCGCTGTGTTATAAATTTCACCAGTATTACCTTCCAGGGCTACCCGTGATCGAGCTACTTGTCGCGGTGAGCGTGGACGCGCAGGATGGTAAACCCCGCATACGTATTTTGATCACCGATCAGGTTGAGCGCGCATCTGCCTGGCTCAAAGCGGGGAACAGGGATGTCGCCGATGTATTAACAGGGCTCTCGCAGTTGGTTACAGCACCGGTTTTCGACCTGTCCAAGCCGTTGTCCCTGTCGCCGGTATCGATACCCAAACCCTGGGGTCAGGAGATCTGGTATACCGGCATAGAGCAGCGCGGGCAGTCCCTGATCGGGGATGGCAAGTACCTTATTCCATTACCCTGGTTGCTGTCACTGCTGCCACAGCGGGTTCTCGGCGCGGGTTTGACCGGGGTACATTTATTAAAAATTCTCGATCCGTTGCCAGAACCTGTTTATGGCGATTTGTACTTTGAACTGCACGAGAAAAAGCAGGAGGTATATGTCGTCACGGCCGTCGACGAGACTGCCTGGCCCGGTGGTGAGGGCGGTATTCGATTTGGGTTTGACCCTGCAGTGCGTGCCGAACACGACTCTGACACGGAATTTCGGCGTGCTTTTCTGGCGGCAGTTGAGCGCTACGAAACGGTGCGTCGGGAAATCGATCAGGTGTTTGATGGCCTGCGGGAGGAGGGCGGGTTTGATCCCCATGAACCGGTTCCGGTGGAAATGCTCAAAGGTTGGCAGCAGCAGTTGCCAGCGGATCTGGTGCAGAGGGAACAGGCGCTGCGTGCTGCGATGAACCGGTTTACCGGATTCCAGCCCCTGGGTATTGGCGACGTACTGAAAGTGCCCTGCCTGACCCCGCACGCCCTGCAGCACGGCGTGCGCGCGATTGAATTTCAAACCCCGGTGTACGAACGTAAAATTTTGTCATTCGCACAGAAGGTGCTGACGCAGGCTCATTGGGACACGGCAACGGCGGTTGAACTGATGAACCTGCATACGCCCCCCGCTGCGAAATTGCCGGTGCTGGAAGCGAGCAGTGAGGTGCAACGGGAGTCGGTGGTTGAATTCGATGATTTCAGCGTCGAGCGCGTTGCGCTCGCGCCGGGAGCGGCATGGACAGTACCCGCTGCGGGGCAATACTGCCTGTTAATGGCAGTGAGCGGGAGCGTGGCGGTGGCGGAAGTGGACCTGACTGCGGAGCAGGCGGTACTGATACCGGCCGGGGCGTCGGTGACAATTCGTACCAGCGACCCACAGCCTGCTGTGGTCCTGTTATCCCTGCCTACCCGCAAAATCCCAGCAGGAATGGAGCTATAACCTTCCTTTTTATTGCCGCTGCCAGGCAGGTGTGGCAAAATCGGCACCCTTTTTCGGGCCAGGTAGGTAAAAGTAAGAAGTGGCGGAAGTATCCGCAAATGACGAGGTTCTGGGACCAGGGGATCCTGGTGCGTTGCGCGAGCGAAAGTGGCGGAACTGGTAGACGCGCTGGATTTAGGTTCCAGTGGGGTAACCCGTGAGAGTTCGAGTCTCTCCTTTCGCACCACTCGCCACACCGGTGATTTACGCGGCGGACCGGAACCAGTGTGTATGCAGGCCAGGGGATGCCGGTCCTGCGCCTGATGAGAGCAGCGCCTACTTACCACCTCCCAAACACCATGCCTGGCAAGCATCATTTACCGCGCTATGAGGAAAATACATGCAGGTTTCGATTGAACAGACGTCTGGCCTGGAGCGCCGCCTGAAGATAGGCGTGCCCGCAGATGAAATTGACAATGAAGTGACAACGCGCCTGCAAAAGGCGGTAAAAACCGTGCGGGTTGACGGTTTTCGCAAGGGCAAGGTGCCACTCAAGGTAGTGCGTCAGCGTTACGGGGCGGGCGTGCGCCAGGAAGTGGTCGGCGAAATCGTCAACAAAACTTTCTACGAAGCGGTTACGCAGCAGGATTTACGTCCGGCGGGGCGGCCATCTATCGAGCCGGTTACCGATGAACCGGGTCGCGATCTGGAATACGTTGCGGTATTTGAAGTGTACCCGGAAGTGACGGTGGCGGATTTATCTGACATCGCTATCAAACGCCCCGTCGCGACGGTCAGCGATGAAGACGTTGCCGCCATGGTGAAGAATCTGCGGGAACAACAATCCACCTGGAACGAGGTGTCGCGGGCCGCACAAACGGGTGATCAGGTCAATATTGATTACGTGGGCACCCGGGACGGCGTTCCCTTTGACGGCGGCTCTGCGCAGGGCACCGATCTGGAGCTGGGCTCGGGGAGGATGATTCCCGGCTTTGAGGATGCCATTATCGGCCTGGCTGCGGGTGATCAAAAAGTCGCCAGCCTGAGCTTCCCGGAGGATTATCAGGCTGAAGAACTGCGTGGAGCGGCGGTTGAATTTGCCATTACGGTCAACGCGGTGCGCGAACGGCAGCTGGCGGAATTGAACGACGAATTCTTTGCCCGATTTGGTATAACCAGTGGGGGCGAAGAGAAATTTTTAGAGGAAATTCGCGCCAATATGGAGCGCGAGCTGAAAACCGCCGTAAAAAATAAAGTAAAAACTCGGCTGATGAATGAACTGCTGGCGCGCCACCAGATCGAGCTACCCAAGGCACTGCTGGATACTGAGGTGGCCGCCTTGCGGCAGCAGATGATGGCGCAGTTTGGCGGCGGACGCGGCATCGACGAGAATATGTTGCCTGCCGAACTGTTTATGCCCCAGGCGCGCCGCCGGGTAACCCTCGGCCTGGTAATCGCGCAAATTGTCAGCAGCGCCAACCTCAAGGTTGCGGAGGATAAGGTGCGCGAACAGATTGAGGAGCTTGCCGCCACCTATGAGCAGCCGCAGGAAGTGGTCAAATATTACTACGCGAACCAGCAGTTGCTCGGTGGTATACAGTCCGCGGTGCTCGAGGATCAGGTGGTGGAGCACGTGCTCAATACCGCCCAGGTCAGCGAGGAGGCGGTGAGTTATGAGGAAGCCATAAAACCGGATCCGCAACCCGCGCCCGGCGCCCCTTCAGAAATCGAATAATCAAACCGATATAGAAATAGCCGCGGCAGGCAAACGGAGGTTTGCTTGCCTTATCCAGCCACCTGACTACAATGCGGGCATACCCTTGTCTTCCGTAGTCCAGACCCGTCAGAGAGCCACTATGAGCCAGGATCAACATAAATCGACCTTCGACACCCGCGCGGCAGGGGGGCTCGTGCCCATCGTTGTCGAGCAGACAGCCCGGGGCGAGCGCTCCTACGATATTTACTCCCGGCTGTTAAAGGAAAGGGTCATATTTCTGGTGGGGCCAGTGGAGGATTATACGGCTAATCTGATCGTGGCCCAGATGCTGTTTCTGGAAAGCGAGAATCCGGACAAGGATATTCATCTGTATATCAACTCGCCCGGTGGCTCGGTGACGGCAGGCCTGTCGATTTACGACACCATGCAATTTATCAAGCCGGAGGTGAGTACCATGTGTATCGGCCAGGCGGCCAGTATGGGTGCGTTTTTACTCGCCGCTGGCGCCACCGGCAAACGCTACACCCTGCCCAATTCCCGCTGCATGATTCACCAACCCAGCGGCGGCGCGCAGGGACAGGCCAGCGACATTTTTATTCACGCGCAGGAAATTTTGAAAATCAGGGAACGACTCAATGAGTTACTGGCCAAACATACCGGGCAGACGGTAGAGCAGATTAGCATTGATACCGAGCGCGACAATTTCCTCGATGCGGAGCAGTCGAAGGCCTACGGGCTGGTGGACGAAGTGCTGGACAAACGCTCTTAGAGCGGTTAGTCTTTTAGTGGTTAACATTATATATTTTACATAATTTGTTGATTTTATTAGAGTTTGTGAAGGGTTCAATTGGGAGAAGCTCGTGACAGAACAGCGTAATAATGGGGATAATAGCAAACTCCTTTATTGCTCTTTTTGCGGCAAAAGTCAGCACGAAGTGCGCAAACTGATCGCCGGTCCCTCGGTGTTTATCTGCGACGAATGCGTCGACCTGTGTAACGACATCATCACCGAGGAAATTCAGGACGCCGAGACCCAGGGGAGCAAGGACAAATTACCCAGCCCGGAAGAAATCAAGGGTATTCTGGATCAATATGTGATCGGTCAGCAGCGCGCCAAAAAAGTGCTGGCGGTCGCGGTGTACAATCATTACAAGCGCTTACAGCTCGGGGACAAGGCAGCGCGCGGCGACGTCGAGCTGGGCAAAAGCAATATTCTGATGGTGGGCCCCACCGGTAGCGGCAAGACACTGTTGGCCGAGACGCTCGCGCGGTTGCTGAATGTTCCCTTTACCATTGCCGACGCGACCACGTTGACCGAAGCGGGTTATGTCGGCGAAGACGTCGAAAACATTATTCAAAAACTCCTGCAAAAGTGCGATTACGATGTGGAAAAGGCACAGCGCGGGATTGTGTATATCGATGAGATTGACAAAATCTCCCGCAAATCCGACAACCCCTCCATCACCCGGGATGTATCTGGCGAGGGTGTTCAGCAGGCACTGTTAAAGTTGATTGAGGGTACGGTTGCTTCGGTACCGCCGCAGGGCGGGCGCAAACATCCGCAACAGGAATTCCTGCAGGTTAATACCGCCAATATTCTGTTTATCTGTGGCGGCGCGTTTGCGGGGCTGGAAAAAGTCATTCAGGAACGCTCAGAAAAGGGCGGTATCGGCTTTAGTGCAAGCGTTAAAAGTAAGGTGAACGAGCGCAATATCGGCGAGACATTGGCCGAACTGGAGCCAGAGGACCTGATTCGCTACGGTTTGATTCCGGAATTTATCGGCCGTTTACCGGTCATTGCGACGCTCGAGGAGCTGGATGAAGAGGCGCTGATTAACATATTGATCGAACCCAAGAATTCATTGCTCAAGCAGTATGGCGCGTTATTTGAGATGGAGGGGGTGGAGCTGGATATTCGGCGCGATGCGCTGGAGGCGATCGCCGGAAAGGCGATCAAGAGAAAAATCGGCGCGCGTGGACTGCGCTCGATTATCGAAAATGTTCTGCTCGACACCATGTACGAGATACCTTCCAAGAACGATCTGTGTAAGGTTGTTATCGACGCTTCGGTAATCGATGGTGAATCCGAACCATTGCTGGTGTACGAAAATACAGAGAAAGCGAAGGTGGTCAGGGAAGAGGGTAAGTAATTAAGGGGGCCGGAAGGCCCCTTTGTTCATTTGCGCCCTTGTTTTTGGGCGGTATAACCCCACTATAAAAGGATAATCTACCCGGCGCTCGGACTTCAGTCCGAAATGAGGTCAGCATGGCTAAGGACGACGATCAAACTAATGCGACATCGCAACTACCCCTCCTTCCCCTGCGGGATGTGGTGGTGTACCCCCATATGGTTATTCCGCTGTTTGTGGGGCGCGATAAATCTATTCTTGCGCTAAATGAGGCCATGGCCCAGCAAAAGCAGATCTTGCTGGTTGCCCAGAAGGATGCGGCTCAGGACAATCCCGCCACGGAAGATGTGTACCGCATTGGTACGCTGGCCACCGTGTTGCAGATGTTGAAATTACCCGATGGCACGGTCAAGGTGCTGGTGGAGGGGGTTGCACGGGTCGAGCTCAGTAACGTCAAGGAACTGGCGGATTATTTTGTCGCGGATTTTGTACAGATTGGCGGTAAGGATATTGGGGACACGGAAGCGGACGCCTTGATGCGCACCCTCAATAGTCAGTTTGAACAATACGTTAACCTCAGCAAGAAAATTCCCTCGGAAGTCGTTACTACGGTGGGTGGAGTGGACGAGCCTGGTCGTCTTGCCGATACCATTGCCGCCCACATGGCGCTGACGTTGGAGCAAAAACAGGAAATACTCGAAATTGCCGACGAGGGCGCTCGCATAGAGCACCTGCTGGCCATGATGGAGGCGGAACTGGATGTGTTCCAGGTCGAGCAGAAAATTCGTGGTCGCGTAAAAAAACAAATGGAAAAAAGTCAGCGGGAGTACTACCTCAACGAGCAAATGAAGGCGATTCAAAAGGAACTTGGAGAAATTGACGAGGTACCCAACGAGATAGAGCAACTTGAAGCCAGGGTGCGGGATGCGGGTATGCCCAAGGCGGCACTGGAAAAAACCCGGGCGGAGCTTAACAAACTCAAAATGATGTCGCCGATGTCGGCGGAAGCCTCAGTGGTGCGTAGTTACATCGATTGGATGGTCAGCGTGCCGTGGAAAAAGCGTACCAAGGTGCGCCACGACCTGGTGCGGGCGGAGGCGACACTTAATGAAGATCATTACGGGCTGGAAGAAGTCAAGGAACGAATTCTGGAGTTTCTGGCGGTGCAAATGCGGGTCAAAAAGTTAAAGGGACCCGTATTGTGCCTCGTTGGGCCGCCCGGGGTCGGTAAAACCTCGCTGGGGGAATCCATTGCGCGGGCCACGGGCCGCAAATTCGTGCGTATGTCACTTGGAGGTGTGCGCGACGAGGCGGAAATTCGCGGGCATCGGCGCACCTATATCGGCTCCCTACCGGGCAAATTAGTACAAAAAATCGCCAAGACAGGGGTCAGGAATCCGCTGTTCCTGTTTGACGAAGTGGACAAAATGGGGATGGATCACCGCGGGGATCCGGCGTCTGCCTTACTCGAGGTGCTCGACCCGGAACAGAACAACTCATTCAATGACCACTACCTCGAAGTCGATTACGACCTGTCCGAGGTGATGTTTATCTGTACATCGAATTCGTTGAATATACCCGGTCCGCTGCTGGATCGCATGGAGGTTATTCGTATTCCGGGTTATACCGAGGACGAAAAAATCAATATTGCCAGCAAGTATTTGCTGCCTAAACAGCGCAAGGCCAACGGTTTGAAAGACAGCGAACTGTTACTGGACGACGCGGCGATTCGCGATATCGTGCGGTACTACACGCGGGAAGCGGGCGTGCGCGGGCTGGAACGGGATATTGCCAAAATATGCCGGAAGGTGGTGACGCGCCATGTCAAAGAAAACAATCAGGAAGCGATGCGCGTAACATCGGCGGATATGGAGGATTTGCTCGGAGTGCGCAAGTTTGATTTTGGCCGCGCCGGCAAAGAGGATCAGATCGGTCAGGTAACGGGCCTGGCCTGGACATCGGTGGGTGGTGAGCTTCTGACCATAGAGGCGTCGGCGGTACCTGGAAAGGGCGTGTTGAAAAAAACCGGGCTGCTGGAAGAGGTGATGCAGGAGTCTATCGATGCGGCGTTGACTGTGGTGCGTAGCCGCGCGCAGCGGCTTGGCGTGGTGCGTAATTTTCACGAGAAAAATGATTTACATATTCACGTGCCCGAGGGTGCCATCAAAAAGGATGGTCCCAGCGCCGGTATCGGTATGTGTACGGCGTTCGTGTCGGTACTTACCGGGATCCCGGTGAAAGCCAATGTGGCCATGACCGGCGAGATCACGTTGCGTGGTCAGGTGTTGAAAATTGGCGGGCTTAAGGAAAAATTGCTCGCCGCGCACCGGGGTGGCATAAAAACGGTGATCATTCCACTGGAAAATGCTCCGGATCTCAAGGAGATACCTGATAATATCAAAGCGGATCTGGATATTCGGCCCGTCGAATGGGTCGATCAGGTGCTGGAGATTGCGCTACAGCATATGCCCAGGCCGATGACCGATGAGGAGTACCAAAAGAGTGCGCCGGAATCACCCGGGGAAAACACCGTTGATGAAAACACCGCGAGCAGAATCGGCGCCCATTAACGATTTCGCCCGAACTAGCTTGACCGCTTTGTGCTCGAGTTGGTATAAAGTGGCGGCACGGCAGGGGTGCTGGCCTGGCCTCGGCGAAAACTGCATTATGTGTGTTTGAGCGTAGTTACCAATTGTAATGAATCATAACGAAGGGGAAAAAAGTGAATAAAACTGAATTGATAGATGCCATCGCCGATGCTTCCGATATTTCAAAATCATCCGCCGCGCGTGCTCTTGAAGGGGCGATCGATGCGGTGATCGGGGCCCTTAAAAAAGGTGATCCCGTAACGCTGGTTGGTTTCGGTACTTTTGCTGTTAAACATCGTCCTGCGCGTAAAGGCCGCAATCCGCAAACGGGTGCGGAGATTCAAATTTCCGCCGCTAATGTGCCGGGCTTCAAGGCTGGCAAAGCCCTCAAGGACGCGGTTAATAGCTAAGCAGTGTACTGCTGCCAGGTTGGGACGAGTTATTGATCTTCGCTAATTAACGGGCTGCAAAAGGCGCAAAATTCTGCGCCTTTTTTCGTTTTGTCAGGGTAATTTTCAGGAAAAAGTCATGTTGCAGGATATTCGCGAGAACATGCGGGGCGTAACAATATTTATTGTTGGTCTCATTATTATTCCGTTCGCTTTCGTTGGCATTGAGTCGATATTTTATAGCGGCAGTGCGGTGGAAACGGAGGTGAACGTCGGCGGGGAAGGGATTACCAAGTACGAAATTGATCGCGCGGTAGAGATGCAAAAGGCTCGTATCCTGGAGCAGTTGAAGGATATCGACCCGGCTGTGCTCGATAGCGAACGTCTACGGGGACCGGTGGTGGAGCGTCTTATTCGGGAAAAAGCGCTTGAGCAAGTGGCCCGGGACCAGGGTATGGGCGTGTCAAGTGCGACGATCGCCGAGCTGTTGCAGTCCGCGCCCGCATTTCAGACCGACGGTCGTTTCGACCGCGAGCGCTTTGAATTTGGAATTCGTCAAATGGGTTTTACCGCGGCCTCCTATCGCGCATTTTTACATGGACAGCTGTTAATCAATCAATTTGCCAACGGTATTACCGCCACCGGCTTCACCACCCAGGCGGAACTGGAAACTTTGACGGCGGCCATTGAGCAGAAGAGAAATTTCTACTACCTGACGGTACCACTGGCATCGGTACTCGACACCATAGAACTCACGCCGGAGGAGATTGCAACCTATTACGCCGAAAACCAGGCGACGTTTCAGACCGAAGAATCCGTGGAAGTGGACTATATTGAGTTGCGCATTGACGATTTGCTCTCCGAGGTTAGTGTTGACGAGGCGATGCTGCGCGAGCAATTTGACGCCGAAGTGGCGGCCACAGAAGTGGCCAACAGGCTGCACTTAGCGCACATTTTGGTCGAAAAAAAGCCCGACGGCAGTCACCAGAAAGTACTCGCCGAAATTCAGGAAAAGCTCGCTGCCGGCGAGGATTTTGCTGAGTTGGCCCGACGTTATAGTGCCGATTTCGGTAGTTCAGAACAGGGTGGTGATCTCGGCCTGGTCAGCCCCGGGACCTTTCCCGACACCTTTGAGGCGGCGGTGAAACAATTGCAGGTCGGGACCGTTTCAGCTCCAGTTGAAACGGACAGCGGTTTTCATCTGGTGAAATTACTGGCGCAGGAAGCGGGTGAACCGGCGCAGTTTGATGAGCACAGGGAACGTCTTGAACGGGAGATCAAGATGCGACTGGCCACTGAGCTGTTTCCTGCAAAATTGGAAACCCTCAAGGATCAAACCTACAACGTCGAGCAGTTGCAGGACGTCGAAGATCGACTGGGCTTGCCGGTAAAAACGTCACAGCCTTTCACCCGCAACGGTGGAGAGGGCATTGCGGCTTACCCTGACGTGGTACGGGCGGCGTTTAGCGACAGCGTGCTCCAGCAGCGGTATACCAGTGAGGCACTGGAACTGGGTGATGGCCATGTGGTGGTAATCAAGCTACGCAAACACACGCCGGTCACAACTTTACCCCTTGAACAGGTGCGCGACCGTATCGTAAAGACGCTAAAAACGGAGCGTGGACAGCAATTGCTAGCCGCACAGGCGCAAGATCTGGCCCAGCAGGTGCGTTCCGGAAAGAGTGTCGAGGAGGTGGCGCGCCAGGCAAATCTTGAGTGGCAGGTGAGTCTGGATACCCCGCGTTTCGGTGGCGCCAATCCAGAAGTGGTTAACAAAATATTTGCCGTGCCAGCTCGTGCCAGTCTACCGGCGGTCGAAGTTTTTCCCGTCGCATCGGGGGACTATATCGTCGCAGCGGTGACGGCAATAAAACCTGGCGAATTGACAGCACTTGCGTCCGCGCAACGGCAAAATTTGCAGTCGTCCTGGGCAAATTCGTCTGCCGCGCGGGAGTACCAGGCCTACGAGGCCGCGCTCATGGAAGACGTCGAGATAGAGCGGTAGGATTAGGGACCGTTTTAGAGGCGCAAAAATAGTTTGAGCTGCTGACCAGGTACCAGCAGGTTATGGGTATGCAAGTCGTTCCATTGCAGGATATCGCGGATTGCAACCTGGAAAGTGCGCGATATGTTGAACAGGGAGTCACCCGGCTGCACTTCGTAGTTCACCTGACGAACGGTTAGCGGCTGGTCGCCGTGCTGGCCAATGGTCAATACTTGTCCCGGCCGTAATATCGCTGCCGGGTTGAGTTTGTTGTGACGGGCCAACAGGTTTGAATCCACCTTGAAACGCCGTGCGATACGCCACAGGTTGTCTCCTTCCTGGACGACATAGTCGATTGTCTTGCGCTTGGCGCCCGCCGTGGCGGCTTGCCCATCGCTCTGCCCCGTCCCGGCCGGCCGCGCCGCGCCGTCCATACGCGCCGATATGTTGCCATTCAGGTTGTTCAGATGCACCTGAAAACCGGATGCCGCCTCACTGGGTATCAGGATACGGTGGGAACCAGGTGGAAGCGTAACGCGCTGTGGGTAACCCGGATTGAGATACCGCAGGGTATCTGCGTCGATGCCTGATATTTCTCCCAGGTAAGCCAGGTTTATCGGTGCACGGGTGTCAATGGTTGTGAAGTAGGGTTGATCTGGGACCGAGGGCACCGCGATGCCATATTTGGCAGGTTCCCGTATGACTTCGGCCAGGGCCAGAAACTGCGGCACGTAGGCGCGGGTCTCATCGGACAGGGACAACGACCAGAAATCGGTGGGTCTGCCAGTGCGAGCATTAGCCTGCATGGCGCGACGGACAACACCTTCTCCACCGTTGTATGCCGCCAGAGCCAGCAACCAGTCCTCGTTGAATTGGCCGTGCAAATATTCCAGGTAGCGCAGTGCCGCCTGTGTGGAATCGACGATATCTTTGCGGCCGTCATACCACGCCGATGATCGCAGACCCATGATGTCCGCAGTTTGCGGAATAAATTGCCACAGACCCGTAGCACTGCTCGGAGAAACCGCAAAGGGGTCGTAGGCGCTTTCGATAAAAGGTAGCAGCGCGAGTTCCAGGGGCAAACCGCGGTTCGCCAATTCGTTGACCACATAATGAAGATACAGTGGCGACCACTGCATTACGCGGTCGAAATACGCCTGATTATCGCGATACCACTCGCGATAGCGGTCGATCCGCGGATTCTTGTAGCGGGCATTCAACTCCCCCGCACTATTGATGCGCTGCCACAGGTCGCTAGCCGGCGGGGTGTCCTGAACATCAGTTTTGCGCGCTTTAGTGGCGGGTCGACCCGACCAAAATGGTTGCTTGGTGCTGTGGGGGTAACTGGGATTGGCGTCAGTGCGTTGGGTTGGCTTTGATGAATGAGTGGTGTGGTGCGGGGCACAGCCAACGGTGAGCAGCAGCGCGGCCGCAGCAAGTAGATATTTTTTTGGCATGAGTTACTGCGGGCCTGTCGTCGTAGCGGTTTTATTGGCTGACATTCTATCTGGCGCACTCGGCGGTGGCAATTGCCGCACGGACGCTAAGGTCAGATTAAGCTGTGCCCTGCGCAGGCCGCGGACCGTAAAATCTGCCGTGCGGCCTGTAAATGATTACTTAGCTAGTGTTATTCAGCGTATTTTTTTCCATAATAGGGCGGTCCCCGAAGAGAGAGCCCAAGCGAAGTGTTGTTGGCTAATTTACGTCCATCCAGAATACGTAACTGGGTAGCACAACGATTCGCAGTTGGTGTGCTGGCCCAGCAACAGGGGTCATTGTCGGGCTGGTTTGAGACGCCCTTTGGTCGATCGCTGCTACAGCAGCAATACAACTGTAGTGCACCCCTGCTGGGCGGTCTCGGTGGATATCGTGCCGCCCAATTAGGAGTCAGCGCCGAACACTCGCTTTTGCAAAACTGCCAACAAGCCCATTGCTTCACGCTCACCGCCGCCAGGGGGCTGGGTGGAGTACAGCCTTCCGGTGTTTGTGAGTTAACGGCGTTACCGTTGCCTTCCAACACCATAGACCTGGCTGTGTTGCATCACACCCTGGACTTTTCACCGGACCCCCACAATGTTCTTAACGAAGCGGCGCGGGTGGTCGTTCCCGGGGGGTATTTAGTGCTGGTGGGGTTTAACCCCTGCAGCCTGTTTGGTCTGGCCAAGTGGCCCGCCGCACTGTGGTCGGAGCATCCCGTGTGGCGACGCAACAGTTTGCGGGCGGGACGGTTGCTGGATTGGCTCAGACTACTGGGGTGCCAACCCGTCACCGTACTACGCGGCGGTCGCCAGTTCCCCATACAAAACTCCGCAATACTGGGCCGCCTCGGCCGACTGGCCTG
Organism: Gammaproteobacteria bacterium; assembly: GCA_038106145.1. Classification (GTDB taxonomy): domain Bacteria; phylum Pseudomonadota; class Gammaproteobacteria; order Pseudomonadales; family Porticoccaceae; genus JBFJKD01. Next base: position 41,228 of record JAYODD010000013.1, on the reverse strand, counting down.
GCTCGGCCAACTGGCAACTCGCGCGCACCTCCCCGGGGGGGCGTTTTATATGGTTGTGGCACGCAAACAAGTACCCGGCGTGACGGGCGTGGGCAGTCTGCAGTGGCCACGTATTCCGGTGCCCCAATTTAATCTGCAACTGCGATTGCCCGAGGAGCAGCCGCACGCATCGAACAACGTACACCCCAAATAGCACAACAAAACGAATAGAGAGAAATCATGCAGTTAGTTGAAATCTTTACCGATGGCGCCTGCCGAGGCAATCCCGGGCCGGGAGGCTGGGGAGTGTTAATGCGCTGCGGCGATGTGGAGAAAACGCTACACGGCGGCGAGCGCGAAACGACCAACAACCGCATGGAGCTGAGGGCTGCCATCGAAGCGCTGGCCGCCCTGAAAAACAGTTGCCGAGTCGAGTTGACCACGGACTCCCAATATGTGCGCCTTGGCATCACTACCTGGATTCAGGGTTGGAAGGCGCGGGGTTGGAAGACGGCGGCGAAAAAACCCGTTAAAAATGTGGATCTGTGGCAACGCCTGGACGTGGAGGCGGCCCGCCACGAGGTCCATTGGCACTGGATCAAAGGACACTCCGGACATCGGGAAAACGAATTGGCGGATGCCCTCGCCAATCGCGGCATCGAGGAGCTAACACAATGAGACAGGTTGTGCTGGACACGGAAACCACCGGGCTGGAGGTCACACAGGACCATCGCATTATTGAAATTGGATGTGTCGAGCTTATCAATCGGCGCATCACCGGGCGGCATTTTCATCGCTATGTGAATCCCGAACGGGACATCGACGAGGGAGCATTGGCGGTACACGGTATCAGCAACGACGACCTGGCGGACAAACCGTTGTTTGCCCAGATAGTCAACGAATTCCTGGCATTTATCGATGACGCCGAGCTGGTGATCCACAACGCGCCCTTCGATCTCGGATTTATAAATAGCGAATTCAAGAGGCTGGCGGCTGATTATTTACCGCTCGAGGAACGTTGTTCTGTCATTGATACCCTGTTGATGGCGCGGCAGTTACACCCAGGGCAAAAAAACAATCTGAACGCGTTGTGCAAACGTTATGGCGTTAACAATTCCCAGCGGGAGCTGCACAGCGCCCTGTTGGATGCGGAAATTCTCGCCGACGTTTATCTGGCCATGACCGGTGGGCAGGGTTCATTGACCCTTGGAGACGAACCAGCGACCGGTCAAATGGGGGAGCAAGGCGGTGTGCGACCGTTGCCGAAGGGCGGTCCCCGTCCCCGAATATTGGTGGCCACTGAAGAGGAACGGCAGGCTCACCTGGCCTGCCTGGCCGCGATCGATCGCGCCAGTGCCGGCAATTGTCGCTGGCCGCAGGGCGACTAAACGGTAAGGTGCACGCCCGGCTGGATCCGATTAACGGGCTAGCCCAGCGAAACCATAAGCAACCCCATGCCACCCAGGGCCAGCGTATACGGTAGCGCCATGATGACCATGCGACCGTAGGACAGGCGAATCAGTGGCGCCAGGGTTGAGGTCAAGAGGAACAAAAAAGCGGCCTGGCCGTTGGGGGTGGCGACACTGGGCAGGTTGGTGCCGGTGTTGATCGCCACCACCAGTTTATCGAAGTGTTCCCTCGAAATAGCGCCCGAGTCAAAGATGGCCTTCACCTCATTGATATAGACGGTGGCGACAAATACGTTGTCGCTAATCATGGATAACGCACCGTTGGCGATAAAAAACATCGCGGGCTGAACACTCTGATCCATGTTCAGCACAGCGTTTATCACCGGGCTAAACAAATGCTGGTCGTGGATAACGGCGACAATGGCAAAAAACACTACCAATAACGCAGTAAACGGCAGGGCCTCTTCGAAAGCGTGTCCTATCTGGTGTTCTTCCACAACGCCATTGAAGGCGGTGAGCAACACAATCACTGTCAGCCCCACCAGGCCAACGGCTGCGATATGGAAAGCCAGGCCCAGGATCAGAACTATTGCCACCACGGCCTGTATCCATAGTCGGGCAATGTCAGAGGGTGAGCGTTTGGCGGCTTCTGCGGCGCTGTAATCGATCAATATTGCCCTTACCTCTTCGGGAATGGTGGCGCCGTAGCCGAACCACCCGGTTTTTTCTAACAGCGCGCACAGCAGCAAGCCGGTAACCAGAACCGGCATGGTAACCGGCGCCATGACCATGAAAAATTCGACAAAATTCCAGCCGGCTTTTTCGGCGATCAGCAGGTTCTGTGGCTCGCCGACCAGGGTGGTCACGCCGCCGAGTGCGGTACCCACCGCGCCGTGCATGATCAGGCTGCGCAGAAAACCGCGAAATTGATCGAGGTCCTGTCGACGGTACTCGTGAATCTGGGCGTCGTCACCCACATCGTGATCCGTGAGCAAGATGGCTTTGCCCGAGGCCACCTTGTGGTAGACGCCGTAAAACCCATAAGCAATGGTGATAAGCACGGCTGTGACGGTGAGTGCGTCCAGAAAAGCGGACAGAAAAGTGGCGGATACGCAAAACAACAGCGAAAGCATAGTTTTGGAGCGCACCCCCACCAGGATACGAGTGAAGGTGAATAACAACAGGTCACGCATAAAATAGATGCCGGCTACCATAAACATCAGCAGCAATATCACTTCGAAATTGCCGATCGTTTCCCGGTACACGGTGCTCGGGTCGGTGAGACCGAGCAGTACGGCCTCCAGAGCCAGCAGGCCACCAGGTTGCAGCGGATAGCACTTGAGAGCCATGGCGAGGGTGAATATGAACTGTCCGGTCAGCAGCCAGCCCGCGACAAACGGGTTGATAAATACCACCACCAGTGGATTGAGCGCCAGAAAGGCGACAATGGTATTTTTATACCAAAGGGGTGAATGGCCGAGAAAATTGCGACCCATGGCGCTGAATAACTGCTGTGGCATAAGTGGAGGTTCCTTATTGCGTTTGCGCCGGGAGAGGGGCGGAAGTATTATCACTGCGTACTGATTCCCGGCGGGCGGCGCATTATAGCGAACGCGGTGTGATTGCAAACCCTGGGCGGGGAAATATTAACAACAGGATGCAATTGGCCGATGCCTTTGTTTCAAGCCGCTACGATTGCGTTATTGCAAACCGAATTCAGGCGTTCGGTGGACGAATTAGCAGAGCTGGCTAATGGGTTTGACAGCGAAGTTGTACCCGTTGGGTCCCGGCACGGCGAACAACTTATGGGGTTCGCCGAAAAGCTGAAGCAAATACGCGGCGTTGCCAGCATTGCCGAGCTGGCAGGGGTGAAGTTGCTCGCCGATGAAATTTTAGGCTGCCTGGGGGCAGTCCCCGAGGCGCAACCGGAATGGCAAAAATTTGTCCCCGCGATACAAAATGCACTGCGACTGGTGCAGCTTTATCTGGAACACATCATTCAAGGCAAACGCGACAACCCTTGTCTGTTGCTACCGGAAATAGGTGTATTCCGGCAACTCCAGGGCAAGCCGCCGGTCTATGAATACCAGGTACTGGGTAACGAAAATTGGCCGTCCGCGGCTGGCTTACAACACCCTGGACGATTGATCGATGATCAGCGTGCCGAGCTCAAGCGCCTGCGCCACATGTATCAGTTGGCCCTGTTAAACATTATTCGCAACACCAATCGCGATCACGCCTTTGAAATGCTGATCCGTGTTGCCGGTCGTATTCGCCGCACGGTGGTGCTCGCCGACGAGCGTAACTATTGGCGTTTATTTGAGCTGGTGGTGCGCGCGCTGGCCAGCCAACGGCTAAACTTGCGTTCCGATCGGCTACGTCTGCTGGCCGCCGTGGAGCGTCAGCTTAAAGTCTTGAGCACGGCGACCGAACAACCCGCCAAAAGTCCTTACCCCCAAGGATTGTGGCGAGCATTTCTGGCGCTGCTGGCGCTAACCCCCGCTGCTGGGGAGGAGGAACAGGAACAGCGCCAAAAGTTGGCAATACCAAAACTGAGTTTCACTGATCAGGAAACCGCAGAAGTACGTAAGCAACTGATTCGCGAAGAACGGGATAGCCTTGCCACTAATTTTTCTCTACTGGTGGACGCAGTCGCCGAGTTGCATTCGCAGATGGATTTGGTGCAGCAGGCGGAAGGCAAGATAGGGCGCGAGACGTTGTTGCCCCTGCACGACAAAATTGTCGGTATCGTACCTTTGTGTAGCGCGTTGGGGCTGGTGCAAATTAGCGAGAGTCTCGAAAAGCAGCAGCGCATGTTGAGCGAACCAGACGAAAAGTTGTCCGACCAGAGTGACGAAGTATTAGTGCAAAGTTTTGCGGATGCAGTCGTTTATCTTGATAGTTTGGTGGCCGAATTTTGGGGTTGTACGCCTTCCGAGGATGATATCGCCAGTTGGAACAATCGATCGGCGCAGCAGGTTTTGCACTCCAGCCTGTTAAAGACCGCGGAACACAGCGTGCTGAGCGAAATGGGTATTCATCTGAACAGCGCCAAGGATATTATCGATCAGGTTTCAGCGGGGCTTGCTGGAGAAGAGTCAGCGGAACAGTTGCGGGAAATGTTTGAAGCGATTCGCGGCAGTGCCATATTGCTCGGTCAGAGCCGGCTGGTGGATATTGCCTGGCGGTGCAAGGATTTTGTCGATGGGCAATTATTTGGTGACAACGCCACCGTCTCGCGGGATGCCGCCCTGGAAATATTTGCGGACACTATCATCAGCCTGGAATATTTTCTCGATAATTGCCGTTTTGGCGGTGCGGTCGATGAAAAACCCCTCGATCTCGCCAATGAATGTCTTAATACTCTAGGAGCCTGATCGTGATATTGCCTGGTCTTGAATTTTATCCGTGCAACATCAATGAAGGCTTTGATGGCGAAGCCGTGGTGCTGCTGCTCTCCCGCGATGGTAGCATCCTGTGCCCGCGTGAACGGGATACTCTACTGTGGGATGCTTCTGAAATAAAATTTGCTATGCCGCCCGCGGTCAATGAGCATTTCCTTGGCATTTTTGGCGGACGTCCCTGTTATAGCCAGGAAGTCAGTTCCGCCGATGAATTTACACTACCACACAAAATTTCACCGTTGTTTGGTTTGTTGGGCAAGATTAATGACACTCAGTTTAATCTTGCGGGGCGCGCATTACAGATCATTAACTGGTATCAGGATCATCGTTTTTGCGGTCGTTGTGGCGCGGGAACCCGAATTATCGAGGAGGAGCGTGCGGCACAGTGCGACAAATGCGGATTGCTATGCTACCCGAGAGTATCTCCGTGCATCATTGTGCTGGTAACACGTGGTGATGAGTGTTTGTTGGCGCTCAATGCCGCGTGGAAAGACAATCCCATGTACAGTTCCCTCGCGGGTTTCATGGAAGCGGGGGAAACCGTCGAGGAAACCATCAATCGGGAAGTCTACGAAGAGGTTGGAGTAATTGTCGGAAAACCGCAGTATTTTGGCAGTCAGCCCTGGCCGTTCCCGGGCCAACTAATGCTGGGATTCCACGCTGAATATGAATCTGGCGAAGTGCGTATTGACGACAAGGAAATTGTCGAGGCGGGCTGGTGGCGTTACGACAATTTACCTAATTGTCCACCGCCCAGTTCTATTGCAGGCCGCTTGATCCAGCACTTTGTCGATCGCCACCAGAGGTCTTAACTTATGCCCGTTAACGCGATGGCACTGGTCCTGCTGATTGGCGCAGGGCTATGCGCCCTGGTTGCACTGCGTATTTTGTGGGGGCAGGGCATTGGGCGTTTTATAATCATGTTGGTAGGTCTTGGTTTGTTGTCCATTGGCGTTGGCGGCATCGTTGGCGGGCTGGATTTGTTGACCTACCACAAACCTGGAACTGGACAGGAAATCGCCAGCGTCAAATTTGAAAAAATCGGTCCGCAGCAGTTTCGCGTGACCGTGGTGGATGGGGCTGGCGAAAGTTACCTGCGCCAGATCGACGGCGCACAGTGGCAATTGTCCGCACGGGTCATCGAGACAGGAGATCTGGTCCCCGCACAGACGGGTATTGGTCCCCTGTATCGCCTGGACAAATTGAGTGGGTTATCGACCGGCATCAGGGGCCACCAACTGGCGGGCGAAGACTTTCCGTTATATTCGGACCGGGGGATTGTCGATCTGTGGCTGTGGTTAACTCGAATTCCACGTCAGCGGCTGTTGCGCGCGAGCTACGCGAGCACGGGTTACGCGCCGATGCTCGACAACCAGGTCTACGAGGTGCGCCTCGATGAGAGCGGATTGGTTACCAGAAAGCTCGAGTAGGCGCGTCGCGCAGCAGGTTACCAGGCGCGTGTGCGATTTACCCCGGGAGCTTTCTGCAATACTGGTCACGGAACTTATACGTTCTTATTATTATTTATTTTTTCGGAGACGAACGATTTGGAATTTATCAGTGACTATGGCTTGTTTCTTGCCAAAACCGTAACCCTGTTAGTCGCGCTGGCGGCTGTAGTGGGCCTGGTAGCCGGTATTGGACTACGGGGGCGTCGCGACAGCCGCGGACACCTGGAGATTCGAAAATTAAATGATGATGTCGACGCCATGGCCGACACGTTGCGTGCCAGCGTATATGCGGCGTCGACCTACAAAATGTTGGCAAAAGCGCGGCAAAAGGCCGAAAAAATACGTCACAAACAGATTCGACAAGAACAAAAAAAAGAAGCGGGTGATGTGGGAAGAAAACGCGTCTACGTCATTAATTTTCACGGTGATCTGCGCGCTTCCGCGGTGCGCAATCTGCGCGCCGAAATTACCGCGATTTTGAGCATCGCCAGAGCCGATGACGAGGTGGTGGTTAAACTGGAAAGTGCCGGTGGCATGGTGCATAGCTACGGCCTGGCGGCCAGTCAACTGGATCGCATCAAGAAAAAAGGTATTCCTCTCACGATTAGCGTGGACAAGGTGGCCGCGAGCGGGGGTTACATGATGGCCTGCGTCGGCGATCGCATTCTCGCGGCGCCATTTGCGGTGCTCGGCTCTATCGGCGTGGTTGCACAGATACCCAATATTCACAGACTGTTAAAGAAACACGATATCGATGTCGAGTTGATGACGGCGGGAAAATACAAGCGCACATTAACCGTGCTTGGCGAAAATACCGATGCAGGAAGGGAGAAATTTCGCGAAGATCTCGAACAGACTCACGATTTGTTCAAAACATTTATCGGCGAACACCGCGCCGGTGTCGAGGTGGATAAAGTGGCGACGGGTGAGGTGTGGCTGGGTACTCGGGCGAAGGAGTTGGGCCTGGTGGACGAGTTGCTGACCAGCGATGAGTATCTGACCAGTTTGTTACCGGACGCGGATGTTTTTGAAGTGACCTATATCTATAAAAAAACCCTGCCCGAAAAAATTGGTCTTGCCGCCGAGGAGGGCAGTGATCGTCTGCTAATGCGCTGGGTAGAGTATTTTAGAGGCCGTGGATTTTATTCCTGAGTGTACCGGTGGGCCGCCCTGTGGGGACGCATAGTAACGCAGTCAGAAATTGTTGTACGCGATATTTGAACAGCTAGTCGCGCCGTAATCCATCTTTGACCGCAATGGGGTTGGGAAAATTAAGTACCACGATATAGCTGGACACGAGGAAGGACAAAATTGCCGCGCCCTGTATCAGATGGGATGCCGCGTTGCCGATAACCGATGCGTTAAATGCCACATAGGCGATTAGCAGGGAAAATTCGCTGATTTGCCCCAGACGAAAGCCGAGATCCCAGGCAAAAAGATTTTTTTCGCTCTGATGATGCAGCAAAAAGCGGAATACCACCGGTTTGATCACCAGCATTGCCGCCCCTAGAACAATCACCGCCAGGGCAATTTCCGGGAGTAAGCCGAGATTAAACTGGGCGCCGAGGGAGAAAAAAAACAGGATCAGGAAAAAGTCCCGCAATGGTTTCAGACTCAGGGCGATGTATTGCGCGATGGGACTGGTGGCGATGGTTATGCCCGCCAGAAACGCGCCGATTTCCCGGGACAGGCCCGCCATTTCGGCGAGTTCGGAAATTCCCAAACACCAGCCAATGGCCAGGAGAAACATGTATTCGCCAATACGATCGAAGCGCGCGATCAGTTTGAGCAACAGCAGGCGCACCACGCCGATACAGAAAACCACCAGTAGCGGCAAGGCTAACAGGGTTTGGCCAATTTGCAAAACATCGATAGACCCGCTTTGGGCGCTGAGCAGCACCAATAACACAAAGATCGCGATAAAATCCTGCATCAGCAGCATGCCGACCATCATCTCGCCGATATGACGGTGGTGAAGAATGGTTGTGGGCAGCAGTTTGATGCCGATAATGGTACTGGAAAACATCATGGCCAGGCCCACAATAACACTTTCAACGGCACCAAAACCAAAGGCCACGGCAATACCGAATCCGGCCAGAGCAAACACCAGTGAACTGAGAAGGGTAACCAGGGTCACCTTTTTGAATACCGCAACCAGCGCCTGGGGCTGCATATCCAGGCCCAGTAAAAATAGTAGAAAGATAATGCCGATATGGGCGATGTCGGCAATCAGGGAAACGTCCTTGATCAGAGCCAAGCCGTAGGGCCCGAGCAGGGCGCCGAGGGCGATATACGCCACCAGCAAAGGTTGGCGGCCGTACAGGGCCAAGGACGCAATCACCGCGCCGCCGGTAAAAATTAGAAAAAACGAATAAAAAACCGCTTCACTCACAGGTTAAGCTTCCCGGGTTGCAGCTAAGGGTGGGCCGCAACCATTATGACAGATGCCGGTTTGTTATCACGACAGATAACCATTCAGGTGCTATTGTGCCTTGATTGCGGGGGGCGTGCGCAACAAAAAAATTGCGTTTTTAAGGGATAGTCTCTTCAGGCCGGCGTACAGGCCGCCTGATAGCAGGTGGTGAATTCGCGAAGGCACGCGCGGGCGGCTTCAAGATCCTCGTTATCTGGCAACTGAAAGCTGTCAAAGCCGCAACGTTTGAGGTAAAAAAGCTGCTCCCGCAGGATCTGCCCGGTGGCGCGTAATTCCCCGGTAAACCCCATACGTTCCCGCAACAGGCTGGCCAGAGAAAATCCACGGCCATCGACAAAAGCTGGAAACCTGATGGCAATCACATCGAAATATGGAATATCCTGCGCGATACCATCGAGGTCCTGGTCGCCGTCCATCCAGATACCGAGATCGCCACGGGCGCGCCACTGCTGGCGATGATTCGGCCATTTTTGCGCGGGCACCAACAGGGTGCCCGTGGGCAGCTCGTCCCCGTCATCGATTCCGACAAAGCGCCAGTTGTCGTCGACGATTCCATTCAACCTAAGCAGCTTTGGCATAAATCAAATCCTTAAAGGGGGCCATGCCAATACGTTGAAACGTCTCGATAAAACTCTCTTCCTCCAGGCGTCGCGCCACATAAATTTCCACTATTTGCGCCACGATATCCGGCACCATATCGGCGCTAAATGAAGGACCCAGCACCGCACCCAGGGCCGCGTCGTTGCCGGCGTTGCCACCCAACTGGATCTGATAAAATTCAGCGCCTTTCTTGTCGACACCGAGAATCCCGATGTTGCCTACGTGATGGTGGCCACAGGCATTCATGCACCCGGAAATGTTGAGGGATAAATCCCCCAGGTCGTACAGATAGTCCAGATCGTCAAAGCGCCGCTGTAACGCCTCGGCGATGGGAATGGATTTGGCGTTGGCCAGCGAACAGAAATCACCGCCGGGGCAGCAGATCATATCGGTCAGCGTACCAATATTAGGTGTGGCGAAGCCCTGGTCTTTGGCCCGGCGCCACAGCGCAAACAGGTCCGCGGTGCGCACATCCCCAAGCACCACGTTTTGATGGTGGGTCACCCGCACTTCCCCGAATGAATAATCGTCGGCCAGCGCGGCAATCGCCTCCAACTGGACAGCGGTGACATCGCCAGGCGGTATCCCGGTGGGTTTCAGCGACAGGGTGACGCTGTGGTATCCAGACTGTCGCTGAGGGCGCACGTTGCGCTGCAACCAGCGGGCGAAGGCGGGGTGCTGTTCGGCAATTGTGCGCAGCAATTCCGTATCGGCATCGGCGTTGTGGGCGGCGTAAACCGGGACCGTAAAGGATTGCTTGACGCGCTCGATATCCCCGTGAGTCAACGTATTGGGCCCATTGCGGACCAGCGCCCACTCTTCCTCGACCCGTTGCGCGAAAACTTCTGGCGACCAGGCTTTGACCAGAATTTTGATACGCGCTTTGTACTTGTTGTCGCGGCGTCCATAGCGGTTGTAAATGCGCAGGATGGCCTGCAGGTAAGTCAGAATGTGTTGTGGCTCCAGAAATTCGCGAATCACCACGCCCAGCATGGGGGTGCGTCCCAGCCCTCCACCCACCAGCACTTGAAAACCGATTTCGCCAGCGCTGTTTTTTACCAGTTGCAGACCAATATCGTGCACCTGAGTCGCCGCGCGATCGGTGGTAGACCCGGTGACCGCAATTTTGAACTTACGGGGCAAAAAGGCAAATTCGGGGTGTAGTGTCGACCACTGGCGAATGATCTCGCACCAGGGTCGAGGGTCTTCCAGTTCATCGGCGCTGATGCCAGCGTACTCATCCGAGGTGATATTACGCACACAGTTGCCGCTGGTCTGAATACAGTGCATATCGACTTCCGCCAGTTCAGCCAGCAGATCCGGCACCTGCTCCAATTGCGCCCAGTTGAGTTGAATATTCTGGCGTGTGGTGAAATGGGCGTAGCCCTTGTCGTAGGCGCGGGTAATGTGCGCCAGTTTGCGCAATTGCCGGGACGACAGCATGCCGTAGGGCACGCTGATGCGCAGCATCGGCGCCAGGCGCTGGATATAGAGCCCATTTTGCAGGCGTAGCGGGCGAAACGCCTCTTCGCTCAGTTCCCCGGCCAGATAACGACGGGTTTGTTCGCGAAACTGAGCCACCCGCTCGGCGATCAGGGTTTTGTCCTGTTGGCTGTAGATGTACATAAACTTGCTGCAAACTCCGTGGGACGCTAACACCGGCGGCTGGTGTACGTGAGTGCGGCGATGACAAACCCCGCCAGCACACGTAGTAGAAAGATGTGCGGATGATACCGATATGCCTAAACGAGCGGAAAAATCATTTTTATATAACTGGCTAAAAAATCGGTATAAGTGGTCGATACAGAGTGAGGAAATGTTGGTAGAATGCGCGGCTTTTAACGACTCAGGTGCCCGCACACGGAGCCCTGATCACGACGGAGTGGAACTAATGAGTGAAGACAATCCAGTGGTTGAAAATAGCGACGGGCTCGCGGATGCCATCGCGGCGGTAGCAGTTATCGCTATTTTCGTCAGTAGTGTTGTGTACTGGGTTAGTCAACAGTAATTGTCAGCACGGGTGTCGCCGCGATAGCGGGGATTCGCAGGATGTTGAATATCCCTTGCCAATATAGAGAAGGGTCACCGCGCCCTTTGACTACATCTGAATTCAAGGGCGGAGAGCGTTATTGAGCCGAGGCGCCGCCATCGACGGAATAGGTGCCACCGGTGCAATAAGAGGCTTCTTCGCTACATAAAAATGCCATCAGCTTAGCGACTTCCTCCGGTTCGCCATAGCGCCCCATGGGCATCATCAAATTCAGTTGTTGTCTGGCGGCCGCGGCGTTTCCGGGGGCGAAGCCCTCTTCCAGGGCGCGCATCATGCGGGTTTCGATGGGTGCCGGATTGACCGTATTGATGCGAATACCCTGCGTTGCATACTCCTGGGAGACGCTGCGCATCATGCCGACCACCGCATGTTTACTGGTGATGTAGGGGGAGATGTTGGGGGTGCCCTTAAGTCCGGCGAGGGAGGAGGTAATCACAATACTGCCACCACCGCCGCTGAGCATCGCGGGAATCACATATTTTAAACCGAGCCACACGCCCCTGACATTGACGGCCATAACCTGGTCGAAGGACTCCAGCGGACAGTCGATAATCGGTGCGACCACACCTTCCACCCCGGCGTTGTTCAAAAAACAATCGATGCGGCCGTAGCGTTGTAGTGCGGTGGCGACATAGGCCTGGACCTGTTCCGGGTGGCTAACGTCGGCGACCTGATAACTGATGAGTTTATCACCAATACTGGTGACAGCCTCGCGCAACGCATCTTCCTGCAAATCCACCAGTAATACCCGCGCGCCTTCCCGCGCGAATAATTTGCCCGCCGCCAACCCGATACCGCGGGCGCCGCCGGTAATAACCGCCACCTTGTGTTTGAATCTCATTTTGTCTTTAGTTTCTGGTTAGAGGGAAGGGTGTGCAAATGATGGTTCGGGTTAGCGCCAGGAAACCTTATACTCGTCGAACTCATCACCCGCAGCGATGCTTTTCACATACTCTACCCGTACGACCTGAACGCCTTTGCGTTCCTGGATAAGGGATTTTAGCAGTCCTTCTTGCAGCACCGGGTGATAGGTTTGTGTTCTGCGTAGTACGCAAAAATTGTCGCCACTGTCGAGGATAGTCCAGCCGCGTCGTTTGGGGTCCTGCACCATGCTTTCAGCCACTTCCTTGAAGGACTTGAATATCTCGATCGGGGAGGTGTCCGCGCTAATGTTTTTTGTCGCCAACATTTGCGCATAGATACGCGCACCGATAATCGAGCCGGTTTTGCGTATATTTGCGGGACCGAGATTGTTCACAATCCATTCGCACATGGCGTTGTAAACTGCTATGGGCACCCTATTTGTGGGTAGGGACAGATCAAGATCCTGGCTGAGGGCAAACAGGTCCTTGCCCAGGGTATTTGCGATATCCTGATAGAGTTCCAGCAGATCGGTAATAAAACCGGCCGCAACGGTAACATTTTCGGTGGAATTGTCCATCAACCGCTCCCAAATGAGTTGATTTTTAGACTGAGTGAACTCGTTTGGCTACAATGTAGTGTCTGTTTTGTCGTAGTGCATTGTCGAAAAACGCCAGCTTAACCAAAATATGTTGGGATGCATACCGCTTTAACGATGATTTCTTAGGTATTATTTATTATTAATTTCAATCGCCGGATTGAGGTGCATAACGGCGCAAGGCAGAACTAGTGGGCCGCAGTATGCATGACTGCTTTGACCACAACAATAACAATGCCAATAAACAGCGCCGTGAAAATAATTCCCGACACCACGTAGGCGAGAATATTGCCATGCGCAAAATCCCGTTCGCGATTTTTATTGCTTTGTACCCCGGCGGCGGCCGCCAGGGTGCTTTTGACAATATCGACGAAACGCGGCTTTTGGGAATTATCAAATTCGGGTTTATTCATGCAATTACCCGGTCAGTCGGTGGCGTAGTTAAGGACGGGGCTCAGAATGCGTTCCAACTCGGCAATCGCCATACCTTTGCGCTGCGCCAGACTGGCAATTTGGTCCCGCTCCACGCTGCCGACGCTGAAATAGCGAGCATCCGGGTGACTGAAATACCAGCCGCTGACCGACGCCGCCGGCCACATGGCAAAATTTTCTGTAAGCTTTATGGTGGTGTTCGATTCGGCGTTGAGCAGTTCGAATAAAGTTATTTTTTCGCTGTGATCCGGACAGGCTTGATATCCCGGGGCGGGGCGTATGCCCTGGTATTTTTCAGCGATCAATGCCTCGTTATCGAGGTTTTCATCCTTTGCGTAACCCCAGAACTCGGTGCGTACCCGGCGGTGCAGGTGCTCCGCCAGAGCCTCCGCCAGACGATCAGCGAGGGCCTTGACCATGATGGCGCTGTAATCGTCGCCGTTGTCCTCGTAGGCCTGGGCCAGTTGATCGGCGCCAAGTCCGGCGGTGACGGCAAACGCGCCAATATAGTCGGCCACACCGACTTCTTTGGGTGCCACAAAATCCGCGAGGGAGTACATCGTATCGGCGGCACCGGGTTTGCGGGTCTGTTGGCGCAGATGGTGTAGTGTCGCGATGACTTCGCCGCGAGTATCGTCCCGGTAAACCTCGATATCGTCGCCGTTCACTCGATTGGCGGGCCACAGGCCGATCACGGCGTTGGCGCGCAAGCGGTGATTGTCAATCAGATCAGTCAGCATCTCCTGGGCATCGGTGAACAGATCCCGCGCAGCCGAGCCGACCACGGGGTCGTCGAAAATTTTTGGATATTTCCCCACCAGATCCCAGGTGATAAAAAACGGCGTCCAGTCAATGCTGTCTACCAGATCTTTTAAAGGATAATTTGCAAATACCTTGACACCGGTAAAACAGGGCTTGGGTGGTTGATAATTGGTCCAGTCGCACTGATAACCCGCAGACACCGCATCGGTATAGGGCAAAATTTCCCCACGGGGTTTGCGATTGCCCACGCGCGTACGGACTTTATCGTATTCCGCCCGAATGTCCGCGACAAAGCTATCGCGCTGCTCGCGACTGACCAGTTTGCTCGCCACGCCCACCGCGCGCGAGGCGTCGGGCACATAGACGGCCTGATTGCGATGATAGCGGGGATCAATTTTGACGGCGGTGTGGGCTTTGGAGGTGGTCGCTCCCCCAATCATCAGAGGCAGGTCGATGGCGCGGCGCTCCATCTCACTGGCCACGTAAACCATCTCGTCCAGGGATGGTGTAATCAGGCCAGAGAGCCCGATAATATCCACGTTTTCGCGTACTGCCGTGTCGAGGATTTTTTCGCAGGTAACCATTACCCCCAGGTCGACTACCTCGAAGTTGTTGCATTGCAACACTACGCCGACAATATTTTTACCGATATCGTGAACGTCGCCCTTGACCGTTGCCAGCAAAATTTTGCCGTTGCTCTGTGCCTTGCCGTCTTTTTCAGCCTCGATAAAGGGTTGCAGATAGGCGACCTATTGTTTAATAACCAGAGCGGATTTTACAACCTGTGGTAAAAACATTTTGACTGAACCAAACAGATCGCCAACCACGTTCATGCCATCCATTAACGGCCCTTCGATCACATCGAGGGGGCGTGCGGCCTGTTGTCGGGCCTCTTCGGTATCTTCTTCAATATAGCTACTGATGCCCTTCACTAAAGCGTGTTCGAGACGTTTGCTAACCGGCCAGGCTCGCCATTCCAGTTGCTCCCGCGCATGATCAGCGCCACCGTCGCTGCGGTATTGTTCGGCGATGGTCAGCAAATTTTCAGTGCCGTCGGCGGTGCGATTGAGAATCACATCTTCAACGGCTTCGCGCAGCTCGAGCGGTAGTTCATCGTACACGGCCAGTTGCCCGGCGTTGACGATACCCATGTTGAGCCCGGCTTTTATAGCGTGATACAGGAATACTGAGTGAATGGCTTCGCGTACGGTGTTGTTACCACGAAAAGAGAAAGACACATTGCTGATGCCGCCGGAAACCTTGGCCCCCGGCAGATGCTGGCGAATCCAGCGCGCCGCGGCGATAAAGTCGACGGCATAATTGTTGTGTTCTTCGATGCCGGTGGCGACGGCGAAAACGTTGGGGTCAAAAATAATATCGTTGGGATTAAAGTCCGCCTCGTTTACCAGTAAATCGTAACTACGTCGACATATATCGACGCGACGTTGCAAGCTATCGGCCTGGCCATGTTGGTCAAATGCCATGACGACCACTGCCGCGCCATAGCGGCGACAGAGTCTGGCTTGCGTCAAAAATACTTCTTCGCCTTCCTTAAGGCTGATGGAATTGACGATGGGTTTGCCCTGAATACATTTTAAACCGGCCTCGATCACGTGCCATTTTGAGGAGTCAACCATAATGGGGACACGGCTGATATCCGGTTCGGAGGCAATCAGTTTCAGAAACGTTGTCATCGCCGCGACGGCGTCGAGCATGCCCTCGTCCATATTGATATCGATAATCTGGCCGCCGTCTTCCACCTGTTGCCGCGCCACATCGAGCGCGGCGTTGTAGTCGCCGTCCAGTACCAGCCGTTTGAAGCGCGCCGAGCCGGTGACATTGCAGCGCTCGCCAATATTGACAAACAGCGAGTCGTTATCGATAGCAAAGGGTTCCAGACCGGCGAGTCGACAGGCAGGGGCCAGTTC
Source organism: Gammaproteobacteria bacterium (assembly GCA_038106145.1). GTDB lineage: Bacteria > Pseudomonadota > Gammaproteobacteria > Pseudomonadales > Porticoccaceae > JBFJKD01. Next base: position 25,320 of record JAYODD010000013.1, on the reverse strand, counting down.
CGGTAACACGCGGGGCGGATGGGCGGACACGGCTGTGGCAATGGCGTCAATATGCTCCGGGGTGGTGCCGCAGCAACCGCCGACAATATTGACCAAACCATTTTTAGCGAACTCGCCGATAATCGCGGCGGTCTGCTCTGGGGTTTCATCGTATTCGCCAAATTCATTAGGAAGTCCGGCATTGGGGTGCGCGCTCACCAGCGTGTCGCAGTGGCGGGCCAGCGTTTCAACGTAAGGCCGCAACTGGGTCGCGCCGAGGGCGCAATTCAGCCCTATGGCAAAAGGCTGAGCGTGCATCAGGCTGTTCCAGAACGCCTCCGTGGTTTGTCCCGACAGGGTGCGGCCGCTGGCGTCGGTAATCGTGCCCGAAATCATAATGGGTAACTTTCTGCCCAGTTCTGCAAACACGTCCTGCACCGCAAACACAGCGGCCTTGGCGTTAAGCGTATCAAATACGGTTTCAATCAGAATAATGTCCGCACCGCCTTCCATCAGGGCCCGTGTGGCCTCGCGGTAAGCGCTGGCCAGTTGGTCGAAATCCGTGTTGCGCGCCCCGGGGTCATTCACATCGGGAGAAATGGACGCGGTGCGACTGGTGGGTCCGAGCACGCCCGCCACCCAGCGCGGCCGCTGCGGGTTTAGCGCCGTTACTTCGTCCGCGACCTGGCGGGCAAGCGCTGCGGCAGCCCTGTTTAATTCCGCAGCCAGATTCTGCATATCGTAATCGGACTGCGAAATAGTGGTGGAATTAAAGGTGTTGGTTTCAAGAATATCGGCACCGGCTTCGAGATAGGCGCGGTGGATATTGGCGATAAGTTGGGGTTGGGTGAGGGTCAGTAAATCGTTATTGCCGCGCACGTCCGACGGCCAATCGGCAAACCGCTCCCCGCGAAAATCTTCTTCGGTCAGGTGATGGCGCTGAATCATGGTGCCCATGGCGCCGTCGAGAACTAAAATCCGTTGCGCCGCGGCCCGGTGTAGTGCATCGATTCGTTGTTCAGACATTTTCACCCGCGATCCTAGTGGCTTGAACTGGGCGCGTAGTTTAGCAAAGCGTAACCGGTGGTGCTGGACCTATTGAAAGGCGTTGTCGAAGCGGATGTGTCCTGTTAAAATACACGACTAAATTACTCGGGTATATACGGTATGAACCAGGTAGAAATTACCGAAAGCGCGCAAACCTACCTCGCGGAACTATTGGCTAAACAGGACTGTGAGGGGATCGGTATACGTCTTTTTATCACCGATCCGGGCACACCCAAAGCGGAAACCTGCATTGCCTATTGCCGCCCTGGAGAAGAACAGGAAGGCGACGTGGTGCTGTCGCTAAACGGCTTTAACGCTTATATCGAAAAACGCAGTCTGGCGTTTCTGGAAGACGCCAAAGTAGATTACGCCGCGGATCGCCTCGGTGGTCAGTTGAGTATTCGCGCGCCCAACTCGCGGCTGCCGCGGATCAACGACGACAGTCCCATTGAAGACAAAATTAATTATGTGTTGCACAACGAAGTCAATCCCGGTTTGGCGGCCCATGGTGGTCAGGTCAGTCTCGAAGATGTGGAGGAGGGTGTGGCGGTATTGCAATTCGGTGGTGGCTGTCAGGGCTGCGGCATGGTGGATGTGACCCTGAAAGAGGGTGTCGAAAGGACGTTGATGGAAAAGATCCCCGAGTTGCGCGGTGTGCGCGATGTTACCGATCACAGCGACCGGACACAGGCTTTCTACAAATAAATTCTGCCAGTTTACGAACGGGCACAACTTTTATTACGGAACCCCGTCACAGTTAAGCACCTTGCAGATTGCCAGATGGTGACTCCAGCGTGTGGTTGGGCTATACTGCGCCGCGGTTACGACCTAGAAAATAACAAAAGAGTAAAGGTAAGCGAGGCCAATATGCCTAGAACGCCCGAGTTTGATCGCACGGAGGTCGTTGATGCGGCGTTGAAAGTCTTTTGGTCAGACGGCTACGAGGCGAGCTCGATCCAGAAATTGCTCGACGCGATGAACCTCAATCGCGGCAGCCTGTATGGCGCCTTTGGCGACAAGGCCCGTCTATTTTGTGAAGTAATGGATCATTACATGGTTGTCGCGGGAGGGATAATCGAAGATACCCTTCTGGCAACGGAAAATCCGTTGGAGGCTATTCAAAACTTTTTCTATCGGGCGTTGTTGTTGGCTGACGAGCAAACCCTTTCTTATGGCTGTCTGTTGCTGAATACCGTTTCTGAATTAGCCCATACATCGCCAAATCTCGCGCAGGAGGCATTGCGACGCATAGCGCCCCTGATTAACGCCTTTGAACAGCGTGTGGCTCAGGCACAAACCCTCGGGGTGATCGACGATGAAAAGTCGCCGCGCGCGTTGGCAAATTACCTGATGGCACTACTTGCGGGTTTAAGATTGCAGGCAAAAATGGGGGCCAGCAGAGCAACGATCAAGGATATTATCGACACCGGGCTTGACAATTTAAAACCTTGCCCCAGGTAATCGTCCGTACTCTGCGCAATTATTGCATACGGTAATTTTCTACAGTTCGCAGTGAGTGTCATGCTGTCGGGTTTGCGTATCTTCCAGTTTATCTAGCTGATCGCGGCTTTTTCGTAGCAACTCGGCCATTGGCTGCGATAGTGGTTGAATCGTCAATGCCCGCTTAATAAGATTGCGCGCACTGTGCAGACAACCTTTGCGGGCCATTACTTCGGCGAGATTGTTGAGCACCGCTGGATGTAGAGGGTAGTCGACCAGCAGTTCTCGCAAATACTGTTCTGCTTCGTTGTGGCGGCCGAGTCCGAGATGACTATTGGCGATTCCGATGCGCGCCCAGAAATTACCGGGCCAACGGCCAAGTGCCACCTGGTAAGCTGTCAGCGATTCCCTGTAGGCACCACTCGCTTCGAGGGTGGACACCGCTTCGAGATAGGGCTCAGGTTGCTCAGCGGCGGGTAATTCACCCGGCTTCAGTACCACCAATCCCCAGTATTGGGCGCGTTGCCAGGTACGCAGGAATAAATCTGTGTCCGTTTCTTTGCGCGCGGTGGTGCCGGAGCGCAAGATAATCAGGTCGCGATCTTCGTTGTATCCGATGACTACCGCGTAGTGCCAGCGCGGCAACCAGGATACCCCGAGATTTTGCAGTACCAGCACAGGGTGCCCAACTTGCAATTCCCGAAGCAACGCGGCCAATGAAGGTGCGATGGGGTAGGGAATACGCGCATAGCGCCGGGTCGCGGCGCTCAACTCCATTTGTAAGCTACCTTTACGTCCGGGTAGATAAACCTTGGGGGCCAGTGCGGCGGGTGTAACATTCACTCCGCTCACGCTCAAAGCGGTGGCCAGCGCGGCGGGACCGCACTGATAATCTTCCTGGGGAAAAAAAGGCGTTGTCGCTAATTCGACCGTTGGTGAGCGCGAATTGTTGTTCTGTAGCGCAGCAGAAAGAGTACTCTGGCCGCTAACGCAGCCGGCCAGATACGCCGTTAACAGCGCCATCGAACATATCGATAGCCTTTGGCAGTGAACAATCAAATCGCTTTGAATACGTCCGTAACACCCAACACCTCAAGCACCAGTAGCACCAGAAATACCACTCCCAGCACACCGATGGCCCCGGCGCCTGCCGGTAAATCAGCGATCCGTTGATTCAAGCTGGCAATTTCCGATGGGCTGAGTGCGGCGATGCGCGCCTGAACTTCTTCCGGGCTGACACCCATAGCCAGCAACTGGGCGCGCACATCGTCTCTGGCGAGCGCCTGTTCAAGGGTGCTGACCGTCGCTGTTTGCTGTTCCATGGCGATCAAGTCCTGAGTCGAGAGCACCGCAGCGAAGGCGGGCTGTACCATAACGACGCTGGCAAAACTCAGCACCAGCCAAATGAGGCCGAGTCTTTTACAAATAGTATGTGTTTTGTTCACGGTATCTCTCCTTTCAGGTGGGGTAATTGTTTGCGTGGCCCCGCAGCATGTTTATCAGCATTGATAACAGGGTAGCGTGCCCGGGCGCGCCAGGTGGTTGTCGCGTTCCCGTACTTGCCTTGCTGTTTTATAGCATATCCATTTGCGGACATAGGGGTCAATGAACGGCAGTTGTCGATTTGTAAAATTTGTTATAGCGATACAGAACCCGTTTGACGTAATCCTGGGTTTCCGCGAAAGGTGGGATGCCACCGTATTTTTCCACATTGCCTTCACCGGCATTGTAAGCCGCCAGCGCCAGTTCAAGATTGCGATAGCGATCGATCAGGTACTTGAGGTGGCGGGAGCCAGCGCGAATATTTTCTGCCGGGTCAAAAGCGTTATTCACATCGTAGCGGGCCGCAGTGGCTGGCATGAGTTGCATAAGACCCTGGGCACCGGGTTTTGACACCGCGTCGGGATTGAACCCCGACTCGGTATGAATTACCGCCTTAACCAGCCCCTTGTCGATATTGTTGTTATTGGATTCGCTGAGGATAAGTTGATCATAGGCATCCCTTCGCTTGGCAAAGCGTGCGCTGACGGCGAAGGCGTCTTCGCCCCAATTCTGGTATTTGTGGACGTTGGTGTCTGGAAACCAGGTGACTTCTTCAAGATGTTCATAGCGGCGGAATTTTGTACCCCGGGGTTTTTTATTGCCGTTGACGATATTGGTAAAAAGAACATTGCCATCGTCATCGCTAAAGGTATAGATATTTTCTGCGCGCGCTAAGTCAGCCGGGGTCGCTGTCAGAACGAATGTTATGACGACTGATAATATGATCCGTATCATCTGTTTTCGTCACCTGTGCACGGGGCCACTTACGCAAGGCTGGATGCGGGTTATGGCACTGCCAGAAGTTGACCGTTCGCGGGATAATAGTAAAAAAAAGGTTGTGTGAACAGTGCGTTGTGCGGCAGCGTGGAGCTGCGAGCAAGAATGGGCAAATATTTGTGATGGACTCCCCGAATTTCTCGCGATTGGTCGTCGGAACGGGTCGCGGGGCTGGTTCGGCTCGGGCATTAAAAATATTGTCGTTATTCGCAGTCAGAGTACGCAAGTTTTGGGTTTTATCCGAGGGAGAGGGATGCTTCCTCGAGATTGTCGTCAGCGTTGTGAGTAGACAGTAGCCGGGTAAAATTATCCGCTGCAACCGGTCGGCTAAAGTAATACCCCTGGTAGAGTTGGCAGCCGTGCTGTCTGAGCAGGTCGAGTTCTGCCAGGGATTCGACCCCTTCGGCGACGACCTTCAGGCCAAGATGTTTTGCCATGGAAATAACTGACATGACAAGGGCGGCACTGCCGCTATCGGTGGTGATATCGCGAATAAAGGATTGGTCAATTTTGAGAGCATTGAGGGGTAAATTCCTCAAGTAGCGTAACGAAGAATAACCGGTACCAAAATCATCGATGGCGAGCTGGATACCATTGCTCGACAGGAGGTGCATTTTTTTTGCGGTTTCCTGAATGTCGTCGATCAACATATTTTCAGTTAGTTCCAGTGTCAGTGACTGGGGCGGGATTTGGTTTTGTGAGACGGCGCCAAGCACTGACGTGACGAAATTTTCCTGGCGGAACTGGCGTGGACTGACGTTGACCGCCATGGTAAGCATCTGCCCGTTGGGCTCGGCCGCCTGCCATTTCGCCAGCTCGGCGCAGGCGCTATGCAATACCCATTGGCCGATCGGCAGTATGAGTCCGGTTTCCTCGGCGACAGGAATAAAGTCCGCGGGGGAGATAAGCCCACGGAGGGGGTGATGCCAGCGAAGCAGGGCTTCCGCGCCGATAATGGCGCCGGAAAAGTTGACCAGAGGCTGGTAATGTAAGGCCAGTTCCCGGCGTTCCAATGCGCCACGCAAATCGTTTTCCAGTGCGAGAAAATTTTGTGTTAATGTCTGCATGCCCGGTTCGTAAAATTCAATCATGCTGGTGCCGGACTGTTTGGCGCGAGACATGGCGATATCCGCCTGTCGCAATAATTCTTCCGCATCGCTGCTCTGTTCCGCACAGGGAAATAACACGATACCGATGGAAGCGGAGCAATGCAGTTTTTGCCCCCTAAGCTGATAAGGTCTGGCTAGTGCGCTGTTAATTTTTTGCGCAACATTGCGCGCCTGCTGTGCTGCAGGGTTGACCTCGTCGGCCAGTTCGGAAAGAACGACCACAAACTCATCCCCCGCTACCCTGGCGACGGAGTCTTCCGCGCGTATGGCGTGCAGTAAACGGTTTGCTACCTGCTTGAGTAGCGCGTCGCCCATGGCGTGGCCGAGCAATCCGTTAACGGACTTGAAGCGGTCGAGATTGATAAATAACACAGCGCTCTTGTGGTGGTGACGGTGCGCGCGGGCGAGTTCCTGTTGCAGGCGGTCGAGCAGTAGTCGGCGATTGGGCAACTC
>JAYODD010000013.1:6552-18963 GCA_038106145.1 Gammaproteobacteria bacterium | reverse complement strand
GAATCGTAGTGGGCGTGAAATAAAATGCGTTCCTCGTTGCGCTTATGGTCGGTAAGATCCCGGCAGTGGGCGACGTAATGGGTAATATATCCATTTTCATCCGTTATAGCCGAGAGCGATACGTCCAGGGGAAAGGTTTCGCCGTTTTTGCGCCGATCGAGAATTTCACCCCGCCAGCGACCGTCCAGCGCCAGTGCTGACTGCAGCTCTGTAGTTTTTCCGGCGTGGACATCGCGGGCAAAAAACAGCGGCTTCCGCCCTTTCAGTTCCGTCTGGGAATAACCGCTGATGGCATGCATGGCGCGATTTGCGCGGAGAATCTTGCCTTCGGCATCAGTAATTAATATACCGTCGTGGGTTTCAAATGCACTCTTGGCAAGACGCAGATTCTTTTCCGCCAGGCGGTGAGCCTGGCGTACGGTCAGAAAATCGATGATTGACCGATGCGTGCGCCAGCCTGTCACCGAGATCATCGCGAGAAAAAGGGTGACCATGAGCGCCATGGCGTGATGGACGTCCGCGTCCATGGTGGACAGGCGTACAATCAGGGGTAGCAGAGCCGGTACCAGAAACGCAAACAACACCCTCAGTTGCGCCGCATAAACACTGAGCGCACCCACGCACATACCACCGAGCACAAAGGCAATAAACGTCAGATGGGCCAGGCTGGCCGTGGGATACAGTACGTAGGGCAGGCTGCCCCAGATCAGTCCGGCGGCCAGTACGTTAATCAATAAATAGGTATCCCAACGCCTCCCGCTGTTAAGGTCTCCGTGGTTTCGCCGAAAGAACATGTGCAGACCAACGCGGGCCGCGGCGTTTAATAAGATCAGCACCAGCCAGATACTCGCGGCGACCGGATTCAAGTAGGGCCATAACACAGCCGCCAGAATCGCGCCGTTGACCAGGGTGGCGATCACTACCACAGGGGTTGCACTGTACAGAAGCGCCACAATTTCCGGGAACAGCCGCGGGCCAGTGCTATGCATCCGGTCTAATGAGACCCGATCAATAGAGTTTATTTTGGGTAGCACCCAACGAATCCTTCTTTTGTCATAGCAAGCCAGGCCGTGGTTGGAGCAGGACTAACTCTAACAGCTCTTCCGATCATTGAAAGCGATAATCAAAAACCTGGGCAAGGGTAGAAGAACGTAAGCCGGGAAAAAAGGAATGTCGGACAAACGGGGTTCGAGTGCCGATTAACGGAGTTTTTGAGTAAAAAATATCTATATATTTTATTTGCTTGCGTTATTTATCTTCAGTTATTAGTAAAGTTATTACCGAGGCCTTGCCCGGCCAGACAGTGAACGCCTGCGAGCCGGGCGCGCCTGTGGTAGTTCGTTCAACGGGTCATCACAAACCCTTCGTAACCATTGGCAACTACCGCCTCGCACTTCTGCCGGTAGGTTTTGGTCCCGGCGACATAGGGCATAAAAATTCGCGTCTTGCCGGGAATATTAGTGCCCAGATACCAGGAGTTACAGGTCGGCGCGGTCAGCATAGTGCCTTTGGCCACCTCGTTGACATGCTCTACCCAGGCATCTTCGGCCGCCGCCTGTGGTTCGATGGTTTTAATGCGGTTGGCTTGCAGGTGGGCGATGCAGTCGCCAATCCACTCCACGTGTTGCTCGATGGAGTGGATAACATTACTCAGCACCGACGGGCTGCCGGGTCCGGTGATGGTAAAGAAATTGGGGAACCCGGCGCTTTGCAGACCCAGGTACATGCGCGGTCCATGCGCCCACTTGTCGATAAGCTTCAGCCCGTCGCGGCCGCGAATATCAATTTTTTTCAGGCCCCCGGTCATGGCGTCGAACCCGGTGGCGTATACCAGAATATCGAATTCGTAGTCAGCTTGGGTGGTGCGCAGGCCAGTGGGGGTGATTTCCTCGATACCGCCCTGGCGTAAATCAACCAGTGTCACATGGTCCTGGTTAAAGGTTTCGTAATACGCGGTGTCAATGACGGGTCGCTTGCAACCGAGCGGGTAATCCCGTGGCGACAGGCCTTCCGCAGTTTCGGGGTCGTGGACCAGCTCCTTGAGAACTTCCCGATAAAGGTCGCAGGCGATATCGTTGGCTTCCGTACTGGTGTACACATCGGCATACATGGACAGCACGTTAAAGCCAAAGTCCTTGATTTCCTGGCGCCGTTGCTGCGGGGTGAGATCGAGAATATTTTTGCTGGGCCGTTTCGGCTGGTCTTCGGTGGGCGCTTTTTTGGGGCCGTTATAGTAGGCCAGTCCCAGTTCAGAATTGCGTTGCCTTTCGCGTATATACGGATAATCGGCTTTTGCCTGCGCCAGAAACTCCGGTTTCATGGGCCGATTCTGCGCCGGAAACGTGTAGACCGGGCTGCGTTGGAACGCGATCACCTGTTTTGCGGTGGCGGCAATGGCCGGAATGGTCTGTACCCCGGAGGAGCCGGAGCCAATTACGGCCACCCGTTTGCCGCGAAAATCCACTTCCCGGTTGGGCCACAGGGCGGTGTGGTAAACCTCGCCCTTGAAGGTATCCGCGCCTTTAAAGTCGGGAAAATTCGGCACTGTCAGGCACCCCGTCGCCATAATGCAGTAAGTGGCGTTAAAGGTGTCGCCCTGATCGGTGCCCACCGTCCACCGATTGCGGCCGGCGTCGTAAATAGCGGAAGTTACCCGGGTATCAAATTTGATGTCCCGACGTAACTCGAAGCGATCCGCCACATGATTGAGATACCGTTCCAGCTCCGGCTGGCTGGCCATGGCTTCGGTCCAGTCCCATTCCTGTTGCAGCTCGTCGCTAAACGAGTAGGAGTATTCAATACTGGGCACATCGCAGCGGCAGCCCGGATAACGGTTCCAGTACCAGGCGCCCCCCACGCCGGAACCGGCCTCGATGGCCTGTACCTTCAGACCCTGCTCGCGCAAGCGATGGATCATATACATGCCCGCCATGCCGGTGCCGACGATGATTGCATCAAGAGTTTGATTAGCCGATTCCGGGGTCGCACTCGACATTTCGTTACCTTTGGGTTTGTTGATTTACTAAAGGGTAGCAATGATACCCGAAATTCTCTCCCTGTTAATCCAGCGCGTATAAACGGTCAAAAATTGAATGTATGGTCGACGGCAGTCGCAACGTTATGTTTCTGTGTCGGCGTTTTAACTCACGGGGCCAGCGCCCGGTGTTGCGCACGTTTATTGTTTTGCCGACTGGGAGGAGCATGGTCTGCAATTTTTTTCCTGCGCCATGTGCGCGGGCGCCTGTACCGGATGGTCGGCTACGACTCCGCGAATGAATTACGGTGGTTCTCGCGTCCCCTTTGAGCCAAATCAAATTACAGAGCCGTCATGACAGGTACATTACCGGACGCCTCATGTGGATAACGTGCGTCGCGTCTTCTCTGGAGGCATTGCGCTTGTGCCGATCCACAAGGTCGCTTCGGGTAGCATTAATGGAGAGAGCATAATGTCCAATCAGTACGACGTCATAATCATGGGTGCCGGTATATCCGGCATGTATCAGTTACACAAGCTGCGGGAGCTCGGGCTGTCCGTGAAGGTGTTCGAGACGGGTGCGGGCGTGGGCGGCACCTGGTATTGGAACAACTACCCGGGTTGCCGTTTCGATTCCGAGAGTGAAACCTATGGTTACTCCTGGTCGGACGAAGTCCTGCAGGAGTGGAATTGGAGCGAACACTTTGCCCCCCAGCCGGAAACCGAACGCTACCTGAATTTTGTAGCCGACAAGTTTGATTTTCGCCGGGATATCCAGTTTAACAGCCGGGTTGTCAAAGCGACCTATGACGAGGCGCACCGGCAATGGGAAGTTGAACTGGAAGATGGCAGTAGCGCCCGGGCAGAATTTCTGATCTCCGCCACCGGCCCGCTTAACGCCTACACCCTGCCGCGCATTCCCGGCATCGACAGTTTCCAGGGCGAGTGGGCCCACACCGCGCGCTATCCGAAAGAGGGTTTCGGCGGCAGAGGCAATGACTTCAGTGGCAAGCGTGTTGGCGTGATTGGCACCGGCGCCACTGGGGTTCAGGTAATTCAGGAAGTCGCCAAAACCGCCGGCCATCTCTCCGTATTCCAACTCGCCCCCGAGTGGTGCGCGCCGCTGCACAACAGCCCGATATCGCAAAGCGAGATGGACGAGATCAAGGCCAACTACAGGACAATTTTTGCCGAGTGCAACGAAACATTTGGCGCCTTCCACCACAAGTTTGACGAGCGCTCGGCGCTGGAAGTCTCACCTGAGGAGAGGGAGGCATTTTTCGAGAAGCGCTATGCCGAACCCGGTTTCGGCATCTGGCTGGCCAATTTCAGGGACATCTTGACCGACCGCAAGGCCAATGACCTGATTACTGAATTTATTGCAAAAAAAATTCGTTCGCGGGTCAGGGATCCAAAAACCGCCGAAGACCTGATTCCCAAGGATCACGGTTTTGGCACCCGCCGCGTGCCCATGGAGACCCACTACTACGAGGTCTACAACCAGGACAACGTCACCCTGGTCAACCTCAAGGAGACACCCATAAAAGAAATCATTCCGACGGGCGTCAGGTGCAGTGACAAGGACCACGACCTGGATATTATTATCTATGCCACCGGCTTTGACGCAGTGACCGGTTCGCTCAAGCGCATCGATATTACCGGCAGGGGCGGGCGGAAACTGTCCGACAAGTGGGCTGATGGCCCCCGTACCCTGCTGGGCATGCAAACCGTGGGTTTCCCCAACCTGTTTACGTTGGTGGGCCCGCACAACGGCGCGACCTTTTGTAACATCCCGCGCTGTATCGAGCAAAATGTGGAGTGGGTGACCAATCTCATTAGCTACATGAAAGGCAAGGACCTCCATCAAATCGAGCCCACTGTCGAGGCGGAAGATGCCTGGACGGCGCACGTGGATGAAACTGCGGCGGGCACGCTATTCCCGACGGCGGACTCCTGGTTTATGGGGGTCAACCTCAATGACCCGAGCAAAAAGCGCACGTTTATGCTGTATGCCGGTGGCCAACGGGATTACAAAGCCCGCTGTGATGACGTGGCCGCCCACGATTACCGGGGTTTTGTGTTGTCCTGAGGTTCCGTCCCGGCGCGCGCTACAGCCGCGTGGATAATGTTTTTACCAGCCCGCAGACAAGCCGCGGCGCAGGGCGCTTTAATGGTTCCGGCGCGGCGGCCAATTCGAGAAATATAAAGTGGCCAGGTGGGGGCGTGCACTGGCCACCGGGCGCCACAATAAAGATGAAGACTCGAACCTGGGCAAATTGAGCTGGGTTGCGGCTGGCAGCAACCCGGCATAAATACGGTCGCTTAGGTCACCACCAATGCTGGTTCGCAAGGCCAATTGCGGTTGACCGTTGGCAGTTGACGGGCGGCGGTAGAAACGCCATTCTTCGGGTATGTTGACCATTGATTTTATTCGTCAGGTTTTAGCGGAGCGGGATCATCAGGCCCCCGTATTCAAGGCGCATCCCAGTCGCGCGGCTGTTGCCATGATTCTCGCCGACGGCGAGGACGAGCTCGAAGTCTGTTTTATTCGCCGCGCCGCCCGCCAGGGCGATCCCTGGTCCGGTCAGGTCGCTTTCCCCGGTGGACGCGCGGGTCCGGATGACAGGGATGCCCACGCCGTCGCGGAGCGGGAAACCTGGGAAGAAATCGGGTTAACGCTAGATACCCACCACCGGGTTGGCCCTCTACCCATACGCACCATCGACCGGCCCGATCTGCGCGAGCCGATGATCCTGACGCCGTTCGTGTACTACGTGGACCAACCCACCAGGCAAACCGCTTTCGCCAGACTCCCGGAAGAAGTTGCCCACGTCTTCTGGGTGCCCATTACCCATCTATTTGACGTCACCGCTGTTACCGAGCTGGAATACTCCATTGCGGAAAACCGTCGAACTTTTCCCGGTATTCAATTCGGCGACCATGTTATCTGGGGCTTGACGTTACGGGTGCTCGACAGCTTTGCCGAAATCACTGAGCGCACCCTGCCTGCTTTGGAAGGTGCGCACTGGTAGCGAGTGGAGAATGTTGGTTACCAAATACCGGTACATTTAACACACGCGCGTGCATTCCGAACATATGTCGCAGGTTACGTTCAATAATAGCCAGGGCGTAAACATGAAACAGCTTCTCGCAACGATTTTATTGATTAGCGTAGCCCATTTCGCTAACGCAAAGGAAGTTTCGGTTCAAAAAGTAGATGAAGGTAATTACAGGCTGACGCTGACCCATAGCACAGTATTAGATATCGGAATCGCGCAAGCGTACCTATACGAAACTGCGAAATCACTCTGTGGGACCTTAAGTCCACATTTTGGTAAGTATTCTTTTGCTGGTTCAGAGGCAATTGAAAAGAAAGTAGAATCCGCCCCAACTTTTGAGTTTGTACAAGATATTCAGTGTGCTAACGAGAACTCCGAATCAACCGCGGTTGCTATGAAATACTTAACATCTGAGTCAGAAGCTCAGGCGATACGAAACCAAGTCCTTGTGCTCTCCGAAACTTATTTTAATGATATCGCTAGTAGTAAATTTGATAAGGCATATTCCGTTCTTGCGGATAGTATGCGTTCCTTCTCTACGAAAACCTCATGGGTGTCAGAAAAAAATACATTTCAGTCACAAGTGGGTGACCCGCGTCAAATTACAATAAGCAAGCTAACTCTTTATGACAACCCGCCAGGCGCCCCAAACCCGGGAATCTATGTTGCGGCAGATTACTATAATGAATTCTCAAATGCGCCAATTCATTGTGGTTACGTCATGTGGTTTAAGGGGCAGGATGGTAATTTTAAGATAATTCGAGAGGAATCGGGGCTGGTCACTTCCGAACAATTGGCCGCCATTCCGACTGAGCAGCTGCCAATTGTCAAACAGAGGCTTCGTTGTGTCACGCCCTAACAACTTATCCGGCTAAAGCGCGTAGTCACCATCAACCTGACGCTGTTTGTGCACTTGTGTGGTTTTTTAGACCCCTTCGATCACCCGAGCCCAGTCTTCAATGGCTTCTGGATATTTTTCCGGAATCTGTATTGCCCAACGACTAAAGCCAGCGTCGCGCAGGGCTCTCAACCGGTCGCGAAGCTCGTCGACTTCGCCAGTAAATGTAGTTGCGCGAATAAAATCGCCGCCAATCAGTTGCTCGTCTTCAGGTCTTAGAAACAGTCCGTGGCCGCGGTGCACGGTAAGATATTTGGCGTCGGCAGGTTGATATTTATCGTAGGCGGCACGGTAGCCTGCCATCATCGCTCCCATATCAGTCGCCGCCGACATATTAAGATCCCCAGCGCCGCTTTCCACCAGGTTATGGGGAATAATTGCGGCAAACGGGCCGGCCTGGGCTTTCACCCGCGGGCTGTCGCAGGATTCACCCGGTTCAAGTACACAGCCGCCACTGAAAGCTGTTTTGACATATTCTTCCGGATTCTTTCCCGCCGCGTGGTAGGCCTCACACATGTCATGCAGAGCCTGTATTGTAGATTCCGTGTCCGTCGCAGCAAGAATCCAGTTGGCACCCAGCTCGGCGGTAAGTTTTTTTATTTTTGGCCCCATCGCGGAGATATGCACAGGTACAGGGTCGCGGGTGTTAACCAGGCCAAACTCGGGGTTCAGAAAACGTATCTTGCGACGTTTGTTTTCAAATTCCCACTCGACGGTTTCTTCGGCCAGTAATTTGCGAACGATATTAATATATTCGGCCATATCATCCAGTTTAACCGGGGTGAGGCCCAGAGCCCGCCGACCGGTAAAACCCGTGCCAACACCAAAATCAATCCGCCCCGGCGCCAGTTGATTCAGCGATGCCAAAGCGCTGGCAGTGGTGGGCGCTATCCGGTTGGACGGTATCAATACGCCCGTGCCTAACCTGATTTTAGAAGTTTTCATCGTTGCAGCGGCCATGGCCACAAAGGGATCAGCACAGATCATGGAGGTATCGTAAAACCAGGCGTGGGTAAAACCCAGTTCCTCCGCTCGCTGCACGATTTTCCAGGCCTCTGATGAGGTGGCTAACTGAATCCCGAATTCCATATTATGGCTCCCGTTTTATTATTCGCCTGTGACCAAATGGCGGGTTAGTGACCACTAGTTATTGACTATAGATACACCTGAACCAATTGGAAACCAGATTAATTGTTATTCAATTTCTTTAGGGTCGCCCCAAGAAAAACACCCTGAGGTTTTGCAGTCACGCATTCTCCCATTCAATCCGCAAATTCAATTCGCAAATTCAACTCCTTGCCAACACCCAGCGATGCACCTCGCTGGGGCCATCGTAAATTCTGAATGCACGAATGTCCCGATAAATCCGCTCGATCACTGTGTCGGTGCTGATGCCTTTGGCTCCCAGCACCTGCATGGATCGGTCTACCACTCTGCTCAGGGCTTCGGAGCAGTGCACTGTACACATGCTGGTTTCGAACTGAGCCTTTTCGCCCTGATCCAGCAGCCAGCAGCCGTGCCAGGTCATCAGGCGGGCGCTATGCAGGTCGATTTTGTTATCGGCGAGCTGAAAGCCAATGCCCTGGTGCTCGATAATGGCTTTGCCAAAGGCGTGGCGAGTGCGGGCGTAATCGGTGGCGATATCGTGGCAGCGTTGCGCGGCGCCGAGCCAGCGCATGCAGTGGGTCATGCGCGCCGGGCCAAGGCGCACCTGAGCGTAGCGAAAGCCTTTGCCGACTTCGCCGAGAATCTGGCTGGCGGGAACACGTATGTCGTAGTCGACTTCACAGTGGCCCCCCGGTGAGTTGCTGTCGATGGTGTCGAGCATGCGCACCATCTCAATCCCGGGCGTGTCGGCGTCGCACATAAACATGGTGGCGCCGACGTCGTTACCGGCGTGGTCGAGGGTTTTGGCCATAATGATGTGATAACCCGCGCCGGGCATGCCGGTGATAAACCACTTGCGGCCCTTGATAAGGTAGTCGTCCCCATCGGGTGTGGCGGTGGTCTTCATCAACGAGGGGTCGGAACCTGCGCCGCCATCCGGTTCGGTCATGGAAAACACCGAGCGAATATGGCCCTGCACCATGGGTTTAAGCCAGCGGTCTTTTTGCGCTGGTGTGGCCACCTGATGCAGCAGGTTGGTGTTGCCCTCATCCGGTGCCTGAATGTTGAGCGCCAGGGGGCCGAGGGGGGAGTAACCCGCCGCCTCAAACACCACCGCCATGGCGCGATGATCCAGCCCCATGCCGCCGTATTCTTTTGGCGCGTGGGGAGCCAACAATCCGGCCTCTCTGGCTTTGGCGACCAGCTCTATTCGCAGCTCATCGGTGGGGCCGTGGTATTCCTGGCGGGCGTCTTTTTCGTAGGGCATCACGATGTTGCGGATGAATTCTTCGGTGCGTTCTTTGAGCGCGATAAGGTCGGCGGGTAAGCTGAAATCTATCATAGTATCTACCTTAAATAATACTTATAAGCAATTGTATTTAAATAGTTTAAATGTCAGGTTATTAGCTCAACGGCACGTTCGTAAAAGCGCGTAATGGTCTGGGCGAACTCCTCCCACATGGGGTCAATGCGCTGCTGCTTGCGGTGCAGGCGCACATTCAAACAGGCAATGCAGCCCAGCTGATAGGCGGCCAGCGCCTGGTACCAGAGCATGTCTTCAAAGCGTCGACCCATGCCGCGCTGATAGATGTCCGCCAGCTCGGCGGGTGACACGGGCGCGCAGGGCACAATATTGTCGGTCCAGAAAGATTTATCCGCGCAGAACATCAGCCAGCCGATATCCAGTTGCACCGAGCCAATACGCACCAGCTCCCAGTCGATAATGCCAGTGAGCTTGCCGTCGTCAAACAGGCCGTTACCGGGCTGGTAGTCGCCGTGCACAATGCCGATGGGGTTGTCATCCGGCATGGACGCCAGTAGCGCTTCGCGGGCGCGATCGGCGCCAACAATCCATTCCGGCTCCAGGGCCTTGGCGTAGATGGGCTGCCAACGGGTGATTTCTTCCAGCAGTGGGCGCGGGGTTTCCCAGTTGGGTAATTTATCGCGCCAGTCGACGCGGTGAATGCGCGGCAGCACGTCCGCCATTTCACGCCACAGGGGCGCGACCTTGTCGTCACTGCGGTCGAAGGATTCGTGCGGCCCCCAGATAAAAAACTCGCGGCCCTTGAGCTTTTCCATCACCACATAGGGCGCATCAAATTCATCTTCATCCGGCGAGGCAAAGGGCACCGCCGGCACCGGCAGGCCCGCGTCGTACAGCGTGTTTAACAGCGGCGCAGTGCGGTAAACATCCGTATTGCCCTCGCGGCGCACGCCTTTGGGCGCCAACTTGATAATGTAGCCGCCGAGTTGTGTGCTGGCTTCATCAAACACATCAAAACCAAAGGTCAGGCCAGCGTGACCACCCAGCATGGGCTCCACGTTTTCCAGGCGAGCCAGTTCGCCAAAGTTACGCGCTACAAACCTGGTGAGGTGTGCGCGAAACTGCTTATCGATAACATCAGGGGGATTCAATGGACTGTCACCCTGGTGGTGGGGAACACTGCCTGCAAAGGGGTAAAGGCAATGGTATCCGTTGCCGAATGGGCGTGCGGGCTGTTGTGCATGGCAACTCCTTTGAGCTAAGTGACTGTATAGGTTAGAAGGGGAGTATATCTAACTTCGACAAACGCGAGGGTGAGGCGGTGGATGGGGCAGGTTGGGCTATTGATTTATTCTTTCAAATCCAGCTATTGTGGCACCTATAACAAATGGATCAGGGAATGATATGTCGCAGTTGAACGTTTATCGCCGAATACTGGCACATCCTGCGCACGTCAATGCATTTCCAGCACGAAGAGCGCGCCGCGAGCGGGATGCGCCGACGTTTTGGGCGCCCAATGCTAAAAATTAAATATATTTGTGTCGTTTGTAATTATATCTTTTCGGATGATGAGGCCGTCTGTGAAGATTGGCGAGATAAAAAAAAATCATTTATTTGCCCGCAATGTAACACTTCACTTGGAAAGCGCAATGAGACAAGGGAAAAGGTAACCTATATTTTTTTAGGCTTGTCGTTGACCATACTTCTAATTTCGATGTTAATGGGTTGGCTGTCTGCCTTTGCTACGAAATATTTAATCGGCGTAGTTGCATTAACAGTGGTTTATTTGTCGGGTGCTTTCACCAAGCAAAAAACTTATAGTATTAATAAGCGTTTGTAGGAATTAAGGAGTCTGATCCCTTGATTCACAGATAGGACCTGATCATGCTGGTAACTTTTTCCTGCAATGCCTACGCGAACATAACTATGTTCGGCGCGGATGCAGTCCGCCTGCTCGAACTGATGGGTCACAGAGGCACGGTGCCCGGCGCACTGCTTGCAGAAAATGTCCCGGCTGCGTTAGCGAGTTTGGAGGCCGCGGTTGCGGCAAACGAACAGTTGCCTGAAGCGGAAGAGTCCGGGCAATCAGTGGATGATGAACCGCCAGTAAGTCTCTCGCACCGCGCCTTGCCGGTGATCGAATTGCTCAAGGCGGCGGTAAAATCAAAAAGCAACGTGATGTGGGACAAGAACAGCTAGCCCAGCCGCCGCGTGCGACACTCATTCCAATACCCGGCCGCCGACTACAGTCGGGTGATTACCGGCGCAGGACAGAAACTTTGCCATCGACATCAAGCAAAAACTCGATGTAGTCCTGCTCATTCTCCTTGATGGCAACTTGGCCAATAAGGCCCTATTGATTCTATTGATTACGACAACAGCACCTTGTTATATGTATTTTTATATACCATAGCTTATTGTCGTAGTGCGCTACAAATCTTGTTTGGACTATATTTTTAATGGTTGCCTCTTTGGAAAACATTACTAAAGGTATGTAGCCAATAACTATTGGTGAAAATAAAACCGCAAACATAATAGAAACCAAACCGACTCCAAATTCCTGAAACATGGCAAATATCATTAAACCTATAAAAGCACACATAAATATAAGATATGTTTTTAATATGTAGATATTCTTCAATAGCTCAAATCTCGGATAAAAAACTTTAAGAAACAGAAACATCACAACTACTGTAATAAAAGATGACCAAGCTAAAGCCACAGGGTTACCTCACTAAATACATATAACTATTAGTAAACCGACCAGTCGGCTTATGTTCGGAATACGAGACTGGTCGGTATATGTGCCGGATTTTGGGTGTTAAGCGGAGTGGTCGGTTTATCATTCCATGGCACCGATGTATTTTATGCTCCCAATATATTGAATTTAGGGAATAAAGCAATAGTGCCGATGTTTACCGCTAAATGAACGCATGTATCGATAAGGTCAGATTTCATGTATTACCAAGCGCAAAATCAAAATCAATCGAGTCTGACCCTATTGATTTGGATCTTCCCATTTTGCTTGAATTTTTTTAGCCAATTTTCCGAAGCTTTTCCTCCATGGTCTCCGCTGTTTCCTCATATACTTTAAATTGATCGGATTTTA
>JAYODD010000013.1:433-6542 GCA_038106145.1 Gammaproteobacteria bacterium | reverse complement strand
GGTCAGATAAATTAGAAATTAAAGTGTTTATTCTTCCTGGTTCTTTTTCCTTCCATTCTCCAACTTTTGCTAATACTTGATGAAAAACTGCATCATTTAGTCGATGGCCAAGTTCTATCCCAAGCGTGCTTGGAAATACATTTTTATAAGTTTCCCTAATCTGTTCGCATGAAGGAGCGAGTGAAAGATAGTTGAGAACAAATTCAGGGCGCATAATATATTTCGCGAGTTTATTTTTTACTAGTTCGTGTGTGTGTTTGGTGATTTTCTTTTGACTCGTCAACCACCAAGTATTAAAACCAAAGGGGGAGCCATTCTGGGATTCTTTGTCTCTAGATCGCAGTCCGTAAATTCCGTGAACCAGTAAGGCGCTATTATGAGCAAGGGCTGAGTTTTCCTTTTCGCCATTTTCCAGTAATATTTGAGCGAGATTATCCACCTTAGTTTTTTCTACAATAGCCTCCAGTTCACTATTTTCATAGAAAGTTAAGCGAAATTCTGAAATTAAATACTTGCTTAACTCTTCTCGTCCTTTATCATTAGTAACATTCTCGTACGAAATAAATTGTTCCATAAAAGCTTTCCAGCCACGAACATCTTTTCTTTCTTTTGCATAAAAGTACGCTCGAATTAATATTTTATCGCAATTTCTTATGATATCCCTATTCAGATAGGGTTCAATTGGCGCGATGTGGTTGTTGAACTCCCAATAAGTGCCTTTGATGTGTGCATGTATTTCATCAAGTACGCAGCTAGAAAGGCAAAGATTCATGCCTGCGTCGGCTGCTGCTTTAAGCGTGTTCCGACATCTTTGGTCTTCTTGTTTTACGAATCGCTCTGAAAGCGCTTTGATTAAAATGTCAGTGCCTACAAAGAGTCTGAAATTACTTCCCATTGTGCTGAAGTAATCAATAATTCTAGGTTCGGCTTTGAGTGTAAATAAAAGTACATAGGTGCGGGACAAATAATGTAGGTATATTCTTTGTTTTGGCGAGCTGTTATAAAAAAGAGTGTTAAGTAAAAGTGATATAGTATTTTTATAATCTAACGATTTTGTCGCCGGTATAGCATGACGATCTACTACTTCATTAATACAATCCGAAGCTACAAATGGCGGTTCGTCCTCGTTTTTATTAGCGATAAAATGGGAGAGCAATAAGCCTTGCTTTTGAAAGATTTCCTCTACAACCTCAAGAGTTAAATCTGCCAGTAACTCATATTCGCCGTCGTCTCCGTCACATAACTCCGAAGCTCTCAGTCGTAACTCTTCGCTGCATTCTATTTTCAGGGCTTCATCATCAATATTTTCGTTTTTAATAATATTCCGTGTTTCATATGGTAGGCAGTACATTTTTTGCTTTTTGTACCAACGAAGCTGTCTCCCCTGAGCGTCTTTAGTTCTTAAACTGTTCAGTCGTGAATCAAGATTACCATTCAGAAAGCCCTTTGCCCAAGGGAAGCTGGCTGCTATTAAGTTATATATTTCGTCCCTACCCATAAAAACGTTTAAATCGGGATCTGTATCTCTTAGGGCCCAGAAAATCAAGGTGTCAGTAATGGAATGAACTAGCTTTCGGTCACCAAGCCTGTTCGATATTTCGTGCTGTAAAAAAACATAAACTGAGGGGTCATCAACATGTTGAATGCCTTGCCCTGTGCTTTGACCTATGCGAGATAAAAAATCGGTATATCGTGCAAGATGAGTGTGAAACGCATTAATTGTTCCTATGCTTTGATTTATATGGCTAATAATATAGCTTTTATCTCGGATCTTGATGATTACATTACACTCTTCACTTAAGTTATCTTCTTCTTGATCTATATGGGGAATTTGTCGGGATGTTACGTAATAGAGGGTTCGCGGGGTTCGTCCAAATTCCTTTAAACGGGTAACAGTTTGTTTGATTTTTGCCCGGTGATCTTTTTGTACGGTGATTTGATAGAAAAGCCCTGCTTTTTCAGTCTCGTACAGTTCGTCATGTTTGAAACCATCGGCACCACCATCGTGGATTCCACCAAGGGGTGTGAAATTTCGCCCCTCTACAGCGGATAGAAACTCATTTGAGAACCGTTCAAAGGCAAAGCCTTCCGCGAGATTTAACGCGATTTCGAGTAATTCAGGCGGTATCCAGCTGTTACTTTGATTCATGATAAATAATGTTTGCTACGTCTGTGCAGCATACCCTAATCCCAACTCAAAGCCCCACCCGTCTGATACTCAATCACCCGCGTTTCAAAAAAGTTTTTCTCTTTGCGCAAGTCCATCATTTCCGACATCCACGGGAACGGGTTTTTGGCGCCGGGGTACTGTTCGGGCAGGCCGAGCTGGTTGAGGCGGCGGTTGGCGATAAAGTGCAGGTATTCTTCCATCATCGGCGCGTTCATGCCCAGCACGCCGCGGGGCATGGTGTCGCGGGCGTAGGCGATTTCCAGTTCGGTGCCCTCGAGAATCATGCGCATGGTTTCCTGCTGAAACTCGGGGGTCCACAGGTGCGGGTTTTCCAGTTTGATCTGGTTGATAACGTCCACGCCAAAATTCAGGTGCATGGATTCGTCCCGCAGGATGTATTGGAACTGTTCGGCGACGCCGGTCATTTTGTTGCGCCGCCCCATGGACAGAATTTGGGTGAAGCCGCAGTAGAAGAAAATACCTTCGGTGACGCAGTAGAAGGCAATCAGGTTGCGCAGCAGTTCCTGGTCGGTTTCCGGGGTGCCGGTGGTGAAGGTGGGGTCGCTCAGGGCCTGAGTTTGCTTCAGGCTCCAGGCGGCTTTTTTGGCCACGGAGGGCACTTCGCGGTACATGTTAAACACTTCGCCTTCATTCATACCCAGGGATTCGATGCAGTATTGATAGGCGTGGGTGTGAATGGCCTCCTCGAAGCTCTGGCGCAGAATGTACTGGCGGCATTCCGGGTTGGTAATCAGCCGGTACACCGCCAGCACCAGGTTGTTGGCCACCAGGGAGTCGGCGGTGGAGAAATAACCCAGGGAGCGCATGACGATACGCCGTTCGTCCTCGCTCAGACCCTCGTCACTTTTCCAGGTGGCGACGTCGGCGGTCATGTTGATTTCCTGGGGCATCCAGTGGTTGGCGCAGCCGTCCAGGTATTTTTGCCAGGCCCAGTCGTATTTGAAGGGCACCAGCTGGTTGAGATCGGCATGGCAGTTGATCATGCGTTTGTCGTCGACGCGAATCCGCTCCGCGCCCATTTCCAGTTCTTCCAGGCCTGCGCTCACATCCAGGTTGGCGACGGCTTCTAGCGCCTGTTGCTGCACTTCCTGCATGGCGGCTGCGGATACTTCGGCCACTTCGCCGCTGTCGGGATGGGCGGTGTCGTGGTTGCCCAGGGCGGCGGGCGCGGTGTCGGTTGCGGGCGGCGGGGTGGCCGTCGCCGTTTGCGGGCGGTAGGTTTTTATGGCGTCTTCGGTATGAAAATCATCCCAGCTAAGCATGGTTACTTCCCCAGCGTTATTGTGTTGTTCGACAACGAGTTAAATTTAGAAAATTGGCGCAACGCTCCGCCGACGTCTTGATGCGTCGATGGCAGAGCGTGCGCCCAGTCACCCCGGCTGGTGTATTCTTGACTGTTATTGGCAGGCTTCACAGTCGGGGTCATCAATTGAGCAGGCCGCTGGCACCGGCGCGGGTGCGGCGGCACCGGAGGCGACGGCGTTGAGCTTGCCGCTGCTGACGGTGGATTTTTCGGTGCTGGTGGCGGCCAGGGAGCGCAGGTAGTAGGTGGTTTTCAGGCCCCGCAGCCAGGCCATGCGATAGGTCATGTCGAGCTTTTTACCGTTGACCCCGGCGATGTACAGGTTGAGGCTCTGCGCCTGGTCGATCCATTTCTGGCGGCGGCTGGCGGACTCGACAATCCATTTGGGTTCCACTTCAAACGCGGTGGCGTAGCGTTCCTTGAGGTCGTCCGGAATCCGCGCGATGGCCTGCACCGAGCCGTCGTAGTACTTCAGGTCGTTGACCATCACCTCGTCCCACAGGCCGCGGTCCTTCAGTTCGTGAACCAGGTAGCTGTTGACCACCGTGAATTCCCCGGACAGATTGGATTTGACGTACAGGTTCTGATAGGTCGGCTCAATGGACTGGCTGACGCCGGTGATATTGGCGATGGTGGCGGTGGGGGCAATGGCCATAACATTGGAGTTGCGCATCCCCTGGTTACGAATTTTTTCCCGCAGGCTATCCCAGTCCAGGGTGCGGGACTTGTCCATTTCGATGTACTGGCTGCCGCGATTTTTTTCCAGCAACTCGATGGAGTCGATGGGCAGAATGCCGCGGCTCCACAGAGAGCCCTCGTAGCTGGCGTAGCTGCCGCGCTCCGCAGCGAGGTCGCTGGAGGCCTCGAGGGCGTGGTAGCTGAGGGTTTCCATGGAGCGGTCGGCAAATTCCACCGCCTGCTCGGAGCCGTAGGCGGTTTTGGTCCGGTACAGGGCGTCCTGAAAACCCATCAAGCCCAGACCGACCGGCCGGTGGCGCATATTGGACTGGCGCGCGGTGTCCACGGAGTAGTAGTTAATGTCGATGACGTTATCCAGCATGCGCACGGCGGTGCGCACGGTGTCGCGCAGTTTGTCACTGTCGAGCTGACCGTCGGCATCAATGTGCTGGGCGAGGTTGACCGAGCCCAGATTGCACACCGCGATTTCTTCGTTGGCCTTGGTGTTGAGGGTGATTTCCGTGCACAGATTGGAGGAGTGCACCACCCCCGCATGTTGCTGAGGCGAGCGCAGATTGCACGGGTCCTTGAAGGTCATCCATGGGTGGCCGGTCTCAAAGATCATGCCCAACATCTTGCGCCACAGGTTTTGTGCTTTCAGGGTTTTGTGGAGCTTGAGCTCGCCGCTTCGCGCCATCTGTTCATAGTGCTCGTAGCGCTCCTCGAATGCGGTGCCGTACAGATCATGGAGATCGGGGACATCATTCGGTGAGAACAGGGTCCACTCGCCATCCTCAAATACCCGCTTCATAAATAGATCAGGTATCCAATTTGCGGTGTTCATGTCGTGCGTACGACGCCGGTCGTCACCGGTATTCTTGCGAAGATCGAGGAACTCCTCGATGTCCATGTGCCAGGTTTCGAGATAGGCGCATACCGCTCCCTTGCGCTTGCCTCCCTGATTTACGGCGACAGCCGTGTCGTTGACGACCTTCAAAAAGGGAACAATGCCCTGGCTCTTACCGTTGGTGCCTTTGATGTAGGCGCCCAGTGCCCGAACTGGTGTCCAATCGTTACCCAGGCCACCGGCAAATTTGGACAGCATGGCGTTGTCTTGAATGGCGCCATAAATGCCAAACAGATCATCCGGCACGGTGGTCAGGTAGCAGGAGCTGAGCTGTGGCCGCAACGTACCGGAATTAAACAGAGTCGGCGTAGAGCTCATATAGTCGAACGACGACAGCAACCGATAAAATTCGATGGCGCGGGCGTTACGATCGTCTTCTCTGGTTGCCAATCCCATGGCGACGCGCATAAAGAAAATCTGCGGTAGCTCGAAACGGACCTCGTCGCTGTGGATAAAGTATCGATCGTAGAGTGTTTGCAGACCCAGATAGGTAAACTTGAGGTCGCGCTCTGCCTGCAACGCTTCCCCGAGTAAATCGAGATCAAACTCCGCCAAATTCGGTGCCAGTAACTCGAGTTCGATACCGCGCGCAATAAACGCTTTGAGCGCTTGCGGGTAGTAGGCTTCCATCTCTGCCTGCGTGGCACTCTCCGCCACGCCGAGGAAGGTCAAACCCTCTGCGCGCAGGTCATCGAGCAGCAACCGCGCTGCGGCGTAACTGTAGTTGGGTTCCTGCTCGATCATTGTGCGCGCGGTGATCACCAGCGAGGTGCTGCACTCTCTCGCCGACACGCCGTCATAGAGGTTGCGCAAAGCCTCGTCGATAATGGCCGACTCACTGACGTCCTGCAGGCCAGCACAGGCCTCGGCCACGATGGTGCCGATGCGTTCAATATCCAGCGGCTGCCGACTGCCATCAGGCTGCACGATATTGATACCTTTGGCTGCCGCCTGAGATTCCGGGGACAGCGCCACGCGGGCATCGCGCTCTTGACGTCTTGCTTCGCGATAGATGACGTAGTCCCGAGCG
>JAYODD010000013.1:0-423 GCA_038106145.1 Gammaproteobacteria bacterium | reverse complement strand
TCTTCGATGTGCAGCGTTCCGCCTGACGGCATGCGCCGCTTGAAGGTGGCAACGACCTGAGCGGTCAGGTTCGCAACGGTTTGATGGATGCGGCTGCTCGCCGCGGCAGTGCCGCCTTCCACCGCCAAAAATGCTTTGGTGATGGCGACCGTGATTTTGCTGTCTTCAAACGGGACTACTGTGCCGTTGCGCTTGATGACACGGAGTTGTCCGGGTGCTGTCGCGGTCAGGCGGGTAGGGTTAGGATTTTCTCTGGTCGCTGCCGGCGTGGCTGCAACGCTTTGTTGTTCTACTGATTCACTGCCTGTTTGCATAAGTCGGGCCGCCTCTGAAACGCCTTCGTGTCGGGTAATATCGCGCTGTTTTCCGGGCAATATCTGTCAGTTGAGCTTTTCGGGTTTTTTTGGCTCAACACCTATATAT
>JAYODD010000005.1:166463-201230 GCA_038106145.1 Gammaproteobacteria bacterium | reverse complement strand
ATCCCCATCAGGCCCCGGTGGTGACCCCCATAAAGCGGTCGTTGAGCTCCCGCGAGTGATAAAAAATCGCCTGCCCCAGCCGGTCCGCCGTCCACGTCAGCACCGGGGAATCCGGGTACACGTAGCTGTCGTCGCAGAACACTTCGTTGCGATTGCCCGAGGGATCAAAAAAGTAAATCGTCTGCCCCCGCGTCAGCCCGTGCCGCGTGGGGCCAATATCAATGGAGATATCCTTCATGGAGATGATGTCCGCCGCACGCAGCACGTTTTCCCAGGTCTTGAGCAAAAACGAGGCGTGGTGCAACTTGCCCTTGCCTTCCTGACGGATAAACGCCACGTCGTGGGCCTTCGTCGAGCAGGTCAAAAACGCCGCCAGCTGCAAATCTCCATCCACGATCTGTTCGGTCAGCTGGAACCCCAGCACCTCGGTAAACAGTTTCACCGAGCCCTCCAGGTCTTCCCCATACACCAAACAGTGGTCAAAGCGCACCGCCTCCATGCCCTTGAGACCCTCCGGCCAGGGCGCCGGGTTGGTGGTGGCAATACCGTTGCCGTAGTGGTCTTTGTGGGCATACAGCTCGAACAGGTGACCGGTGGGGGCGGTAAACCGCACCCGCTCCCCGCAGTGGTCCAGCTCGCCCGCGGCAATGCGCTCGATCTGACAACCGAACTTCTTCAGGTCCGCCTGCAAGCGCCACAGGGTCTCTTCGTCCAGTACCTTGAACGCCATGTGGTCCATGCCCGCTTCGTCCGCTTCGCGCAGCACCACCGAGAACCAGTCCTGCTCGTCCCACCCCTTCAGGTACACCCGGCCCTGACTGTCGCGATGGGTCTCGAGCAGCCCCAGGTAATCCCGGTAGTGGGTCACCGCTTCGTCCAGATCCAGCACCCGCAGCTGTACGTGCCCGGGACGTAACACACCTGTCATGGCCATAATATGTTCTCCTCTACCCTGTTGCCCTGTTGTGATGGCGAGCACGCGCCGCTCAGCCGAGCCCGCGCATGACCGCCCGTTGTAATTTACCCAGTACCCGTACGTCCAGATCCGACCGGGGTCGAGTGCGGCAGGCCAGCACCACTCCCCGCGCCTCGTCTTCCTCACTGATGTGCGCCCGACTCATGCGCTGGCAACC
This sequence comes from Gammaproteobacteria bacterium, assembly GCA_038106145.1. Classification (GTDB taxonomy): domain Bacteria; phylum Pseudomonadota; class Gammaproteobacteria; order Pseudomonadales; family Porticoccaceae; genus JBFJKD01. The sequence continues at coordinate 200,097 of JAYODD010000005.1, read as the reverse complement.
GTAGTCGCCGCGCACGATCTCAATCTTGCAAATACCGCAGCCGCCGCCCCGGCAACCCACCGCAATGCCCTTGCGGCCCAGCTGCTCCATACCCTTGAGCACCGTGCTCTCGGCACCACAACCGTAGCTCTCCCCGCTGTCGAGGAGCGTAACCTTATACTGTCCGCTCACTCCAGTTCAACCTCGCAAACAATGTTTCATCACCCTTCCCAATCGCCTGTCCGAGGGGCCGTATTTAGCAATTAGTCAATAGTACCGGCTCCGCCTGCAAAGTTGAAGAGGAGCGGGGTATTTTGTTGGAGTGAAAAGCGGCTTGCATGGAAGTTGAGTCCTGCCTGATTGATCCCCGACGGGGTGAACCCGTCGCGGAGCGGCCATCAAACAGTGCTAGTGAAACTACCCGAGAATACCGCCCCCGGAGGCCATACTGGCCGCCATTTTTATCGCTGCCAACATGCTTTGATGCTGTGCAACCCCGGTGCCGGCGATATCAAAAGCAGTGCCGTGAGGGACGTTGAGCATCACATAGGGAAGACCCAGGTAAACCGTGCAGGCACCGGCAAAACTGCTGGTTTTAACCGCTATCTGCCCCTGATCGTGGTACATGGACACCACGGCGTCGTAGTGCCCTTCAAGGGTCATGCGAAATACCGAGTCGGGGGCAACAGGCCCGCTGACATCAATGCCCTGCCGTTGCGCCTGCTCCACCGCCGGCAACAGCTGCTCCCGATCCTGGGCGAACATGGCGTGGGGATTAATCCCGGCAACCGCAATCCGCGGGCGCGGCAAACCCCACCTGACCAAATTGTGGTGCAATAGCTCGATCACCTTGCGCACCGCGTCGGGGGTCACCAACCCGATGGCCTCCGCTAGCGGAAGATGTTCCGTCAGGGGCACCACCCGCAACCGTCCGCTGATGCGCAACATAAAGGTGCCCGCCGGTTGCAGCTCGTCGATATCGGTAATGCGCCCGGTCAATTTGATCGACTCACTGTGCAGTGGTCCCATCACCAGACCCTGAATGCGCCCGCTGGAACCCAGGGAAGTACCCAATTCCACCCAGTTCAGCACCGCTTCCCCCGCCGCCAGCGACGCCACGCCAAATGGACATGTGGACACATCAAAGCCCCCGGGATCAAGCACGGCGACGGTGTCGCGATTAGCCACCGCCTCGTCCGGAGTTGCGACCGGTTGCAACGCCAGTGTCACGTCACAGACTTTGGCGGCGCGTTCGATAACCCCCATATCCCCGATCAGCAGCGGTCTGCACAGACCCGCCAATTCGCCGCTCGCCAGAGCTTTGACACAGACCTCGGGACCTATACCCGCCGGATCGCCAATCATGATCGCGATCAGCGGTAATGTGGCAGCGGCGGATTCAGTCACCTAGAGGTATCTCCTGGCAGGGATGTGGAGCGGAATCGGCGCCCGACCAAACTTGTATCAACAGCGACGGCGATAACCTAAATAATAAACGTCAGATTCCCCATCGGGGCATCGTTGTTCAATAAAAATACGTGCTTCTCGCGCAGGCGCAGTGCGCCACCCACCCGCACCAACCGGTGCCGCATGCGTCCGCTCCACAGGGTTTGCGTGTCGTGGCGTATTTCCGTGGCGATAAAACGGGAGCTGACCCAGCCGCCCGCCGTGGCGTCGTAGTCTTCGAGAACGATATTGGCGACCAGCCGCGTCAGGCGCGACCGGGGCCGCTGGGCGTAGGCATGTCGAGTGCCGAGGCGAAAAATTCGATCCTCCAACTGCGGGCGCTGATCGTAGATCAGCGAAATTTTGCGCTGCGGATCGATTTCATCGGCATTACAGGGCACCCAGTACAGTAAATCTTCGGTCCATAAGGCCAACCACTCTTCATACTGGTTGGCATCGGCCAGCGCCGCCTCGTGAAACAGAAACAATTCCACTTCCCGCAGCGCCTGCCCGTGTAATTGCGCCACATTGTCGACCGGACTATTCATAGATCTATTTTCCCGCGCCTCAGGCAGATTGCGTCATCAGCTTTAGCCAATGCCTTAAAATTCCACGCTGGGGCACTTCGTCGCTCATCCGGCCCACCACGCTGCCGTCAGAGTCGATGCGCTCCCGCGCCATGCCCCGCGATATATCCAGCCACGGGTTTACCTCCGCCAGCATGCCCCGCTGCACCCGCTCGAAAATTTCGCTGTCATCCGGCGCACCGGCGCCGGAAGGGCCGTAAAAAGACTCGTGCTGGCGCAGGCGCTGCGCATTGATTTCGTCGCTGACGCCACCGAGCCGCACCGCAATCATGGTGACCTGGGTGTGATCTACCGCGAGCGGGTTGATAATTCGAATCTGGTTATGGATCAGCTGCAGGTTGGGAAACAAGCCGAGGTGGGGATCGCCACTGATAGCCAGTAGCATGCGCGCCCGCTCCTCGCCGTAGGCCGCGTGCATGGCCGCAATATACTCCGCGCCACCGGGAATTTTTTGCAAAAACGCGCTGTGCTGATCGTACTGTTTAAGACGGTGCTCGCGAAAATCCAGCATCGCGTGCCCGTGACCGAAGTCCCGCGTGTAGGTGGGCGCGTCATCGGTAAACGGATTGCTACGGTGGGTTGCACCAATGCCCGCATCCGGATTGCGATGCATGGTTTCCAGTACCGAGGCGTGCAGATACACCGGGTGATACCCGTCCATGCCCACCAGCTTCCAGTTGCCGCGATACTCCATTTTGTGGGCACCGCCGTCGGCGTACAGCTCACCGGTGGGCGAGGCATCAACCATCACATCGATAACGGATGTGGTGGCGCCCAGAAACGTGTCGAGAGGTTCTCCGGCAGGCGCGAGGCTGGCAAAAACGAAGCCCCGATAGGTATCGACCCGGGGGACCTCCGCCAACCCCATATTGTTGCGCTGCATACGCTCGTCGTAGGCTCCATCGCCGGTCAATTCCAGCAACGCGCCATCGGTGTCGTACACCCAGCCGTGATACCAGCAACGAAAAAATTTGGTATTGCCCGACTCCGCTTCGCACACCTGGGCACCGCGGTGGCGACAGCGGTTGACCAGCACCCGCACCACCCGGTCCTTGCCCCGCACCAGAATGACCGAAGTGCGGCCGATAGTGCGGGTCAGATAATCGCCCACCTCGGGCACCTCGCTGTCGTGACCGACAAACACCCAGGAGCGGGCATAGATTCGCTCCAGTTCAAGGTTAAAAATATCGGGATCCGTATAGACCCGCGAATGCACACGGCCGTCCCCCACCAACCCGGCAATGGCCGCATTATTCCATGACCCCGAAGTTTGAATGAGTGGTTGATTCACGTCGTATACCTTTGGTTAATCTGGATAGCTCTGCTGTGTAACTAAATCGCGCACCGGGCGGAGGCAAACTACTTACAACCTGTGGCGGATCAATGCTCCGGTTTAAACGGGTCCACAATGGGTTTAATTTCTTCCAGGCGCCCCATTTTTTCCATCGCCTCCGGTATTTGTGCAAGGCTATAGGTAGCGCCAAACATGCGCTCGAAATCGAAATCACCTTTATGCCGCGCCAGAAAATCCAGCGCCTCGCGGTAGTACTGAATGCCCGCCGAGCGAATACCGGCCACCAGCACCTGCTTGCCGATAAATGCCATGCCCGGAATTGCCATGGGTTTGGGATCGCCCGCCCCAATTACCGCAATGCACCCGCCGGGGCGCACCACACTGAACGCCTCCTCCTGGGCAAAGTGGGAACCGGAACATTCAAGCACCACATCCGCACCCCGGCCGTTGGTTAACTCCCGCACCAGGGCCAGGCGTTGTTCGTTGTCGGTGGTTTCGATATTGGCGACCCCTTCGGCGCCAAAAGCCGTGGCGACAGCGAGGCGATTATCGGGCGCACCGAAATTAATGACCGTTTTTGCGCCCATGGCGCGACTGACCGCAACCCCGTAGAGGCCGACCGGGCCGCTCCCCTGCACCACCACCGTATCCGACGGACGAATGCCTCCGATGCGGTCGGTGGCGTGCATGATGGTGCGCAGGGCACAGCTGGCCGACGAAGCCCAATGACTCGGCACGTTGTCCGGCACCCGCACCACGTGGCAGTTGGGCAATATATAGTTGTACTGGGAGAAGCCGCCGATCAGGTACGGATGGATCCTGGAATCCGCGTAACCGTAGGGCGTAAAATTAGTGCACAGGGTCGGTTGCTGGGCGACCGCACAGTAATAGCAACGGCCGCAATACGCATAGGCCCAGATCAGCCGATCCCCTTTGGCAATCGGGGTGCCGGCCACATCCACCGCACGTCCCTTACCCAGTTCCTGAATAATCCCCACCATTTCGTGGCCGAGAATACAGGGCGTTTTGGAAAACGGCGCCAGCACCCCCTGGGTGATGTGGTGATCGGTGCCGCAAATCGTGGCGCGATCAATCTTCACGATAATGCCGCCGTCCTCGACCGCCGGGATATCGAACTCCCGCACTTCAAGCGCCTGATGATAATCCGGCAGCACCAGCGCGCGGCAGGTTTTCGCGGGGTCAGCGGCAGTTGTCACAAACCTATCTCCACGTGTTTTCGCCCTTCGGCGCCAAAGTAATGCACCGCCTTCATCTGACAGAACGATGCCAGCTCTTCAATATTTTCTTCCGTGCCGACGCCGGAGTTTTTGGCGCCCGCAAAACCAAAACCGGGGAAATGCTTGGCGCTACCGTTAATCCACACGGTACCGGTTTTGAAATGCCGCGCCATGCCCATGGCGCGATCGATGTCCTGGGTCCACACACTCGCGGTTAAACCGTACTCCACCGCGTTAACGCTCGCCAGCATGGCATCCTCGTCGTCCCATGGAATCAGGGCCAGCACCGGGCCAAACACCTCCTCGTGAAACAGGGTGTGCTCGGCCGTGACATCGTAAAACACGGTTGGCGGCACAAAAAAGCCTTTATCCAACGGCGGCGTCATCACCCGCTCGCCCCCGGTCAACAGAGGCACGCCCTCGTCCTTTGATAGCTGTATATAGCGCAGGGTTTTTTCAAACTGTTGCCGGGAGGACAGTGCACCCATCTGCGTATCCGCCCGCAGCGGATCACCGACGGTAATGGCCTCGCAGCCCGCTTTAATCGCCTTCTTAGCCTGCTCGTAAATACTGCGATGAATAAACACCCGCGTGGTCGAACCGCAACTCTGACCGGCGGTTTGATAAAAATTCATGCCGTGGATCGCCGACTGAAAGGCCTGTTCGGTATTGGCATCCGGGTAAATCACCATCGGGTTTTTACCCCCCAGTTCAAAGGTGAAATCCTTCAGATGACCGTGTTTGGCCGCGATCTGGTAAAACGCCAGCGCCGCGTTCTTGCCGCCGGTAAGGGTAATGCGCTTGATATCTGGATGACCGACGATCGCCTCGCCGACGGGCGCACCGCCGGTCAGAATCTGAATCAAGCCGGGCGGAATATGTGGAGCGAGAATCTCTCCCATGCGCAGGGTGCTGAGACTGGTGTGTTCAGAGGGTTTAATGATCAGGGAGTTGCCCATTAACAGGGGGGCGGCAATGCGCAGCGCGCTGAACATCATCGGGTGATTGAACGCGCAAAACCGCGCCACCACGCCGTAGGGTTGCGGCAGCGTGAAATGAATATTGTCTCCGGTCCAGCGATCCCCGCCCTTGCCCAGCACCTGGGGCGCCAACCCCGTCTGGTAGCGCATCAGGGCAATCGCAAATTTTGCGTCCGTCAGCATCACGTGGCGCGGGCTACCACCATCCAGTACATCCAGTTCGGCCAGCTCTTCCCCGTGTTGTTCCAGCACCCCGATCAGCTCAGATACTTTCGCAATCCGGCCAAAAAGCGGTACTTTTTCCCAGGCCTGTTGGGCCGCCAGTGCGCCGCGTACCGCGTCGTCCACCACCGCGGCGCATTCGGGTACCGTACCCAGCACGGCGCCGGTGGCCGGATTGATCGCATCGAAACGCGTGGTCACCTTGGGGAATTGATTATTGATCAGCGGATTGAAGTCAAAGGTCATAGTGCCATCCGTCGCCGCAGCGAAAACCTGTGTTGTTATTGTCCGTCGACTACCCGATCTGTACCTGAGGGATCAGTGCCCCCGGCGTAGCGCGGATCGCCGGCAAGCACCTCCCTCCGCAACTCCCCGCCTAGGCGGCCCGGGAATACAGATTAAATCCAGTCAGCTCGTTGTTTAACAACTGCTGGTGAATCGTCTCGAGCTGGTCGTCCGTGAGGGGGTACAAAAATTGTTCGTTGCGCTGCAACACTTCCTGAAAACGGTGCTCGCGCAACTGACGATACAACTCATTGAGATCCACCCCCATGGCCTCATCGTACTCCGCACACAACGCGGCCAGCTCTTCTGGACCATGCTCCAGTTCGTCGATGGCAATGCCTTTTTGCAACTTCGCCACCTGCACCAAAAAGTCGTCATTGGGCGGCACCTGGCTCATGCACCAGTGCCAGCCCCCCGCCCCGCCTTCCATGGTGGCGCCGAACACTTTGGCCACCCAGGGGTGCTGGGTTTTAACATAGGGCGCTGCGCAGGCCATGTACTTGTGGTGCTCCGGCCAGCGATCCGCAAACGCCATCATGGCGTCGTCCATGGCGAGCTTACCGTTGTCCACCTTGGTCACCAGATAACGATAGATGTCCGGAACCGGGATCTCGGTGTCCTCGCCAATGGTGCGATTAAGCAGGTTGAAATACGCCTGGTAGTGAACCACTTCCTCTCTGACGGTTTCGATATAGGCGTCCATGGCGCGGCCGTCGGTGCCATTGCGAATCGCTTCTCGGGCATTGTCGGTATGCAGCATCACCGCGCCAAACTCCTTGGCCATCTGCAGGCACAGCCAGTTCATATCGCGCTCGGGGGTGCGATTTGCCACATAGGCATCCACCACCTGCTTTACGGCTTCGGCTCCCTGATCGAGGATATTGGTAATCTGATGATGTATTTCCTGGGCCTGATTCGTCATGACTCGCTTCCTCCCGTACCCTGTTGGGTTCCGTTATCTGTTGGTATCTGTTGGTCAGCACACTTATTTATAGAACACTGGATTAAAAGCGCCAAATTTATTAGTGTGCCGGATAATGACATAAAACTTAATACCGTGGCAACTGACAGCCGGGGGCCGTGGGCGCGCTGCAGGCGTTCCTATTGACCACCCTGGGGCATGGGGTTAACGTGCAGTGCTGCACGCAGGTGACTCGATCATGAAAAAACGTCTAATCATCGCCCTGACCGGCGCCACCGGTTCCCTGTACGGCATTCGCCTGCTGGAAGTGCTGCGCACGATGGACGATGTGGAAACCCACCTTATTCTCTCCGCAGCCGGCGCCTTGACCGCGTTCAGTGAAACCGGCATCGAGCGAGAGCAAATTTTCGCACTCGCAGACGTGGTGCACAGCTCCAAGGATATCGGCGCAAGCATCGCCAGCGGTTCCTACCTGACCCACGGCATGGTCATCGCGCCGTGCTCCATGAAAACCCTCGGTGCCATCGCCAACGGCTTCAATGACAATCTGATATCACGCGCCGCAGATGTCATTCTCAAGGAGCGTAGGCGACTGATACTGGTGACCCGCGAGACTCCGCTGAACCTGGTGCACCTGCGCAATATGACAACGATAACGGAAATGGGGGGCATTATTGCCCCGCCTGTGCCCTCGTACTATACTCGCCCGGAGACTATTGATGATATTATCAATCAGACCGTGGGACGCACTCTCGACCTGCTCGGCGTGGCCCGGGACGATCTGGTAAAACGCTGGGAAGGCATCAAGGAAACGGTCCGGCAGGATTAGCAGAACCCGAGCCGGTCCATGACTAAAGAAAGCGGAAAGAATCATTAACCCTCCGCGGCAATTCACCAACAATGTGCAGGGGATGCGTTTCAATGTTAACGCGACGCGCTTTTCTAAAAACCACGGCGGCGACCGCAGCGATCGCCGGCAGTAGTAACGGCCTTGCGGCTCTGCAGGGCAATCGGCTGGAGTCGCACGACATACCGACCCTAGTGTTCGCGGACGAAAACAATCCGCGGGCTGCTGTTTTTGCCAATAGCTGGTCCCGTGGCTCCACGCCGGTGCCCTCCACCACCGCCCGAGACGTTGCCGGGCAAATGGGCGAGATCGATCATTTTTGCCGCACCCACCCCGATGGTATCGTCTTTGGACTAACCCGGGATTCGGATTTTTTTGTACTCGAACACACCGCCGCGCAACGGGGCTTTAGCGTGCACTACCGCGCTACCCACGATTTTCGCGGAGCTGTGCTGGTACACGAGATTGACGCTCCCCAGGCCGTAGCGTTATCGCTAAACGCCAGCCTGGAACAGGCGCGCGCGGCCTGGCCCCAGATGCTCGCCAGCGCACTGCCATTGATTGCCCGAGCCCAGGGCGCCCTGACGCGCACCCGGACAACGGTGGCGGCCTCGTACAACGGCGCAGATTCCGGTTATCTGGTGTCCTGGATGTTAAAAGCAACGACTGCCAGCATCGACGGCAGTTAAACGGGCAATCTGTTGCGCTGAAGGCATTCACCGGGCGACTAACCGGATTTTGGCGGGCGCGGACTTTACTCGGGACTATTGCCAAACAGAATCATCACCCAACACACCACAAAAAAAACGGCCCACAATAGAGACATCAATATTATGGATAAGCCTTTGCCACAGGGCATCAGCCCCGCCACGTTCGCCTCCGCCATCGCGGAATTACAAACCGTGGTCGGTGCCGAGTATGTGTTCACTGACGATCGCGCCCACCTGCGCAGTTACCGGGACGCCTACTCCACACTGGACGACAGTAATTTCGCCCCTTCTGCCGCCGTCGCACCGAAAACCGTCGAGGAGGTGCAGGGCGTACTGGCGGTGGCGCGCACCCATAAGATACCGGTGTGGACCATTTCCACCGGCAAGAACTTCGCCTACGGCGGCCCCGCACCCCGCAAGCCCGGTTACGTCGTGCTCGACCTGAAGCGCATGAATCGGATTATCGAGGTCAACGAAAAACACGGTTACGCGGTGGTGGAGCCAGGGGTCAGCTACCAGGATCTGTACAACTATCTGCAGGCAAAAGGCATCAAGCTGTGGATTGACTGCGCGGCGCCGGCCTGGGGCGGCATCGTCGGCAACACCTCGGACCACGGCGCGGGGTACACGCCCTATGGCGATCACCTGCTGATGCAGTGTGGCATGGAAGTGGTGCTGGCCGACGGCAGCGTGGTGGAAACCGGCATGGGCGGCGTGCCCAACAGCAAAACCAGCAGCCTGTACAAGTACGGCATTGGCCCCTGGGTGGACGGACTCTTCACCCAGTCCAATTTCGGCGTGATTACCAAAATGGGCATCTGGTTGATGCACGAACCACCGGGCTATATGCCATTTATGGTGACCCTGCCGCGGGAAGGAGACCTGGAACTCATCACCGATCTGGTGTTGCCGCTGAAACTGAATATGGTAATCGCCAATGGCGCCCTGACCGCGGATCTGCTGTGGGAGGCGGCCATGTCGGTGACCAAGCGCCAGTACTACACCGGCAAGGGTCCGGTACCTGACAGTATTCGCAAAAAAATCGCGTCGGATTTAAAACTGGGGATGTGGAATTTTTATGCCGCGCTCTACGGCCCGCAACCGATTATGGATAACAACTGGAAAATGGTAGAGGCCACCCTGCGCCAGATTCCCGGCGCGAAAATTTACTTCGACGCCGACCGCAAGGGGGACCCCGGCTGGGATTACCGCGCCAAACTGATGCGCGGCATTCCCAATATGACCGAATTCAGCCTGCTCAACTGGGTCGGGGGCGGTGGGCATATTAACTTCTCGCCGATTTCCGCCGCCGACGGCAAGGATTCGATGAAACAGTTTCATATGATTCGCGACCGCGCCCACGAGTATGACTTTGACTACATCGGCGAATTCCTGATCGGCTGGCGCGACCAGCACCACATTTTTATGCTGATGTTCGATCGGCTGAGCGACGACGAAAAGAAACGCGCCCACGAACTGTTCGGCGTGCTGATCGACGACGCTGCCAAACTGGGCTACGGCGAGTACCGCACCCATCTTTCGTTTATGGATCAAATCGCCGACACCTACAACTACAACGACCGCGCCCTGTGGCGTATGCACGAAACCCTCAAGGATGCCCTCGATCCGGACGGCATTCTGTCGCCGGGGAAAATGGGTATCTGGCCGGAAAGAATGCGGGGGCAGCAATCATGAAAAACAGGCTCGTTACCCCGTTGGCGCCCGTGGTGATGGTATTGGCGTTAAGCGCCTGCGAACCGGGTCCGAAGAACCCTGCGGCGGTCGCGCGGGATTCGGGCACGGCCGAAAAAACCGTCGACCTGGCGCGCGGCAAAGCAACGTACGAACTGTTCTGTAGCGGCTGTCATAATCCCGGCGAGGGCCACGCCGGCACCATGAAGCTGAAATTGCTGAAGGGTGAAGAAAATTCGGTCATTCTCGCGCGCCCCGACCTCAGCGCCGATTACATTCGTTACGTGGTGCGCGACGGAATGCTGGAAATGGCGCCGTTTCGACCCACCGATATCAACGACCAGGATCTGGACAGTTTGATCGCCTACATTCAATCTGAATCTTCCACCGCCAACTCCGCGCCCGCCGGACCAAACCCGCCACCGGCGGCCGCGAATTAAGCGTCACCAGGAACCCGATTATGAGTAAAACCCACGACCTCTGGATTAACGGAAAACACACCAAACCCGCGAGCGGCAAATACTTCGAGGTGCTGAACCCCCTCGACGACGCCCTCTACTGCAAGGCCGCGGAGGCTGGCGAGGCGGATATTAACGCGGCAGTGGAGGCGGCTCACGCCTGTTTTCAAAGCTATGGCCAGGGCCTGGCCAGGGACCGCGAGGCCTTGCTATGTAAGGCCGCCGACCTGCTGGAACGGGATCGCAACGAATTTGTCGACATTCTGATTGACGAAATCGGCTCGCCGATGAACAAGGCGCAATTTGAAGTGCAATACAGCATTGGTCACCTGCGGGCCGCCGCCGGGGCTGCCCGTCGCGTCACCGGACAGACCATCCCCTCCGATGTGCCGGGCCGCATCAGCATGAGCGTGCGCAAACCCCTCGGCGTGGTGGCCGCTATTACCCCATTTAACGTGCCGCTGATTAAGGCCGCGAAACTGGTGGCGTCACCGCTGGCCACCGGCAACACCGTCGTGCTGCTTTCTTCCGAGGAAGCGCCGTCACTGTCCTATCGCTTTGCCCAGTTAATTGCCGAGGCAGGTTTTCCGCCCGGTGCCTTAAACGTAGTGTCGGGCTTCGGTGCGGATGTGGGGGATTTTCTCACCACCCACCCGCTGGTCAAGACCGTCGCCTTTACTGGCTCCAGCCGCGTCGGTCACCATATCAGCGAACTCTGTGGCAAACACATGAAACGCTGCATCCTCGAACTCGGGGGCAAAAATCCGCTGGTCATTCTTGCCGACGCAGACCTCGATCAGGCAGTGCAAACCGCCGTTTTTGGCATGTTTCTGTACCAGGGCCAGGCTTGCATGGCCTCCAGCCGGATTATTGTCGAAGCGCCTGTGTACGACGAATTTGTAAAAAAATTCGCCGCTGCCGCCAGCCATTTGTCCATGGGCGATCTGCGGGAGATGTCTACCATCCTCGGACCCATTATTTCACCACGGCAACGGGAGCGGGTGCGCGGTCATATAAAAAATGCGCGGGATCTGGGCGCCACGGTGGTGACCGGTGGCGAGTGGGAGGGCAATCGCTGCCAGCCCACTATTTTGACCGGCGTGACCAAAGATATGACCCTGTGCCAGGAAGAAACTTTTGGCCCGGTGACTGCGGTGTATGCTGTCGCCAATGTGGACGAGGCGCTGGCCATGGCCAACGATACCCGTTACGGTCTGAGCGCCGCGGTGTGCACGACCAATATCAACAGTGCCCTGATGCTGGCCCAAAATATCGACGCGGGTATGGTGCATATTAACGCGCCAACCCTGCACGACGAGCCCCACGTGCCATTTGGGGGCACCGGCGACAGCGGCTTCGGTCGCGAAGGCGTCGAGGTCGACGTGGACGCCCTCACCGAATGGAAGTGGATCACTATCCAGTTACCCGGAGCTGATCATGGCCACTAAAGCAATGTCCGCTGCTGCCACCCCGGCAAAAGACGTCACACTTTCTGAAGCCGCCCTGCGCGTGGCGGCGCGCATTACCAGCCTGCGGGATTTTCTCGATTTTCTCGCCGAACACGGCCAGTGCATTACCTGGCCGGAGGCGGTCATGCCCGAGCCGGATATTCGCAATATAGCCGTCGCCGCCGGGCGCGACGCCATGAATGGCCCGGCAATTATCTTCAACGACATCAAGGGTTATCCCGGCAAAAGCCTGGTACTCGGGGTGCACGGCAGTTTTACCAATCTGGCGCTGCTGCTCGGTCACCCCAAGGGCACCACCATCAAGGAGCTGTTCTACGACATTATTTCCCGTTGGGGCGCCGACAGGCCGTTACTCAAGCGCATTGCGGCAGACAAAGCCCCGGTGCACGAAAACCGCATCGACGCCAATTTTAATCTATACGATGTTCTACCCCTGTATCGCATCAACGAGTACGACGGCGGTTTTTATATCGGCAAGGCCAATGTGGTCAGCCGCGATCCCCACGATCCGGATAATTTCGGCAAGCAAAATGTCGGCATTTACCGCATTCAGCCCCAGGGCAAGGATATCTTTACCCTGCTGTCGGTGCCCGCCCACGATATGGGCCGCATGATTATCGCGGCGGAACGGGATGATAAACCGCTGAAAATTGCAGTGATGCTGGGCAACCATCCCGCCATGTGTATGTTTGCCGCAACGCCCATTGGCTATGAGGAATCCGAATTTGCCTATGCCTCGCAGATGATGGGCGCGCCCCTGCGCCTCACCGAATCCGGCAACGGCATGGATATTCTCGCGGATACGGAAATGGTCATCGAAGCGGAGTTGATTCACGGCTCGCGCCAGTATGAAGGTCCCTTCGGCGAATTCCCCGGCAGCTACAGCGGCGTGCGCATGGCGCCCCAGTTTCGCGTTACCGGCATTTCTCACCGCAACAACCCCATTTTCGAAAACATTTATATCGGCAAGGGCTGGACCGAACACGACACCCTGATCGGCCTGAATACCTCAGCGCCCATCTACGCCAAACTCAAGGAAGACTTTCCCGAGGTGGAGGCGGTTAACGCCCTCTATCAACACGGGCTGACCGGTATTATTTCAGTGAAGAACCGCTTTGCGGGTTTTGCAAAATCGATCGCCATGCGCGCGCTGGGTACGCCCCACGGGCTGATGTATCTGAAAAACCTGATTATGGTGGATAACGATGTCGATCCTTTCGACCTGAACCAGGTGATGTGGGCACTATCGACGCGCACCCGCGCCGACGACATCATTGTGGTGCCCAACATGCCCATGATTATTATCGACCCGGCGGCAGAAGTACCCGGCAAGGGCCATCGCCTGATTATCGACGCCACCAGTTTTATGCCCCCCGACAAAGTCGGCGCCGATGCGAAAATAGTGACGCCTCCCAGTGGGCCGAAAATTGACGAACTGGCAAAAGTTATTCAGGCATTACAGCAACAGCAGGGAGGTCAGCCATGAGTTTTTGTCCGCGCTGCCAGTCTGAACAGGATGCCTGCCGCGTCGAGCACGAAGGTCGCGACGCGCAGGGTCAACTGGTATGGACCGTTTTCTATTGCACTCGCTGCTCGTTCACCTGGCGCGATAGCGAACCGGAAGAATCCATCCTGTACGCCAAACGGGATCCCTTTTCGCGCATCCATATGGACAAGAAATACCCCGTCGTTATGCCACCCCCCAGTCGTGACTAACGACCAATACAGAAACTGTTATCGGGATCGATACTTTTATGAATACCGTTGTCAACGAAATCAGTAAATTGCTCGGCGCGGACCATGTCATTGCCGCTGCGGCGGCACAGGCCGCGCCCTATCGCGAAAAAATTGAACGCATTCGGCGCACGGTTAGCTACGACAAAGAGGCGCGGGAGATCATTGCCGTTGCGACCCCTAGCAGTACCGAAGAGTTGCAGGGTATTCTCAAACTGGTGGATGGCAAGCCGGTCAAGCTCTGGACCATGCCGAACGCGGGCGGACTCGGCGCCACTCCGCCCCCGGAGTCCGGGGATATCGTGATGCTCGATCTCAAGCGCATGAACCGGATTCTCGAAGTCAACGCCCCCTCCGCCTACGCCCTGGTGGAACCAGGCGTCACCTACGCCCAGATGCAGAAATATTTAGCCGACAACAACATTCCGTTCTGGGTCGATGTGGATAAAAACAGCAGCCACTCCATCGCCGACAGCATCGGCGCGCGGGAGTTCGGCTACACCCCCTACGGCGACCACCTGTTGATGCAGTGCGGCATGGAAGTGCTGCTAGCTAACGGTACTCTGGTGCGTACCGGCATGGGTGCGATGCCGGGCAGCAACACCTGGCAGCTGTTCAAATACGGCTACGGCCCCTATGTAGACGGCCTGTTCACCCAGTCCAATCTTGGCATTATCACCAAAATTGGCCTGTGGTTAATGCCTGCCCCACCGGTTTACAAACCGTTCACCATTCAGCTGGCCGACGCGGAAGCGTTGGCCGCAACCGTCGACGCCTTGCATTTTCTGCGGGTGAACATGCTCATTCCCAACACCATCGTTATCAGCGATGCCCGCCAGGAAGCGATTAATTCCGGTGGCGAACCCATCGACACCCAACTGGCCGCGCCGGATCTGGCCAGCAAGTACCAGATCGGCACCTGGAATGTTTACGGTGCACTATACGGCGTACAGGGTAACGTCGACGTGGTGTGGGGGGCGCTACAGGGCGCCATTGACCCGATCCCGGGAGCGGAGCTAAAAACCGCGGCGGACATGGGCGCCAATCCCATCTGGGCTGGTCGCGAGCAGGCGATGCGCGGGCAGGTCAGCGCAAGTCCAGCCTCCTCCGATTTCGGGCAGGTGCGTCTAGCGCTCGGCGCCGCCATCGAAGGCAGTGACGCAACAGGCCTGAGTAATGCAGTGCAAGCCATTGCCGATAAACAGGGCATGACCGCCTTTACCGAATTCGCGCTCACCTGGCGCACCATGCTGGCCCGCGTCAGCGTGGCGTATCAGCAAAACGACGCGGACAGCCTGGAAAAGGCCCGGGAGTGCGCGCGCGCCATACTGGCCGAACTGGCGCAACAGGGCTACGGCGCGACCCACGCCGACTCCGATATATTGTTGGAAGCCACCGCATCCTTCACCCATGCCGGAATCAACGACCTGCAGCAACGGGTAAGAAGTGCGCTCGATCCCAATGCAGTCTTTGGTTAGAGATGTTCAATGGGGAAGTCGCCAGAGATTAAAGCCGCGGTAAACTTTCACTCGCGACGCGGCGGCCCCATCGGGAATATTTAATTTTAATTCGAAAATAACTGACACCATCAATCTGCTGCAAAACGCACCTTTTCGTTTATTACCTCTTAGTTCGACCTCGCGCTTTGTTCAGCGCGGCAAGATGGGCATTTATAATCGGTTTTTGCGCATTATTTTTTATGTGGAAAATCTGATAATACACCCTGGCTTCACAGCGGTATTGCACGCAATTAATCCGCCGGTGTGCCCAGCCCCTTGTGAAACTCCTCCTTGCTATTGGTACGTGGAAAAGGCGCGGAAGGTTCGGGCACGTTGAGGAACTCACATAACGGCCCCCACCCCTGCTTGACCTCGTAAACCAAAAGGTTTTCAGGGGCCACGGACCGCTGCACTTCTGCGTTGTGCCGGTTGTACACATCAATGCAGTGTTGGCGATCGCGTAATTTACCCTGAAACAGATGATCGACGATAATAGTTTTGGCCAGCACGATTTGCGCCACGCTCACGGCGGGAGTGCCCTCGGGCAATTGGGGTTCAGTGGCGCCGTTGGGAAACGCGGCGCCGATCGCCGCAAATATGGTTTCAACCATGCTGTCGTACCAGGTGTTTGCATCGCGCACACTCAGCAGAACTCTCGCCTGCGGATAATGTTCAGTCAATTCTCGCCAAAAGTAGGCACAGGGCCAATCGACAACTGAACGATAACCCGCGAGTAGAATTGGCCAGCCGGGGATTTCTTCACCCCGGGCTAACCGCGTCCAGGTCTCGGCGTGGCCAGGATGAGCAAAAACATCGCGCATATGGTAGCAGTCGGCAAAGCCCAGTTGTTGCAACGCAAACTTTAACGACAGGGTACCGGTGCGACCAAAACCGGCGCCGATTACTTCGATGGACATACGGATTCCCCTCGCGCTGACAACACTGGACACCTACGGTTACCACCCATCGCCCGGGCAACTTGACTTGCGGTGACGAGCTATACGCTGCTGCTATATATTACGATCCTTACCGGCCAATGAACAGACGTAACGAGGGCCGCGATCGTTTCCACTGCGGAGGCACAGCATGAACTACCGGAAGTTTAAACTGTACCATTATCCGGCGACGCGTAGTGCGCGAGTCAAATGGACCCTGCACGAAACTGTTGGCGACGACTTTGAAGTGGAGGTTGTACCACTGTACGAAGGCGCGCAATACGACGAAAAATATTTGCAAAAAAATCTCAATCATAACGTGCCAACCCTCGAAATCACATTTGCTGACGGTTCAAAAAAGTACATGGCCGAAAGCGGGGCTATGGTGGCGCTGCTGGCGGATGCTTTCCCCGACAAGCAACTGGCGCCACCGGCCAATGCATTAACGCTGGCCCGCGCCGACTATCTGCAAATGCTGTATTTTGGCGCTTCGTGGATGGATATGATGCTATGGCAAATCCGTATTCACGAACATGTACTACCCGACGCCGAGCGGGATGCGCGCACCAGCGCGCGCTACCGCAGTAAGTTTATCGGCGAAGTCGAGCCGCAACTGGTAGCGCGCCTGAAAAAAACCAGGCATATATGCGGTGATGATTTTTCCGCGGCGGATTGCATTATTGGCCACAATGTCACCTGGGCGCGGGCCTATGGTCTGTGTCAAAACGCGATTTTCAGCGCCTATGTGTCGCGTTTATCCAAGCGTCCAGCATTTATTAGCGCCTTCGCGGATGTCGACCAATTTCAACTGGCCGTTCCAAAGGGCAAATCACTGGCGACAAAATTTACAGGCTAAGCGGGTTCTGGCAACAGCTAATCTTCAACTGACCCGGATTCGTGCGCGCTAAACTCTTTATCGGAGACAAAGCGCAGGGCCATGCAATCACTGTTCTTACCGATAATCATGGAAGGATCGACCCGCAGACAACTGCCTGAGTAAACGCCCGCGGCGGTGAACGTGCACACCTGCGCGTAGTATCCAGACACAAGAGGCAGAGGAAACAATTGCTGGTAGATCTGATCCTGGGAACCAAATCCACCCCCGGTTGTTTCGATAACGCCCTCGCGTTGATCTACCAGCCGAATATTTTCACCACAGCGCCCGACGATAGGCTTGCTGACATAGCCACTCGCAAGCAGATCATCGTTCAGCTCAAAGTCGGTGTTAAGCAACAGTGGATGGTTGGGAAATAATGACCAGAGCACGGGCAAAATCGCCTTGTTACTCGGTATCAGTGTCCACAGCGGTTCAAATACCATTACCTTGTCGCGCAATAACACATCCGACAAGCGCGGCGTGTGCCCCTCAATCCAGCGTGGCTCGTAGGTCTGGCGAGCAAGCTCGTCGGCCTCGCATTCTGCCCGCAATTGATCGAGCGCCGTCTCCCACGACCAGGTTTTCCATACCCAACTGACCTTCTCACCTTCAGCGTCGAGAATATTACCCGACCCATCCCACACCAACCCTTCGAGACCGGTTACGATGCGACAGCGAATTCCCGCCGCCCTGAGGGTCTCCTTGACAAACAGAGCGTGATATTTTTCTTCCGCATCATCGTCGCGCAGAATATGTAACAGGCCATCGACCTTACTATTGCGCCACGCCTGTACCAGATCGCCGAATAATTCGCGCCCCGCATCAATCCCTTCGTCAGCACCGAAGTGCCGCGCCCACTTGCCCTGAATCTTGCCGCACTCCATGAAACAGGACGCCGAATCACAATTATATTCGTAGACCTTCAAGCCCTGATTGGTCATGGCAAAATCGAAACGGCTGGTAATCAACTGATTGAGACGGTTATCCCAGGACTGCCGTATTTTTGGCAAAATAGCCCGCGGCAAATTAAATTTTTCTAATAATTCGGGGCGCTCGAGCACATAATCCGTGGCGTGCATAAACAGGCCATGTAGATCATTGGTGGCGCGCTCCAACTCCCGCTGCGCAGTGGCGGAGGCAACGTAATAGCGGTATTGATCCGCCTCCACGCTGGTTAATTTATGGCCTCCCATCATCTCCACATAAGCCAGTTCGTCCTCGTTGGCGACATTCAACCAGGTCTTTTCCGCCTGCCCGCGTCGCGCTACTTCGCGGCCCTGTAAGTCGAACAGTTTACCGTCGACATTAGCACTCGGCTCGGCAAATTCTACGGCCTCGGTTTGCGTAACCCAGCCGAGGATTGTGGCGTCGCTATAGGAACATTCCAGCCAATAATCGCCGTCCGCGGTTACCCTGGCGCGCAGTTCACGGCTGTAGGACTGGCCAGGTGGCCACACCACATGCCCCACATTTTGTTCGGCAACGCGTATACGGTCCGCAAACACTTCGGTAATCACCGCGACGTGTCCGGTGTGGTGAAACTCGCCGCCCTCGTCCCAAATTAATAAACTGCCGGGTTGCGGATGCACGGGCGAACCATTGCGAAATGCCTGAAGGGGCAAACGGGTGTTGGTAGCGAGGTCCCGCACCGAACGCAGCGCAAAAATATCGTAGGCCATCGCCACGTCGTCAAAAATATATCCCTTATTGATGTACATCCAGCGCCGGGCAAATTCCACGCATTGCCATTTGTAACCCATGTAAATGCCGTCGACGTAATGGCGAAACGAACTGCGCCGGGGATAATCCTGATCAGATGCAGTATCGTAATCCGATGAGTATACGGCTACGCCGCCGGGCGCGTAGCCCAGCAGGGCGCCAAATGGTGCGCGGGTGGATGCACTGGTTTGCGACAACTGTGAGTAACCTCTAACCAACTACAACGGCCATGATAACTATCTGACCACAATTTTAAAAATGGCTTTTTTCGGTTATCACAGAATATTTTGTGACATTACACATGTTCGGAAAAAAATGATCGCTCGGCTATCGCAAGTTTCTTAATCAGGGGAACAACGGCAGCGTAATGCGGATTGTGAAGCCGCCGCGCGGCCGCGGCCAGGAACTCCATTTCCTGTCCACAACATCACCAATGACTTCAGCGGATGGCCGTTATTTGGCGGGCGCTCGATAATTAAATTTAACTCGCCGAACTTTCGTTTCGGGCTTTGGGTTTCACCAGCCAGGCGGCCATGGCGGGCATCAGGAATATCGCGCCCAACATGTTCACAAAAAACATATAGGCGAGCAGGATGCCCATATCGGACTGAAACTTGAGATCCGACCACCACCAGGTGGCAACCCCAATACTCATGGTTACCGATGTAAACATCACCGCCATACCCACATCTTTGAGGGAGTGGTAGTAGGACTGTACCAGCGACGTCCCCTCGTCGAGATGGGCCTTCATTCTGGCGAACAGGTAAATTCCATAGTCCACGCCCACACCCACACCCAGCGCCAGTACCGGCAAGGTAGATATTTTCAGCCCGATGCCCAGATGCACCATCACTGCGTTAGCAAAGTAAGCAACCAGGCCCAATGGGACAATGATACACAGCGCCGCGCGCAGGGACATAAACGTCAGATAACAAAACAGGCCCACCGCGCCAAACAAAATCAGATGAATTTTAAGTTGCGCGCCAGCTACCATTTCGTTGGTTGCCGCCATGATGCCGCCATTGCCCATGCCCAGTAGAAACTGCACGTCTGGATTGGTGTTGCTGGCATTAAACGCCTTGACTGCATCGGTCACGGTTTGCAGGGTGTCGGCTTTGTGATCGCCGGTATAAATCGTCACAGGCATCACGCTACAGTCATTGGAAAACAACGCTTGCGAAAATTCGACCCGATAGATATTGGCGGAAATCATCTGCGAATTACGCGGAATACCGAAAAATTTCGGATTGGCCTCGTAGTTACCGATATTGCGCTCGCGGATCACCTGCGACAGCGCTTTCACAGACCTTACCCCCGGCACATTTTCCATCGCCCAGACGACATCATCGATAGTTCGCATCACACCAAAATCGACACACACTTCTTCGCGATTACCTTGCGCAAGCACGATGATTTCGTCGAGACCGACATTAAACTTGGCGTCGATGGTACGAATATCCTGGTTATACAGGGCATCCGGCCAAAACTCCGGCGCACCGGCTTCGGCATCGCCCACCACCAGTTGATCCACTATGCGGTAGGTGTATGCCGTCATCGCCACACCAACTACCAGGATAACCACGGCCTTGCGCGGCGTCGCCATGGTTGACAACCACTTCCAGAACGGGTGATCGAGGCCACTTACCGCCCGCTCCGCCCTTGCAATTTCCCGCGTGTTCAGTGTGGTGTAAGACAGCAAAATGGGCAGCATAAGCTTGTTGGTAACCAACATCACCGCCACGCCGATACTGGCGGTTATACCCAATTCCCTGATGATCGGAATGTCGATCAACATAATTACCGCAAAACCGACGGCATCCGACACCAGTGCCGTTGCGCCGGGAATAAACAGTTTATAAAAAGCCGAACGGGCCGAATCGACCGGGGTCTGCCCCTCCGCGATTCCGACTCGCCATACGTTGGTCATTTGCACCGCGTGACTTACACCAATGGCGAGAATCAAAAACGGCACCAGAATCGACAACGGATCGATACCAAAGCCGAGCAATTTGACCAGGCCCAATTGCCACAGCACCGCGACCAGCGCGGTGGCAATGGAGGCTAACGCCAGCTTCCAGGAGCCGGCAAAAAAGATCAGGAAAAAAATGGTAATCAGCAACGCAACGCCGAAAAACAGAATAACGCCCTCGGCACCGTCGATGATGTCGCCGATAAAGGGGGCAAAACCGATAATGCGAATCCCGATATGCTCTGAACTGTAACGGGTTCGCAGATCTTCGAGCATGGTGGCAAATTGCTCGTAATCGATATGCTCACCAGTAACGGGATCGTATTCCACCAGGTCGGCAATAACCAGGGCGCCGGAAAAATCCGTTGCCACCGTTTTACCAATTTCACTGGACTTGAACAGATTACCCTTGACCCGCTCGATGTCTTCCATAGTGGGGGTAAAATCCGCCGGCACGATACGCGAACCGGTAAAGCCCTCCTCACTGACAGCCACGTAATTTACGTTGGGAGTAAACAACGACGTCACGGTGCGCGCATCCACCCCCTCCATCACCAGAACTTCGGCGGTGACCTTGTCCAGAATCTGAAAAAACTCCGGATTGAACATATCGCCGCGCTTGTCCTCCACAAAAATCGTAACCCGGTTTGCGCCACCGAACTCGGCGCGAAAATCCAGGTAGGTAGCCATATAGGGATGGGCGAGGGGCAGACTTTTGTCAAAGCCTGGCGACAGGCGCTGATTAAGCCCCTGGTAGCCAAGCAGCGCCGTTGTCACTACCACCAGAATCAATATCGGCAGCCGGTGGCGCAGCAAAAAATTCGCCGTGGCGTCAGAAATTGTGTGGAGAATGCCCGCGTGCTGTTGTGCGTGTTCCATATAAAGCTCTACTTAATCGTTGACGATGGCGTCATCGGTTGACGCAAATAATTCGTTAATCGGCAGGCGCTCGATACCGCCGCGCATGCTCGCCAGATAGACGTAGCGGGCGTCCTCGGCGATGGCCGTAATATCCACCCGGTTGGGTCGTTGCCGGTTGTGCAAAACGGTGCCATCCGCGCCAACCTCCAGTACGATGCCACCACGCCCCACCAGCACCACGTGCTCGCTACCCGGCGCAATCGTTGCCGCAAGTAAAAATTGATCGCTGTCGGTGACTACCTCGCGCCACTGATCTGTTTCATTCTCCGCAGTCTTCAATTCCAGCTGATACGCCTTACCACTCATGCCGTACAACAGAAATCGCCCGGCCAGTTCGGTCACCCCAAAAAACGTACCGGGATAGGGGGACTCCACCACTCGCCATTTGGTTTCCCCCTTCGAGCGCGCAAACACACCGCCGCGCTCGGCAGCAATCACCGCGCTGCCATCGGACAGCTCGTGAAAGTCAAACAGATGGTTCTGATACCACTCTTCGACTGACAGCACCTCCAGAGACCAGTTTTCGCCACCATCGCTGGTACTCCACAACTCCCCGTCGGTGCCCAGCACCACGCCCCGGTCGGCATTTTTAAACCAGACATTCAGGTAATAACGCTCTTCTTCAGGCTTATAGCGCACCACCTCCCAGCTTTCCCCACCATCCAGGGTTTTGAGAATCGTGGATTCGTGGCCCACGGCCCAACCGGTGAGGGCGTCGGTAAATGTCACCGCAGTCAGCGTTGCATCCACCGGCGAGGGTATTTGCCGCCAACTGTCTCCCTGATCATCGGAGCGTAAAATAATGCCGCGCTCCCCCACCACCATCACCGTGTCCTGGTTGATGGCGATATCCAGGAATACGGCACGGGTGGCAAGGGGAACAACTTTGGCGGGTCTTGGCGCTTCGCTGGCCTGCGCCTGGGCGACAAACAGATGACTAACGAAAAGCATGCCGATAATGACTGAGGACAATCTCATGAGCGAATCACGCACCCTTTACTAGTGGATAATATAGACAATATTCGGGCGGCAGATGCCGCCCGAATAGTACTGCTGGCGATTTAAACGATCGTGCTGACAGCTGACCTAGCGCTGGCCGAATTTACGCAAACCCTGGGGGGTAAAAATATCCAGGTTGTAGGGCAGATCTTTCATGTCAGCAAACATTACCAGCGGCTTACCGGCATACTCATTTTTCACCTGGGTAAACCAGTACGGGAACGTGGTGTAGCGGCCATTGATCAGGTCGATCTGGCTATCGCCATAGGCATTAAACACATTGGGGCCGTAGTACTGAATGTTGTACTGCTCACCCACGCGCCACAGACGATCCTTGGCGTCATAGGCTTCGAAGCCCAGACCAACCCAGCTGTCTTCGTCAAAATAGGCGGTATGGCGTTTGTACAGATGACGCATACCCGGCTTGAGGGTACTGTCAATAATCCACACCCGATGCAGTTCGTAGCGAATCAGATCCTGGTTGATGTGCTTCTTGCCGAAAATATCATCTGAAGTGACATCTTCCTGGGCCAGCTTATAGGTGTTGTAGGGTACGTATTTTTCCACGGGACCGGTAATGGTGTAATCGTGGCGCACTTCGCGGCCGCCAAACCACCACATCCAGCGACTGGTTACCGTGCGCTGCCCATCGGAACCAAAGGAGGGGCTATCGTGAAAGCCGATCTCCGGCGCTTTGCGCACCCGGCGCTGGCCGGGAATATAGAGGGACACCTGAAAGTCGACATTTTGGGCATAGTTACAGCCACCGAATACCAGCCCGGATGAGCGCGGTGGTTGCTGAATCTGCCAGGAATCGCACAGCATGGCGCCACCATCGCGCTTATACCAATCGCTGTCCCCCAGTTCGCCGGGCTTCGCCCACCAGGTCCACAGCAGGCGGTTTTCGATAATCACATCGGTGCGATTGCCCTGAGTGTCGATCAGTGCGCCGTTGGCAAACCCGTGTTGGCCCAGGCCCTGCCAGCCGAGAAAGTGGTTCCACCCGGCTTCATAGGCGTTCTTAGGGCGTGGAAACGGCACGCCACCACCGGGAATATGATCCGTCAGACACACGATGCCCTTTTCCACACTATCAGGGCACAGCTTGACTGCCTTGGCCTGCTTTAATGTCTGCTCATACACCCACTTATCAGCGACCGCCGTGCGATGGGTCGGATAAATGTGCATGCGGAAAGTTTCGGGGTACTGCTTGAACATGCCGATCTGACCCGCCGTCAGCTTGTCGATATGTTGGGTGTAATTCTCGGCGGTAATGGTAAACAGGGGTTTTTCATCCGCAAAGGGGTCGGGCCAGGTGCCTTCCTCACGCCCGGCCGGTACCGGTATCGGTACGCCCGACCACGCCGGAATGGTGCCCTCGGCATTACCTGCACGCAGGGCGCCGGTGACGGTGTATTTGGTGCCTTCCAGACCGATTTCAGCCAGTTCGGCGTCGGTCATTGCCGCCAGCGCCGGGTAGGCGGCTGCGGCCAGACCCATGGCAGTGCCGGCCAGTAGCTTTTTCACTAAAGATACAGCTTTCATAATTTTGCTCCCACTTTCGAATTCATTATTGGTTCAACCTGTTCAGCAACTAGAACGAAGTGCTAACGCTAATGGCCACAAAGTCCCTATCGGTAGTTCCGTTTAGCCGACTTCCTGCCGCATTGCGCAGGGACGCCTGGCCGTAAAACTGTGTCCAGCTAATGCCTGCTTTATAGCGTCCACCCTGGTAGCTGGCATCGACCCCCAGGGTCAGTGCCTGGCGATCCTCGATAAACAGTTTGCCACCACCAATTTCCTGGGAGACTCCATCGATATCCCATTTCCAGGCCACATAGGGGGTCATCTCGAATCGGTCGAATACATTCGCGTAGGTGACATTTTGCAGAATCTGCAGTCCATGGAAATTATTGGTGACATCACCAACCTTCACTTTACCCGGCGTATATACTTCGAAGAAATCTGTTTTGTCTGTAGGCAAATTATCTATCCAGCCGTAGGCGACTTCCGCCAGAGTCATACTGCCGTCAGCCCCAATGGCATGCACCACGCCCCACACCCTTTGAAAGGTAAATTGCACCTGGTGGCGGTCTACTTCACTGTATCCTTTCAGATACTGTCCACTTGGTGCATTACCTAGCGTCGCCAGCAAGGGCGAAGTCAGCTGCATGGGAGCCCCATTACGAAAAGAATACTCCCCGCCGATCGCCCAACCGCCAATATTGGTATTAAAGGAGGCACCGTAACGCTCAATATTCTCGGCGTAGTCAAGGAAGTAATGGCCGGTACCCTGATACCCTGAAAACGCGGGGCTGTGATCATGCAAGTTCTGATAGTAAAAACCTATTTCTGAACCATTAAATACACCGGGTAAAAATCGGCGCAGGGCGATACCATATTGGCCGCCCTTACTGGCTTCATTATCGCTGACACGCGTTAACGCGCCTCCAAGCAAATCGCAGGGACGGCCATCGTACGCGACACAATTACCGCCCAGCCAAGGCCCCGGTCCGCTCTCTCCAAGCACGCCATTACCGTCCTTGTCCCGGCCACCCCCTGTACCAACACCATCCAGGGTTGTCCAGAAGCTGCCCATGGGGTCGATGACGACCGGATCGAAATCCAGTAGCACAAACCCCTCCAGGGTCCAGTTTTCCAAAAAGTTGTAGGTGGCATATATCGCATCGGTGCCGATAAATGCATCTTTTAACTCCCGACCCGGTTGACGCAGACTACTCAAATTAACAGTGTTGATATCGTTCAGGGAACCCGGAATAAAGGTATTTTCGCCCCAGCTGATGACCTGCTTGCCGATACGCACCATCAGTTGCTGGTTATCACCGAAGTAACCGTACACGTAGGCGTCGGTCAGGTTTTCCTGGCTCTCCAACTCATCTTTGGCCTCGCCCCGCAATTTGGCATCATTGCCTTCGAAATCGAAAAAAGCATTACCCCGCACCAGCGCCCCGTAGTTGCTGCCCCATTCCAGGGACAGCGTCACCGAAGCGCGCACCTGGTTGCTGAAAATATCCCCCCGGTCGGGATACAGGGCCCGGTTACCGTAGGCACCGGTGTTATCGGTCGCCGCCTCGTCGGTGCGGAACTGCAACCCCCAGGTGAGGTCGGTATCCAGTGCGCCGGACAGATCGCCACTGCGGAAGTTAAATGCGTGCACCGCCGCGATTGGCGCGCAGGCGAGAATAAAACCAAGACAGGTGGTTGTAACAGTTCGAGCGGAGATGTATTTCATCTCTTTCCTCCCCCTTTGCAGTTATTGCTATTGGTTATGACAAGTATATCAATCTACGTTGTGCAATGTACCGTAATTAATAATCATTCTAAAGAAACCAAATCGCATAAGCAGTTTCGCCACAAATAACTCAATTAACTAAAAACTTAATAACTGTGCTACATTTCTTCAGTCGGCACGCTCTTACCCAGCACCAGATTTGATGAAATTATGCAGACGATATCGTTTTAGTCGGGCAGTTTAGGCGCCCCTCACTTACCAATAATGGCCATGCCGAACTCCGTACACAACCCTGCTAATTCTGTCTGGACCCCCCTTGCATTCCCCGTCTACCGGGTGATGTGGATCGCCATGGTGATCTCCAATATCGGCACCTGGATGAACGAGGTGGGAGTCACCTGGATGATGGCGAGTCTGGCCCCCTCCAACCTGATGATAGCACTGATCCAGAGCGCCGCTACCCTGCCCTTCCTGCTGGTGGGCTATCCGGCCGGCGCCCTGGGGGACATCGTTAATCGCCGGACCCTGCTGGTGGTCCTGCATCTGTGGATGCTGGCCACCGCTGTGTGGCTCTCCCTGTTGACCCATATGGAGCTCACTACGGAATGGTGGTTGCTGATCGCGACCTTCGCCCTGGGGATCGGCAACGCCATGCTGCGCCCGCCCTGGGCGGCCAATATTCCCTCCTATGTACCGCGCGAGCAGCTCAGCAATGCGGTGACTTTAAATACCCTGAGCACCAATATGAGCAAGGCCATCGGTCCGGCATTAGGGGGCATAGTTATCGCGTCCTGGGGCGCCCTTCCCGTATTTATCATTAACGCGGTGTCTTTCATATTTGTGCTCGTGGCTCTATTAGTTTGGCACCCTAAACTGCCAGCCCTCAACAGTGTGCTGCCGGTGGAACGTTTTGTGTCAGCCCTCAAAGCGGGTTTGCGTTACACGCTACACGAGCCGGATCTGAAGGTGGTGTTAATCCGCAGCGCCGCCTGCTTCTTTTTTGCCAGTGCGTTCTGGTCGCTAATCGCGGTAATCTTGATTCGCGACCTTAACGCCAGCGCTACTATTTTCGGTTTACTGATGGCCGTATCCGGACTCGGCGCGGTGCTCGGCGCGATGTGGCTACCTCGGCTCGGGCTGCACTACTCCCGCAACCTGCAGTTTGGCGCCGCCACCGGGCTGTACGCCCTCGCACTACTGGCATTAAGCGCCACCACAAGTTTCTGGCTGGTCGCGATCTTGACCCTGCTGATCGGCGTCGCCTGGATCGTGCTGTTTTCCTCCATGACCGTTACCGCGCAACTCACTGTCCCCGACTGGGTGCGCGCCAGGGCGTTGTCCATTGTGATGCTCAACTATGGGGGTTGCACCGCGGTGGGCAGCGCCCTGTGGGGGTATTTATCCGATATCACCAGCGTTTCCATCAGCATCTATTGCGCGGTTAGCGGTCTGCTGGCGACGCTACTGCTGAGCAAGCTATTTCCCATGGCCAGCGAGCAGACAAATATGACCAACGTCACGCGAACGGGAATCGAAGCGGAATCCAGTATTCAGATCGCCCATTCGCGGGGGCCAGTGATGGTTACGGTGCACTATGTAATCCCAAACCACAACCAGCCGGATTTTCTGAATGCGATACAAAAAATTCGTCGCACCCGCAGACGCAACGGTGCATTTTTCTGGGAAATTTTTCAGGATGCCACCAGGCCCGATCAATTTACGGAAACATTTTTGGTGGAGTCCTGGCTCGAATACCTGCGCCAACGGGAGCGTATGACTGACAACGACATCGCGCTGGAAAAAGACATCGCTGAGTTAAACTCCGCCACTCACCAACCCACCATGAAACATTACGTCGCCCCGACGCGGGTGCGCGGCTGAAACAAGGAACAGACCCATGCAACATTTATTGCCGATGATACTGGTGCTCGCCGCCGGGGTTATCTGGCGTTATATCGAACCGGCCAACTTATCCACGCAGCAGGTGCGCGCCACCATGGGGGCGCTGGTCATCAACCTGATGGCACCGGCATTGATTCTTGAGGTCATGCTGACCTCAACCCTGGAAAAGGAGCTGTATCAGATTCCGTTCACCGGGGCCACCACCGTCGCTGTCGTGCTCGCGGTTAGCGTTGCCCTGTACACCACCCTGCTGCGTTCCCACACCATTACTCGCAGACAGGCAGGCGCACTGATTATGGCCAGCGCCTTCGGCAACGGTATGGGCCTGGGCCTGCCCGCGGTGAGCGCCCTGCTGGGCAGAGACTGGGCGGGTATTCCGCTTATTTACGACCTGTTGATTACGGTGCCGTTCGTATGGATCGGGGGCGTACTGCTGTGCGCACATTACGGCACCCGGATTGCTGGCGGCGGCCTGGGGCGGGAATTGTTGCGTATGCCACCGGTATGGGCGCTGGTGTTGGCGCTGCTATTGTTACCGTTTGATGTAACGATTCCCACCGCATTGTTGGACGGCCTGCATATGGTCGGCACCGCGGCGATTCCCATGTTGCTGTTGATGGTTGGCATGTCCTTGCACATTGGCTCGACTAAATATTTACTGCTGATCCTGCCGGTACTGGCGATCAAACTCGCGCTCAGCCCACTACTGGCCTTCGGCGCCGGGTCTTTCATTGGTCTCGATGGCTACGCCCTGCTGGCTACGGTTATGACCGCTGCGGCACCCGCCGTAGTCGTTGGCATTGCCCTGTGCGATCGGTTCGAACTGGACACCGAGTTGTTTTGCGGCGCCATGACTTTGTCAACCGCCGCCTATGTATTATTGACGCCCCATTTCATAACTTTTTTTGGCGCCTGATCGATTGAGTACGCATTTATCAGCTGATTGCTTCAGTCGTCACCGATTTCATCTCCCGTAAGACTACTTATTATTTATTACATGAAAACAAGCAACTGGTTCGGCATCGGCGTATGTTTTGGCGCGGGACTCGCCGCCGCGTTTACGATGACCAAGGCGAGCCCTGCCGCCCTGGATCTGACCGCGGATCTGCACCTGAGTTTGTTACAAATCGGCTGGGTGATGTCGATGGTGGCACTGGCTACGGTGCTACTTGGCGTTATTTGCGGGCGCCTGGTGCAACGTTTCGGCGCTCTCACTATCCTCACCGGTGGCGTCCTGATCCTGCTCATCGCGCCCCTGACCAGCTGGTTTGTAAACAGCGCGACCCTGTTGCTGTTCGAACGCGCCGCGGAAGGTGTCGGCGTGATTCTGGTGATGGTGGCGGGCCCGGCCATGATCATTGCCCTGTCCAAACCCGGCGATATCGGACTGAGCATGGGGGTGTGGGCGCTGTGGATGCCGGTGGGCAGCTCACTGATATTTTTGCTCGCCCCCCTGCTGTTGGCGGGCGGGGGCTGGCGGACCCTGTGGCTTTCCAGCGGCATCATGGCGATGCTGATTCTACCTCTGCTAGGAAAACTGCCGAGGGTCAGTGTCAGTGCATCGCCTCAGAGCCTGCCCTCGGGGATCGGTATCTGTGGAGCAATGTTGCTGGGGCTTATTTTTGCGTGTTTTAGCGGCGGTTTTTTCAGTATTTTGACCTATCTGCCAACATACCTTCACACCGTCCACGGTTTAACCACAACCCAGGCCTCCCTGCTGGCCGCACTGCTTCCCGCCGTGTTGATGTGCGGCAACATGCTCGGTGGCGCGCTATTGCATCGCGGTCTGCACCCCGCTCACCTGATGGCCACCTGCGCCCTGTTAATCAGCACCACCTTGTGGGCCGCACTTGCCGTGGGAGAGGGCGTGGTGGGCATTTTGTTACTGACCCTGTTCGGCCTGGTAACAGGCATTGTGCCCACCGCTATTTTTGCACAAGCGCCCCGTTTTACCGCCGCCCCAACCGCCACCGGGCTGGTAATCGGTATCGTCGTTACCGGTCAGGGAACGGGTATTTTATTGGGTCCACCGTTAATCGGTTACCTGGTGGGGCCAACCCATAACTGGGTAGCGGCGCACACGGTGCTGCTGATTCTGCCGTTGATTATCGCCGCGCTGTCCACCCAACTCGCCCGTTTCGAACCCCGCCGCACCGTCCACCACCAGGACAACAACATCTCCCGCGTTTAATACGACGACGCGGCTATTGCCAGGTTGGGGGAATGATCTCCCTGCAAATATTGATTCATATCAATTTCATTTTTCCACCCCTGTCGGACAATGGCCCGCGACTTGCGCACCTTCGTGGTAAGCGATGGGCGTGTCTACGCACCTGGTGTCAGCGGCAAATCCCACAGGAATGACGAAAATGAACGTAAAAGCGCACAACCTTCCTCAGGCACAGGCGCCGATTGACGTGAGCCAGTACATCAATACCGAAGAGGGCTGGATCGACCGTCGCATTTTCTGGGAACAGGCCATCTACGAACAGGAATTGAAGCAGATCTTTGCCCGCGCCTGGCAATTTGTGGCCCACGATTCGATGATTCCCAATGCCAACGATTTCTACACCACTTATGTGGGCGAGGACGGTGTAATTGTGGCCCGCCAGAAAGATGGCAGCGTGCGGGTGTTTCTCAACTCCTGCCCCCATCGCGGCAACAAATTCTGTTTTGCCGACGAAGGTAACACTCGCTCCTTTACCTGTAACTACCACGGCTGGAGTTTTTCCATCGACGGCAAAATCGGCGCCCTGGCTAACGAGCACGTGTACGACGAAGGGGATATCGACAAGAGCAAATGGGGCCCGAAGCAGGCGCGAGTGGAAAACTACAAAGGCCTGATATTCGCCACCTTTGACGAGGAGGCTCCGTCACTGGAAGAGTGGTTGGGTGATTTCCGCTGGTACCTGGACATGATGCTGGACAATGATGGTGGCGGCACGGAGTTTATCGGCGGTGGCATTAAATCCTACGTTAACGCCAACTGGAAGTTCGGTGTCGAAAACTTTATCGGCGATGCCTACCACGCACTGTGGAATCACGACTCGGGCCTCAAAGCGATGAATAATGGCGAAGGTTTTGGCGCTGCGGTAATGGAAGGCTCCTATCACGCCAGCGTCAATGGCCACGGCTGGGAGTTCGGCACCGACGGTTTTGCCGATGCCATCATACTCGGGCGACCGAAGTGGACCGCCTATCTGGAGAAGGAACTGAAACCAAAAATCACGAAACGACTCGGCGCGTTGCGCTCCTCCATTTACGGTTCGCTCGCATCGGTATCCCTGTTCCCCAATTGTTCTTTTTTGCCCGGCATTCAAACCTTTCGCGTGTGGCTGCCCCGCGGCCCGCGCAAACTGGAATTGCGTATCTGGACCATCGTCAATAAGAACATGCCTGACGAAATCAAACAGGAAATCAATATCGGTTGTATGCAAACCTTTAATCCCGCCGGGGTGCTGGAAATGGACGACGGCGAAAACTGGGAGGGCAATACCCGTGTCAATAAAGGTGTGGTTACACGCCGGGAGAAATTACACTATGGGTGCGGCCTGAAACGCCGCATTGAACATCCGGAATTACCTGGCATCGTTTACGCGAGCCAGTTCAACGACGCCAACCAGCGCCACTTTTATCAGCGCTGGGCGGATTTGATGAACGCCAACAGCTGGGACGACGTGCCGACCCGTTACACCCCCCGCTATACCGGCAAACCCACCTGCTAGGAGACGGACATTATGAGTCAGGCACAAACTATCAGCCCCGGCACTCCAGCCGTTGCCACGGTGGAATTGGTCAATGAGGTCCAGCAGTTCCTGTATCGCGAAGCGCGTCTGCAGGACAGTGAAAAGTTTCGCGACTGGCTGGAGATGCTCACCGAGGATGTGCACTACTGGATGCCCTATCGCTACCAGCGCTATCGCAAAAACGAGAAAGAGCCATCCATTTACGATACGGCTTACTACAACGATTCTCTGGAGGATTTGAAACGCCGCATACTGCGCACCGAAACCGGCACCTGCTGGTCGGAGGACCCCGCCACTCGCGCTGCCCACGTGGTCACCAACATCGAGGTGGAGCACACGGAAAATCCCCAGGAGTTTCGGGTCTACTCCCTGGTGACGGTGCACCGCAATATGAACGAGGACGAGGAGCACACCATGGTGGGTCACCGCGAGGATATTATCCGCCGCGTCAATGGCGTGTTGAAACTGGCCAGGCGTAAAATCATTCTCGACCAGAATATTTTTATGAACAAGAGTCTGAATGTGTATCTCTGAATGTGTATCTCTGAATGTGTACCTCTGAATGTGTACCTCTGAATGAGCACCTCTGAGTGAGTCCTCCGATCTTTACCTGATCGCAAACTGACCGCACAACCCGCCCCGAAAGGGTGTCCCTTGCCAGCGTGAAGCCACCGGCTTCACCAGCGCTGTGCCGCCCACAAAAAAACTGGCTGCGCAGCCCCGACCATCCCGCGAAACCGCGGCCTTGCTACCGATGGGTTAGTTGTTTGACTGTTAGCCTTGTGCTATAAACTCGCCGCGAACTTAAGGCACCGCCGCTAAAAATGGTAACCCTGGAGGTAAATCATAGTGAATGCGATAACGCCCGATCCCCACGATCATCACCAGTACGTCAATGTTGAAGAGGGCTGGGTAGATCGCCGTATTTTCTGGGAAGAGCAGATTTACCAACGGGAACTGGAGCAGATTTTCGCCAAAACCTGGCAATTTGTGGCTCACGATTCGATGATTCCCAACGCCAACGATTTCTACACCACCTATATCGGCGAGGACGGAGTGATTGTGGCCCGCCAGAGAGATGGCAGCGTGCGGGTGTTTCTCAACTCCTGCCCCCATCGCGGCAATAAAATTTGCTTTGCCGACGATGGCAATACCCGCAACTTCACCTGTAATTACCACGGCTGGGGATTCAGCCCGGCGGGGGATCTGCTCGGCCTGTCCAATGAACACGTTTACGACGAAGGAGATATCGACAAAAGCAAATGGGGGCTCAAGCAGGCGCGGGTGGATAGCTATAAAGGATTGATTTTTGCCACCTTCGACGAGGAAGCGCCGTCGCTGGAGGAGTTTCTCGGTGATTTTCGCTGGTATCTGGACATCATGCTCGACCAGGAAGATGGCGGCACCGAATTTCTTGGCGGCGGTATTAAAAATTATATTAACGCCAACTGGAAATTCGGCGTCGAAAATTTTGTCGGCGACGCCTACCACGCCTTGTGGACCCACGACTCCGGTTTCAAGGCGATGAACAACAATGTGGGCTTTCCACCCGCCGACCCCACCGGCAGTTACCATGTGAGTGTGAATGGCCACGGGTGGGAGTTTGGTACCGATGGTCTGGCGGATATCGCTATCCTAGGTCAGCCCAAGGTCACGGAGTACTACGAAAAACTGCGACCTCAAATGGCCAAGCGCCTGGGCGAATTGCGCTCGAAAATCTTCGGCTCACTGGCGTCTGTGTCTCTTTTTCCAAACTGTTCCTTCCTGCCCGGCATTCAAACCTTTCGCGTGTGGCTGCCCCGCGGCCCGCGCAAATTTGAACTGCGCATGTGGACCATCGTCAATAAAAATATGCCGGATGACGTGAAACAGGCAATCAATATTGGCTGCATGCAGACCTTTAATCCCGCCGGGGTGCTGGAAATGGACGACGGCGAAAACTGGGAGGGCA
>JAYODD010000005.1:117243-166363 GCA_038106145.1 Gammaproteobacteria bacterium | reverse complement strand
AAAATCATTCTCGACCAGAATATTTTTATGAACAAGAGTCTGAATGTGTATCTCTAGATAAACTTCACGATCGCTAAAAACCCCGCAAAACACCCATAAAAAACCCCGGTCTGCCCGGGGTTTTTTATGGGTGCGGGGCTGCGTTTTAACACAACTCCAACGCTATTGCCGTGGCCTCGCCGCCGCCGATACACAGACTGGCGACGCCTTTCTTTTTACCATAGGTTTGCAGGGCCGCCAGCAATGTCACAATAATGCGCGCGCCACTGGCGCCCAGCGGATGACCCAGGGCACAGGCGCCGCCGTGCACATTGACTTTGGCGTGGGGTAAGTCGAGTTCGTTCATCGCCGCCATCGGTACCACCGCAAACGCTTCATTGATTTCAAATAGATCCACATCCGCCACGGACCAGCCGGTTTTCTCGAACAGCAACTGCAAAGCCCCCACCGGCGCGGTGGTAAACCACTCCGGCTCGCGGGCAAACTGGGTATAACCGCAGACCGTCGCCAGGGGCAGCAAACCCCGTTTGACCGCTTCGCTCTGACGCATCAATACCAGCGCCGCCGCCCCATCGGAAATGGAACTGGCGTTGGCGGCCGTCACGGTGCCATCTTTTTTAAACGCCGGCTTCAGATTGGGGATTTTGTCCGGTCGGGCGTTACCCGGTTGTTCGTCGGTATCCACCACCGCTTCGCCGCCACGACTCTTGACCGTAACAGGTGCGATTTCGCTTTTAAACTTGCCGTCTGCTATCGCCGCATTCGCGCGCCGCAGGGACTCGATGGCGTAGGCATCCTGCTGTTCTCGGGTAAACCTGTATTTGTCGGCACACTGTTCCGCAAAACTACCCATCAGTCCGCCGCTGTACGCGTCCTGCAGACCATCCGTAAACATATGGTCGAGGACCTCACCATGACCCAGGCGGTAACCGCCCCGAGCCTTCGACAATAAATACGGCGCGTTACTCATACTTTCCATACCACCGGCAACGACAATATCGGTTTGCCCAGCAGCCAGAGTGTCGCAGGCCATCATCACCGTTTTCATGCCCGAACCACACATCTTGTTTACTGTGGTGGTGCCTGTGCCGACCGGCAGTCCCGCACCCAGCGCCGCCTGCCGAGCAGGCGACTGGCCGACGCCGGCGGGTAGCACGCAACCCATCAGCACTTCGCCAACATCCGCCGCGGCA
Organism: Gammaproteobacteria bacterium; assembly: GCA_038106145.1. Lineage (GTDB taxonomy): Bacteria > Pseudomonadota > Gammaproteobacteria > Pseudomonadales > Porticoccaceae > JBFJKD01. The sequence continues at coordinate 165,170 of JAYODD010000005.1, read as the reverse complement.
ATGTTGGCCCGCGCCAGCGCCGCGGCGATCGCCGTGGCCCCCAGCTCGGGAACGGCTACTCCCGACAACTCACCCATCATGCCGCCCATGGGCGTGCGTGCCATACCCACTATCACTACCGGATCATTCATTGGTTTCCTCTTTATTCCTGACGCGATTGGTTTTTTGCCTGTATTCGATCAAATTCCCACGGTGCGAACCTGCACCACCTGCGGCGGTGCGCGCTCCACTTAAACTGGGCGGCAACCGCCCTGGGGAAACTGCTGCGGCTTCCGGTTAACTATTTAACGACGCGCAACTTTCTTGCGGAGCCAACGGGCGCTCCTTTACCCGAATCTTTACCCGATGCCTTGCCTGCCCCCGGTGCGACCGGCTGATCCGGTCCGTCCGGCGGTTCCTGCCCACCCGCCTGAAACACCATGCCCTGGCCATTTTCCCGCGCGTAAATCGCCAGCACCGCGGGAATCGGCACACGAATATCCGTAGGCAGGCCACCAAAGCGCGTGCTAAATACGATTTCTTCGTTGTTCATTTCGAAATGTCTGACCGAGCGGGGCGCCAGATTCAACACGATCTGCCCATCGGTGACATAGTTCTGCGGCACTTCCACCCCCGGGGCAAAGGCATCGACCACCAGGTGGGGCGTACAGTCGTTATCGACGATCCAGTCGTAAAAGGCCCTGATCAGATACGGCCGATTCGGGGTCATGGCCATACAAGGTTCACCGTTAATATGCTGTGCGCCAGGCACAGCTGCCAACTTAGCGACGCATATCTCGCTCGGCTTCCGTGAGGCTGGCGCGAAAAGCCGGCCGTTCAAATACTCTCTTCATATAATTCAACAACGGCTTCGACTGTTTGCTGGTGGGAAGTTTGATACCCACCGACTCCAGACGCCACAGCAGCGGCGCGAGACAACAGTCCACCAGCGTGAACTCTTCGTGCATAAAAAAAGGCTTATCGGCAAATATAGCGGCGGTGCTGAGCAACTCGTCCTGCAATTCTTTGCGTGCCTTGATCGCGCCCTTCGTTTCCGGTTTGTGGGTAATTAAATCGAGGCGTTCACACCAGTCTTTTTCAATGCGGTGCATGTACTGGCGGCTCAGTGCCCGCGCCACCGGATACACCGGCAACAGGGGTGGATGAGGAAAGCGTTCATCCAGGTACTCCATCATGACTTTCGATTCGTACAGGGACAAATCGCGATCCGCCAACGTTGGCGCAGTCCCATAGGGATTAAGCTCCAGCAGTTCCTCAGGCACGGCGGATGGATTGATGGTTTCGATATCGACCGCAATACCTTTTTCGGCAAGCACGATACGCACCCTGTGACAGTACTGACAGGATGGATCCGAAAAAAATGTCATCGAAGAGCGTCTGGTTACAACTCCCATGGAGTTCACCTCAGTTGGTCACGCATTACCAGGGGCCAGCATCGGCCCGGATTGAATAATCAATGGATATCCTTCCAGTACTCCCGATTCAGCAACCACACCCAAATCAGTAAGAATGCGAGAAACAACAGCACGCCGATCGCCATGGAGCGGCTTTCCTCCGCGATGGGGTTGGCCATGTAGTCGAGAAAATTGACCAGGTCGTAAACCCTCTGGTCAAACTCCGCAGGCGACAACTCTCCCTCCACCGCAAGCTCGTAGCTGCCGCAGGGATCGTCCAACAATGGCTTGCTGGTAAGCGGATCGACTTTGATGCCGCCGTTGGCGGCCAGCGTAGGGCCCGGTGCGCAACGCTGCAAACCCTGTAAATCGAGCAAGGCATGGGGCATGCCCACATCCTTGAATACCTTGTTGTTCACCCCAATCGGGCGGCTGGGATCAGCGTAGAAATTGCGTAAATAGGTATAGACCCATTCTGGTGAACGGGCTCGTGTCACCAGCGTTAAATCCGGCGGCGCGGCACCAAACCACTCCTTGGCGGCGCGCTCCGGCATGGAAATCGTCATCAACTCGCCAATTTTTTGCCCGGAAAACACCAGATTTTCCAGCATCAGACCGCTGGGGATACGCAGGTCGTCCGCCACCCGCTCCCAACGGGAGTATTTCGCGGAGTGGCAACCCATGCAGTAATTGACAAACACCTGCGCGCCCCGCTGCCGCGAGGCGTTATGTAGCGCCTTCAGCTCGTATTTGTCGAGTTGTCGACCCTGCTGTTGCGCTAACTCCGGATTTTCGAAGCGGTCACAGGCAATTGCGCCACAATCAAACTCCGCTTCGGAACCCACGGCCTTGAGGGGAATAACCGTCAACGCAATCACAATACCGAGCACGGCAAGGGAACGCCAGAAGCCCATACCGCCGTCCATGGTGATGCGCTCGGGTTCCGGCCGGGTGGACTCCAGGCTGGTCCAGATGGGCATCGCCAGGAAATAGGCGAAGTACAGCACCGTACAGATTTGCGCCAGAAAGGTGCGACTATCGGTCGGCGCCTTTACCCCGAGTACCCCAAGGATAATAAACGATGCGGCAAACACGACGATCGCCACACGGCTGAAGTTGCCCTTATAGCGAATGGATTTGACCTTGCTGCGGTCCAGCCAGGGCAATACAAATAATATTGCGATGGCGGCAGCCATGGTCAGAAAACCGAAAAACTTGTCCGGCACCGCGCGCAGCATCGAATAGTACGGCGTGAAATACCATACCGGAGCAATATGTTCGGGGGTTTTCAGCGGGTTGGCGACTTCGAAGTTGGCATACTCGATAAAGTAACCGCCCATCTCCGGCATAAAGAAAACAATAAAGCAGAACACAAACAGGAACACCACGATCGGCACCAGATCGTGCACGGTGTAGTACGGGTGAAAGGGAATGCCGTCGAGGGGCACGCCATTGGCGTCCTTGTGTTTTTTGATTTCCACACCGTCGGGATTATTTGATCCAACCTGATGCAGGGCCAGCAGGTGCAACACCACCAAACCCAGCAACACGATGGGCACCGCCACCACGTGCAGCGCGAAGAAGCGATTGAGGGTAATGCCGGAAATCAGATAATCGCCGCGCACCCACTCCACCACGGCTTCGCCGATATAGGGAATGGCGCCGAACAGGGAGATAATGACCTGTGCGCCCCAGTAGGACATCTGCCCCCAGGGCAACACATAACCGAGAAACGCCTCGGCCATCAGCGCCAGATAAATGGCCATGCCAAACAGCCACACCAGTTCGCGGGGCGCCTTGTAGGAGCCGTACAGCAGCCCGCGAAACATGTGCAGGTAAACCACCAGAAAGAATGCCGACGCGCCGGTGGAGTGCAGGTAGCGCAGCAGCCAGCCGTACTCCACATCGCGCATAATGTATTCGACCGATGCGAAAGCACCTTCCGCGGTGGGGACATAGCTCATGGTCAGCCAGATACCCGTCAACAGCTGGTTGACCAGAACCAGCAGGGACAACACGCCGAAAAAGTACCAGAAGTTAAAATTTTTGGGGGCGTAATATTTGCCCATATGGGTGTCCCACGCCCGCTGTACCGGCAGTCGCTGATCGATCCAGGTCCACAACGCAGTTAACCACTTCATGCGGCAGCCTCCTGGTCAACGCCCACGACAATAACGGTATCACTTTCAAAGGAATACGGGGGAATCGACAGATTGGTCGGCGCGGGAACTCCCTGATACACCCTTCCCGCAAGGTCAAATTTCGAACCGTGGCACGGGCAGAAAAATCCCCCGAGCCACTCTTCGTCGGCGCTGCGTAGATCCGCGGCGCCCACATCGGGACGATACTTCGGCGCGCAACCAAGGTGAGTACACAGGCCCACCAGCACCAGAAATTCAGGCTTGATGGCGCGGTTATGGGGATCGACATAGTCCGGTTGCTCGGATTTTTCGGACACGGGATCCCGCAGGCGATCGGCGCCAGCCGCGAGGGCGTCGAGCGCTTCCTGGGTACGGCGCACCACGTACACCGGCTTGCCGCGCCACTCAAACGTAGCCATTTGGCCCGGTTCTATTTTGGCGATGCTGATTTTTACCGGCGCCCCGGCTGCCCGCGCCTTGGCGCTGGGTACCCAGGAACCCACAAAGGGGACCGCTGCCCCCACCACGCCGACCGCACCCACCACGCAGGTGGCACCGGTCAGAAAGCGGCGACGCCCCTGATTGACACCGTCATTGCTCATAGGAGCTCCCCCTTACAACAGCAAAAATGGTTTACGACTGGCTGAGAAGTGACCATCAATGACATTTATCAGCGATTAAACACGCAAAAAAAGGTGTGTAATAGTAATGAAAAAGGTGTGTCTTTACAAGCAAACAGCCCAGAAAAAACTTGCAACCCACTGTTTTTTAAATAAAAACGCCCAGCTGATAGCCGGGCGTTTCGAATTCAGAAGCTGTATTAGCGCTTCGAATACTGTGGGCGTTTGCGCGCTTTGTGCAGACCCACTTTTTTCCGTTCCACTTCCCGCGCATCCCGCGTCAGAAATCCCGCCTTGCGCAACGTGCCCCGCAGGCCCTCGTCGTACTGCAACAGGGCCCGGGACAGGCCGTGACGGATAGCGCCCGCCTGACCGAAGCTGCCACCGCCGACGACCGTTATGTTGACATCAAACTGATCCGTTGCCTGAACCAGCTCCAGCGGCTGACGCACGATCATACGCGCCACTTCCCGACCGAAGTACTGATCCAGCGAGCGGTTGTTTACCGTGATATCGCCGGTGCCTTTGCTGACGAATACGCGGGCCGAAGAGGTTTTGCGTCGGCCAGTGCCGTAATACTGAGTAGTTGCCATGATCAACGATCCATTAGAGCTTCAATTCTTTCGGTTGCTGGGCTGTATGCGGGTGAACTTCACCGGCGTACACCTTCAATTTTTTGTACATTTCTCTACCCAGAGGACCGCGCGGTAACATCCCCTTCACCGCAGTTTCAAGGACGCGCTCCGGCGCCTTGTCGATCAGCTTCTCGAAAGTGATCGATTTGATACCACCGGGGTGGCCGGTGTGGTGGTGATAGGTTTTGGCCTTGGCCTTGTTTCCGGTCACGCGAATTTTTTCCGCGTTGATCACGACCACGTAGTCGCCGGTATCCATATGCGGGGTATATTCAGGTTTGTGCTTGCCGCGCAGCCGGGTCGCAATGCTGCTGGCCAGACGGCCCAGGGTCTGCTCGGCGGCATCCACTACATACCATTCGTGTGCCACGGTGCTGGGCTTGGCGCTATAAGTTTTCATCGTAACCTGCCTGATATCTGGGGGCTTCCAGAAAAGAGCGCGAATTCTACCGATGAGAGCCCCGCATATCAAGGGGCAAGGCGGTAGTTATTCAGGGAAGTCGCGGTGACGGACCATTCAGCCCTCTACCCCCGCTACCTCAGTCGGGTCGATGGGGGCGGGCGAGATACTCCCGGGACTGCATCTCGAGTAAGCGACTGGTGGTGCGCGCAAACTCAGCGCTCAGATTGCCCCCGCCATAGAGCCCCTCAACCGGCACCTGGGAGGACAGCGCCAGCTTGACATTGCGATCGTAGAATTCGTCGATCATATTGATAAAGCGTCGCGCCCGATCATCGCTACGCACATCCATGGCGCTTACCCCACTGACCACAATGGCGTGGAATTCCCGCGCCAGTTCGATGTAGTCATTCTGGCTGCGCGGCCCGTCACACAGCGCCGCGAAATCAAACCAGGCCACATCGTCGCCCACAAAACGACTGGGAATATCCCGGCCCTCCACCTCCAGCAATACCCCCTTGCGAATTTCCTCCACGCTGGGCACCAGCTCTTCGAACAAGTCAGTGAGGGCACGCTCGGCAGCGGCGTCCAGAGGATGGTGGAATAACGGTGCCCGCTGCAAAGTGCGCAACCGATAATCCACGCCTCCATCCACATTGATCACCTCGCAATGCCGTTGGATTAACTCAATGGCGGGCACAAACCGCTGGCGTTGCAGGCCGTTGGCATAAAGATTCTGCGGCTCGATATTGGAGGTGGCGACAAACGTGATGCCGCGTTTGAACAGCTGCTCCATCAAGGTGCCCAGAATCATCGCATCGGTAATATCGGAGACAAAAAATTCGTCAAAGCACAACACCGTTGCTTCGTCGGCGATACCGGCCGCTACTTTTTCGAGCGGGTTTTTGGTGCCCCGGCACAGCGTTAAATCGCGATGCACGCGGCGCATAAAGCGATGAAAATGCACACGCATTTTCGACTGGAACGGCAAGCTTTCGTAAAAATTGTCCATCAGGTAGGTTTTGCCGCGGCCCACGCCACCCCAAAAATACAACCCGCGCACCGGCTGGATGCCCGCCCCCGGACGCAACAGCCGTTTCAGCAAGCTGATTTTTCCCTGACGCGCCGCTAACAATTGCTCAAACAGTGCCTGCAATTTCGCCACCGCCTGCTCCTGCGCGGCATCGGGCACAAAGCCTGCGCGCTGGAGGTCCAATTGATAGCGTTGTTGTGGGTTAAGGGACATGGGGGTCGTCGCGGACTAAAAGTGTGACGGAATCGGAATCGCGGCACACTCTACCGACACACCCCATCGCTTGCAACCAGCGGTAGTGCGCTGCATAACTCGGTGCGTACCCGCTGGCGCAAATTGATCAGCTCACCGTGAAAAAAATGACTGGCCGCGGGAAAAGACAGCAGCGTGGCCCGCGGCGATAACTGCATCGCCCAACGGCGTACAGCGTCTGCGTCCACGATTTCATCCCGCTCCGCCACCAGCACAGATACCGGGCAGGGAAATGAATGTATCGCCTCCATCCCGTAGCGATCCGCTGGCGGCGCCACCAACGTCAAGTGGCTCAAGGGAAGCTTCGCGGCCCCCGTGGCAGCCACCACGGCGCCAAAGGAAAAACCCGCAACCAGCAGGCGCTCGGCGCCATAGTGCTGCACCGCCCAGTTTGCTACCGCCAGCAGGTCATCGACTTCTCCACGACCGGCATCGTGTTCCCCCACACTCGCGCCCACGCCGCGAAAATTGAACCGCACCGCCGGTATTCCCAGATCGCGGTAAGTGCGTGCCAGGGTGGCAACCACTTTGTTCTCCATGGTGCCACCGTACAAAGGGTGCGGATGGCATATCACCGCGCACAACCCGGTGACGCCCTGCGCCGCGCGCGGCTCATCGAGCAACAGCTCCAGCGTACCCGCCGGGCCCGTAATCAACTCTCTACCGACTTTGGCCAAACCAACCTCCACCTGATCGTTTTGCAAATTCGCAACCGCACCCGAGCGCACCGCTACGACAGGTTCCCCGTCGCGAGCAACTGACAGCAAGCGCCCCCCACTATTAGAACAGGCGTGGGCATCGGCGCAAATCTGATTCGACGGCTGGATGGTTTCCCGCTAGAATTCCTACTGGGTTGAGCAGCATTGAGGAATCATCACTGTGACCACCACCATTTTTTGGGTTGGTTTGATTTGCCTGGTCGCTGGCGTCTGTGCCGGATACCTTATCGCCCAGTCCGCTTCGCCCACCGGCAAGAAGCGACGGGAACTGGAGGCGTCGCTGCGGGCCAAGGAAGCCGAGCTCAAAGCCTATCAGCAGGAGGTAACCACCCATTTTGTCAAAACCTCCGAATTGATCGGCAACCTTACCGAAAGCTATCGCAACGTGCACGAACACCTCGCGATGAGCGCCATGAATCTGGCGAATCCAGATATCAGCCGCAAATTACTCGACGCGGGCAGCGGGCGCTTGCTGCCAAAAACCCGCCAAAACCTGCCCTCCAGCACGGCGGCACCCAAGGATTACGCGCCCACCGGCGGCGTATTGCGGGAAGATTATGGGCTGCGCGATGATAACGACGATGGAGAAGACAGAACTCCCCTGCGCGCGGTGAAAACCACCGCCGACAAATACGCTGCGCGGCCCGATTTTGAGGACGACCTGGAAGACGATTCCGAATCGGATCCCACCCTGCGGGTCGGCTGAGCTGCACGCAAGGTAGCCAGCTCCTCGCCGCCACGTTGGCAGTGGGCCGTCGACGGGACACCCGACAAACTGCTTGCTCCACTCACCGCGGATTCTCTCACAGAAAACTTTCCCGCCCCCAACGGGGCCAAACAGTTTATCGACTCCACCCCGGTTGACTTTGTGTCAGGCGTCGGCGTTTCGATAATAGGCCTGTAACACATCGAGTACTTCAGGGCGCGAAAAATTGTCCTCCACGGGCTCCCCATCCGACAACGCCTGACGCAGCCGGGTGCCGGATACCAGCACCCGATCCTGAGCCGAATGGGGACAGGTGCGCATCGACGCCATGCTGGCGCACTCGTTGCACCAGAAAGTCCAGTCGATCTTTAACGGTTGCGTCTGCAGCGCATCGGGCGGGATTTCATCAAAAATATGGTGGGCGTCGAATGGCCCGTAATAATCGCCAACGCCCGCATGATCGCGCCCGACAATCAAATGGGAACACCCGTAGTTCTGGCGAAACAGTGCGTGCAAAAGCGCTTCGCGGGGGCCGGCATAGCGCATATCGAGGGGATAGCCAGACTGCACCACGGTATTCTTCACAAAATATTTGTCCAACAAAACGCTGATGGCCTGCTGGCGCACATCGGCGGGAATATCTCCGGGTTTGAGTTTTCCCAACAACGAATGAACCATCACTCCGTCGCAGATTTCAATCGCGATCTTGGCCAGGTACTCGTGGGAGCGATGCATGGGATTGCGGGTTTGAAAGGCCGCCACCGTGGACCAGCCCTTTTCCTCGAACAGCGCGCGGGTTTGCGCGGGGGTCATGTAAATATCGGCGTATTTGCGCGGAAACTCGCCCTGGGACAGCACCTGAACCGCGCCCCCCAGATTGACCTCGCCCTGGTTCATAACCATCGCCACACCGGGATGCGCCGCGTCCGTTGTTCTAAACACCTGAAGGCATTCGTGGGCTTTGTCTATCCGATACTTTTCCGCTACGGTCAAAATTCCCATGATCTCGCCGGTTTCACCGTCCAGCAACGCGACCTCGCTACCCTCAACGAGGGTGTCTGCCTGCGCCTGGGAGACCGACAAGGTGATAGGAATTGGCCAGAATAATCCGCTGGCCAGCGACATCTTGTCGCATACCGATTGCCAGTCGGCCTGACCCATAAAACCGTCGAGTGGCGTAAACCCGCCGATGCCGAGCATGATCAGATCGCCCACTTCGCGGGAGGCCATTTTGATGGCCGGCAGCGATTGCGCCCGATTTAACGCTGCCGCAAGTGCTTCGCCGTCGAGCAACAGGGGTTTCAGTACATCGCTGCCGTGTGGCGCTACCAGATTAGCCATAACAACATCCTGTGCGTAAAAAAGGTGTCCACAGTATCAATTGAGGGCAACAAAAAACAGTCCGGCGGTAAGAATTTTTCGGCATAGCGCCCAGACTTTTCGATGCGACAACCCGCGGCAATGCGCAAGCGCCGCATATAGTTACATTGATTATGCAATAATCGCCAAAAATCCAATGCATAATGAAGGTCGCAACACACCGGGGGAAAAGTGGATACACGGGAAGTGACCAGACGTCTGCTAGCATTTCTGGCCTGGCCAGTTGCCGTCGGGTTAATCGCAGCGGCGGCGTTACTCATAAGGTTCCCGCAGTTGCTGAATCCCGGCAACCAGCGTATCGCATCGCCCCTGGATAACCTCGCGCCAGGCACCAGAACCCCCTGGGGACAAACCACATCCTACGCGCAAGCCGTGCGCAAGGCCGCGCCATCGGTGGTCAATATCTATACCCGCAAGCGGCTGGCCACGCGGCGCCATCCCCTGCTGGACGATCCTTATTTTCGGCGCCTGTTTAACCAGGACAATCCGCAGCGCCAGCAGCGCATGCAGTCTTCCCTGGGCTCCGGCGTCATTATCACCAAAGACGGTTTTATTCTCACCAACCACCATGTCGTCGACAGTGCCGATGAAATTATCGTGCTGATGTACGACGGCCGCGAAACCCAGGCCACGGTCGTCGGGGTAGATAAGGACACCGACCTTGCAGTGCTTAAAATCGAGCTCGACAATCTGCGTCCCATTACCTTCGGCAACGCTGCGCAGGCGGAAGTGGGTGACGTGGTACTGGCTATTGGCAATCCGTTTGGCGTGGGACAGTCGGTTTCGCAGGGCATCGTCAGCGCCACCGGCCGCAATAGTCTGCACCTCAATACCTTTGATAATTTTATTCAAACTGACGCCGCCATTAATCCCGGAAATTCCGGCGGCGCGTTAATCGACGCTTACGGTAATTTGCTCGGCATCAATGCGGCGATACTCAATGAAACGTCGTCGGTGGGCATTGGTTTCGCCATTCCCGCCGACACCGCAGTTAAGGTGCTGGACGATATTGTGGAGCACGGTCGCGTGATTCGCGGCTGGCTGGGTGTCCAGGCACAGCAGCTGAGCCCGGAACTGGCGGCGCGTCTGGGGCTGAATCCTCCCGCCGGGATTATCATTACCGATGTGCATGCCAGTGGCCCGGCCCGGGCCGCTGGCATGCAGGGTGGCGATGTAGTGACCCACATTAACAACCAGCGCATCACAGATGGATCGCAGGGCCTGAATCTTATCGCCGGACTCAAGCCCGGGGACCCCATCCGACTCCAGGTGGTGCGCGCTGGCCAGCCGCTCACCGTCAACGCTACCGCCGGGACACGCCCACCCATTAACTAAACGCACTGTCGTTGGCAGTATTGCTCAGACACCAGTTGGATAACGCCACCCGGCTGCAGGTGTGACCCGCGCCAACGAACCCGCGAATTAAGGGGGGGGGGATTAGCCGAGCAGCACCGCGAGCGCCGCGATCAACTGTGTATTTTGCGCGTCCGTACCGATGCTGATGCGTATAAACTGCGCGATGCGCGGCTGCCTGAAGTGCCGCACAATAACGCCGTGCTCCCGCAGCCCCGCCGCCAGTTCCTCGCCAGTGTGGTCGGGATGCGTAGCGAACAAAAAATTAGCCGCCGACGGCAATACCGAAAACCCGAGTTGTACCAGTTGCGCGCGCAATGTTTCCCGACTCGCGATCACCCGCTGGCGGGTAGTTTCAAAATAGTCCCGATCCGCGATGGCGGCCACGCCCCCCGCGATGGCGAGGCGATCGAGCGGGTAGGAATTAAAGCTGTTTTTGACCCGCTCCAGGGCCTCGATCAAATCCCGGTGACCAATCGCAAAGCCCAACCGCAGGCCAGCCAGGGAGCGCGATTTGGACAGGGTTTGCACGACCAGTAAATTAGGGTAGCTGCCGACCAGAGTTATTGCACTGGCGCCACCAAAATCGACATAGGCCTCATCCACCACCACCACCGAGTCGGGATTGTTTTGCAGCAGTGTTTCAATATCGCTCAGGGGCACCAGACACCCGGTCGGCGCATTGGGATTGGCGAAAATTATTCCGCCGTTGCGTCGCGGGTAGCTGGCGAAAGAAATACTGAAGTCCTGCTCCAGGGGTATTTCCCGGTAATCAATACCGTAGAGCCCGCAGTACACCGGGTAAAAACTGTAAGTAATATCAGGGAACAGGACGGCTTGCGCGTGCTGGAACAGGGCGCAAAATACGTGCGCCAGCACTTCGTCGGAACCGTTGCCCACAAATATCTGGTCGTCTGCGACGGCGTAATATTGCGCAATCGCCGTTTTTAGTTGTTGCGCGTCCGGCGGTGGATACAAACGCAAATCATCGCCCGTCGCCGCGCGGATCGCCGCCAACACCTGGGGCGAGGGGCCATAGGGATTCTCATTGGTATTGAGTTTCACCAGTCCCGCCATGCGCGGCTGTTCGCCAGGCACGTAGGGCTCCAGATCTGCGACAAAGCGGCTCCAGTATTTACTTTTCATCGCGCCCCTCTCCCCGCCGCCTAATCCGACCCGCGCTCGGCACCAGGCTCCACCACGCGACATTCCGCGGACCGGGCGTGGGCGGTAAGGGATTCGCCCCGGGCGAGCACTGCAGCCGTACGTCCCAGAGTTTGTGCGCCCTGCGGCGAACAACTGATCAGGGATGTGCGCTTTTGAAAATCGTAGACACCCAGCGGTGAAGAAAAGCGCGCCGTAGCCGACGTTGGCAGCACATGATTTGGCCCCGCGCAGTAGTCGCCCACCGCCTCGGCGGTATGACGCCCCAGAAATACCGCTCCGGCGTGACGTATTTTTCCAACCCAGTCCTGAGCATTGGCCACCGACAACTCGAGATGTTCGGGGGCGATATGATTTGCCACCGCCATCGCGGTTTCCAGGTCGGGTACCTGAATGAATATACCGCGCCCTTGCAGGGACGCCCTGATTATGGATGCACGTTCCATTTCCGGTAATAACGCCGCGATACGTCGCTGCACTTCGTCGAGAAACTCGGCGCTCGGACTAATCAAAATGGCCTGGGCATTGGCGTCGTGTTCCGCCTGCGCAAACAGATCCATCGCGATCCAGTCGGCCGGTGTCTCCCCATCGCAAATCACCAGAATTTCCGAAGGCCCGGCCACCATATCCAGTCCCACCTGACCGAATACCGCGCGCTTCGCCTCTGCCACATAGACATTGCCGGGGCCGACAATTTTATCTACCCGGGGAACGGTTTGCGTGCCATAGGCCAGAGCGGCAATTGCCTGGGCGCCACCGATGGTAAACACCCGATCAACCCCGGCAATTTGTGCAGCCGCCAGCACCAGAGGATTCAGATTGCCCGCCGGCGCAGGTACCGCCATGACAATTTCGTCTACCTGGGCTAGGCGCGCTGGAATCGCGTTCATCAACACCGACGAGGGATAACTGGCCTGCCCCCCTGGCACGTAGATCCCGACGCGCTCGAGAGCGGTAATATGCTGACCCAGTACTGTGCCGTCGTCTTCGGTGTACTGCCAGGACTGCTGGTGCTGATGCCGGTGAAAATCGCGAATGCGCTGCGCCGCCATTTCCAGCGCCTGCAACTGTTGCGGCGCGACCTGTTGCACCGCTTCATCCATGGCCTGCGCACTGACCTCCAGCTGTTCCATCCGCTGCACATCGCGCCGGTCAAACTGTCGAGTGTATTCGAGCAACGCCGCATCGCCGTCGCGACGCACGGTGGCGATAATCTCCGCCACCACCGCGCTTACGCCGGGGTCAACGTCACTCGCCTGGCCCAACAGTCGATCCAGGTCGCGAGTAAATTCCCCATCGGCTGCATGGAGTCGAGCAATCGTTAGCTCCGCTGTCACCGCTCGCCCCCGCTATCGGCGACCGCCAGCTTAAGATCGCGCAACAACGGCTGAATGGCGTCGTGCTTAAGCTTCATCGCACTTTTATTAACGATCACGCGGGAGCTGATCTCAGCGATAACATCGCGGGGTTCGAGGCCGTTGGCACGCAGCGTATTCCCAGTGTCGACAATATCGACAATCTCGTCCGCCAATGCCACCAGGGGGGCCAACTCCATAGCGCCGTAGAGTTTAATAATGTCAGCCTGACGACCCTGCTCCGCGTAGTGGCGGCGCGCCACATTCACGTATTTGGTCGCAACCCGCATGCGTCCACTTACCGGCTGCGCCCCCACTCTCGCCGCGGTCATCAGGCGACAACGGGCAATGCCCAGATCAAGGGGTTCATAGAAGCCGTCGCCGCCGTGTTCCAATAACGTGTCGAGTCCGGACACACCAATGTCCGCCGCGCCGAACTGCACATACACCGGCACGTCCGAGCCGCGCAGCACCAGCAACCGAATGTTATCGCGACTGGTGCCAAACAATAACTTACGACTGGTTTCGATATCCTCATCCGGGACAATGCCGATCGTCGCCAGCAGTGGCAGAGTCTGCTTTAAAATGCGCCCCTTGGTCAGGGCGATAGTCAACTCGCTCATACTTTTTCAACCCGGGGTACGGCGGATATTCGCACCTAATTGTTGTAGTTTTTCCTCGATACATTCGTAGCCGCGGTCGATATGATAGATACGATCCACTTCGGTTTTCCCATCGGCAACCAGGCCGGCGATAACCAGACTCGCCGAGGCGCGCAGATCGGAGGCCATCACTGGCGCACCCTTCAACGTTTCCACCCCGGTAACAATCGCAGTATTGCCTTCTATTCTGATTTTTGCACCCATGCGATTCAGCTCGTGGGTCTGAATCAGTCGATTTTCAAATATCGTTTCCGTAATCATACCAACACCCTGGGCCACCGCATTAACAGCGGTCAGCTGCGCCTGCATATCGGTGGGAAACGCCGGATACGGCGCCGTACGCAAATTGATGGACTGCGGCCGACGGCCGTGCATATTCATTTCAATCCAGTTGTCTCCGGTTTTAATTTCCGCCCCGGTCTCTTCCAGCTTCAGCAACACCGCTTCGAGAGTGCTGGGGTTGGTGTCTTTCAATTTAATGTGTCCCCGGGTCGCCGCGCAGGCCGCCAGATAAGTACCGGTTTCAATACGATCCGGCATAATGCGATAACTGCCGCTGGACAGTTTTTCCACACCGGTAATTATTATGGTATCGGTGCCCGCACCCTGCACATCGGCGCCAAACGCGTTGAGGCAACCGGCGAGATCGACCACCTCGGGTTCGCGCGCCGCATTTTCGATGATTGTCGTACCCCGCGCCAGGGTTGCAGCCATCATCAAATTTTCGGTGCCTCCCACCGTTACCATATCCATACAGATATGTTTTCCCTCCAGCCGTCCCTTCACCCGCGCCTTGATATAACCTTCTTCCACATCGATTTCGGCCCCCATCATCTCCAGACCGCGCAAATGCTGATCCACCGGGCGGCTACCGATGGCACAACCGCCGGGAAACGATACGGTGGCCTCACCGAAGCGCGCCAGTAACGGCCCCAGCACCAGAATGGAAGCGCGCATGGTTTTAACCAATTCGTAGGGCGCGATGCAGGTGTGAATGGTACTGGCATCCACCTCAATCTGCATTTTTTCATTCAACACCACACTGACACCCATGCAGCCAAGCAGCTCGATCATGGTGGTGATGTCGTGCAGGTGGGGAATGTTCGATATGGTCACCGGACCATCAGCCAGTAACGTTGCCGCCAGAATTGGCAGAGCGGAGTTTTTGGCGCCGGAGATACGAATTTCGCCGCGCAGCGGCACTCCGCCTGAAATTAACAGTTTATCCATGGAAAGACCTTACAGACCGTTACTGTCGTGCCGCACACCGGCAGCGAACTTAACGTGTGACTAATTGGATCGCGGCTATTGGTTTCGACTGGCTTGCCACTCCGCGGGTGTATAGGTTTTCATATTCACAGCGTGAATAACCCCCGAGGCGATGGCTTCCCGCAGGACCGCATACACTCGCTGCTGTCGTTGCACGGGGCGCAAGCCGTCGAAAACCTCCCCGACGACGGTAATATCCACATGATTACCAGCGGCGCTGACCATCACCTCGCAGCCGGGAAAGCTGCCGTTCAGTAAATTTTCAATGTCGGGAGCCTGCATGCTTACCATGCCTCCCACCGCGCAACCGTCATACCGGTTCCGGCACCCAGCCGAGGATCACCTGATCGATATCGCCGCTATTTTTCTGCACGGCCTGGGCAAACTGGTTGCGAAAAGTTTTGCCCAAATTTATCCCGTTGATAATGACATTGATAATTTTCCATTGGCCATCTTTGCCCAACCCCATGGTGTATTCGAGGGGATGGACAGCGTCGCGGCCATAAATTTTTTGTACTACCGAGACTCTACGTTTGTCGCCCACCGGTTCACTGGCGGGCACCACGACGATCTTTTCGTTGCTGTAGCTCAACAGTCCGCGGCCATAGGTTTCCACCAGACCGCGGTGAAACGCCTCGGCAAACTGGCGACGCTGCTCTGCGGTTGCGGTTTTGCGGTACTGCCCCATGACATTTAGCGCAATCCAGTCAAAATCGATAACTTGCGCCAGCGTGCTGTCCATCATCGCAAAAAATTCATCGATATTTTCTTCCACCGCCGCGCCACTGTATTTGGCACGATACGCTTCGATATGACCCAATACCTCGCGGGTCACGCCGTCGACCAGCTGATAGGGATCGGCTGGCGCTGGTTGCGCTTCCGCCACTTCAGCAGCGACCGCGCTCTGCGCCATGGCAGAGCCACACCACACCAGCACCGCAGTTACCGCCCACTTTTGCAATTGCGACATCATTGTATTTCTGGCTCCCAGCTTGAACCGACCTGTCGGCTCACAGTGTTGTGTTGTTATCCCGTCGTAACAATTCGACATCTCGACCCCATGACCACGAAGATTAGACCTCAACCTCGCGCATCGGTGCCCTTGTGAGCAGGCATAAAAATGCTGACGTCGGGAGCTGCGCACTATACCATTGCCAGAGTTTATTGCGAAATATCCAACCATGAAAACCCGTCGTGATAGCCATACCCAATGCTAGAACTGGCACCTGCCATCGCGGCACTCGTCGGGGGACTCGCCTGCCTGATCTGGGGTGCGGATCGCTTTGTAGCGGGCAGCGCGGCAGCCGCTCACAACCTGGGTGTAGCGCCCATCGTCATCGGCCTGACGGTGGTTTCCATCGGCACCTCGGCACCGGAAATTACCGTTTCGGTTAGCGCTGCACTGCACAACGCGGGGCAAATTGCGGTCGGTAACGCACTGGGTTCTAATATCGCCAATGTAGCCCTGGTGCTCGGCTTCACCATCCTGATGACGCCAATAACCACCCCCCGCCACCTGTTAACCACGGAAGGGCCGGTACTGCTGCTGGTAACCGCCGGGGCGGGTATCTGCCTCTACGATGGAGTGCTCGACCGCGTCGAGAGCCTGCTGATGCTGGTGGCACTGGCCGTGCTGATCTGGGCCACGCTGTTTTTCAAGCGTCTCACCCCCGACCTGGAGAAAACCGAGCTGGAAGAGGAAATACCCGATATGACCATGGCCACAGCGGTGCTGTGGTTCTGTGTCGGCCTGATTATCATGCTGGTCGGTGCCGAGGCGTTGGTATGGGGAGCAAAAACGATCGCGACCCAGGCGGGCCTTAGTCAGCTGGTCATCGGCCTGACAGTGGTTGCGGTGGGCACCAGCCTGCCGGAACTCGCAGCGTCAATGGTCAGCGCCCGGCGAGGACACCACGCCATCGCCATTGGCAACATATTTGGCTCCAACCTGTTCAATTTGCTGGCGGTGATGCCTGCGGCTGGCATCGTAGCGCCCATTTATCTCGAAACCGCAACCTTTTACCGGGACTACCTGACCATGGCCGGGCTGACCCTGTTGATGGTGCTGGCGGTTGCGGTCATGCATAGAAACCATAGCCCACAACCGATTGCGCCGAGGCGGCTGTCCCGCGGGTTTGGCGCATCGTTGCTGGCCCTGTACGGTCTTTATTATCTGATTCTGTTCGCGCCCGGCTGACCTGAGACCCAGTCGTCGTTATACTTAGCGCCAATTCGTGCCCGGACCCAAAATGAGCAACCGCGACTTCATTACCCCCGCCAAACGCACCGTGCGCATGGAAGCGGAGGCAATACAACTACTGGAGAATCGCATCGCGGCCAGCTTTACGCGGGCCTGCGAGCTGATTTTGCAATGCCGCGGACGCACTATCGTCACGGGCATGGGCAAGTCCGGACATATCGCCAACAAAATCGCGGCCACCCTGGCCAGCACCGGGTCGCCCGCTTTCTTTGTTCATCCCGGCGAAGCGAGTCACGGCGATCTTGGCATGATCACCGCCAACGACGTGGTGATCGCCATTTCCAACTCCGGCACAACCGTGGAAATTATTACCCTGCTGCCCCTGATCAAGCGCCTCGGCATACCCCTGATCAGTATGACCGGTGACCCTCTGTCGACACTGGCCAAAGCCGCGGAAGCAAATCTCGACGTCGGCGTCGCCAGCGAAGCTTGCCCCCTCGGACTGGCCCCCACCACCAGCACCACCGCATCCCTGGTCATGGGGGATGCCCTGGCGATCGCGCTACTCGAAGCGCGCGGCTTTACCGCCGAGGACTTCGCGTTTTCTCACCCCGGCGGCGCGTTGGGCAGAAACCTGTTGTTGAAAGTCGAAGATGTGATGCACGGCGGTCGCGAAATACCGCGGGTCAGTCCGCAAACACCGCTGCGCGAAGCCCTGCTGGAAATGACCGGCAAGGGGTTTGGCATGACCACCGTTGTGGATACGGACGACACCCTGCTGGGCATATTTACCGACGGCGATTTGCGGCGTGTGATCGACCAGAATCGAGATATCAACACCGTGGCGGTGGGCGAGGTGATGACCCACAACTGCAAAACCGCGCGCGCCAACATGCTGGCGGCGGAAGCACTGCGCATTATGGAGGACAACAAGATCTCTGCGGTGGTCGTCATCGAGGACCAGCGTCCGCTCGGGGTTCTGCACATGCACGACCTTCTGCGCGCCGGAGTCGCCTGAGTTATGGGCCAGAACATAGACAGGGCACTGCAAGCGGCGCAGGCCATACGCCTGGTGGTCCTCGACGTGGACGGTGTGCTGTCCGATGGCCGTCTGTATTACGGCGAAGACGGCGGCGAGCTAAAGGCATTCCACATACGCGACGGCCTCGGCATCAAATTACTGCAACGCAACGCCATACAAGTGGCCATCATCACCGGTCGCACATCTCAACTTTTGGCGCGCCGCGCACGGGAATTAGGCATCGAACTGGTCATTCAGGGCCGGGACGATAAACTCACCGCCCTGCAGGAGCTACTGACGGATCACCCCTACCCCCTGGAACAGATCGCCTACATGGGGGACGACCTGCAGGACCTCCGAGCCATTCGCGCGGTCGGACTGGGCATGACCGTCGCCGACGCGCACCCGGTGGTCGCCGCACACGCCCTCTGGCAGGCGACCCGCGCTGGCGGCAGGGGCGCAGTGCGCGAAGCCGCCGAATTTATTCTCCAGGCGCAAAACAAACTGGCACCCACCATCGCGGACTATTTGTGAATGAAAAATATATTTGCGATCGTTCTACTGCTAACGGGAGTTGGTGCTTTCCTGGTGTTCTGGGACTCCCAGCCCGACGTATTTTTGAAACAAAAACCACCAGCAACGGAAGCCCTGCCCCCCGCGGACAGCTTCATGGTCGCCACCGTCACGCGCAAATTTGGCGATCACGGGCGTGAGACTTACCATCTTACAGCGGACGCAGGGCGCTACTATCAGGACAAAGATTTGTTTGAAATGGACAACCCCCGATTACTCGCCTATCAAGCCGAGAACGGGGCGCCACCCTGGCGCCTGGAGGCCAACAGCAGTCAAATTTTTGACAGCGGCGAAAAATTGGTTCTCAGCGGCGATGTGTACGCCTGGCAGGCAGCGGGGGCGAGTAAAAACGAGTTGAAAACATCCCGGCTAACTTTTTTCCCTGAAAAAAACCAGGCCGAAACCGACCGGCCGGTCACCCTTCTCGCACCCGACAGCCGCACTACGGCGGTGGGCATGAGAGCGGACTTTGACAGCCATACCTACCAACTTCTATCGCGGGTGAGAAGCATACGCCATGGGTTATAACCGATCCCTGATTTTTCTGTTAGCAATCCTCTGGGGCTGGCCACAGCTGGTCCTGGCGCTGCCGTCAGACCGGCAAAAGCCCATTGTCATCGAATCCGATCGCGCCCAGCACAATGACAAAACCGGCGTGACCGTTTACCAGGGCAGTGTCGTCATCACCCAGGGCACCATTCGCATCAGGGCAGACAAAGTTTCGGTTAACTCTATGGGTAACAAAGTGACCAAAATAGTTTGCACCGGGAAACCGGCACACTATCAGCAGCAACCCAGACCCGACGCCAAGCTGGTCACGGCGCGGGCCAACACCATCGAATATCACCTCAGCAAAGATGCCATTACACTACTCGGCGCTGCCAGCCTCGAGCAGGAGGGGTCGACCCTGAAAGGGGAGCGTATCAATTACGACCTTCAGGCGGAGCTGGTGGAAGCGACCGGTAGCGCTACCGGCAACCGGCGTATTCAGATGGTCATACCACCGCAAACACCCGAAGGGACGGAATAATGGCCGTACTACAGGCCCAACATCTGGCCAAAAGCTACAAAAACCGCGGCGTAGTCAACGACGTTTCCCTGACCGTTGCCAGCGGCGAAATCGTGGGTCTGCTGGGACCCAACGGCGCGGGCAAAACCACCTGCTTTTACATGATCGTCGGCCTGATCCGGCAGAATGCCGGACAAATAATCTTCGACGACGAGGACATCACGGCTCTGCCTATGCATGGCAGAGCCCGTCGCGGAATCGGCTACCTGCCCCAGGAACCTTCGGTATTTCGCAAACTGAGCGTGGCCGACAATATTTTGGCGATCCTCGAGACCCGCAAGGCTCTCAGCCAGACAGAGCGCCTGGAAAAACTCGACAACTTGCTACAGGAGTTCCACATCACCCACATTCGCGACAACCTGAGCATGAGCCTGTCCGGGGGTGAGCGCCGGCGGGTGGAAATCGCCCGGGCGCTGGCCATGGAACCTGCCTTTATGCTGCTCGACGAACCCTTTGCCGGGGTAGATCCCATTTCGGTAAATGATATCAAGGAAATCATTCGCCATCTGCGGGAACAAGGCATCGGCATTTTGATTACCGACCACAATGTGCGCGACACCCTCGATATCTGCCAACGCGCCTATATCGTCGACGACGGGACCGTCATCGCCGACGGTGAGCCACCGGCTATTCTGGCCGACCCGACAGTGCGACGGGTGTACCTGGGAGAACACTTTACGTTGTAAATTGACACACTGACCACCTGAGTGGGCACGCAACTTGCAGGGGATTATTGCGCCCACCCCACGGCCGGACTACACTTAACCCGGCATAAGACAACGCGCCCTCACCAGGCGCCTGAAAATTTGGTCAGTTATGGAATTTGAATTGCCATGAAGCAGGGTCTGCAACTTCGCATTGGTCAGCAGTTGACCATGACCCCGCAGCTGCAACAGGCTATCAAACTGTTGCAGCTATCGTCCCTGGATTTGCAACAGGAAATCCAGCAGGCGCTGTACTCCAATCCCCTGCTGGAAATGGTGGAAGAAGTCGAACACCAGCAGGAACAACAGCAGCAAAAAGACCAGCAGAAAGATCGCGGTGACGACGAAACAGAGAGTCGCGCTCTGGAATCCGGGTCGCTGCACGAAGAGTGGAACAAGGAGATTCCCGAGCAGCTTACCGTGGACGCGGACTGGGACGACATCTATCCGTCATCCGGTTCGAGCCCCGCCACGGTCGGTCCCGAATCGCGGGATCTTGATACCTTTCATACGGTGACCGAGTCCCTGCGCGACCATCTGCTGTGGCAACTCAACCTCACCAACCTGTCCGCAACAGATCGTCTCATCGCCGCCACCATCATCGATAATCTCGACGAGAACGGCTTTATGGAATCCTCCGCGGAAGAGCTGTGGCAGGCCATGGATCAGGACGCCATCGACTTCGATGAGGTAATCGCGGTACTCCACCGCGTCCAGCAATTTGACCCACCAGGTGTGGCCGCCAGCGATTTGCGCGAATGCCTGCTGATTCAATTGCACCAGTTCGCCCCGGACACTCCCCTGCTCGAAGAAGCCAAATTACTGGTGGCACATTTTCTGCCGCAGGTCGCCGAGCGTGACTACCCGCTGCTAACCCGCAAAACCGGGTTGACGGAAGAGACCCTGTGCGCGGCCGTCCGCCTGATACAAACCCTGTGCCCCAATCCGGGGGAACTGATCGCGGACGCCAATGTTGAATATGTCGTGCCCGACGTGCGCGTCGAAAAAAAAGAGGGGCGCTGGCTGGTATCCCTCAATAGCGAAATCACGCCAAAATTGTGTATCAACCAGCAGTATGCTGATCTGGTCCAGCGCGCCGACAGCGGCGCCGACAATACCTTTTTACGCAATAACCTGCAGGAAGCGCGCTGGTTTCTGCGTAGCCTCGAGAGTCGCAACGAGACCCTGCTGCGGGTCAGCCTGCGTATAGTGGAAAGACAACGGGACTTTCTCGAACAGGGCGCGGAAGCCATGAAACCAATGGTACTGGCGGATATCGCCAACGAACTGGATCTGCACGAATCGACGATTTCCAGGGTTACCACAAAAAAATATATCGATACTCCCCAGGGGGTATTCGAACTGAAGTACTTTTTTTCCAGCCACGTCAGCACCGCCAGCGGCGGAGAGTGCTCCTCCACGGCCATCCGCGCCATGCTCAAAAAAATTATTGCCGACGAAACACCCGGCAAGCCCCTGAGTGACAATGTGCTAACCGCACTGTTGCAGGACAGGGGTATCCAGGTGGCGCGACGCACGGTGGCCAAATACCGCGAAGGCCTCGGCATCGCCTCCTCCAACGAGCGCAAGCGTTTTGCCCGGTGAACCATTACTTTCAAACCCGTTAACCCCCACACCAAGGAGCTCTGCATGCAATTGACTATCAGCGGACACCATCTCGACATCACCGACGCCCTGCACGATTACGTTACCAACAAACTGTCCCGCCTCGAGCGCCACAACGACCGCATTACCAGCATCAACGTCATTCTTTCCGTAGAAAAACTGATTCAAAAAGCCGAAGCCACCGTGCACGCCAGCGGCACGGATGTGTTTGCCGACGCGGAGAGCGAGGATCTCTACGCCGCCATCGATAGCCTCGCCGACAAACTCGACCGGCAAATTATCAAGCGCAAAGAAAAACAGAGAGGCCGTTGACAGAAACCCCATGAAAATTGCGGACTTTCTCACTCCGGAACGCACCTGCTGTGACGCACCGGGAATCAGTAAAAAAAGGGTGCTGGAGTTTCTCTCCGGTTTTTTGGCGCAATACTCCGAAACTATCGATGCCGACAAGGTCTATCAGGAATTGCTGGCCCGCGAAAAGTTGGGTAGTACCGGTATCGGCGATGGCGTTGCCGTACCCCACTGCCGTTTGGAAGGGTGCCGGGACGTGATCGGCGCGTTACTCAAGCTGGAACACCCCGTCGATTACGATGCCATTGACGACCAGCCGGTCGACCTGGTGTTTGCCCTGGTGGTACCGAGTGAACAGAACGAGGAGCACCTACGGGTGCTACAGGCTATCGCCGGGCTCATGCAACAACCGAGCGTGCGACAGCTGCTCCGGGACTGCACCAGTGACAGCGCCCTGTATCAAGCGGCCACCGAGGTGAATAACCTGTGACCACGGCCCCGGAATTACGTCTGGTGGTTATTAGCGGGCGCTCCGGTTCCGGCAAAAGCACTGTGCTCAACGTCCTTGAGGACGTGGGTTTCACCTGTATCGACAATCTTCCCGCCAGCCTGCTGGCGGGTCTGTTTGAGCAATCCAGAAGCTCACAGCATCCCTCCGCGTTGAAAATCGCGGTGGGGATCGACGCCCGCAATCTGCTCGGAGATCTGGATCAATTCCCGCTGATCCTCAACACCCTGACCAACTCAGGGGTTGACTGCAACGTGATTTTTCTCGACGCGCGCACGCCGGTATTGATCCGGCGTTTCAGCGAAACCCGTCGCCGCCACCCCCTCAGTTCCGCCAGCGTCGATCTCAAAAAAGCGATCGCCCTGGAACGGGAAATTCTCGATCCCATTGCCGCCATCGCCAATCGCCATATCGATACCAGCAACATGACCTTGCATCAGTTGCGGGATCTGATCAAAAAGCAGATCGTTCCCTACGCCAGTCAGGACATGGCTATCCTGTTCCAGTCCTTCGCCTTCAAGCGCGGCGTGCCAATTGATGCGGACTTCGTGTTTGACGTGCGCTGCCTGCCGAACCCTTACTGGAAGAATGAACTGCGGGCCTACACCGGCAACGACCCACCGGTGATTGCGTTCATGGAATCGCAAACGGAGGTTGCCGCCATGCTGGCCGACCTGAATGGCTTCCTGTCCCGCTGGATCGGCAGCTTTGTCGCCAGTAACCGCAGCTACCTGACCGTCGCCATCGGTTGCACCGGTGGACAGCACCGCTCGGTGTACATCTGCAACCAGCTGGCGTTGCAGTTTGCTCATCAATTCCCCAATATACAGACCCAGCACCGGGAGCTGAGCGACTCGTCTCCATTCTGATCCCGCTGCGCAACCACACCCGGTCACGGGCAGAACACAGGCGTACATTACCGAGCTGCAAGCACCCATGATAAAAACCGAAATAACAATAATTAACAAACTGGGGCTACACGCTCGCGCCGCCGCCAAACTCGCCTCGACGGCCAATCAGTTCGGCTGTTCCATTAAAACTGGCCACCCCGATAAGCTGGTGGACGCCAAAAGTGTCATGTCCCTGATGTTGCTGGCGGCCAGCCAGGGCACCGTGCTGAGTTTTGAGTTCGACGGCGGCGACGAGCGCAGGGCTCACGACAGCATCGTCGAACTAATCCAGAATCGCTTTGGCGAGGAGCAGTAAACCCGCTGCCACCCTGGTGTACACATTCAACACCGCTCGCTCACTGCACGGGCACTCAATAAAACTGCGATAAGAACAGCGCTAATTACGCGCACTCCCTGTCACTTTCTTCACGCGATCAGTAAACTAGCGATATTCTTCGGCGCCTCCATGGCGCTCATCTGACCTGGAACCAATGTGACTACGCAACTCGGCAGTGACAGAGCAGATCAACTTTCCATGCTGGCCCGCATCGATCAGTTTCTCGATCCGGTCAGCGTCAATCGCCTGCGCCATATTCTCAACAACCTGAAGCCGGCGGACATCGCCCACCATATCGAATCCGCGCCGCCAAAAACCCGGCATATCCTGTGGGAGCTGGTTGACCGAGAGCTCGAAGGGGAGGTGCTCGGAGAACTTAATGAGGGCTTGCAGCAGGAATTCCTGACCGCTATGGATAGCGCCGAAGTAGCCGCGCTATTCGAGGGCCTTGATTCGGACGATGTCGCCGACATTCTGCAGCAATTGCCCAATCGGGTGATCCCGGAAGTGCTGCAGGCGATGGACGAGCAGGACCGGCGGCGGGTCGAATCGGTACTCACCTATGCCGAAGACACGGCCGGTGGGTTGATGAATACCGACACCATTACGGTGCGCCCCGACCTGACCGTCGATGTGGTGCTGCGCTATCTGCGTCGCCACGAAGAATTACCCGACACCACCGACAGTATTTTTGTGGTTAACCGGCGCGACTCGTTTCTCGGCATTTTGCCCCTCAGCAAGATTCTAACTTCCAGCCCGGCCATGACCGTGCGCGAAATTATGATCACCGACACCGAACCGGTGCTGGCCACTCTGGACGACTCCAAAGTCGCGCAGTTGTTCGAACGCCATAACTGGGTGTCCGCCCCGGTGGTCAACGAACAGGGCAAGTTACTCGGCCGTATCACCATCGACGACGTGGTCGACGTGATCATCGAAGACGCCGACCACTCGCTGCTGGGGCTGGCCGGCGTCAGCGACGAGGAAGAAACCTTCACCTCGGTGCGCCGCGCCGCGCCGCGCCGCGCCGTCTGGCTGGGTATTAATCTGTTTACCGCCATTATCGCCTCATCGGTCATCAATGTGTTCGAGGGGACACTGGAAAAGGTGGTGGCACTGGCGATCCTGATGCCCATTGTCGCCAGCATGGGCGGCGTCGCCGGTAGCCAGACTCTCACCGTGGTGGTGCGCGGTATGGCGCTGGGGCAAATCAGCCGCAATAACTTGCGCTGGTTGCTGGGCAAGGAATTTATTACCGGCACCATCAACGGTATGCTGTGGGCCTCGGTGATCGGCTTTGTGGCTTCTTACTGGTTTGATGACTACAAAATCGGTTTGATTATCGCGGCCGCTATGCTGATCAATCTGCTGACCGCCGCGCTGGCCGGGGCTCTGTTGCCGGTATTGCTCAAATCCGTAAGAATCGACCCCGCCCTGGCGGGTAGTGTGGTCCTGACCACGGTGACCGATGTGGTGGGATTTTTGTCGTTCCTCGGCCTGGCGACCCTGGTATATGTCTGATTTGGATATCGGCGACGACGATCAGCCTGAACGCCCCAGCAAGTCCGAACTTAAACGGCAAATGCTGGCGTTGCAAAAAACTGGCGAGGCGCTACTCGCTCTCACTGCGACGCAACTGGCAGAGATGCCATTATCGCACGCCATGCGCGAAGCCCTCGAGCTGTCGAAATCCCTGAAACACCGGGAAGCAAAGCGCCGCCAACTTCAGTATATCGGTAAACTGATGCGCACCGAGGAGCACGAAAAAATCGCCGCCGCCGTGGCAGAGCTGGAGGACAAAAACCGATATTTCCGCCAGCGTTTTCACCACATTGAACAGCTTCGCCAACAACTTATGGAGGACAGTGGCAACGCGTTCGAGTCGCTACTCGAACAGGCGCCCAGCATCGACCGGCAACACCTGCGACAGCTGATTCGTCAGGCGCAAAAACAGCAAACAGCAAAGCGGCCGGGCAACGCCAGCAAAAAGCTTTTCCAGTATCTGCGTGAGACCCTGGAATAACCAACCGTTGTCTGCGACGAGCTACAGGATAATGTTCCCCATATTTCAGTTTCCGGTACTATAGAAATATTAACGCAACCCCCGGGAGAACGCCGTGACCCAGTACATTACAACCCAGAGCGAAGACGGTATCTGTACCATCACCATCAACCGGCCCGAAAAGAAAAATGCCCTGCTGAAGGATATGTATCAGCGTATGGCCGAGGTGATAAAACAGGCGGACACGGACCCAGCCATGCGCGTCATTCTCTTTACCGGATCAGGAGGTAACTTTTCCGCTGGCAACGACCTGCAGGATTTTCTCGACAAACCGCCCGGCGATGAGAACTCTATCGTACATCAGTTCCTGTTGACCCTGGCGACCACCAACGTACCACTGGTGGCGGCAGTAGAGGGCATGAGCGTGGGCGTGGGCGCCACCATGCTGCTGCACTGCGACTTTGTCTATGCCCATCCCAAGACACAATTTATTTTGCCCTTCATCAATCTCGCGCTGGTGCCGGAAGCCTCATCCTCCCTGCTGTTACCGCAAATGGCCGGCTACCATAAGGCGGCGGAATTGCTGATGCTGGGCGAACCTTTCGACGCGAACACCGCGCGCGACATCGGCCTGGTAAGTGCGGTGTGCGAGCCCGCGCAACTGTTGCCCACCGCCCGCGCGACGGCCGCCAAGCTCGCAGCCAAGTCCCGCAGCGCGTTGCGCCACACCAAGGCGTTACTGCGTCGCCCGGCGGAACCTCTCCCGGAGCGCATGCACGCGGAGATGACCGTGTTTATGGAACTGCTTAAATTACCCGCCTCGCGGGAAATCATGACGGCCTTTATGGAAAAGCGTAAGCCCGACCCGAGCAAGCTGGATTAGCTGGCGGACACCGTGTCGATGCCTGGCGCCCTGATACAGGACCTGGAACAACTGCTGGGTCCAGCCGGAATCACTCTCCATCCCGATCTGGATCCGGTGGGCAACTGGCGCAATTACCCCTACCAGAGCACGGTACTGGTGAGACCACAGTCCACCGCCGAGGTGGCCCGGGTGATGGCCCTTTGTCACCGGGCGCGCACCCCCGTGGTGGTGTACGGCGGCGGGTCGGGACTGGTGGGCGCCACGGCCACGTCTCCGCAGGAAGTTACCCTGTCCCTGGAACGCATGAACGCCATCGAGGATATCAATACCATCGAGCGCACCATGACCGTACAGGCCGGAGCAATACTGCAAACTATTCAGGAGGCAGCGGCCAGCGAAAATTTGTTTTTTGCCCTGGATCTCGGTGCCCGCGGCTCTGCCACCATCGGCGGCAATATCGCCACCAATGCGGGGGGCAACCAGGTGATTCGCTACGGCATGGTGCGCGAACAAGTTCTCGGCCTGGAGGCCGTGCTCGCCGATGGTACGGTCCTGTCGTCCATGAATCACATGCTCAAAAACAACGCCGGGTACGACCTCAAACAGCTCTTTATCGGATCCGAAGGCACCCTCGGGGTGGTCACCCGCGCCGTGCTGCGCCTGCGCCCCGCCATGCCCGCCCGCAACACCGCATTTGTCGCCACCGACAGTTTTGCCAAACTGCCCCTGCTGCTCAGTCACATGGAAACCGCGCTGGGCGGTAAATTGAGCGCATTCGAGGCAATCTGGAATAACTACTATGTGCTGGCCAGCAGGGGACCGCATCTTGGCACCCCGCCGTTTCCGCCACAGCACGCGTTCTACGCGCTGATCGAATCCACCGGCAACGACGAGGTGCAGGAAGGCGAGGAGTTTCTCAACGCCCTGGAAGAGGCCCTGTCAGAGGATCTGATTGTCGACGCGGTACTGGCAAAGTCCGAAACCGAGCGGGATGCCTTGTGGGCCATTCGCGATAATATCGACTGCCTGTCGGCGCTGGATCCCATCGCCATTTTCGATATCAGCCTGCCAATTGGCGAAATGGAAAATTATGTGCGGGAGCTGGAATACAATCTTGAACAGCAACTGGGGATAACCGATCTGGCCACGTTTGGCCATCTGGGGGACGGCAATTTGCATATTATTGTCGGCGTGGGGCGGGACGACCCGGAGCGTTACCACCAGGTGGAGGAGATACTTTACCAGCCGCTGCAACTTTGCGGCGGTTCGATCTCCGCGGAACACGGTATCGGGCTGGAGAAAAAACCCTACCTGCGCTACAGCCGCAGCGGGGAAGAAATTGACGCCATGCGCCGTTTGAAGCGGGCCTTCGACCCTGAAAATATTCTCAATCCCGGCAAAATTTTTTGAGTTGTATTCTCCCGGCCTGACTTCACCCGAACTGACCGCGGCCCTGATCGTCTACGAACACTTGGATTCGCCGCAACTCAGACAGGTCATGCAGCCGTCCATCATAATCATGGCCTTGGTTAAACACTTGTTACACAATTGCGCCCCGCTGGGGAATCCCGTAGCGCTACTGTCGCCGGCCCGCGCCTCGAACTCGGCGCGTTTCTGATCGAGAATCGCCTGCTGGTGTGCGCCGATCGGCTCGTCCTTGAGCAACCCGATGGACTTCATGTGGGTCTCCAGGCACTCGCCGATTTCCGCGACCAGGGAGGGCATAAACTTGCCACCCTTTTTGAAATAACCGCCCTTGGGATCAAATACCGCTTTCAGTTCCTCCACCAGAAACGTACAGTCCCCGCCCTTGCGAAACACCGCCGAAACCACGCGGGTCAAGGCCAGCACCCACTGAAACTGCTCCATGTTTTTGGAGTTGATAAACACTTCAAACGGGCGCCGCTGTTCGTGGGCGGTGCCGCTGTTGAGAACGATGTCATTCACGGTGATATACAACGCGTGATCGGACAGGGGCGTCTTGATTTTATAGGTCGTGCCGTGCAGGGTTTCCGGACGGCGCACATGCTCGTCCATCTCCTCCACCGCGCGTTCCAGACTCTCCGCGGGCTGCGCTTTTTGTTGGTCTTTGCCGGACTCCGGCGTCACCACGGCATAGCCGACTATTTTTTTGTTGATCGCGGTAACCATAATTTCAGAATTTCCCGTAGTAGCCTTCTTTGAGCGCGTCAAAAAGATTGGCGGCGGAATGAATTTCGCCGTCGTACTCCACGTCTTCATTGCCTTTCAATTCCACCGTGGAACCATCTTCCAGGGTAAATCGGTACAGGGTATTTTCCAGATCCCGGTCCTTGACCAGCACTCCCTGAAAAGCCTCGGGATTGAAGCGGAAGGTGGTGCAACCCTTCAGGCCCTGGTCGTAGGCGTAGAGGTAAATATCCTTGAACTCATCAAATGCAATATCAGACGGCACATTGATGGTTTTCGAAATGGAAGAATCGATCCAGCGCTGGGCGGCGGCCTGCACATCGACATGCTGGCGCGGCGCAACGTTTTCGCTAACGACAAAATAATCCGGCAGTTGCTGCTCCGCCACACTCGACTCCGGGGTCGCTGCGCCGTTGACCAGTTCCCGGTAGGCGAGTAGTTCGTAGGAATACACATCCACTTTTTCCTTGGACTTCTTGCCCTCGCGAATCACATTGCGGGCGTAGTGGTGCGCAAAACTGGGTTCGATGCCGTTGCTGGCATTATTCGCCAGCGACAGGGAAATGGTGCCGGTGGGAGCTATCGACGAATGATGGGTAAACCGGCAACCCGTCTCCGCGAGGGCCGCCACCAGTTCGGGATCCTCCAGCGCCACCCGTTGCATATAACGGCTATAGCGGGCGTGCAGCACGCGGCCAGGGACCCGGTCGCCCACCGCAATACCGTCGTCGGCCATTTCCGGACGCAGAGCCAGCATTTCCTCGGTAATGGTGAATTCCTGCTCCATCACCAGCGCCACCCCCTTCTCCTTGGCCAGCTCAAGGCCGGTGCGCCAGCCCACCAGTGCCAGTTCGCGACTCACCTGCTCGGTGAAATCCAGGGATGCCTGCTCGCCATAGGGCATGCGCAGCATGGTCAGGGTGGACCCCAGCCCGAGAAAACCCATCCCGTGACGACGTTTATGCATGATCTCGTGACGCTGCTCGGCGAGGGGTAATCCGTTAATTTCCACCACGTTGTCGAGCATACGCGTAAACACCGCCACCACCTGGCGATAATTTTCCCAGTCAAAACGCGCCTGCTCGGTGAACGGATTGAGCACAAATTTGGTGAGGTTGACCGACCCCAGCAGACAACTGCCGTAGGGCGGCAGGGGCTGCTCACCACAGGGGTTGGTGGCGCGGATGTCCTCGCAAAACCAGTTGTTGTTCTGCTCGTTCACCTTGTCGATCAGAATAAAGCCGGGTTCTGCGTAATCGTAGGTGGAGGTCATAATGACATTCCACAAATTGCGCGCCGGTACCGTGCGATACACGCGACAGGCTACCCGCCCCTGGTCATCGCTGACATAACCCTTGCTGGTGGGGAATTTGCGCCACAGAATATCCTCGCTGGCAATATCCACCGCGCCCTGTTCCACCTCCCAGTCCGACACCGGAAATGACAGCGGCCAGTCCCCATCCGCCTTCACCGCCGCCACAAACTCCTCGCTGATCAAGAGAGACAAGTTGAACTGGCGCAGCCGGCCGTCCTCGCGCTTGGCGCGAATAAAATCGACCACATCGGGGTGGCTGATATCAAAGGTGCCCATCTGCGCGCCCCGTCGGCCACCCGCCGAGGACACGGTAAAACACATGCGGTCGAAGATATCCATAAACGACAGGGGGCCGGAGGTGTACGCACCGGCACCTTTCACATAGGCGCCCCGAGGGCGCAGGGTGGAAAATTCGTAGCCGATACCGCAGCCAGCCTTGAGGGTCAGGCCAGCCTCCAGATTTTTTTCCAGAATCCCCTTCATGGAGTCGTTGATGGTGCCGGATACCGTGCAATTAATGGTGGATGTCTCCGGCTTGTGCTCCCAGGCGCCGGCGTTGGACACAATCCGCCCGGCGGGAATAGCGCCGTTGCGCAACGCCCACAGGAAGCGCTCGTACCATTTGTCGCGCAGGTCGGCGCGCTCCACCGCGGCCAGCGCCCGCGCCACCCGTTTGTAGGTGTCGTCGATACTGGCATCCAGCGGACGCCCGGATTTATCCTTGAGACGATATTTCTTGTCCCAGATATCCGCGGACGCAGGTTGTAGCTTGATTGCAATTGAGGTGGGGGAAGTGGCGGTTTTTAGCGCTTCTACGGACATGACTAATCCTGTAATTGTGGTGCCTTTTAGCCAGTTTTTGCCGAGGCGGCGGTCGTCCTGGAGCATCTGCCCACGCTCAACTGGGTCGAGACCGGACCGCACTTCAGTGTAGCAAACCCGATTACAGCAGACACGGCCCAATTTGTATTTATTAAAACTACTTTGGTATCAACGGGCCCGAAAATCATAGACCTGCATGCGCTCGAGATGGGGCTTCACCCACTGCTTCACAAAGCTGACATGGGTGGGATGACTTAAATACCGTTGCAGATCTTCCACCGTGGCAAAATACACATATATGGCCAGATCGTAGCTGGCATCCACCACGGGTCGCTCGCTGGCCAGCGCCGCGCCAGTGCGGATTTCCAGCACCCCCGGGATCTCCCGCAACACCTGGGAGTGGTCCTCCACTGCGGCGATATATTCCGGGCTGGTTCCGGCCTTGAACCAGGCGAGCACCACATGGCTGACGCCGTCGTTTTGCGCCACCGCCAACGGCGCCAGGCATATTAATAGGATCACCACAACACAGCGTGCAATCATGGGCAGGTTCTCCTCGCCATTGACCTTCCAAACCTGGACGTTTTCCGCCCGCAAACCAAAAATCGCCGCGGCGCCCGATCAGGCCCCGAGTCGGGTCATGGCGTGCCGGGTCAGATATTTTTCGTACATACCAGGATCGTTGACCCGCATGCGATGACCACCCCCGATATCCGCAACCTGTTCCAGGCGGGTAATGCGATTGGTTTGTATATCGTGGGCATGCACCCGGGTCCAGGACCAGTACGGATGGGCGCCATCCATCACTTTTTTATCGCCGTGTTCGTAGAGGGAGTAGGCGCCGTCAAAGGAGCGGAATATTTCACCGCGCCGGTCGTAGGACACCATACTCAGTGGCAACAGGGTGCGGGCATCAAACCAGACCCGCTTTTTGCCCACCGGGGCGCGGGGGAAAGCCACCGGCTCGGCCTCCACCACGATGATCTCGGGAATCAATTCCACTTCCGTATCCCAGAATGTCAGGCCCTGGGGTCCGCCATGGGTGGTATGCTCCCAGTTGTCGTGCTCGCCGGTCCAGCTGCCGGACACCGCCGCCAGCCCCGGCCCGCGGTGCACCACTTTGTAGTTGCCCCAGGTCAGAAAGGGGTCGCCCGCCGCCCAGGCGTCCGACAGGTACAGGTTGGAGCCGGGGATTAACGGCTCGAAACGCTGATTGGTGGGAAAGCGTCGCACCCGCTTGAACGCGGGAAGATAGCCATACAGATCCGGAAACTGGCGCTGGTCGTAGTGCCAGATATTCAAAAACGCCGTACCCTTGATATCGTTCGGACTCACAAAAAATACCGACTGATAGCGCAATTTGTCCTCGTGGCCGGGCCAGTAGGGTTTCGGCTCCATGACCACCCGCGCCACCGGGGACATTTCCACCCAGCAGGTATCGTAGTTGTAGGCAACCACCCCCTCGTCGTTGAGGTCGTACTCCTTGATGGCGTAGAACGACGCATCGTGGCGACCCCAGCTCAGGGTGACCCCGGCGAACACCTCGATCCCGGATTTCGGATCGGGAAACGGGTTGCCGCCAATCCACGGCTGGCCGCTGCGGGTGACCACATTGCCATTGGCGTCGAAGGTGCCCTGACCGTTATTTCTCAGAGTCGCTTCGATATATTCCCAGGGACTCAACCGCATAATATCGGTGGTGGTTTTCACCACCTTGAGGCGCCGCCCCATCTGGGAGATTTGCGTATACTGAATGGGGTCGAGCAAGTCCTTTACCTGCGCGACATTCTCGGCGTCGATGATATCCCCGGTGTTAACTTTCCCGGCGGTGAACGCATCGATGGACAACAGCTCCTCTGGATACGCGGCGCCAATATCGCCACTGCGGGCAATGGTGGACCACAGTGGCGCCAATACACCGGTGGCCAATACCCCTTTGGCCATCTGCCCGAGAAAATGGCGTCTGCTATAACCGTTATCGTATTTGCGAATTCTCATTACCGCGACCTCTTCACGACGAACCTTGCTGAGTCCCCTCCGGACACCGATACCCCTGTACCGTCTTTTCAAACTCCGCGCGCAACCCCTGCGCCATATTATGCTGATAACGTTTAACTTGCCCGGCCAGTTCGCAGACGCGCTGCCCCTGCGCTGCGCCAGCCTCCGCCAGACTGGCTAGTAGCCCGAGGCGTCGCACCATGCCCTCCAGCCAGCGGGGTGAACCATCGGGCACCGCGCCAGTGATTTTTGCCCAACCGCGCTCCGCTTCGAACGGACGGTTCGACGCCTGTGCTGCTTCGGCGTAAGCCACCCACCCATCCCCCGAATCCGGAAATGCGGCCACCATGTCCCGCGCCGCCGCGAACGCCGTCTCCCCATCACCGCCCGCGGTCAGCGCGCGAATACGCAGTAATTGCAACTGCCGCTGGTCCTGGGGCTGCCCCGCCAGAGCCGGGTAAAATCGCGCCGCCAGATCCGCGACCTGGGTAAACGCTTCTGCTCGCTCCTTTTCCAGTAGAAACTGATAGATTTCCCGCTGTTGTCCCGCGCGAATTGGCTGTTTGGTGAGTTGGGCGATAAATTCCGCCACCCGCTGCGGCGGCCCCAATCCATCCAGCGCCCGCAATTTCGACCACAGCAGTAACGCCCGAACATGGTCGTCAAGTCCCTCCCGAATTGCGAGGGCATCGATGTCCGCCAGGGTCTTTGACAACCCTTCCCCCACAAAGGTCCGCATCTGTAATGCCACCGCCATAAACCAGGGCTTGTTGCGCTCTCGCCGCGGCAAACTGTCGATGGTCTGCAAAATAGCGCTGGCCAGGCGCGACTGCACATCTGCCTCCCCATTGCGCGCCGCCTGATTAAACGCCACCAGTTCGCGTTGCAGGCGCGTCAGGGAGATACCCGCTACCAGCCTGCGATCCTGTTTCGCGGCGCTCAGATGGCGCTGGACGGCCCCCTGATCGGTGCTGAACTGGGCCAGCACCAAATGGGCGCTGCCGATATCTCCATCCTCTGGACTGGATTGTAAAAACCGTTGCGCCGCCTGCACCAACTGTTGCTCACGGGCCTTGTCCGGCTTTTGCTGGTACAGGGTTTGCGCAACCAGGAAGGACAGCTTGGGAATTGCACCTGCCACCGCCGCGGACAGCGGTCGCGTGGCGTCCAGCTCCCGCAGCGTCTGCAAGGCGTCCCGCGGCAGCCCGGACTTCAGTAGCGCCACCGCGTAGTGATAGCGAAACAGGTCCAGGGTAATCGGCAAACCGGCGCCGCCGCGTTTTAGAAATTCCCGGAACTTGAACACCGCCGTGTTGTACTGCTGATAGGCGTAGGCGTATTCGCTGTCCACCAGCAGGGAAAACACACCCAGATCCTGGCCCACGATTTCATCCCGATAACTGAATATGCGCTGCACCAGGGCGTCGTTCAAAAACGCCGATTCGACAATGGGTTTGAGGCGCTGGGCCGCGCCAATGGCGCCACTTTTTGTCTTGCGCTGCCGCTCCAGCAGGGCAAATGCCTGCTCCTGTACCAGCGCAATGTTTTCACCATCCAGGGTGCCCACCGGCGGCAGGCTGGACAGGTCCTGTCCACGGCGCAGGGCGAGTACCGCCAATTCCGTATCCGCGATGCGCCGCACCGGGTTGTCCGGATCGGAACGCAGGGCGTCGGACAGGCGGCGAAAATGGCCCTCCGCGCTATGCTCCTCGTGGCGCGCCATGGCCACGTAGCCGATGCCCAACCAACTGCCGTAGACAATGCCGGGATACAATATCCGCACCGCGCTGCCCTGGAAGCCGCGCTCGGCGCGGTTCAACAACCCCGCCTGTTCGCGCTCCCCGACATAGGTTTGCGCCAGCCCCAGCAGAGTCCAGGCTTCCCAGTAACCGAACGCGGACAGGGCGTAGTTGATATCGTGCCAGTCGTCGGAACGGTACAGCATTTCCAGGGCGCTTTCGTTGTCCCCCGTGGCCCTCTCCAGGGCGCGAATCTTGTTGCGACACTGCTCGCGCAGGGCCTGCGCGGAGCGGAGTAGTTCATTAAATTGCCGTCGGTCCACCCCCGCGTCCCGCGCTTTGGACACCAGGTTGCCAAAGGTATCCGCCACTGCGATAAAGTCCCGAGTCGCCAGCTCCGCGCCCCGTTGCGCCACCAGTTCATTGAGGCGACTGTTCAACGCGCTGATCTGCGCCCCGGATAATTCCTGTGTGGATTGCTGCCGCAGCGCATCCACCGCACCCGCGCCGTACACCGCCGTGGCGACAGCACTGGCCAGCAGACAGCACCCCAATAATATGCAGGCGAAGCCAGGGCGCCGCAGAGGAAGCTTGTTGCTCATAACCCCTCCAGCAGCAGCGCCATTTCCGTGGCGAACTGCCCGCCCATAATCAGCGACATCAACTGGCGGGTAATACGCACGTCCCCGTCCATGGTGGCGGCGACCCCGTTACCGGTATCGGCAAGCTGTTGAAAGCCCAGCATGGGTTTGTCCCGGTACAGAGCGCGGTTCACCGGTCGCCCCAGGGTGGCCTCCAGCATGGCGGGATTGGACTCGAAACTCACATCGAGGGTGGACAGTTGTCCACCGGCGGCGGCAAAGGCTTTGCTGGTGGCAAACAGCGCGCTCACATTGTCGCTGTGAGGCGGCGCGTCGCCGATCAGAATAATCACCCGGCTGGCTCCCAGGCGCCAGCCGCTGTCATTCACCGCTACCCGCAAACCCTCGTACACCGCTTCTTCCAGACTGCCGCCACCCTCGGCGGTCATGCCATTGAGAAACCCGGTGAGTTTGTTGAGGCTGTAGGTTAACGGTTGCACGCGGGTTACAAAGCCGGGACTACCGTAATCCCGGTAGGCGACAAGGCCGAACCGGGACACCGGCACCAGCATGCG
Source organism: Gammaproteobacteria bacterium (assembly GCA_038106145.1). GTDB lineage: Bacteria > Pseudomonadota > Gammaproteobacteria > Pseudomonadales > Porticoccaceae > JBFJKD01. Next base: position 128,802 of record JAYODD010000005.1, on the reverse strand, counting down.
CACCGCGTCGACAATATCCACAATACGACTACGCACCTCGGCAATCACCCAGTCCATGGAGCCGGTGGTATCCACCACAAATACCACGTCCAGCCCGGTCTCCCGCAGACCCTGTACATAGGCCGCGAAACGATTGGTGCTGTTACTGAGTCCGGTGCCAATACCGGTACCGTATCCGGCCAGTCCCTTGCCCGCGGTGGCGAAGGTATCGCTGAGCAACGGGGTAGAAAATCCCGCGGCACTGCTACCGCCCGCCGCCGCCTCCATGGCCAGGTTCACATCCGGGGGTGGCGGCGCCAACGCGGCGGCAGGCACCAGCACGGGCGGCGGTTCAAACTCGATGGGATCTTCAAACACCAGCTGGTCTTTTTTCTCCGCCACCTCCGGCACGTCGAGAAGAATTTCCACCGGCGCATTTTCAGGCGACCCGCGGCTGGTGGGGGACAACATATCCATGGCCGCCCGGGACGACAGCAACAGATGGATTATCAGGGATACCAGCAACAGACTCGACCACAGGGCCATCGGTTTCAAATAGTTCATTGCAACTCGGTCACCAACCACCTAGTCAGCCCGGGCATCGTTAATGGTCACCAGGGACACTCTGGCAATATTCAGCGCTTTGAATTCCCCCAGCAGCGGCACTATCACCCCTGCCCGCGTACTGGCATCGGCCCGCAGGCGTAGGTTCGCGGGAATTTTCACCCCCTGTGCGGACAGGCGCTGGGCCCACTGCGCAACCGTGACGGGTTGTTCCTGCCACAGCAGTTTGCCATCCCGCGTCAATACCAGCTCCGGTAAATCCGGCTGGCCGGGGGCGGCGCTGGCGGAAGTGGGCGCAAAAATATCCTTGTGCATGACCTCCGTCAGACTACCGGCCACCATAAAAAACAACAGCAGCAAAAACGTCATATTGATGATCGGAATAATGTTCGCTTCGCGACCATTGGTGTGGTGCACCGCCTGGGATAATCTGATCGGCGTACTTTTCACTGCGCACCCGCCTCCAGCCCGACAATCTGAATGCGCTGCAAGCGATTGGCGTGTAACTGGTCCAGCACCCTGACCAGTAGTTGTAAGGTCACATCGTCACCGGTGCGCACCAGTACCGCGGTCTCCTCGTCGGCGCCCAGTGAACGCAAGTAACCATCGAGTTTTTTTACCGCCAGGGTCTCTCCCTGCAACCACAACTTGCCGTCGGCAAACACCTCGATGGTCAGCACCTGCCCACTGCTCTCGCCCTGCGGATTGTCCGCCGGTACGGGGATACCCAGTTGGCGAAACTGGATAAAACTGGTTTGCAGAATAAAAAACACCAGCAAAATAAACACCAGATCAATTAACGGCGTCAGACTGATGCGCCGCAGGGATTTGCGCGTGGCATTATTCAGTTGCATAACCGCTACTGATCACTCGCCTTCACGGAATACACAAGCACGGATTTATTTCTCCGTCCGCGCCGCGGTGCCCTGGCGATACAGATCAACCGTAAATAAACGGGTGATCTGATCTTCCATGCTACCGCGAATACGAATGGCGCGACCGTCGAGGATGGCGTGTAGCAACGCAAAGGGAATGGCCACCACCAGGCCCACCGCCGTGGTCAACAACGCCTCCCAGATACCCCCCGCCAGAATGCCGGTATCCGCGCCACCCCCATCGCTGGCCAGGCCGTGAAACACATCGATAATCCCCAGCACCGTACCCAGCAGACCCAACAGGGGTGCCAGGTAGGCGATCTGTTCCAGCAGCGGGTTGAGACCGTTGACTTGGGCCATGATTTTTTGCCCGCGGCGGGTGAGCTCCTCACGAATTTTTTCCTCGTCCGGCGCGCCACTGGCAAGCCAGCTCATGCCGCTCAGCAACAGTTGACCGAACGGGCCAGGCTCCCGTTCCAGCAGCGCCAGCGCCCCCTTGGCATCCCCGGCGGCCCAGGTGTTAACCGCCCTGTCGACGCGGTTAATCATGGCGCTGGAGTAGCGGCGATATTGAATTAATTTGTAAAACACCACCGCCAGACCGACCACGGACATAACCAGCAGCACCAGCACCACCGGACCGCCGAGTTTTAATAAATTCATGGTATCGAGTAAATTCATTTTGAGGCTCATTCGTTCGCGCTTAATGTAAGGAATTGGAAAACCATCGCGTACAAAACTTCCCCTTGCACGCCGGCGGAACGACGGGACGAATAACACGTCATCCATCCGCGCTGTTCCAACCTTATCAGATTAACCGTAACAGTGGCTGCGCAGGGCACTAATTTAGTTTGACCTGCGCAAGCAAAAAATATTCAGCGATAAACAGCTCTCAATTATTCTTCCATACAAAACCCCGGCATAAAAAAAGCCGGCACAAGTGCCGGCTTTGTAGGTTTCCTCGTGTCGCGATATTAGAACTGGTAGGTTAAACGCAGGCTCACGTCATCGGCCCATTCGGTGGGCGCAAAAATTGATGCGTTGTCGTTTGCGCTAATAAAGTTGGCAAACGCCTCCACGGTCCATTCAGCACTGGGCTTGTAACGCACCCCGGGCTGTACCAGAAAACCACCGTTCAGATCGTAGAGCACCGACAAATCCGCCCGCCATACCAGGTTCGGGAACGGTTGCTGGAAGGCAAATACCAGCCCGTCCCAACCGCCATTTTCCTCGCCGCCAGAGGGCGCGCGGTATCTATCCCCACCCAGACCACTCAGGTGACGGCCCAGCAGATCACTCTCGGACTTGTGCATCCATTCAAAGATAAAGAAGGTCGCCGGAAAGCTCTGGCTGAAGCGGTGGTATTTCTCGAAGACCAGGCTGGTGACCCACTCGTCTTTTTCCAGAAAGTGCTTGGAAAGACCGGGATCAGTGAATTTTTTATCCGGTGTATAGCTGCCCTCAAAACGTACCACCAGCTGATCGAGCAGAGTATCGGGCTCAGCGTAGAAAATGTAATTCAAGCCAAAACCAAAGACGTTCTCGTAAGCATACTGAACTTCAAGCTCTGCTTCCAACGGACCCAGGCCGGTAAAGAACACATCGAGAATCGGGTACGCCTGATCAATTGTAGAAATAAAAGGATTAAACACCCCATCGGTCAGACCATAAAAACTAAAGACAGTAAATGCATCTGCCGTATAACCGTAATCGTTTACCATTTGATTGAGGGCGTCAACACCGTTTAAGCCAGCTAACCCTGCAGTAGTAAACCAGTCCGCTGCTGAGTTGGTACCAAAGGTGCCAGTGAGTTCCTGCACAAATGGTTGCGTAGCGAAGGTTTCACCACTGCCTCCCGGGATTGGAAAGGGGCCGTTGAAGCCAACCGCATCAGGAAGTCCGGTCAGCACTTGCCCACCCGGGGCCCAAGTGAAGATTGGATCGGGGTTATGACGGCTTACCGCAAAGGCCTGCACGCCCAGGTTGCCCAGTTGACCCGTTAAACGAAAGCCGGCGTTCCAGGTGTCGTCCACCTTGTCAAACCCATCCTTGTAGTTTGGCGTAAAGGCGTAGGGCACCAAATTATAGGGTGAGCCCCGTGGCGGCAACACCGACGGCTGGAACATCTGCGCAAACACTTCCAGTGACCAGTCCGTGTTGAGAGTGAAGGTGGCACGCACCCCTGGCGCCGACAGACGCTCGTCGGCATACTCTTCCGCGCCCAGGTCGTAAATCAAATGCCGGCGCAAATCCAGGCCGTTGGCCACATCCGCAACCCGGAAAAACAGGGCCTCACCCCAGGCGATTTGTTGTTGACCCACCCGTATCCACACCGGGCCGTTGATGTAGTCTAGATACAGGGCCGGAATATCCACCATGTAGTCATCATCACTCATGGAGAGGAAGGTCGCCTCATTGCCATGGTTCTCAACCTCGAACCCGTTATTTTCGCCAAACTCTTCAAATACGTCTGGCTGATAATAACCGCGCAGCTTGGCAAACGCCGAAAAGTTATCGTTAATGCTAATGGTGAAATCCAGCTCCGCCTTGGTGGCAAACACATTCCAGTCATTATCGAGACTGGAATCGGATTTGGTAAACGTCGGCGGGACGAGGCCTGCGGTGGCGATGCCCACTCCATCACCACCGGGAGGGATAATCCCGTCCGTAAGATCATCCAACAGCATAAAAGTACCAAGATTTGTCAATGCGGTATTCGGTACCGCTTTGCCATTAAGTGGATGGCCGTGTTTATTGCTGGGATTTTCGTCACTAGAAATCTTGTACGCCATTTCCTGGCGAATAAAACCGGACACGCTCACATCCAGCGCCAAGGCGCTGTCTGCGGCGACCAACCCGGCGATAATCGCTGTTGGTAATAGCAGTTTTTTAATTGTCTTCATACTACCTCCTCACCCTAAATGTTTTATCGCTGCCCCTGGTTAGTTGATCGGTTAATAAACTAACCGCTGTGCAGCATTTTTTTGGAAATCCGATCCTACCTTGCTACTTTTTGCTTTTTACCCTGGTGCTTATTGTCGCTGTTGAAAACTTCACGTCCGCTCCGGTTCCACGTTGACGAACCTGCGCCACAAACAATCCGGCACCAATGACCTGGTCACTGATGCCGGAACTGAACGCAACCGCAATACCAATTGCTCAGGTACCCAGACGCTGAATCGCCTGTACGGTCAGGTATTTGTCGTACGCGTCGGTGATACCGGTGGTATCGAACCCTTCCTTAACGCCGCCACGAACTTCCTGGGCGTGGTTAAAGCGAGTCAGAAAGCCGGTCTGAATGTCCATGGAATGCACGCAGGACCAGGACCACTCGGGGCGACCCTTGAGGTCGTTACGTACCAGATCCCCTTTGCGCTGCTGGCTAAAGCCAACCTCAAACGAACGCCACATTTCACCGCGGCGGTCATAGGTGATATACCCGATGTACACCTGGTTACGCGCGTCCACGTACGCCCGTTTTTTACTGATCGGCGCGCGTGGGTAACCCACCGGTTCCGCTTCATAAATCAGGACTTCGGGGCAAAACTCAAAGTTCAGCTCGAAGAAGCTGTTACCCTGTGGCCCGCCGTGCAGCGTGCCATCTTTGCTCCAGGCCGGGGCATCGCCTTCCCAGGTCCCGGACTGGGAACCCAGCATGGGCTGACGGCCGACCAATTTGTCGTTACCCCAGGTCAGATAGGGATCCCCCGAACCCCAGGCGTCGGACAGGAAGAACGTCATGCCCGGCACCAGCGGCTCAAAGCGCTGGTTGGTGGGGAAGCGGCGCACCCGCTTAAAGGCCGGCAGATAACCAAACAAATCGGGGAACTTGCGCTGGTCATAGTGCCAGATGCTTAAAAACGCGGTGCCCTTGGAGTCGTTAGGGTAGGTAAACAGCGCCGTCTGGTTACGCAACAAATGTTCCGAACCGGGCTTGTAGGGACCGTCGGGATTGCTCACCAACCCGGTCGTTTGCTGCTCACACCAAAGAAAATCGTACTCGTAGGCCATGTTGCCGTTGGCATCAATGGATTTGGAATCAACCGCAAACAGCGAGGTGTCGTGACGCCCCCAGCTCAGCGCCAAATTGGCGAAACCCTGCAGGGCACTCTCCGGCTCCGGAAACGGCATGCCGCCAATCCAGGGGGCGCCCGTGTCCTTGACGACTACGTTGTTGTTGGCATCGAAGGCCGCCTTGCCATTGTTGCGTAACGACGCCTCAAGGAAATCATGGGGGTACAGGCGGGACACGTCTGTGGTCGTCGGAACGATCCGTATGCGCCGGCCCATTTGTGAAATTTGCGTATAAATTACCGGATCCAGCAAATCTTTGACCACTTCCACATTGCTTGCGTCAACGATATCACCAGTCTTAACTTTGCCTTTGGTGTACGCGTCGATAGACAACAGCTCTTCCGGATAGGCCTTGGTGATGTCGGCGGTATTGCCGATCAGGGGCCACAGGGAGGTCAATACCCCGGCACCCATGGCGCCCTTGGCCATTTTGTCCATAAAAAAGCGACGACTGTAGTCAAAGTCGTATTTTCTAATATGCATTGTCACCCCTCCATACTTTCAATAGTTGCTAACGTATTTGCAGCAAATTGCTTATTGTTTTCTACCTTTTCCGGCTAGCGGATATTCCAAGCTTTGTTATCGCTGCCATTTCTACTACATAAATACTGTTCATTCAAGCTATACGTGAATATATATAATTTAATTTGTCATGCTCCACAGGAGTTAGTTTCCGTTAAATGGCCCGGTAAACCCAAAACAACAGCCGCGAGCCGGATTGACACCAGTCCACAGGCAAAATTCGGCACAAAAAAAGGGCCAACACATTGTGTTGGCCCTTTAACTTACCTGGCTGGCCAGTACCCCTGAAGGCACTGGCGCAAAGCAATGGCGCTAGAACTGGTAGGTCAGGCGCAGGCTCACATCGTCAGACCACTCGAGGGGCTGGAAGATAGTGGCGTTATCCTTGGAATCGATAAAGTTGACGAACCCTTCAACGGTCCACTCGGCAGAAGGCTTGTAGCGCACACCGGGTTGCACCAGAAAGCCGCCGTTCAGGTCATACAGCACCGACAGATCGGCACGCCACACCAGGTTCGGGAACGGCTGTTGCAGCGCAAACACCAGGCCATCCCAGCCGCGATCGTCTTCACCACCACCGGGACCTTTATAGCGGTCTCCACCCAGGCCGCTCAAATGCCGGCCGAGCAGGTCGCTTTCGGATTTGTGCATCCACTGAAACACCATAAAGGTGGCGGGGAAAGCGTCGCTGAAACGATGGTATTTCTCAAACACCAGGCCGGTCACCCACTCGTCTTTTTCGAGAAAATCGTGGGCCAGATTGGGGTTGGTAAAGGTTTTGTCCGGGGTATAAGTGCCCTCGAAACGCACCACCAGCTGGTCGAGCAACGTATCGGGCTCGGCATAGAAAATGTAATTGAACCCAAAACCAAAGACGTTCTCGTAGGCATAGGTAGCCTCGAGATCCCCACCCAGTCCACCCAGCGCCGTGAAAAACACATCCAGGGTCGGCATCGAGGATGCCACATCGGTGAAATTATAGGTGCAGGTGGCGGGATCCGGGGCGGTACAGCTGCCCGGCGTCACCCCGAACAGGGTCATCAGCTTGAAGAACCCGTCGTCAAACGCGAAATCATTGCCAAACGCGTTGAGGACATCAAACCCATCCAGGCCCGACAAACCCGCCGTATCGAACCATTCAGCGGCGCTGGCAACGCCATAAGACTGAGTTTGAAAAGGCTGGGTGGAGAAGCCCGCAAATCCGGGAACCGCATCCAGCGCAACCTGACCGCCGGGCAGCCAGCGGAACACGGGATCCGGGTTGGTGCGGCTAACGGCGAAGAACTGCATGCCGAGATTGCCTACATCACCACGCACCCGCAAACCGGTATTCCAGCGGTCATCGACTTTGTCGAAACCCATTTGATAATCCGGATTGAACGCGTGGCCGATAACGTTGTAGGCGGAATTGCGTGCGGGCAGGGTGCTGGGCTGGAACATCTGGGTAAAGACCTCCACCGACCAGTCGTTATTCAAGCTGTAGTTAAGCCGAATACCCGGCGCCGCCTGACGTTCGTCGGAGTACTCTTCCGCAGCAAAATCCAGGATCAGATGCCGGGTCAGATCCAGGCCGTTGGGCACGTCCGCCACCCGGAAGAACAGGGATTCCCCCCATGCCACTTGCTGTTGCCCGACGCGAACCCATAGTGGCCCGGAAGCGTAATCAATGTAGGCCGCGGGCAGGTCGACAAAATAATCGTCGTCGCTGATTTCGAGAATTTCCGCTTTGCTGCCATGCACGTTGCGCTCGAACTGGTTCACGTCACCGTAATCCGCGAACACATCTGGCTGATAGTAGCCGCGCACTTTGACAAAACCGGAAAGGTTTTCAGAAAAGCCCAGGGTAAAATCCAGCTCCGCCTTGGTGGCGAATACGTTCCAGTCATTGTCCTGTGATTGGTCGCCGTCAATTTTACCGAGATACTGGCGGGTGGTTGCCACCGTGGCGCCATCGGGCACCAGGCCGCCCGTAGCAGAGTTGAGTGCGTCATACAAACCGCCGGGGGCAACGGCCGCGCCGGTGGCACTGGTGTTGGGCACCAGCACGCTGTCGAAACGCGCACCCTGCCGGTTGTAAGGGTTTTCGTCACCGGTAAACTTGTAGGCGGCCTCCTGGCGAACAAAGCCGGAGACGCTCACTTCCAGCGCTTGCGCGCCGGCTGCTAATCCCAGCGTTGCCAGCATCGCTGCCGGCACCAGTGAACCCCTGTTGAACAGTCGCAATTTTGATGATCGCGCATTGGAAATTTTCATCGCTTAACCCCTAAATTCTAAGCAATATAACGAACAGATTGTTGCGGCGGACGTAATCATTGACGTCGAAGCACCCATACCGCGCTCCGCACGGCGCGGAGTTTAATGGGCCAATTATTAAGTGGTGGCGAGTGCGGCGGTAACGCTGCGACTCTTCCCCGGATTGGTATTGTTGTAATACGCTACCAGCCCCCGGCCCTGAACGACCGGGGAGCCAGCAGTTTGGTGATTAGTTGACTCTTACGATTCTGCCAGAGTGTCCAACCATAACCGCATTGTGGGCGTCGTTGTTAGTGGCCACATCCACGGCCTGATACCAGTTCACCGATATATCGCCGTTTTCAACGCTGCGCCAGGTCTGACCAAAGTCGTCGCTGCGCAGCAGTTCCCGAATACCGGCAATAACCACCTCCCCGGTAGTCGAGGACCAGACATCCAGCAGAATTTCCGGCGAACCGGCGTCGACCACGGACCAGGTCAGACCGCCATCGGTGGTCTTTAAAATACGGCCTTTCTGTCCAACGGCGAAGCCATTTTCCGCGTCGCTAAAGTGCACCGAAGACAATGAGGCATCCGCCTTGTTAACCGGAGTCCAGGTATCGCCGCTATCCTCGGAACGCACAATAAGTTCAAATTCACCCACCAGCGTGACCACACCCTGATCCGACACCGCCACATCGAAGATATGGGGTTCGAGAAAATCATTCAGAATGGCCTGCCAGTCGAAATCCACCGGCGCCCAGGAAAGACCGCCGTCCGTGGAGCGCAGGACTGCACCGAAGCCACCCACCGCAAACGCCAGTCCATTGGCATTCGTTTTGACGGACAGCAGGCGGTTTTCCGTACCGGATTCCACCTGCTTCCAGCCATCGGTATTCTGGACAAAAATGGTGCCTGCCTGGCCGACGACGATATTGCGCTCACCCTTACAGGAAACCCCTAACAGCGCCAGATCGGTGAAAGCCGGCTCGGATTGCCAGGTTAAACCGCCATCTGTACTGTTCAGGACCGTCCCGGCGACGCCCACGGCAATCCCTCGATTGCCGTTAAAGCAGACGTCGTAAAGGGCGTCGTGAGGTATCCCCTGATGGAGCACCGAGAGGGAGTCATCCCCCTCGGTTGCCGCAATCGCCGATACCGCGGTTGCGATTAACCCCAGCCCGCAGGCCACCCCCACCCAGAAACCTCTCAAACTCATCGACTTAGCCACACTCACTCCAAATTTGCCAGTTACGGATTGCACACAGTGAATACCATCAGGTACCGAGGCGCTGAATCGCCTGTACGGTCAGGTATTTGTCGTACGCGTCGGTGATACCGGTGGTATCGAACCCTTCCTTAACGCCGCCACGAACTTCCTGGGCGTGGTTAAAGCGAGTCAGAAAGCCGGTCTGAATGTCCATGGAATGCACGCAGGACCAGGACCACTCGGGGCGACCCTTGAGGTCGTTACGTACCAGATCCCCTTTGCGCTGCTGGCTAAAGCCAACCTCAAACGAACGCCACATTTCACCGCGGCGGTCATAGGTGATATACCCGATGTACACCTGGTTACGCGCGTCCACGTACGCCCGTTTTTTACTGATCGGCGCGCGTGGGTAACCCACCGGTTCCGCTTCATAAATCAGGACTTCGGGGCAAAACTCAAAGTTCAGCTCGAAGAAGCTGTTACCCTGTGGCCCGCCGTGCAGCGTGCCATCTTTGCTCCAGGCCGGGGCATCGCCTTCCCAGGTCCCGGACTGGGAACCCAGCATGGGCTGACGGCCGACCAATTTGTCGTTACCCCAGGTCAGATAGGGATCCCCCGAACCCCAGGCGTCGGACAGGAAGAACGTCATGCCCGGCACCAGCGGCTCAAAGCGCTGGTTGGTGGGGAAGCGGCGCACCCGCTTAAAGGCCGGCAGATAACCAAACAAATCGGGGAACTTGCGCTGGTCATAGTGCCAGATGCTTAAAAACGCGGTGCCCTTGGAGTCGTTAGGGTAGGTAAACAGCGCCGTCTGGTTACGCAACAAATGTTCCGAACCGGGCTTGTAGGGACCGTCGGGATTGCTCACCAACCCGGTCGTTTGCTGCTCACACCAAAGAAAATCGTACTCGTAGGCCATGTTGCCGTTGGCATCAATGGATTTGGAATCAACCGCAAACAGCGAGGTGTCGTGACGCCCCCAGCTCAGCGCCAAATTGGCGAAACCCTGCAGGGCACTCTCCGGCTCCGGAAACGGCATGCCGCCAATCCAGGGGGCGCCCGTGTCCTTGACGACTACGTTGTTGTTGGCATCGAAGGCCGCCTTGCCATTGTTGCGTAACGACGCCTCAAGGAAATCATGGGGGTACAGGCGGGACACGTCTGTGGTCGTCGGAACGATCCGTATGCGCCGGCCCATTTGTGAAATTTGCGTATAAATTACCGGATCCAGCAAATCTTTGACCACTTCCACATTGCTTGCGTCAACGATATCACCAGTCTTAACTTTGCCTTTGGTGTACGCGTCGATAGACAACAGCTCTTCCGGATAGGCCTTGGTGATGTCGGCGGTATTGCCGATCAGGGGCCACAGGGAGGTCAATACCCCGGCACCCATGGCGCCCTTGGCCATTTTGTCCATAAAAAAGCGACGACTGTAGTCAAAGTCGTATTTTCTAATATGCATATCTAACCCCTCCCAATTGAAACAAGTGAAGTACCCTTCACGTTATGTTGCCAGCTATCCTTGCCTGAACTTCTCCGTTGTTAACCGTATGGTTCCGCGGGAAACAGTCCTTTCGACACCGGCGTCCAGTTCCCGTTCCCCGCGGCGCCACCCTACTTGTAAGCTTCGTCCCCGCCAGTGTAATCCGACAGATCCACTCCCTCGCCTACCAAGAGATCCTTTGAGCCTACAAATTTAGGTTTAATCAGCCACACCAGCAGTGGTAAAACCACCAGCGCGATCACCATATTGATCAGCATCACCATCACCAGTAGCAAGCCCATGTCGGCCAGGAACTTCAGTCCCGACAGGAAATACCAGGGTAGAATACTGATCAGTACGATGGTGGCAGTAAAGAAAATCGCCTTGCCCGTAGTGGCCACGGCCGCCAGAATGCCCAGACCATAATCTTCATGGTCCTGGTATTCCTCGCAAATCCTGCTCAGCAGGTAAATACCGTAGTCGATACCCACGCCGATACCAATGGCCGCGATGGGCAGGGTGTTCACATCCAGGCCAATACCCATGGTAACCATCACCGCCGCCAGGAACATATTGGACAGGTTCACCGGGATCAGCAAAATGATACCCGCGAGGAG
>JAYODD010000005.1:1867-117233 GCA_038106145.1 Gammaproteobacteria bacterium | reverse complement strand
CACCACATTCAGCGCGCCCAGAATAACCCACTGGTACTTGTCGACGGTGTCGTTAATGGATTGCTGCAGGGCAATGGTCCCGGTGCCAAGACGAATGCGGAAGGTTTCGTGATCGAGACCTATTTTTTCGAGAATCCCACGCACCTGAGCCAGCGCCAGATCCACGGTCTCCTGCTTGTTGTCCTTGTACCACAGGGACACTGTACCATTTTGTTGCACAAAGTCGCTGACGTGGAGAAACGCTTTCGGGCTAGTGCCAAATAGTACCGCCCCCGCCGCAGCTTCTACCGCCGCGTTATCCATGTCGAGGGGCGCCCACTTGGGGTTGCCGCCGCTGAACAGGCGATTAGCCTCCGGCAGATAATCGCCGAAGGACAACGTCGCTTCCGGCGGCACGGCCTCGCTTTCGACCATGCGCTGAATAGCCAGCATCTTGAAAATGGGGTCGGCCTGGCGCACCAGGCGATTGGGGCTTTCGGGATCTTTCGCCTCAAATACGATTTCGAGAGTATTCAAGCCTGGAAAATGCCGATTGATCTGCCCCACTGCAATGTTGTACTCGGAGTCCTCCCACAACAGGTTGCTGCCTTCCACGGGGTTGCCAACCTTAATATCCAGCGTCTTGATAAAGCTGAAAATAGTTACTACGATCAAAACAGAGAACGTAACCCGGGCATTTTTGCCATAGCTCACCTTCGCCAGACGTTGCAGCAGGTGCTTGATGCGCGCGTGCACACCACTGTGGTTATCGTCGAGGCCAATCAGCTTTTTGACATTTTTTGGCTCTGGCAACATTGACAGCAGCAGGGGCGTCAAAAACACATTCGCTGGAATCATGGTCAGCGCCCAGAAACCACAAAACAGGGCAAAGCGCTCCATGGCGGGAATCGGCGCCACCGCGATCAAAAACAGGCCCGCGGCGTCCGTTATAATGCCCAGCGTCCCCGGCGCCATCATTACGCTCAGGGAAATTTCAGCCGCTTTTTTCTTGTCGCGCACGTGATAATAGATTTCATAATAACGCTCAATCACCTGTACGCAATGACTGAACGAGCGGGCGACCAACAGCAGCGGCACCACCATAATCAGCGGTTCGATGGGGTCTCCAATCCAGCCGACGAAACCAAACCCCCAGACCGCGGCGACAGAGCTGGTGAGCAGCGGTGCCACAACACCGACGACGTTGCGCATATACAGCACCAGGGACAAAAGCAGCGCCAGGCCGGTCAGGCCAAAAATGCCGATCATTTCTTTTTCGTAAAAATATACCCAACCGGTTAGTATCGGCTGCCCGGCGACGTAGACATCGTGATGCTCATCCCGGGCATTGCGCACCAGCTCCTGAACACTTTCGGACACCACCCCGTAATCCAGCAGGCGCTCGATAAAAGTTGCGCGAATCAAGGTTGCCGTTTGGTCCTCGGATATCAGGAATTTCTGTGTTCCGGGGGATTTTTTGACCCGGGCGATAAAGTCTTCTACCTCCTCCTGCGTAGCTGGCGCATGATCTTCCATTAGCGGCTGGGAATCGATCCCGAACGGCGTCGCCTCTGCATAACGGGCTTTTTCGGTGGTGATCGACAGAATCTGGTCGTGATCGACGCCGGCGACCAAATCGATGTCCCGGGTCAGGTCCCACACCTTGGCCAGTGTTTCCGGATTATAGATATTCCCGTCCTTGCGCTTGACCATCACGGTAACAGTCAATGGATTGCCGAAATTGGGATGGTCGAGATAGGTTTGCACGAAGGGGTGGTTCTTCGGCAGCAGGTCGGTAAAGATGGTTTTCAACTCGACATTTTTCAGGCCGTAGCCAAAAAAGGCAGTAATGGCCAACAACAAAGCCAAGGTGGCCCAACTATGCGTCATAGTCAACGCCGCCAGACGGTAACGTAAGGTCTTCAAAACTGTTCCCCCTGCAAGGATTTAGTAGTGTAAAAACGCCGCGAACTCTATCACACAAAAATTGGCCGAGCCACAGCGAAACGACAAAAATCTGGCGACCACTGCGCCTGTTGTGTGCGCATTTTAAATAGAAACAAACACAAACGCCGCTCGCCGTAACTGAATTTCCCGGGTTTCGCAATAGCCAGAGCAGCCACATTGCTTAGCGGCTAATTGCGGGGGAAATACTGTACCAACCTCCTGCCATTCGCTCACGCCGTGAAAACCGGGTGAGGGGAGCGCCGAGCCCGCAAAACATGTACCGGGAAATACCGTGTCCATTCTTAAAGCGATCACCACAACCGTGGTATACAAACCCTGAGTGGAGGACCGCATGAAGGGCGACGGAAAAGGTGTGTCAAAATGGGACAGTCAGGCCGCACTGGATACTCGCCGGGCGACAGCACTACTCCTGTTTTGGTTTCGCCTTAAAGAAAGTGTTGCGCCCGGCACCCCAGATAAATACCGCGCAAAATACAAAAAGCGCCACGTAGTAACCGATGTATTTTCCGTAGCCGACATAGCCCACTCTAAACGGAAATACCGAGCGGTAACTCAGCCCGGAACTCTTGTGGTGTGCGTTGACAATACCGATATAACCGCCTTCCTCGACAAAATCGTAGCGTACGTTCACCACCCCATGGGGATAGCGAGCTGGGTCGACGTAATAAATGGAGGCCTTCTCAATCGCTTCGGCGCCACCCAGGTCCTCGTAGGTCGCCGTAATACCGATATTGTTGACGTCCTTGATGATCCTGAAGTCGAACTCCATCTCTCGCAACTCGTCGTCGATAAAGTCGATCACAAAAACACTTTCTGTCGCTGCCGGAATATCTTCACAAAATTCCTGGGTGGCCCGCTGCTTCGGCAGATAACCGGTAAAGTGAGCCTTGTAGCGACCCACCAGGATAATACAGACGTCGTCCTCCATGGACACACCGCCATGGGCCAGAGCCTCAGAACTGGCAAAAGCGACGACAAAACACAGGCACAAAAACATCAACGACCCTGGGGCCTTTGATGTACTCGACGCTAGTTTATTTTTCATGTGGACTTCTTCATGTGATCAAAAAAAACTGGGCAGAATCGCGCCACCGATTTCCTGGAAGAAGCGGTTACCATTGTCATCGTAATAGAACAGCATACCGGCGAAACGGCTATCCGGGTCGTAGATCAAACCCGTCATGCGGTATTTTTCCCACAGCGCATCTTCCGCTTTGAGAATCACCTCCACTTCTTCGCCCGGCGCCAGCACATCTACCGATACGCTCAAACCGTCGCCCGCTACCATTTCCTCGCCCGGGTAAAAAACTGAGTCAGACGACGCCTCACTATTGATAAAACGGATATTGGCGGTGATAAATTCGGCAATACGCAGGGGACTGGTCCCGGTATTTTTCATCCGGGTGCGCATCTCCAGGCTGCGCCCCGTGAGCTCGTATCTGGCGCTTTCAACGTCGACCTCAAGCCCACCAGTGGGTACCGGATCACCCACAACCTCCACTTTGCCGGTCTGCAGAGGAATGGTTATGGGATGCTTGCTCTCGGCCCACAGATACCCCCCCAGAATTACGGCGAGCGTCAGAGTAAAAAACACCCCGGAAACAAAAAAGTCCTGACGGGTAATCAGGCTATTTGCGCTGTCATTACCCATATTGGCAATGCGTATATAACGCGGAATAAAAACTTCTTTCTTGAGCACCAACCAGTAAATCAGAAAGGCCAAGCCAATAACCAGCCACACCACATGGAAAAACTTAACCGGCTCGAGCCCATAGGTTTCCAGGTTAATTACATCACCTTGCATGGTGGTGATTTCGTTCACGAACGGCGCATCGCCCTCCGCTTCCGCAACCTCAACCCAGGCGCCTTTGCCCACCAGGGTTCCGGCATCCTTGACGTTGATCAAAGGGTGAATATGGTAGCGTCCCGCCACACGGGCGCGCGCCACGACCTTGAATTCATACAGCTCACCTTGCTTCAGCGCGGTGGAGCGAATCATCGGCACGCCGTTGATTTCGGAATGCACCCGGATAAACTTGGGGCCGGGAACACCGATATTGAGAAACACCGTATCTTCTGTGTTTGGCAGCTGCTCGGGCCAATGGACCGACGGGACAAATTTGCCGGTCAATACAACCAAATCGCCCACTTTCGCATTCAGCGGCTCAACCTTCACATCAAACCAGTGCATGGTCCGCATACGCATGCTGGCCAACTGCGCACGCTCACCATGGGCGAAAACCTCGCTCGACATGACAGCTAGCAGCACAACTACGCCCAGCAGCCTTAATACCTTTACTTTAAAACTCATAAAAGACACCTGTAACCATTAAATTTTTTACAACGCCAGGCGCGGTGCGCGACCCGGTGCCTGCTTTACGCGATGCGCCTTGTATAACGACCCGCATAGTTATAAATCGCCGCACTGGCAATGGTGAACAACGCGAACACAATCACGCTGGCAAACGCGGCAAATACAGCGGTAAGAGGCGTGACGGAACCGCCAAATGTACGCAGTGTGGATTCTTCAATGATGCGCAGGTATTCGGGGGTAGTGGTACGCACGTATTCATACCCCATCAAGTCGGACACGGATAGCAGCATCCCGCCGTATTCCACCGGAACTTTATAGGCTGCGAACAGCGGCCAGTTCAGCGGCCAGATCAGGGAGGCGAACAAGAACGCACCTGCAATCGCGGTCATAATGATGCTGCGCGTCATGGCCAGAACACAGTCCATCAGAATACCCAGAGCAATATAAGTGGAGGGAAACACAAAGCTCATGGGAAAGTCGGCGAACAGGTAAAAATTATAGTAACGGCTCACCCAGGACGCGACCGCCAACAGTAGCGTGACCGCAGTAGCAATAATTGGCAGGCGAAATGCGCGCCATACGGGATACATAAAACCGCCGATAAAAATCATCAGCGAAATCGGCGTGACCAGTGGCCACCAGCGGCGATCGCGCCAGTCAATCCAGTAGTCCCAGTCACCAGCGGTCAGGGAATAGTGCAACATGATGCCGAGAGCGATAAAGGCAAACAGAATAAAGATGATAATTCCATCGAAGCGCTTATAAATTTTTCGCGCCAGCGGATTGTCGAGGGCCGCCAAATCAAATTTCTGCGCGGTGGTGATGTTATCGGCGGGTAATTCCATACTCATAACACATAACCTCAAACTGTGGGGAACCGTTCAGCCTGCATCCCCGAAACGACCTCGGCCCAAAAGCGACACGAATACTTTCGACTACGGCGGAGGAGGGCGGATTTTCAAACATTTTAACGTACTGCCCCCGCGAACACACCGTTTCGCGGGGGCAGCCTGTCTACCAGATAACGGATTCTAACTACTTCCCGTATCGATTCATCGGCACTTTAGACTGCTGCCTTTGAATCTTTGCTGACTTCACCAATCAACTGTGCCATACGTTGAATCATTTGAATGGCCAGCGGCACGAGGAAGAACAGGGACCAGCCCAGCACCACAAACCCGTAGTGAATCGGCGCGGCAAACAACTCCTCGGCGTAAAAGAAGGTATGACCCCACTCGTTGAAGCCGTAGTTGGGCATAATCATAAAGATGCCACACACCACCGCCAGGAACGGGATGGAGATGCGATTCATGAAAGCCGGGATTCGCGTATGCGCCCAGATGAAAGTGGGCACCAGAATCGCCGTCAACAGCGGGATGGCAAAGTAGAAGATAACAATATGCGTGGGCGTAAAGTCCGTATCGCGAATTGTAACCTGGTGCCAGGAGGCATCCGACTCAATGGCCAACGCCGCCACCGTACCGGCCCACACGGCGATCACACACAGAACCGCCAGCAAGGTGAAGTAACGTTTCAACTCAAGCTGGGGACTGATAGCGGAGGCATCCGTTTCGCGGGTCAACCATACCCATACGGAGCTGATCACGCCGACAGCGGCCAGCACCACAACTTCGATATACAGAAGGGACATCCAGTACTTCTGGAAGTCCGGCTCGTAATAGTCGGTGCCGACGGTAAACGACATTGCGTGCTGGTATATGCGAATCGCTATCGCCAACGCCAGCGCCACAGAGCCACCCACCCAGAATATCCGGTTGCGGCGAAAATGGCCCGCCAGGCCACCGCCATGGGATACCTCCTGCGAATAAGCAACTGCCTTCACTGCTTCCATAACAATTACCCCTGTTTGTTCACTAGTTAACCACTCTGCACCTGGCGCACATCCATCGCGACAAACCCAGGATGCCCCCAACTGCAGAACTTCAAATCTATCGCACGGCCTATCTAATCAGACCTTGCGGTCCGGTAGCAGCGCCAAAAATGACAACCCTGGAGCCGTAACTGACACCAAATCAGCGCACAATTTCCGCGAGAAACCGGACTACTCCAGCCGCGACGGGCGCAGGATACTATATAACCGGCCATTTTTCTAACCATGCGCCAAGGGAATACGTGCATCAATCGACGGGTAAAGCACAGAAGTGATGGAAACAGCCACAAACGAGCCAACCAGACCAACCGGCGTTAGCCCTTGACCAGGCATCAGCCAGCGACCGGCAAACCGCAAAATGCCTCTTTAACCTGTTATAGTTAATCGTGGCGAGACCCAGGTGATTCAGTCGATGAATAATTTTTCCCCAAACTTGTATCAGTACAGCATCGATCACAGGCCATGACCCAAAAAGAGCGCAGCTCGACACAGGAACCCCAGCGCGATCCCCATGCGGAGGGTTGCTTAATAGCTTCGAGTTATATAAATCTTGTTTATCATACCCTTGGCGGATCGACCGAACTTATGGATTGCCTGAACAAGCACGGCATTACAGCAAAAACGCTGGGAGAACCTTGCGCACAGGTGGAGTTTGACAAGTTGTGTCTCGCGGTATTTGACATGATGCGCATACTCAATATGCCCAATGCGGGTCTGTCCATCGGCGAAAAAATGCATATTTCCACCCATGGCACCGTGGGCATGGCCGTCATTAGCAGTGCAACGGTGGGCCAGGCCATCGAAGATCTCGCCAGGTACTACCAGACTCGCATCACTTTCTGCGATCTCAACGCCTATTACGAAGGCCCCTACCTGGTCATGGAACTCACCGAAACCCACCAGAACCCGGAACTGCAAGCGACCATCGTCGAAACCATGATGCTGGCCCTGCAAAACGCCGTGGAATTCGTTAGCGGGCGGCCCCTGTCGGACAGCAAAGTGCTGTTTGCCTTCCCGCCGCCGGAATACGCGGAACAATACGACAATTATTTCTCCGGCGACGTGGAGTTCAATGCCGACAAGCACACCATGGTTCTACCAGCGGCGCTGTGTAAACTCCAGTGCATCACCGCGGATCAGCAGATCCACCGCCTGGCGGAGGAGCAGCTACAGCAAAAGCTGCAGGAGATACGCTCCAGCAATCTCACCGTGCAACATATTCTGGCGCTGATGCGCCAGCGTCCCAGCGATATTCCCGGCCTTGAGGAACTGGCTGAAGGTTTTAATGTTTCGTCCCGCACTTTGATTCGATATCTGCAGGCCCAGAATACCAATTACCGGGAACTACGTAATATCGTGCACAGACAAATGGCGATGGGGTCACTGCGCAACACGGATAATTCGGTGGAATCCCTGGCCCTCGATCTGGGCTACAAGGACACCGCCAGTTTTCGCCGCGCCTTCAAACGCTGGTGCGGATGCTCGCCCTCGGAATACCGCGATAGCCTTAAAAAAGGACTGCCGGTGTGACCCAAAACGACAACACAAAACCGTCACTTTAAATCTGCCGTCTACCAACTAACTGCTCATCCTGAGCACACAAAAAAAGGAGTGCGAACATGTCAGCAACGTCCGTAGCCATATCCCTGCAAGGTAAAGTCGCATTGATTACGGGCGGCGCGCGCGGACTTGGCGCCGCCATTGCCACAACCATGGCAAGTGCCGGCGCGTCGGTGTTGATTACCGACATCCTGGAAGAACAGGGCGCCGCCACGGCTGCCCAAATTAACAGCTCCGGTGGCATCGCCACTTTTTTTCGCCACGATGTCACCAGCGAAACGGACTGGGAAAACGCGGTCGCCACCGCTGTCAAGGAGTTGGGCGGACTGGATATCGTGGTCAATAACGCCGGGATTGAGATCTGCGCTCTGGTGGAAAACACCGATCTGGAACAATTTCAGCGTATTCTCGATGTCAACGTCACCGGCGTTTTTCTCGGGCTAAAACACGGGGCGAAGGTGATGCAACCCGGCGGCGCAGCCGGTCGCGGCGGCTCTATCATCAACCTGTCGTCCGTGGCCGGACTACGCGGTTACGCGGCCCTCAGCGCCTATTGCGCCAGCAAGGGTGCGGTGCGTTTACTGACCAAAAGTGCTGCGGTTGAATTCGGCAATCTCAAATATGGTATTCGCGTCAACTCCATTCACCCCGGACTGATTCAGACCGATATGGGAGCCGCCGTGGTGGAAGGCTTTATCGCCACCGGTCTCGCCCAGGATCCCACTCAGGTGATGGCCGCATTTGAACGGGGCACACCGCTGGGAATGACCGGTACGCCGGACGACATCGCTAAAGCCGCACTGTTTTTGGCCAGCGACCAATCGCCCTGGGTCACAGGATCGGAAGTGATCGTCGATGGTGGCACCACCGCCGGCTAGCGCGTTTACCCGGAGCGACGCCCTAGTGCGCGGTATAGCCGCCGTCGATAACCAGCTCCGAGCCCGTCATATAACGGGATTCGTCTGACGCCAGAAACAATATGCCATAGGCCTGGTCGACGGCTTCTGCCATATGGCCGATGGCGATCTCCCGCTCAATACGCGCCGCGTCGTCCGCCGAGAAAAAATTAACCGCCGCATCAACCATGGGGGTTTGGGTAAAACCGGGGTGCAGGGAATTGACCCGAATATTGTATTTTTTTTCCGCGCAGTACAGCGCCGCGGATTTGGTAAACAGCCGCACACCACCTTTGCTGGCGTTGTAGGCCGCAAACTTGGGGTCACCCACTATACCCTCGATAGAGGAGATGTTGATAATGCTGCCACCGCCGGTTTTTTTCATCTGCCGAATGGCATTTTTGGTGCCCATAAACACCGCTTCCATATTGACGGAATTGACGAAGCGCCAGTGGGCAAGGTCGCTTTCCTCGAGATCGGTCGGCACCCCCACGCCAGCGTTGTTTACCATGATATCGAGCCTGCCGAAACGCTTGACGGTTTCAGCGATAACGTCCGGCCAGCGCTCTTCATCGGTAACATCCTGCTCCACAAACGCCACCTGGTGACCCTGATCGCGTAACGCCTGCGCCGAGGCTTCCCCTTCCACCGGGCGCAGATCAGTCAGCATCACACTGCCACCCTCCTTACAAATCAATTCTGCTGCCGCATACCCAATACCTGATGTACCACCGGTAATTAACGCCACTTTGTCCTGTACTCGACCCATACCCTTCTCCACTATTATCGTAAAATTATTCACCCGCCATGTATGGCGAGAGTTAACTAAACTGCGCTACCCCACAGGTCGTACTCATCGGCCTGTTCGATCTTCACTCGCACCCTGTCCCCGACGTTAAGTCCAGTGGCATCATTTAAAAAGACATTGCCGTCGATATCCGGTGCATCCGCCCAACAGCGCCCGATAGCCCCGTCGCCGTCGATTTCGTCGATCAACACCTCCAGTGTACTCCCCACTTTTTTTGCCAGACGCGCGGTACTGATCGCCTGTTGGGTTGCCATCAACCGCTCCCAGCGCTCCTGCTTCACTTCCTCCGGCACCGCGCCCGGCAGGGCATTGGCGCGGGCACCAGCCACCGCTTCGTACTTAAAACAACCGACCCGGTCCAACTGCGCCTCCTCGAGCCAGTTCAACAAGTGCTGAAAATCCGCTTCCGTTTCACCGGGAAATCCCGCGATAAATGTGCTGCGCAGGGTTATCTCGGGACAAATTTCGCGCCAGCGCGCGATCCGTTCCAGGGTTTTTTCCTGGCGGGCGGGGCGCTTCATCGCTTTTAATACGGAGGCGCTGGCGTGCTGAAAGGGGATGTCGAGGTACGGCAGAATTTTCCCGTCGGCCATAAGCGGAATGATGTCGTCCACGTGGGGATAGGGATACACATAGTGCAAACGCACCCACACGCCCATCTCGCCGAGGGCCCGACACAATTCCAGCATGCGGGATTTGACCGGTTTGCCCTGCCAGAAGCCGGTGCGGTATTTAATATCCACCCCATAGGCGCTGGTATCCTGGGAGATAACCAGCAGTTCCTGCGTCCCCGCCTTGACCAGGCGCTCGGCCTCGTCGAGCACCTCCCCCACCGGGCGGCTCACCAGCTTGCCGCGCAGGTCGGGAATAATGCAAAAAGTGCAGCTGTGGTTGCAGCCTTCGGAAATTTTCAGATAGGAATAATGGCGCGGGGTCAGTTTGACCCCCTGCGGCGGCACCAGGTCGACAAAGGGATCATGCTTGAGATTGGGCGGCGCCCAGGCGTGCACCGCATCCACCACCGCCGCGTACTGCTGCGGCCCGCTGACGGCGAGCACTTGCGGGTGAACCGCGCGAATCGCACTTTCATCCTTACCCATGCAACCGGTGACGATCACCCGCCCGTTTGCGGCAACGGCCTCGCCAATGGCTTCCAGGGATTCCTGCTTGGCGCTGTCGAGAAAACCACAGGTATTGACCACCACCAGATCCGCGTCCTGGTAGGTGGGCACCACCTCGTAACCCTCGATTTTAAGCTGGGTAAGAATGCGCTCGGAGTCCACCAGCGCCTTGGGACAGCCGAGGCTGACAAAACCCACTTTTGGATTGCTCATGGTTACTATGGCCGGTTACGGTGCGGATGATGAACCGCCTGTGAATGGATGCGGATAAGGACAGGGTCCAGACGCCAGGGGCCGCCATTCTAGCAGATCGCGGCCTCAATCGGATCGAACAAACGCCACACGGCAAACCGTCGCGCCGGTCAGCACCGGTGCGACGCTGGCCCCACACCCAGGCTCAGAATGGATAAACGATATAGCGCGGCAACACGGTGGTGTCGTAAACAGCCTTTTTGCTCTTGAATCTGGCGCCGCTGCCGTTAATCACCACTTCGTCCTGGTACACCCCGGCCACCTGCACATCGGAGCGGCCAGATTCGGGGGTATAGATAATGGAAAAATTAGTTTCCACCGCGTAGTGATTGTCGCCCATTTTTTTGCAGCGGGTGCGCTGAATAAAATGCCGGGTGCGATAGTCCTGGTAAGTACCGGACCAGATTTTTTCAATAAACGTCACCCGATCCTCAATCCGTTCGCGGGAGTCGTCGTACATCAACGCAATGGGCAGGTTATTGTCGGCATTCTCGGCGGCGATACAGAAATAAGCCGTATCCGGCGCCGTGTCAAACGTATCCACCCAGCCCTGAAAATCCCTGCTATCGAGGGCGTGAATGTAATCGGCCTGCAGCGCGTCAATCTGCGCTATCACCTCTACCGATACCCCGCTCATGCCTGCGCCCTCGCAAAGCCCATCACCTTGCGGTAATACTCCCAGCGGGCCAGATTGCCCGTCTCGTCGTTTTGCTTGATATCGACCGGCAGCGTGTCGAAGGACTTGACGCCCTTCTGAAAAATCGCGTTACCGGGGGTACCGCTGCCAATATGAATGCGATGAAATATCGAGGCATCCTCCATGCTGATCATGCCGCACGGCCCGAGCAAATTGGAGGACTGGCGAATACGGTGCTTCACCATTTCCTCATCGTCGTCCTCGTGGCAGAAATAGGCGTAGTGGACTTCGGTATCTTCCGGCCCGCGGGCAATGGCAAAGCGAATATTGAAAATATTCAGATGCCGGGTAATTACCATGGTGGGGAACAGCTGAATCAGCCGCGACCCCATATTGGCGGGGTCGCCCTTGTATTCCACCAGGGTGTGGTCCTGGATCATGTCGGACTTCGGCACCGGCGATAAATCCGCCTCGAACCCCAGATGCCCCCTCACCAGGTCTGAATATTGTCGGCCCTGGCCGCCCTGCCAGTTGAGCAGGGTAAAGGCGGTATGCAGCAACGGTGCGTGGTACCCGTCGTTATCGTTGTAACCCTTCCAGTTGGTTTTGTAATTGACCTTTTGATAACCCAGCAGTTTCAGGCGACCGTCGCCACCCATCGCCTGCCGAAAGGTCGATTTAACCTCGCCCAGCCACTCGTCCAGCGGTGGCGTTTCGGCACGCATAGTCACGAAAATAAGGCCGCAGAATATTTCCATGCGCGGCTGCGACAAGGGGTAGTCCTCGCGCTTAAAGCCAGGGGAAAATTCCTTGCTGTTCGGACACCCGATTAACTCGCCCTTGGGGTTGAACAACCAGCGGTGATAGGGACACTCAAACTCGGTTTTGTTGCCAAAAGCGGCTGTTTCCAGCTGGTTGGCGCGATGGGAACAGGCATTGTAAAAGACCCGATACTCGCCATCTTGTCCATGGGTGATCAACAGCGGCACCGTGCCCAGGGGGTAGGTCTTGAAGTCCCCCGGGTTGGGCAACTCGCCCACGTGTGCAATGGGATGCCACTCGGGACCGCGGAAGATCCTCTCCTGCTCGACCTCAAACAGATCCTTGCGGACAAACACTTCCTTGGGCACTTCGTTGACGTTTTTCGGCCACACAATCCCGAAATCGGATAACTCAGTCATTGCTTTCTCCACCCCACCAACTTAAATTAACAGTATTATCAGCACGGCCATTTATACCGCTCCCACCCTCAAAAAGCAACGAACCCCCAACCGCGGCCGCCCAACAACCGGAATACTGTTACATCGACAATCTGGAGAAACGCTACTATGACCCTATGGCTGGATATGCTGGGCTCCCAGACCCGCTACCTACAGACCCCCTCCTACGGCAAAACGCGTATTTTGGAGGCGGGGATGGACAACCCGGATAAACTGATTTTTCTCCACGGCGTGGGGGGCCATGCCGAGGCCTACTCCCGCAACATTGTGCCTCTTTCCGACCGCTTTCACTGTATCGCCTACGATTATCCGGGGCACGGGCTATCGGCAAAGATCAATATGCAGTACACGCCGCAAGTTCTGGTGGACCACCTGCGCGAACTGCTCGACACCCTCGGTATTGAGCGGGCCAACCTGTCTGGAGAATCCCTGGGTGGCTGGGTGTCGGGATTGTTTGCCGCCCGCTACCCGCAGCGGGTCAAACGCCTGATGCTAAACACGGCAGCGGGATTGCCGATCCTGACCGAGCAGGGTCGCAAGGACCTGCAGGACCTGGTGGATCTGACGTCGCGGGCCACCACCCAGGGGCCGCCCACATATGACAGTGTGCAAAAACGCATGCAATGGCTGTTTCACCCCGACAACTACGGAATGATCAGCGATGAACTGATCAACACCCGCCTGGCTTGCTACACTCAACCGGGCATGAAGGAAGTTGCCCCCAAAGTACTGGGGATTATCGCCATGCACGACGACCATTTGATACCACTGCATGAAATTCAATGCGAAACGCTTTTCCTGTGGACCAGGGACAACCCGGTTCACGACATCGATTGCGCCAAAAGCAGCGCCGCCCAAATACCGGGCTCACAGCTGTACATAATGCAGGCGCCCGCCGCCCATTGGCCTCAATACGAGGCACCGGAAGAATTCAACCGGGTAACGGGGGATTTTTTTGCGACTGGTAGTATTTGACAGTCCGACCGGGTTGTTAAATGCTAAAACTGATCGGCGACACCTAAACCGTTAGCGTCCCCCGAATGGGTTTTGCAGTTCGGGGCGCTGTTGCCTGGCTCCACAGGAGAATATCATGGACACGCGCCATCTCACGCCATCCGCCCTGGGCTATTTCGTTTTTAACGGGAGCGACCTCGACGCGTGGAAAGCCTTTGCGGTCGACCTGATTGGTATGCAGCCCGGCAGCAACACCGATAACCATACATTAGCGTTAAGACTCGATAATCAAACCCAACGGGTGGTGATTGAGCAAAGTGATAACGACGATCTGGCCGCAGTGGGCTGGGAGCTGGACTCCGAGGAGGCACTCGAAGCGCTGGTGGCGCACATCCACGCACAGGGGGTATCGGTACAACTCGCCGACCGCGCGCTGAAGCAAAAACGTCAGGTGGAAAAGCTTTATTGTTGCATCGATCCGAACCAGGTCACCCACGAACTGTATTTTGGGCCGACCAGGGTACCCCTCAGCAACGCGTTTCGCTCTTGCGTACTACAGGGGAAATTTGTCGCCGACCGCCTGGGCGCCGGCCACTACGTCGCCATCGGCCAGGAGGCGGACGCCACCAGGCGGTTTTACCGCGAGATACTGTGCCTGAGGCTGAGCGATTATATTCGCGGCGAAGTTGCGCCGGGTGGCCCACTACTGGACGCCACATTCTTGCACGCCAAAACCGGACGCCACCACTCGGCCGCGTTTGCCGTCATGCCATTTCCCAAAAAACTGCATCACTTTATGGTTGAGGTGGCGGATATGAATGATGTGGGGCTGGCCTTTCAGCGCTGCAAGGACGCTGGCGTACCCTTCATGCAGGAGCTGGGCCATCACCCCAACGATCAAATGTTCTCATTTTATGTGCAGACACCCGGCGGATTTGGTTTGGAGGTGGGTTGGGGCGGCATCATTATCGACGACTGTAACTGGGAAGTTAAAAGTTATTCGCAATTAAGCGACTGGGGACATCACCACCCGCAACCATAGTACCACCCGCTACCATAGTTGATCCGATAACCGCAGTGCGCTGTTAGAGGATGGAGACGCCCGCCAGCCACGAATGCACGACCACCAGGGCGGCAAACACCAGAATTGCTAGCGCGGGTTGTAGCCAGCCGATTTCGGCCCAGACCTCGCGCAGACTCCCCGGCGAATGGTTGCGCCCCCACCAGGCCGCAAACGGCAGATAGGAGGTCCGCTCGAGAATCCGCCTGTAACGCTCCCCGTCCAGTCGCAATTTCTTGCGATCCATGGATAGCGGCCCAAGCAGTGCCAGCGTGGCGAGAGCGCCAAAAAAAACAATCGCAGCACTGTCGCCATTGGCCAACAGGTGCATCAGCGCCCACAACCCCAGGCCGAGCATGGCGGGGTGGCGGGTGATGCGCAGGATGCCCCTGACTTCCACCCTGCCCTCCCGAAAGGCCCTTTCTGTCAAAATCGAATTGGGACTGGGGGTGAGTGCCCCGATCACCAGCAACGCGACGGCGATCAGGTTGCCCGCGAAAAATACAGTAGCCGGCAGGATATCCGCCTCCCACAGGGTTACGCGCTGGGCACGACTATAACCAGCCACCATGGCCGTCAGACCCACGATGGCCAGAAGAGAAAACACCCGGCGAAAACCCTTTGCGCCCAGACGCGCCAGCAGAGCATCCCGCAGACGGGTGCCCGCAATCACAAAATGTAGACCCAGGAAAAAGACGCTCGCCCCAATCAATACCAGCATTTATGACTGACCCCTTACCCGGCCAAACCGGCCCGCAAATTCGCTGTAACCATCTTCGAACGCACCCACAGTAACACGGCAAATTTCACCGAGAACTTGATCAAAGTCAATTCGGCTGACCTTAACTCCCTTTAGTATCCCGCTGGTGATAGTTTTATCAATTTGCCGTAACAGCGACCGGAAAGAGTAGTTAATGAAGCCACTGCATGAGCTAGTTCAGGACCAGGGCGCCATCCAGGATCGCTCCATTTTCTGGAGTGAGGATATTTACCAACGGGAACTGGAAACCATCTTTGCCCGCTGCTGGTTGTTCCTGACCCACGAATCCCTGATTCCTAAGGCCAATGATTATCAATCGGTCCTGATGGGCGAAGACAATGTGATCGTAGCGCGCCAAACGGACGGCAGCATCAAGGCATTTATCAATTCCTGCACCCACCGCGGCAACGCCGTGTGTTTCTCCGACGGGGGCAATAGCAAAGCGTTTTCGTGCCCGTATCACGGCTGGGTGTTCGGCATGGATGGCGCGCTGAAAGAGGTTCCCCTGGAAGACACCGTCTACTACGGCGACATCGACCGCTCTAAGTTGGGACTGAAACAGGTAGCCAGGGTGGAGAGTTACAAAGGGCTGGTGTTCGGCACTTTTGATGCGGACGCACCCAGCCTGAAGGACTATCTGGGCGGTATGGGATGGTATATGGACTCATTTCTGGACGTGCCGGGCGGCGTCGAACTGCTGGGTCCGCCGATGAAATCAATCCTCGATTGCAACTGGAAAAACCCCACGGAAAATTTTATCGGCGACGGCTATCACGTGGGCTGGGCGCACGCCGCTGCCCTCAAGGTAGCAGGTGGTCCGTTGGCCAGCGTTGGCGGTCTCGGGTTTTTTGACATGGATTCCGGGCTACAGATCACGGTGCCCGAGGGACACGGCTTTGGGGTGATCTGGAATGCCGCCGCAGCGCTGCACCCCGGCCCCGTGGGCGCTGCTTACCAGGCGTGGCTGGATCAACGCGCGCCCCATGTGCGCGAACATAAGGGCGAGTGGCAGGAGAAATTCTATCGCGGCCACTGGAATGCCAGCATTTTTCCCAACTGCTCGTTTCTGTACGGCACCAATACGTTCAAGGTATGGCAACCCCGTGGACCCAACAATATCGAGGTCTGGACCTGGACGCTGGTGGAAAAGGAAATGCCCGACGAACTGAAACAAATGATCGCGATGGACAACATGCTGACCTTCGGCACCGCCGGTATTCTGGAAAGCGACGACGGCGAGAACATGGAGCAGTGCAGTCAGGTCAATCGCGGACTGGTTACCCGACAGGGTACCGTCTACCTTGGCATGGGCAAGGGCAGGGAGCGCAGGGAGCCCGGCCTGCCCGGCCTGGTGAGCGACGGCTGGATGTGCGAAGCCTCCACCCGTGGCTTTTATCGCCGCTGGGCAGAATTGATGAGTGGCGACAGCTGGGCGGCACTCGCCCGGCGTGCGCAGGAGGCGGCCTGATGAATTCCACTGCGGCGGCGCATGCCACCACCCTCGCCGGGCAACCGGTCGATCCCGCCACCCATTTTGAAGTAGAGCGTTTTCTGGTGCGCGAAGCGCGGGTGCTGAATGACAATCGTCTGCGCCAATGGCTTCACGAAATGGTCTGTGAAGATATTCACTACTTTCTGCCGGTGCGAGAAGTGCGCTATCAAAAAGATCAAAGGCCGATTGGCAGCTCCCCGGGAGCGGCGATTGTTAACGATAACTATCAGATGCTGGATATGCGTATTCAACGGGTGGAAACCGGCATCGCCTGGCCCGAAGACCCGGTTAGCCACCTGCGCCGATTTGTCACCAACGTCGATGTGGAGTGGTCCGATGTGGACAGGGAAGTGACGGCCTATTCAAACATCATGGTCTATCGCAACCGCCGTCAGCGGGACCAGGCGGTGGTGTACGGCGGACGCCGCGACAGTCTGCGCCGTGTGCAGGGGCAATGGCGCCTGGCGGCCCGCCATATCACCATCGACCAGCGGGTGGTGCTCGACAAAAACCTTTGTTATTTCATGTGAGTCGCGAACAGTTTTCAGTGAACGGAGCTGCCAATGAATATTCCAGTTAAAAATTTAATGGACGCGTCATCCTACGTGGACGACCGTGTCGACGAAGGCATTTGCCGGGTGGATCGCTCCATATTTACCGATCCGGACCTGTTTGAGCTGGAGATAAAACACATTTTTGAGGCTAACTGGGTGTATCTGGCCCACACATCGCAAGTGGCCAACCCCAACGACTTTTTTTCCACCTGGATCGGGCGTCAGCCGGTGCTGGTCACGCGCAATGCCGAGGGTGAGGTAAGAGCTTTTATTAACGCCTGCGCCCACCGCGGGGTGACTCTGACTCGGGAAGATCGCGGCAACAGGGCGGAGTTTTCCTGCCCATTTCACGGCTGGATATTTAATTCTAACGGCGACAATATCGGCGTCATGAACGAACGGCGCGGCGGCTACCCCGACGGCTTCTGCAAGAAAGACATGGGCCTGACACCGCTGCCGCGCCTTGCCACCTACCGGGGCTTTATCTTTGGCGCCCTGAGCGACGCCGTGCCCAGCCTTGAGGAACATCTCGGTGACGCCGCGCGCATGATCGATATGATGGCGGATCAGTCTCCGGATGGGCTCGAAATATTGCCCGGGTATTCCACCTACACTTTCGCCGGCAACTGGAAGGTCCAGGCTGAAAATGGCGTCGATGGCTACCACGTGTTCGCCACCCACGGCAATTATGTGATGACCACGGAACACCGCAAACAACTGAAAGCGGAAAATGATCCCGTCAAGGCTATGGCGGTGGGCAGTATTGGTCGCAGCGAATCAGGATTTTTTGATTTCGGCCACGGGCACGTCACCCTGTACGCGGCCTGGCCAAACCCCGGTGACCGCGCCATCTATCCCAATCTCGACACCTATAAACAGCAGTTTGGCGAGGAGAAAGCCAACTGGATGGTCGGCTATCTGCGCAACACCCTGCTCTACCCCAATGTGTTCCTGATGGATCAGATGTCCTCGCAAATCCGGGTGTTCCGACCTCTGGCCGTGGATAAGACGGAGGTGACCATCTATTGCATCGCACCGGTGGGAGAAACCGCGGAAGCGCGCAACCACCGCATTCGGCAGTATGAAGATTTTTTTAATGCCAGCGGCATGGCCACCCCGGACGATCTGGCCGAGTTCAATGCGGCGCAGGACGGGTTCCAGGGCACCGTAGCGCGTTGGAACGATTTGCGACGGGGCATCAAGCACCTGTCGCAGGGACCCAATGACGCGGCGCGGCGGCTCGGCATTAACCCGTTGACCAGTGGCTCGCAACTGGAAGACGAAGGAATCATGATCGCCCAGCACCGTTACTGGCGCGACTGTATGCAAAAAGCTTAGGGGACTGACATGGCGATGGCTATACAACTTGAAGCAACGGTTTCAGCCGATAAATATCACGCGGCGAGCGCAGTGCTGTTTCGCGAGGCGCGCTTTATCGATAACCAGCAGTGGGACGACTGGATCGAATTGTTTGACGCGGACGCCGAGTACTGGATTCCCAGCTGGGACGGTCAGCACAAACTGGTGGACGATCCGCGCACGGGCATTTCCCTGATGTATTACGCCGACCGCTCGGGCATCGAGGATCGCGTGTTTCGCATTCGCACCGGGCTGTCGTCGGCCTCCACGCCTCTGCCGCGCACCGTGCACAGCATTACCAATATCGAGGTGGAAAATCTCGACGAGGGCGCGTTGTTTGTGCGCTCCAACTGGCAATGCATGAGTTATCGCTGGAAGGAGACGGTGGTATTCGCCGGTCACTACGAACATACGCTGAAGCCCTGTGACAAGTCGGGTTATGTGATTGCAGGGAAAAAAATCATTGTGAAAAACGATCTGATCTCCATCCCCATGGATATCTATAACGTTTAATTCTATGGATTCGGCCGCGGGCTGAATCGAGCGCTAACTGGACGTCAAATCATTTTTTTTGCCGGAGGAAATTGCGATGGGTGTATTACGTAACGGCAAAGTCGCCATTCGGGTGATGGATCTGGAGGAGGCCGTCACGCACTATCGCGACTACGTCGGCCTCTACGAAGTGGCGCGCGAGCCGGGCCGCGTCTACCTCAAGGCGTGGGACGAATACGACCATCACAGCCTGATTCTGCAACAGGCTGATCGCGCGGGCATGGACCACGTCGGCTTTAAAGTGCGCTTTGCGGCGGATCTGGACACCATCGAGTCGCGCTGTCAGGCATTTGGTCTCACCACCAGCCGCGCGCCCGCCGGTGCGCGTCTCGGCGAAGGTGAAACCCTGTGCACCACCCTGTCATCGGGGCACAATGTTGAGCTTTACCACCACATGGAGCGCACCGGCATCAAGGTCGGCAGCACCAATCCACAACCCTGGCCCGACGACCTGCACGGCATGGGCGTGACCCGCTACGACCACGTGCTATTGACCTGCGACGATGTGGCGGAAGCCACGCGGTTCTTCGTGGAGGTGCTGGATTTTCACCAGAGCGAACGCATGCTGACCCCGGATGGCCAGGAAACCCTCGCCTCATTTTTGCACATCACCAACAAGGCTCACGATATCGCTTTTATTAAAGGCCCGAATGGTAAATTACATCACCTCGCTTTTGCGCTATCCGCCTGGGACGATGTGTTGCGCGCCGCGGATATTCAAAGTCGCTACGACATTCCCACCGAGCTCACCCCCTCGCGCCACGGCCTGACCCGGGGGTTGACGACCTATTTTTTTGATCCCTCCGGCAACCGCAACGAAACCTATTGTGGTGGCACCTTCCCCTATTACGACGACGAGGTGGTCACCTGGACTGCCGATCAGGCGCCGAAGGCTATTTTCTACCACGGCCGGGAAATGATCAGCTCCTTTGCCGAAGCGGTGACCTGAACAGCGCCACGCCAGGCAAATGAAAAGAACACATCACCAGGAGCGTCCGGCCAGCAAAGTCCCCGCGCTCCACTAGTAGAGGAATTATCGCTTGTCCACAAACGAAGTTCAGCGCGCCCCATCGGCGCAGGCCACCGCTCCCCTGCCCGCAACCGGCAGCATGTACGACTGGATTGGCGGCGAACCGGCGCTACGCAAGCTGGTGGATCGGTTTTACGAAATTATGGACGGGGAGGATTTCGCCGCCACTATTCGCGGAATGCACCAGGCAGATCTCGCGCCAATGCGCGCCAGTCTGTTCGAGTACCTGAGCGGCTGGCTGGGGGGGCCGCCCCTGTACGTCGTGAAACACGGCAGTCCCTGCATCAGCAGGGCACATGCGCCATTCGCGATTGATCGCGCCGCCAGCGACGCCTGGATGCGCTGTATGAATCAGGCGATGCTCGATACAGGCGTTCCCGAACAGTACCGAGAGCTGCTGTCTCCCGCATTCGAACGCATGGCGACCATGCTGATTAACCGCCCCTAGGTCCTGGAGCGGGTGGGGAATTCACAATCTTCTATCCACGGATCGTCCGCGCATTTTTGTAGCCCCTTGTGACGAGGTATCCGGTATCGACGGGGCAGGGCTGACGGTTGCCCGGGTGGAGTCAACCTAAATCACAATCCGCACAGGCTCGCCGGCGCGGCTTTGGGGGCGCGCTCCCGCACAACGATTTAACGATTCACATGCCCATCTGTTCGCGATAGCGCTGCCACAGGCTGCGAATCGACGCCTCGGTGACCAGATGATCACCGGAGGCAGTCTCGCGGCCATCCATTAAAATGACTGACGTTTTTGCGCCATCGCGAATGATTGCATTCTGTACCAACTCGACCGCCTCGCCATCCTCCATGGAAATCAATCCCGCCGGGCCGATCAGATTTTGTTGTTTGAGGCGGATATTGCGTAATTCTTCATCGTCGTCGGCATAACCAAAGAAGGTCCACACCAGCTCAAATTCGCCCGGCGCCTTGGGCAACACCTGCCGGCAGGCCAGGGTGTTCTGAATCTGCTGCACCACCAGGCTGGGAAAGGCCGACAGAATGACCAGGGTGATGCCATCCGCAAATTCTCCGCGCCCGGCCAGCAGCGACATATCCTGCAGGGTGAATCCGCTTTCCCGGTAGGTGCGCAAATGCGCTGCTCTCGTTTCGGTCAGCGCCGCCTCGCTATCGGTTCCGGCCGTGGCGTACAACACACTGTGCCACCCGTTGTTGCAAATCCCACCCTGTTGCGACGAGCGATATAGACCGAAAGTCATATGAAACAAATGCAACAGACTGGCGTGGTAGGGGTCCTTAATGTTCTCGGTATATATCTTCCAGTTGCCGCGAATATACTGCCGGGTGTGGCCAATGACCTCCACCGGGCGATTGAACACCCGTTTAAAGTGCGCATTGACGCCCTCGCCCAGGTAACGTTCGATATCCGGCGTGTCGTCATCGAAGGTGCCAAAAATAACGCCGCAGTGATTGACCACCCGCACCGGCTGCAAATTGTGTTGCGTCTTGTCGAAGTCCTTGGGCATACCGCCGCGGCCGCCAAGGCCGCGCTGAAACGGCACGCCGAGAAGCTGGCCTTTGCCGTCAAACGACCACTGGTGGTAGACGCAGGTGTGGGTGCCGTCCGCCGAGTTACCCCGCAACTTGCGGCACACCTGCGCGCCGCGATGGGCGCAGCGATTAACCCAGGCGGCAATTTCCCCGGTGTGGGTACGGGTCACCACCACCGGGGTGTCGCCAATGAATGTACTTTTGAAGTCGCCGTTGGCGGCCACTTCGTTCTCCATGCACAGATAATTCCAGGTTGGTCCCCGGTACAGGCGCTCCTGCTCCAGATCGTAGACACGGCGGTCGGTAAACATACTGTAGGGCACCGCGGTACAATCAGCGCCCTCGGGCCATTTCAGTTCGCTAACCGCAATATTCATTACCTGCTCCTTCGGCGCCATCGACCGTGCGCAATTCCCATTAAATCGGAATCACCATCAGCGTTTCGATACGATGGGTATCGTAGGTCACCACACGTTGTTTGAATTTTAACTGCCCGCCGTTGTCCCGCACGATCAGATCCCGATACTTGCCCACGCTGAACACGTGGGACGAGCCATCGTTACGGGTCTGAAATACGGCGTAATTGGTTTGCGCGGTAATGCCAGCCTGCGCATCAATATCCACAATACGGATATTACTGACCAGATGGCGCAACCACTGGCTGGGATAAATGTTGGCGTTGCGTAGCGCGACAATGCGATCCACCAGCATGGCACGACTGTCGCAAAACACTGCGGCCGAGGGCAGACCGGCTTCGACATTTTCCCGGGGAATAATTTTGTAGAGGCATTTTTCGGTGAAAAAATCCGGCCATTTCTCCAGCTCGTCATCGTCGATACACTGCACATAGGCGTGAATCAACTCCTCGACTTCGCGATGCAATACCTCTCCGCGTGGGACCACCATATTCATAAGTATCCGCCGTGGTGATAACTGCGGGGAGTGTAACTCGCGGTACAAAACGCAAAAATGACCGAGATCAATTGGCGTACAATGGGTGCCGACCCGCCTCGATCCGGCGGCGACACCGGAATCTCCCCATGGCCCTGAAAGCAACCATCTTCAAAGTAGAGCTGCAGTTATCCGACCTGGACAGGAACTACTACGCCAGTCACAGCCTGACCCTGGCCCGCCACCCGTCGGAAACCGACGAGCGCCTGATGGTGCGTCTGCTGGCCTTTGCCCTGCACGCCGACGAATACCTGGCGTTCACCCGCGGGTTATCCGCCGGCGACGAACCGGATTTGTGGCAGACCAGCGCCACCGGCGATATCGATCTGTGGATCGACGTTGGCTTGCCCGATGCCGACCGTATTCGCAAGGCCTGTCATCGCGCCCGGCAGGTGGTAATTTACTGTTACGGAGAGCGTGCGGTGCGGCCCTGGTGGCGGCAATTGGATGGTAAGTTGGCCCGCTTTGAAAACCTGACCGTGCGACAGTTATCGCCGGCGTCAACTGCCGCCCTGGTGACGCTGACGGCCCGCACCATGCAACTGCAATGCACTATTCAGGACGGGCTGGTGTGGCTGGGGGACGAGCACAACGGGTTCAACGTCGATTACCAGACCCTGCTCGCGGCCGAAACGCAGACGTCAGTCACGCGCCGGTGAATGGGGTTGCACCAACACCCAGGGTTTGACCACCACCGACCAAACCAGCGCATCGTCATCGAACCATTTTCGGGCCTGAGGATCACTCACCGGGCCGAGTTCGCCCCCTGCCATCCAGTCTGCCACCTGGGCCCCGTTATCGAGGGCCACCTGACAGGCGACGTCCACCAGATCCAGTTGCGGCGCCACAAAGATCGCCACTCCGGCGGCAAAGTAACGCTGCAGGTCGCGCCAGGCTATTACTGCGGTCTGGGCATTGAGTTCCAGCTTGTGTGCCGTCAGCGCGTCGTCCGGCGACAACAACAGGGAGTTTTGGGGATCGCCATCAGTCATTCAGGTGCTCCAGCGGTACGTTGTTCGACAGTATCAGCGGCGGCTATCAACGCCAGTTTCTGCGCGCGGGTCATCTTTTTTATGGCACTTTCCCGTTGACCAGCTGCACTGCGGGACAGTCCGTTTTCGCGATACACCACCGCCACTGGCCGCCGTCCCCGGTTGAAGTATTTAGCCCCGGACCGACCACTGCTGTGTTGCTGAAAGCGCCGCTCAACATCCAGTGTGATACCGGTATACAGGGAGCCGTCGCTGGCGGCAATGACATATACCGACCAGGACACCGGCTACCCGACACTGCTCGCGCACAGCCTGAGAGGAATCGCGACACGCCGCCGGTCACCGCTCTCACCACTACTCGGAAAGCCTGCGCAGCGGTGCCCGGGTTGACCCCGCCTATATGGCCCTGTAGCGTCCAAGGTGTTCATTCCACTCGATGTTTTTAATGACATGGTGGCGACCAGCGCCAGCGGCAACACTAATGCTGGTGCCCGCCCGGGCCGTGGGCATGGCCGTGAGCCAACTCTTCAGCGGTGGCGGGGCGCACGTCGACGATGTCCACCACAAACGTCAGCACCATTCCCGCCAGTGGGTGATTGGTATCCACTTCCACCATGAATTTCCCGACCTTCACGACCGTGACCTGGCGGGGCCCATGCTCGCCATTGACCGCGACGACATCGCCAGGCCGCGGTTTTTTCTTGCCGCGCAGATGTTTTAGCGGAACGCGTTGCACCGAGTCCGGGTGTTTTGCACCGTAGGCCTCGTGGGGCTCCAGGGTTACCCTCACCTGATCTCCCGCCGCCTTGCCCTCCAGCGCTTGTTCAAGACCCGGCAACATACCGCCGGTGCCGTGCAAATAAACGGTAGTAGCGTCGGCGGACGCTTCGAGCTGCTGACCCTGATCGTTCAGCAATTGGTAGCGAAATGCCACTACCGCGTTTTGGCCAATTTCCATGTTTATCCCTGATCGGTAATAATCTGCCCGTTGCCCGGCACCGGCTGCCCCTTGAACCGCGCCTCGTTACCACAGTAACGGCAGTGATAACGGCTCTCGCCGCGCTCCACTTTGCGATGACGGCGCGTTGAGAGCAGATGCTGTCGACAGTCACAATGATAAGAAAATTGCCGCTGGGTGCGTAGCGGAATTCCGCTCAAATCGTAACTTGCGGTACGGCTCGCGTCGGCACCAAAACTTGCCATCAGTGCCCGCCACTGCGTCCCGTGAGGGCGGCATTTGCGCCGACCGTACAGCCTGTCAACGACATAATGGGCGACCTCATGGGGTACGGTCACCGCCAGACTGTCGGCAAAATATTTGGCGAAAATATAGGGGTTATAGCGTATTTGTCGAGTGCGTCCACTAACCCGGTACATGCCACAGGCGCGACCGGTTAAATCGAACGTCACCGGCAACATGGGGATCGGTTGACCCACCAGCAAGCTGGCGCGCTCGATATAGACTTGCGTCTCCGACACCACGCGGGCCCGCTGGGCGGTATTAATCGGCGTCACTGTACCGTTGTTCACAACTCGCAATAGCGCCCGGAGCAGTTTACATTTTGCGCTACCAGCACAGGTGTCGGATAGCCCTCTGCGCCGTCGCGCCCGTGGCCGCAGCCGGTCGCGGCCATGCAGTGGCGCAACCTGGACATCAGGTTAATCGCATAAGGGTTATACTGTCCCACAATGACTTTCGCCGCTCTGGCCCGCGCAAATGATTGTTGATTTACACACCCATACTAACGCATCTGATGGCACCCTGTCCCCGCAGGAACTGGTACGGGAGGCGCGCGCCGCCAACGTTGGCATGCTCGCCATTACCGATCACGACACGCTGGCAGGTTACCAGCAGGTATCCGGTCTGGAACCGGGAACGATACAACTGATTTCCGGCATCGAATTGTCGGCCCGGTGGCACAAAACCGGGGTGCACGTGGTCGGTCTGAATATTGACCCCGACAGCGACAGCCTGCGACAAATTATCGCAACGCAACAACAGGCACGCCGCGCACGCGCCACCATCATTGCCGAGCGCCTGGCAAAGCGGGGACTGGGAGACCTGCTTGAACAGGCGAACCAGGCGGCCGAACTCGGCAATATCGGGCGACCACATTTCGCCCACGCGCTGGTTACTAACGGCATCGTGCGCACTTTTAGCGAGGCCTTCAACAAATACCTGGGCAGCGGAAAAATAGGCGATGTCCCTCCCACCTGGTTGCCGCTCGATAATATCGTGCAGGGCATCAGGGAGGCGGGCGGTGTGGCGGTGCTGGCCCATCCGGACAAGTACGCCATAACGCAAAGTAAACTAGCGCGTCTGATTGATGATTTTCGAGCGGCGGGCGGTCAGGCTCTGGAAGTGATTTCTGGACGGCAAACGGCTTCACGCACCCGGGAACTGGGGGCGCTGTGTAGCCAAAAAGGTCTGCACGCGTCCTGTGGGTCAGATTTCCACAAACCCGGTCAAAGCTGGGCGGATCTGGGCCGCCACGGTCTGCTGCCGGACAACTGCCGCCCGGTATGGGACATCTGGTAGGGCGTTGACCCGAAGCGCTTCCAGCAACGCTTTATAGATCACCGCGTCGCGGCACGCTCAACATCCGCTGTGCAGCGCTGACGCCCGCCGGCGTCGCAAGACGCCACCGCGCGCCCATCCGTTCTCTTCCTAAAGTTCCCGGTCAAATAACCGATACAGGGGTACCGACACTGTCTGCCTATACGACAAGTACCTGTGCACGCACCCGGTTACGCGACACAGCGCAGCAGATCGGTTCGCCACCCGTAACTACAAATAGCCGCCCACCCACCGGGGCCTCAGGAGTATGCCGAACATGATTGAACAGGACAGCACACTGCTCGCCCAGCTCGCCGCAAGAGACGAAACTATTCAGGGGTTATCCGCTGAGTTGAGCGACCTGAAGATGCTGGTCAATTCTCTGGATGGCATCCTGTGGACCATGGATCCGGACAGCGGTCAAATTCTGTTTATGAGTTCACAGGTGGAACGTATCCTCGGTTATACGCCGGATCAGATAAAATCGACGCCCCGTTTTATCGACAGCAAGATAGTTCCCGAAGATCTCGAGCCTGTGCGCCAACAGTATCGCCAGTTCAGTCAACAAAAAGATAATTTCCAGATTGAATACCGCATGCGTAATGCTACCGATGAAATCGTCTACATCCGCACCATCTATTCTCTGGCTCGCAACGAAAATGGCGAAGGCACGGTGGTGCGCGGATTCTCCACAGATGTCACCCAGTACAAACACATGGCGGAGCGCAACCGCTCCATGGAAGTGGAACTGCGCCAGGCCCATAAGCTGGAAGCCGTTGGTCAACTCGCGGCCGGTATTGCCCACGAAATCAACACCCCAACCCAGTTTATCAGCGACAATCTGAACTTCCTGAAGGACGTCATGGCCGATGTCAACGATCTGGTCGCACTGTACAGCGAGCTTGCCGACGCCGCCGCTGCCCACCCCGGTCAACAATCTATTGTCGAGCAAATTCGCAATTTCAGCGAAGAGATCGATTATGAAAACACCATCGCCGACACCTTGTCTGCCATTCAGCAGTCGCTGGAGGGCACCGAGCGCATCAGTAGTATTGTGAAATCCATGAAAGAGTTTTCCCACCCGGGCGGTACGGAAAAAGAAAGTGTCGACATCAACAAGGCTATTCAGAGCACCATCAACGTGGCGCGCAATGAGTGGCGTTATGTCGCTGAGGTGGTTACCGATCTGGCGCCCAATTTACCGCTGCTGCCCTGCTATCCGGGAGAAATAAACCAGACCATCCTGAATCTGATCGTCAATGCGGCCCATGCCATCGACGAAAAAACCCAGAAAGGCGGGTCGACGGAAAAAGGGACCATTACTATTTCGTCCCGGATGAAGAGGGGCTACATCGTCATCGCCATCAGTGACACCGGCTGTGGTATCCCGGCGGAAAATCTCGACAAAATCTATAACCAGTTTTTTACCACCAAAGCTGCTGGCAAGGGTACCGGGCAGGGACTGGCTATGGCCTACGCCTGTATTACCGAACGACACAAAGGCAAGCTGGACGTGGATAGTACCGTTGGCGTCGGCACCACGTTCACCCTGACCTTTGATATTGGGCCGGATATGGACAACGACGATGGACTATAGCCGGACATACCCCTTTTTCCCGGTCGGTGACTCAACCCTCGCAATGCAGTCCTTAAGCCCGCGGACAACGGCACTGTACTCTCTTTACAATCGGGGCTAATTATCCATGTCTGAACAGAAAATATTTCCTTCGCCAGATCGGTGTACCGCACAGGAAACCTTCACCGAACCCGCTAACTCCGCAAATAAAACGGACGTTATCACCATCATCTTTGTGGATGACGAACCCAATGTGCTGAGCGGCTACCGTCGTATGTTGCGCGGCAAACGCAGTGCCTGGAATCTGAATTTTGCCAATGGTGGCGAAGAGGCATTGGAATTCCTGAAAACTCACGATGTGGACATCATCGTCAGCGATATGCGTATGCCCGGCATGGGAGGGGGCGAACTGTTAACCCGCGTCAAGCAGGACTACCCGCGCACCATTCGTATGGCGTTGTCGGGCTACGCAGAAACGGAAACCGAGCTGGAGTGTGCCCAGGTCGCTCACCAGTTTCTACTTAAGCCCATCGAAGCTACCAGCCTGATAGAAACCCTGGAACTGGCGCTTAGCTTGCGTTCGTTACTGTCGGATAAAGCCCTGCAAAAAACGGTCGCGGGGTTAAGTTCATTGCCCAGCCTGCCCACCCTGTATCATCAGGTGCTTAAAGAGGCATCCAGTGAACACGGTTCCATGGCCTCTATCGCGGAAATTATCTCTGGCGATATCGCGATGACCGCCAAGATATTGCAGTTGGTGAACTCGGCGTTTTTTGGCGTGCGTCGGCACATCACCGAATTACACGAAGCAGTGATGATGCTCGGCATCGACACCATCAAAAGTCTGGTGGTATCGGTACACCTGTTCAGCAGCTACGAATCGCGCACCAGTGGTGGCCTGGATTTACAGCAGTTAACCACCCACAGCCAGCACGTGGGCAATCTAGCCAGTCGCATCGCCAAGTTTGAGAAAATGCCGAAGAAACAATGCGACCTCTCCCTGCTGGCGGGTATGCTGCACGATATCGGCCGACTGGTGCTGGCCAACAGTTTCCCTGACGAATACCAGAGAGTAATAACCCTGCATAATACCGAAAAGCTCCAAAACTGGGAGTGTGAGACCCAGATTTTCGGCGCCAGTCACGCAGAAATTGGCTGCTATCTGGCGGGACTGTGGTCGCTGCCCAATCCAATTATCGAAGCACTGGCGTATCACCACCAACCTGAGCGCAGCCCCACTCGGGAATTTTCGCCGCTTGCTGCGGTTCATATCGCCAACGCGCTCTACCATCACTTGCAACAACCCGACGTCGATCCGACGGAAAATCCCTATCTGAGTCGCATCTATCTCCAGGAGCTAGATCTCGAGGGTCATTTATCGGACTGGAATCAGATTGGTCGGGCCTTTCTGGAGGAATTAACGGGGTGAACACGAAAGACAAGATTTTACTGGTGGACGACGAGCCCAACGTTCTGGATGCTTACCGGCGCACGCTGCGCCGCAAGTTTGCGATCAGTACAGCCCTGGGCGCCCAGGAAGCAATTGAAGTGATTAGAAATCAGGGCCCGTTCTCGGTCTTGGTCACCGATATGCACATGCCGGAGATAAACGGCGTGCAGTTGCTGTCATTTGCCAAAAAACTGGCACCCAGTACCGTGCGCGTTATGCTCACCGGCAACGCTGATCAGCAAACCGCCATCGATGCGGTAAACAAAGGGGATATTTTTCGCTTTTTGAACAAGCCCTGTTCTCCGGAAAATCTCGAACATACCTTGAATGTGGCTCTCAAACAGTTCCACCTGATTAATGCCGAAAAAGATTTGCTGGAAAATACGCTCAAGGGCAGCATCGAAACCCTGACCGAGGTCCTGTCGCTCATCAACCCGCAACTATTCGGGAGAACCACTCAGCTAAAAAACCAGATCAAAGAGTGTGCCAATGCACTCGGCCTGGCCAATGTGTGGGAGATGGAGAGTATTGCCATGCTCAGCATGCTCGGCTACGTCGCGCTACCCGAAGAAATTGTCAAAAAGGCCACTTCCCTGCAAACTTTGACCGCAGAGGAGAGTGCACAATTTAGACGTCACCCGGAGCTCGCGGCGGAATTGATAGGGAAAATACCCCGCATGGAGGCCATCGCCAAAGCGGTGCGCTACCAGCACAAACATTTCGATGGCACCGGCTTTCCGGAAGATGAGGTCAAGGGTCTCGACATTCCCCTCGGCGCGCGGATCTTAAAGCCGATCCTCGATTACCAGAATTATTTAAGTTCAGGTATGGACCACGGGCAGGCTCTGGACCAGCTCGACAAACACGCGCCCCATTACGACGCACGGATTCTTAAAGTATTTTCAAACCTGAGTAATCCGCAATCCCAGGGCGTGGTGAAAAACTTGCCGGTGCAGATGCTAACGCCCGCCATGGCGGTGGCGCAGGACGTGTATGTGCGCCGCGGAACCCTGTTGGTATGCAACGGACAACTATTGACTCCCTCCCTGATCGAACGGCTGATTAACTTTTGGCGCAATGGAGAAATTGCTGAGAAAATTGCGGTCACTATCCGTCCTGAAGAAGATTGATGGAGCGCCGGCCATTGGGCGCACGGGCGGCACACCACAGGCA
This sequence comes from Gammaproteobacteria bacterium, assembly GCA_038106145.1. GTDB lineage: Bacteria > Pseudomonadota > Gammaproteobacteria > Pseudomonadales > Porticoccaceae > JBFJKD01. The sequence continues at coordinate 86,612 of JAYODD010000005.1, read as the reverse complement.
AACTCGTATTTTTCGGTAAATTTGTCCCTATTCAAAATCGGATTGCACATTGCGCACCGCTCTATCAGAAAATAAAATATATACCGGCAGTGAAATATTTTAATGAACGAGCGCTGCTTAAACAGCGTTTTGCAACGGGAAGCAGGAACTTCGCCACCGGGACAAAAATTCTTCCTGCGTACGACCGTGCACTTAACACCGCATTGCACTCCCATCACTCAACAGACAAAAGCCAACAAATTACCCAGGACAAAAAAAGGCGGCCAAAAGGCCGCCGAGTATGGAGGAGTATAACTACGATAGATCAGGCAAAGCGTTTGATTTCGTCTTTAATATGGTCCGCCGTGTAAGGCTTGGCGATATAGCCGCTGCCGCCCTGACGCTCGGCCCACATGCGATCGGCACGCTGGTTCTTGGTGCTAACGAAGATAACCGGAATATTCTTGGTGGCGGGATCTCTTTTGAGTTCGCGGCAGGCGCTGTACCCGTCCAGATCCTCCATAATAATGTCCATAAAGATGATATCCGGTTGCTCCGCCCGAGCAACATCAATCGCGTTGGCGCCCGAGGTCGCGGTAACGATTTTGGCGTTGAGACCTTCGACTGCACCCCGCAGATAGAGTAGATCGGCCGGGGAATCATCAACCAGTAATATTTTGCTAATGGTCATATCACTTCTCCAATGTTAAAACTTGCTTACCACTAACCTCACTATCGTCGCGCCATGGAAATACTTTAGGGAGAAGCGGGAAAAGTATGTATGGGATAAAGTCTCATCCTTCGAGACAAATTAATTAACCAATTGATTTTATTGTTTTTATAGCCTTTATAACCAAGAACAACTACTTTCTATTCTGTGACATGGTTCACGTTTTTTTGCGATTGTCACAACGAACTGTAAGCGACCTTCTACGCGCGACAAATTTTTGACACCCAACCGGAGCCGGGCACCAGTCGGGTACGTTACGTTTTAGCGACGTCCACGTCGCCATTCTCGGCCCCGCCGGTTTTTGCAAAGGCGCTACGCCGGTTGGCGAATTCCTGCAAGCGGCGCTGCACGCGACCATTGACGCTATCCACTGGATACTCGCCAGCACTATTCGGTTCGCCGGCAGCGAGCCCCGTCAACAGCGCGATCGCCTGGTCGACGTTGTCCACGGGGTATACATGAAACTTACCCGCGTCCATCGCGGCGATCACGTCGTGGCGCAACAGCAGATTCTGTACGTTGTTGCGGGGAATCAACACGCCCTGCTCACCGCTCAACCCCCGCGCCTGACAAACGTCGAAGAACCCCTCAATTTTTTCGTTGACGCCGCCGATCACCTGCACCTGACCGTGCTGATTAATCGAGCCGGTCAATGCAAAACACTGCTTGATGGGCGCCCCGCTCAACGACGACAGCAGGGCGCACAACTCAGCTAACGACGCGCTGTCCCCGTCGACGCCACCGTAGTTTTGTTCAAATGCCAGGCTGGCGTTAAAAGACAGTGGGGCCTGCTGACCATAGCGCGCACCGATAAAACTGCTGAGAATAAACACGCCCTTGCTGTGGGTCGGGCCGCCCATATCGGTTTCCCGCGCAATATCGATTACCCTGCCATTGCCGAGCCGGGTATTCGCCGTGATACGCGAGGGCTGACCGAAACTGAAATTGCCCATTTGCAGCACCGACAGGCCGTTCACCTGTCCCACCACCTCGCCCGCGGTGGCGATCATAATCGTATCGCGCAAAATATTTTCCTGCAGTTGATCGCGCACCCGATCTACCCGCTCCACCTGGGTAGCAATCACTTTGTGAATATCGTCCCCACTCACCAGGTCACTACCACGCTGGCGCGCCCAGTGATCGGCCTCCACAATCAGATCGGCGATACTGCTCATATGCGTCGACAATTTGCGGGTGTCCGCTTCAATACGCATACTTTGTTGAATAATCGCCGCTACCGCCACCCGGTCAAACGGCAATAATTTTCGCTCCCGCGCTATGGTTGCAATCATGCGTGCGTACAACAGGTCGTTTTCCGGACTGCGATCGATGCCCGATTCAAAATCCGCGGGCACTTTAAACAGCTCGGCAAAGTCGGGGTCGTAGGCGTAGAGCATGTAATACAGCGCCCGATCACCGTACAACACCACCTTGACATCGAGGGGAATCGATTCGGGCTCCAGCGATGCGGTGCTGGCGATACTCAGCACCTGTTCCATGGACTCAATGCGTAGCTCGCGGGAGTAAAGCGCCTGTTTCAAGCCCTCCCAGGCATAGGGTTGCATCAACAATTTGCGCGCTTCGAGAATCAGATAGCCGCCGTTGGCGCGGTGCAGAGCGCCGGGTTTGATCAGGGTGAAGTCGGTAGTGAGCGCACCCATAAAAGCCTTGTTTTCCACTCGGCCCAACAGATTCGGATAGCTGGGGTGTTCCTCAAACACCACGGGCATGCCGGATACCCCCGTCTGATCAATCAACAGATTCACCTGGTAACGACTGAGCCCGTTCTGCATAGCCTGCGGGGCCGGCACGGCAGGCGCCTCCTGCGGCGCAAAGTCCCGCGGGTTGGCAATCACGTCCTGCTCCACCTCCGCCAGATAGGTGTTGACAGCGGGTAGATCGGCATGCTTTTCCCGCAGACTGTCGATCGGCAAGGCGACGGCTTCTCGGGTAATGCGGTGATTGAGTTCGCGAAATTGTTCCCGCGTGTGTTTGCGCCACAACGGAATTTTCTTTTGCATGATTTCACGCAATTGCTCGCGCAGTCCTGCGACAACCTTCTCCAGACGCTCCTGTTCAGTCTTCGCCAGTTTTTCAAAGGTCTCGGGGGTGACTTCCTCGCCGTTTACCAGGGGAATAAAGGTAAATTCCGTAGGGGTCTGATACATCTTAATACTTTGTTTTTTGGCGGCTTCATGCAACTCGCGAAAGGCATTTTCCTCCTTTTCCTGTAACTGGCTCTGCAATTGCTGGGCCCGCGCCTTGTAACCATCACTCTCAAATGCGGCGGGAATGGCGGTTTGCAGATCCTCGATCAGCTTGCGCATATCGTTGCGCAACCCGGCACCCCGACCGGCGGGCAAGGTCAGCAAATGCGGTCGATACGGGTCCTGAAAATTGTTGATGTAACACCGATCCGGCGGCGCTGTGCCCTGTTTGGCTTTGGCGTTTAAGAAATGTTTGATGGCGGTAAATTTGCCGACACCGGGTGGACCGAGGGCGTACAAATTGTAGCCGTGGTGGCGCATATCGATACCAAAGCGGATCGCGTCGAGGGCGCGATCCTGACCGACGATTTCCCGCAGCGACTCAAGCTCTTCCGTCGTGGCAAACGTGAATTGCTGTGGATCGCAGCAGGCGGGCAACTCAGCCACGGTGAGGGCAGGCGGCGCACCTGCTTTTCCATCCACCCCAGCAGTAACTTTTCCAGCAACCATTAGCTTCTCCAATCAAGACGTGACGCCACCCTCGCCCGCCAGCGCCACTGCCAGGCGCGACTTTATCGAGACTGCCTAGCGCTTTTTCTGTGCTGCTCTGGCATTAAAGGCTGCCAGCTGTTCGGGGCTGGCTTCGCGCTGAAACTTTTCCTTCCATTGCGCGTACGGCATGCCGTAAATAATTTCCCGCGCGGATTCGTAGTCGATATCCTCGCCCCTTTCCTGAGCGGCGGCGACATACCACTTCGCCAGACAATTGCGACAGAAATCGGCCAGATTCATTAACTCGATATTCTGCACCTCTTTATGGGCGTCCAGGTGCTGTAGCAACCGGCGAAACACGGCGGCTTCTATATCCACGGCACTCATAGTTATATCCACGGCACTCATAGTTCCTCTCCCCTGAGCGTGTACAGATCGGTCCTGTACATCAGCGTTAAATCGCGATTTTGTGTTTGTTCCAGTTTGCGACTAACCGCGGTTATTGACCTGAAGTCAAACTAACCAACGGCCTCCCCGTGCGCCTGTCGATCCGCATGGTAGGAGGAGCGCACCAGCGGCCCCGAGGCAACGCGTTTAAAACCAATGCTGGTCGCGTAGTCAGCATATTCCTGAAATTCGTCGGGATGCACAAAACGTTCCACCGGCAAATGGTGTTTTGATGGCTGTAAATACTGCCCCACAGTGAGCATATCGATATCGTGTTCGCGCATGTCGTCGAGCACGCGCATTAATTCATCCCTGGTTTCCCCCAGCCCGACCATCAGCCCGGACTTGCTCAGCACCTGAGGGTTGCGCGCCTTGTATTGCTTGAGCAGGTTTAAGGACCACTGATAGTTCGCGCCGGGGCGCGCCATACGATACAGGCGCGGCACCGTTTCCAGATTGTGGTTAAACACATCCGGCGCTGTCGCACCTAAAATAGTCAGTGCCGGCTCCATACGCCCGCGAAAATCCGGCACCAGAATTTCAATTTCCAGTTGTGGTATGCGCTGTCGACATTCGCGAATACAATCGGCGAAATGTTGAGCGCCACCGTCGCGCAGATCATCCCGATCAACCGAAGTGATCACCACGTAACGCAATTGCATTTCCGCGATCGCGGCAGCCAGCTGTGCGGGTTCGTCCGGATTGAGGGGATTGGGTTTACCGTGCCCCACGTCGCAAAACGGACAACGGCGGGTACAAATATCTCCCATAATCATAAAAGTGGCGGTGCCGCCGCCGAAACATTCCGTGAGATTGGGGCAAGACGCCTCTTCGCACACCGTGGCGAGAGTATTTTTACGCAGAATTTTTTTGATGCGGTCCACCGCGGGGGATGCGTGCAGCCGAATGCGCAACCAGTCGGGTTTGCGCGGCATGGTGTCCGTCGCAATGACTTTAACCGGTATGCGTTCCACCTTATCGGCACTGCGCAATTTTTCGCCCTGGCGCAGTCGTCGCGTGCGCCGCGCCGGAACGATGTCTATTTCTTTCACTGCGACGCCCCCGCTACCAGTACTGCAAGGGGATCGACGTCTTCGCGCCATGCGCGAAAACCCAGATTGGCCGCCAGTCTGGCTAACAACGCCTGTTCCACAGCAGCCATCGGCACCGCGCTATGGGCTGGCAACAGGTCCCTGATCTGTGTCATACGCAACCCCTGGTATCCACACGGATTAATGCGTTCAAACGGCGTCAAATCCATATCCACGTTGAGCGCCAGGCCGTGATAGCTGCAACCCTTGCGTACCCGCAACCCGAGGGAGGCGATTTTGGCGTCCGCCACATAGACCCCCGGCGCCCGCGCATGCGCCGCAGCCTGTATCTGGTACCCGCGCAACAGCTCGACGATGCTTTGCTCGATGGCCGACACCAGCTGCCGCACGTGCATCCCCATGCGTTTGAGATCGATCAGCACATACGCGACCAGTTGGCCAGGGCCGTGGTAGGTTACCTGCCCCCCCCGATCAACCTTGACCACCGGAATAGTGCCAGGGGCAAGAATGTGTTCCGCCTTGCCAGCCTGCCCCTGGGTAAACACCGGAGGGTGCTCAACGAGCCAGAGCTCATCGGCGCTGTCCCCGTGACGGCCGTCGGTATAGTCGCGCATGGCGGTAAACACCGGCCCGTAGGGCTGCTCTCCAAGGTGACGCACCATCAGCGGCCTGTTCACTGTGGTTCACAATACCATTTTAACCAGCTGGCTGGTTTTTAAATCGACGAAAATTGCTTGCAGTTGCGGCTTGCCGGTAGCCATGATAGTTACCGTCAACGACAGATAATTACCGTTACTGCTGGCTCTCGTGGTGACCGCGGTCGGGTCAAATTCCGGTGCGTGACGCGCCATTACCGTCATCACGTGCCGGCGAAACTCCTCGCAGGCATTGCCCATCACTTTGATCGGATAGGAGCACGGAAACTCAATTTCAGGCGCTGACTGATCGGTCATTACGATGCAATTAATGGGTTATCCAGCAACAGTTCAGGAAAAAAGGTTCAGAAAAAACAGTTTAATACCGTCCCAGATGCGCGCGAAAAACCCGGCCCTCGCGATTTCTCGGTCCGCCACCAGGGGCTGATCGAGAAGCGTTTCACCTTCGTACTCCACTTTCAGGCGACCCAGTTCCGTGGCGGTGGTAAGGGGGGCCTTGATTACCGCGTCCACATGTACGGTCGCTGCCAACTGTTCGCGACTGCCCCGTGGGATGGTAAGAAAGACGTCGTTTGGCACTACCACATTGACCGCTTCATCCCTGCCGTACCAAACCCGCACATTCTCCTGAATAACATCGTTGGCGGCGTACACTTTGGCGGTTTCGTAGTAACGGAACCCATAGGAGAGCAGTTTTTGCGATTCGCTGGCCCGCGCCTCCTCACTGGTCGTACCCATCACCACGGCGATGAGGCGCATGCCATTGCGCAGAGCTGACGATACCAGGCAGTATCCAGCCTCTTCGGTATGTCCGGTTTTGACACCGTCGACGGTTTTATCCCGCCACAGCAACAAGTTGCGGTTGGGCTGACGTATGCCGTTGTACTCGTAATATTTTTCCGCATAGAGCTGGTAGTGCTCCGGGTAATCATTGATTAACGCCCGTGCCAGCAGTGACAAATCCCGCGCGGTGGTGACATGCCCTGCCGCTGGCCACCCGGTGGCGTTGGCGAAATTAGAGTTGGTCATACCCAGCAAAGTCGCCTGTTGGTTCATCACATCGGCAAAGGCGTCCTCGCTGCCTGCCACGTGTTCCGCCAGCGCCACGCTGGCATCATTGCCGGACTGAATGATCACACCGCGCAGCAAATCCTCAACCGCGACTTCGGTGCCCTCCCGTATAAAGGTCTTCGACCCCCCCATGCGCCAGGCATTGACACTCACCAGAACCTTGTCGAGCGGCTTGAGTTTGCCTTTGTGAATTTCACCGGACACCACATAACTGGTCATCATTTTGGTGAGACTGGCAGGCGGAAGCTGCTGATCGGCGTTTTCTTCGATCAACACCTTGCCCGTATCCGCATCCATCAGAATCCACGACTTGGCCGCCAGCTGCGGCGGTGCGGGGATCAGCGTCGGCGCGGCCGCGAGGACCGTGCTGGCAATACAACAGCCGAGCAAACCTGACATTACCAATTTTTTCAGCATATACAATCCCGTGGTTTAACAAGGTCATTAAAATATCGCGAGAACAACAGGCGTGCGCCCGCCGGCGAATAAAAATCTGAAAGTACCGGATGCGCGCTGGCGCAGTTTAACACGGCTGCGCGCGCGAACCGACCACGCCGCGCTAATCCGGCAGCAGTGCGTCGTAGACCACGAATGGCGACAGCCGTTCGGTTTGCTGCAGGTGGCTACGCAGGGCGATCAACTGGTTGTGGTCGGTAACCGGTCCGACCAGCACTTTAAACAGCGTGGCCGCGCTGGTGCGGGCTACGCGCACCGCCACCGGGTACTCGGTTATCTGGCTCACTCGCGCCCGCAAGGATTGCGCCGAACGCTGGGAAGCGAAAGCGCCGATCTGCAAGAAGGTGTTGTCCGGCAACCTGCCGGTGGTGCTTGCGCCAATGGCGGGCGGTACCCGCGACACCGTCGCCACACGCGGAATTTCCACGGACGTGCGCTGATAATTACCGGGGTCAATCGCCGCCACTTCAACCCGCGCGGTACCCTGGCTCGCGTACCCCAATTTTTTTGCCGCCGCATAGGACAAATCAATGATGCGGCCACCGTGAAACGGCCCACGGTCGTTAACGCGCACGATAACACTACGACCGTTAGCCAGATTAGTCACCCGCACATAGGAGGGAATCGGCAGCGACGTGTGCGCCGCAGTCATCTCGTACATGCTGTAATCTTCGCCGTTGGCGGTCTTGCGGCCGTGGAATTTAGTACCGTACCAGGACGCCGTTCCCACCTCGCGGTAACCGCGGGCCGAGGGCATCACATGATAGGTTTTACCCAGAATTTCATAGGGACTTTTGTTGCCCGCCCGTGTGATCGGCTCGTAACGGGGCACCGCATCGGGAATCATGCTGACATCGATATCGTCCTGCGGCGGCCCATCTCGCGGTTCGGGTCGGATGCTGCTACCGCCCTGGCACCCTGCCAGTAACAGCAACACCACCCATAACGCGCGTTTACCCCTCGCCATCACCGAGACGATCCGCAATGGCTTCACTGAGTTGAGTTACCGCCATGGCATACCGGTAACTGTGGTTGTAGCGGGTAATCGCGTAAAAATTGGGCAGCCCGAGCCAAAACTCCACGCCGTAATCGCCAACCAGCCTGAGCGGGATGGCGCGCGTGTCTTCGGGTAACCCCTGCATAACAGGCGCGAACCCCTGCGCACGCAATTCCGCCAGGGTCAGTTCCGGCACCAGCAACTTATTGATCAGGGCGTCGTTATACTCGCCGTTGGTGCGCGCGCGTACTACCACCCCCTGTCCCGGCTGCCAGCCGTGACGCAGCATATAATTGGCGACACTACCGATTGCATCCTCGGGATTCTCCCAGATATCGACCCTGCCATCGCCATCGAAGTCGACCGCGTAGGCCCGATAACTGCTGGGCATAAACTGGCCGTAGCCCATCGCGCCGGCGTACGAGCCGGTTAGCGTCAGCGGGTCGCGCTGTTGCTCTCGGGTAAGGATCAGGAATTGTTCGAGTTCGCGGGTAAAAAATTCACTGCGTTTGGGATAATCAAACGCCAGCGTCGCCAGTGCGTCGATAACCCGATAGCTTCCGGTGATTCTACCGTAGTGTGTTTCCACACCGATGATCGCCACGATCAGTGCCGGATTGACACCATACTGCTGTTCCGCGCGAGCCAGCACAGCCGCATGCGTGCGCCAGAAGTCCACACCCTCATTGATGCGTCTTTCAGTGATGAATATTTTGCGGTACTCACCCCATTCCTTGACCCTTTCGGCGGGACGTTCCATCGCATCGATGATGGATTGCTTGTACTCGACCTGGGCAAATTGACGCAGAAGCTCCGCGCGGTCAAAACCGTGTTCGGCGACCATTTTGTCGATCAGCGCACGGGCGGCTTCATGACCACTATAGCCGGTAGTTACCGGAGGCGGACTCGCCGCCAGCGAACTAACGGCCAGTAGTAATAATGCGATTGCCCACTTGCTCATAAAGGCTAAACCAACCGTTTTTTCTCAGTGCTGATGGCCATCAGCATACCAAAGCCCAACATCAGGGTCACGATCGCGGTACCGCCGTAACTCACCAGCGGCAACGGCACACCCACAACCGGCAACAAGCCCGACACCATACCCATGTTCACAAACACGTAAACAAAGAACGTTAACGTAATACTGCCAGCCAGCAAACGCCCAAACATGGACTGCGCACGCAAACTGATAATAACACCCCGGCTGACAATCAGAACATACAGCAGTAACAGCAGCATGACGCCAATCAAGCCAAACTCTTCCGCCAGCACCGCAATAATGAAGTCCGTGTGACTCTCCGGTAGAAAATCGAGTTGCGATTGCGTGCCTGCAAACCAGCCTTTGCCGTGAATTCCTCCCGAACCAATAGCCGTGGTGGACTGAATAATATTCCACCCCGCACCCAGCTTGTCGGACTGCGGATCGAGCAGGGTCAGTATGCGTTGTTTCTGGTAATCGTGTAGCACGTAACTCCAGAACACCGGCGCGGCCACCAGCGCGGCGAGCACCACACCCAGAATATAGCGTTTACCGAGTCCGGCCAGAAACAGCGCGAAGAATCCCGAAGCCACGATCAATAAGGCGGTACCCAGATCCGGCTGGGCAATTACCAGCACCGCCGGCACTACCGCCAGTAGTACCGCAAACACAATGTGCCCAAAGCGCGGCGGTAGCAGCTGCCCGCCCAGGAAACTCGCCACCATGAGTGGCACCGCGATCTTGAGTATTTCCGAGGGCTGAAAGCGCACGATACCCAGGTCGAGCCACCGGCGCGCGCCCTTTGCCCCATCGCCGACGAGCAACACTGCCACCAGCAACCCGAGACCCGCCAGATAGGGCAGGATCGCCCAGCGCTCGAGAAAACGCACCGGCACCTGGGCCACCACCACCATGACCCCCAGCCCAATCAACATGTACACCAGTTGGCGCTCGACCACGGCCAGGGTACGACCGCTGGCGCTATACAAAACCGCGAGACCCACACCCATTAACAGCAACAACAGTAGCAACAATAGATAATCTATTTTTTTGCCGAGCCAATGGCGCCGTTCGCCATACACGCCCGGCCCGTGCTCTTTCATGTGACGCACAAAATCATCGTGCTGCAATGTCACCCCCTTCGAGCGGATAGTAGGCAAAGTAGGCATCGATAATCTGCCGCGCCACCGGCGCCGCCGTGGAGCTACCGTGCTCGCCGTTTTCCACGATGATACCCACCGCGATGCGCGGATTTTCTACCGGCGCGTATGCGATAAACAGCGCGTGATCGAGTTGTAACTTGGCGAGCTTGCTGGCATCGTATTTTTCATCCTGCTTGATACCAACCACCTGGGCAGTACCTGTTTTTCCACCCATTTCATAGGCCATGCCCACACCGGCCTGGCGCGCGGTGCCACGCGCGTCGTGAACCACGCCGCGCATCGCCTCAAGCACTGGAGTCCAGTGCCGCGGCGCGATATCCAGCACCGCATCTGGCGCCACCTCGTGATAAAACTCCTCGCCGGCAGCCCGCACCACCCGGGGCCGACGCACCTGACCGCGGGTGCCAAGTCGCGCCGCCGCGACCGCCAGTTGCAATGGTGTGGCCAGCATAAAACCCTGCCCGATACTGGTATTGACGGTGTCTCCCGGATACCAGGCGATGCCATACGCGCCGCGCTTCCAGTCCTGCGACGGCATGATGCCAGCGGCCTCGGCGGGCAGATCGATCCCGGTCTTCTGCCCCAGCCCAAACAACGCGCCGTAGTGACTCAGGCGATCCACGCCCATACGCACGCCAACCGTGTAAAAAAAAGTATCGCAGGACTGCACGATAGCCTCGTACAAACCGACGCGACTACCGTGCCCACCCTTTTTCCAGTCCCGGTATTTATGTTCGCGGTTTTCCAGCTGAAAAAAACCCGGGTCATAAATTTTGTAATTTTCGGAGATAATGCCGCTGTCGAGGGCGGCCAGTCCGAATATGGGTTTTACCGTGGAGCCGGGTGGATATTGCCCGCGCAGGGCGCGATCAAACAAGGGGCGATCCGGCGAAGTGGTCAGCAACCGATAGTTTTCGTGACTGATGCCGGTGACGAATAAATTTGGATCAAACCCCGGCGCACTGGCCAGCGCCAACACACCACCGGTGTCCGTTTCGATGGCGACCACCGCGCCTTTCTCTTCCCCCAGCGCCGCAAATGCCATTTCCTGCAGACGATTATCGAGATAGAGATACAGATCTTCGCCTCGCTGCGGATCAATTTTTTCCAGCACGCGCATCACCCTGCCACGGGCATTGGTTTCGACATATTCGTAACCGGGATTACCGAGCAACTTGTCTTCATAGAAGCGCTCCAACCCGGTTTTTCCGATCATATGAGTACCGCTATAGCGCTTGCGGTCGAGGGTTTCCGTTTCCTTTTCGTTGATGCGCCCCACATACCCGATCACGTGGGCCATATGCTCCTTCTGGGGATAATAGCGGATCAACTCGGCGACGATTTCAGCACCATCGAGGCGATATTCGTTCACCGCAATAGCGCCCTGCTCCTCCTCGCTGAGGTTATAGCGCAGCGGTACCGGCTCATAGGGATGACGGCGTTTTAACAACTTTTCGAAGCGCTCGATTTCCTCGTCGGTTAAATTCAGCAACTGATCCAGATCCGCCAGCAGTCGCTGCAGATCCCCCGCGCGCTCCACCACGATCGACAGGGTAAAACCGGTACGATTATCCGCCAGCAGCACCCCGTTGCGATCAAAGATCAACCCCCGCGGCGGGGGAATCGCGCGCACGTGTACCCGATTTTTTTCCGCTTGCGTCACAAAATCCTGGTGGCGCACCACCTGCAACTGGTAGTAACGCCAGATCACCACACCCAGCAACAGCGCCACGACCAGCATTGCGAAGACAATGCGGCCGAAAAAAAGACGAGCTTCCCGAAAGGGATTTTTCAGCGTGCGGTCAGTGTACATGACGGAGAAGGCGCGGCAGGACGAATGGGCGATGGTCGGTGCAAACCGGGAAATCGCCGCAACTGCGGTTATGCATGGCGCGCACCGCGACCCCGGATATGGGAGTTGACTGTAATCGACCAGTTATACGGTTATTCATGCGCTTCGCAGCACCTATCGATGGTAGGGATGTCCGGTATTAATAGTCCAGGCGCGATAGAGTTGCTCGACCAACAACAGGCGCACCAAGGGGTGCGGCAGCGTCAGGGGCGAGAGCGACCACTTTTCGTCCGCGCGCGCCAGGCAAGCTGGTGCCAGCCCGTCGGGCCCTCCGATCAGCAGACTGTAATTGTCTCCCGAGCTTTGCCAGGACGCCAATTTCGTGGCCAGTTGCGCAGTGCTCCAGGATTTCCCGCCGACATCCAGCGCAATGACGCGGTCACCGCCGCCAATCGTCTTGAGTATGGTTTCCCCTTCCTGCGCCATGGCGCGTGCAGGGGGTTGACTGCGGGTGCGCTTCCCCAGTCCAATTTCCACCAGATCCAGGTTGAACTCCGTCGGCAGGCGCTTGGCGTATTCGCGCCAACCCGTCACCACCCACGACGGCATTTTTGTACCGACCGCAATCACCCGTAGACGCACCGCGCTTCACTCTTCGTTGCGCGCCGGGGGCGTGGTGCGCAAATCGTCCGGGCGAATCGACCACAGTTTTTCCAGTTCGTAAAACGCGCGGGTGGCAGGCGTCATGATGTGCACAACGACATCGCCGAAATCCACCAGCACCCACTCGGCGCTGTCCTTACCCTCTACACCCAACGGTTGGAAACCCGCTTGCTTGCCGCGCTCCACCACATTTTCCGCCAGCGCATTCACCTGCCGATTCGAAGTGCCGCTGGCGACGATCAGGGTGTCCATAACATCCGTTAAACGCTGCACGTCCAGCGTGACAATATTCTGGCCCTTAACATCTTCGAGGGCGTCGATAATCAGACGGGTCAATTGGGTCATCGGGGTTCCTGTTGGTAGAGACGATATCTTTTAATGTATTCAATGACGGAATCCGGTACCAGGTAGCGTATCGAGAGCGCGTTGCTGAGCTGCTCGCGAACCCAGGTCGCCGCGATCGGCAACAATGTCATTTCCGCCACCAACACGTGACCGGACGGCCCGTGGCGCAACATGTCCGCACTGCTGACCAGCCGCTCCGCCAGTAGCCCGGCCACTGGACCGGATTCCGGCAGATGCCAACCCGGACGGCAGGCGACGACAATATGCGCCAATTCAACCAGCTCCCACCACCGGTGCCAGCTGTGCAGGTTAACCAGGGAGTCCATGCCAAGACACAAATACAGAGCCGCATCGGACCCATATTCTGCGCGCATCTCCCGCAGCGTATCCACCGTATAGGACAATCCGCCCCGCCGTATCTCCCGGTCGTCGGCAAGCAGCCCGGGCTCCCCTACCAGCGCCCGTTGCAACATGGCGAGACGATGTTCTGCACTGGCGGTTGGTCGATCGCGATGGGGAGGGTCGGCGCAGAGCAGCAAATGCATGACGTCCAGATGCAATAACTGGCGCAGCTCCACCGCTGTGCGCAGGTGGCCAATATGCACCGGATCGAACGTTCCGCCAAAAATGCCAATGGCTTTCAATGCTTACTCGCGAATATGGCCATCGCCGAACACGATGTATTTTTGACTGGTTAAGCCCTCAAGCCCCACGGGGCCCCGGGCGTGCAGCTTGTCGGTGGAAATACCAATTTCCGCTCCGAGTCCGTATTCAAACCCATCCGCGAACTGGGTCGAGGCGTTGACCATCACCGAGCTTGAATCCACCTCGGCCAGAAAACGACGGGCGTGGCCGTAATCCTCGGTGACAATACTGTCCGTATGTCCGGATCCATACGTCTCGATGTGTTCGATGGCCGCGGCGATATCCCGCACTACGCGCACCGCGAGAATCGGTGCCAGATATTCCGTGCGCCAGTCTTCCTCGGTAGCCTCTTTACAAGCGTCGATCAGCGCGCAGGTTTGCGCACAGCCGCGCAACTCCACACCCTTGTCCCGATAGGCCCTGGCCAACCGCGGCAACATTGCCGCCGCCACACTTTCCGCGACCAGCAGCGTCTCCATGGCGCCGCAAATGCCATAGAGCCGGGTTTTGGCGTTGAGCGCCACGTTGTAGGCCTTCTCCAGGTCTGCGCGATCATCGATATAGACATGGCAAATGCCATCGAGGTGCTTGATTACCGGAATTCTGGCGTCGCGACTGATTCTTTCGATCAGGCCCTTGCCACCGCGCGGGATAATAACGTCCACGTACTCGTTCATGGCGATCAGCTCACCGACCGCCGCGCGATCCGTGGTAGTCACCACCTGTACCGCGTCTGACGGAAGACCCGCGTGCCGCAAACCCTCGTCAATGCAGCTGGCAATCGCCTGATTGGAGTGAATGGCTTCGCTGCCGCCGCGCAGAATGGTCGCGTTGCCCGACTTAAGGCACAGGCTGGCGGCGTCGATAGTCACATTGGGCCGGGATTCGTAAATGATGCCGACCACCCCCAGGGGTACGCGCATTTTGCCCACCTGAATACCGCTGGGCCGATAGTTCATGCCGCTGATCTGACCCACCGGATCGGGCAGCGCCACGATCTGGCCGAGGCCGTCAATCATGGCGTCGATGCGCGCCGACGTCAGCTCCAGCCGGTCGAGGAGGGCCGCATCCAGTCCCTGTTTGCGCCCGTTCTCCATATCCAGCTGGTTGGCTTGCGTCAGCTCCGCGCGCCGTTCCGCCAACGCCTTGCCGATAAATGTCAGCGCGTTATTTTTTTGCCGCGTGCTGGCACGCGCCATTATTCGCGCTGCCGCGCGCCCGTTGCGCCCCACCTGCAACATATATTCTTTAACGTCCACTGCGTCAGCCCGCCATACCGGTTCGCCCAAAATCCGTGCCATTATAGCGCCCACACCGTCGCAAGTCCGCCGCGATATTTGCGCTCACCTAGCCGCACCCGCGCCTGAGCGCCGGATGTAGTCGTTCGCTGGCGCGGCCACTGGGTATAATTTCCCCGCATTCCAGCGATAAAGGCGACACGAGGGTGATATGAAAAAAATCGGCGGAGGATTTTACTGGCAGGATTTGACCCCGGGCGATCAGTTCGAAACCTGGGGACGCACCGTGCTGGAAAGCGATATCAGCCAGTTTATCAATTTGACCGGCCTGCACGAAGTGGTCTTCACGGACCGCGAGTTCCTCGCCCACCATTCCGTTATTAAAAAGCCATTTGCCCCGGGCGCGTTGGTGTACAGTTTTGCCGAAGGCCTGCTGCTGCCCACCATGCAGGGTACCGGCATGGCGTTTCTCAATATGGAGCTGGACATAAAACAGCCCTGTTACGCTGGTGACACGATTCATGTCGAGATCCAAGTGACGGACATTCACCCCACCCGGGAAGGCAACCGCGGCCTGGTGCGCACGTTCAACAAGGTGGTAAATCAACACGGTGAAACGGTGCTCACCTACACCCCGTTGCGCATGCTGAAGGGACGACCACAGTGATAGGGACGACCCCTGACACATACCTTAGCGCTGACTCAACGCCACCACCCAGCCGCGGACGCGGGATAAACGTAGCGCTGGATCGTTTTCCGCCAACAGATCGAGCTTGGCGGCCCGCTCCACCGGCAGCAAATCCGCCAGGCGCCAGGCCAGGGAGACGTCCGTCAACCCCTCGTCGATGTACCACTGGGATAAACCTGTCCGGGCAGCCAAACTCATTAACAGGTCGGCAAGATCCGCATCGCACTTAGCCACCGGACATTCCCGATCGGCGGATTGTAACACCACATCTGCCGTCGCCAGGCCATCGTCCTGCGTCCAGCTACGCTCGATGCGCACCCGTTGCTCGCCCCTGACTACGATCCCCAGCAGGCCGTTGGGCAACTGCGACCAGTCACAAATACGCACCGCGGTACCCCAGTGATGGATCTCCGGGGTAGCGCCCACCTCCCTCCCCGCAAGAATCGGAACCACGGCGAACGCCTGGTCGCTGGACGACGCCGCTTTTACCAGGTTTAGATAACGTTGCTCGAATATTTGCAGCGGTAGCGATACGGTGGGAAACAGAACCCGCTGTAGCGGGAAGAGGGGCATTACCTGCGTTTTTAGATCGGCCATAGTTGAGCTCTACCTTCGAATCGACCGGCATAATCAGGTGCGACGGGCCCGAAAAAACCGTAGTGCATTGATCAGATATAACAGACCACCGGTCAACATAAATGCTTCAGGAAAATGTGCGAAACGCATCATTTGAGGGGTAACCTCCACTGCTACAAAATATTCTGCGGCACCAACACCAACCAGCGCAGTCGCCACCAGACTGCGCAACACATACCCCACCGTTAGTCCTCTCACCAGGATTCTTCCCCCTTAAAAACTCTGACCCCGTAAGTGTGAGCTGGCGCAACACCACCAGATCAATCGCAAGGTGCTGATGGACGCCCGCCAGCGAGCTTTTCGCCAACCGCGCCCACTACTTTAACGTCCCCTGGACGCGAAGACCATTTACGGGAGAATACACTTCCAGTAAGATCGGTCGTTCCAATATAACAATAGCCAGGAGGAATATCGTGGAAGCAATGAACCCAGCACTCGTCGCACTAGCCGGTTTTGCCGGATGGACGATTTTACTGACCTTCGGACTGGTCAACGTACGACTCGCCAATGCCTTTGGTGGAGCCAAAATACCCCTCAATCAGTTCAACCCCGCCGGCGATGATTTACCCGGTTTCGGCAAACGTTTTACCCGAGCGCACCTGAACTGCCTGGAATCGCTGCCAATTTTTGCGGCACTGGTAATCGCGGCCGGCTTATCCAACCAGCTGAGTATTATGGAAGGAACCGCGATGTACGTCCTGTACAGCCGTATCGCCCAGTCCGTGGTGCATATGATTTCCACCAGTGTACCAATGGTATTGCTACGCGCCACGTTGTTTACGGTTCAGGTCGTACTGATGCTGTATTATTCTTACCAATTACTGTTCTAAGCGGTCTATAAGCGACATCAGTATAGGAGATACTCCGGAGCAGTCATTGCCCCGGGGTATCATCTGCCATTATCAGCCCCACCACCCCATCCAGCACCTCACCAACCCGCTCAGCCTGTTTACGAACTGCTAGACAATGAGGGTCCTTGCGACCACCTGAGGATTGCCAATGACCGCCGTATGGCCGGGCCTGATGGACTCAATTTTTGCCAAACTTACTACCAGGTTGAAGCGTACCGGTTACGGGTGCTCGAAGAACGTCAAATGAGCACATTGAAAAAACTTTTTAGCGCCCCTCTATATCCTGCCTGGCCTCGCCGGTCTTCCCCGTCGGCGCCTGATCTCACCCGCGGCGGCGCCTGACTTAATCCGGTTAACGCGCTACGTGCCGAGTAGCGCGCCAGTGACACACCACCAGGCTATACACCGCCAGATTAACCCCCAGCGCGATGACGCCCAACAACAACTGCAAATTACGGGTCAGACTAGCGGGATAAATCAGCGCAAGGAGATAGTGCTCGATAAAGCTGCCGTCATAACCCGCCTCCCCACCGACCCTGCGCAGGGCGTTTTCCAGTGGCGTTAGCGGGCACACCCAACCAAAAAACTCGATCAACGAGATCCACACTGCCAGCGGCACGTGAAACACCAGCACCCACTTGCGCCAGAAATACAACAGTCCGCCCAACAGCCCAAAAATAATCAACAGCAAATGCAACACCAGCACCGCATCAGCCAATAATCGGTATAGCATGACAATTTGCTCCCACTCCGGACTGGAAACCCGGCTGTGCCCACCGGGAAACAGGTATAAACTGGGTTCCTGCTGTTTAACCGGCTGGTGTTGTCAGCGGGAACGTCTCGCCTCACACATGGTCACCATCCATTGTGAGTACACCTGTGTGAAAACGAATATTAGTGCGGGAAACGGATTATGGCCAACACCATCCATCAACCGAACTCGAAGCTGGACTACGATCCCACGCAACGGGAGACGATGAATAACCCGTTCCCGCTGTTTGCCCGTTTGCAGCAGGAAGCACCCATCTACTGGAGCACCAAGCTCAGTGGCTGGGTGGTTACGCGTTTCGAGGATTGCAAGGCCATTCTGCTTGACAAGCGGTTTTCTTCAGAGCGCATGAAACCGTTTTTCGAAGCGATGCCTGCTACACAGCGGGCGAGTGTGGAAAACCTGGAATCCTCGGTGGGCCTGTGGACGGTATTTCTCGACCCGCCGGACCATACCCGCTTGCGCCGATTACTCAACAGCGGCTTTACTTCGCGGGCGATAGACGGCATGGCGCCCCGCGTTGCAGAAATCGTCCACGACGTTATCGACGCGGTGGCGCACCAGACAGAAATCGAATTTGTGCGCGATATCGCCTTTCGTATTCCCGCGTCGGTCATTATGGAAATGCTCGGGGCGCCGAGTTCGGAAATTCATAATTTCAAGCTGTGGTCCGACGAAATCGGTTTGTTCGTCGGCGGTGCACGGGTGACCCCGGACAAGTACGCGCGCGCGGAAGCGGCAACCGCGCAGATGAGCAATGCGTTTCGCGAGCTGATTGCACAACGGCGGCGCAATCCCCGCAGCGATATGATCACCGCGCTGATTCGCGCCGAAGACGAAGGCAAAGTGCTAAACGAACGGGAGCTTATCGCCACCTGCATTCAATTGTTATTTGCCGGTCACGAAACCACCAGTAATTTACTCGCCACCGGCCTCTATTATTTGCTCAAACACCCGGACCAGCTGGCTGATCTGCGCCGCCATCCGCACCTCGGCGAGCAGGTGGTGGAGGAAGTGCTACGCCACGATGGCCCCAATGCCGCTGTCACTCGCGTTGCCAGCGAGGATATCAACTTTCGCGGTCACCACATCGCCCGCGGCCAACGGGTTTTCGCCATGATCAACGCCGCCAATCGCGACCCACAGATCTTTGAGGACCCACAACGCTTCGATATTCGCCGCGCAGTATCTGGCAATCCGTCAATTGGCCAATTTGCCTTTGGCCACGGCATTCATTTCTGTATCGGTGCACCCCTGGCGCGCCTCGAGGGTCGCATTGCTTTTCCGATTTTCGCGCAGCGCCTGCTCAACCCCCGCCTTAGCGGCGGCGAGCCGGACTGGATCGACAGCCTGAGTTTCAGGGGTCTGGAAAAGCTGCCCATAACCTGCGCCTTCGCGCCGCGGTCCCGGTAATTTAATTCGCCGCCCCTGGCGGTGCCGAAAGTCACAGCGAAGATGCCGCTGCGGATCTGGCGCTACAGACTTATCTCGTGCCGCAACCAAAGGAGCCTCCCACACCGGCCGATTTTTGTCACCTGAACAGCATGAATGCATTAGTGGTGCTATGCTAAAACCTGATATTGCGCTAAGCCACGGCGTAAACGCACCCTGTACGGCCCGACGCAAACTGATACGGAGCAACCCATGACTATTACCCTGCAAACAAAGTGGTTCGCGGTGCTATTGGTTAGTCTCTGTGCCGGCGTTATTCAGGCACACGACCACGACAGGACCGCCACCCCTTCTCTCGAAACACTCGGGGACGTGAATTTTCCAGTCACCTGCACACCTGCCGCGCAGACCGAATTCAATCGCGCCATGGCGCTGCTGCATTCGTTCTGGTACAGCCCCGCACAGGCGTCTTTCGCAACGGTACTCGAACTTGACCCCGAGTGTGGCATGGCCCATTGGGGTCAGGCTTTCGCATCGATGGGCAATCCCTTTACCTGGTCGTCCAATCCCGGTGCGGCAAAACTCGGTGCCGTACACGCGCGACGAGCACAGGAAACTGGCGCAAAAAGCGCCCGGGAAAAGGACTACATCGCGGCCCAGGGCGTCTTCTTTCGCGACTGGCAAACCATCTCCTTCGCACAACGGGTGGGCGACTATGTGCGCGCCATGGCCAGCCTTGCCGAACGCTACCCGCGGGACGACGAGGCGAAAATCCTGTTGGCGTTGGCCATTAATTTCGATATCGATCCGGCGGACAAAACGTTTGCAAAACAGTCACAGGCAATGGCCATCCTCGAGCCATTATTCGTTAAATACCCCAACCACCCCGGTATCGCCCACTACGTTATTCACACCAACGACTACAGTGAACTCGCCGCCAAGGCACTTCCCGCTGCCCGCACGTACGCCGGCATCGCACCATCCGTACCCCACGCGCTGCATATGCCCTCCCATATTTTTTCCCGCATCGGGCTGTGGCCGGACATGGTGAGCAGCAACCGCGCTTCCTATCTGGCTGCCCGCGCCGAACTCGACTCGACAACACTGACGCTGGGTAACTATAACGCCCTGCACGCCATGGATTACATGTTGTTTGCCCATCTGCAGCAGGCTCAGGACCGCGCGGCACAGGCCATTCTGGAAGAAACTCAGGCGATCCGGAAAATTCAGGTGGAAAATTTTGCCGCCGCCTATGCGCTGGCCGCGATTCCCGCGCGCTTCGCCCTGGAACGCAAGGACTGGCCGCAGGCCGCGGCATTGAAGCTATCTCCGGCCGAGATGGGTTGGGAAAAATTCCCGCAGGCCGAATCCATATTGGTATTCGCTCGAGGCTTGGGTGCGGCACGTAGCGGAAATCTCGATGTGGCGCAAAAGAGTCTGGCGCGATTGCGTACCCTCAACGACCAGATGCGCGCCGCCAAACTCGGTTATTGGCCAACACAAACCGATATTCAGATTCAGGCGGTCGACGCCTGGATCGCCTTCGCCAAGGGCCAACCAGAAGTAGCGCTGCAAGGAATGCGCGCTGCCGCTGCCGCTGAGGACGCCAGCGACAAACATCCCGTTACTCCAGGTAATGTGGTGCCCTCGCGGGAACTGCTGGGCGACATGCTGATGGAACTGCAACAACCCGCAGCGGCGCTGGATGAATACGTGCGCTCCCTGCAACGCGATCCCAACCGTTACCACGGGCTAGCCGGTGCCGCGCGGGCTGCCGCGGCCTCCGGCAACGATCATTTAGCGCGCGAGTACTTCTCCCGACTGCAAGCACAAACCGTCGATAGCGACAGCGCACGGCCAGAGTTGGCGGAAGCCAGGCGCTTTCTTACCGCCCGCTGACCGCGCCAGACTCAGGCGGCATCTGATTGGTCGGTCCCGAATGGTTTAACGATCAAAATTAATTTCGGCAGTAACGTCAGCGACCCCAGTAAAGCGGCCAGCATTGCAACGCCCGTCAACAAACCAAAGTACACCGACGGAATAAAGTTCGACAACGCTAAAATGGAAAATCCGACAATGATGGTAATTGCCGTGTAGAACAGGGCGCGACCGATGGTGGCATGGGAGCGATGCATCGCTGCCACGTAGTCTCCGTCCACCGCAAATTCACGGGTGAAGCGGGTCAGGTAATGAATCGCGTGATCGACGCCGATGCCTACCGTAATCGCCGCGATGGTAATCGTCATCATATCCAGGGGAATCCCGGCAAGCCCCATGCCGCCCAGTACGATGGAGGCCGCCAGCAGATTTGGCAAAATGGCTATCAGGGAGATCTTTAACGACCTGAACAGAACCAAAAACATCAGCATAATGCCGAAAAACACCGCGCCCAGAGTGACGATCTGGGAATAGAAAAGACTTTGTAGCATATTGTTATACAACACCATCAACCCGGTCAGCCGGTACTGATCCGGCGCCAGTTGCAACTCCTCGACCAGAAAACTCTCAATTTCGGCCAGCAGTTCCGCGCGCCGCAGATCGCCCTGGGTTTCCACGGTGCGCATGGTGACACGGGTTTGATTCTGCGCGTCGTCAATGTAGGGCGCAATCAGAAAATTATTAATTGCCGGTGTCATGTTCTGGCGCATTACCGCCAGCTCAAAATCGTTGAGGCGATGGCCGGTCAGATCGTTGGCCACATGAAACGCCGTCACCAGGGAATTGACCTTGCCAATCTCCGGCAGGGATTCGAGAAAGGCGTGCAATTTTTCCAGATCTTCCAGCCCGGCGGTGGTGAACCAATAGCTGTTTTGCGGCGCATCCTCCGCGTCGTCATCGCCAAACGCATCTCCAAATGCATCGTCTGCAAACCCGTCATCCCCGTCACCGTAGGGATCGTCCTCCCCGGATGGCGCGTCGCCATAGCTGTCATCAAATGCATCGCCACCGCCGTAAGAATCGTCCGCGTCGGCGGCCAAATCCAGCACAGGCGCGTCAAAGCTTGGCGCGTGGAGAATAATATCGAGGGGTGTGGTGCCGCCCAGATTGGCATCGATCACCGCCAGGCCCTGATGAATTTCGGTGTCGGCACGAAAATAATCGATAAATCGATTGTCCACTTTCAACAGCGTTACGCCGTAACTCGCTACCAGCGCAATCGTTAGCGCCAACACCAGCAAGAGATTGCCATGGCGTTCGGTAAACCGGGAAAAGTGCAGTGTCAGCAGCGCGGAGTTATCGTTGCCATCATTGTTGGCGCCCTTGCCGGTTAACATCATGCCAGCGGGAATAACCAGAAAGGCGAGCACCAGCGCCAGCGCCAGCCCAATGGTCATCATCCAGCCAAAATCTATGACCGGCCGAATATCGCTGACCACCAGCGACAGAAACGCCACCACAGTGGTGAGCACGGTATACAAACAGGGCCGCGCCATCGACGACACAGTTTCTCGCACCAGATCGATCAACTCGTCGTGCGGCCGATCGCGAAGCAATTCTCGATACCGCACAATCAGGTGAATGGTGAGAGCGAGGGTAGAAATCAGCAGTAACGCCACAAAATTTGACGAAATAACGGTCAAACGCCAGTCGATCCAGCTCAGCCAACCCAACACCATGGTCACCGCTAACACACACACCAGCAGCGGCAGCATTACCCAGCGTACCTGACGAAAAATCACGGCCAGCGTAACGATAATAAACAGAATAATACCAATGCCAAAGATTCTGAGATCACTCTTGATAAAGTCGATCATATCGGCGGTTACCATACTGGGTCCGCCCAGGAACAGTTCGGCCTTGTCCCGGTATTTATCGAGCACAGCGCGTACTTCCTGCACTCGTCGATGTTCAACGGCGGCGCGGGCGGTGCGGTAGTCGAGAAACTCCTGGCTAACCCGTTCGAGCTCCCGTTGCTGCTCCGGCGTGATGCCGGTGGTATCCCTTTGCAAACGCAGCGCGTCCCGTTGACGCACCAGTTCGGTATAGCGCTGGTCCAGCTGAATAGTCGCCAGCACGGCGGTAGTCTGACCGTTCGGCCCCAGAATGAGGTTGCGGTAAATCGGACTCTGCAGAAATTCCCGCTTGGCAAGCTGGCGATCCGTGTCGGGAGTCAGCAGTGTACGCGGCTCGTCCTTGAGTTGAGCGACCGTCACCTTTGGGCTGTACAACAAAGGCACAGTGATTATGGAATTAACGCCCACCACGCCATCTATTCGAGACAAATCTTCGGTCAGGGATTTGAGCGTTTCCAGTGCCGCGTCGGAAAACAGATCCACGTTGCGCGGCGTAAAGGTCACCACCAGAAAATCGCCGCTACCGTAGTGCTGGTTCACTTCGCGGAAGTAGTCCAGGTCAGTGTCGTGCTCAAGGGTCAACGAATCTGCTGAAGCATCGAGCTTGAAATTGGGCAAACCAAATGCGAGCACCACGGCTGCAATAAATACAACCGTCAGAACCAGCGCGGGATGACGTAGTACCATTGCTTCATGTAGTCGCAGTAATCGCTGTGACATGGATTTTTCCCTTATTGGTGATTGACCTGTCGCCGTGCAGCGTAATCTACGCGCAACCCCGGTTGATGGTGATTATGGTTAGTTAGCGCTACCTGATGGTTACAGCAGACCGACAAACCTGGCAGCTATTATGCGAAAAAACTGTTGCGGAAACTACTGAGTAAACTAGCGATCGAGGTGTCCCAGTTCACGCTCCGGCGCAATCAGATCCCTGACCCGCTGTTTCAAAATTTTAACATCGGGAAACCCACCGTCGCGGCGACGCTCCCACAGCAGCTGATCGCTGACCCAAATTTCGAAGGTCCCGCCCTGCTCGGCCGGAACCAGTGCCACTTCTCCAACAGCGTCGGCAAATGTGTGCAACAGCTCCTGCGCCATCCAGGCGGAGCGCGGCAGCCAGTTACAGCGGGGGCAATAGACAATTTTTATACACGGTTTAGCGGCGGAAGCCGACGGTGTGTTGTTCATATTCGCCCATCCCGATTACGCGTAGCGCCGACCAGCCGGACCTGATGCGGTTATTGTGCAGCTATTGCGCACCAAACACACGGCGCAATAAATCCGTGGTCTGTTTCGCCGGGTTGGTGCGAATGGCGGCTTCCTCCTGCGCAAGATAATGAAAAATTCCCGCCAGACCGCTATCCAGCACGTGCCGGGTCAGGTCCGCTTTAACGTCGGGCACGAAGGGCAGGGCGCGATACTGACCCATGGCGCTATCCAGAGTTTGCACAGCGCCCACGTCCGCCAGAGTACTCTCGACAATGGGTCGCATTTCCTCCCTTAATTGCGGCGTCATTTGGTCTTGAAAATAACGGGTCGCCGCATCCGGCGGTCCGTTGTATATAGCCATAACATCCGCGAACGTCATGGCCTGTATCGCCTGCGTGAACAGCGCCCTGGCTTTGGGCGTTGCCGCCTCCGCCGCCTCATTCAGCTTGGCTTCAAGCTCGTCCATTTGTCCGGACATCCCCACCGTGGCCAACACCTTTTTGACCTTGTCCAGTTCGCCTGGCAAGGGGATGTGGATCGCCGGGTCATTGCTAAAGCCACCATTTTGGCCCAACTGGGCGACCACGCTATCCGTGCCAAACTGTAACGCTTCCTTGAACGCGCTACCAACATCCTCCGCGCCAACACTGCTGGCAGCCGTGGAGGACGCAGAATCCCTGGCAAACGCACCCAGCAGTTCGCTGCCCTTTTGCCACAAACTTTCTTGCGCTGCCACGGGACCGGCGAATCCCGCCACAGTTGTGGCCAGCACCAGTAGCAGGCTACTCCATCGCCGAGAACAACGTGGCGTGGCGCGTCGCGCCTGCGTAGCACAAGGGAAGAGCATTGCGCGTTCGTAACTACCGAATAAATATCCCATGGTTAAAACCCTCAAAAGGCGAGCGGCCAATCGTTGACACCAGGTCGCGGTGGATTGCACGGGTCGTTGCCCGGCGCGTCAGGTACCCTCGCCCACGGGCAACGGCCCCCAGTCTACCAGACACCGAAGGAACTGACTGCGGGACACACGGACTTGGCCCCAGGCGGCCCTGCAACCAGAATCGCGTTTATCCAAACGAGCCGAAGATCATGCCGATCTGTGCACTGTCAATTCTACGCTACCCCGATTATTGTCATAGAAATTCCAGGCATCGTTGGCAAAACAGTACAGGTAGCCGGATTTGCCCGCGATCCAGCCACATCCGTCCTTGATCGGAATGACCTCATGGCTCGCCGGGGTCCCATCGGCGTTGGGGTTAGCGCCATTGGCAATTACGCCCACCAAACAGAACCAGGGCAACTTTTCTTCGCGGCGCGAACCACGAAAGTCGGCCTCCTCGTTACCACTGAGTTTTTTGAAGCCGGATTCGATCTTGCCCCATAGGGTACCGGCCAGATGGACAATTTCCCCCGGGTGAAACTTGCCGTCCGTAGTGCCCGCCGGACCGCACTTGATTTTGCGATCGAGCCACTGCCCGCTAGCGAAAAACTGATAAGTCGCCCCCCCGTGAAGATAAATTCCCGTGTCATTCCAGGGTTGAGAAGCGAACACCGTACAAACCTGTGTCTCCCCCGGACCCAGATCGATGGTGGGGCGATAAAGCCCCTGAGTAATGGGCGGATTACTCTGGCGATCGAGAATTGAATCGTGCAGTGCCGGGCCGGATTTAAGCAGTGGCACACTGCGTGGCTGGGAGCGCATCACCTTGAACAAACCGTTGCGGGAATCGTGCAACAAACCTCGGCAGTCCGGCACCACCTGGCCGTAAAGCCCCGCGTGAAACCCCAGGCCCTGACTACGGGCCTCATCCATCATCCACTTTAAAGCGCCGTCGGAAAGCCCACTCTCCACATACCCGCCACCGACGTCGCTGTGCACACCGGGAAACCACAGCTGTTTAACATCCGGATGAGTATCCGGGTTATCCCATAGTGTGGGCGCAAAACTGGCCCGCATCTCATCGGCGGCCACCGCCTGGCGCGCATGGTGCACCCCGTGCCCCAGAGTGGTGTCGTGAAACGCGTAATCGTCGCTGTCGTCGAGCAGATTGAGAACCGCCATATCGTTGGGTATCCCCAACGCCCCCACGGTGTCCCAAACACCGAGAAAGTGCACGGGTACATCAGTAGGCACACTGGCGCTGGCCGAGTGAAAAGCCCAGTCCTTGCTCCACTCGGAACGCGCCTGGCGTTTGCCATAACCCCTGGTAAACGCCGTTTCCACCCGTTTCCACAGGTCGTTGTCAGCCAAATCCCTGGTATTGAGCAATCCGACCTTACCGAGCATGCCCGCCAGGCTACGCACCGTATAAGCGCCGCGGCTAAACCCAAACAGGTAGATGCGATCACCGGCTTGATAGTGGGTTGCCAACCAACGATAGGCGCTTTTAATGTTGTCACTCAAACCTGAACCGGTGGCGCCACCCGCCAGTTTCTGCCACCAGTTGCCTTCGGTGCCAACTCCCGGGTGGTAGTAGGCCAGTTGCGCGACGCCTTCGGCGTTGGCCGGTCGGGCCAGTGCGTTGTAGAGACGCACCACGTTGGTGGGTGCCGGGATACCATCTTCCTCCTGATCGGGGGTGTTCCAGGTGCCGTCGCAGCAAACGATGAGATTACGCATAACGCTTGTTCCTCCCTGTTTTTTGCACTATCTCTACCATCTATCTGACAGCATCCACCTAACGCGCTTCGATGCGCTCGGCCACCTCCAGAATCAGGCTGGAGGTCAGGCGCGAGCGCTCGACCGTGCCCATAAAAAACCCCTGGGCATCCACCACTGGAATGGTGTTGACCTGCAGATGATCCATCTGGCTGAGCACTTCGCGCTTGCTCGCATCCGGGGTCACCGCCAGCTGCGCAGCGACAAAGCCGGGTAATTTTGTCAGGCGCTGGCGTGCGCTGTCTGACGCCTCGTTTAACCATTTGGCGAAATCCCGGTAAGCGCGCTCTTTTTCGGCGCGAAAATACACCGCCACATCCAGAGCCTGGTAGATGCCAAATAACTTGCCGTCGTCGTTCAATATAATTAAATACTGCAAATAGGAACTGGCATAAAGCGCGTCGAGATAACGCTCTATGGCGGGGCCGTAATAGCCGCCGTGACCGAGCCTGAACACCAGCGCCTGGGTTTTTTGTTCCACCAGCCGCGGAATATCCTGCACGCTGCCCTTGGCGGCCATTTCCAGCAGATTGACCACCTCGTCCATACCCGGCGCTTGCGTATCCGCCACGTCGGCGGCGATACCCGTGCGCGCGGCGTCGGCAAACAGTTCGGAAAAATCGGCTTTTACCCCAAACGCATCCAGCATTTTCAGCTTGCCCATCACCAGTAATACCAACAACAGGGGCAATACCAACAACACCAGATCAAGGGTTTTCAATTCGAACCTGTCGCCAAATTTAACCCGCGCCAGCACCGCGCCGGCCACCAGTACGATACCCAACACCAGTAATGCAACAACCTGCCATTTTTGCATCGGACACCCCTCGCGACTCGACCGGCAAGACGCCGGTCGAGCGGAAAATAATTGATATTACGCGGGAGAAAACCGTCCAGCCATCCCTGCTCTGTTTAGCATCAAATCAGCGTCAGAATCCTTTTAAGGATAGTTGCGTTTTTATGTTTTGCAAGTTTCCCTCCAGCTCAACCTTCGGTGGGCAAGAGTAGATTCCGCAGCGGATAACGGACCACGTCGCGGGGAGCATCGGGATTGCCAACCAACAACGTCGGTGTTGCAAAATGCCGGTTGACGATACTCCGTTTCGTATCGAGGGTGGACGCGGTAATGCCCGCCAGATCGGCAATCGAGTCGATCAGATAGGCGATACTGTAGGGGCGATGGAGGCATTCCTCGTCGATGGCACCGTTACTGGCCCTCCAACTTGCCGAGCGCCACAGAATGAACGGGACGGTATACATCGCCGCCGTCGGCGCAGCTTCGTCGCGGCCGACAAACGCTCGCTCCGGGTCATCGTAAACCTCCTCCCCGTGGTCGGAAAAATACAACAGAAAACCGTTGGGGTCTGCTGCCTTGAAGGAT
The DNA here is from genome assembly GCA_038106145.1 of Gammaproteobacteria bacterium. Classification (GTDB taxonomy): domain Bacteria; phylum Pseudomonadota; class Gammaproteobacteria; order Pseudomonadales; family Porticoccaceae; genus JBFJKD01. The sequence goes on along the minus strand of JAYODD010000005.1, from coordinate 58,321 downwards.
TCAATCAACGCGGCGACAACGCTATCGTTATACAGCACGGCATTGTCGTAGCTGTTGTACATCGCCTGTTCATCGCTGGTGACCCAGGCCGGAATACCTGCGCCGTCTGTAAATCGATCAAATGTCGCCGGATAGCGGTAGCGGTAACTCATGTGCGTGCCGAGCAAATGCACCACGATAAACTTGCGTGTGGCGGGATGGCCCAGCGCCTGCCGAAAGGGTGCCACCACCGCGCCGTCGTATTGCTCCGCGTTCTGCGTGCGATTGTTGTTCAGATAGGTCTGGTGGTCAGCCTGGGCGGAAAAGAACGTCAGCATCGTATTGCGCCGGGTCATGGTTTGCTGATTGGTGATCCAGAATGTTTCGTAACCCGCCTGCTGCATCAAGTCCACCAGCGTGGGCTGGGAGAGTTCGGCCAGAGGATGGCGTTGCTGACCCATGATCAATGCCTGCTGCAACGCCTCAATGGTATAGGGTCGCGGAGTAATGACGTTGTCGAACACCATCAATTCGTCGCGCAGGGCGTCTAATTTGGGCGTAGTTTTGCGTCCATAGCCGTACAGACTCATCCTCTCGCGATTGGTGGATTCACCGATCACCAGCACCAGCGTCACCGGCTTATCGGCGTTGTGATCGACCAGATTTGCGAGCTGCGCCGCAGCCCGGTTTTTCTCCAACAAAGCATTTACGCCATTCAATTGTTGCCGGTACTTGGCGTAGCCGATAACCGTCTGCCAGGGGGTGGCCGGTTCCAGTCGCGTGGTGAAATGATCGAAGGCATTGGTGAACGATGCACCTTTTAGGACCGGCATCACCAGCGAATACAGGGTCACGGCCGCACACAACCCCGCTGTCGCCAGACGCCGACGCGGAACAAGTCGCACCGGCTGCACCTGAAACCAAAGCCAGATCGGCAGCGCGGTGTACAGGGCAAACACTAATAGCATCCACCACTGAAAATAAACCTGTAAATATTCGCTCGACTCAGCGGCGTTGGATTCAAACAGCGTAAAAATGACACTTTGCGAGAATTCCTGTCCGTATACCAGCATGTAACCCAGGGCCACCAGTGACGCGGCCCACAGCAACAACCCGACCATCGCCGTAATCTGGCGAGTGAAACGCGGCCATAACAGCACCGGTATCAGCCACAGGGCACTCATGTAGATGGCCTGGCGCAATCCGGTGCTACTGTGCCCAGTCGCCCACACGCTAGCCTGGTAGACGCCGGAAAAATAGAAGAAAAATAGATAGATTAAGGACATATTACACGCTTGTCCGCGAGGTTTTTCCGGGTCAGTGTCTAAAACGGTGTTGTACCTGCTACGCATCAAGGGGTGCCTGGCCGAATGATATAAGCACCGTTGGAGACTCTGTGTTGTGATTAGTTCCACGCTAAGAATTAAAGCGCCTGGCACGTAAGAAAGGGACTTGTTAATCTGATGCGCGCAATAAACAATAAGCGCGAGTAATAAATCGATGAACAGTGGGACCGGGTTCGACTGCGAGCCACTGGACCGTGGCATGGCGCCGTAAACGTTTGCGACAAAGTGCCCGTCAAGTTCGTGCCAAACCGATCACAGGCCTGCACCACAGCTTGTTACTGTCACCAGGAGTGCGTCCATGACCAGGGTTCGTCCAGCCGTATTCATACTGGCATCGCTGTGCGCAGGACTCTGGAGCTTATTTCCATCGAGCGCAGCGGCAACAATTCCCGACGAACTGGCGCCATGGGCGCCCTGGGTGCTTAAAGACGACAAGTCACACCGGTGCCCGCGCCTGTCCCACAGCGCAGACGAACAACCCGGGCAGCGGCGCTGCGTATGGCCGGGTGAACTAACGCTCGAAATAACGCAACCGGAAGCGCGCTTTGCCCAGCACTGGACCCTGTATGGTGAAGGCTGGATTTATCTGCCGGGCAACCGTAAACACTGGCCGCTCCAGGTCACCGTGAATAACGCGCCCGCCGCCGTCCTGGAAAAAAACGGCAGACCCGCGCTGTTTGCCACACCCGGACGCTACGCCATTGAGGGGCTATTGCGCTGGCATCAGCCACCGCAGCATTTACCGGTGGCCGCCGACAGCGCATTGATCAAGTTACTGGTGGAAGGCAAGCCAGGGCTCGTGGACGTCGACGCGCAGGGGCGCCTGTGGCTGCGGGATCGGGACACCACCGGCGCCAGTTCAGCACAGGATAACACCCTCAGTATTGAAGTCTTTCGTCTACTCAGCGACGATGTACCACTGCTGCTGGAAACCGAGTTACGCCTCACGGTATCGGGAAGCCCGCGGGAAATACTGGTCGGCCAATTGTTGCCGGATGGCGCGCAACCCATCGATTTTGCGTCCCCCCTGCCAGCACGTATCGAAACTGACGGCCGTCTGCGGGTTCAGGCTCGTGCTGGTAAATGGCGTTTGCGTCTCGCTGCTCGTTTTACCGCGTCACCGGACCGCTTTGCCATGCGCCAACTGGATGCACAGTGGCCGGCACAGGAAGTGTGGAGTTTTCGCGCCGACCCGGCCCTGCGTGGCGTACGGGTGGAAGGTGTGACCGCGGTCGACCCATCGCAACTGGATTTACCCGAAGAGTATCGCAACCTCCCCACCTACCTGCTCGGTCCCGACGACACTCTGACTTTGCGGGAACAGTATCAGGGGGACGCCACGCCAGCAGCCAATCGATTGTCCCTGCAACGCACCCTGTGGCTGGATTTCAACGGCGTGGGAATGACTGCCCGGGATCTGATCAGCGGTACGCTAACCCACAACTGGCGCCTGCGGGCGCAGCCGGAACTGGCCCTGGGGAGAATCGTCTCCGGGGGTGAACCGCAGGTGGTCACCCGCCTGCCGGGAGAACAAAACGCCGGCATTGAAATACGTCAGGCACAGGTTAACGTGGAGGCGATAAGCCGTATCGAGCCCGCCGCGGCGCTTGCTGCCAGCGGCTGGCAGCAGGATTTTGATGGGGTCGCCGTGGAATTGCGGCTACCCCCCGGCTGGCACCTGTGGCACGCGGCGGGACCCGATCGCGTCCAGTCCTCCTGGCTGTCGAGTTGGGATCTGTGGGACCTGTTTATCTGCCTGCTGGTGGTTGGCGCTCTGACGAGACTACTGGGCTGGCAATGGGGATTACTGGGCGTCGCCGTCCTCGCCCTCACCTACCACGAAAGCCACTCCCCACTGTGGAGCTGGGTGGTTCTGATCGGGGTACTACCGCTTGTCCGCGTGCTACCGCAGGGGCGCACCCGACAGGGGGTGCTGTGGTTTGGCTATGCCACTCTGGGGGTACTGGTGCTGATCCTGCTGGCGTTTGCGGTGCAACAGATTCGCCAGGGACTCTACCCACAGCTGGAACAACCACGCGCCATCAATACCGCCCCCCATAGTTACGCCCGTTCGGCGGCGCCAGTTCAGGCACCGCGCGCGCTCGAGGAAAGTACGGTAGCGACACTGGACAGTTTGGAAGCCAAAAAAGATGTCGCCGAAACACCCCGGCGCGAACGTTACCAGCCCACCGACAACGTGCAAACCGGACCCGGGGAGCCCACCTGGCAGTGGCGGCAGACACATCTGGACTGGAATGCCCCGGTGCGCGCCGACGAACCCCTGAAGCTGTACCTGAGCCCGCCCTGGCTGACCCGGCTACTTAAATTTATTCAGATCGCGCTGAGCGGATTGTTGCTGTTCGGCCTGGCGCGCGCAGTACTGGGTGCGGGACGCCCTGGAGGCGGGAATGCTCCCACAAAAAATGCCGGCCCCGCTGGCGTAACAATCGGGACGTATCTGTGGCCGGCATTGCTCTGCCTGACCCTCGGCGGTTATGGGCCCGCTGCCGATGCCGCGTCGTTCCCGCCACCCGCACTGCTCGACGAATTGCGCGCTGAACTTACCCGTGCGCCAGCCTGCTCACCCCAGTGTGCGTCTATTCAGGCCGTGCATATACAACTCGACGATAACCGCATGCTACTGCGGGTACGCGCCAACGCCGGCGCCAGGATCGCGCTGCCCCTGCCAGGGGATGACAACTGGCAACCGCAAACCCTGTTGGTCGACGGCCAGCCCGCACCCCTGGCGCGGGACGGGAACAAACTGTGGGTGGCCCTCGACGCGGGAGGGCACGACTTGGTGCTGAGCGGCAACGTTACGAACGAGCAAATCACACTGCCCTTCGCGTTGACCGCACACAATGTCTCGGTGGTCGCGCCGGAGTGGAAGGTTGAAGGCCTGGTGCGTGGGGCCGTGCCGGGCGGCTCGCTACAACTGCACAAGCGCGAGCACAAACAGGCAGCCGAAACCCTCGCGCCAAACCCCATCGTCCCTTTTGTAAGGGTCGAACGGGAGATCATACTTGATCTGGACTGGCAAGTGCTGACCACGGTGACCCGGGTCGCGCCTGGTATGGGGCCCGTCAACCTGCGCGTTGCATTGTTGCCAGATGAGTCGGTGGTAAGCTCGGGGCTGACCGTGGAGAACCGCGAAATACTGGTGGCACTCGACAGCCGCCAGACCAGGCTACAATGGCGTTCCACGCTGCCCATCACCGAGCAGCTAACCCTGACCGCCGCCGACAACCCCGCCTGGGTGGAACAATGGCGCGTCAACAGCTCACCCCGCTGGCATGTGGTCAGCGAGGGACTACCCCCGGTAAAGGCCGCGGATCCTGCTCGGGCCGCGCTGCCAACCTGGCGCCCCTGGCCGGGAGAGCGCCTCATTCTGTCGGCCATCAAACCGGAGCCGATAGCCGGACCAACCACCACGGTGGAAAGCGCGACCCTCGACTATCGGCCCGGCGCCCGCAGCGCGGCGCTGCAGGTCACCCTGGCAATTCGTTCCAGCCTGGGGGGCGACTACCCGGTCACCCTGCCGCTACCTGGCAAGCTGCAACGTCTGACGATAGATGGGAGCGAGCAGACCCGCTCCATGGACGATAGTACGGTAGTGATCCCCCTGCGCCCCGGTCTGCAGACCGTCGATATGCAATGGGCGCTGGACACCGGTGTCGCAACTACCACGGCCACACCCGCATTGGCACTGGCCACTCCGGCTAATAATATCGGCCTCAAAATGGAATTACCCCACTCGCGCTGGCCGCTGCTGATCAACGGCCCGGACATCGGTCCGGCGATGCTCTACTGGGGCGTGCTGGCGGTTATTATCGGGGTAGCCGTGACACTGGGTGTAGGCAGTAAACGTATGGGGTTGTCGATACCGGTAAAAACCTGGCAGTGGCTGTTGTTGACCATCGGCATGAGTACAGTGAATATGGTCGGCAGCGTGCCGGTTGTGTTGTGGTTCTTCGCCATGGAAGCGCGCCGCCGCCGCTCCACGGGGGTAGTAAATCTCGTTCAGGTAGGACTCATCGCCCTGTCTATCGTGGCGCTACTAAGCCTGTTTTCCACCATTCCCCAAAGCTTGCTATCCGCACCGGATATGCAAATTACTGGCAACGGATCAAGCAATTACCTGTACCAGTGGTACCAGGACCACAGCACCAACACTCTGCCCCAGGGCCAGGTAGTGAGCGTACCCCTGTGGGCCTATCGGGTGGCGATGCTGGCCTGGTCGCTGTGGCTGGTGTTCGCGTTGCTAAACTGGGTTAAATGGGGCTGGCAGTGCCTGGCCACGGGCCGGTTGTGGGAAAATCCACCGCCCCGGATTAAACGGACCACGGCGAGCGCGGAAGAAAGTTATACGGAACGTAAACCCTGAGTCACACCACGGTGGTGGTCGTAAACGGATATACTGAGGCAGCCGAAGGCGTTCCCTGGCGCCGTGGAGGTAACCTGTGAGCAATCATCGCAAGAACCAACGCCGACACCTGGTCGCTCTCGCTCAGGTCAAGGACCTGGAGTGCGGCACGGTACTTGGCTATATCGAGGACCTGTCCACAACGGGGCTGATGTTGCTTACCGACAAAGCATTTATCCCGGGCAGCACCAAACGCGTTGTTATCAGCTTTCGCAACCCTCAACAGGGCCAGTTGAGCGTTAGCGCGACGTTGCGCATCGCCTGGCAACAGCTGATGTGGAATAGTAACGAAGAGACTCGCGCGCAATATAAAATGGGCTGCCAGATTGTTGCCATCGTCGAAGCAGACCACATCGCGTTATTACAGGCCAGCAACGCCTACGGGCTGGTCAGCGGGTAGCACCAGGTCGACACATCGAGCCACGGGGGTTTTTCAGGCACGCGGCGCTTCTTAATTCGTCACCCACCAACAAACATTTATCTGGCGCTACTCGGTAGACCCGAGCGAATATGCAAATCCCGCTGCGGAAAGGGAATTTCAATGGCGTTATCCACCAGTGCCTTGTGAATGGCCAAAAGATAACAGGATCTGACCAGACCCGGCCGCTTGACGTTGTCGCCCTTGAGCCACACCACCAGATCAAAATTGAGACTGCTGTCGCCAAACTCCGTCATTACGACGGAGGGTTCGCGGCGTTCCCCGCTCAAGGTGAACGGCACTTTTTTAATTTCTGCGAGCACCACTTCCTGTACTTTCTGCGGGTCGCTTGCGTAGGCCACACCAAAGGGAATCAAAAAACGCCGCTCGTCATCGGACAGCGTCCAGTTGTTCACTCGATTATTGATGAACTCGGAATTTGGCACCAGGATATCGGCGTTATCCAGCGTCCGAATTAGCGTGCTGCGGATATTTATTTCTTTTACCTCCCCGAGCAATCCCGATTCAAGTTCCACGAAATCGCCGACACGCAGGGACTTTTCAAACAAAATAATGATGCCGGAAACAAAATTATTGACGATATTTTGCAGGCCGAACCCGATGCCAACACCGAGCGCCCCGACCACCAGCATTAGCTTGTCGGTACTCAGACCCAGCATCCCCAGGGACAACAACACGCCAATCGCAAGAATTGCCCAACTGAAAATGCGATTGAAGGTATACAGCTGGGTGGGCGAAATACGACTGCGCGCGGTAATAATGCGCGTCATGTAATTACTGAGATTACGCGACAGCAAAATCGCAATCAGCAGGATCGCCAGCGACGAACCCAGTTCGACCACGGTGAGCTGATAGCCCGCCACATCAATCAGACGAAACTCCAGCACCGCCTTGAATTTATCCATCGCCACGCCCTCTTCAAGCGCCCCGCAAAAGTGACTTTCTCAGCACAGCCGCTACAGCCATTTTTTGCGCTTAAAAATTACAACCAAACCCACTGCCACGGTTAGCATAACCGACAACAGGACGAAATAACCCCACCGATAGTGCAACTCCGGCATCACGTCAAAATTCATTCCGTAGACACCGGCGAGAAAACTGAGCGGCACGAATATCGCCGTCAGCACCGTCAACACTCCCAGTTTCTTGTTCAATGAATGGGAGGACAGGGACAAATAGCCCTCTATCAAATCCCCCGCCAGGGAATAGTACAACTGGCTCAAGCTGTGCAACCGTTCAAACTTGTCGTAGACCTCGGTGAGTCGCGCGCGAATCCACGCATCAGCCGCTGTGTCCTCTGGAATATCGTCACACAGGTGCTGAAAAAGTTTTTCCTGATAACTGAATATGCGCCACAGTTTACGCAGGCTGGTGCGATATTCGATCAGTTGCGCCATGGCATCGTCACTCGGCGCCAGCAGCAGGTTATCCTCAAGATCACCCAGCCGCGGCTCGAAATCCAGCAGTAAGTTGAGATAGCGCTGGGCCACCGTGCTCGCTACCCGCAGGCACACCGCCATGCTGCCCCGGGCCAGATGCTCGCTCAGTTCGGGGGACTGCAGCCAGTGATTGATACTTGGAGAATCCCCGCTGCTGCGCGTCACCAGACAACGTTCCGCGCAAAAAAATGCCAGTTGAATAGTGCCCACGTCCAGAGACAAACTTTCCGCATCGAGACCGCGCAACAGGATAAATGTGTAATCGTCGTACACGCGATATTTTGGCGGTTCGCGATTTTTTAACCCGTCCTTGATGGCGAGGGGATGAAAAGCAAAGTGTTCGAGTTGGGCGCGCTCAAACGCTGGCTCTTCGCCCCACATATGCAGCCATAATTGCGCGTCGGGCAGTTGTTGCCAGGTGGCAATTTGCTCAACTCCCCCACGGCGCAGTTCCGCTTCCCCCGCAACCCACATCACACTGGTAATCATCGTGCCCGCCGACGTTATTGACCGCTAAACAGGTTAGAACATTTCATCCCCCATGGCGAGGGGCAGGAATCCGGTACTGCAGCAATTGCACGGCGCTGCGGGGCGGAGCAGGATTGCTCAGGTGATATCCTGGTGGCGCAACACCTCGGGCCACGGCCGCATATAACAGGAATGTTCAATATAGGGATCGGGATGTTTGCGAAAATGATGGCGCAGCAAGGTGATGGGCGCAATCAGCGGTACCTCGCCACAACGGTACTGCTCAATCAGTTCCCCCAACTCCCGTTTATCATCCGGCTCCAGTTCGCCCTTGAGATAACCCTGAATGTGTTGCAGTACATTCACATGGTTACGGCGGCTCGCCTGCGTTTTCAGGAGCGTCATCGCAGCGCTGATGTATTGTCCGGCCAACTGATCCACTCCCTGCCGAGCGCCAGTGGCAAGTAATTTACCGAGTGCGCGGGTTGCGTTCTGGTGATGACTCATAAACAGTAATTTGTGCCGAGCATGAAATGTGGTCAACGCGCTATGGCTTAACCCCTGGCCCAGTAGCTGTCGCCAGCGGTGGAACACATACACACGCTGAAGAAAATTTTCCCGCAAAGCCGGATCGCCCAGTCGACCTTCCTCCTCCACCGGCAGGAGAGGAAAGTTAGCCATCAGGCGCGCCGCGTACAAACCCACTCCATTTTTTCGCGGCTGGCCATTGGCGTAGGTCTTCACCCGTTCCATGCCGCAACTGGGCGAATCTTTTTTAAGAATGTAGCCGCACAAATCAGCGTGCCAGGATTTCTGTTCCTGCGCACAGCGATCCAGCTTTTCGGTAACGTCCAGGGAGGCATCCTTTACCCCAACGGCGCGCACACCCCCGTCCACCACCAGCAAGCGAATGGCCGGACGGGGCACGCCCATGCCAATATCCACCTCCGGACAAAATGGCACGAACTGAAAAAACTGGCCGAGGGTTTTTTCGATATAGTCGTTGCGCTTGTGGCCACCGTTATAACGTACCGGCGCGCCCAACAGGCAACTGCTGATGCCGACCAAAATTTTCTCCGCGCCGCTATCGTCCATACCCGTTCATCCAGTGGATGCGTCAATAATGTCGCGATAACCGCTCTGATAATCGCCGTAGCGAAATACATATCCCAGTTCAGTCACCTTGTCATTGCGACAACGTTTGTTCTGCGTCGGCGAGATAGGCGTAGCCTCCCACGCCGACGGCGCCGCGCAACCGAGTTGCTGCGCCAGCCAGGTCACCACTTCGCCCAGGGGAGCAGGTGCATTGTCGCTCGCCACATAACAGGTCTTCAACGTGGTGCCCGCCAGCCGCTGCGCCAGCAGGTGCGCCAACAGGTGCACGCAATCCTCGGTGTGAATGCGATTGGTGTAGTAATCAGGCTGATACTGTACCGGGATACCCTGTAATACGGTGTTGATCAATCGGTCGCGACCGGGTCCGTAAATGCCCGCAAACCTGACCACGGTCGCGCCGGGATACTGGTCTTGCAGCAATTTTTCCGCCTGTAATAGACAGCGGCCGTTAAAACCCCGCGGCAGGGTCGGCGAATCTTCATCCACCCACTCGCCGCGGTGCTGGCCATAGACGCCGGTGGATGACACAAATATCCAGTGTGGTGTGGCGCGACGCCGAATCGAGCGCTCCTCGATGGCGTGTGCAAAATGCTGTAACAAATTGCTCAGGCCGGCAACAAACAAAGTCTGATAGCAACTTTCCGTGCGCTCCTCCGGCGCCAGAATCACAAACACCTGGTCGACCTCGCGGGGAATGCGCTGCACCTGATCCGGTTTGGTGATATCACAGATCAGGTAGCGCACACCAGGCAGGGCCCTGTGGGGCACGCTACGCTTTACCGCGATAACCTGATGTCCCCGCGCCACCAGAAGGGTCGCCAAACCGCTGCCAATGTCGCCGCACCCCACCAGCAATACCTGCGCCAACTTAACCAGCTCCCCGATCGCGATGGGCCGCGACCTGCGCCAGCTGGCGGTCGTGCCACCGCGCCAGCGCGCCCTGTGCACTCAGGGCGCCCAGCAAGGCCCACAACATGTCCCACTGGGCATCCCAGATATCCCCCTGTACGCCGAGAAACTCAATGCTGCCGTCGCCGCCGAATACCGCCGCCCACCACTCGATCAATTCGTAGAAGGCGCTCAGGGCGAGGGCGAAACAGGTCACCAAAAAGAACAGCCAGGGGCCGCGCGCCAAAACCCGATTGCCCAATAATATTTCCCGCGCCACCAGAGCCGGCACAAACCCCTGCGCAAAATGTCCCAAACGGTCGTAGTGGTTGCGGCTTAGCTCAAACAGGTCCTGCACCCAGAAGCCGACGGGCACCCGGGCGTAGGTGTAATGTCCACCGACCAGCAAGAGCACCGCATGCAGGAAAATCAGATAGTAGACCAGACGGGTCAATGGGAACCGCGCGCGGGTCAGCCACACTACTGGCAGCGCCAGCAGCACTGGCAATGTCTCCATCCACCAGGTGAGTCGGTCAAAGGGATCGTTCCACGACCACAGCGTGATCGCACCAATCAATGCCAGCAACACCAACAGCTCTCGGTTACTGGCCACCGCGCCGCTCCACGCCATCCGCGTCTCGCCCGCGGTCTTGATGTTGCCGCAACCGCGCCAGTAACCGGGCTTGAAAACCGCCGAACCCACCGTTGCTCATAATCACGATATGCGCGCTTTTCCCGGCCGCCCTCAAGGTTTCATCGACCAACTGTTCCATATCGCTCACCACCTTGCCCGGCACATCGGCACCGGCGACCAGCTCCCGTAACGACCAGTCCATAGCGGGCGGCTGGTACCACAACGCAAAATTGGCGTCGCGCGTAGCCGTTGTCAGCGCAGCGCGGTGCATGCCCATTTTCATGGTATTGGAGCGCGGCTCGATAACAGCAATGATTCTTTCCGCGCCGACTTTGCTGCGTAAACCCCGCAGCGTTGTCGCAATCGCCGTTGGGTGATGGGCAAAATCATCATACACATGAATATCCGCAAAACTGCCGAGCCGTTCCATGCGTCGGCTGACGCCCCGGAAGTGACTCAGCCCCGCGCAGGCCTGCTGCGCGGTGACTCCAACGTGGCGAGCCGCGGCCACCGCCATCAGGCCATTCGCCACGTTGTGATCGCCAGTCAATTCCCACTCGACCCTGCCCACCGTGCTATCACTACTTAAAATCTCAAACGCGCTGCCATCTGCGGCCAGCAGATTTGCGCGCCATTGGCCGTTACCTCCCACGGTTTCCACAGGGGTCCAGCAGCCGCGCTGCAGCACTGCGGCCAAATTGGCATCATCCTGGGGCACCACCACCAGGCCCTGTGCAGGCACAGTGCGCAGCAGGTGGTGAAACTGGGTCTGGATCGCCGCCAGGTCCGGAAATATGTCCCCGTGGTCAAACTCCAGATTATTCAGTACCAACGTGCGCGGATGGTAGTGCACAAACTTGGAACGCTTGTCGAAAAACGCCGTGTCGTATTCGTCCGCCTCCACCACAAATAACGTCGTTGCACCCAGTCGCGCCGACACGCCAAAATTCCGGGGAACGCCACCAATTAAAAACCCCGGCGAACGCCCCGCATATTCCAGAATCCACGCCAGCATGCTCGCCGTGGTGGTTTTGCCGTGGGTCCCGGCAACCGCCAGCACGTGTTTACCAGGCAAAAAGTGCTCCCCCAGCCACTGCGGCCCTGAAATATAGGGCAAACCGGCGTTGAGCAGGTATTCCACACAGGGATTGCCCCTGGACAGGGCATTGCCCACTACCACCAGATCGGGGGCCGGTTGGAACTGCGCCACATCGTAGCCTTCGATGACTTCAATACCGGCCTGAGCGAGCTGGGTACTCATGGGCGGATAGACATTGGCGTCGCTACCGGTGACGCGATGGCCCTCGGCAGCCGCCAGTTGCGCGAGGCTACCCATAAAGGTGCCGCAAATACCCAATATATGAATGTGCATGCGTTGACCGGCCGGTAATGCTGTGCCCGGATTATCACACCAATGCCCAGCCGCCGCCATTGCGAACGATATCCGCCATGCATTCAGGCAACGATTCCAGTATCATGCCCCGTCCGAATTAAGCTGCCTCGCGCGGGGAAAACATGGCAAAAAAGAACGCGTTTTACGCGCAATCCGGTGGTGTGACCGCGGTTATTAACGCCAGCGCCTGCGGCGTCATCGAAACCGCGCGCGCCCACCGCGATAAAATTGGCAAGGTTTTCGCCGGACGCAATGGCATTATTGGCGCGCTGCGCGAAGAGTTGATCGATACCTCGAGGGAGTCGGCAAAAACCATCGCCGCGCTGCGCCACACGCCCTCCGGGGCTTTTGGTTCCTGCCGCCATAAACTGCAGGATCTGGCGCACAATCGCGCTGAATTCGAACGGCTTATCGAGGTATTTCGCGCCCACAATATCGGCTATTTTTTTTACAACGGCGGCGGCGACTCGGCCGATACCTGTCTGAAAGTGTCACAGCTATCACACACCCTGGGCTACCCCATTCAGGCCATCCACATTCCCAAAACCGTGGACAACGACCTGCCGTTAACCGATACCTGCCCGGGGTTTGGCTCCGTGGCAAAGTACGTGGCGGTCGCCACCCGCGAGGCGAGCCTGGATGTCGCGTCCATGTGCGCCACGTCCACCAAGGTATTTATTCTCGAAGTCATGGGCCGGCACGCCGGGTGGATCGCGGCGGCTGGTGGTCTGGCGGCGCAGGGCGCGGGGGACCCGCCGCATATTATTCTGTTTCCGGAAATCTCTTTCGATCGGGACAGGTTTCTCGCCGAAGTGCAGCGCACCGTAAAACGCGAGGGTTACTGCGTGATCGTCGCTTCCGAGGGGGCCCAATACGCCGACGGTACTTTCCTCGCCGCAGCGGGGTCAACCGACGCTTTTGGGCACCAGCAATTGGGTGGAGTCGCACCCACTCTGGCGGCGCTGATCAAAGCCGAGCTTGGCTACAAATACCACTACGCGCTGGCGGATTACCTGCAACGGGCCGCCCGCCATATCGCCTCGGCCACCGACGTGGAACAGGCCTATGCCGTGGGACGCGCCGCCGTCGAGTACGCACTGGCGGGCAAGAATGCCGTGATGGTCACCATCGAACGGGGCGCGGGCAAAAAGTACCGTTGGCATCTCGGTGAAGCGCCGCTACAGCGAGTCGCCAACGTCGAAAAGAAGATGCCCCGTCATTTCATTACCCGCAACGGCTTTGGCATTACTGCGCGGGCGCGGGCTTATCTCGAACCCTTGATTCAGGGGGAAGACTATCCGCCCTACAAAAACGGCGTGCCCAACTATGCGCGCCTGAAAAATGTGCTGGTGACAAAAAAACTGAAAACCACTTTCACTGTTTAACCGGCACTAAACAGTGGGCGGCACGCGCAGCAAAAACGTCACCGGGCCGTTATTACACAGGGACACCTGCATATCCGCGCCAAATACTCCAGTGGCAACAGGCTGGTGCACTGTCTCCAGTTGCGCCACAAATCGCCGGTACAGTGATTCCGCCAAATTCGGTGGCGCAGCGCTGGCAAAGCTCGGGCGCAAACCGGTACCGGTGTCGGCAGCAAGGGTAAATTGTGGCACCACCAAAATGCTTCCGGCGATGTCCGCAACGCTGTTGTTCATACGCCCCTGGGGGTCGGAAAAAACCCGGTAATTGACAACTTTTCGCGCCAGCTTGTCGCATTCGGCCGGGCCGTCACCGCGCTGCACGCCGAGGAACAGCAGCAAGCCCGGTCCGATCTCGCCGACCACGGACCCGGCCACCGCGACAGACGCGTGGGTGACCCTCTGGATCAGTCCCAGCACTACTTTTCCCGCGCGCCAATCAGCCGCGCCATCCTGTCCGCGGCCCGCACCAGCGCGTCGACGGTACCGGCTTCGCTGGACGCATGGCCCGCGTCGCGAATAATTTCGAGCTCCGCCTGCGGCCACGCGGCATGCAGCGCGAAGGCCTGATCCACCGGGCAAACCATATCGTAGCGGCCATGAATAATAAATCCGGGAATAGTGCGCAGGCGGTGAGCGCCCGCGAGAATACTGTTGGGCTCCAGAAATATTTTATTCACAAAGTAATGCGCCTCGATGCGCGCCAGGGCCAGTGCCGTGTGCGGGTTGCCAAAGCGATTTACCACCGCCGGGGCCGGATCCAGGGTGGCACAACGCCCTTCCCAGAGAGACCAGGCCTTGGCGGCGGCCATGCGCTGAATTTCATTATCGCCGGTCAGCAAGCGGTAGTAGGCGCCGACCATATCGCGGCGTTCCGCATCGGCAATAGGCGCCACGAAATCCCGCCAGTAATCGGGAAACACGCGATGAGCACCGTCCTGATAAAACCAGTGAATATCTTCACCGCGACATAGAAAGATGCCCCGCAGAATAAGCCCCAGCACCCGTTCAGGCCAGGTTTGCGCGTAAATCAGACTGAGGGAAGAGCCCCAGGAGCCACCAAATAACACCCAGCGATCTATGCCGAGAAACTGCCGCAGCGCTTCCATATCAGCGACCAGTTGGTGGGTATCGTTGGCCACGAGACTGGCGTGGGGGGTGGAACGACCACTGCCACGCTGATCGAACAGAATAATACGGTAGATTTCCGGATCGAAAAAACAGCGGTCCTGCTCTGTGCAACCGGCCCCCGGGCCGCCGTGCACGAACAATACTGGCAGGCCATCGGGATTACCACACTCCTCCACGTGCAAAACGTGCGGCTCACCCACTGCAAAGCGGTGCGTCTGATAGGGTCGAATGGCGGGGTAATGCGTACGCATCCTGCTACTTCCATTATTTTTGGCAGGGGGCTACGCTAAGGCAGAACATGGGAAAACGCAAATGACAGAAAAACAACGCTGCAGCTGGTCGGGTTCCGACCCTGTGTATCAGGCTTATCACGACCAGGAGTGGGGCGTCCCCTGTCGCGATGACGGCAAATTATTTGAATTTCTGCTGCTGGAAAGCGCGCAGGCCGGTCTCGCGTGGATCACAATTTTACGCAAGCGGGATAACTATCGCCGCGCTTTTGCAAACTTTGACGCGTCCCGTGTCGCGCGCTTCAACCAACGCAGCATCTCGCGCCTGCTCAACGATCCAGGCATTGTACGCAACCGCCTGAAAATAGAGGCTGCCATTAACAATGCCCGTTATTTCCTGGAGGTGCAGCGGGAGTTTGGTTCGTTTGCAAATTATTTATGGGCGTTCGTCGATGGTCGCCCCATTCAGAATAACTGGGCGTCTCTCTCCGCAGTACCCGCCACCACGGCCCTCTCAGATGCCATTAGTAACGATATGAAATCCCGCGGCTTCCGCTTTTTTGGCAGCACCATATGCTACGCCCATATGCAGGCAATGGGCATGGTCAACGACCACACAGAAACCTGCTTTCGACACCGGGAGTGCGCACTGCTGGCTAATGCTGGCTAAGCCCGTCGCGCGCGGGAGGCCTGCCAGTGGCCGAGTACGGCTCGCTGGCGCTCAATGTCGCCAGCAGATTAGAAACACCGCCGCAGCTCGCCAGGCTGGTCACGCGCACATCAAAATTTACCGCCACCTGCTTACCGTTATGCTCCAGGTACAGGGACGATAAAAATTTGCGCAACCGTTGCTGCGCCCGTTCGCCGGCGTGTTTGTTCTGCCCCCCGAGCAGGACTATCAACCGATCACTTTCCCAGCGGGTGATGCCGTCGCCACTGCGCAACGCTCGCTGCAATACATCCGTCAGGTGGCGCAAGGTGTCATCGCCAAATTCGCCACCGAGTTTTTCGTTATATTCCGATAAATTCTCAATTATCACCACAAGCACTGTGTGGTCCTCGCCGTCGATATCGCACTTCGCCGCCAGTGAACACAGGTGTGTTTCCATCGCATCCCGGGCAATCAGGCCGGTATGCGCATCGCGCAGAGCTGCAACGGCGCCATCCACCCGCTGGCGCTGTGCCGAGCGTGCACGCGCCACGCGAAACGCGTAGTCCTGCCCCACCGTGAACAGAAACAATCCCGACAGGGCGGCCAGAAACCGAAGCTCCACGACGGGCTCGAACCTGCGGTCGGGCCAGGGATACAGGTCGAACCAGAAAATAACCGCGAGGACAAATACGATCAGGGGTGCCATATAACGCGCACGGGGATAACCCAGGATGGAGACGATACCGGGGGAAAACCCCAGGCACCAGTACAGACCCGTACCGGATACGCCACCATTCAAAACCAGGAAAAAAAACAGCGCGATCAGTAGCAGACCGAAATACCACTGCAAAAATTCGCTGATCCCGGTTAGCACCAGGACAGTCAGTCCGATAAATACGACAGCGGAGCAGCCGAATAAGAAAGTGGCGTAAAAAAGGTCGCCTTTATAGTAATCGTAAATGGCAAACAGCAGGCAAAACGCGCCGACAATCAGCATGGCGTAGGTCAGAAAACCCTGCTCGTACCACAGCTCCATCTGGGAGCTGATAGAGCGCTTTACCGCCGAGCGTGTCGCGCCATTTGTTCCCTGAGTCATCGCCGCACCCACAGCGTCCTTTCCCCAGAGAATATAGCTCGACACCTGTAACTTCGCCAGCCGCCCCCACGGGAGCCGACTGTCGGTCAGATTTGGGGTGCCAGCGGCGACTCAGGCGGCGGGTTTAGGTGCTCGCTTACGCTGGTTTTCGGTGAGCAACTTTTTGCGCAGGCGCACGTGGTGAGGAGTCACTTCGA
This sequence comes from Gammaproteobacteria bacterium, assembly GCA_038106145.1. GTDB lineage: Bacteria > Pseudomonadota > Gammaproteobacteria > Pseudomonadales > Porticoccaceae > JBFJKD01. The sequence goes on along the minus strand of JAYODD010000005.1, from coordinate 41,469 downwards.
CCAGTTCATCTTCTTCGATAAACTCCAGCGCCTGTTCGAGACTGTGGCGAATGGGAGGCACCAGGGTCAGGGCCTCATCCGTGCCCGCGGCGCGAATATTGGTCAGTTGCTTGCCTTTGGTGGGGTTAACCGCCAGATCGTTATTGCGCGAATGGATGCCGACAATCTGCCCCTCGTAGATATCCACGCCGTGGCCGAGAAACAGCCGCCCCCGCTCCTGTAAATTAAACAGGGAATAGGCCAGGGTTTTACCGGTGACCATGGATACCAGTACACCGTTTTTGCGCGCGCTACTGACCCCCGCTTTCACCTCCCCATAATGATCAAAAATACTGGTCATTACCCCCGAGCCGGAGGTCAGGGTGAGAAAATTGCCGCGAAAACCGATCAGCCCCCGCGAGGGGACAATGTACTCCAACCGGACGCGACCGGTGTTATCGCTCTGCATGTCGGTCATTTCCGCCTTGCGATTACCCAGCTCTTCCATAATCGCGCCGCGATGGCGTTCTTCGATATCCACCACCAGTTGCTCGTAGGGCTCCTGCAGCACACCATCGATCATTTTTTGAATCACCTCAGGGCGCGACACGCCGAGCTCAAAACCCTCGCGCCGCATGTTCTCTATCAGCACCGAAAGGTGTAATTCCCCGCGGCCCGACACCTTGAATTTGTCGGCGGTATCACCTTGTTCGACACGCAGGGCCACATTGTGAATCAACTCCCGTTCGAGCCGCTCCTTGATCACTCGGGAAGTCACAAATTTGCCGTCGCGGCCCGCGAAGGGAGAATCGTTGACCAGGAAAGTCATGCTCACGGTCGGCTCGTCCACCGACAGGGGCGGGAGCGCTTCGACGTGATCGGGATCGCACAGGGTGTCCGAAATACCCAGGCCTTCAATACCACTGATACAAACGATATCTCCGGCGCGCGCTTCTTTGGTTTCAATCCGTTCCAGACCGAGATGGGTTTTAATGTTTAACACGCGGCCTTTGCGCTGTTGGCCATCGGCGTCCACGACCACCACCGTCTGTCCCGCTTTGAGACTGCCCCGCGCAATGCGCCCGATGCCGATAACCCCAACGTAACTATCGTAATCCAGTGCGGATATTTGCATTTGCAGCGTCCCGGCGGGGTCGACAGCAGGGACCGGCACCCGGTCGACAATCATTTCAAACAGAGGCGTCATGTCCGCCGCCAGATTATCCGCGTCGAGGCCCGCCACGCCGTTCAGCGCGGACGCGTAAATAATTGGAAAATCCAGTTGCTCATCGGTGGCGCCGAGGCGATCGAACAGATCGAACACCTGATCCAGCACCCAGTTGGGGCGCGCGCCCGGGCGATCCACCTTGTTGATCACCACAATTGGTTTCAAGCCGCGCTCAAAGGCTTTGGTGGTGACGAATCGGGTCTGGGGCATGGGTCCATCCACCGCGTCCACCAGCAACAGCACCGAATCAACCATGGACAACACCCGCTCCACCTCGCCGCCAAAATCGGCATGGCCGGGGGTGTCGACGATATTGATATGGTAACCGTTCCAGTCGATGGCAGTATTCTTGGCAAGGATGGTAATACCCCGCTCCCGCTCCTGGTCGTTGGAGTCCATGATGCGCTCGGCGCCCTGACTTTTGCGGTCCAGGGTTCCCGACTGCTGCAATAATCGATCCACCAGCGTGGTCTTGCCGTGGTCAACATGAGCGATAATCGCGATATTGCGCAACTGTTGTAATGACATGGGATCGGCCACGGGGAAAAATGAGGTGCGAATTATAGAGAGTTCGATTCCCTAAGTCACAATATTATTTGTACGGGAATCAACCGATTAATCCGCGTGAGCGCGGGCTTGGACGACGACTCGTAAACTTTATCGCGCTTGTTCGGCGACCAATTGTTGCTCGAGGGAGGCCGCGTCGCCGGCATCGCCAAACAGAAAGCCCTCAAAGTAATCGCAGTCGACCGCGTTGAGCAGCGCCAGCTGCTCTTCCGTTTCAACCCCACCGGCCACCACCTGCAGGGACAACTCGTGGCACAGGGAGATAATGGCGCGCACCACATTGCCGGCACGCTCCCCTTTACCAAGGCCCGCGATTAGATCCACGCCCAATTTGACGGAACGAATGGGTAGCGATTGCATGGCGGACAAACTCGAATAACCGGTGCCAAAATCATCCAGGGAAAACCCGGTACCCAAGGCCATCAGATGGTTGACCTCCACCTCCGCGGCTTCGAAATTACGCACCAGGCTGTGTTCCGCAATCTCGAACACCAGCGCCTGGGCCGGCACGCCGTGGCGGTTGAGAACACCCTTTACCGCAGCCGCAAAACCCGGTTCGGCGAGTTGTCGATGACTGATATTCACGTACATCACCGTCGAGTTCCGCCACTCTCCAGCGGCCATCCAGGCGGCTATCTGCTCACAAACACGTTCCAGAATCATCAGCCCGACCGCATGCATCAACGGCATGGAAGTCAATGCACCGATAAATTCCCGCGCCTCCACCAGCCCCACGCCGGGACGCTGCCAACGCAACAGTGCCTCAATGCCGACCAGATGTTTGCGCCGATCCACGATCGGTTGGTAAAGGACGACAAATTCCTCGTTATCCAAGGCCGAACGCAGCGCCTGAATCATCTGGACCCGGGCCTGCACTTCGGCGCCCATGGCTTCGGCATAAATCTGGTAGCCCCGGCGCCCCGCATTTTTCGCTTCATACAGGGCCAGATCGGCTTTTTTCAACAGATCGCCCGCCTCTTCCCGATCGCCCTGAAACAGGTAAATACCGGCGCTGGCGTCGACCTCGAAAGTCATTCCTTCTATTTTTTCAAGATGGTGCCCCACATCGAGAATTTTCTCGGTGATTGTGCTCGCCGCGTAGCGAGCACCCTCCTCGAGGACGCCCAAATCTTCGCACAACACCACGAACTCGTCCCCACCAAAGCGCGCCACCATATCGTTATCTCGCACCGCGGAGCGCATTTGTCCGGCAAATTCACGCAGCACCTGATCGCCAATATGATGTCCCTGGGTATCGTTGATATCCTTGAAATGATCCAGATCGATAAACACCACCGCCCCATACTGCCCGGCCCTGCGGCTGCGGATCAACGCACGCTCGACCTCTTCCAGCATGCGGCGTCGGTTCGCCAGCCCAGTCAGGGCATCCACCCCGGCGTACTCCTCGATAGTCCGCTCCGCTTCGACCCGCACGGTAATATCTTCCGCAAAGGAGATCACGCTTTCCAGCATTCCACCGCGGTAGATCGGTGTGTTGAACCACTCACAGACGATTTCAACACCATCCTTGCGCAAGTTGGAGTTGATCTGTTTGTAGCCCCCTGAGTGGCTTTCAATCAACCCCCAAAGCGTTTGTACATCCCGCTCCGCATCGGGGGTGAGCAGTACGCCGGCGTTGTTGCCAACCATCTCCGCGGCGCTATAACCAAACATCTTTTCCGCCCCTGGGCTCCAGGAAAGCACTTCAAAATCAGCGTTCCACTGCACCACTGCCAGGGGCGTATTTTCCCAGTGCTGCTGATAGAGGTAATTTGCGTCCTGAGCGCGCCGCGCTACGTTCTCAGACTCTTGACGGTGTCGGTAGTTGTCCTGCAGCAAGGAACTCAAATCCCGGTAGCCCATGCCCAAAATAAAGAGCAGGATCGCCCCCAGAGCCGCCAACAGGGGACCATATGCCCAGCCGGAAAATGCTGCGTAAACCACAAAAGCACCCAGGGTGAGCAACAAAAATACGTTTGCCGCCGAGGGGTAGTACACGTAGATAATCATTCCGCCTGCAGCAGTGCCGACGACCACCCCGAGCAGGATTCCCTGATACAGATCGTGAGCAACAAACAGTAAAAGGATGGCGAGCATCCACGCCAACCCGGCCAGACCGGCAGAAATCCGCATCAGCCACACACGGTTGTCGGAACTCCACACGGGTGTGCCAAGCTGGTCGAGCCAGGTCGTGTCCCGGTAGAGTAGCAGCGCGTGCGTCAGGGTGACGGCGCTGGCGACACCTACCCACAAGAGCATGCGCCATGGCGCCACCAGGCCCCAGAACGCAACGGTAATGACCACCGCAGCCCCCCCGGATAGCAACATGCCATAGCGCAGCCGATAAATGGTGAGGGCGAAAATTTCCTTTTCGTATGCAGGCGAAAGATTATGTTTGGAACTGCTCATATTGGGCCATAGCTACGCCTGACAAAAGCACACCCCAAGGAGTCTAGCATCGCGTGTATTTTTTTTGAACGGTCAGTTATAAAAGGCGTCAGCCGACCCTTGCCTGCTCTTTTGACTAGCGCGGTCGATATACACCGACGCTGGCAAATCCAGACTCCAGTAACAGTTCCGCGTGTACATGACTCATTACCCCCTGCTGACAATACAGCAGGTAGCGCTGCTGCTTGTCAAATTCGGCGGCGCGTTTTTGCAACACAAAGAACGGAATTTCCTCCACCCGTACACTGCCCGCGTCCAGGCGTCGCTGGGCGGTTTCATCGGGATGGCGAATATCGACGATTACTGTATTCGGTTGTGGCGCCGTAAATACCTCCACCGGGTGCAACCGGGGCATCTGCTCAAGCACACCGTCGATGCGCTGTATGTTGGCGGCGGCAATGGCATCCTCCAGAATGCTGAAGTCAAACCGCCCTTCCTCGCGGGCGATTACCTGGGGGTGAGCGCGGGTCGTTGGTTTGACAGAAATAACGCCGCAGTATTCGGGCATATTGGCGGCAAAAACCTCGGTACCGATATGACGGGAAATATCGATGATGTCATTTTTATCCATGGCAATCAGGGGGCGCAATGTGAGCCGGTCGCACACGGAATCGATGATCGCCAAGTTGGGTAACGTCTGACTGGAAACCTGACCAATACTTTCGCCGGTGACCAGCGCGTCAATTTGTAACTGGGCGGCGATGCGACTGGCAGCGCGCAGCATCATGCGCTTGAGAATCACCCCCATTTGAGAGTTCTGCACCTGGGTGAGAATTTCCGCGACCACCGCCTCGAAGGGTACCGTGACAAATTTGACGGAATGGGATGCCCCATAGCGGTTCCACAAGTAATGGGCCACCTCTTTAACCCCTACCTCGTGGGCTCGACCGCCGAGGATAAAGAAACAGAAATGGGTTATCAGGCCCCGTTTCATGGTCAGACAACTGGCTACGGAGGAATCGAATCCCCCCGAGATCAGGGACAGGACCGGGTCTTGTGTTCCCAATGGATAACCTCCAAGCCCGGGGTATTCCTGCTCCACCACAAACAGGCGGTCGTCGCGAATATCGAGGCGCACCGTAACATCCGGCCGGGTCAGGTCAACTCCCGCTGCTGCGCAGTGCCGCATCAGATGTGCACCCACTGACCTTTCGATATCCATGGACGAGAAGCCGTGCTTGCCGGAGCGTTTTACCCGCACACAAAATGTTTTGTGCCTCAGCAGCGGTTCGTAGATCCGACAGGTTTTGTCGGCGATATCGGCAATATCCCCCAGCGGGTAACTGCTGCCACGGGCAAAACTACCCACTCCCGGTGTGCGCGCGAGCAGTGACGCGATTTCCCTCGCGCGCGCCGGGTCATCCCCAGCAGCCGTGATCTGTATCTTTTCCCAATCCCGCTCCAACTCCACTTGGTAGCCGAGGCGCTCCGTCAAGCGCTGCAGATTGCGTTGTAACTGCTTGATAAACCGTCGCCGCACCGGCGCGCTCTTGACGATAATTTCGGGGAACAATTTGATAATAAAGTGCATATCGCGCAAATGCCGTTCGAGTTCCTGTGCAACGTTCATTATACGCGGCCCAAACAACTGCGTACGGGATTACGCAAACTTCGCTTCCCCTTCACAAAAAAAATAAGGCACAATAACCGGTCGATTTTTATACCTGTCGCGTATTGCACCAATATAGGGCAAAAAGAAATACTTTTGCTTTACTTTGGGGCGCGCCCACAGGGATGGTAACCAGCAAGGTATACCTGGGGCGGTGATAATGCCGTACAACGCCAGGTGGCACGAGTGTTGCTAGAATTTTCCCGGCTAACCCGGCGTAAACCGATATTTCGACGCTAGCTAACGAGACCTACCCAGACACACCAGAACATTCCGAGTTGGAGGAAACAATGTCCGAACAAAGCATAAAGCTGATAAAAGAAAACGAAGTGCGCTGGGTCGACCTGCGCTTCACCGATACCAAAGGCAAAGAGCAGCACGTCTCCATTCCCAGCAAGGAAGTGATGACGGAAGACTTTTTTGAAAACGGCAAGATGTTTGACGGCTCGTCCATCGCCGGCTGGAAAGGCATCAATGACTCCGACATGGTGCTGATGCCGGACGATTCCACTGCCGTCCTTGATCCGTTCACCGACGAACCCACGGTAATCCTGCGCTGCAACATCGTTGAACCCACCACCATGCTGGGCTACACCCGCGACCCGCGCTCGATTGGACAAAGAGCGCAGGACTATATGGTCTCCACGGGCATTGCCGATACGGCGCTATTCGGTCCCGAGCCGGAGTTCTTCGTATTCGACGACGTCAAATGGGGTGCGAACATTAGCGGCGCGTTTTACAAAATCAGCTCAGAAGAAGCGGCCTGGTCGTCGGAGCATCATTTTGAAGATGGCAATATGGGCCACCGCCCGATCGTCAAGGGTGGCTACTTCCCAGTGCCACCCGTGGATTCACTGCACGATTTGCGTGCCGCGATGTGTGCCGCGATGGAGCAGATGGGACTGAACGTCGAAGTTCACCACCACGAAGTGGGCACGGCAGGGCAATGTGAAATTGGTGTGGGCGCCAACACCCTGACCAAGAAAGCAGACGAAGTTCAGATTCTAAAATACTGTGTGCACAATATCGCACACGCCTACGGTAAAACGGCGACCTTTATGCCCAAGCCCCTGGTCGGCGACAACGGCTCCGGCATGCACGTTCACCAGTCCCTGTCGAAGGGCGGGAAAAATATTTTCACTGGCGATGTCTATTCCGGCATGTCTGAAACTGCGTTGTTTTACATCGGCGGCATTATCAAGCACGCGCGCTCAATCAATGCCTTCACCAATGCCTCCACCAACTCCTATAAACGTCTGGTACCCGGATTTGAAGCGCCGGTCATGCTCGCCTATTCGGCCCGTAACCGGTCGGCATCGATTCGCATTCCCTACGTAGCCAACCCGAAAGCGCGGCGTATTGAAGTCCGTTTCCCGGATCCCTCCGCTAACCCGTATCTGGCCTTTACCGCGATGTTGATGGCGGGCCTCGACGGTATTCAAAACAAAATCCACCCCGGCGATGCGGCCGACAAGGATCTCTACGATCTGGAGCCGGAAGAAGCTGCGGGTATCCCCACGGTTAGCTCCTCCCTGGAGATGGCTCTCACCGCGTTAGATGAAGATCGCGACTACCTGAAAGCGGGAGGGGTTATGAACGACGATATGATCGACGCCTATATCGCACTCAAAAAGGCCGATATCGAACGACTCGCCATGACCACCCACCCGGTGGAATTTGAGATGTACTACAGCGTCTGATTGTTATCTCTGTCGAAAAAAAAGCCCGTCATTCATGGAATGGCGGGCTTTTTCTTTGGTCCAAGCCGCGTTACCCTTTGCTTCGCGCAACACTGCTTCACGCTGCACGACTAACACCTTCGGGCAGAATGTCGCGGATCGTCGCGCCACCCGAGCGACCTCAAGGAGGACTGTACATGACGCCCTTAAAAACCGTTTTCGCACTATTGGTCCTCACGGCAACCAACTTACCCCAAGCGGCACTGGCGCAGGTGTACCGAGTCGAAGATGACCAGGGCGAAGTGACCTACACCGATTCACCCGCGGAAGGTTCCCGGGCCGAGAGTGTCGAACTGCCGCCCATCAACACTCAGCCCGGACTTGCCCCGCCGCCAAAAGCGCCACCGACGACAACTGAGCCCGGTCAAAGCTATACCACCGCCTACATTTTGCAGCCCGAAAACGATAGCACCATCCCCCCCGGGCAGCTCGACGTGGTGGTGCAGATTGCACTGGAACCGACGTTGCAGACCGGACATCTGTTGCAGTTGTATTTTGATGGCCAGGCTTATGGGCAACCCGTGGCGGGTACGGCGTTTTCAATCGGCGACTTGACCAGGGGCTCCCACAGCATTCACGCAAAAGTGCTTAACGCCAACGGAGAAGTCCTCGCTACCATCGATCCCATTGTGATTTTCGTACACCGCGCCGCCGTCGGCGCCACCCAGGGCACATCATCGGGTGCTAACTAACGGGTGCTGCACCATAATAGTGCACACCTATCCCGACTTCGCTATACTCTACTCCCATTCCACTCCAATTCAGGCCCTTTTTCTCCATAAATCTGTTGGCCCACTAATTGCTTGACCTCCTGTGGAACGAAGGAGTGCTGCCCACCGGCAGCCGACAAAATCATGAATCCCAAAGACCACAAGCAATCGTTGCTCGACAGCCTCAGTACTGCGGTGCTGCTGCTCACCGATACCCTGACCATCGCGTATTTAAACCCCGCGGCCGAAAATATGCTGGCCGTCAGCAACCAGCGCTTCCAGGGCGCGTCCGCCAGCCATCTGTTTGGTGATTGCGCTGCCCGCGTCACTGCACTGCGCGAAGCATTGGCCAACCAGCACCCCTACACCGAACGCAAGGCCACCCTGGTGCTTCCCGATTTGCGTGAGATTACAGTCGATTACGCGGTTACCCCGCTGGTCTATGGGGGTAGTGACATGTTACTGCTCGAGATACAGGCGATGGATCGCATTCTGCGCATCGACCGGGAGGAGGCGCTGATTTCCGCCAGCAACACTTCGCGCAATTTGACCCGAGGTCTTGCCCACGAAATCAAAAACCCCCTGGGGGGGATCCGCGGCGCCTCACAACTGCTGGCCGGGGAACTGGAGGGCAGCGAGCTGAAAGAATACACCGACATTATCATCACTGAGGTGGAACGGCTGAGCAACCTGGTCGACCGCCTGCTCGGTCCCTCGCGCCCACCCAAATTCTCGGCGACCAATATTCACGAAGTGACCGAACGAGTTGCCGCATTGGTAGCGGCGGAAACGCGCGGCGCGGTCGATATTGTGCGCGACTACGACCCCAGCATTCCGGAAATTCAGGGTGACCAGGAACAGCTGATTCAGGCCGTGCTAAACGTGGTGCGCAACGCCATGCAGGCCCTGGAAAGCGCCGGTCAACTGGGCAACGGCGGCTCGATCACCCTACGTACCCGGGTACTCAACCACTTTACCATCGGCAAGGCGCGCCACCGGGTGGTGTGTCGACTCGACATCATCGACAACGGTCCGGGTATCGCGGAAGAAATCAGCGATCGAATTTTTTACCCGATGATCAGCGGTCGCGCCGAAGGCAGTGGCCTCGGGCTGCCCATCGCGCAATCCGCGATCAATCTCCATCAGGGTTTGATTGAATACGTCAGTGAACCCGGCAACACGCAATTCGCTATTTATTTACCGGTCGCCACACCAACTTCCGGCGACAACCACAGTGGTAACTAAGCCCATGGACACCATCATGAAACCGAACGTCTGGATAGTCGACGACGACCGCTCGATACGCTGGGTGATGCAAAAGGCGCTGGAGCGCGCCGACATGAATGTGCGCAGTTTTGAAAATGCCGACGCGCTGCTGGCGAGCCTGAAGCGCCAGCACCCCGACACCATTATCAGCGATATTCGCATGCCGGGGATGGACGGCCTGCAACTGCTGGAAAAAATTCACAGCGAAACGCCGCAGATGCCGGTGATTATCACCACCGCCCATTCCGATCTGGACAGCGCAGTAGCGGCCTATCAGGGTGGCGCCTTCGAATACCTGCCCAAACCGTTTGATATCGACGACCTGGTGTCGGTGACGCGCCGCGCTCTGACTGTTTCTCGGGAAAAAGCCAGCCAATCCGCCGAGCAAAGCACCCGGGTCAAAACGGAGATTATCGGCGAAGCGCCGGCCATGCAGGAAGTGTTTCGCGCCATCGGGCGACTCTCCCAATCGCATATCACGGTGCTGATCAACGGCGAATCAGGCACCGGCAAAGAACTGGTAGCCCATGCCTTGCACAAGCACAGCCCCCGCCAGGAGCAGCCGTTTATTGCCCTCAACATGGCGGCCATTCCCCACGACCTGATCGAATCGGAACTGTTTGGCCACGAGAAAGGTGCCTTTACCGGCGCCGCGCAACGGCGCGTCGGCCGCTTTGAGCAGGCCGACGGCGGCACGCTCTTTCTCGACGAAATCGGGGATATGCCCAAGGACGCACAGACCCGGCTATTGCGCGTACTGGCAGATAACGAGTTTTATCGGGTGGGGGGACACACACCGGTCAAGGTCAACGTGCGCATCATTGCTGCCACCCATCAAAATCTGGAAACCCTGGTCACCCAGCATCGTTTCCGCGAGGATCTTTTCCATCGCCTCAATGTGATCCGCATCAACCTGCCAAAGCTCGCCGATCGCAGTGAAGATATTCCCAAACTAATTCAGCTTTTTTTCAGGGAGTCCGCCCGCGAGCTCAACGTCGAGCCCAAGGTTTTGAGCCAAGAAGCAGAGCAATTTCTGTGCGCATTGCCATGGCCCGGTAACGTGCGCCAGCTGGAAAACACCTGTCGCTGGCTCACCGTCATGGCCGCCGGACGGGAGGTATTGTTATCCGATCTTCCCCCGGAACTGCGCGACACCCCCACCGAGTCAGTGGCAATCGGACAAAACTGGGAAGGGAGCTTGCAGCGCTGGTTAACCAGTCAACTAAAAGAGGGCAAACAGAATATTCTCGCGCAAGCAGTTCCAGCATTTGAACGTACGGTGATCGCCGCCGCCCTCGAACACACCGCAGGCCGCAAGCGCGACGCCGCGGTACTGCTGGGATGGGGGCGCAATACGCTGACCCGCAAGCTAAAGGAGTTGGGGTTAAGCGACAGCGACTAAATCCGCCGCGATTAATCGCGGAACAGGGCACCCCATCCCATCAGGGGCGAGGCCGAGATATTCAGTGGGATTTTTCCCCCGCCTGCGGCCCCGCGTTTTTCCTGGCTTCAGTCACCGCTTTTTGAAACAATGCATCGAAACTGATAGGCGGCAGATGCAGCGCCGGAAAGCTGCCTTTGGTCACAATGTTGTCGATCACTTCCCGCGCGTAGGGAAACAGTATGTTCGGGCAGTGAGTGTTCAGCAATTGGGTCAACTGCATCCCTTCGAGGCCGTCAATCTTGAACACCCCGGCCTGTTCGACTTCTGCAAGGTAGGCGATTTTTTCCTGCTCCTTGACCTCCACGGTGACCCGTAAAATCACTTCGTAAAGACCGCCGTCCAGTTTATTGGTTTTTGTAGCGATATCCTGATTGACCTGAGGTTTCCACTGCTTGGTAAACCCGGCAAAACCCATCGGCACTTCAAAGGAAATATCTTTTAGGTAAATACGTTCAATCGCAAACTGTACCGGCGAGTTTTTAGCCTCACTCGCTACCGGAGCGCTCGTATCGTCAGCTGGTTCACTCATAAATTAATCCCTTTGATCGTCATTGGCTTTCGAATCCTGTGATTGGCGACGCGTGCTGTTCCCGCTGTTCGCAACTGGCAAGCGCGGTCGCCAATAGCGTATCCAGCTCCCCCGAGGCATTTAACTGGCGCAGTTCAGTAAATCCGCCCACATGGACATCACCTACCCAGATCTGCGGCACCGTAGGTTGCCCGCTGCGCGCCATGACCGCCTCGCGCAATTGCGCATCGCCGTCCACTGCGATGTCCTGATAGGTTATATTGCGGGCACGTAACAGTGCGCGCGCGGCGATACAGTAGGGGCAGAAACGCGTTCCGTAGAGCACCACGCTCACTGCGAAACCACCGGCAAACGCTGCGCCAGCCACTCCCCCATACCACCCTGGAGGCGCCGCACCTGAAATCCCTGACGCCGCAATTTACGGCCAACCACCCCGGCCTGTTGACCCAGCTTGTCGGTGACCACAATTATTTTCGCGCGATGTTTTTCCAGTTCGGCAAGCCGCGTATCGAGCGCGCCGGCGGGAATATTCATGGCCCCGGCGATATGACTGAGCTGAAATTCTTTGGCATCGCGCACATCGAGCAAAATGGCTTCGTCGCGATTGATCAGCGCCGTGACCTGATGGGTAGAAAGTGCCTTACCGGCCTTCATCTGCTCGGACAGCATAAAAACATAGATAAGCGCCAGCAGCACGCTGACCAGTAGCCACTGCTCGCTGATAAAAACAAAAAAATCCACGTACGCAACACCTCGGCAAACAATTTTGAGTGGGGTAGCCACCGACAGGCCGGGTAGTATACACAAAGTTATTTGGGCCGTCGCAGTCGCAAGTAACGGCCCGCACAGCACGTTCCGTCCCTTTCCGCGTCGCACCTGTCAATGGTCATCGGCCACACAAACGGGTACCATTTGCGCTGATTTACTGCCGCTGTAAGAGGATTCCTCCATCCCATGACCGAAGTCAAAAAAACCCTGGCGCTAATTATTCTCGACGGATGGGGATACAGCACAGAGACGTCTGCAAACGCCATCCATAGCGCCAACACTCCGACCTGGGACAGACTGTGGCACGACTGCCCACACACCCTGATATCCGGCTGCGGCATGGATGTCGGCTTGCCCGATGGTCAAATGGGCAACTCCGAAGTCGGACACATGACGTTGGGGGCTGGGCGCGTCGTTTACCAAAATCTGACTCGCATTAATAAGGCTATCGCCGACAACAGTTTTTTTAGCAACCCGGCCTATATCCAGGCAATCGACACTGCAATTGCCACCGACAAAGCTGTCCACGTTTTCGGCCTGCTGTCCCCCGGCGGCGTGCATAGCCACGAACTGCATATCGCGGCAGCGTTAAAAATGGCGACCGCGCGCGGCGCCAGTAAACTTTACCTGCACGCTTTCCTGGATGGCCGCGACACGCCACCGCGCAGTGCCGCCAGTTCCCTCGCTAAAATCATGACCGCAATGGAGGAATCCGGGGTGGGACGTATCGCTTCCATTACGGGTCGCTACTACGCCATGGACCGGGATCAGCGTTGGGAGCGCACACACCAGACCTATGCCATGCTTACGGATGAAAGTGCGGAATACCGCGCTGAAAACGCGATGGACGCACTGCAACAGGCTTACGAACGCGGCGAAACCGACGAATTCGTAAAGCCCACCATTGTGGCAGCCGCGGACCAGCAGCCCGCCCTGATAGCCGATGGCGATGTCGTATTATTTATGAACTTTCGCCCGGACCGGGCACGCCAGCTCACCCAGGCGTTTGTCGATACCGCTTTTGACGGTTTCGCACGGCGAACAATTCCCCAACTGGGCGGGTTTGTCACTACCACCGAATACGAACAATCCCTCAACGTAACCTGCGCGTTTCCGCCAGTCGAATTGACTAACTCTCTGGGCGAATACTTGGCCAGTCTGGGGAAAACCCAACTGCGTATCGCCGAGACAGAAAAATACGCCCACGTCACCTTTTTCTTCAACGGTGGCCGCGAGGACAACTTTCCTGGAGAAGACCGCATTCTGGTACCCTCGCCAAAGGTTGCCACTTACGATCTACAACCGGAAATGAGCGCCCCGGAGGTAACCGATAAACTGGTAGCTGCCATTCAATCGCGACGCTACGACCTGATCGTATGCAACTTTGCCAACGGCGATATGGTTGGCCACACCGGCATATTTTCGGCAGCGGTACAGGCGGTGGAAACCCTTGATCGCTGCCTCGCCAAAATTACCCGTGCGCTGGCAGCAGCGGACGGAGAATGTCTGATCACCGCCGATCACGGCAACGTCGAAAGTATGCTGGACCCCACTACTGGGCAGGCCCTGACCGCCCACACCTTAATGCCTGTACCCCTGGTGTACGTGGGACGGCAGAAAGTTTTGCTGCACTCCGGGGGCTCCCTCGCCGACGTGGCGCCGACGCTGCTTTACCTGTCGGGAACCACCCAGCCCGCCGAGATGACCGGGCGCAGCCTCGCGACCGCGGAGTAGCCCTTGGCCAGGCATCTGCCGTGACGCTGGTACCCTTCGCACTCGCGCTGCTGATGGCCCTGAGCGCGACCGCCCAGGCGGCAGATAATGCGCAACAGAGCAAGCTCGAGGCGCTGAAGACACAAATTTCCAACCTGCAAAAACAGTTGCTGAACACCGGCAACGAACGGCAAACGCTGATGGGCGATTTGCGCGATGCGGAACTGCGCGCCCTCGCCATTCGCCGACGGGTCGCCAGCCTGAAGACGCAGGTCAAAACACTTCAATCCGAGCTAAAGACTCTCGAAACCCGGCGCGCGGCGCTACAGGACGCCCACGACCGGCAAGCCCGGCAAATCGCCAGCGAGATCGGCGCCGTGTACCGACTCGGCCGCCAGGAACCAATCAAGTTGCTACTCAACATGGAAGACCCTGAACTGGTCTCCCGCACCATCAAATACTACCGTTACTTTGTCGCTGCTCGCAGCGAAAAACTACTCCGCTATCAGGACACCCTGACACAACTCAATAACGTCAAAGCGACCATTAATTCGCGCCAGAGACAACTGAACGAGGATCGCAAGCTGCTGATCATGGAGCAGCAAACGCTCAACAACCAGCAGGAAGAGCGGCGCGCCTTGCTGGCAAAAATTGACCTGCAACTGAAAGACGAGAATGCCCGGCTGGCGCAACTGGCGCGCGAACGGCAACAACTCGAAGCGGTAATCAACAACCTGGCGCGATCGCTGCAACAATTGGATATACCCGACAATCAGCCGTTTGCCAAACAACGTGGCAAACTGCCCTGGCCTTTGCACGGCCGGGTCGTGCATGCCTTCGGCGCGCGCCGCGCCGCCAGCCTCAACTGGACTGGGTGGCTATTGCACGCAGCCGAGGGTAGTCCGGTCAGCGCCGTACACCACGGCCGGGTCGTGTTTTCAGACTATTTGCGCGGTCAGGGACTGTTGTTAATCATCGATCACGGTGAAGGCTACCTCAGCCTTTATGCTCACAATCAGTTGCTGTTGAAAGAAACCGGCGACTGGGTGAAACCCGGCGAGGTGATTGCCGAAACCGGTGCCACCGGCGGCCTGTCGCGCAGTGCCCTGTATTTCGAAATCCGCCTGCGCGGTCAGCCCCTGGACCCCAAACCCTGGTTAAGACCGCGGGCGTGAACAGCCCCCCTTCCCATACGGCCCTGGTCCCCTCTACACTGCGGGGACTTCGCGAGAGACCTTTTTCATGAATTACGCCACTCGTATTTTCTGTTCCGCCACCTGGTTGTGCGCCGCGCTCGCATTCGCCGCTGACCAGCCGGCGGTCGATGTTGAACCGGACGCCCGTCTACCCCTCGAAGAGTTGCAGCTGTTTGCGCAGGTCTTCGAGCAAATTCGCAACGCCTATGTCGAAGAAATCGACGACCGGACATTACTGGAAAAAGCCATTACCGGAATGCTGGGCGAACTGGATCCCCACTCGGGATTTCTGCAGGAAGAGAGCTACGAGCAATTGCAGGAACAAACGACGGGTGAATTTGGCGGCCTGGGCATTGAAGTGGGGATGCAGGATGGTTTTGTCAAAGTGGTGTCACCCATCGACGATACCCCCGCGCAACGGGCGGGCGTGCAGCCGGGGGATTTGATTATCAAGCTGGACGACGAAGCGGTACAGGGCATGTCCCTGGAGGAAGCAATCGTCAAGATGCGCGGACCGAAAGGTTCCGCCATCACCCTCACCATCGCCCGCGAGGGTGTCGATGCGCCACTGGTGATCAAACTGGTGCGCGACGTAATCAAGGTAGAAAGTGTGCGCAGCCGAATCCTCGAAGCTGGATTCGGGTACGTGCGCATTGCCCAGTTTCAGGTCGATACCGGTGTGGAGTTTGTAAAACATCTGCAAAAACTCAAGGGGGAAGAGGCCCTATTGCAGGGCGTCGTACTGGATTTGCGCAACAACCCGGGCGGTCTGTTACCCTCGTCCATCGAGGTGGCTGACGCGCTCCTGGATAAGGGTTTGATCGTCTATACCCAGGGGCGTATCCCCTCCTCCAACTCGCGTTTTTCCGCAACCCCGGGCGACGAGTTGGCGAACATACCACTGGTAGTGTTGATCAATGGTGGCACCGCTTCCGCGTCGGAAATCGTTGCCGGAGCGCTACAGGATCATCAGCGCGCGGTAATAATGGGCTCCACCAGTTTTGGCAAGGGCTCGGTACAAAACGTATTGCCCCTGCAAGATGGCCGTGCCATTAAACTCACGACCGCGCGCTATTACACCCCCGGCGGGCGGTCGATACAGGCGGAGGGCATCGAGCCGGATATTCGCGTGGCCCGCGCCGAAATTCGGGTTATCGAGGGTCTCAGCGGCATCAAGGAGTCGGACCTGAGCGGGCATCTGAGCAACGGTAGCACTGACCGGGGAGATGTCGCCGGGGCCTCGGAAAAAACAACCGACGTAACCGACAATCAACTTTACGAAGCGCTTAACCTGCTGAAAGGAATAGTTATTTTAGGAAAAAAATAGGATTGCTCTGATTTTGACCTTCTGGTATAACACCAAGTTATGGGCGGTATGCAAAAAGCCTGCACTATGAGTTTGCGGTGCGCTTGGTTGCAGCCGGTTGAATATTGGTCCTTATGGGGTTGCTCGTGCGAAAAATATCCGTGCGACGGTGTGAAACATGAGTGGAATAGTCACGTTTAGACGTGCCAGCGACCGGCCTGAAACACCCGGCTCACGGTTTCGCAGCGAGCGCTTTTTCAAACTCTCCAACTACTGGTTCTTTGGTACGCGGGAGGGGGTAACCATGGGGCCGTTCGACTCCCTGGAACTGGCGCGGCGGGGGATCGACGAGTACATCTCTTTTGTCTCATCCGCGTCTCCGCGCACCCTCGACCTGCTCTCCCAGGAATCCCGTTTCTGCGCCTGAAGCAGATACCGCAGTAAGGGGGCGGCGGAGCCCACCGTTCTTAATCGACGCCCCCTATCAGCGTACTTCGATCCGTTGTTCCGCCATAAAAGCTTTGGCATCGGCAATACTGTATTCCCGAAAGTGAAAAATACTCGCGGCCAGCACCGCATCGGCGCCGCCTTCAAGAATACCGTCCACCAGATGTTGCAACGTTCCCACGCCCCCGGAAGCAATCACAGGTATGTTGACCGCGTTGCTGACTGCCCGTGTTAACCCCACATCGAAACCATTTTTCGTACCGTCCCGATCCATACTGGTTAGAAGAATCTCACCCGCGCCCAGCCCCTGCATTTTGACCGCCCACGCCACGGCATCGATGCCGGTCGGGCGCCGCCCCCCATGGGTGAATATTTCCCAACGCGGAGTCTCTCCGTCGGCACTGACGCGCTTGGCGTCAATGGCCACGACGATACACTGGGAGCCAAATTTTTCCGCGGCGAGAAACACCAGTTGGGGATTCTGCACCGCGGCGGAGTTAATACTCACTTTGTCCGCACCAGCCTTTAATAATGCTCTGATGTCGTCAAGTGTACGAATTCCGCCACCAACGGTGAGGGGAATAAACACTTCGCTTGCCATGCGCTCCACGGTATGGATGGTGGTGTCGCGACCTTCGTGACTGGCGGTAATATCCAGAAAGGCGATTTCGTCAGCCCCCTCCTGGTCGTAGCGCATGGCAATTTCGACCGGATCTCCCGCATCGCGAATATCCAGAAACTTGACACCTTTGACCACACGCCCTCGATCCACGTCGAGACAGGGAATGATGCGCTTCGCTAATTTCGACATTGGCACTCCACCTGAAAAAGGGAAAAGCTCTAACCGGCGGCCCCACCCGAGCGGCGTCCGCCCGCGCAGGTCCAGACTTGTACGGGGCGTCATTGTAGCCCCACATACCACGAGTAAAGAAGCAAATCCCGTTCCGCGGCCCGGCAGGGTTGTCACGGGCCCGTACCTTCACAGGTTAGCCAGGCAACACCGAACGATCCAGCTGGGTCAGATTTAACAGGCGCCGATATTGTGTTACATTCTGGATTGTGTTACATTCTGGAACGAACAGTTTTTTTCATCACGCAAAAATTCCTGCGGAGTTTCCATGCAGCAAAACGTGTTAGTGCGCGGCGCCCATGTCGTGCTGAGCTTTTGGTTGGCTCTGAGTGCAGGGGTCGCCACGGCGGGTGGTGGTTATTTTGTCCTGGGGTACGGCACCTATGCCAACCAGATGGCCGGGGCATCCACCGCCGCCGGCCTCGACGGGTTTGCGGGCTCCTCCAACCCCGGCAAACTGTTTGCCGCCGGAGACCGTATCGACGCCGGTCTCAAATTATTTTCCCCCCATCGAGAGATCGAACGCACCGGTGCCGGTAACAGCATCTACGACATGGACAGCACCAGCCGCAACAGTATTTTCTTCCTGCCGGAGGCCGGCTTCGCCCGCCGCATCAACGACGAATTTGCCTGGGGGGTCACCCTGTATGGCAACGGCGGGCTCAACACGGAATACAATGACGACAACGGTGTCCCCGGCAGCAACTTCAATCCCACAAGATGTGGCGAAGCGCCGGCCAACTTTCTGCTGGGCTGTGGCAAATTGGGCTTCGACCTGGCACAGGTGATCGTGGCCCCCACCTTCGGGTGGAAGTTTGCCCCACAACACAGCGTTGGCATCACCGCATTGCTCGCCTACCAACGGGTCAAAGTGTACGGATTGCAGGCATTCCAGGGTTTGTCGGCGTACCCCGACGCCGTCACCGATAATGGCTATGACCAGGCATTCGGCTTTGGTGTACGCGTTGGCTGGTACGGACAGATTACCCCCTGGCTCGATCTTGGTGCGGCCTATTCGACCCGGGTCTACATGCAGGATTTTGACAAGTACAAAGGACTATTTGCCGACAGTGGCGCTTTCGACATTCCATCCAATTACAGTATCGGGGCCGCCATAAAACCCGCCCCCGGCTGGCTTATCGCGCTGGATATACAGCGGGTTAACTGGGGGGAAATTAACGCGCTGCACAACGGCAATCTCAATTCACTGAAACCCGGCGGCAGCCCCCTGGGCAGTAGCAACGGCAGCGGCTTCAGCTGGGACAGCCAGAATATTTACCGCCTGGGCGTTGAATATGCCGCCACCAAACGCCTGACTTTACGCGCCGGATACGCCTATGGCCGTCGCCCCAACGACAGCGAAGACATTAACACCGTAACCTTCAATATGCTGGCGCCGAATCCGGTCGACCAATACACCCTGGGGCTAAGCTGGACCCTTGATCAGAAATCCGAGTTACATGTCGCCTATGGAAAATTCGTCGAGGATGAATACCGCGGACCTTCGGCGACCGCGGGATTGGGCATCGGCGGCGAGGAATCTGTCAAGCCTTATGTGGACACATTGTTTATCGGCTGGAGCAAGCGCCTGTAGCGACAGGCTGCGACCCACCGCCGAGCACGGGCACAGGGTTGATCAGCGTTAATATTTTTTGCGCAACACCATAACGCCGGATTGTTCGCTGATTTCGACCTTACTCAAAAAACTGTTGCCCAATAAGATCTGGGTGGGGTGATCGCCCAGAACCACCGTCGCCGCAATATTGTGGGCGGTAATACTGCCCACATTAACTTTCGCCAGCACCACCTGCAGGGTATCCACGATGCCGCCGGCAGTGTTAGACATGCCCGGCTGGCCGCGCTTCAGATCAAGTCCCAGGCGCCGGGCCTGATGCATATTCATGGCGATCTCCGTCGCCCCGGTATCAACCATAAATGCCACCGGATAACCGTTAATGCTCCCCGCCGTAAAATAATGCCCACCCTGGCCCTTGGGAATCAGCACTTCCGCCTGTGATGCCGCACTAAAGTGGGCGGCGATGTGCTGCGACAGCAGCAGCTCTTCGCGCCGACCATTCGCCTCCACCACGGCCCTGCGGCTATCGCTGCTCACCAGCGTGACCCCATCCCGGGTATCCCCGACCTTCATCAAATAACGTTCGCCATTGATGGTTAGCACCGCCCTGTTTTCAAACAGGCCATCGACAAAAATCTCTATTTCCGCCTGCGCCTGGCCTTGCATGACCGCCAGCATCCCCAGCGCAATCAATAAATATCTCATGCCGTTATCCCATCAAGCCCGTCATTACGATCAGGGTTAATACCACCCAGGTCAACGCCCCTGCTGCCAGATCGTCGAGCATAATGCCCAGTCCGCCGCTGACGTTTCGGTCCAGCCAGCTGATCGGCCAGGGTTTGACGATATCAAAGAACCGGAAGAGTACAAAACCTGCCAGCAGCCAGGGCCAGGTGGCGGGGAGGGCGGTCATGGCCAACCAGAAGCCAGCCAGTTCGTCCCAGACGATACCTCCGTGATCGTGCACACCCAGCTTGCGCGCGGCATAGCCGCAGATACCGACACCCGCTATCACCACCAGCAGCAGCAGCGACAGGTAAATCGTCAGTGGCAACTGAGCGAGCACCGGAAAAAGTGCCACGGCGACCAGCGTTCCCGCCGTGCCCGGCGCTTTTGGCGACAGCCCGCTGCCAAAGCCAAAGGCCAACAATAACAACGGATTGCGCAACAGTTGTCCGAAGGTGGGCGTGGATGAACGCATGGGACTCAGTCCTCAAAAATGGCGGTAGCCGGAACTGGTTGCAACATTCAGTTTGCCGTCGCCATCGCGCCAACTCACTCCGCTGTCCGCCACTACGGTTCCGATCCTGGTAGCCATTAGTTGCCCGCTGTCGGTTAACGTCGCCAACTGCGCAAGCTGCCGTTCAGGCACCGTGAAACACAGCTCGTAGTCATCCCCCGCAGATAGCGCCCATTCCAGCGCCTGGTGTCGCCCGACCATATTTATCAGGTTTTCGGACAGGGGAACCAGAGCTCCCTCTATCTCGGCACCGACCCCACTACTCCGCGCGATATGGCCCAGATCCGCTAACAACCCATCTGAAATATCGACGGCTGCGGAGGCAATTCCGCGCAGCAGCAGCCCCTCCGCCAGGCGTGGCGTCGGGCGCCAGTAACGGCCCAGTAGGTACGTTGTAAGCGAATGTTCACTTTCAGAATTACCATTATTTTTATTAGCCTTTAGTAGAGCAAGCCCGGCCGCCGCATCCCCCAAGGAGCCCGTCACATACAGGCCGTCGCCCACCTGTGCACCACTACGGGTTAGCCCCGCTCCCGCCGGTATTTCACCGAGCGCGGTGATGGTCACGGAAAGGGGGCCGCGCGCCATATTGCCACCCACCAGCACGCAGGAAAAGTGCTCGGCCACCGCAAACAGTCCGGCGCTGAACTCAGCGAGCCACTCCGGGTCGGCACGGGGTAACGTCAACGCCAATTGAAACCAGCGCGGTTGGGCGCCCATCGCCGCCAGATCACTTAAATTGACCCGCAGTGACCGTTGGCCAATATCGCGGGGGGCACCTGAATCGGGAAAATGCACGCCCCCCACCAGCGTGTCGGTGGTAACCGCCAGGACCATGCCTGGCGTGGGCGACAACAGTGCGCAGTCGTCGCCAATAGCCAGCGCAACCCCGGCATCAGCCCGCTGTTGCCGGGCAAAATAGGTGTCGATCAGACTGAATTCATCGGTGGCCATCGCGTGCCTCGCCCCGGTTAGCGCGGCCGTCGTCAGCCGCGCGCCCGACCCGCCGACAATTCGATCCGCCGGGTGATGCCCGCAACCTTGTCGAGAATGCCGTTAATGTATTTATGCGCCTCGCTCGGGCCAAAGGTCTTCGCCAGATTGACGGATTCGTTAATGGCAACTTTATAGGGAACGTCAATGCGATACATCAGCTCGTAGGTGCCCAGGCGCAGCACGGCCCGGGAAACAGGGTCGAGACTTTCCATCTTGCGATCGAGAAACTGCTCATAAGCGGCATCAACGTCCGCAAGATTTGCGGGGATGCCGTGCAATAGCTCCCCGAAGAACTGGGTATCCACCCTGGCCATACTGTGGTCGGCGTAAAATTGCGCTTCGATGGCGGCAATATCTTCCTGCGCCAGTTGCCATTGATAGAGGGCCTGCACCAGCAGGTGGCGCGCTTTCTTGCGGGTGGAAGGCAGGGGTGCGGCAGCCACCGATCAGGCCTCCAGCTCTTTGCACAACGACACCATTTCCAGCGCGGTGAGGGCCGCCTCTTCGCCTTTATTATCCTGTCCTGCTCCTGAGCGCTCCTCCGCCTGCTGCAGGTTGTCCGTGGTCAGTACGCCAAAAGCCACTGGCAACTCTGTCGCCAACGCGACTTCGCCGATACCCCGCGCGCATTCACCGCACACATACTCAAAATGCGGCGTCCCACCGCGGATAATGCAGCCAAGGGTAATGATCGCCTGATAGTTACCGCTATCGGCCAGCTTCAGCGCCGCCAGCGGCAATTCAAACGCCCCGGGAACGCGCACCACCTGAATACGCTCTGCGGTGACGCCGTGGCGCGCCAGGGCGCGCAATGCTCCGGCGAGAAGATTCTCGGTAATATCCCTGTTCCAGCGGCTAACCACAATCGCGAAGCGAGCATTGCCAGACTCAAATGAGCCTTCTATCGGTCGAAATTCACTCATAACATATCCAGTTTAGTTTCCGCCGCGCACCACCAGGACCGCGCGCACTCAGGGGCATTCAATATAGTCGACAACTTCCAGATCAAAGCCGGAAATTGCATTAAAGCGAAACGGCGCGCTCATGACGCGCATTTTTTTTACCCCCAGATCCCGCAATATTTGCGAGCCTGCACCAACCTGTAGATACACCATTTCCGCGGCGCTGCGCACCTTGCTCTGGTTAAGCTGCAACGCGTTAAGCTCCTCCTCAATCTCGTCGAACGTCTCGGGGTGGTGTAGTAACACGATCGCACCGCAACCTTCTTCAGCGACTTTTTGCATGGCTTTGCGGATCGTCCACGTTGGGTACGGCCCGGTGCGCTCCACCGACAAAATATCCCGCCCGGTACTCGGAATATGGACGCGAATGGGTATCGGTTTGTCGGCGGAAATTTCCCCTTTCACCAGCGCAAAATGCTTGTTTTTCCGGGCCGTATCCAGATAGGTTTTAAGGGTAAATTCACCGAAGGCAGTGTCAATTTGACGTTCGCCAATACACTTCAGGGTACGCTCGTTGACCACCCGATAATGAATCAGATCGGCGATGGTCCCCATTTTAATACCGTGTTGTACGGCAAATGCTTCCAGATCGGGCCGCCGCGCCATGGTGCCGTCGTCGTTCATAATTTCCACGATGACCGAGGCCGGCTCGTACCCGGCAAGGCGCGCCAGATCGCAACCCGCTTCGGTATGTCCCGCGCGACTTAGCACACCGCCCTCCTGGGCGCGCAGTGGAAAGATATGGCCGGGCTGCACAATATCGTCGGGGGTGGCATTTTTGGCGGCCGCCACCTGCACAGTAAGTGCGCGATCCGCAGCCGAAATACCTGTGGTGACACCTTCCGCAGCCTCGATGGACACCGTGAAATTGGTGCCGTGGCTGGCTTTGTTACTGGTTACCATCAACGGCAGCGCCAGCTGTCGGCAACGCTGTTCCGTCAACGTCATGCAGATGAGTCCACGGGCGTACCGGGCCATGAAATTAATGTGCTCGGCACGCACACATTGCGCGGCAATCACCAGGTCGCCCTCATTCTCCCGATCTTCATCGTCCATCAGGATGACCATCTTACCCTGGCGAATATCATCGATCAGTTCTTCAACGGTATTGAGCTTCATCACTTTAACCTTTATGACAATTTGCGGAATATGCCGCTACGGCGCCAAATAGTCGCTGCCGGATTTGTCGTTCCCCAACAGGCGCTCGAGGTAGCGGGCAATCACATCCACCTCCAGATTCACCCGCACCCCGGGCTGATAATCCTCGAACACCGTGTGCGCCAGGGTATGGGGCACAATATTGAGTTCGAACTCAGCGCCGTCGACACGGTTGACAGTCAGACTGACGCCGTCCACCGCGACGGAGCCCTTGTGGGCAATATAGCGCGCCAGATGGGTGGGGGCGCGCAAGCGAAAGCGCACCGAGCGAGCGTCCGCGTGCCGCGACACCACCTCGCCAACGCCATCGACATGACCGCTCACCAAATGCCCGCCGAGGCGAGTAGTTGGCGTCAGGGCTTTTTCCAGATTGACTCGCGTACCCGGCGCCCACGCGCCCACGGTGGTCAAATCCAGTGTTTCCACCGACACATCGGCAATAAACCCGATACCCGGTAGCGCCACCACCGTCAGGCAAACGCCGTTGACCGCAACACTGTCACCCAGTGCGACGTCCGCGAGATCCAGATCACCGGTGTCGATCTGCACCCGCAGATCCCCGGCCCGTCGTTCGCTCGCAGCGACCACTCCGAGCGCTGTAATAATGCCTGTAAACATCTACCGTGCTCCCGGTATCGCGGTGATGCGCCAGTCCTTGCCGACCGCGCGCAAATCCGTAATGGTTAACGGGATACTTTCGTCCAACCCGTCGAACGGCAGCTGCGCCATGGGCATGGCGCGACTGCCCAATAATCTGGGCGCCATATAGACAACAATTTCATCGACCAGCCCGGCGCGCAGAAAAACGCCCGTCAATTTGGCACCCGCTTCAACCAGCACCTCATTACATCCACGGGTCGCCAGGAGTGCCAGCAGGCCGCGCAAATCCACCTTGCCGTCCCCGTCGGGCAGGGAACACACTTCGACATTTGCACCACCGGGAGCGACTCCGTGCACGCCAGCGGTGGCCAATAACACCGCCCCCGGAGGCTCGAGAATGCGCAGGCCTCCGTGGGTGCGCAGGGTGCTGTCCACTATCACCCGCAGTGGTTGCAGCTGCGCCACTGCGTCCGCATTGGGCACATCCAGTTCCGACGCCCGTACGGTAAAAGCGGGATTGTCCTGTAACACCGTGCCGATACCGGTAATCACGGCATCACTCTGGGCGCGCAATCGCTGCACATCCCGGCGCGCTTGCGGGCCGGTCACCCAGCGACTTGCGCCATCGGCCATGGCGGTGCGCCCATCCAGACTGATGGCCACTTTCAGGGTCACTCGCGGCAGCTGTTCGCGGCAGCGTTTAATAAATCCCGGGTTAAGCGCCGCCGCCTGATCTTCCATCAACGGACCAACAACCTCAATGCCAGCCTCGCGCAGGGTCTGCAGACCTCCGCCGGCAGCGCCGTTGGGATCGCGCATACCATACACCACGCGCGTCACCCCCGCCGCTATCAGCGCCCTGGAACAGGGCCCGGTGCGCCCCTGGTGATTGCAGGGCTCGAGGGTGACATAGACCGTAGCGCCGCGGGCCTTATCACCCGCGGCGGATAAGGCGTTAACTTCGGCATGGGCCTCACCCGCACAGCGGTGCCAGCCTTCGCCCACCACCTGGCCGGCGCGCACGATAACACATCCCACCCGCGGGTTGGGGCGCGCGGTGTACCAGCCGTTTCTGGCCAACTGCAGGGCCCGGGCCATGTGGCGATTGCCATCGCTCCCGCTCACTGCTCGTCCTCGGCAAACCCCTGTTTTTCCAGGCGATCCAGTTCGGCACGAAACTCATTCAAGTCCTGAAAACTGCGATACACGGAGGCAAAGCGTACGTAGGCCACTTCATCCAGCTTGCGCAGTTGTGCCATAACCTGCTCGCCAATCACCCGCGACGCAATTTCCCGTTCGCCGGTTCCCTGCAACAGCCTTTTGATCTGGGAGATGGAAGCCTCTACCGCCTCGACGCTGACCGGGCGTTTTTCCAGCGCGCGGTGTAAACCGGAGCGTAGTTTGTTTTCGTCGAAGGGCTCCCGCGTGCCATCCTGTTTGATAACCCGCGGCATCAGTAATTCCGCCAGCTCATAGGTGGTAAAGCGTTCCTTGCAGGACACACACTCGCGCCGCCGGCGCACCTGGCCACCCTCGGCGACCAGTCGCGAGTCGATTACCTTGGTGTCATCTTTGCCGCAAAAGGGGCAGTGCATGGTGGACGGCCAATAATCGTTTGAAAAGGCCGGGAATTTTAGCACAGTTGAACCCGGACTCTCGCTTCCCGGCCAAAGGTTACACAGCGCACTGAATAGATTCCAGGTTGAACCAATCGGGTTTTTACGGCACCTTAAACCCCATCAACTGCTTGACGGGCCCGTGCCAGGTCAGCAGCCCTGAACATTTGACCGGAGCAACCCATGGCCAACGGCAAAACCACCGGAAAAACCAGAACCAGGCCGTCGACCGGCCAGGCAGCCACGCAATCCGGTATTCTCGCCGACGTGCCGCCCCTGTCCCGCTACCACTGGTTTGACCTGGCGCCCAACGCCGATCCCCGCGGAGCACTCAAAGCGTTGGCAAAACTTGCCGATGGCAGTGCCCTGGTTGTGGGTATTGGTCAGGCCCTGACCCAGGCTGTTAACGGCGAGATCAGGGGGTTGCGACTGTTCCCGCGTCTGTCCGGTCCCGGTTTCGATATTCCCTCCACCCCGTCCGCCCTGTGGTGTTGGTTGCGCGGTGACGACCAGGGCGATCTGGTGCACCGCAGTCGCGAGCTGGTACACACCCTCGCACCCGCTTTTTTACCGTCGCAAACCCTGGATGGCTTTGTGTACCAGGGTGGCAAGGATTTAACCGGATACGAAGACGGCACGGAAAATCCCACCGGAAAGCAAGCCGTTAACACCGCGATTGTCGCCAACGCCGGGCCGGGGCTTGACGGCAGCAGCTTTGTCGCCGTGCAGCAGTGGGTACACGACCTCGACACCTTCGACGCCATGTCCCGGCGCACCCAGGACAACACCATCGGCCGGCGTAAAAGCGACAATAAGGAGTTCGCTTCTGCGCCGATTTCCGCTCACGTCAAACGCACCGCTCAGGAAAGCTTCGCCCCTGAAGCTTTCATTCTCAGACGCTCCATGCCCTGGGCCGAAGCCCGGCGAGCGGGGCTGGTATTTGTGGCGTTTGGTAAATCCTTCGACGCCTACGAAGCCCTGCTTGCGCGCATGGTTGGCGTGGAAGACGGGGTCAGCGACGCGCTGTTTAATTTTACCCGTCCGCTGACTGGCGGCTATTTCTGGTGTCCGCCCATGGCGAAAAAACGACTGGATTTGCGCGCGCTTGATCTTTAACTGGCGTTCGCGGGCCAAACCCTTCCGCCGCCCGTATTACTGCCCCGCTTTACTGTCAGTTTGCGCCTCAGCATTGGCCGCTTATGTATTGGTGGATAGCAAGCGCACGCACGTACACTCGCCCACTTCGTCGACACTACTGGGATTGGCACAACCCACCCACAGTTTTTAAGGTTTTAATAAGGAGTTTTCCCTGCCATGAACACGTTTTTTTATGCCCGCCTGTTGCCAGTTATCGGTAGCTTGTCGCTGGGAGTACCGGCCTTCGCCGACCACCCCTCCCTGGCGTTTGGCAGCGACAGCGCGGGACCCATCAACACGGTGTCCGCGAGTGTTCTCCCCGAAGGCAAGTGGTCTGGCGGGTTGCGCACCGAGTTGACCAGTTTCGACGGGTTTAGCAGCAACGAGCTTGCCCGCTTCGCAGAAAACGGGCTGGAGGGTGTACACAGCGTGGAGCACCTGACAAAAACCACGCTTTCCCTCGCCTGGGGCGTCAGCGAGCGTCTAACCGCCAGCCTGCAGGTGCCCTATATCGAACGGCGCTCTATCAATGAAGCGGAAATTGAGGACGATGTGGCCGAAGCGCATCGCCACGGCGGTTCGTCGGGCCTGGGCGATCTGGTGCTGCTCGGACATTACCAGGTTGTCGCTGGCGACGAGACCGATGTCGCCCTGCTGTTCGGGGTCAAGGTACCCTCCGGCGAGAACGATGTTAAAGACAGCGGCGGACACCGCTTTGAAACCGAGTTCCAGCCGGGCTCCGGTTCCCTCGATTACCTGGCGGGTATGGCGGTCAGCAGGCGGCTGACCGCGGTAAACCTGCACGCCAATGTGCTGTACCACGCCACCAATGGCGGCGCCCAGGGCGCGGAGATTGGCAACGCGCTGTCCTACAATGCCGCACTGACCTATCGGCTGGCCGCACCCCATCAACACCACGCGCAACACCACCACGATCACCATGGCATGCTGCACGGCAACGGCATGCGGTGGGATCTGGTACTCGAATTGAATGGCGAAACCCGCGGCAAGGATAAAGTGGCGGGCACGGCCGACACCCACTCGGGGGGCACGAAGGTGTATTTTGCGCCAGGTATCCGCCTGTCCCTGACCGATAACTGGAGCGGCTATCTGTCCTACGCCATACCGGTCGTGGAAAACCACAAGGGCGAACAGACGGATGTGGACCAGCGCATCGTTGCGGGTGTCTCCGTCAGCTTTTAATCCGTCGCCGGGTCGCGCGTACTGCTCCCGCGCGAGTCGCCGCGACTAACGGTAAACCGGAAAGCGGCGGCAAATGTCCAGCACCCGGGCTTTAACCTCGGCGATCACCGGCTCGGCGTTGCCTGCCTGCAGGCCCTCCAGCACGTCGCACATCCAGTGGGTCAATTCGACGGTTTCCGCTTCTTTGAATCCGCGGGTGGTAATGGCCGGCGTACCGACCCGCAGCCCGCTGGTGACAAAGGGCGAGCGCGGATCGTTGGGCACGGCATTTTTATTGACGGTGATATTGGCCTTGCCCAGGGCTTCGTCCGCGTCCTTACCGGTGTAGTCCCGGCCAATCAGATTGACCAGCATCAGATGGTTGTCGGTGCCGCCGGAGACGATATCGATACCCCGTTCAATAAAGGTTGCGGCCATGGCGCGGGCGTTTTTGACCACCTGCACCTGGTACGCTTTGAACTCCTCGCTCATCGCTTCCTTAAAGCTCACCGCCTTGGCGGCTATCACGTGCATCAGCGGGCCACCCTGCCCGCCGGGGAAGACCGCTGAATTAAATTTTTTCTCCAGCTCCGGGTTAGCCCGCGCCAGAATAATGCCGCCCCGCGGCCCGCGCAGGGTTTTGTGGGTGGTGGAGGTCACCACATCCGCCACCGGCACCGGGTTGGGGTAGCAGCCCGCCGCCACCAGGCCCGCCACGTGGGCCATATCCACCATCAGGTAGGCGCCCACTTTATCGGCAATATCGCGAAACCGCTGCCAGTCCATCACCCGCGAGTACGCGGAAAACCCGGCGATAATCATTCTGGGTTTGTGTTCCAGGGCCAGCGCTTCCACCTGCTCGTAATCCACCTCGCCCGTGGCGGCCACCAAACCGTATTGCACGGCGTGGTAGGTTTTGCCCGAAAAACTCGGTTTGGCGCCGTGGGTCAAATGACCGCCGTCCGCCAGACTCATGCCAAGCACGGTATCGCCCGGCTCGCACAGGGCCTGGTACACCGCCGCATTGGCCTGGGAGCCGGAATGGGGCTGCACATTGGCATAGTCCGCGCCAAACAATTGCCTGGCCCGCGCGACGGCCAGCTCTTCCGCCTGATCAACATACTCGCAACCACCGTAGTAGCGCTTGCCGGGATAGCCTTCGGCATACTTGTTGGTGAGCACCGTGCCCTGGGCGGCCATCACCAGCGGACTGGTGTAGTTTTCCGAGGCGATCAGTTCGATGTGTTCTTCCTGGCGGCGCTCTTCCTGTTGAATAGAGCGCCAAATGTCCGGGTCGAACTGGGCGAGGGTCATTTTTTGGTCAAACATGGTATGGGCACTACGTCGAAAAGAAGCGCGAATTTTACACAATAGGCACACGCGATCCTATGCTTTCACCCACAAAAAGCCCCGGTAAATTACCGGCTTGTCACTTAGTCAGTCGGCATATTCGCCGTAATTATTTTTTTGCGTTTGTTGCGCTGCACTGTCATGGCAATCTTTTCGCCCTTCTCGTAGCTCATCAGGATATGCATCACCTGCCGGGGCGAGGTCACCTCCCGTTCGCCGCAGGATAGAATGACATCCCCCGGGCGCAGACCGGGAATGCTTTGCTCGCGAATATTGACCACCAGCACGCCGCGGTTGACACCGAAATACTGCCCCAGCCCCGGGTTTAATTCCGCCAGCTCCAAGCCATTAATCAGAGTCTCCGGCAAAGCGGCAGTCGGTTCCCTGCGGGTTTCCAGAAACGGCAACGAGCGAATGGCATTTTCGATATTGGCTTCGAGTTCGGGAATGATCATCGCCAGTTCGGTGCCGATGTCCCGCGGAATATACGGCCGGCCCCGTTCCGTGCGCGGGCGCTCGTGCATGATCGAATCACAACCGGTGCCGCGTTCACAGAACAGATCCAGTTTACGGGACTCCGCCACGATACGCCGTTCGATCTGCTGCGCACCCCGCTGCAGGGCAAGTACAATTTCCTCCCCTGGTTTTACCTTTTCGAGCAACTGGTAAGCGTTGTGCAGTAACGCCTCGGCATCCGTTGGTGGGAGCGGGTCCTGATTGTCCCCTGCCGCATTCCCTTTTTCGTCACCACTGCGCTCGCTGCCTTCGTCGCTGGGAACCAGGGAAACACCGTTAATGGCGCGCACGATATCGCCTTCCCTGACATCCGCGCGCGCGGCCGGGGCGTCCGGTAACGTGCGGATAACTTTTACGCCAAGTACATTGTCTGGCATCAGAATAATGCCGAGAAAACCCCGTTGTGAATAACCTGATCCCTGATCTTCCATGACCAGGGCCAGGTTGGTACGCGCCTTGTGCAGCTCCCGTCGGGCTTGCTGCAACTCTTCGCGCGCTTTGCCGAGCTCCGCATCCCTTGCGGATTCCCCCTCGTCAACCGCATATCCCGGTGGTGCCGCCAGTGCGGTGAGCACCCACAGCAACACCGGGAAAAACCTGTTTTCAAACCGTCCCATGTTCACACCCTCAGAACTCGTAGAGCGTTACGCCAGTCTCGTAGCGTATGCGCACCAGTTGCTCGATCAGACGCACCCGATACTGCCAGAGAGTGCGCTGCTCGGTGGGCGCGGCATACAACATGGCCTGCTCAACCCGTTGCAACTCGTCCTCCAGTAGCGCATCGCGAACAGCTTCATCGCCGCTGTACAGATGACGCGCATAACGTCCCTGCGGCTGACTCGTAGAGCGCATCGTCGCGCTGCCCGTATCTGTGGCGCCCGCAGCATCCTCCGCTATTGTCGTCGCAAGTGTCTGGCGAGATGCCACATCCTCGGCAGGTGGCGCAACGCGCATCACAAACAACGCTACCCCCACCACCAATAACGCTGCCATACCCCAGCGGACAGGGCGGCGCCACGACGACGCGGTTGTGTCGCTGTCTTGCGCCGCCGACAATTGCTGTTCAATGCTCTCCCACAGGCTTTCGCGGGGCGCCAATTGCGGTAATTGGGCCAGCATGTCGTCAAGTTCCTGGTCAGTCATTGTCATCGTCTGCCTCTCTTGCCAGATTATCTGGCATCGCTTCTTCCGGAGCCCACCAGCGCCGCAGCTGGCGACGCGCACGCATTAACTGCGATTTGGAGTAACTTGGTGTGTAATCCATCATTTCGCCAATTTCCCGGTGTGAATAACCTTCCACCGCGTATAACCACAGAACCGCTCTGCGCTCGGGAGCAAGTCGTGCAAACAGCGTCTCAATATCCCGCTGTACACCCATACCGTCGCTGCGATCTTCAGTAACATCGTCAATCAGCACCTCTGCCCACTGACCTTCTCCATTGCGTCGCAGATGCGTTAGCGCGGCATTCGCCACCACCTTGCGCACCCAGCTCCAGAATGGCGCCTCGAAACGAAACTGCCCGATGCGTCGAAAGATCATCAACATACTGTCCTGCACCACATCCCGCGCCGCGTCATGACCTTGGCAGATGCGATAGGCCAGGGTGTACGCCGGTTTTTCAAAGGCCTCGTAGATCGCCTTGAAAGCCCCCTTGTCCCCCGACTGCGCCTGGCGTATTAACCCCAGATCAATAGTGATCGCAAATGCACTGCTCATATGAATAGGATGCGGTGGAAACGGGAAGGGTCGCAACTTTTTTGTTATAAGCGGGCCGGGGGCGTTACACGGAAATCCCTTTATTCTGCGGAAATGAATTTAGTCGTATGTTTTTTAACGATTTTATATTCATTGCGCCCTCAGCAGCGGGCCATCAATTTTTTCGTCACTTTCCCGTCGACCCCCAGTCCCGCAACCTGCCGCCCGCTCGCATGTGGGACATAACAACATAGGGGTTAGCGCCTGACATAGGGGTTAGCGCCTGACGCCAAACATGTTCCCTTTAAAAGGGCGAACAGTTACCATTAGTAAATTCATATTACCAATGAGTAGCAAAGAGGTTTTTCATGGGCATCGACAGCACCGCAACAATTGAATCAAACAGTCCCGGCACGTCCGGGGAAGCCAGAAACCCCACCGTAATTGTGATCGGAACCGGACTGTCCGGCGTGGTGATGGGCATGCGCCTGATGAAGGCCGGATTTTCCAATCTGACTCTGTTCGAGAAAGGCCATCGCATTGGCGGCACCTGGAATTACAACGACTACCCCGGCCTGCGCTGCGACGTGCCTTCTCACTATTACCAGTACAGTTTCGAGCCGAGTGGTAGCTGGAGCCACCGCTTCTGCGGCGGTCCGGAAATTCGCAACTATTTCGAAGACATGGCGAAAAAGTACGACGTGTTTTCCCGCATCAAATTTAATAAGGAGGTCACCAACGCCACCTACACCGACGGCCAGTGGCGGGTCGAAACCTCGGACGGGGAAACCGCCATTGCGGACTTTCTAATTTCCGCCTGCGGCATTCTGGTGCGCCCCAAGTACCCGGACATTCCAGGTATGGATAGCTTCGCGGGCACCACCGTACACTCCGCGCGCTGGGATCACAGCCTGGATTTAAAGGGCAAGCGCGTGGCCGTGATCGGCAACGGTTCCACCGGCGTACAAATGATAGATCCCATTTCCGAAGTAGCGTCAAAACTCGTGACTTTCCAGCGCACGCCGCAATGGGTAATCCCGGTGCCCAACCGCCCCTACAGCAAAATCGAACAGAAACTCGCCACCCACGTGCCGGGACTGTCCAAAATGTTGTACCGCACCTATCGTTTTATGATGGAACAAATGATGGGACGCGGCATTATCAAGGACGGCTGGTCGCGCAAAATCGTCGGCAAGGTATGCCGTATGAATCTGAACTCCGTAAAAGATCCCGAGTTGCGCAAAAAACTGACCCCTGACTACACCCCCATGTGTAAACGCCTGGTGATGTCTTCCAACTTCTATCCGGCCATGCAGAGAGAAAATGTGGAGCTGGTTACCTGTGGCATCGACCATATTGAACCGCAA
The DNA here is from genome assembly GCA_038106145.1 of Gammaproteobacteria bacterium. Classification (GTDB taxonomy): domain Bacteria; phylum Pseudomonadota; class Gammaproteobacteria; order Pseudomonadales; family Porticoccaceae; genus JBFJKD01. Next base: position 8,274 of record JAYODD010000005.1, on the reverse strand, counting down.
GGCATCGTCGACAACGAGGGTAAGCTCCACGAAGTGGACATTATTGCTCTCGCCACCGGCTTTCACGCCAACGAATACATGCTGCCCATGAAAATGAGCGGCGAAAATGGCCTGACTCTCGACGAAGCCTGGAAAGACGGCCCGGTGGGCTACCGCACCGTTGCCATGCCCGGCTTTCCCAACTTCTTCATGATCATGGGTCCCCACAGCCCGGTGGGCAACTTTTCACTCGCCTCCATTGCCGAGACCCAGTCGGAATATATCCTGCATGTGATCGAACAATGGCGCGCCGGAAAATTCAAAGCCATCGCGCCCCGGGAAGACGCCACCCAGAAATTTAACGACGACATGAAAGCCAACATGAAAGACACCGTGTGGCTGACTGGTTGTTCCAGCTGGTATCTGGACAAAAACGGCGTGCCCGGCTCCTGGCCCTGGACCGCCACCAAGTTTCGCCACGATCTCAAAGACGCCAAAATGGAAGAATATCGCGTCGTTGCCGAATAACCCGCCACTCTGCCCCGGCCCGCGTCAGCGGGTCGGAACCCTTCACGTCAATCTGTCACCGAATCACCCCGCGGGTTTCCCCAAGATTGTTTGTTCGCCCGTCTCGGACAGTGGTGGTTTCGCCCGCTGGCGATAACTCAGCATATTAAGGCACGCCGTCTTGTTTCAGCAATTCTTCCAGGATTGGACCAATAGCGCGGTTAGTTGTTACCTCACACGTGTTTAACGTCATTGCTGGGATAGTGCCAGGGTTAGCCATGCCAAAAGGAGAAAAATTGCACGGTGGGGAGTTGCTTTAAAGGGGTGCGCGGTATAGATTTCCTGGCAGCGGGTCTAATTACCAACGGGGCGACATTGGTGCGATGGCCGATAATGTTTGCCCCTTCCCTTGCGAGCATCGCCTGGCGATAGGGAGCCGGTGATTCGACCCGTTTTTTATTCCCCATTTAAACCTCACTTAATTGGTCGATCTGCTACGCTACAAACAGTATAAAGCTTCCATCCGCGCGCCCACGCGGAGGGCGACATGCCAATGGTATCCCACACCCTCCGCGGCGAATGTGCGACGGCTGACAAAAAGATTTCTAAACTGCCTGCGTTCGAGCACAGCACTGGTGACCCGACAAAAAACATGGGGCGCGCACATGCTGTGCTTCCCCCTTGCCGCATTCCTCCACCTGTGGGACGATTTCCTTCCGACTTATGGAACAATTGGTCAGATAAGCCACAGTTATCTGATGTTTTACGCCAAGGGCGTCACGCCACTTAGAATGAACCTAAAAGGAGAGTAAGCATGTCGGATTTACTGAAAGACAAAGTGGCCATTGTCACCGGCGCCGCGCGGGGCATCGGGCGGGAATATGCGCTGGGTCTTGCGGGCCAGGGGGCCAGGGTGGTGGTTGCGGATATTCTCGATTGTGCCGAAACCGCGGCCATGCTCGACAAAACCCACCCGGGCTGTGCCCTTGCGGTGCACCTGGATGTCACCGACTCCGCCAGCACCCGATCCATGGCCAAGCAGACCGTGGACAAATTCGGCAAACTGGACATCCTCATCAACAACGCCGCCATGTTCGGCAAAAGCGCGGTTAGCAAAGGCGCGACCATGAAGCCCTTCGCGGAAATCGATGAGAAGGACTGGGACCAGATGATGAGCATTAACGTCAAGGGCGTGTGGAACTGCATCAAGGCCGCCTACCCCTATATGAAAAAACAGGGCTACGGAAAAATTATCAATATTGCCTCCACCAGCGTTGCCATGGGCGCTCCCTACCTGCTCGATTACGTCACATCCAAAGGCGCGGTGGCCGCCATGACCCGCGCCCTCGCCCGGGAACTGGGTCCGGATGGCATTCGCGTCAACAGCCTGGCCCCCGGCTTTACTTTGTCCCAGGCATCCAAGGATCTGCTCGCGGACAGCGGCAACAACACCCTGGCGCCAACCATCGTTGCCATGACCTGCCTCGGCGAAGCGCAGACGCCCCCCACCCTGGTGGGCACCGCCATTTATCTGGCGTCGGAACTGAGCGACTTTGTCACCGGACAAATTCTGAATGTGGATGGCGGGGCGAACTTCACCAGCAACTAACGAACGGTGGACTGTCGCCAAATAAACAACACGTTAGTTTGACCCGATGGGCCACTAACCGAGAATAAGGCAACCCCAAATGGACGCGCTACGCTACTTGCTACCCGCCAGCTTTATGCTGATCACCGGCTTCGGCGTTATCAGCGGCGGCATCGCCACCTGGGCGGGGCTGGCGTTATTTCCGTTGGTCGCCAGCGCCGAATACTTTATGCAGGACGATTTCCGCGTGCGCAATATGGGCACGTTTGCCGGCCTGTTCATGCTTTATTTGCAGCTGATTCCCTGGGTATTCATGTGGTACGCCCTGTGGTATTTCCTCACCACCGACTACAACTGGTGGCAATGGTTGGGCACCTTCTTGTCGGTCAGCACCATCACCGCCGCGATTGGCCTGCCGGTAGCCCACGAGATGTTTCATCGCCACGACAAAGTGTCGCGCTTCGTGGGCAATCTGTTCGCGGTCACGCTGATGGCGGGGGATGTGGACAAGGAACACCGCATCGGCCACCACATCGAAACGTCCAGCGTAAATGATGTGGACACCCCTTATCGCGGCGAATCCGTGTATGCGTTTATTCCAAAGCTGCTGATTTTTTTTCACACCGCCCCCTGGCAACTGGAAAAAAAGCGCTACGCCAACAAAGGCAAAAGCCATTGGAGTATCTCGAACCCCCTGCTGTGGGCGTGGCTGGGCTTTGTCGCGCTGGTTACAGTATTTGTGCTCACCGCCGGATGGCGGGCCGGTCTCACCGTAATCGCCATCTCCACGCTGGGCCAGGCCATTGTCTGTATCTTCAGTTACGTCCAGCACTACGGCCTGATTCGCGTGCCGGGCACCCCCATTGAAAATCGCCACGCCCTCAACCATATTCGCCCGCTATCGCGCATACTGACCTTTGAAATCGTCACCCATTCGCAACACCATACCGATCCCACCGTACCGTATTGGCAACTGACTCCCTACCGGGATGTGATTCGGCCGGGCAGCGCATTCGGGTATTTCCTGCTCAGCTTCCTGCCACCGCTGTGGCATAAAATGATGCGAAAACACCTCGCGGAGTGGGATGCAAAATACGCCGACCCCGCCGAACTGAAGCTTGCCAAAGAGGCCAACCGGCGGGCGGGCTGGTCGAGCTGAAGGATTAATATTTTTCATTCACCCAGTTTTTTATATCAATAAATCACTTTTGGAGAAAAACAATGACAACCTTATATGACCTGTCCATAGGCACCTATGGACGCGTACTAACCACAACTATCGCCGTGATGGAAAAAGGCGCCAAGCACTTTGACGAGCAGGGGCTTGATCTGATTGACGTAGTCGAGATGCGCCTGGCGCCCGACATGGCGGCGTTCCCGTTTCAGGTCAATTCCGTGCGCCACCACTCGCTCGGCGCGGTGCGGGGCATGATGGCTGGCGAGTTTGGCCCACCCCCCGAGATTCCCGAACTGGATTATCGCGGACTCCTGGCGCTGCTCAGCGAGGCACTCACCGAACTCGGCACCATAACAGCTGACGACATTGCCGCCGTGCAGGGTAAAGCCATGCATTTTCGGGCGGGGAGTTTTGAACTGCCCTTCACCACCGAAAATTTTATCCTGTCGTTTTCCCTGCCCAATCTGTATTTTCACGCCACCACTATCTACGATATGTTGCGCATCAAAGGCGTGCCGCTGGGCAAGCTGGATTTTCTGGGCAAGATGCTGGTGGGATTGCCGAAAGCCTAGCATTTGCGAATCATCGAGGCGAGAGTAAAACGCTAACTGAAAACGGTATTTTTTTCGTTAGCTTAGACTCCGACCGCAAATATGAAGTGATGCCCCGGGATCGCTACACTAGGTGACCGCCCCCATGTATCCTCCTGGACCAACTTTGAAGATGATATGTTCCCGAGGGTGCGCGTACGATGCCAGATAAAAGTTAGCTGGTAACTAAATTCGGGGAAGAATTAAAAGTCGCCACCAGAGACCTGCCATGCCAGAAGATAAAAAACTACATTTCGGCGCCTTTATGCGCCCCGCCAGCATTCACACCGCGAGCTGGCAGTATCCGGGTCAGTTTGCGGACGCCAATTTTAATTTTGCCCATCAGGTGCGTTTTGCACAGACTCTGGAGCGTGGCCTGTTTGATGCCATGTTTATGGCGGATCATCTGGCGCTGCTGAATATACCCATGGCAGCACTGCAACGCAGCGCCACGGTGACTTCGTTTGACCCGATGACTCTGTTGCCCGCCCTCGCCGTGGTGACCAAACATCTGGGGTTAATTGCGACCGCGTCCACCACCTACAACGAACCCTATCACGTGGCCCGCAAGTTTTCGTCCCTGGACCATATCAGCAACGGTCGCGCCGGATGGAACCTGGTGACGTCGGCCAACCCTTCCGAAGCCCCCAACTTTAACGTTGAAGTCCATATGGAACACGACACCCGCTATCGCCGGGGGCGGGAGTTTTACGATGTGGTGACGGGTCTGTGGGACAGCTGGGCGGACGACGCCTTTATTCGCGATCAGGAACGCGGTATTTATTTCGACCCGGACAAACTGAACACCCTCAACCACAAGGGCGAGTTTTTCTCGGTAAAGGGCCCCCTCAACGTGGCCAGACCGGTACAGGGCTGGCCGGTGATCGTGCAGGCCGGCGCGTCCGAAGCGGGTCGGCAACTGGCGGCGGAAACCGCCGAGGTGGTGTTCGGCGCCATGAGCCAGCTATCCGCGGCGCAACAATATTATGCCGATGTAAAAAACCGCATGCGGGCTCGGGGTCGGTCGCCAGAGCATATGAAGATACTACCGGGGTGCTTTGTAATTACCGGCGACACGGTGGCCGAGGCGCAAGCCAAAAAAAGCAAACTGGATAGCCTGGTGGACCCCGTCAGCGGCATGGCATCCCTGTCGGTGCAACTGGGGTGCGACGCGTCGCAATTTGATCTCGATAAAGTGCTGCCGGACATTCCCGAAACCAACGCCAGCAAATCCGCGCGACAAAAATTGCTCGACCTCTCCAGAAACCAGGGCATGACGGTGCGCCAGCTGGCGCAGATGATCGGCGGCAGTTTTGGCGTGCTGGAAATGATCGGCACTCCAGCCACCATTGCCGACGAAATGGAAGAGTGGCTGCTGACCGACGCCTGCGATGGCTTCAACATCATGTTCCCCTTTCTGCCCGCCGGGATGGATGATTTTGTGGACAAGGTCGTGCCAGAGCTACAGCGGCGGGGCCTGTATCGCACCGCTTATGAAGGCAAAACCCTGCGGGAGAACCTGGGAATTCCGCGCCCCGAAAACCGTTTTTTCAACACCGCTAAATAACCCACACTTTCTATTATCACTATTTCAGGAATCCAAATATGACAGCCTACGTGATTGCCCAGGCCACCACTAAAGATGCGGACAAGCTCGCGACCTACGGCAAGGCGGCTGGCGCGACCATCGCCGAGCACGGGGGCGAGTACGTATTGCGCGCACCGGTGCTGGAAGTGTTGTGCGGCGACGCCGATTTTGAACGCTTTTTGCTGATCAAATTCCGCGACGCCGACACCGCCCGCGCCTGGTATAACAGCGCGGCTTATCAGGCACTGGTTCCGATGCGGGATGAAGGCGCAGACGTTGCGTTGATACTGGTCGAAACGACAGAGTAAGTCCCAACCAAGCCACCGGTCACACGCCTGGCTGGATTATTGTTGTTATTGCAACTAGATTTGCGCATAACGTGTTACCAAAACTAGACGCCGCTAATCAGGGAAAAATTATGTTTTCCACAAATAAATTTACGTTCTTGTCCATGTTTATCGTATTGGGTCTTTTCACGCTACCCGCCGCCGCACAACTGGCGGATAAAAAAGTTGTCGACCTGAATGGAGCCAAAACCATCGCCGCCGCCGGGGAAGCGGAGGCCAAACAACTCAAACTGAACGTGGTGATCGCGGTGGTGGACGATGGTGGCCATCTGATTTATCTGCAACGTGCTGACGGCACACCCACCGGCAGCGTCGACGTAGCCATCGGCAAGGCACGCACCGCAGCGGCATTCAAACGACCGACCAAAGTGCTCGACGATATGACCACTACAAGGCCGGCAATCGCCACCCTGCCCAACACGGTATTAGTTGAAGGTGGCGTGCCAATCATGGTCGGCGAGCAGATGGCCGGCGCGGTTGGGGTGAGTGGCGCGTCCTCGCAACAGGACGCACAGATTGCCGAAGCGGGCATTAGTGCTCTGAAATAATAGAGCGCGTCCTTCCGTTATAGAAGCGTGCCAACACAAACCGCGCCTAAGGCACTGCTCGAAAAATACTGTCGCGAGTTGTG
>JAYODD010000005.1:0-1857 GCA_038106145.1 Gammaproteobacteria bacterium | reverse complement strand
CTTTTATATTGTTGGCGCGGGAAGCCGCGTCGTGCACTTCAAAACACGACTAGAAATCTGACAGCATCATTTTTCAGGTGCCCCGCCAATCATCGGGTCCCACTGTCCCTTGCCAAGTAACGCGCGGCCCAGGGCTTCGTAATTTTCTTCACTCACGATGCCATGCTGGATCCCCGTGTAGATATCCCGCAAGCACCGTTGCAGAGGGTGGGGTTTGTACAGTGCCACTCCCGTACCGTAGCGGTAGGCAAAAGTCGCCACCTCCGCCGCAACCTCGGTCACGTAGGCCATGGCGGCGCGGCACTCGCCCCACTGGATCAGCGAAACGGGTTCCTCGTTGCAGGTCGCCTCCCACACCCGATTCAGAATATCCAGAGAGTACGCCCGCGCACCCGCCAGTTTGCAGGTGACAATACCCAGTTCTTTGTGGAATGCGCCCCGATCCCCTAAGGTGACGCCACTAATTCTGCGCTTTTTGGTACTGGCCAGGGCGACAATTTCCGCCAGAGCGCGCTTCGCCACCCCCAGTGCAAACCCGGCGTGACAGGCCGCCACATAGCCGTACATTGGCAGGCGGTACAATGCGCCACCGCGCTGTGGTGGCTTATTCCGCAACACAAAATCATCGGACACAAAAATATCTTCAATACGATAGTGCGAACTGCCCGTGCCGCACAGGCCGTTAGAATGCCAGTTATCCTCGATAACGATATCCCTGGTGGGCACCGCAATCATGCATGTCTTCGGCGAGCCGTCCGCCAACATGACCGGCCCACCATTTTTGGCAACCACCGTTGCCGTCGCCACCCAGTCGGCATGATGAATACCACTGCCGAATGCCCAGCGCCCGGTGACGCGATAACCACCGGCGACCTGTTCCGCCTGCCCGGAGGGGACGATGGTGCCAGCACCCCGGGGAATACGCCCATCCTTAAACACTTCGGCCACCGCCACATCGCTGGTCATACTGCCAAGCAGACCCACGGCGGTAGCGCCGATAAAACAACACCAGCCCGCCGCGCCATTGGCTTCGCTGATCGCCTCGTACACCTCGATCTGGGTCATGGGGTCGGCTTCCAGCCCACCCAGCGAGCGCGGCACGCACATCGTCAGCAGCCCGGCCTGGTACAGGGCTTCCACCGAACTTAGCGCCAATGTTCTATCCGCCTCGCTTTGTTCCGCATCCCCCTCAATAATTGCGCGGATAGACCGGGCGCTGGCGAGCAACTCATCCCGTTCAGGAATCTGCAATGGATAACTCATGAATGTATTCCAAATGGTTGTGGCAGGGCAGCAAGGGCAAATAATAGTACAACAAATTTTTAACGCGCGATTTTTTTGATCGCCTGATGGTAAATCAGGCTGCGGTTGAAATCTGCAGATTTACCTTGCAACCTACCGCCGCAAGTATGTTCACGAGACGATCGAGCGTGCAGTTCTCGATCCTGCCTTTGTGCACATCGTTGATTTGCTATGACTAACGATACCTCTTGATCACTGCCTTCAGTCTGTTCTTGGCCAGCGCGATACACGATTCCTTGCTTCGCTGTACGCGGTCAATCTCATAACCCACGCGTTTAAGGTGTGTCGCCAAAAAACCGTTGAAAAATCGAGTAATCCAGACCGGGAATGCCCTCATCTTGTCTGGAATGCAGGTTGTACAGGTTGGCAGGAAGGCTATCCACGGTTGTGGGGAACACTGCTTCACGCAGGGCCGCCTCTTTAACTATGGCGGTTCATCCCCACGTGCGTGGGGAACACAGTACACGGAGAGCAATGTGTTGGACGCCAACCGGTTCATCCCCACGTGCGGGGGGAACACGATAGCGGGTCGGTGGGCTCCACGCGTGACGGCGG
>JAYODD010000031.1:0-15560 GCA_038106145.1 Gammaproteobacteria bacterium | reverse complement strand
CCTATCGTGCCAACGTTTAAATGCGGCTTCTTACGCTCAAATTTCTCTTTTGCCACGTCACTATCCTCCCGTGTGTAAGTCTGAGTTGCGCTACTGGCGCGCTACTTGTTTTTACCGATAATTTCGTCCGCAATATTTCGCGGCGCTTCGGAATATTTTTTGAATTCCATGGTAAAAGTGGCCCGACCTTGCGTTGCCGAACGCAGATCCGTCGCATAGCCAAACATCTCTCCGAGCGGAACCTCCGCAGTCACTACCTTACCGCTACTGCTATCGTCCATGCCCAGGATCAGACCACGGCGACGGTTCAAATCGCCCACCACGTCGCCCATATTTTCTTCGGGCGTGACTACCTCGACAGCCATGGTCGGCTCCAGCAACACCGCGCCGCCGTGCACAGACAACTGCTTGGTGGCCAACGAACCGGCGATTTTGAACGCCATCTCACTGGAATCGACATCGTGATAGGAACCGTCGTACACCGTCGCTTTCAGACCCAGCAGCGGATATCCGGCCAACACACCGTTTTTCATCTGCTCCGCGATACCTTTTTCGACGGCCGGAATATATTCTTTGGGCACTACGCCGCCCACGATTTCGTTGACAAACTCCAGCCCTTCGCCGCCGTCATCCCGCGGCGAAAATCTCACCCACACATGACCATATTGACCGCGACCACCTGACTGGCGGACAAATTTGCCTTCGATTTCACAGGTGTTGCGAATGGCCTCGCGGTAGGCCACCTGGGGTTTACCGATGTTGGCCTCGACGCTGAATTCCCGACGCATGCGGTCGACCAGAATGTCGAGGTGGAGCTCCCCCATACCTGAGATAATGGTCTGACCACTCTCTTCATCGGTGCGCACGCGGAAAGATGGATCTTCCTGCGCCAGCTTGCCCAACGCTATACCCATTTTTTCCTGGTCTGCCTTGGATTTTGGTTCAACCGCCACCGAAATCACCGGCTCCGGGAACTCCATTCGCTCAAGGATAATAACGTTGTCCATGGCACACAGCGTGTCCCCGGTGGTCACATCCTTCAACCCAATTGCGGCGGCAATATCGCCCGCGCGAATTTCCTTGATTTCTTCGCGCTGGTTGGCGTGCATCTGCACCATACGCCCCACCCGCTCTTTCTTGCCCTTGACCGAATTGTAAACGCCGTCGCCCTGGGTCATCACGCCGGAATACACGCGCAAAAAGGTCAGAGTACCGACAAACGGATCGGTAGCAATTTTAAACGCCAGAGCGGCAAACGGCGCATCGTCGTCGGCAACACGCTCTTCGACGGTCTCCCCATCTTCAAGCACGCCTTCTATCGCCTTTACTTCTGTGGGCGAGGGCAGGTATTCGATCACGGCATCAAGCACCGCCTGCACACCCTTGTTCTTGAAAGCCGACCCGCCCAGCACCGGCACGATTTCGTTGGCCAGCGTACGCGCCCGAATACCGGCCTTGATTTCCTGTTCGCTCAGCACTTCGCCCTCGAGGTATTTGTCCATGAGGGTTTCGTTTGCTTCGGCAGCCGCTTCCACCAGACTCTCGCGCAGCTCTTCGCATTCGGCAAGTATGTCTGCCGGAATTTCTTCGTAATCAAAGGTCATACCCTGATCCGCCTCATTCCAGCGAATGGCCTTCATTTTAATCAGGTCGACAACACCCTTGAACTCATCTTCCGATCCGATGGTCATCTGCAACGCCACCGGGTTGGCGCCCAGCCGCGTTTTTAACTGCTTGATCACCTTTTTGAAATCGGCGCCGGCGCGGTCCATTTTGTTGACAAACACCATGCGCGGCACTTCGTACTTGTTGGCCTGACGCCATACCGTCTCAGTTTGCGGCTGTACGCCGGAGGAGCCACACAGCACCACCACCGCGCCGTCCAGCACGCGCAGCGAGCGCTCTACCTCAATGGTGAAATCCACGTGGCCGGGGGTGTCGATAATGTTGATCCGGTGTTCGTCGAACTGCGCCTCCATGCCTTTCCAGAAACAGGTAGTGGCGGCAGAGGTAATGGTGATGCCACGCTCCTGCTCCTGTTCCATCCAGTCCATGGTAGCGGCGCCATCGTGCACCTCACCGATTTTGTGCGACAACCCGGTATAGAACAACACACGCTCGGTGGTGGTCGTCTTACCAGCGTCAACATGAGCAACAATACCGATGTTGCGATAGCGGCGAATAGGTGTCTTGCGTGCCACGATACTTTCCCCAAAAACGAAGCGTCAAAATTGACGGCGCTAAAATTGCGGCAGGCGACGCCAAGCTACGCCGCGACCTGCCAGTAAATCGAAATCCTACACGCCAGATCAGAAACGGTAGTGCGAAAATGCCTTGTTGGCTTCGGCCATACGGTGCACGTCTTCACGTTTTTTGACGGCGCCGCCTTTGCCCTGCGCAGCGTCGGCGATTTCCCCAGCCAGGCGTTGGGCCATGGATTTTTCGCTGCGTCCACGCGCATAGTCCACCAGCCAGCGCATGGCCAGCGCGGTACGGCGCGAAGGACGCACCTCCACGGGAACCTGATAGGTGGCACCGCCAACGCGACGGGATTTCACCTCGACCATCGGCGCAATATTTTCCAGCGCTTCTTCAAACGCCGTCACCGGATCTTTTTTCAGCCGACTCTCGACGGTACTCAGCGCACCGTACACGATGCGCTCGGCGACAGATTTCTTGCCGCTGACCATCACGTGGTTCATGAATTTGGCGAGGGTAACATTGCCGAATTTTGGATCCGGCAGGATTTCACGTTTGGCGACAACGCGTCTTCTTGGCATATCTCTACTCTCTTCAGGTTAACCCGGGACTGGCTGTATTGCGCTGCCCGGCCTTACTCGGTTTAACTACCGACTATGTATAAAGCGCCGGTTAGCCCTTCGGCCGCTTGGCGCCGTACTTGGAACGCCGCTGTTTGCGCCCGTCCACACCCGAGGTGTCGAGACTTCCGCGCACCGTGTGGTAACGCACCCCAGGCAAATCCTTGACCCGACCTCCGCGAATCAGCACCACGCTATGTTCCTGGAGATTGTGGCCTTCACCACCGATATAGGAAGATACCTCGAACCCACTGGTGAGACGTACGCGACACACCTTGCGCAGCGCCGAGTTGGGTTTTTTCGGCGTGGTGGTGTACACGCGGGTACACACGCCGCGGCGTTGCGGACAGCTCTGTAACGCGGGCACATCGCTTTTTGCCACTCTGCGCTTACGCGGCTGGCGCACCAATTGGTTGATCGTTGCCATGCAATATTACTCCGAATACGCTTTTTGTCGCCTTCACCTGTTTGTTGCAAAGGCGTAATCCCTTGCCGTCGGCGCTGCGCTTTCCGCGCGTTACCGCCCGACAAATGTGTGTTCCTGACCTCGGGGAGGCGGCATTCTAAAGAGCCGACCCCACCGAGTCAAGCGCTACCGGGGCGTTTACCGCCCCGATAATTATCGCGTTCAGTCCTCGGTATCCTCCGCGCTTAACGCCTCGGACAACGCCGCTTCGACATCGCTGGCGCTGACCCCGGCAACGTCGGCCATCGCGGCTTCGCGCGCCATGCGACGGGTGTTGTGATAGGTCAACCCGGTACCCGCCGGAATCAAACGTCCGACCACCACATTTTCCTTCAGGCCGCGCAGGGGATCGAGTTTGCCGGTAACCGCCGCCTCAGTAAGCACCCGCGTGGTTTCCTGGAACGAAGCCGCGGAAATAAAGCTTTCCGTTGCCAGCGAAGCCTTGGTGATACCCAGCAACACACGCTCAAACTTGGCGGCAATCTTGTCCTCGCGCAACAACTCTTCGTTGCACTCCAGAATCCGGTTGTACTCGACCTGCTCGCCCTGCACATAACTGGAATCACCGCTGTCGGTGATTTCCACTTTGCGCAGCATCTGGCGCACAATGACCTCGATATGTTTGTCGTTGATTTTCACACCCTGCAGGCGGTAGACCTCCTGGATTTCATTGCCGATATACTTGGCCAATGCGTCCACGCCTTTGAGGCGTAGAATATCGTGGGGGCTGGGGGAGCCTTCCGATACGATTTCGCCTTTTTCAACGTGCTCCCCTTCATAAACGCCCATCTCGCGCCACTTGGGAATCAACGTCTCGTGCGGCTCGCTGCCGTCGTTCGGGGTAATCACCAGACGACGCTTGCCTTTGGTTTCCTTGCCGAACGTAACCGTTCCGGTCACTTCGGCGAGAATCGACGGATCCTTGGGTTTGCGCGCTTCGAACAGGTCCGCCACCCGCGGCAAACCGCCGGTGATATCGCGGGTTTTGGAGCCCTCCTGGGGTATGCGCGCGATGACATCGCCAACACCGACCTGATCGCCATCGTTGATGGTGATAATCGCATTGGCCGGCAGCATGTAGTGGGCGGGTACCGTGGAGTTCGGGAAACACAGCTCCTTACCTTTGGCATCGAGCAGGGTCACCATCGGCTTCATTTCCTTGCCCGCCGCGGGTCGCTCGTTGGGATCGATAACGGCGGTACTGGTCAAGCCCGTCATCTCGTCCGTCTGGCCGCGAATACTCAGCCCTTCTTCCATGCCCGAAAAGCGCACCCGACCCTGCACTTCGCTGACGATGGGGTGAGTGTGGGGGTCCCAGGCCGCTACGATCTGCCCGGCGGTGACGTTGGCACCGTCGCGCACCTTAACCACGGCGCCGTAGGGCAGCTTGTAGCGCTCTTTTTCACGGCCGTTTTCATCGGCTATCGCCAGCTCGCTGGAGCGGGAGATCGCCACCAACTCGCCGCTTTTGCGTTCCGCCATCTTGGCGTTTACCAGGCGTACGGTGCCCGCGTTTTTAACCTGAATATTATCCACCGCAGACGCTCGCGATGCGGCGCCACCGATATGGAAGGTGCGCATGGTCAACTGAGTGCCCGGCTCACCGATGGACTGCGCGGCAATCACACCGACCGCTTCACCGGCGTTAATCAGATGCCCCCGCGCTAGATCGCGACCATAGCAGTTGGCGCAAATACCGTAACGGGTCGCACAGGTAATCGGCGAGCGCACCCGCACCTCGTCGATGCTGTTGGCTTCAATTAATTGCACCAACTTCTCGTCGATCATAACGCCGGCGGGCACCACCACTTCCTTACTGCCGACACGACACACATCAAGCGCTGCGACACGGCCCAAAATACGATCGCCAAGGGATTCAATAATATCTCCGCCCTCAATCACCGGCGTCATCAGCAGACCATCCTCGGTGCCGCAATCGACCTCGGTGACCACCAGATCCTGCGCCACGTCAACCAGGCGCCGGGTCAGATATCCGGAGTTGGCGGTCTTCAACGCCGTGTCCGCCAGACCTTTGCGCGCGCCGTGGGTAGAAATAAAGTACTGCAGAACGTTCAGCCCCTCGCGGAAGTTCGCGGTGATCGGCGTTTCGATAATGGAGCCATCCGGACGCGCCATCAGGCCACGCATGCCCGCCAGCTGACGAATCTGGGCCGGCGAACCCCGCGCCCCGGAGTCGGCCATAATGAAGACCGAGTTAAAAGACGGCTGATCTTCGTCCTTGCCGTCGCGGTTTTTCACGGTTTCCTTGGAAATCACGTCCATCATCGACTTGGCCACCTGGTCGTTGGCCCGCGACCAGATATCGATCACCTTGTTGTATTTTTCACCCTGGGTGACCAGACCGGACGAGAACTGGGATTCAATTTCCAGCACTTCCGCTTCCGCGCGTTTGATCAGCGCGGCCTTCTCGTCGGGAATAACGAAATCGTTGACGCCAATGGAAACCCCGGAGCGGGTGGAGAAGTCAAACCCGGTGTACATCAGCCGATCGGCAAAAATCACGGTGGCCTTGAGGCCGACCGTGCGATAACAGCTATTGATAATCCGCGAAATCGCTTTTTTGGTCATTGCCTGGTTAACCAGATCGAAGCTCAACCCTGCGGGAACGATTTCCCACAACAGGGCGCGCCCCACGGTGGTCTCTTCCAGACCGCTACGGGTGTGCGACTCGCCATCGTCGTCAATGGCGACCTGTTCGATACGCACTTTGATCCGCGCCTGCAGATCCACAGTGTTGCCGTAATAAGCCCGCGACACCTCTTTCAGGTCGGCGAACACCATGCCCTCGCCCCTGGCGTTTATCCGTTCGCGGGTCATGTAGTACAACCCCAGCACCACGTCCTGGGACGGCACGATAATCGGCTCGCCGCTGGCGGGCGACAGAATATTGTTGGTCGACATCATCAATGCACGGGATTCGAGCTGTGCTTCCAGAGTCAACGGCACGTGTACCGCCATCTGGTCGCCGTCAAAGTCCGCGTTGTAGGCGGCGCACACCAATGGGTGCAACTGGATCGCTTTACCTTCAATCAGCGTCGGCTCGAACGCCTGAATCCCCAGGCGGTGCAGGGTCGGCGCGCGGTTGAGCAGCACCGGGTGTTCGCGAATCACCTCTTCGAGAATATCCCAGACCACCCCTTCTTCGCGCTCGACCATTTTCTTGGCAGCCTTGATCGTGGTTGCCAGACCCCGGGTTTCGAGTTTGGAGAAAATAAACGGTTTAAACAGCTCCAGCGCCATGCGCTTGGGCAGACCACACTGATGCAGACGCAGGGTAGGACCGACCACGATGACCGAGCGACCGGAGTAATCGACACGCTTGCCCAACAGGTTCTGGCGGAAACGGCCCTGCTTGCCCTTGATCATATCCGCCAGAGATTTCAGCGGGCGTTTGTTGGAACCGGTGATCGCGCGCCCGCGGCGGCCATTGTCGAGCAGCGCATCCACCGCTTCCTGCAGCATGCGCTTTTCGTTGCGCACGATAATGTCCGGCGCATTCAGTTCCAGCAATCGTTTCAACCGATTGTTGCGGTTGATCACGCGGCGATACAGATCGTTCAGATCAGACGTCGCGAAGCGTCCGCCATCCAGGGGTACCAGCGGACGCAGATCCGGCGGCAAAATCGGCAACGCTTCCAGAATCATCCATTCCGGTTTGTTCCCGGAAGCATGGAACGCCTCCAACAGTTTAAGCCGCTTCGACAACTTTTTGATTTTGGTTTCCGAGCGGGTCTGCGGCAGTTCATCCCGCAGGCGGGCGATTTCGTCCACCAGGGTAATATCC
This sequence comes from Gammaproteobacteria bacterium, assembly GCA_038106145.1. Lineage (GTDB taxonomy): Bacteria > Pseudomonadota > Gammaproteobacteria > Pseudomonadales > Porticoccaceae > JBFJKD01. The sequence continues at coordinate 8,470 of JAYODD010000031.1, read as the reverse complement.
CGCATCAGCGCCTGAATCGCTTCGGCGCCCATCATCGCGACGAACTCGTCGCCATGCTCTTCCATCGCTTCGAAATACTGCTCGTCAGTCAACAGCTGACCGCGCTCCAGTGTCGTCATGCCCGGATCGACAACCACGAACGACTCGAAATACAGTACCCGTTCGATTTCCCGCAACGTCATATCGAGCATCAAACCGATACGGGAGGGCAGGGACTTCAGAAACCAGATATGCGCCACCGGACTGGCGAGCTCAATGTGGCCCATGCGCTCGCGGCGCACTTTGGCCAGCGTCACTTCCACGCCGCATTTCTCGCACACGATGCCGCGGTGTTTCATACGTTTGTATTTACCGCACAGGCATTCGAAATCTTTGACCGGCCCGAACAACTTGGCACAGAACAGGCCATCCCGTTCCGGTTTGAACGTGCGATAGTTGATGGTCTCGGGTTTTTTTACTTCACCAAACGACCAGGAGCGAATCATGTCCGGCGACGCCAAACCAATGCGAATTCCTTCGAAATCGCTACGTTGATCCTGAGACTTCAGCAAATTTAATAAATCTTTCAAGGCCCTTCCTCCGATGGATACTTGCCTCTGCCAGGGCAGACGCCCCGACCGCTAACGCGCAAATACTACAACCGCTATTCGTATTCCAGCTCGATGTTAATGCCCAACGAACGAATCTCTTTAACCAGTACGTTGAATGATTCGGGCATCCCCGGATCCATCTGGTGATCGCCATCGACGATGTTTTTATACATCTTGGTACGACCATTAACATCGTCGGACTTGACCGTCAGCATTTCCTGCAGGGTATAGGCCGCGCCGTACGCTTCCAGTGCCCACACTTCCATCTCCCCGAACCGCTGGCCGCCAAACTGCGCCTTACCACCCAGCGGTTGCTGGGTTACCAGGCTGTAGGAGCCGGTTGAACGGGCATGCATCTTGTCATCCACCAGGTGGTTAAGCTTGAGCATGTACATGTAGCCCACCGTAATCGGTCGACCAAACGCATCACCGGTGCGCCCGTCGTACAATGTCATCTGTCCGGTGTCCGGCAGATCGGCCAGCTTCAACAACGCCTTGATCTCGGACTCGGTGGCGCCATCGAACACCGGGGTTGCCATGGGCACGCCGGCGCGCAGATTCTCAGCGAGTTCGAGCACCTCGGGGTCTTTTAACTGCTTCAGGTTCGCGGCATTGACGCTTTCACCAGAATCGTAGATTTCCTGTAAAAATTTGCGCACTTCCGCCACTTTGCGCTGCTCGCGAATCATCTGGTCGATCTTCCTGCCCAGACCCTTGGCGGCCAGTCCGAGGTGAGTTTCCAGAATCTGGCCCACGTTCATACGCGACGGCACCCCAAGCGGGTTCAGAACGATATCAACCGGCTCGCCGTGTTCGTCGTAGGGCATATCCTCGACCGGCATGATTACCGAAATAACGCCTTTGTTACCGTGGCGACCCGCCATCTTGTCGCCTGGCTGAATGCGCCGCTTAACCGCCAGGTAGACCTTGACGATCTTCAACACCCCGGGCGCCAGGTCATCGCCGCTTTGCAGTTTTCTTTTCTTGTCTTCGAAACGCTCATCCAGCAATTTGCGACGCTCGGCCAACTGTTCTTCGGCTCTCGCCAGCAGATCGTTCAGGGCGTCGTCTTCCATGCGCACCTTGGCCCACTTCTCGTGGTCAAATTCCGCGGACACCTCATCCGTCAGCGCTTCGCCTTTTTTCAAGCCGGGCGCTTTGACCACCTTGTGCCCCACCAGCGCCGCGCGCAGGCGTTCGAAAGTGGCATTTTCCATGATCCGGAATTCGTCGTTCAGGTCCTTGCGGAACTGATTCAGCGCAGTTTTTTCGATTTGCTTGGAGCGTTCATCTTTTTCCAGCCCCTCGCGGGTGAATACCTGCACGTCAATTACCGTGCCCCGGGTGCTGCTCGGGACGCGCAGGGACGTGTCTTTCACATCACTGGCTTTTTCACCAAAAATGGCGCGCAATAATTTTTCTTCCGGGGTCAACTGGGTTTCACCCTTGGGGGTTACCTTACCCACCAGAATGTCCCCGGCGTCAACTTCAGCACCGATGTAAACAATGCCCGATTCGTCGAGACGGGCCAGCGCCGACTCGCCCACATTGGGAATATCGGAAGTGATCTCTTCCGAGCCGAGCTTGGTGTCGCGCGCGACGCAGGTCAGCTCCTGAATGTGGATGGTGGTAAAGCGATCTTCCTCCACCACCCGCTCAGAAATCAGAATGGAGTCTTCAAAGTTGTAGCCATTCCAGGGCATAAACGCGATACGCATGTTCTGGCCGAGGGCCAGCTCACCGAGATCCACCGACGGGCCATCCGCCAGAATATCGCCGCGATCGACAACGTCGCCCTGCTTGACGATGGCGCGCTGGTTGATACAGGTGTTCTGATTGGAGCGCGTGTACTTGATCAGGTTGTAAATATCGACACCGGCATCGCCAGTTTCTACCTCACCATCGTTAACGCGCACCACGATCCGTGCGGCGTCGGCGCTTTCAATCACGCCACCGCGTTTGGCCACCACGCACACACCGGAATCCCCGGCGACAATGCGCTCCATTCCGGTACCAACCAACGGTTTGTCGGTGCGCAGGGTGGGCACCGCCTGGCGCTGCATGTTGGAGCCCATCAGCGCCCGGTTGGCATCATCGTGCTCCAGGAATGGAATCATGGCCGCCGCCACCGATACCACCTGCCGCGGCGACACATCCATATACTGAACTTCAGCGGGTTGTTTGACAGTAAATTCACCGCCGTGACGAACGGTAACCAGATCTTCGATCAACTCGCCCTTGTCATTGATTTCCGCAGAAGCCTGGGCGATCACGTACTCCGATTCATTGATGGCGGACAAAAACTCGATATCTTTGGTTACTTTACCGTCCACCACGCGCCGATACGGCGTCTCCAGAAATCCGTACTCGTTGGTGCGCGCGTAATTGGCAAGGGAATTAATCAGGCCGATATTCGGACCTTCCGGGGTTTCAATTGGACACACCCGGCCATAGTGGGTGGGATGCACATCGCGCACTTCGAATCCCGCGCGCTCGCGGGTTAAACCACCCGGCCCTAACGCGGATACCCGTCGCTTGTGGGTCACCTCCGACAGGGGATTGTTCTGATCCATAAACTGGGACAGCTGGCTGGAGCCGAAAAATTCCTTCATGGCGGCGGCAACCGGCTTCGCATTGACCATATCCTGGGGCATCAGGCCCTCGGTTTCGGCCACGGACAGACGATCCTTGACCGCGCGCTCCACGCGCACCAAACCAATGCGGAACTGGTTTTCCGCCATTTCGCCGACCGAGCGCACGCGCCGGTTACCCAAATGGTCGATATCGTCCACCTGGCCCTGACCATTGCGAATTGCAATCAGGGTTTTCAGTACGGCCACGATATCTTCTTTTTCCAGCGTGCCGGGGCCTTCGATCTCGCTGCGCCCGAGACGGCGGTTGAATTTCATGCGGCCGACCGCGGACAGGTCGTAGCGGTCGGCATTAAAAAACAGATTGTTAAACAGGTTTTCCGCCGAATCCTTGGTGGGTGGCTCGCCGGGGCGCATCATGCGGTAAATTTCCACCAGCGCGTCCAGTTCTGTACGCGCGGCATCAATGCGCAGCGTGTCCGCCATGAAGGGTCCACAATCGAGGTCGTTGGTATAAATCGTCTCGATTTTTTTCAACCCTGCCGCGCCCAGTTGCTCGAGCACTTCGGGGGTTATCACCGTGTTGCATTCGAACAACAATTCGCCCGTTTCCGGGTCGGGAATATCCTTCGCCAGCGCCAGGCCACACAGATAATCCGCGGGCACTTCGAGTTTGGTAATCTTGTCGGACTCCAGTTGGCGGATATGCCGCGCGGTAACCCGTCGCCCTTCTTCGACAATAACCTTGCCACCCTTGCCCTTGATATCGAAGCCAGCCATCTCGCCGCGCAGACGCGCCGGTTCCAGATCCAGCGTGTACTCGCCCTTTTTGCCAATATTGAAGGTGCTGGTGTCAAAAAACATCTCCAGCATTTCGGCAGAACTGTAGCCCAGCGCGCGCAGCAAAATACTGGCCGGCAATTTGCGGCGCCGATCTATGCGTACAAACACCAGATCCTTCGCATCAAACTCGAAATCGAGCCACGAACCACGGTAGGGAATAATCCGCGCCGAATACAGCAGCTTCCCGGAGGAGTGGGTTTTGCCCTTGTCGTGGTCAAAAAACACGCCGGGGGAGCGATGCAACTGGGACACGATCACCCGCTCCGTGCCATTGACAACAAAGGTACCGTGATCGGTCATCAGGGGAATTTCCCCCATGTACACTTCCTGCTCCTTGATATCCTTGATGGCCTTATTACCCGTTTCCTTGTCCATCAGGACCAGGCGTACCCGCACGCGCAGGGGTACCGCAAACGTTGCCCCGCGCAGCTTGCACTCTTCCACATCGAACACCGGCTTGCCGAGCTGGTAATCGACGTACTCGAGACGCGCGTTACCGGAAAAACTCTCAATCGGAAAGACCGAATTGAACGCCGCGTGCAATCCTGTATTGCCACGCTCCTCTGCGGCTACCCCGGCTTGCGTAAATTTTCGATAGGAGTCGAGCTGAATTGCGAGCAGGTAGGGTTGATCCATTACCTGCGGCAGCTTGCCAAAATCTTTGCGAATTCGTTTTTTCTCAGTGTACGAGTAAGCCATCAGTATTCTTCCCCAGAACATTTACCTTGTCGGATCACCACCCGCGGCCACCCCCGACAGGAGACCACGACTGCCTGCGATTTGACCCACAAGCAGGAAAAGGCTGGCGAGGATTCCCCGCCAGCCCAGCGCCTGATCACCTCAGACAATGCGCATCCAGTCGTTGGCAACCTTACTTCAGTTCGACCGTTGCGCCAGCTTCTTCCAATTGCTTCTTGGCGTCCTCTGCTTCTGCTTTGGAAGCGCCTTCTTTAACAGTGGCAGGCGCGCCGTCAACCATATCCTTCGCTTCTTTCAGACCGAGGCCCGTGATCGCCCGCACCGCCTTGATGACGTTCACTTTCTTGTCGCCAACCGAGGCCAGCACGATGTTAAACTCGGTTTGCTCTTCAACAGCAGCAGCGGCGGCAGCGGGTGCTGCGGCAACAGCCACGGCGGCAGTGGCGGACACACCAAATTTTTCTTCCATCGCAGCCACCAACTCGACCACGTCCATCACACTCATTTCAGCAATAGCATTTAAAATATCTTCTTTGGAAAGAGCCATGACTCTATCTCCTGTTACAAATGAATTACGTTTTAGCCGAAAACCGCTTATGCGGCGTCCTGCTGTTTCTGATCGCGAACGGCTGCCACCGCGCGAGTTACCTTGGTCGGCACTTCGTTAAGCGTGCGCGTCAACTTGGTAACCGGAGCAATCATGACGCTAGCCAGTTGACCCAACGCCTGATGCAGGGTGGGTAAATTGGCGAGCACATCGAGTTGCTCCTCGCTAAGCATTTGGCCACTGACGGATAGCGCCTTGACTGAAAAGTGTTCGTTAGTTTTCGCGAACTCCTTGAACAGCCTCGCCGCGGCACCCGGGTCTCCCATGGAAAAACCAAACAGGGAGGGTCCGACCAGCGCGGCCGTGACACACTCAAACTCCGTGCCGACAAACGCGCGCTTTGCCAGGGTGTTCTTGACGATGCGCAGGTCGACGTTATTTTCCCGGGCTTGCTTGCGCAGCTCGGTAATAGCGGTAACGTTGACGCCACGGGCATCGGCAATAACCAGTGACAATGCATTGAGGGCAGTCTCGTTAACGTCTGCGACAATCGCTTTCTTGTCTTCGAGATTTAATGCCACAAAAATATCTCCTGGATTTGCTGGGTAGTTAACCCAGCGCCTGCCCCTGCTCAACCTGCAAACCGGGGCGTTGTTGCGGTGAACAAATCCAGCTAACCAACACTGAATCGGGTCACGCCGTTTACGCTGGCGGTGGCGTCGCGGCTCGAATGTGCAGAGCCCCAACAAACCTCCATTAAACCCCCTGCGGGGAACCGGCGGTCTTTAACGGTCGGCGCCGCGATACCAACATCACGGCGCTAACCCTAAAGTCTGTTGTGTTCGTCTTTAGCTCTCCAGAGACGATTGATCTATGCTTAAACCGGGACCCATCGTGGTGGACAGGGTGATCTTCTGCAGATAGACGCCCTTGGCCGATGCGGGTTTAATTTTTTTGAGATCCGCAATTAGCGCTTCCAGATTTGCAGCGATGGCAGCGGCGTCGAAGGTAATGCTACCGACACCACCGTGGATAATACCGTTTTTGTCCGCCCGAAAACGTATCTGACCCGCCTTGGCGTTTTTAACCGCGCTCACGACATCGGGAGTTACGGTGCCAGTCTTGGGGTTGGGCATCAGACCGCGCGGGCCGAGCACCTGGCCGAGCTGACCGACGACGCGCATGGCGTCCGGGCTCGCAATCACCACATCGAAATCCATCTTGCCGGCCTTGATTTCGGCGGCGAGGTCGTCCATGCCCACCAGATCGGCGCCCGCCGCTTTGGCGTCTTCTGCACTGGCCCCCTGGGCGAATACGGCGACGCGGACGGTTTTGCCCGTACCGTGAGGCAACGTGGTTGCACCGCGCACCGCCTGATCGGATTTGCGCGGATCAATGCCTAAATTAACGGCCACATCGACAGTTTCGTTAAATTTGCTGGTGGCAACTGATTTGAGCAACTCCACCGCCTCGGTAATGCTGTACAGCTTGCCCGGCACAACTTTTTCCTGAATGGCGCGCTGACGCTTGGACATTCTGGCCATGTTACACGCCCTCCACTTCGAGGCCGGCACTGCGTGCACTACCGGCAATGGTACGCACCGCGGCATCCAGATCCGACGCCGTCAGATCGGGCATTTTTAGATTGGCGACCTCTTCCAGCTGCGCGCGCGTCACCTTGCCAACTTTCTCGGTATTGGGTCGCCCGCTACCCTTGGCCACACCCGCCGCCTTGAGCAGCAGCACCGCCGCCGGCGGTGTCTTCATAATAAAGGTGAAGCTGCGGTCGCTGTACACGGTGATCACCACCGGCGTGGGCAAGCCCGGCTCGAGGTGCTGGGTCTGCGCGTTAAACGCCTTGCAGAACTCCATGATGTTAACCCCGTGCTGACCGAGGGCCGGTCCCACCGGGGGACTTGGATTGGCCTTCCCGGCCGCCACCTGTAACTTGATATACGCCTGTACTTTCTTTGCCATTACTTGCCTCCAAATGGGTGTTAGCGCCTCGGGATCCACGCGCCTGACGCGCGCTCTCCGTCGCTGGCTCCCCGCGTCGATCTACATCGACGCACCTTAGTGATCAGGCCTTCTCGACCTGATTAAAATCCAGCTCAACCGGCGTCGAGCGACCGAAAATCATGACGGCCACACGCAGCCTGTTCTTGTCGTAATTCACTTCCTCAACCGCACCGTTGAAATCGTTGAACGGGCCATCGGTGACGCGCACCATTTCGCCCGGTTCAAACATGGTTTTCGGCTTGGGCTTGTCCTCGGAATCGTGCACCCGTTGCAGAATCGACTCCGCTTCGCGATCGGTAATCGGTGCCGGCTTGTCGGCCTTGCCACCGATAAAGCCCAGCACCCGCGGCGTTTCCTTGACCAGATGCCAGGATTCGTCCGTCAATTCCATCTGCACCAAGACATAGCCGGGGAAAAATTTGCGCTCGCTTTTGCGTTTCTGGCCGCTGCGCATCTCGATCACTTCTTCGGTGGGCACCAGAATATCGCCAAACTGATCCTGCATATTCATGCGGGTGACCCGCTCCTGAAGCGCAGCCGCCACCTTCTTCTCGTAACCGGAATAGGCGTGTACTACATACCAACGCTTCGACATCGCCCTCTCCTAACCGATAATTCCGGCTGCGATCCAGCCAAACAGGGCATCGAGACCCCACAGTATCAGCGCCATGACAAAAATAAAGCCGACCACCACGAGAGTGGTCTGGTTGCGTTCATTGCGCGTCGGCCACACCACCCGACCCACTTCAACTCTCGCGCCCTTGGCCAGATTCCACACCGCCGCGCCCTTCGCGGTTTGCATGGCGATCGCCACCGCGACGGCCGCCAGCACAATCAGTCCGATTGCCCGGTACAAAACGGGTTCGGCGCCGTAGTAATAATTGCCGTAGATACCGCCGCCCACCACCAGGGTGACGAGCAGCCACTTCGGCGTATCGAAACGATAGGACTTCTCTTCCGCCGCTGCGTTCATACTACTATCTCACCTGTCGACCTGTTGGCCGCGCCGTATCCTGGCAGGCCAGGAGGGACTCGAACCCCCAACCCCCGGTTTTGGAGACCGGTGCTCTACCAATTGAACTACTGGCCTGGAATCAAAACCCCTGTATCACATCCGACACACCGACCGCGACACCCTGTCGACGCCGCGGCCCGGTAATGTCTACGCCCTCACGCAATAA
>JAYODD010000030.1:0-16322 GCA_038106145.1 Gammaproteobacteria bacterium | reverse complement strand
TGCGTTTGCCTATCACATCACCATTGCCAACCACGGCTCCAATCCGGTACAGCTGATCAGCCGACACTGGATTATTACCGACGCTAACGAAGCGCGCCAGGAAGTGCAGGGTATCGGCGTCGTCGGGCAACAGCCCACCATCCTACCCGGTGACGCCTATCGCTACACCAGCGGTGTGGTACTGGATACCGAAGTCGGCACCATGGAGGGCAGTTATCAAATGCTCGACAACGACGGGGAAATATTCGATGCACCGATCCCGCCTTTTCTGCTGGCGGCTCCGGGTGTACTTCACTAGCAGGCGTACCCCGTGACCATCTACGTCGTGGGCGATGTTCAGGGCTGTTACGACCCGTTGCAACGGCTGTTACATCAGGTGAAATTTGATCCACCTCGAGATCAGCTGTGGTCGGTGGGCGATCTCGTTAATCGCGGTCCGGCATCCCTGCAAACCCTGCGTTATGTGAAAAGTCTGGGCGCCAGCTTTCGCATGGTGCTGGGTAATCACGACCTGCATTTGCTCGCCGTGGCGCGACGGGGATGCGGCGCCAAACCCGGGGATACCCTCGAAGCCATCCTGCGCGCTCCAGATTGCGCGGAGCTACTGGACTGGCTACAGGCGCAGCCGCTCTTGATTCATGCCGCGGGCTATACGCTGGTACATGCTGGTATTCCTCCCCAGTGGACTTTACTGGAAGCACAACAACGGGCTGCGGAGGTCGAAGCGGTATTGCGCTCGCCACAGTCGGAGCAATTTTTCGCGACGATGTATGGCAACGAACCAGATATCTGGTCCGCACAACTGCCCGCACCCGAGCGCTGGCGAACAATCACTAATTATTTTACGCGTATGCGTTTTTGCGACGCCAACGGGCGGCTGGAATTACGCAGTAAACAGCCACCGGAGCAGCCACCAGCGGGGTTTGCGCCCTGGTATGCGCATGCCCGGCGACGCACACTGCATGAAAAAATTATCTTTGGGCACTGGGCTGCGCTGGCCGGTCGCAACGTGGGCGCGAATATTTTTCCACTGGACACGGGCTGTGTGTGGGGCCACCAACTGCGCTTAATGCGCCTGGACAGGGAACTGTACGTCGAAATTCCGTGTAGCGCAGAGCACCCATAATTGGCTTAGCGCAGTGCCCGAATAAATTCCGCAACGGCAGCGCCAATTTCGTGGGGCGAATCCTCCTGCAAAAAATGTAACCCCGGCACGGTAACTTCTTTTTGATTCGGCCAACTGCGGCAATATTCGCGGGGCCCTCCGGTGAGGATCATGCCCGGATCCCCGTTGATGAATAACTTGGGTATGGGCGCAGACGCTAACCATTGACCATAGTTGGCAACGATTTTCACCACCTCTGCAGGTTCCCCGCCAAGAGGAATCTGGCGCGGCCAGGTAAGCATGGGGCGACGGTCCTCGCCGGCCCCCAGGTAGGGCCGTCGATATTCATCCATTTCCTCCGCGCTTAACTTACGCAAGATAGACGAAGGTAATATGTTTTCGATAAATCTGTTTTTCTCCAGCACGATCTCCTCGCCTGCTGCGGAGCGCATGCCCTGAAAAATACCCGTCGCCGCCTCGGGCCATTGTTCCCAGTTCAACGGACAGACAATCGCCTCCATGTAGGCGATGCCCTGCACGGCCGCGGGAAAGCGACAGGCCCAATGAAAGCCCAACGCCGAACCCCAGTCGTGAAGCACCAGCACCACGTTGCGCTCAATCGCCAGCGCCGAGAAAAAACCATCCAGATACGTGCTGTGCTCCGCGAAGGTGTAGCGGTCCGGGCCGCTCGGCTCCAGTTTGTCGGAATCGCCCATGCCGATCAGGTCGGGCACGATACAACGACCTAGCCCCGCGAGATGGGGAACGACATTGCGCCACAGGTAGGACGATGTGGGGTTGCCGTGCAGCAACACAATGGGATCGCCCCGGCCCTGCTCTATGTAGGCCATCTGACGGCCGTTTACGCTAATTTTCTTTTTCCCAAAGTCGGTCACAATCGAATCTCCGTCGCTGTCGGAACCTGATACCCGCAACCCCTCGGTGCGAACCGGCAGGCGAGCGCCTGGATTGATCAGGGGCAGTTCTGGGACAGGCCCGGGGGGCAGGTGGTAGCAGCGTAACAAAGCCGAGGCTTTACCGGAAGTGACCAGGAGCTTCAATGGGTGCAAGGATATGGAGAGGGAATGTCGCACAGGGCGGTCGCGATGGCGGGCATCTGGCCAACAGGGTCTAGCATAGGGAGATAGCGCCATGGGGGGAATCCATGGGCAAAAAAAACCGGGGCAAGCCCCGGTTTTTTTCCAGCGGAACTATTCCGCCGTGGTTTCTTCGATTTCCTCGACGTCGGTCGTGGTTTGGCGGTCCACCAATTCCACATACGCCATTGGTGCACTATCACCGGTACGGTAGCCACATTTGAGGATCCGCAGGTAGCCACCCGGCCGCGCTTCGTAGCGCGGACCAAGGTCATTAAACAGCTTGCCGACTGCGGCTTTATCGCGCAGCCGATCAAACGCCAAGCGACGGTTGGCGACACTGTCCACCTTGGACAGGGTGATCAAAGGCTCCGCCACGCGGCGCAATTCCTTGGCTTTAGGGAGCGTGGTTTTAATCACTTCGTGTTCCACCAGGGATGCTGCCATGTTGCGAAACAGAGCGCGACGATGCGAGCTGTTGCGATTTAACTGACGGCCACTTTTACGATGACGCATAACATTCAATTCCTGCAGACGGTTACTATCCGAGCACCGGTGCTACCCCAGATGGGCGCGTTTCCTAAATGCTTTCGCTTTCTTTTCTCAGGCTGGCTGGCGGCCAATTTTCCAGGCGCATACCCAGGGACAGGCCGCGCGACGCCAGCACGTCTTTGATTTCAGTAAGGGACTTCTTGCCCAGGTTCGGGGTTTTCAGTAGTTCCACTTCTGTGCGCTGAATCAAATCGCCGATGTAATAAATACTTTCCGCCTTGAGGCAATTGGCCGAGCGTACGGTCAACTCCAGATCATCGACCGGGCGCAGCAGAATGGGATCAATCTGATCTTCCTTCTCAACCGGCGCAGCTTTTTTCTCGCTCTCGAGGTCGACAAACACGGCCAGTTGCTGTTGCAGAATGGTGGCGGCGCGACGAATGGCTTCTTCCGGATCGATAGTGCCATTGGTTTCCAGATCCAGCACCAGCTTATCCAGGTTGGTGCGTTGCTCGACCCGCGCACTTTCCACCACGTAGGATACCCGACGTACCGGGCTAAAGGACGCATCGAGGTGTAAACGGCCAATGGCACGCGTCTCTTCTTCATCCCCCTGCACGCTATCGGCGGGCTGATAACCTCTGCCGCGCTGCGCGCGCAAGCGCATCGTCAGTCCCGTTTTACCGGACACGTGGGCAATAATGTGATCGGGATTCTTGATTTCGACGCTGGCGTCGGTCTGAATATCACCCGCGGTAACCGGCCCGGTGCCGGATTTGCTCAGGGTCAACAACACGTCGTCCTTGCCGTGCATGACCAGCGCCACATTTTTGAGATTCAATAAAATTTCAATGACATCTTCGCGCACGCCTTCAAGGGCACTGTACTCGTGCAACACCCCTTCGATTTCCGCCTCGACGATCGCACAGCCCGGCATGGACGACAACAGTATGCGGCGCAACGCGTTACCCAGCGTGTGGCCAAACCCCCGCTCCAGCGGTTCGAGCACCACCTTGGCGTGATTCGGACTGTACTCCGTAACGTCGATGGTGCGTGGCGTAAGCAATTCGTTGGTTAAATTTTGCATAGACATACCTGTTAGGGTCACTTTAAGCCTTACTTGATCCTTAGTTGATCCTTACTTTGAGTAAAGTTCGACAATAAGGTTTTCGTTGATCTCGGCGGGTAAATCGGCCCGATCCGGCAGGCGCTTATAAGTACCCTGCATTTTTCCAGCATCAACCTCGACCCAGTCAACCTCACCGCGCTGAGCAGCAAGTTGCAGCGCCGATTGAATGCGCAGCTGGTTTTTGGATTTTTCACGAATACTAACCACATCGCCCGCGTTGACCTGGAACGAGGGAACATTGGCTTTTTTACCATTCACCAGAACGCAGTTGTGGGACACCAGTTGCCGCGCCTCGGCGCGGGTGGAACCAAACCCCATACGGTACACCACATTGTCCAGGCGCTGTTCCAGCAAGCGCAGCAGATTTTCACCGGTAGCCCCACGTTGACTCGCGGCGGCTTTGTAATAGTTACGGAACTGCGTTTCCAGGATGCCGTAAAGGCGGCGAACCTTTTGTTTTTCCCGCAACTGTACGCCGTAATCCGACAGGCGCGTACGCCGCTGGCCGTGTTGTCCGGGAATACTTTCCGCCCGGCACTTGGACTCGAGGGGACGGATTCCGCTTTTCAGAAACAGGTCGGTCCCTTCCCGGCGGGACAGTTTGCAAGTTGGGCCAAGATATCTTGCCATCGGTATGGATCCTCTTTACACGCGACGTTTTTTAGGGGGACGACAGCCGTTGTGTGGAATCGGCGTCACGTCGGTGATATTGGTAATTTTCAACCCGGTGTTGTTAAGGGCGCGCACCGCGGACTCCCGCCCCGGACCTGGGCCTTTGACCTCGACATCGAGATTTTGCAAACCAAATTCCTGGGCCGCAACCGCTGCGCGTTCTGCCGCCACCTGGGCCGCGAACGGCGTACTTTTCCTGGAACCGCGAAAACCCGAGCCACCGGAGGTAGCCCAGCTAAGTGCGTTACCCTGACGGTCGGTGATGGTAATAATCGTGTTATTGAAGGACGCGTGAATATGAGCAATGCCGTCAATTACAGTGCGTTTGACTTTTTTACGCGTAGTCTTCGCCGGTGTTTTCGCCATAACAGATACTTTCCTGGGTTCGCTCTTTCGTTCTCGAATTCTGGATAACTAACCAGCGGTTGTTTGATGCTTCATACAACGCGCTAAATATGGGCTAGCGCTTGATCGGTTTGCGCGGTCCCTTGCGCGTGCGCGCGTTGGTTTTGGTGCGCTGCCCACGCAACGGCAAACCACGGCGATGGCGGATCCCGCGGTAACATCCGAGATCCATCAAGCGCTTGATGTTCATGTTAACTTCCCGGCGCAAATCCCCTTCAACGCTAAATTTGGCCACCGCGTTGCGCACGTCGTCGAGTTGCTCAGCCGTCAGCTCGCTCATCATCACTGAAGGCGAAATGCCCACATCGCTACAAATTTTTCTGGCGGTGGCACGTCCCACGCCGTAAACATAGGTGAGTGAGATCACCGCATGTTTGTTGTCTGGTATGTTGACGCCGGCAATACGGGCCATTTACATTACTCCAACTGTACTGTTCATGTGTCTCTTCCGGATTCGACCCCATGCGCCGGTGCCTCTTGCCGCTCCCATCCGCGACCGGTCAGGCTGGCAAAAAGGCGCAACAGAATAGCTCCGAAACCAATAAAAATCAATAACCTACTGTATACTCTAACCCTGACGCTGCTTGTGGCGCGGTTCCACCTTGCAGATCACCCGCACCACGCGTTTACGCCGCACCACTTTGCAGTTGCGGCAGATTTTCTTTACAGACGCTCTTACTTTCATCTTCTCACCTCAATTCAATCAACGCAGGCCGCCGCCGTACCCTTTCATATTGGCTTTCTTTAGCAGAGAGTCATATTGATTGGACATCATGTGCGATTGCACCTGTGCCATAAAGTCCATGGTTACCACCACGGCAATCAGTAATGACGTCCCCCCCAGATAGAACGGTACGTTAAAGTACACATTCAGAAACTGGGGCAACAAACACACGCCAGCCATATACAAACCACCCACCAGAGTCAGGCGCGTCACCACACCATCGACATACTTCGCGGTTTGATCTCCGGGGCGAATACCTGGCAAATAGGCACCACCGCGCTTGAGATTGTCTGCCACTTCCCTGGTGTTAAATGTCAGAGCCGTATAGAAGAAGCAGAAAAATATAATCAGTCCGGCGAACAACAACACGTGCAGCGGTTGGCCTGGCCCGAGAAACAGGGACACGTCCTGCAACCAGTCCGGCGCTCCCGCGCCCTGGCCAAACATTGCCGCGAGCGTCGACGGAAACAGCAAAATACTACTGGCGAAAATCGCAGGGATTACGCCAGCCATATTTACTTTCAGCGGCAAATGGCTGCTCTGCGCACCAAAAGACTTACGACCCTGCTGTTGACGTTGCGCGTAATTCACCGTAATGCGCCGTTGGCCACGCTCGATAAAGACCACAAAATACACCACACTGATCGCGATAATGCCAACGATAAACAGCACCAAAATGTTCAGATCGCCCTGACGTGCCGACTCAAATGCCTGTCCCAACGCGCTGGGCAATCCAGCGACAATACCGGCAAAAATCAGCATCGATATGCCATTGCCAATACCGCGCTCGGTAATCTGTTCGCCCAACCACATCATAAACACCGCGCCGGTGACCAACGACGTGATGGCGATAAGAAAAAACGTAAAACCGGTATAGTAGGCAAGACCCTGTCCGGCCAGGCCATAGGCCATTCCGGTGCCCTGTACAATTGCCAGCAATACCGTGCCATAACGCGTGTACTGACTAATCTTGCGGCGCCCGGCTTCACCCTCTTTCTTCAACTGTTCCAGGGACGGAGTCACCGCCGTCAATAATTGCATAATGATCGACGCGGAAATATACGGCATGATCCCCAACGCCAGAATACTCATACGCTCCAGCGCACCACCCGAAAACATATTAAACATGCCGAGAATGGTGCCCTGATTCTGGTTAAACAGGTCGGCCACGCGATCGGGATTAATCCCCGGCACCGGAATATGCGTACCGATCCGGTATATCACAATCGCCAGCAACAAAAAGCGCAGGCGAGCCCATAGCTCACCCAGACCTTTTTGATTGCCGACGGCCATACCGGGCGCTTTAGCCATTAGCGCTCTCGTCTTCGACCTTGCCACCGGCCGCTTCAAGCGCCGCACGTGCGCCTTTGGTGATTGCCACACCCTTGACCGTCACTGCTTTGTGTAACTCGCCGGACAGAAAAATCTTGGCCCGTGTGATTGCGCCGGTAATTAGGCCGGCGGCGCGCAACGCCGCCAAATCCACGACGTCGCCTTCAATCTTGTTCAGCTCGGCGAGACGAATCTCACCGGTTACACGGCCAATACGCGAGGTAAAACCATACTTCGGCAGGCGTTTTTGCAGCGGCATTTGGCCGCCCTCGAACCCAGGCCGCACCCGTCCACCGGACCGCGCTTTCTGCCCTTTATGGCCGCGGCCGGCAGTTTTGCCCAACCCGCTGCCGATACCCCGGCCAACGCGCTTCCCGTCGCGTACGCGCCCTGGCGCTGGACTTAACGTATTGAGGCGCATGCTTACTCTCCCTCGACCTTAACCATGTAATAAATTTTGTTAATCATGCCGCGTACCGCTGGACTGTCTTCCACAGCCACGGTGTGCCCGATACGGCGCAACCCCAAACCCGCCGCGCACGCTTTGTGAGCGGGCAGGCGACCGTGCGCGCTACGTACCTGAGTTACCTTGATCTGCTTTGCTTTCGCCATGTTCCAACTTCCCAATTGCGCCAGCGACACCCTCTGTTGGCGGTAATCTAGCCAGTGATTTCTTCAACCGTTTTGCCACGCTTGGCGGCTATTTCGTCCGGCGCCCGCATGGTTTGCAGCCCTTTAAACGTAGCGCGCACCACGTTGACCGGATTGGTCGAACCGTAGCATTTTGCCAATACGTTCTGCACGCCGGCGAGCTCCAGTACCGCACGCATCGCGCCTCCGGCAATAACACCGGTACCTTCAGATGCCGGCTGCATATAAATTTTTGACGCGCCGTGATTGGCCTTGATCGCATACTGCAAGGTATGACCTTTCAGATCGACCTGAATCATATTGCGCCGCGCCGCTTCCATGGCTTTTTGAATGGCTAGCGGGACTTCGCGCGCCTTGCCCCGGCCAAACCCAACTCGGCCGTTACCGTCGCCCACCACGGTCAAAGCGGTGAAGCCAAAAATGCGCCCACCTTTTACCGTTTTTGCTACCCGGTTCACCTGAACCAGTTTTTCCATTAACCCTTCGTTTGGGTCCACTTCTCGGGGGTTGTTCTTAGCCATGATTCAACCTTTAAAATTCCAGTCCGCCTTCGCGCGCCGCATCGGCCAACGCCTTAACGCGACCGTGATACTTAAAGCCACTGCGATCAAATGCGATGCGCGTGACACCCGCTTGCTTTGCACGTTCGGCAATCAGTTTGCCCACTGACCGCGCGGCGTCGATATTGCCGGTCTTGCCACCACGCAACGCACTGTCCAGCGTAGATGCGCTAACCAGTACTCGGTCGCCACCGCCAGAGAGTATTTGCGCATAAATATGTTGCGGCGTCCGATGTACAGACAATCGTACCGTGCCCGACTCCTGGATCTTTGCTCGCGCGCGACGGGCCCGGCGTAAACGACCTAATTTCTTCTCATTCATATCGTATACCTGTTACTTTTTCTTGGCTTCTTTACGCCGCACAAACTCGTCTGCATAACGAACCCCTTTACCCTTGTAGGGCTCTGGCGGACGGAAGCCGCGAATTTCGGAAGCCACCTTACCCAGCAATTGCCGATCGGCAGCGCGCAACACCACTTCGGTCTGGCTGGGCGTCTCGACCGTCACACCATCGGGCATTGCATACTCAACCGGGTGGGAAAACCCAAGGGTGAGGTTCAATTTTTTACCCTGCGCCTGGGCACGATAACCTACTCCCACCAGCAGTAATTTTTTCTCAAACCCCCGGCTAACGCCCACTACCATATTGTTCACCAGGGTGCGCACCGTCCCGGCCAGCGCCCGCGAGGTCTGCGCGCCATCTTTGGCTGCAAACGTCAAAACGTTGTCGCCCTGCTGTATCTCGACGCAGGAGTGCACGTCCATGGACAGCTGTCCGAGGCTTCCCTTAACGGAAATATCGCTGTCGCTGAGCCGGACCTCAACGCCTTTGGGTATCGCCACCGGATTTTTTGCTACTCTAGACATTCGATCGGTCCCGTTAGAAAACTGTGCAGAGCACCTCACCACCAACGCCAGCCGCCCGCGCTGCGCGGTCTGTCATAACACCCTGGCTGGTCGACACTACCGCAATACCCAGGCCACCGCGCACCTGAGGTAATTTATCGGCATGCGCGTACCGGCGCAGGCCCGGCCGGCTATAACGGTTTATTTCCGCAATAACCGGTCGACCTTCAAAATACTTCAATTTGATCGTCAACTCCGGTTTGCTGCCTTCGCTAACGCTAAACCCCAGGATATAACCTTCCTCCTGGAGCACCTGCGCCAGCGCCACCTTTAACTTGGATGTCGGCATGGTGACCGCTTCGCGGTTACGCGCGTGGGCGTTGCGAATACGGGTCAGCATATCGGCGACAGAATCTTGCATACTCATGGCAAATTGTTCCTCTTGGGCTCGCTTACCAGCTGGCCTTGACCAGGCCAGGCACGTCGCCACGCATCGCGGCTTCACGCAGTTTATTTCGACACAGACCGAACTTGCGATACACGCCGCGGGAGCGTCCGGTAACGCGACAGCGGTTGCGCTGACGTACCGGGCTGGCATCGCGGGGCAACTTCTGCAGTTTCACCTGCGCTTCCCAACGCTCGTCGTCGCCGACATTCACGTCTTTGATAATAGCTTTCAATTGGGCGCGCTTTGCCGCATACCGCGCCACTGTTTTGGCACGGCTTTTTTCGCGCTCTACCATCGATGTTTTTGCCATCGTTCGACCTCAACCCTTCAACGGGAAATTAAATGCACGCAGCAATGCACGACCCTCGTCGTTGTTACGCGCAGTCGTGGTGATTGTGATATCCAGGCCACGGAGTTTGTCGATTTTGTCGTAGTCAATTTCTGGAAAAATAATCTGCTCGGTGACACCCATTGCAAAGTTTCCACGCCCATCAAATGATTTGGCGCTGATACCGCGGAAGTCGCGAATACGCGGAATCGCAATGCTCACCAGGCGCTCCAGGAAATCGTACATGCGCTCACCGCGCAACGTCACCTTACAACCAATCGGCCAGCCCTCCCGCACTTTGAACGCTGCAATTGATTTGCGTGCCTTGGTAACCACCGGCTTTTGACCGGCAATCAATTGCATCTCAGCAACCGCGTTTTCCAGCACTTTCTTGTCAGCCAGCGCCTCGCCAACCCCCATATTCAGGGTCACCTTGGTGATGCGCGGAATTTCCATCACGTTTTTCAACCCGAGCTCCTGCTGCAGCCTGGGCGCGATTTCACTTTTGTATAACTCTTTCAGCCTTGCCATTTCAGTTCATCCTGTTAGGCGTCGACAGCTTCGCCGCTGGACTTGAACACACGTATTTTTTTACCGCTTTCAAGCACCTTGAATCCCACTCGGTCGCCCTTGCCCGTGGCGGAATTAAATAGCGCCACATTGGATACCTGTATCGGCGCTTCTTTTTCCACAATCCCACCGGGCACACCCATTTGCGGATTAGGCTTCTGGTGTTTTTTCACCATCTGCACGCCAGCTACCAACAGTTTGTTGTCGGCCATCACCCGCAGCACCTTGCCGCGCTTGCCCTTATCCCGACCGGCGATCACGATCACCTCGTCATCGCGTCTGATTTTGCTCATTGCCATCTTCTTCGCCTCCTCCGACCTAGATAACTTCAGGTGCCAGAGAGATAATTTTCATAAACCGCTCACCGCGCAACTCGCGTGTTACCGGCCCGAAGATACGCGTACCGATCGGCGCCATCTGCGCGTTTAACAACACCGCAGCGTTATCATCAAACTTGATCAAGCTGCCATCCGCGCGACGCACACCTTTTTTTGTGCGCACGACGACCGCATTCATCACCTGACCTTTTTTTACCTTGCCACGGGGAATAGCCTCTTTGACGCTCACCTTGATGATGTCGCCAACCCGTGCATAACGGCGATGCGAACCGCCGAGAACTTTGATACACATGACGCGACGCGCGCCACTGTTATCCGCCACATCAAGGTAACTCTGTGTTTGTATCATCGTTGCGCTCCGAAAATTCCGTCAGTGCCGCCCGTTGTCATACTTCAGCGGCACGTTCGACGATATCCACCAGCGTCCACGATTTAGTCTTCGACAACGGGCGGGTTTCGGCGATGCTCACTGTGTCCCCGATGCGACATTGATTATCGCCATCATGGGCCTTGATTTTCGTTGACCGGTTGATGATTTTGCCGTACACCGCATGGCGTACGCGGCGCTCCACCAACACGGTAATGGTTTTGTCCATTTTGTCACTTACCACCCGCCCGGACAGCGTGCGTGCTGTTTTCTCGGTCATATCAACTTCCTGCCTTTGCATTTAGCGCGGTCTTGATACGCGCAATCGTGCGTCGCGTGTTACGCAGTTCGTGAGTCTCGTTGAGCTGTCCGGTGGACCGCTTCATACGCAGCCGAAACTGTTTTTCGAGCTGCGCACGCAATTCTTCATTCAGCTCTTCCGGAGACTTTTCTCGCAATTCAGACGCCCGCATCACATCACCGACCGTTTAACAAAAATAGTTTGAATAGGCAGCTTGGCCGCGGCGAGAGCGAAAGCCTCCCGCGCTATTTGCTCCGAAACGCCTTCCATTTCGTAAAGCATGGTGCCGGGTTGAACCTGGGCAACCCAGTACTCAACATTTCCCTTACCCTTACCCATCCGCACTTCCAGCGGCTTTTTGGTGATCGGCTTATCGGGAAACACGCGAATCCAGATTTTTCCGCTACGTTTTACGTGGCGCGTCATGGCCCGCCGCGCAGCTTCAATCTGACGGGCGGTTAGCCGCCCGCGAATTTCCGCCTTGAGACCGAACTCGCCAAAACTCACCTTGCTGCCACGCACGGCCAAGCCCCGGTTACGGCCTTTGTGTTGCTTGCGGTATTTCGTACGTTTTGGTTGCAGCATGTCGCTCAGCCCTTATCCTCAAATCATTTCTTGGTGGAAGTTGACTCGGCTTCTTCGCCGCCCAGCATTTCACCCTTAAACACCCATACTTTGACGCCGATGATGCCGTAGGTAGTGAGCGCTTCCGCGGTCGCGTAGTCGATATCCGCGCGCAAGGTATGCAAGGGCACCCGGCCTTCACGTTGCCATTCGGTGCGCGCAATCTCAGCCCCGTTCAGGCGTCCACCAATTTGTATTTTTACCCCTTTGGCACCCTGGCGCATCGCATTTTGCACGGCGCGCTTGATAGCGCGGCGAAACATCACCCGGCGCTCCAACTGCTGCGCAATACTTTGTGCCACCAGAGTAGCGTCCAGATCAGGCTTGCGAATTTCCTCGATATTGATGTGCACCGGCACACCCATTTTGGCGGACACCTCGGCGCGTAATTTATCGACGTCCTCGCCTTTCTTGCCAATCACGATTCCTGGGCGCGCCGTGTGAATAGTGATTTTCGCGGAAGCAGACGGCCGCTCAATATCCACCCGGCTCACCGACGCATGCGCCAGTTTTTGTTGCACCAGCGCGCGCACCTGCAAATCCGAATTAAGCCTGTCGGCATAATCTTTACTATTGGCATACCAGATAGACGTGTGCTTTTTGGTAATACCCAGACGTATGCCTGTTGGATGTACTTTCTGACCCATGTAGCGGCTCCTAAACCCTTGCCTTACTGGTCGGCAACTTTGACAGTAATGTGGCAGGTGCGCTTGAAAATTCGATCCGCGCGCCCTTTGGCTCGCGGCTTGATACGTTTCAATATCGCGCCTTCATCGACAAAAACTGTCGACACCTTCAACTCATCAACATCGGCACCTTCGTTGTGCTCGGCGTTGGCAATTGCTGACTCGAGCACCTTTTTCACAATTTCGGCACCCTTTTTGTTACTGAATGCCAGAATATCGAGCGCCTCTTCCACCGGCTTGCCCCGTACCTGGTCCGCCACCAGACGCGCCTTTTGTGGCGACAATCTGGCTTTGCGTAATACCGCTGCTACTTCCACCGTTATTTACCTCGTACGCGCCTAACGTTTGGCTTTCTTGTCCGCCACGTGACCGCGATAGGTCCGTGTCGGCGCAAATTCGCCCAGTTTGTGGCCCACCATCTCTTCCGAGATTAAAATCGGTACATGCTGGCGACCGTTGTGAATCGCAATAGTGGTGCCCACCATTTGCGGCAATATCATGGAGCGGCGCGACCAGGTTTTGATGGGTCTACGATCGCTGTTTTGCACCGCCACTTCGACCTTGCTCATCAAATGCAGATCGACAAAGGGGCCTTTTTTCAGGGAGCGTGGCACTAGTAATTCCTCTTCACTGGTCGTCGTTACTTGTTGCGGCGACGGACAATCATGTTATCAGTACGCTTGTTCTTACGCGTTTTGTAACCCTTGGTCGGCACGCCCCAGGGGGTAACCGGGTGACGACCGCCTGAAGTTCGCCCTTCACCACCACCGTGCGGGTGATCCACCGGGTTCATGGCAACCCCGCGCACCGTCGGCCGCACACCCCGCCAGCGCGTAGCGCCAGCCTTGCCTAACGAACGCAGGTTGTGCTCACTATTGGAAACTTCGCCGATAGTGGCGCGACATTCAGACGGCACCTTACGCATTTCGCCGCTGCGCAGACGCAATGTTGCATATTGACCTTCGCGCGCCACCAGCTGTACCGAAGTACCGGCACTGCGTGCCAACTGGGCGCCTTTGCCCGGCTTCATCTCGACACAATGCACCACGCTACCAACCGGAATATTGCGCAACGGCAAAGTATTGCCGGTCTTGATGGGCGCGTGCTGACCAGACTGAATGACATTGCCGGCCACCAAACCTTTCGGCGCGATGATGTAGCGTCGCTCGCCGTCGGCGTAACATACCAGCGCAATATTTGCGGTGCGGTTTGGATCGTACTCCAGACGTTCAACATTGCCGAGAATACCGTCTTTGTTGCGCTTGAAATCGATAATGCGATAGTGCTGGCGGTGCCCACCACCGATATGCCGAGTGGTGATACGGCCAGCGCTGTTACGCCCGCCGGATTTCTTGTTGCTGTCCAGCAATGGCGCGTGTGGCGCGCCCTTGTGCAGGTCAGCGCTGACCACACTGACGACAAAACGGCGGCCGGGGGAAGTGGGTTTTCTCTTTACTACAGCCATCACAACACTCCCTTATTCCGCCGCCGCGAAGTCAATATCTTGACCTGGCGCCAGACGCACGTAAGCTTTTTTGCAGTCGGAACGCCGTCCCAAACCATTGCGGGTCAACTTGGTTTTGCCCTTAATGTTGGCGACACGCACCGCCGTCACCTGCACTTCAAACAATTTTTCCACCGCGCGCTTAACTTCCCGCTTGGTCGCATCCTGGGAAATTTTAAACACCACCTGATTCGCTGTGTCGGCAACGTTGGAGGCCTTTTCCGAAATCACCGGGCCCAACAGAACCTTGAAGATGCGCTCATCGTTCATCCCAGCATCTCCTCAAATTTTTTCAGCGCCGGCACCGTAACCAGCACCTTGTCAAAACCGATCAGGCTGACCGGGTCGGCGGCGGTGGCATCGCGCACATCGACTTTGTGCAGGTTGCGCGCCGACAGGTACAGGTTTTCATTCACGTTCTCTGTCACGATCAGTACGTTGTCGAGACCGTACTCCGCCAGCTTGAGTGTCAGCCCCTTGGTTTTCGGCGCCTCCACATCAAATGACTCCACCACCACCAGGCGATCCTGCCGCGCCAGCTCCGACAAAATGGAACGCAATGCTTCGCGGTACATTTTGCGGTTCAGCTTTTGCGCATGATCCTGCGGTTTTGCGGCGAAAGTGACGCCACCAGAGCGCCACAACGGGCTGCGGATAGTCCCCGCCCGCGCGCGGCCGGTACCTTTCTGCCGCCACGGTTTTTTGCCGCCACCGGATACTGCGGCGCGATTTTTCTGCGCCCGCGTGCCCTGACGCCCGCCTGCCTGGTAGGCAACCACCGCCTGATGCACCAGATCCTGATTAAATTCTTTGCCAAAAGTGCGATCGGAAACCGTTACCGTTCCGCTGCTACCTTTGGGCGTCGCTATGCTTAGCTCCATTGTTTACCCCTCAGGCCTTTTTTACGGCCGGACGCACAATGACGTCGCCACCTGGAGCGCCGGGAACGGCACCTTTAACCAGTATTAGATTGCGCTCGGGATCGACCCGAACCACTTCGAGATTCTGCGTCGTGCTGCGCGCGGCACCCATGTGCCCAGCCATTTTTTTACCCGGGAAAACCCGTCCGGGGGACTGGTTTTGACCAATGGAACCCGGCGCGCGATGGGACAGGGAATTACCGTGAGTGGCATCCTGCATGGAAAAATTCCAGCGCTTGATTACGCCGGCAAAACCCTTGCCTTTGGACGTGCCACACACATCGACCATCTGCCCCGCCTGAAAACGGTCGACGCCAATGGTGCCGCCCACTACGAAAGTTTCGTCGCTGTGGTCGAGCCGGAACTCCCACAGACCACGACCCGCTTCGGAGCCCGCTTTGGCGAAGTGCCCGGCCGCAGCTTTATTGACGCGGGACGCACGACGCGTGCCGGCAGTAACCTGCACTGCGGCATAACCGTCGATATCCGGGGTTTTAATCTGGGTAATACGATTAGGTGCGGCCTCGATTACCGTGACCGGGATCGAGACACCCTCGTCGGTAAATACACGACTCATGCCGCACTTGCGACCGACTATTCCAACACTCATTTTGAACCTCTTAGTGTACGGGGCTGTTACCCGCTATGGCCGCCCATTTCAAGGCGTTACACCGCCGGCAAACGCCGGTCAGGCTTTAATCAACCCAGACTGATCTGCACGTCTACGCCAGCAGCCAGGTCGAGCTTCATCAACGCATCGACGGTTTTTTCCGTCGGCTCGATGATATCGAGCAAGCGTTTATGGGTACGAATTTCATACTGATCTCGCGCGTCCTTGTTAACGTGCGGAGATATCAGAATAGTGAAGCGCTCCTTCCGGGTAGGCAGCGGAATCGGCCCCCGAATCTTCGCTCCGGTACGCTTTACGGTCTCAACTATTTCCCGCGTCGAGGTGTCGATCAGCCTGTGATCAAAAGCCTTGAGGCGTATTCTGATGCGCTGATCCTGCATTAAGTCTGAACTCCAACTCTGTGCCCACCACGGTAAATCCGCTTGGAGCCTTGGAAAAAAGAGGCGAGATTCTATAGTCGCCTCGCCATAGTGTCAAGCAGTAAACAGGGCTTTGCGGCTGTCGCGGGCGTTATTTTTTAGCGCCCCCGGCCACGGCCGCGACACCCTGTCGACGCCGCGGCCCGGTAATGTCTACGCCCTCACGCAATAA
>JAYODD010000029.1:13501-16702 GCA_038106145.1 Gammaproteobacteria bacterium | reverse complement strand
GCGGGTAGCGGGAATCGAACCCGCATCATCAGCTTGGAAGGCTGAGGTTCTACCACTGAACTATACCCGCGCCCGTTCCGTACTGATGGGCAATCCCGCCCTGCCCATCGATCTGGCCACTACTTCTTAACTCTTCAATTTCGAATTCAGCCCGGCGCCCTTGCGGAGCGTCTTTTTTTCCGCCTTCCACCATCATCTATATGGTAGATGGAGGGGGATGGATTACTCGCCGCCTACGGCGGCTCTCCCTCCGGGTCGACTCACTGCGTTCGTCGCTCTGACTTGCCCTGCAAGTCAGTCGAACACGGTGGTTCTCACCCACCCCTGCCGGGGTCTTTTCTCGCCCAGCACCACATTCCAGCGCCGTTTTCCCACCAAATCTGGTGGAGGGGGGTGGATTCGAACCACCGAAGCTTTCGCGTCAGATTTACAGTCTGATCCCTTTGGCCGCTCGGGAACCCCTCCGCAAAAGGCCGAGTATTGTCCGTGTTCAACTAGCGCCTGTCAACAATTACCCTGCTTTCAATGCGTTAGCGGACAATGACTATATCGTTTGGAGCTGGCGAGAGGAGTCGAACCCCCGACCTGCTGATTACAAGTCAGCTGCTCTACCAACTGAGCTACGCCAGCGACGACCCACAAAAAACGGAGGCGCGATTCTATGGGAAGTCGGCCCTTGACGCAACCGCGTTTTGGCTGTTTTTGCTGGGAAAACTGCAAACTAAAACGAAGTGTGTCCGGCAACAGGGTAAAGGCTCCGCGAAAGCACGCTGATCACAGCCAGCGAGCCACTGCGAGTGCTAAAGCGCCGCCCAGTGGCGGGACGCTTTCCTGAATCGGACCGCGCACAGCGCCCTAGCCGCAATTTTCCCGTTCGAGACTGATAGCGGGGTTCGACGCGCCCAGATCCTTCCAGAAGCTATCGGCCAAAGCGCGCTGCGCCGCCGCGGGCATTTGCACCCAATAGGTTCTGACCAGATTGGGCGCGCTAAAAATCCGCGTCTTGTAACCCGCCTTGGCCAGCTCCCGCTGCCGTTTCAGGGCATTTTCCCGGGCGGCAAAAAACCCGAGGGAAATTCCGTTCTTCAACTCGCCATCCTGAAAAATAAAGCTGTCGATGCCACTACTTTTCAGCTCCTGAAGTTTGCGCGCCGCGGCTTTCTCAGACAACAAAGGCGGCAGATACACCCAAAAACTGGACGACACTTCCTCCTCCCGGCTTTTCACCGCCGCCGCGACATTCAGGGCACCCAGTTTAAAGACCAGATTATCCACCTCCCGCTGCTGGGCAAACGGACCCACCAGCAGGCACTGACCCGCATCCGCGTCAGCCGCCGCTTCCGCAGAGGCAGTTCCGACCACCGGGTCGCCTGGCCCCCCGTCAGGGTCGGTAATTTCAGAGGAAAGATCGACGACGCCCTGCGGATCGGCATCTACTGCGGCGACACTGGAGCCGGCCAAGGTGGATTGGTTATCGGCCGCGCCCACAATCTTTGCTGCAACACTTCCAGCCTCCGTTGTGCGCGGAGCCGTTCCGTCGCGTTCGGACAGCAGCGCCAGGGTTGAACCACCCTCCGGCACCAGCGACGGTGCACGGGCGCTAACGGCGACACTCGCTCGCTGCGCCTGCTGGGAGGAAAACCAGAAATAGGCCAAACCATTGGCCAGCAATACCAGCAACAGTATCCACTTAGTCATAGCACCTGATCGTACAAGTCTGTGCACCTCGACGTAATTTTTGTCAGCGCCGCTTCAGGGCAGGGCCAGCGCCAAACCGTCCAGCACCAACTCTGGCTCCAGCTTTAAAGGTGCCTCTATAAACGGTGCCTGAATAAAGGGCGCCAAACCGTCCGCGTCCCCGCCCGTCAATACCACGCTGACCGCCGCGCTACCCGCATGCCGGGTCAACACCGCCACCGCGTGGGCCACCAGCGCCAGCGCCATGGCAGCGCAACCCTGATTAACCGCTTCCTGGGTCGACCGCCCCGGGTCAGTGCTCACCGGCGGCTGGTGCGCTATTTTTACAGTACCGGTACCCTGGGCAAGGGCCTCGTGCATCAAACCCAGCCCCGGCACAATATAGCCGCCCAGATGCACCCCCTGCGCCGCCAGCACATCTACGGTGATCGCGCTGCCCGCATCCACCACCACACAGGGTTCCCTCCAGCGGTGCCAGGCAGCGAGCAGCGCCAACCAGCGATCTATACCGAGACTCGCAGGTTGCCCATAGCCACAGGTCACCCCGGCGCACTCGCCCCGGGCCACCGCGAACTCTGCCACCAGGCCAAAACTCGCGTCAGCCCATGCGGTAATGTCCGCCGCCGCGGCCGCACCGGCCACATTGGCGACCCGCAGGCGCGCAATCTGCCTGGATTCCACATATGTTGCCACTGCCGCGGTAATCTCGGGCAATGCCCTGTGACTGCCGTACCCCCGGGCGACAACTCCACTATCAGCGTCCTGTAAGCGCCACTTAAGGCGGGAATTGCCCACGTCAATATCGAGAAACATGCAGAACCAGTCCCACTATTCGTCGGCGAGTATACTCGTCCTACCACCGCAACGCACCGGCACCGGCCTGCGCCGATTGCGATGGTGACGGCTTTTTATCAGATAGATAAAGTAGTCTGAAATCTAAACATAGAGCAACAGAGTAAAACGGTGTAATTTGTGCGCTTTTAGCGTTGCAACCATCTTCAACATTGGCTATAAAGACAGGCAGACTGGTTGTGAACGCCGTTGACAGACTTGGGCATTTGACCCCGCGTGATCAGCCTGGTCGGCGCGAAACTAGGTAACATAAACCAATCGTTTGATTTGTAACGAAAAAATAGTTTGCTGGGTAGGGGAAGCAGGAAGCAATTGGAGCAAATATCGGCGATCTGTCGCTGTACGCTTTTTTTTGTAAAGCGCCCTTACCCCTCATTGCTGTAGTAAAAATAACCTGAGGGGTACAGATGATGGAAAAAATTAACACCACAAACCAGTTCCGGCGCAATGCACTGGCAGTAGCCGTTACCGCCGCAACGGCGGTCGGCGGTATAACGCTGGCTCCGACGGCGTTTGCTACGGGGCCCTGTACCGATACTTCGTCGGGCGTGGAAGGCGTCGACTGCGCTAACCATATCTCCACCAACGAATCGAACATTTCCACCAACACCTCCAACATCACGGTGAACAGCGGCAATATTTCCACCAACA
>JAYODD010000029.1:705-13401 GCA_038106145.1 Gammaproteobacteria bacterium | reverse complement strand
CAGCGGCAATATTTCCACCAACACCTCCAACATCACGGTGAACAGCGGCAATATTGCTGTTAACAGCACCAATATATCCACCAACACCACAAATATTGGTTTAAACAGCACCAATATCGCGGCCAATGCTGTAGCTATTCAGGGCTTAGACAAGCGCATAGACCGACTGGACGACAAGGCCATGAGAGGCATCGCTATCTCTAACGCCATGCAGGTATTTCTGCCAGATCCAGGAAAAGACTTCCGCATGACGATTGGGGGCGGCTTTTACGGTGGTGAGCAAGCCGTCGGTGTAACTGGCGCAGGAAGAGTGACCAACAACACCGCAGTTTATTTTGGCGTCGGCATGGACGCAGATGGCGTCGAATTCGGCGGCAAAGCGGGCGTATCTTTCCAATGGTAATCTAACTGTTGTTTTAGGAGTCACTAAAGGCCCCTTCGATGAAGGGGCCTTTTTTATTCTTGTACATAATCCAGTGCGCATCGTGAGCACAGCCGACGCAAAAACCGGTAGAATGGGCTGCTCAAATAAAATCAGGCAGTCTCGATCATGGCAAAATTGAATGTGGCTATCTCCCTTCGGGACGACCTTCCACATGATCAAATGCTGTTCGGAAGCGGCCTAAGTCAAAACGTTAAATTTTTTTACGACCTGCTCGAAGCAATAGGGCATAAACCTCATTTATTGGTCGCAAAACCAGTCGATAATGGCCGGCTAAGGATTACTGGTAAACTCTACCGCGCGACAACTAATGACGGCATTTTACAAAGTGTCAAACCATTCGCGCTAATTTTTGAAGCTGGAGTTACAGTCGCCCCCGCAACACGAGCAGCATTCCGAGAACGCGGTGGCAAAATTATCTCGCTCCGTTACGGGCATAGCCTTTATATGGACATGGAGCAAATGTGTTACCAGGAAACTCTTACGGGCGGGCTGTACGAAAAAGAACCGGATTTTGTCTGGGCATCGCCGCATTTTAAGGTGGCATTTTCTTATTTGGCGACGATATATAACGCGCCCGTGCGGGAGTGCCCCTATATTTGGGAACCAGATTTTGTGGGTACGCCGTTTGAGAGTAGCGATTATAGAGAGAAAGCGGACATTTATGTAATGGAACCCAACATCAGCGTTCTCAAAAATGCCTTGATTCCGCTCGCCATCATTGAAAGCATCTATCGAGCTGAGCCGGATTCTTTTGGCAAAGCCATGATCCTCAACGGCATGCATTTCCACCAACGCGAGTATTTTCTCAGCAATATTGTCAAAAATTTCGACAGCCTTATCAGCCACGCCAATAAGGTGTACTTTACGGGCAGGTATAAATTTGACGAAGCTTTCCAGAAACGTGACGTTCTGCTCGGCCATCAGATGGGTTGTGAACTCAACTATCTCTATCTCGAAGCCCTTTGGCGAGGCGTACCTCTGGTGCACAATTCACCTGCATTTCAGGAAGCAGGCTACTACTATACTGACTGCGAAGTCGTGGAAGGTCGGGATCAATGTTTAAGGGCTTTTCGCGACAAAGCAGTAGGGGCCAATTTGAAAAAAAACCATGCTTTTGTAAAACGTTATTCTATTCATAACAAAGCCGTACAACATCGTTACCAGGAATTGATAACAGAAGTATTGGATAGCTAGCCTTCTCGATTCGGGGCCAGGTTGATGGATGAACTGGCTATTTAATAAAATTGGCCTATTTAGCAACTGTTATGGTTAGTTTTATAAAATTACTCCCGTTGACACATCCATTAAACGTATCCGTTACAACACTTTTTTGACTGCAGGAAACAACACTTTCAATGCAAGAGAGAAAATATATTTATTCCATAACTACTGGGCGTAGTGGATCTGCCTTTCTGACTCAGTTATTAGAGCAAAATACCTATGATAGCGCTGTCTATCACGAACGTACTAGCTGGCAGCTGTTTGGCGAAGTGACACCCGATCTTTCGCACACGATGCTGTACAACAGCGCGGGTAATGTCGAGCGAGTTAAGGCGTTTTGGGACAAAAAATTTCGTTTAGACTCTCTTCATAACCAATCCACCTACATAGAGACGTCTCACCTTTTAAGCAAAGCAGGCCTGTGTGAAAACCTGCCAAAACTGGCGACACGAGCATCTAAAATACACTTAATTGTCCTCAAGAGAGATATATTTAAAATTGCCTGGAGCTTGTTCAACCGGCACGATTTCGCTAATGCCGGAGCTACCTGGGTTTTTTATCTTGACCCACGAGCGCCAAATACTATTTTAAATTCAGACGCTTTTATTGACTACGGTCAGCTCGGTTGCGCGCTTTGGTACGTGTATGAAATATTTACGCGAGCCGAATATTATAAATTGCTGCTAGCTCCAGAAAAAAATATTATTTTCCATGACGTGTATTTAGAAGACCTGATGCGCCCCGACAGAGCGGTCAAATTGCTTAACGCCCTGGGATTTAATTCAACAGAGGCCTCTCTCAAAATGCCGCCCAAAGTGAATCAGCAACATACATTTCCCTATGCCGGGCAGGAAGGGCAGCTGCTGGAACTAATAAACAAATTTAATTTTGACCCCTCGGCGTTGGCAAAAAAATTCTACGACGCTGGCAACAGACTTGGAAATGGCGCAGTTCAGGAATTAATCATCGATTAATGTTTTGTGGCAGGTCAACGAATTAAAATTTTGTGCCACAGTTACGTAGTTAACCTCAAACTAATCTCCCCACCACTGAATTGTCTTATATCGCCATTGATATCTATACAGATGGCGCCGTTATTAGCGACACCGCTGGCGATGCCTTCCAGCATTTTGCCGGGCGTCATAATTTGCACCGTCGCACCGCGGTAGGCGTCGTAACGCTGCCATTCTTCCCGGTAGGCGGCAAAACCATCCCGTTGATAGGTGCATAACACCGGCACCAACTCCGTCAGCACCGCGGCCGCCAGGGCGTTGCGCGTCGCACCGGGGGCGTCGCTGATATCAGCCCAGTCCTGATCGATCTCCCTTGCGGCTGCGGCGGGCATACCGACATTGATACCAATACCAACGATCACCTGACACAGGCCCACCGGATCGCCGGTCATTTCCAATAGAATGCCCCCCAACTTGCGCCCGCCCCGCAAAATATCGTTGGGCCATTTCAGACCGATCTCCAACACGCCGACAGAGGTAATCGCGCGGTGCACGGCAACCCCCACCGCAAGACTCAGGCCCTCGATGGCCGCCGCGCCACCGGTGAACTCCCACACTGTGGACAGGTACAGATTGCGCCCGAAAGGGCTAACCCACGGACGCCCAAGACGACCGCGCCCGGCGGTCTGCCGTTCCGCCACGCAAACCCAGCCACCGCTACCACCCTGTTCGATATGACGGCGTCCATGGGCGTTGGTGGAGTCGATACTGCGCAGCACCTCGAAACATTGTATTCGTCGACGGGGTTCAGCGGGGACCTGCTGGAGAATTTTTTCCTTGTCAAATAATTCAATACCGCCGGGAATGCGGTAGCCGAGGCCCTTTTTTTTATCCAGGGTGACGCCCATATCCACCACGTTTTGCAGCTGTTTCCACACCGCGGTGCGACTCACCCCCAGCGCCTGACCAAGGGCCTCGCCGGAATGGAATTGGCCGTCGCTGAGGGCCTCAAGCACCTGTTCCAACCTAGTCATAACCACCCCACCAGCGCCGCGGCATTGCCGACAATAAAATAAATCCCCAGCCCCGCGCTCACCAGCGCATAGAGGCGCCGCAGTAACTTCTCCCGTAGTCGGTGAGCAAGGCTGGCGCCGATACGCGCGCAGGGCGTACTGGCTAAAGCGATGCCAAACAGCGCCGGCAGATACACGAAGCCCAGGGAACCCTCAGGTAAATCGGGGCGCCCCATGCCGGCCAGCATGTACGTTATGGCGCCGCTGACCGCAATCGGAAACCCCAGCGCCGAGGATGTTGCCACTGCCCGGGTGATGGCCACATTACACCAGGCGAGAAACGGTACGGTCAGGGACCCGCCGCCAATACCGAAAATACCGGAGAGAAACCCGATGCCCGCGCTACTCGCAAACTTGCCGGGTAACCCCGGTAACTCCCGTGCGCTGTGGGGCCGTAAACCCAACCCCATCTGCGCCGCCACCAGTAACAAAAACGCGCCGAAACACAACTGCAAAAGTGGGCCGCTCAAATTAGCCGCAAACAGCCCGCCCAGCGCAGTCCCAAGACAAATACCCGGCGCCATGGACCACAGGAGCGGCCACAACACCGCAGCCTGACGATGGTGGGCCACCACCGCACTGGCGGAAGTAATGATGATTGTGGCCAATGAGGTTCCCAGCGCGAGGTGGGTGAGGATCTCGGGACTGTAGCCGGACGCAGCGAAGCTATAGATCAGAATGGGGACAATAACAGCGCCGCCGCCGAGGCCGAACAGGCCGCCAACCAGACCCGCCAGCGCGCCGACCAGCAAATACACCACCAGAATTTCCATAGGCTGCGATGTCCAGTACGCCTGCTTTCCCCGAGGGGATCATTATGCCCGCTTGCGGGAATACGGTCATGGACAAATCACCTGGCTAACGGTAATCGAAGGTGGCGCTATCAATATGATTTTTGGCCGGCACTATTACGTTGCACAAACTTTGCAAACTGATCCGCGGCAATTGGCTTACTCAGCATATAGCCCTGCACAATTTTCACGCCCTGTTTCTGCAGGAATGACAGTTGTTCCGCGGTTTCCACCCCTTCGGCCACGATACCCAGGTTAAGACAACGGGCCATGGCAATAATTGCCGACACAATGCCCTCGCCACTGCGTCCACCACCCACGTCCGAGATAAACGCCTTATCGATTTTTAAATTGTTCAATGGAAACCGCTTCAAGTAACTCAACGAGGAATAACCGGTGCCGAAGTCATCCACCGCAATCTTGACGTTCATGGACCGCAACAGACGCAGTGTTTGTACTGTCTTTTCACCATCATCCATCAGCGCGCTCTCCGTAACCTCCAGTTCGATTTTGCGCGGCGATATACCGTTGCGGGAAATAATATCCATGATGCTGCCGAACAAATCCGGATGCTGAAACTGCACGCTGGAAACATTCACCGCCACCTGTTGCAGTTCGATGCCCTCCCTTTCCCAGGCTTTTATTTGCCGGCAGGCGTTATCCAGCACCTGGGAACCGAGCTGATAAATCAAGCCAGCCTCTTCGGCCACCGAAATAAACGTGTCTGGCGGGATCATACCCTCGGCGGGATGCTGCCACCGCACCAACGCCTCGGCGCCAACGACTTTGCCGGTTTCGATATTGATCTGCGGCTGGTAATGCACGATCAGTTGGTTGTTATCCAGGGTACGGCGCAGTTCGTTCTCCAGATTGAGACGCACCAGGCTGCGCTTTTCCATGGATTTATCATAATTTTTAAAGCTGTTGCGCCCCGCTTTCTTGGCGTTGTACATGGCGGTATCAGCACACTTCAACACCGTCTCCACATCGCCGCCATCGTCGGGAATAAACGCCACACCAATACTCGCGGTCAGTACAATTTCGTGGCCACCCAATTGCAGCGGTGCGCCGATACTCTGCTGAATGCGTTTAACGACTCCGTCCACCGCCTTGCGATCCTCGACGTGATTGAGCACCAGGGTGAACTCGT
This sequence comes from Gammaproteobacteria bacterium, assembly GCA_038106145.1. GTDB lineage: Bacteria > Pseudomonadota > Gammaproteobacteria > Pseudomonadales > Porticoccaceae > JBFJKD01. The sequence goes on along the minus strand of JAYODD010000029.1, from coordinate 7,768 downwards.
CGCCACCCAGACGGGAGATCATCGACTGGGAACTCATGCGACTCATCTTGCCCACCACATCACTTTGTCGAATGCAGTTCTTCAAGCGCTCGGCCACCTGCTTGAGCAACATATCTCCCATGGAATGACCAAGGCTGTCGTTAACCCGTTTGAGATTATCCAGATCAATAAACAGCACGGCGATTTTACTGTTGCTGCGCTTGACCATATCGATCAGCAGGGCGAGCTGATCTTTAAAAAACTGCCGGTTGGGCAACCCCGTCAGGGCATCGTAGTACGCCAGATAGCGCATGCGCTCTTCGGTTTTTTTACGCCGGGTAATATCCTGAATAATGGCGAGATGGACCGGGGCGCCCTGTTGCACCGTGCGATGCACCCTGATTTCCACCGGATAGCCGGTTCCATCCCCGCGTTGCAGATAGGTCTCAAACACGACTTCTTTTTTTTCCGCGCTCGCCACCGGCTCCATTTGCATCACAAAATTTTCTTTTTCCGATTTGGACACCAGCTCGAGCAGGGAGCGGCCGGACAGGTAATCCATATCGTAACCCAGATTTTTGCGGGCGCTGGCGTTGGCGTACTTGATGTCCAGGGAGTTTTCACCGAACAAAAAGATTTCGTTGGAGGAATTTTCCACCACCGTGCCCAATTGCTCGGCCAGATCTTCCGCGCGACGCTTTTGCGCCTGGGTATCGGCGTTTTTCAACACATAACGGATTTTGTAGCCCAGCAGATGCCAGTTGATCGGCTTGGCCAGAAAGTCGGTGGCGCCAGCGCTAAACGCCGCGTTGATCGATTCCACATCGTCCGCGCCGGTGATAATCAGAATGGGGATATGTTCCCCCGCCTCGTCGACGCGTATTTCGCTGCACACCTCTAGCCCGTTTTTCTCGGGCATGTGCAAATCCAGTAACACCGCATCCGGTCGGTGCGCGTAGTACCGCTCCATGGCCTCTCCGCCGTGCTTGGCATCGACCACGTTGTAATCGAAGTTCTCCAGCACCTGGCGCATCAGCAACAGCGAGGTCGCGTCATCGTCGGCGATCAGCACTGTTTTTTTAACGTTGGCGTCACTCATCCCTGGCCACCCTGTGGTACTCCCACTACCTGATTCACCCGGGTGTTCATCATCACAACCCGAAGGTACGGGTGAATATTGCGACGGTTTCCCGATAGGCCGCATCGAGATGACCCACCTGGTCAGCCAGCCCGTCGACCTGCGCCTGTTTGCCCTTGAGCTCGATTTCCTTGCTTAATTTGGCCACCGCAACCGCACCCACATTGGCACTACTCGATTTTAGCGCGTGGGCCGCCTGGTAAAGGCCGACTGTATCACCTTCATTTAGCGATTGCTGAACCCTGGATAAACAGTCCGGCGCGTCGGCGAGAAACGCCTGCACCAGCGTCACGCGCAAATCCGGAGCGCCCTTTGACTGTATCGCCAGATAACCGTCGAGCACACTCAGATCCACCAGCTCGCCCACGTTTGCGGCCTGATCGGAGCCGTCCGGGGCCGCGGTACCGTTGCCCTGCGCACCGTGCGGTGCGTTCCCGTTCAGTGGCGCGGCAGGCGTGACTTCCGCGGGCGACGGTGTAACGGCTGCGTCTGCGGGCGCGGCGGCGGCCGCAGAATCTGTAGCGCCGGCTGCTTCAACCTCATTCGTCGAGGTTCCGACAGGCGTGGTATCCGACAGACTCCACGCCAGTATTTTTGCGCGAATCTCCTCCGCCTTGAAGGGCTTGGCCAGGTAATCATCCATACCTGCCGCCAGACACTTCTCCCGATCCCCCTCCACCGCGTTGGCGGTCAACGCCACGATCGGCATGCGCCCCGCCCCCGGGTTGGCCTGTTCCCATTCGCGAATCGCCCGCGTGGCTTCATAGCCATCCAACTCGGGCATCTGGCAGTCCATAAAAATCATATCGTAATCGCCCGCCTGGCGTTCGGCGACAGCCAGCTCACCGTTACCCACAATGGTGGGCATACAACCCAACCACGTAAACACCGCGGTGGCCACCTTCTGATTGACCGGATTGTCTTCGGCGAGCAGGATGTTGGCGGAAATACTGTTTTCGCCACTCAGATAATCTTGCGCCCCTTCGTCGCCCGGTGCGCGGGTGTCCACATTTCGCGTCAGCGAGGCGATGGCGTCGAACAGATCGGACTGGCGCACTGGCTTGGTGAGATAACTTTGAATACCGGTTTTCTGCAGCTCGGCACGATCCATCAGGCTATTCACCGAGCTGAGCATAATCAACACTGTGTCACGCAGCAGCGGATCCGCGGAAATTTCCTGGGCCAGAGCAAACCCGTCTTTTTCCGGCATATGGTAGTCGAGCAACGCCATATGGTAGGGCTCGCCGGCGGCGTGAGCCTCCCGCAGCCTGGCCAGACACTGCTCGGCACTCTCCGCCTGATCGCACTTCAACCCCCACACCTTGAGCTGGTGCACCACGATTTCCCGGTTCACCTCGAGATCGTCCACGACGATGGTGCGAATGCCGGTAATCTTTTCCGAGATATGCAATAAATCCTTGTTTTCAAAAGTTTCCGCGGGCATCCATACTTCACACGCAAACACGCTACCCTTACCCTGCTCGCTGCTCACCGTAATCTCGCCACCCAACAGCTCCAGCAGTTGTTTGACGATCGCCAGCCCCAGTCCGGTGCCGCCGTACTTGCGGGTGGTGGAGGAGTCGGCCTGGGCAAAGGTTTCAAAAATATGATCGAGCTTATCCTCGGCAATACCAATACCCGTATCCCGTATGCCAAACCGCAGCTTCGCCTTGTGGGCGGTGCGATCCAGCACATCGACGCTGATTTCGACCATGCCCTGGTCGGTAAACTTGACCGCGTTACCCACCAGATTGGACACAATCTGCCGCAGGCGCGTCACGTCGCTGTTCACAATCAAATTCAAATCCGGGGGAATACGACACACCAGCTCAATATTTTTCTTGTGCGCCCGCTCGGCAAACGTCTGGGCAATTTCTTCGATAAATTGGCGCAGATTAAAATCACTGTAGTTGAGCTCAATTTTGCCGGCTTCAATCTTGGAAAAATCCAGAATCTGATTAATCAGGTCCAGCAGCACCCGCCCCGACTGGGTGATAATCTGCAGGTACTCCCGCTGCACTTTGTCGAGACGGCTGTGCTCGAGAATTTCCGCCATCCCCAGCACCCCATTCAGGGGGGTGCGGATTTCGTGACTCATGGTGGCCAGAAAATCGCTTTTCGCCTTGCTTGCCTGTTCCGCGGCGCGCTTGGCCTCCACCGCCTGACGCATCACTTTGCGGATTTTCTGATTGCTCTCGGTAAGCTCCACCGTGCGCTCGTAAATCAGTTCCTCCAGATTGTCCTTGCGGTTCTCCGCCTCGGTGCGGTAGCGGTACAGCTGGTCGGCCATCTTGTTGAAATTCTTGGCCAGGTCTTCAATTTCGTCACCGGTAAAAATTTCCACCTGATAGTTGAAACTGCCCACCCCGAGGTTATCCACCGCCGTGTGCAGCACCCGCAGCGGCTCGGTCATGCGTCGCGACAACACGAAAGTCAAAAGCGCCGCCAGCAGCACGGTCAAGACCACCACCCAGCCGAAGGACACCACGTTTTCCCAAACCTGGGCGTTGACAGCCCGCTCCGGCACCAGCAGGCGGATATAGCCCCGGGGACCGGCCCCGGGACTTGCTGACCTAAGCGGACTGACAAACTCGATGAATTGCGCACCATCCGCCCCGGCGATGCTGGCAACCCGCGTGCCATCCCCAACCGGTACCGAGGCAATCTCCGGCACCGCGACATCGGCATGCTTGCTGCGCTCCGCCATAACCTTCGATTCGGCGTCCAGCACCGCCCCATACACCACGGCAGAATCGTTAAACACCAGAGCCAGCGCCCGTTGCGCGCCGGCTGTCGTACCGGCAAGCTCGACCCGCGCCCCGTCTTCGGCCAGCCTCACGCCCCGTTCCCGCAAGCGTTCGCGCGCCTGATCCTGTGTCCAAACCACCATCACCGCCATAAACACGGCCGCGCACAGGAGCACCAGCCCGATTACCAGCACCGTGTATTTAGTGGCTATTTTTAGTTTCATACGCGCTCACATGGACATTTGGCAATCAAAAAGCGCAAACAAACGACGACCTTGCGATCCCGAACCCGCGTCGATCGCGACGGTCGTCTTGTTCAATCCGCGGCGCCAGGCACGCCGTCTTCCGCTATATCGGCCGGTTAACGGTAAACCGCAGCCCTCGCGAAAACACCGGGACATATTCTGGGGCTTTACCCAACAACAGTCACCCTGCGCGACGTTTAGCGGCAGCAATTGGGGACGAATAGCAGACCAAACAGGTTATGTTCTTATCTATGCGACCTCTAGAGCGGCAAAGTTATCATTCTGAACTAATAACGACCCCGTTGTGGTTGCGTTTTGACCACCACTGCGCCAGTATTATTTTCTCCCCGCGTGGGCCACACTTGCGCCAATCATAACAACGATTCGGCATCAAACCAATCACCACCTAGGACGGTTATGTATTTTACACAGCTTGAACAGCGTCTTGGCAGGTCTACCCAATGGCTAGCATGGATGCGGTTTTAGTGAAGCATCTTGCACTTTACTGGTCGCAACGGGTTTGCCATCGTCTAACATCGTAGACCACCGCGCGTCGATAATTCCGGGAAGTTCCAAAAAGTTACTCTGCCTCAACAGACAATTGCAGAAGCTGAGACCGAAAATTTACGTATTCGTCGCGATCCAGGCGTTCATCTTTACTCGCATCGTATTGTGATAAGGGCGGCGCTTTTTTTCCCAGCTGCTTTATGACCACCAGCTCTCGATACTCCGGCTGATCGATAAACCCATCCTTATTCTTATCCCGTGAAAGGAATTGTGCCCCGATGCGTTCTAGCCAAGCGGCATGGCGTTTTGCGCGAATAGCCTTCCCCGCATTGACTATGCTCGATTCAAACTCCTGCAAACTAATCGAACCGCTGCGGTCCTTATCTAGGCTGTCAAAAGCTTTTTGAATATGTTCGGGAACTGTACTGCTTATATTTTTAGAGTTATCCTCCCTACCCTGGAGGTACCATACACCAAGCAAGACAATAGCCAGTGATCCTATGCCCAAAAACAGCAACACCTTCGGCGCCTTAAGCTGCATACATCTACTCCGTAATGTTACATTGCGAAACGAACATCATCGACAGTCACTCTGCCGACGTGGACTTCCCGGACTTCACTAGACGCTTTCTAGCTCTGAAAAATACCTGTTTTCAAAAGCCGTTGCGACAATCCACCAGCGTGGGAGTGCCGCTTGATGGGATTGTAGAACATCTCAATAAAATTATATATCTCAGTCCTTGCTTCGTCTCGAATCTTGTATATCTTGAATTGATTTGCCACCAGTTTGCCAGACACCTCTCATAGAACTAGATTTTAACGCGACTTGGTGTCTAACCCACTCTGGGAAGTCCACTACAACCGCAAACTCCGGCTTCATATCTGCTACACTGATACGCTGATTTTTCTGCTTCTATTTGTTTTTCCAGGGAGCCTGCGTATCGGCAGGCCGGGATATGATTACCTCTGTTATTCGCGTTTCCACACTGCTGATTGGCGTAGCCATATTGCTAACCGGCCACGGTTTGCAATTGGCGCTGATCCCCCTGCGCGCCGAACTTCTCGACTGGAGCAATGTGGCGTTGGGGGTGCTGGGCTCAGCCTATTTTGCCGGGTTTTTGCTGGGATGCTTCTGTATACCGCGGCTGGTAGGCCGAATCGGCCACGTGCGCTGTTTTGCGACCCTCAGCGCGCTGTTAACTGCGGCAATTTTGGCCCTCACCCTGCTGGAAACTTTCGCGGCGTGGCTGGCGTTACGCCTCGTCACGGGTATCGCCATTTCGGGGCTGTACCTGGTGATAGAAAGCTGGCTGAACGAAATGGCCGATAACGACACCCGCGGCGGGGTTCTGGGTTTTTATACGGCCATCGTATTGGCGGCGATGGCGATTGGTCAGTTGCTGCTAAATGCCGCCCCGCTGGATGGCGACAAGCTGTTTGTCATTGCCGCCTTGCTGATTGTAATGGCCGGCATTCCCATCTGTGTAACGCGCGCCGCGCAACCGCTGCAAATTCCCGCGGCGACATTTTCACCACTACTTATATTGCACACTTCACGGGCTGCCGCTGTGGGCGCGCTGGTGGCGGGGATGGTAACAGCAATTTATTACGCGCTGGGGCCCGCATGGGGCCTGCAGGTGGGTATGGAGGTTGGCGGCATCAGTTCCATGATGGCCCTGGGTATTGTGGGCGGCGCCGTGACGTTATTGCCGTTGGGAAGATTTTCCGATGGCCGCGACCGACGTCTGATAATTTTTACCATTATGTTAGCTGGCGCGATAACCGCTGTTTTCGCCGCATTTGCGCCTGTCGCTGCTATTCCTTACCTGATGTTTGTGTTCGGCGCCTGTGTCATGCCGATCCAGGCTTTGAGCCTCGCTCAGGCCAGCGACAATATCGAGAACAGCTCGTTTCTGGAAGTGGGTACCGGGCTTTTGGTGATGAACGCATCCGGCGCCATCGTTGGTCCACTGGCCGCTGCGCAGGCCATGCACTGGTTCGGGTCCGGCGCTTTTTTTCTGTTCAACGCCGTCGCGCTTGCCATGGGCGGTTTGTTGATCCTGTTGCTGGTGCGCTCCCGCGATCCGCACCCCGATCACTTTACGAAATTCCAGGTGGTGACCACCGCCGCTGCCCAGGGCGCATTGCAACTGGATCCCCGGACCGACCCGGAGTCGCGCTAACCAAGGCTGCACGTCAAAGGGATCGACGCGCGCCCGGTGGCAGGGCACAGCGACGGGGCAGCTTTGAAGCACGCCATTAAAAGCCTGGCAAAAGCTGGCCCCGTGACCGTAGAGATCGCAGTGGGTCTGACCTACAATGACTCGCGCCATCCCGGCGCTCGGTCCTATGGACCGGCCTGAAGGCCGCCCAAAATCACTCCAAACCTTTGTGACTCGCGCCATCCCGGCGCTCGGTCCTATGGACCGGCCTGAAGGCCGCCCAAA
>JAYODD010000029.1:0-605 GCA_038106145.1 Gammaproteobacteria bacterium | reverse complement strand
ATCACTCCCGGTGATTTTGTCACATGAACCCGTTACATGAACCTGTTGTAGTGGGCAGAGATCATCGAGGGTCACAAAAAGAAAACCCCCAACAGATTCCTGCTGGGGGTTTTATTTTTAAAAGCCTGGCGATGACCTACTCTCACATGGGGAGACCCCATACTACCATCGGCGATGACACGTTTCACTACTGAGTTCGGGAAGGGATCAGGTGGGTCCATGTCTCTATGGTCGCCAAGCAAACTTGTATGCCTCCAGCCGGACTGGCTGGCAGCACCGATTGAACAGCGGGCGGTGCCGGAAATTGTCGCGAACAATTTCAGTGCAAATAGGCAGATGAACGTGTTGAAGCACAAGGCAAATTATCGTCACACAACTGTCCGTATACTCGGTCGTTGCACAATCACTTCTGTTATATGGTCAAGCCTCACGGGCAATTAGTACTGGTTAGCTCAACGCCTCGCAGCGCTTACACACCCAGCCTATCAACGTCCTGGTCTTGAACGGCCCTTCAGGGGGATCAAGTCCCCAGAGAGATCTCATCTTGGAAGGGGCTTCCCGCTTAGATGCTTTCAGCGGTTATCCTGTCCGAACATAGCTACCGG
>JAYODD010000004.1:188869-206990 GCA_038106145.1 Gammaproteobacteria bacterium | reverse complement strand
TGGTAAAACAGTTTCTCAAAATTGCCAGATGCTATGTAAAGATGATAATAGAAGAAAATCAGGGAAATAATATGTATAACAATGCGCTCGTTCGGACGCTCCATACGTCGCGGCGCACAGCTTAAACGTTAGCCCTTAAGGAAGAATTTGTGGAAGAAATCGAGTATTACAATAAAGCAAAGGAATACCTTCTTTCGTTTGATGCAGTTACAAACGAAATGCTGGATGCTCATTTTGATGAATGGGAAAAGCGAAAACCAAACACAATTACAGAGTTATTTAATGCATTTCTAATGCACGCTCAAAATAGACAAGGAATGCCGAACAGTATCGGTGACATAAACAAGCTATCACCAGTACTTTTTGAATTCGATCACATTAGAGTTAATGAACATTATGAAGATTGGGAGGCTCTATTTGATGCAATAACATCAAGCAATTACACGGTATTTAGGGTCAGGTGAAAAACTATTATTGGGGGGATGACGTTGGAAAATCAAAGAGCCAGCCTCCTGATACATAACTCTGCATTACATATTTTTACTCAAATACTGCGCATCACCTGCGGGTGGTAGCTTCGTAAAGCGGCATCACGGTGGGCAATAACTTTTCAATATCACGAACCCGACTGGATTGCGTCGGGTGGGAGCTGAGAAATTCCGGCGGATTGTTGCCCTGGCTCGCGTTGATCATTTTATTCCACAGCGTAACACCGGCACGGGGGTCGTAACCCGCTCGCGCGGTGAGTTCAAGGCCAATGCGGTCGGCTTCAGTTTCGTGATTGCGGCTGAAACGGCTGGCGACAAGTGCCTGGTAACCGGTGCCGGCCATGTTCGCCCCGGCGTCACCTATACCTAACACCGCAGCGCCTATCCCGATGGCTGTCTGGGCCGCCATGGCCTGGGAAACCTGTTCCCGGGAATGCTCCCGCAGGGCGTGGGCAATCTCGTGGCCGAGCACTATGGCAATCTCGGCGTCGGTCAGCTTGAGTTGATTGATCAATCCTGAATACACCATGATCTTGCCGCCGGGCATGCAGAAGGCGTTGAGTGCGTCACTGCTGATCACGTTGACTTCCCAATTCCAGCCCGGCGCGTCCCCGCGGAAAACACCTGTTTGCGCCTGTAGGCGACTGGAAATCCCGCGCACGCGCTTGAGCATGGCCCGGTCTTTATTCAGCACACCCTTACTGGTTGCGTCTGCTTTCAGTTTGCCATAGGCCTCCGCCGACATCTGCTCAAGCTGCGCGGAAGACACCAGCAGCAGCTGGGAGCGATCAGCGCCCACACTGCTGCCCGAGGTGGTGGTTTCGCAGCCGCTGAGGTAGAGCAACGACATACCAAGACAGAGTGCGGCAAGGGTTTTAACGGTAATTTTCATTTTTAAACACCTTTTCTTCAGACCCTGTGGACAATTCAGGCCGTGCGTGTAGTTTAGGGCGTATTAACAGTTCAGGCCGCGTTGATAATTCGGGTGAGGGGAATACAAAGCCCTCCCGACCGTGAACCATGGCCCTTTATGGTAATACATTCCGTGCGCTGGGGCGCTTATGGGTGTGGGGCTTAGGCCAGGGCGCTTTTAGAGAGTTTGGGCTCAACATGACGGGGAAGTATCAGTAACAACCAGAATCAAGGTAAAAATCAAGGGCGCAGACGCCTTGATACCCCTCACATATAGGCTTGAGACTTTGAGGACGCAGCTAATAAATAGTTAGGCGCCATTATCCGGCCACCTTAGAATAGGTCTGTCAGGGTCGTCCTCCTGATGTCACTCGAGCTGTAAACATATGGGTTCAGCGATCATGTGTAGCATGCGTTCTTTGCTGAGTGTGTTGATTTGTCTGATCTGCATGGCAGGTTGCGTCTCGCGCCAGCCCTATCCCGACCACTGGCCAAAGACAGTGGCAAGTACGGCTACCCAGTGCCCGAATCTGGCAGGCTCGTATGAAAACTTCGGTCAGTCGGACGATGGAAGCAGGGTCGTACTTGCGACGCTATTTTTCCCCCTGAGTCTAAATGAACCCCTGCACAACAATTATGATCTTCTGGCGGTCACCCACATGACTTTAGAAAACCAGGGGGATAACGACCTTATCGTCAAGGCCTGGGTGGGTGACAAGTTGTTAAAGGAGCGCCTGTTGGCTGCGTCGCAATCACCTTGTCGTGATGGGAGTGTGGTGTTCCCCGACAAGTCGTGGGGTTTGGATGGTGTTGCGCCGTTCTTTCCAGTTTTTTACCACAGCTCAGTGGACCGTTTGCTGTCTGTGGCGTCAGATGGATCGCTGGTGATGGAAAACCAGGAGTTTTCGAAGGGTGTTGCGGTGGTTATACCGTTGGCCGTTAAGGCGCAGTATTGGTACAGATTCCTACAGACTTCCTCTGACTCACCCGGTCTACTCCATGATGCCAATAGACCGCGGATGGCTCACTCAGGTACAACACCTGCCTATCGTCTGCTCCCGCCAGAAGATGCACCAGAGTGGTCGGGTTACAAGGATGCCGGCAGCTGCCTTGAGCAGGCGTCGGCGTCAGTAGAGACACCTGATGCGCAAGCAGTGGCCCTGCTGGGCGGGCGCTCCACTCAAGCATTTATTGTGCAAGACGGCAGGGACGGTGCGCTGTTACAACAGGGCACTGTGGTTGGCAACAATTGGCTACCGCATACCCATGGGTTGCGCGTTGAAAAGCAACACTGGCGCTCACCTTTAGTCGCCGACCGTTATGTGATTTGTTTACTGAATAAAGGTTATCGCTGGGAAGACCCTGGAAAAGGAACGTTGAATTAAACTAGGCGGCCTTAGTCCCGCTGAAACCCGTAATTTGCTGAAGCACTGGGGCAATCTTCATGGGGTTCGCACGACGCTAAGCATCGTGGCCAGCGTGTTCTATATATGGCTGATACGTGGAGCCTGACAAATAATTACTATGGATGGGTCGGGGAAACAGAACGTTAACATTGATCAATTATTATTTACCAAGAGGGAGTGTTATGAACAAGGCCAACTCTAGCGGTGTGGTAGTTACATTATGTTTATTGATTAATTTCACTTTGCTATCGGGTTCTGCGCTGGCTCAAGAACAAATGAGCGCGGAAGAGCAGGCCGTGTACAACGAGATGATCAAGGGCATGGGTATGGATCCGGGTGCGTTAGCAGAAGCTATGGAAGCAGCTGAATCCGCGCAGTTCTGGACCAGCGCCGAGGTCGTGCATTACCACATCGTTGGCGACTATCAGGGCACGCCCTACATCACCAACGAACCCGGGCAGGGCGCGGCGCTTGCGAGCGTGACAGATCGCGTTGTCATCGATTTGGATTGGAAGCTTACCGAAGCAATGTTGGTGGGTACGCCCACTTTTCAGAACTCAACGTCTGTGGTAACGAATCCCCGGGATCCGGAGCCTGATTGTCTGCCGCCTGTAGTCAGGGGCGACTATGAACACTTTGAGCTGCTCGGGGTGAAGGATGGTTTGGGTGGCGCGATTGAGTTAAACGTGCAAACTACCTTTCCGGTGGTGGATGTTGCGCAGGTTTGTACCGGCGGTCGCAAGTCCGTTCCGGCAGGCCGCGACATCCGCCCGGAGCAATTGTTCGTGCCATCGCCGATGCTGCTGGGTACCACGCCGCAGGCGTCAGACAATATAACTATCTCCGCGGACAAGAAATCGATGATTCACAGGAAAGGCGATTGGGCCTGGACTTTCACGCCGAGTATCAAGAAGTAATCAGCGCATATATGGGGTCGGTAATCTGGACAATATGGTCTGAGAATGGCCGCTTAATCAGGGCGAAATAATTAGTTGATTTTGAATAGGGATAAGTTATATTAGCCGAGCAAATAATAAATTATCAGGGATTGATACTATGATCGACTTGCAAATTTCAACGCGTTTTCAAAATGTCTATCCTTTGTGCCACTACCAGTGGAAATCCTCTGATTTTCGCGTTGTTCAGGTGTGTTCAAAAATCAAGGTGGTATGCAGGTAATTTTTCCCTTCTTCACAACGAGGAGATAACAATGAGAATAAGTCCCCTGAAGTTAGTTGTACTGTTGGTAGCATTATTTCATCTTGGAGGGTGTGCCACTGGCGCTAAGTCTCAGGCTATGGTTGTTCATCCTCAGGCTGGTGTCAGTTCGAGCGATAAGTTGCTCGGCACAATGCAGGTGGCTTCCGTAACGGGCGGCAAAGAAACCAATCCTATGTGGGCCTCCAAGGTCGATAATCAAGAATTTAGAGATGCGCTGGTAAAAAGTTTAAATATTGCCGGTTATTTGGCTCCGCATGGTAAAGAGCCTGTTTATCAAATTTATGCAGATTTAAAAACGCTAGATCAGCCAATCATTGGGTTAACCTTTAACGTGGTTTCGACTGTAGATTACCGAGTTGTATCAGCCGAGGGAGAAAAAACTATTCCGGTGACGGCTACTGGTACTGCGGGAGTGTCCGATGCATGGGCTGGAGTAGCACGATTACGGATCGCCAACGAACGGTCTATTAGTGAAAATATTAAAGTATTTTTGCAAAACCTTGGGGCGTTCTAACCACAAAAATAACAAAGGGATTTTGTATGAAAAACTGCTACAACAGTGTTCTCGTAATGTCGTTTATATTATCCGTTGTGCTGATTTCCTCAGGCTGCGCTTCTGTAGCGAGTGGTAAAAATCAGGCTGTCACGGTACAAACTGTGTGCGGTGGCCAACATCTTGATGGCGCTTCCTGTACGTTAAAAAATAGTAAAGGAGAATGGCGGGTAAACACGCCGGGTTCTGTGACGATACACAAAGCCTACGGTGAGTTGGTTGTATCCTGCGAGAAGGAAGGCCTTACACCCAGTGTATCGGAGCGCTTTGACTCCTCAGCCAACGGTGGCGCCTGGGGTAATATTATACTCGGTGGTGTTGTTGGCTACGCGATAGACGCCGGCAATGGTGCGGGTTTTGATTACCCACAGAAGATGACGGTGGCTTTCAATCCACCGTGCGAGGGTCCTCCGGAAGAGCCGTTGGTGGAAGAAATTGTAGAATCAGACGAAGCAAGTAACGAAATGGTGAGCAATGATGAGGGGGCCGAGTAAGCAGTGTTAAAAATAGCACCACAAATATAACTGCCAATAAATCAGGGCACACGAGTCATTGACCCTGAGATGGGTTGCCAGGCTTTTGGGCAACGAGAAAGGATACTTTTCCTATCGTCCACACATTCACATGTGGATGCACTTAATGCGTGAATAAGCATGGCTGCGACAAATATAATCCAGGCATGACACCTTATATTGGGTGATGGCTTCGTTTTGGCCTGGCCTGGCGACATTCAACTAAAAACATGGCATGACGCGGACAGTTTTAGGACGGAAACTAATCGTTATCCTATGCTAGAAGTCCTGAAAACATTACAATGGCGCCCCATCAATACTAATAGTATTTCCCGCCAGATATAGTATTCCTATGCATCCAGCCTACCGCCCGGAGATCGACGGCTTAAGAGCGTTAGCAGTCGTTTCTGTTTTTCTGTTTCATCTCGAACCCGCCTGGTTACCAGGCGGGTTTATTGGCGTAGATATTTTCTTTGTTATCTCCGGGTATCTGATAACAACGATTATTTCGCAGGAACTTGTTTCATCAGAGTTTAGCTTTTCTCGATTCTATGCCCGACGTGCCAAACGGATATTCCCCGCGTTGTTTGTTATGTTGGTGATAACCGCATTATTTGCATTCATAAGCCTGCCGCCCGAAGAATACAAAGAGTTCTTTAAGGCGATGCGATACGGGTTTCTGCAGCTGAGTAACGTTTATTTTGCACAGGAGGTTGATTATTTTGCGCAGGGCTTGTATCCATCGCCCCTGTTGCATACCTGGTCGCTCGGTGTGGAAGAGCAATATTATCTGCTGTGGCCGTTGATGCTGGCCTTAGTATATAAGTTGGTTGCCAGGAAATTTTTTGCTCCGCTGTTTATATTAGCCCTGTTCGCAAGCCTGTGGGTCAGCGAATGGTTACTGAGCGTGAACGCCATGCATTCTTATTATATGTTCTATTCACGCGCATGGGAGTTGTTGATTGGCGGTGCGCTGGCATTTGGCATGCTGCCAGATATTCGCAGTAGACGGGCAGCTGACTGGGCTTCGTTGGCCGCGCTGTTAGCGATGCTTGTGCCCATGATGATGTATGTCGAGCAGGGCTTTCCAGGTACAAAAGCGGTGCTGCCGGTGGTGGGCGCGGCGCTTTTCATTCACAGCGCCAATCACTGTAAGGGCGTTGCCCACAGGTTGTTCAGCGCCAAACCATTACTTGCCATCGGCGTTTGCTCCTACTCGTTGTACCTTTGGCACTGGCCGCTGATTGCATTTACCCGGTCTATTACGGACCAACCATTGACCGGGCTCGGCATAACGTTAATTGTCTTTGCCTGTTTTGCCCTGGGCGCATTGTCCTATAAGTATGTAGAGCGACCCTTTGTAAAACTAAAAGCTCGCAGTAATCGGGTTATTGGTGTCAGTCTGTGCGTGATATTGTGCGGGGTTTTGGTGACCAATGTCGTTAAGCGCTATGACGACCATCCCGCGCGCTCCAGTTATTTATTCGATCCTGAAGAAGTGTCGTCTATAGATACCAAAGCGTTATGTGCGGGGGAATTTAAAGGGACTTGTACCGTCCGTGCAGACGCTACATTCGACATCATGCTCGCCGGCGACTCCCACGCGCAGCACTACGCACCGCTCATATTGTCGTGGGCACGTAAAAACGACTACAGGGTAATGATTGTTGCCGAAGGCGGCTGCGCTACCTGGATAAAACGTAATGCAAAGGACGACGTAGAGGACTTAAAGGAATGCCTGGATAAAAAGATGCAATTCCAGCGTGCTTTGGAGCAATTTCAAGGCCGGATTTTTGTGGCGATTCGCGGAGATCTGCTAGAAGAATCCTATGGGGTGCGGAGCGCGGACGACATCAGTGCCATTGTTCTGGACGAGCTACAGTCAAAGAATGTAACTGTTATGTTGCAAGTGCCGATGCTTAACAAAAATCCATTAAATTGCCGGTTTAAACGGGAAAGTACGTTGCTGAAGTTGTTAAAACCTTTGTATAGGGCTGGCGATGATTGTCTGGAGGGTTTGGTTAGCGCCGATCCGAAGCAGTCCAATCGAATTATAGAGCAATATGCGAAGCGTATGGGGTGGGCGACGTACTCGCCCGCGCCCATAAAAACTACTATAAAAAATAGCCATGGCAAATTGCTGTACAAGGATATGGATCATATTAACGTGTACGGCAGTCGCTATCTTGCCGCACATTTCGAAAGTGCGGTATTGACGTCCGATGCAAGGCGTAGTGAGTAAACACACTTGATCGCGATTAGGGGCCGGACCCGGTTCGGCCTGCGTTAAGATCCCTTTCTATCAATCCAAGCTTTTCTTGATTTAGATCGTGGGCGTAGACACGCTGGCCAGATAAGATGGCCCTATTTTTCTATTATACCGTCCTGGATCTTCAAGCTGCGGCGCGTTTACATCATCTAAGAGGTTGGCCATGAGTGAATACAGTAAGACGTTTACGGTAAAGAGGTTGTGGTTCATTCTGTTGGTCAGCCTGGTGGCCTCGTTCGCTACTTTGCTGTATTTCGGCGGCCAAATTTATCAGCAGGTTCCGCCGATTCCCGCAGCCGTACAAACGTCTGCCGGGGATGTGGTTTATACCCGTGCGGATATCGAGCGGGGCCAGAATATATGGCAGTCCATGGGCGGCATGCAGCAAGGTTCCATCTGGGGACACGGCAGTTATCTGGCGCCGGATTGGAGTGCGGACTGGCTGCATCGCGAAGCCGTGATGCTGCTGTCGCTTATTGGTCAGGACCCGGTGCCGGGGCTTGCGATCGCCGAACCGCAGCACATTGAAATTCGTAAAGTGCTGCTGCGGGACGAGATGCGCAAAAACACTTACGATCCCGCCACGCAAATCGTCACCATCAGTGCCAATCGCGCGCAGGCGATTAACACGGTCGCCGCACACTACATTGCGTTGTTTACTGCGCAGGGCGAAAGTTATCTCAAGTTACGACAGGATTATGCGCTGCCATTGCACGCTGCGCTAAGTACGCCAGACGCGCGGCAACTGACGGCGTTTTTTTTCTGGTCCGCCTGGAGTGCGGTAACCAATCGACCGGATAACGATGTCAGTTATACCAGTAACTGGCCTCACGATCCGCTGGTTGGAAACACGCCATCGGCCAGCATTTTAATGTGGAGTCTTTTTTCTATCGTGCTGCTGTTGGCTGGCATTGGCGTGATCGTGTGGTATTACGCCCGCCAGTTCGATGTATGGCGAGCGGATCTGCAACCAGAGGCCGGTTATGCCCAGGAGGATGTCATCGCCAGGACGCTGGCAACGCCTTCCATGCGCGCCACAGCAAAATATTTCTGGGTGGTAACGGCACTGTTTGTGGTGCAGGTATTGCTGGGTATCATCACCGCTCATTACGCGGTGGAAGGCCAGGGACTCTACGGATTGCCGCTGGTGGATTATCTGCCCTACGCGATCACGCGCACCTGGCATACACAGCTTTCGGTGCTGTGGATTGCCACCTCCTGGCTGGCGACCGGACTCTATGTGGCGCCACTGATTTCCGGGCACGAACCCAAATTTCAGCGCTTTGGGGTGAACTTTCTGTTCGTCAGTCTGTTGCTAATTGTGGTGGGGTCATTCACTGGTCAGTGGTTGGCGGTCCACGGTTTTATAGACGATTTGAAAATCAATTTCTGGTTTGGCCATCAGGGCTACGAATATATTGACCTTGGCCGTATGTGGCAGATCTATTTATTTGTTGGATTACTATTGTGGGTAGTGCTGGTGCTGCGCGCCCTGTGGCCGGCACTGCGGGATAAAACCTCGGGGTCGCTTATTTTCCTGGTGGTGATAGCCACGGTTTCCATCGGTCTGCTATACGGTGCTGGTCTGATGTGGGGGCAGCACACGCACATTGCTATTATGGAATACTGGCGCTGGTGGGTAGTACACCTCTGGGTAGAGGGGGTTTTTGAAGTGTTTGCCACGGCCATTATTTCGGTGCTGTTTGTGCGCATGGGTTTGCTGCGTGTATCGGTGGCTACCACCATGATCCTGCTGGCCACCATTATTTTCCTCGGTGGTGGTGTGCTGGGCATGTTTCACCACCTGTATTGGAGCGGTACACCCATTTCCGTACTGGCACTGGGCGCGACGTTTTCCGCGCTGGAGGTGGTGCCACTAATGGTGGTTGGTTTCGAGGCCTACAATCGCTCCAAAATCGAACACGAAATGCTCTGGGAAAACAATTACCGCTGGCCTTTTATGTTTTTCAGCGCGGTCCTGGTGTGGAATCTGATCGGCGCTGGCCTGTTCGGGTTTTTAATCAACCCGCCCATTGCGCTGTACTATATGCAGGGTCTCAATACCACCGCCAATCATGGTCACGCGGCGCTGTTTGGTGTGTACGGCATGCTCGGCCTGGGACTGATGCTATTTTGTTTGCGCGGTCTGACCGATGTGCGGCAATGGAATCAAAAACTGCTAAAAATTTCGTTCTGGAGTTTGAATTTCGGCCTGGCGATGATGACATTTCTGTCGCTTCTGCCGCAGGGCCTTTGGCAAACTTATGCGAGCGTGAAATATTATTACGCCTATGCCCGATCTGCAGAATTTATGCATAGCGCGCTGATGGAAGGGCTGGTATGGGCTCGCGTCCCCGGTGATGTGGTGTTCTCGGTCGGGGTGTTTGCCTTTGCCCTGTTTGTTTTTCAGGCGTTTATGCGTGGATCAACAAAAGTCATACGCTAACGGCGTTAACTCTCGGTACAGGATGCGTGCATAGCAGTACGCAGGCTGCTGGTCGGTTTAACCGGCTATTTGGCCGGGACAGTCGCCTCGACCAACCGGTTATCCTGCGAGCGGTTTGCCAGGGTGACATACGTCCACAGAATAATAACCATGGTGACCCCGTAGATGGATGGCACCATGGCAATTTGCGGACTATTTAGCAGGAACGGACTGAGGGCAATGGTGACGCCGAGCATGGCGTTTTGCGCGCCCACTTCGATCGATAATGTGCGTACCTGTCTGGCGTCCAGCCTGGCGAGTTTGCCCAATGCGTAACCCAACACAATAGCCAGCAGGTTCAGGGTCACGGTCAGGGCACCCGCTTTGGCAAAATTACTAAACCATTCGCCGCCGTTTTTGAACAGTACGCCGCCAATCACCAGGGGCAGGAAAATGGTGCAGCCGATGCGCACCCAGCGACTGGCCCGTTCGGCGAAAAACGGTGCGCGGCGGAGCACCACCATTCCCAGCGACACCGGAATAATGGTCACCACTAAAATCTGCAATGCGGTTTTGAGTACGGGTAACGTAAATTGGACGCTGCTGTCACTGAACACCAGCAGGCTGATATTGAGCACCACCGGCAGGGTGAATACGGTCACCATGCTGGAGATGGTGGTCATGGTGACTGACAGCGCCACATCACCGCGCCCCAACAGGGTAAACAGATTTGACAGTACGCCGCCCGGACACAGGGTGAGTAACATAACCCCGATAGCGAGGTCCCGGGACAGGTTGAGCACCAGGCACAATCCGAAACCCAATGCTGGCAATAGCAGGAGCTGACCGCACAATCCGATCAGGGTGGCTCTGGGGATCTCGGCGACGCGGCGAAAATCCCGGGTGGTCAGTCCAAGCCCCATACCGAACATCAACAGAATAAGCATGGCGGTGGCGATTTGGCTGATCATTCAGTGCATTCCCCGGAGGTTCCTGAGTGCGTCGCCGACTGTGGCAACTCGGACGGCGTTGATTATCTGATACCCTCGGTATCCTAACACGGGATTGGACCGGGTTCCGCCAGCTACTCTGGACTGCGAAACGACCAGGCTCCCTGAAAAAGTGCTGATGGCAGCGGGGTTGACGGTGCTTGATATGGGGCGGTATGTTGTCCAGGGAAACAATCGCTAAGGTTGCGAGCGGCGCTGAATTCACGCCGCGAACCTGACTCACGCCAGGCAAACTCGCGGCAGTACCACGGCCAACATAAACAACACGGCAAGGGACGCCGGCTAAATTGAGCGGCAAAGCTAACGGTAGTAGCAACAATAACGATTCGTACCAACGAGGAATAAGCGATGGCCACTCCGGGTGATGATATTGTCGATACGATTGCTGAACGCTGTGTACAGGCGGCGGGAGCTTGGCCCTGGTTCAGGGACCGGCTGACGCCAGGTCAGGCGCAGGCGTGGATGCTGCAACACTCCATCCGTAATCGTCTGTTTAGCTCGGTGTGGCGGCCCGCGTGGATGAGTCGTTGCCCCGACCCGGCGGTGGTGCGAAAAACCATTGCGCAAATGACCGAAGAGCTGGTTTACGATAAAAACATCGAGGCCGCACATACCAAAATTCTCTGGGAAATGGGCCGTACGGTTGGCCTCACGGACGCGCAATTGAACGACGCAAAGCCGGTGCCGAAGGTCGATCTGTACAATAATATTACGGAAAATCTGTGTCGAAACCGCCATTGGATCATCGGATGGTTATCCACTTCCCTCGAGGAATTTGTACTGACGGCTATGCAGGAACAAACTAATTTAAGTGCTGCAAAATGGCGGGACGATCTGGGTCTGACCCAGGAGCAGGTGTTTTTTTTCGACTACCATGAAAAGGCCGATCTTGAACACGCCGGCAAGCGGGTGTGGCGACCAATTCGCGAGCACGTAAAATCCGAAGAACTGGCCCAGGATGTGCTGTCCGGACTTGGTACTGCACTGGGCGCGGCGCGACTGTTTTATGAAGGGGTACAGGAATTGGGCGAACAGTTCGACGCGGCCGGGGCCAGTATTCCCCGGGCATGATCATGCTCGGCCCGGCAGTGACACGGCGCCCCCGGGCGACAGATCAATTCTTCCTTGAGGAGAAATAAAGGTGAGTGACGCCATAGCGAGAGCGGTGGATGCGGACGGTCATATTATGGAATCTCTGGAGGAAATGGCGGAGTACGCGCACCCTTCGGTAAAAGAGTTGTGTTTAAAACCACAAAACTTTTTCCGCACACCGTTTCCGACACTGGATGGGGTGCACTGGCCCGATCCGGCGACCTATCGCGAAAAATTCGGCATTATGGGTGAACAGCAGTCTGCATCCGGATTTCGCCGGGGCAGTGGGGAGGACTGGCTGGAGTTTCTCGACAAGGCCGAAGTAGATTATACAGTGATGTACACCAGTGAGGGACTCACCGTCGGCGCATTGCGTCAGGTTGGATATACAACGGCTGTTTGCCAGGCCTACAACGATTACGTGGGGGATCGCTACCGACGGCTGAGCGATAAACTACGGCCGATGGCGCTGATCCCCATGCAAAGCCCGAAACACGCGGTGGCGGAATTGCGTCGCGCAGTCAATGACCTCAAGCTGCCGGGAGCAATGTTGCCATCCAGCGGACTTGCGTTGCCGTTGGGGCATGAATATTACTGGCCAGTGTACGCGGAGGCGGCGCGCCTGGGTTGCGTGCTCGGTGTGCATGGCGGGCCGAATGGTGGCATGGGTCTCGACGCTTACGACACCCTGGCGGCGTCCCATGTGGTACATCACCCGATAGGTTTGATGATTGCCTGCAGCAGTATGATCCACGCCGGTATTTTTGAGCAGTTACCCGATTTAAAAGTAGCGTTTACCGAAGGTGGTTCCGCGTGGTGCGCGATTTTCCTCGATCGTATGGCGCGCAACGCGGCGCTGGACGCTGACATGATGAAGTTTAACAAAACCTTTGAGCAGTATCTGACCGGCGGGCAAATGCTGATTGGTTGTGAGGGGGAAGAACCGACGCTGGAACATCTGGTACAGCGGGTAGGCATAGAACCTTTTGCGTTTTCCACCGACTACCCTCACGAAGTGGATTTTAAAGCGGTGCGCAAGCAAATTGAGGAAACCAAGGAATTACCGTTTTTGAATGACCGGCAGAAATCCGCTTTCCTGGGGGACAACGCGCGACGCTTTTTCAATTTTGACTAGAAAAAAGTGTGATACCTTTAGCGCCCGGCGGATAGTCTACTCACTATTAGCCCCGCCAGAACCGTGGAAAAGGCGCGAATCCAGGGTGATCGCACGACCCTGGCGGCTACCCCGCTCGCGATGCAGGCGTCAGCCGACACGCAAAATTGTGGGTATTCAGGTGGGTCTGGAAAGCGGGCAGATGTCGCGGGCGGGTGTAGACTCATTCAGCACGAACCATCATCTAAGCCACGGGAGAGAACTATGAAAATCGCAACACGCAATACCGGGTCGGTGGGGTTGCGCAGTAGCCTTGGGTACGTAGCGGTGTTGCTGCTTGGAGGGCTGCTCAACGCTGCGGCAAATGCGCTCGTGGGGGAGGCTATTCTGCAAGGGGAGCATCGCACCGAGGCGTTTGCCGCGCGGGACGACTACCGCAATCCGACTCGCACCCTGGCTTTTTTTCAGGTCGAGCCCAGCATGTCGGTGGTGGAGATATGGCCCGGGGCGGGCTGGTATACGGAAATATTGGCGCCGTATCTGCGGCCTGGAACCTATTACGCCGCGCACTTTCCGGATAACACGGGGGTTGCCTACTACAACACCAATCTGGCCCGCTTTAAAGCCAAGCTGGCAAGCGATGGTGATGTTTACAGCGCTGTGAAGCTGGCGTTATTCGATCCCAAGCAGTCGTTGTTGACGGTGCCCGATGGCAGTGCTGACCGGGTGCTGACGTTTCGCAATGTACACAACTGGCTGGGCACAAAAAGCGAAGCGCAGGCATTTGCGTTATTTTACAAGGCCCTCAAGCCCGGTGGCATGCTTGGGGTGGTTGAGCACCGCGCCGCACCAGGCACCTCCTGGGAAGCAATGAAAAGCAGTGGCTATATGACCGAAGCCTACGTGATTGAGCTGGCCGAAAAAGCCGGGTTTGTGCTCGACGCACGCAGCGAGATTAATGCGAATCCCAGAGATACCAAAGATTACCCATCTGGGGTGTGGACCTTGCCGCCGTCGTTGAGGCTGGGGGAAAAAGATCGCGCCAGGTATCTTGCCATCGGCGAAAGCGACCGCATGACGCTGCGTTTTCGCAAGCCGGATGCCGCCGTCCAGTGATCCTGATTCCGGTGGATCGCCTCGCGCCGGACACGCTGGAGGCGATCATCGAAGAATATATTGGCCGCGAGGGGACGGACTACGGGTTTCAGGAAGCGCCCAGGGATGTCAAAGTGCGCCAGGTGCGCGCACAGTTGGGGCGCGGCGAGGTGGTGGTGGCCTACGATCCTGTCCTGCAAAGCTGCAATCTTCTGCTCAAGCGGGACTGGGAGCGCCTGTCCCGGGAAGCGCAACGGGTAGAGCCCGCGTCTCGCGTAAACCAGCAAACTGATTTATCTGATGAATAGTTAACCGGAGTAGCCATGCCTCAGCCATTCAAGATAGCCGTTACCGATGCCGTGCTCGACGACCTTCACCTGCGTCTGCGCAACGCGCGTTTTCCCCATGCGATTCCCGGGAGTGGCTGGAAACTGGGCGCCGACATCGACTTTATGAAGCGGCTGGTGGATTACTGGTTGAACGATTACGACTGGCGCCACTGGGAGGTTGAGCTAAACAAGTTTCCACAATATAGGGAAAAGGTAGATGATTTAAATATTCACTATCTGCATGTGCGCTCGCCCCACGCGGACGCATTACCGTTGCTGATAACCCACGGCTGGCCTGGCTCGGTAGTGGAATTCCATAAAATCATTGGGCCATTGACGGACCCGGTGGCCCACGGGGGGCGGGCCGAGGATGCCTTTCACGTGGTGTGTCCGTCGATGCCGGGTTACGGCTGGTCCGAAGCGCCCGCCAAACCTGGTTGCGATATCAAAAAGGTGGCCGCATACCTGACCGGCCTGATGGCGCAATTGGGTTACCGGCGCTACGGGGTACAGGGGGGTGATTGGGGCGCGTTGGCGAGTATTTACGCGGCCCATTTGGCGTCGGACAGGGTTTGCGGCCTGCACCTTAATATGTTGCCCAGCAGTACCAGCGAGGACGCCGCTGAACTCCAGGAAATGGATGTAGTGCCCGGCACCATGTCCCTGGTGTCCCGCTACGTGAAAAAGGGTATGGGGTACGCCCAGATTCAGGGTACCCAGCCAGATCAGCTGGGCTACGCCCTCAACGACTCGCCCCTGGGGTTGGCGGCGTGGATTATGACCGCCTTTAATGCCTGGGTGGACCACGATGGCAAGTTGGAAGCGGTGGTCAGTTTCGATGAATTGCTGACCAATATCATGGTGTACTGGGTTACCGCGTCCATGCCCAGCGCCATTCGCCTGTACCAGGAAACCATGAGCTCGGGCCGCTTTGGTCCAGCGGATACCTACATCGATACGCCCACCGGATTTGCGCACTTTTACGACATCATCAATCCCCGGCGGGAATGGGCGGCGCGCCACTATAACCTGGTCCACTGGCAGGAGATGGAGAAGGGTGGCCATTTCGCAGCCCTGGAACAGCCACAACTGCTGGCCGCTGATATACGCACGTTTTTCGCCCCCCTGCGTTGATGGCGTTGCCGGCGCAATTGCTGACGGATAGCGCCCCCGGTGATTCGGCGCTCGCCACGTTGCTGCTCGCCCACGGCGCTGGCGCGCCGATGGACAGCGGCTTTATGAACCAGTTGACCGCCGCCCTTAAGCAGGCTGGCGTGAGCGTTATTCGTTTTGAATTTCCCTATATGCAGTGGTCCCGGAAAACTGGCAGACGGCGGCCGCCGGATCCCCAGCCGGTGCTGCTGCAGTACTGGCGGGATCTATATCGGCAGGTGGCCGCGGATGCGGCGTTAGTCGGGCCACTGTTGATTGGCGGAAAGTCCATGGGTGGACGTATGGCAAGCATGGTTGCCGACGAATTGGGTGTTGCTGGTCTGTGCTGCTTTGGTTATCCGTTTCATGCTCCGGGTCGACCCGCCGAGCTGCGTACCGGACATTTGTATGGGCTGCAGACCCCCGGATTAATCCTGCAGGGCACACGGGACCCGTTCGGTACGCCACAGGAGCTCGCCGCGCAACCCCTGTCCGGCGCCCTGACCGTGCACTGGCTGGAAAGCGGTGATCACGATTTCAGACCCACACGCGCCTCGGGATTAACTCAGCAGACTCTACTGACGCAGGCGGCAACCGCGACCGTAAAGTTTATAGCCGGCCTCGGTTCGGATCGCCACGACCGTTAATGGGTCAGCAGAGAAATTTTTTCCGGCTCGCGCAGCACGGGTGCCAGTAACGCCACCAGTTCCTGGCGTTGCGGGGAGACCAGCCAGCGCTGCCAGTCGGCGATGTTTTGCATTTTGACGATAATATAGCGGGTTTCCGGTGAGTCGATTGCTGTTAACGACTCGCCGGAGATAAAGCCCGGCATGGATACAGTGGCCTGAATAATCTGCCGGGCAAAATTTTCGTAGGTGCTGGCCATGCCAGGGGCAATGTGGCGTTCGATCAGGACGGTAATCATGGTATTAGTGATAACTGTTTAGTGAGGCGTTTGCCATCGCGCCGGATTGCGCCTTACAGTGCTTCACGCGGCGGACGAGTTCTGGGAAAATTATCGCATGGATATCAGCTTTAATCACGAACTGGACACCTCCGGCACCCGTTGCCCCGAACCGGTGATGATGTTGCACGGTGCGGTGCGTAGATTGCTCGAGGGCGAAGTAATCAAGGTGATCGCCACGGATCCGGCCACCACCCGGGATATTCCCAAATTCTGTCGGTTTCTCGGTTATCAGCTGCTGGAGCATAGTCAGTCTGGAACCACTTACCTGTACTATATACAAAAAAAATCCGTGTAAAACCGCGCCGCTCAGGTTTCCATCAGCATGGAAATCGCCGCCAGCGCTTCCGGGTCCTGGGCTTTGATTTTATTGGCGATATGGTGCTGGAAGTAGTAGCGAAAACCGGGGTCTTGCGGGGCCGCGATCAGGCAGGGATCGCGGGGCAATACGGGTGTCGAGACAACCTTGGGGTCATCGGCGATCATGCCCGCCAGCGTACCGTCGTGGTGCAGCCGCCAACTGATGATCTCTTTCAGGGTCAGGGTTTTGAAGCCGTCGTCGGAAAACACCGCGTGGGTGCCTATGGTATCCGGTATTTCCTGCACGATATCGCTGGCCGTGGTGCAAATATGGTCGTAGTACTCGGCCGCGGTTTCGAGTTCCAGCGCCTTGTGTATGGGGGGCTCAAAGAAAACGTCGTCGATAGCGGGGTCGTAATAACCCTCCCACTGACCGTTCAGGGGATCGTTGAGTTCGGTGCAGCAGGCCAGTTGATCCAGCCACGGTACCATGCCTTCAATCTCGCCGTCCTCGCGCAGGGCCCAGCATAGTATTTTGATGGTAAACAGTTTGTCCGGATGGGCATCGTTGGAGTACAGCATTTCCAGATCGTCGATTTCCGGAGCCAGGCGAATAAACCGACGGAGGTGGCGATCGGTGTAGGGTTTGCGGGTGAAGAGGTCGACCACATTGTCTATATTGTGACACACGCTAGAGGCAGTCATAATATACGCTCCTGGCTGTCGCGGTCGGCAGATCACAGGGTGTGCAGCCACCCGTAGTGTCAGGCGACTACCTGTTAATCACTACATAAGGTACTCTTCAAGTTTCAAAAGCACAATACCTTGTGTCATTTTTTTTAACTCCGCATTAGACCCCAGCGTGGCGGTAAGCGAGATGACATACTATTTTGCCTATGGCTCCAATATGGATGCCGCGCGCATGCAGGCCAGAGAGCTGCGGGTAACCGGCGCGGTGGCGGGCCGGTTAGCGGGATTTGGACTGCGTTTTAACAAGCGCTCGCGGCACAATCCGACCTGGGCCTGCGCCAATATTATTTATGCGCCGGTGGAGCGGGTTGAGGGTGTTCTCTACCAACTGGCAGATCAGGGGGAAATAGCCAAACTCGATCCCCACGAGGGTACCCCGGTCTATTACAGCCGGGAATACTTTGTGATCGAGGTGGCGGGGGGATTGCAGCCCGCCTGGACCTATGTGGCGAATCCGGCCAGCATCGATAACCGGTTGCAACCTGCGCGCTGGTACCTGGAGCATCTGCTCGCGGGCCGGGCCTTTCTC
>JAYODD010000004.1:164708-188859 GCA_038106145.1 Gammaproteobacteria bacterium | reverse complement strand
TTTCTCAGCGACGAGTATTACGCGCGGTTGCTCGCCACCCCCTGTCTGGATGAAACCGATGGTCGTTGGTAGCAACCCTGGCGACGTCACGGCATGTAGCGCGCAGTTGGTGGAAGCGCTGTTTCAACGCTGTTTTTACCGACAATACAACACGCGGCTGTGTGGGGGTGGAGAGGAACCCGTCTATCTTCCGGCCCACAGCGAGACGACGCATCATCGCCTTATCTACCGGGCCGACTATGTGGCCAGCGCCTTGCACGAGACAGCCCATTGGTGCATCGCAGGCAGAGAGCGGCGCCAGCAAGTGGATTTTGGGTATTGGTACGCTCCCGATGGACGGGATCGTCAACAGCAGCGCGCCTTCGAGAGGGTGGAAGTGAAGCCGCAGGCGCTGGAGTGGATATTTGCCGAGGCGCTGGGACTGGGCTTTCGGCTCAGCACGGATAACCTGAGTGGATGTGGCGGCGAACGTGGCGACAGCGCGGACGCTGGTGAGTTTGCGGATCGGGTGTACGGGCAGGTGTTACATTACTGCCAGTCGGGGTTGCCGGCCCGGGCCGCACGTTTTGCCGACCTGTTGGCAAACACCTCTGGGCGCGGCAACCCGTTGCTCCCCCGGCGCTATGATCGGAACGCACTGTGATGACAGCTGGTGATGCCCGTCCGCCCCTGTATCTGATCGACAGCTCTATCTATATTTTTCGCAGCTATTTTGCCTGCGAACCCCTGTGGCAAAGTCGTTCTGGCCTGCCCACTGAAGCTGTTTATGGGTTTGCGCGGTTTTTGCTGCGCCTGCTGACCAGGGAACGGCCCACCCATATTGTCGCCACCTTTGATGAGAGTCTGGGTACCGGATTGCGCCATCGCTGGTACCCCGACTATAAAGCTAACCGCGCACTGCCCGATGAACCACTGGCGTTTCAGCTCGCCGCGTGCCGTGCCATCGCGGAAGCGCTCGGTATCGCCACCTGCGCGAGCGAGGAATACGAAGCGGATGATCTGATCGCAACCTTTGCCCGACGCGGCCGCCAGGCTGGGCATCGCACTGTGGTGGTGAGCGGCGACAAGGATCTCGCGCAGTTGCTGGTTGGGGGTGATTGCCTGTGGGACTATGGGCGCAAAGCCGCCGTGACCCGAGAAAAGTTTATAAAAGAATGGGGTTTTGCCCCGGAGCGGGTCCCCGATTTTTTGGCGCTGGTGGGCGATCCCGCGGACAATATACCCGGTGTCGCGGGGGTGGGGGTAAAAACAGCCCGAGCGCTGTTACAGGAATTTGCTACCCTCGAAGAAATACTGGCCGCTCCCGAGCGGGTCGCGGCCATGGCCTTCAGGGGCGCCGCTCGTATTGCGCAGCAGTTGTCGCGCTCTCGCCAGCAATTGCAGCTTAGCCACCGCCTGGCGACCCTGATGGCTGATGCCCCCGAGACCCTCGATATGGCAGACCTGTGCTGGAAAGGTTTTGCGCTACCCCCCGCGCTGACCCTGTGCGAGGAATATGGTCTCCATAGCTTGCGGGCTGCGGTAACCAAATTGCACCGGGAGGCTGTGGGCAGTGGGGTTTAATCAGTTGCGCCGACCGGACGGGGTGCGTGGGATGCCATTTCCTTCGCATCGGCGACGGGGGCATGGGGGATGAAAATCGCAGCGGACGAGGCTATGGTCAAGGTGCGCGAATTATTCGCCCCCTTTGGCGAGGTGGTGACCCTGCGGGGCAGGGAAATTTGCGCGACCGATCTGAGTGGCGCCGACGCGCTGCTGGTGCGTTCGGTAACCCGGGTGGACGCCACGCTGTTGGAAAACAGCGGTGTGAAATTTGTTGGCAGTGCCACCAGCGGTGCGGACCACGTCGATCAGGGGTATCTGGCGGCGCGGGGTATCGAGTTCGCCAACGCGCCGGGATGCAATGCCTGGGCGGTGGTGCAATACGTTATCGCCGCGCTCAGCGCCGGTGTTCCAGGCTGGCGCCAGCGCACGGTTGGTATTGTGGGCTGCGGACAGGTGGGTGGGCGCCTGTATCGCTGTCTGACGCAGCTCGGGATAGCCTGTCGGGTGTACGACCCGTTTCTCGAGGGAGAGGGCATCGCCGATCAAGTGGGTTTCGACGAAATTCTCAGTTGCGAAATTATTTGTCTGCACACCCCGTTGACCCGCAGTGGACCGCATCCCACCTGGCACCTGTTCAATCGACAGATTCTGGAGCGGCTGGCGCCGGGCACCGTACTGCTTAACGCCGGGCGCGGGGCGGTGATTGATAACGTCGCGTTGCGGGAGCATTTGCTCAGTGGCGCCGATTTAGGGGCAATCCTCGATGTGTGGGAATCCGAGCCCGATATTGATCGCGAACTGCTGCGCAAAGTCCTGCTGGGTACACCCCATATTGCTGGGTACAGTGTCGAGGGCAGATTAGCCGGTACCCTGGCCATTCGCGACGCCTTTTGCCGGTGGCGGGGATGCAAAGTGATCCCTGATCAGCAGCCAACCGAGGTGGGTTTGGTGGCCGCGACGGTGGGGATAGATTTGACCACAACCGTTGTGTCCACCTGGGATATTGGTCGCGACCACCAGCGTATGCTAACAACCTTGACGCAACCGAATATCGACGTTGGCGCGGCGTTTGATCAGTTGCGACGGCAGGGCGCACAACGCCGTGAATTCAGTTATTACCGTACATCTGCGGGCAATGATTCAGCGTTGGCAATGGAGCTGAGGGCGGTTGGCTTTACGGTGACGGGTGAAGACCAACACTAAACAAACGGTGCCGTGGGGCCGAGTTTGAAACTGCGGTGGGCAGGTGCTTAGTTGTCGTCGGGTGGTTCCAGCTTCGCAATAGCTTTTTGCACCATAGTTTCGGTAATGGGGATCTCCCTGCCGTTTTCGTCGAGCAGAGCCGCGCCGTTAAAATCCGTCACCTGGTGTGCGGCACCGGGTTGATTACCACAGGTTGCCTGCTTGCGATCGCTGTTTTTCGCGGTGTCGATTTTTTCACTCATAACTTCAGCTCTGTGTGTTGGTCTGTTGCAGCACGCGGTTTACCCCTGGCGCAAGCGCCTTAAAAATTCGCTGAGGCGGCCAATGGCATCTTCCAGTTCGTCCACGCGAGGCAAAAATACCATGCGAAAATGTTGTTCGTCGATCCAGTTAAATGCAGTGCCCTGTACCAGCAGCAACTTTTCCTGGAGCAACAGCTCCAATATCAGCTGCTCGTCGTTTTGAATGGGGTAAACCTCCGGGTCCAGTCTGGGGAACAGGTACAACGCGCCGCTGGGCTTGACACAGCTGACCCCGGGAATCTGGGTGACCAGATTCCACGCCAGTTCGCGCTGCTCGTAGAAGCGGCCACCGGGTTTTACCAGATCGTCGATACTTTGATAGCCGCCCAGTGCGGTCTGAATAGCGTACATCGCCGGCACATTCGCACACAGGCGCATGGAGGCCAGCATTTCTATGCCCTGAATATAGTTGCGAGCCAGATGCTTGGCGCCACTGATAATCAGCCAGCCGGAACGAAATCCGGCGAGGCGGTAGTTTTTGGAAAGTCCGTTAAAAGTAACGCACAGGACATCGGTGGCGATACTGCCCAGGGGTACGTGAACAGCGTCGTCAAACAGAATACGATCGTAAATCTCGTCCGCAAGAATCACTAACCCGTGTTCCTGGGCGAGCGCGACAATTTTTTTCAGGGTCTCTTCGCTGTATACCGCGCCGGTTGGATTGTTGGGGTTGATCACCACGATCCCGCGGGTTTTGTCGGTGATTTTAGCGCGAATATCGTCCAGATCCGGCTGCCAGTTATTTTTTTCGTCGCAGCGATAGTGCACCGGGTGGCCGCCGGAGAGGTTAACAGCGGCGGTCCACAGCGGGTAATCCGGGGAGGGGATCAACACTTCGTCGCCATCGTTGAGCAGAGCCTGCATCGACATCACGATAAGTTCACTGACCCCATTGCCGAGAATGATATCCTCGATCTCCACATCGGGGATGCCCTGAATCTGACAGCGCTGCATGACGGCTTTGCGCGCGCTGAAAACCCCTTTGGAGTGACTGTAGCCCTGGGCGGCTACCAGGTTGTGGATGACGTCCTGAATAATTTCGTCGGGCGCTTCAAAGCCAAACGGCGCGGGGTTGCCGATATTCAATTTGAGAATACGGTGCCCTTCCTCCTCGAGGCGATTGGCGTGATCCAGAACCGGACCGCGAATGTCGTAACAAACGCTGTCCAGTTTGGTCGATTTTTGAATATGTTGCATAGCTTGCCAATTCCTGCAGGGGCGCGTAAAAATGACATTGTAGCTTAAATACCGGGTTTGACGACTACCCGAAAATACAACGCCCGTGAAAAATTATCCCGACTGGCGCGCAGGTCAGCGGGTACATGTGAAGACCACCCGGAGGCTTGAATGGACAACTGGCGAATGAAAGATGAACACTACTGGCGCAATAAGCTGACGCCCGAGCAATTTCAGGTGTGCCGGGGCAAGGGTACGGAGCGGCCCTTCAGCGGCGCGTATTACCATGAGACTTCCCCCGGGGTGTATACCTGCGTCTGTTGTGCGGCGCCGTTGTTTGATGCCGCCACCAAATATGATTCTGGCAGCGGCTGGCCGAGTTTTTATCAGGCGATCGATAAGGCCAGTATTCAGGAAGAGGCAGACGATAGTCTGGGCATGCGCCGCGTGGAAATTACCTGTAGCCGTTGTGGTTCCCACCTGGGCCACGTGTTTGCAGATGGCCCCCAGCCGACGGGTCTGCGTTATTGTGTTAACTCCCTGTCCCTGCTGTTAGTCAAACAAGGGGAGTAACGGTGATCACCACACTGATTTATCGTATCGGATGGATTAGTTTTTTGGTCATTCTGTTGGGCGTACTGAGTTTTCGCTTGGGGTGGTTACCCTTCAGGGTGAGCTTTGGCGCTTATGGCTTGGGTTTACTCGGCTGTGCGCTGGTGGTTGTGGCGGCGGGGTTCGCGGTGTTTGTTGCCATGGTGCGGGGTGAGGATACCGGTCGCTGGTTGTTGCTGTTGGTGGTGTGCGCGCTCCCGGTGGTGATTGTCCTCGCGCGCGTCGGCGTCGTGGGGTTGCGGGCACCGCCCATCCACGACATTACCACCGATACTGTGCGCCCGCCGTTGTATCAGTTCGCCCAGATTCAGCGCCGCGCGGAGGACAATAGCCTCGTATATGCGGGCGCGGAGGTGGCGGAGCTACAGCGGCAAGGGTATCCAGATATCAAGACCCTGCAGCTTACGGCCCCGGCGACCGCGGTGTACGCCACGGTGCTCGAAATAATCGGCGAGCGGGGCTGGCGTGTGTCCGGGGAAACCGCGTTTGGTGAAGAAGGTGTACCACAGCAGGAGCGTACTCGGCAGGTGGAGGCGGTGGCCACGACGCCGCTGTTTGGTTTCAAGGATGATATGGTTATTCGCGTGCGGCCGCGCGGTGAAGGGGCCGAGGTGGATATGCGTTCGGCGTCCCGCCTCGGCGTCAGCGATTTAGGGGTGAATGGCGCCCGGGTGCGCAGCGTACTGGCAGAGCTGGCCGCCAGGTTCGAATAATCCGGACAGGCCGGACTTGACAGTGTGGGGCAGTATTCCTAGAATGCGCGCCTCTCTCGTTGTCAGGATTTCTTGACTTGCGGAGGGTACCAAGTCCCGTTCGTCTAGAGGCCTAGGACACCGCCCTTTCACGGCGGTAACAGGGGTTCGACTCCCCTACGGGACGCCATTTCGACCGTGCTGAAATGTTACGAAATTTCAGGTCGGGTTTAGCGGGAATAGCTCAGTTGGTAGAGCGCAACCTTGCCAAGGTTGAGGTCGCCGGTTCGAACCCGGTTTCCCGCTCCAGTCGCAGAGGCGCAGCTCACCGAGTTCTGCGCCTTTTTTTTACACTCTGCCTGCCAGCTATAATAGACTGTCACACCGGGCGCGTCCTTTGCGCGGTCACAAGAGATGCATGGCACTGTGGGTCTTATGGGTATACCAGCACTACTGATTAACCATCTCAGCAAAGTCTACGATAATGGTCACGAGGCCCTGAAGGGCATCTCCCTGGAGGTGCGGCAGGGGGATTTTTTTGCGCTGCTCGGCCCCAATGGCGCTGGCAAATCCACCACCATCGGCATACTGTGCTCCCTGGTGCGCAAAACCGCTGGCCAAGTGGAAATATTTGGCACCAACATCGACACACATTTTTCCCTGGCCAAACACGATCTCGGGTTGGTGCCTCAGGAATTTAATTTTAATCAATTTGAAAAAGTGTTCGATATTGTCGTCACCCAGGGCGGCTATTACGGTTTACCTCGCAAATTGGCCGCGCAGCGTGCCGAGCAATATCTGCGGCGCCTCGGTTTATGGGACAAGCGGGAGCAACAGGCACGGTTGTTGTCGGGCGGCATGAAACGCCGCCTGATGATTGCGCGGGCGCTGGTGCACGAGCCCAAATTACTAATTCTCGATGAACCCACGGCGGGTGTGGATATTGAACTGCGCCGTTCCATGTGGCAGTTTTTAAAAGACATCAATGCTAGCGGTACCACTATTATATTGACCACGCACTATCTCGAGGAGGCTGAAAGTCTGTGTCGCAATGTTGCGATAATTGACCGCGGCATGATCGTACAAAATACCAGCGTCCGCGCTTTGCTAACCACGCTTAACAGGGAAGTGTTCATACTCGATACCCGGGAGACACTCAGCGCTTTTCCAGAAATACCCGGATACCCTGGCAAGTTGCTGGATCAACACAGCTTCGAGGTGGAGGTGGAAAAGTCACAATCGATCAACGCGCTATTTGCCGCCCTCGATGTATTGGGCATTCACGTAGTCAGTATGCGCAACAAGGCCAACCGTCTTGAAGAACTGTTTGTATCCATGGTGCAGGGCACTGGCATTGATGTTGGGGGCGGGCGATGAGTTACGCGGAGCAGTGGATTGCCTTTGCAACTCTGGTTGCCAAGGAGGTGCGCCGTTTTCTACGCATATGGCAGCAGACCTTATTGCCACCAGCGATAACCATCGTGCTGTATTTTATAATTTTTGGCACGTTGATCGGACCGCGTATCGGACAGATGGCAGGTTTTAGTTATATGGAGTTTGTGGTGCCTGGCTTGATCATGATGGCGGTTATTACAAATTCCTACGGCAACGTTGTGTCGTCATTTTTCGGCAATAAATTTTCCGGCAGCATCGAAGAGTTATTGGTATCTCCCGTTCCCAATTATATTATTTTGCTGGGATTCGTCGTTGGCGGTGTGGCGCGCGGTTTAGCGGTGGGTCTGACAGTAACTTTACTGTCCCTGTTTTTTACCAAACTGCATGTACAACATTTGGCCATCACGGTGGCGGTGGTGGTGTTGACTTCCGTACTGTTTTCCCTTGCTGGTCTGGTCAATGCGGTATTTGCTCAGTCTTTTGACGACATATCAATAATTCCCACTTTCGTATTGACGCCGTTAACCTATCTGGGTGGCGTTTTTTATTCCATTGATCTGTTGCCATCCTTTTGGCAAAAGGTGTCCATGGCCAACCCGGTTTTATATATGGTGAATGCCTTTCGCCACGGCCTGCTGGGGGTGTCGGACATTCATATTGGCTTTGCCTTTGCCATTATTTGCAGCTTTATTGTCGCGTTGTTTGCGTTTTCCCTGTACTTGCTTGCCAAAGGCAAGCGTCTGAGAGCCTGACGGTGCACGAGGAACGTACCCCGCTGGGGAAATTTAGCCAATATCCACTGCACTACGATCCAGCGCTGCTGTGTCCCCTGCCGCGTGCTACCGGCAGGAGCGCGCTAAATATTGTGGCAACGTTGCCGTTTAGCGGCGTGGATTTGTGGACCGCTTACGAAATTTCCTGGCTGGATAATCTGGGCAAACCACAGGTGGCCATTGGCGAGTTTGCTATCGCCTGCGATTCCACCTTTTTAATCGAGTCAAAATCCCTGAAATTATACCTCAACTCCCTGAATCAGCAGTGTTTTGCCGATCGCTCGGAAATTGAAGGGACTATCGCCCGCGATCTGCGCGCCGCATGTGCCGGTGATGTTGATGTCGCGTTGTTTACGCTAGCGGATTATCAAAGTCGCTCTGGTGGAGGTTTTTCCGGGCAGTGCCTCGATAATCTGGCGGTAACCTGCACCGATTACCAGCCCAACGCGGACTTGCTTAGTGTGTGTGGAGAGACTCTTCAATCGGAAACGTTGTACAGCGACTTACTTAAATCCAATTGTCCGGCCACCGGCCAACCGGACTGGGGGAGTATTCAGATCAGTTATCGCGGCAGGGCTATCGACCATGCCGGTCTGTTGCGTTATATCGTTTCGTTTCGCAATCATGCCGACTTTCACGAACATTGCGTCGAGCGGATATTTCTCGATATTCAACGCCGCTGCCAGCCGCAACAGTTGCGGGTCTACGCGCGGTATACCCGTCGTGGCGGCATTGACATAAATCCATTGCGCACCACCGTCGGTGGCGCGAACGGAGATGATTCAGCAGGCCCTGGCGTACGCCAGGTGCGCCAGTAGCGGACGGGGAATGGGGTTATATGATAGTCTTTTGCTTGAGATGCTCGTGGGCGTGTTCCAGGGCGTGTAATACTTTATCCTTGTCGTAATTACGGATTTTATCCAGATCCATGTAGATGGAAAATCCCTCGGTAGAGTGCTCAAAATAATTCTGGTCCTTGCCCATGTTCTTGCGCAAATCAACCACCGAATAGACTTTGACCGGATGTTGAAATCCCTTGACGGTGATTTCACCCCGGTCCCGGCACATGATCACGTCTTTAACCAGCATGTAGGTTTCATGGGAGATCAGAATTTCCCCCGCTTCTGCTGCTGACTCGAGACGGCTGGTAAGATTAACTTCCGTGCCAAGCAGGGTGTAGTCGAGGCGGTTTTCCGTGCCGAAATTACCCACGGTACAATACCCCACGTTAATGCCCATGCGTATTTCCAGGGGTTTTTGAATGCCCTGATTAAGCCAGCGTAATTGTAATTCTTTCATGCGTTTTTTCATGGCAATCGCCATGCTGACACAGGCCACGCTGTCCAGTTTTGGTCCCTTGCTGGTGGGGTCGCCAAAAAATACCATGATGGCGTCCCCGATAAATTTATCGATAGTACCGCCGTATTGCAGCGCTATTTCGGACATTTCGGTCAGATAGTTGTTGAGCAGGGCGGTCAGCGCGTCCGCGTCCATCTCCTCCGCAAGCTCACTGAACCCTTTGATGTCAGAGAAAAATATTGCCAATTTCTTGCGCTGTGTTTCCAGTTTTACATCGCGACCTGATTGAATAGCCTGGCGCAGAGTAGGCGACAGATACTTGGATAGCTTGTAATTCCTGAGTTTCAGCTGTACCTGAAGTTTTTCCAGATCAACCACCCGTCGCCGGAGACCGTTGGCATCCTTGAATGTCAGCAGTGCGTACAGGGAAAAATACAGGACAAATGCGCCCAGTCCCACCAGGTTTACCGGCTGCTGCAGATCCACCTGCCAGGTGGGGTGGCCGAGCGCCACCACAACGAGGATGCCAGCGGCGAATGCGATATTGTGTTCGAACCATTTTTCGCGACCACCGGCACGCAGGGCGTCGCATTGTATAACCATAAAAAACATGATCAGGGGTAAAAAATTGAAATTGATCATGGCGATAAAGACGCCGAGCAAAAATGCATCGCCGAGGGCGATCAGCCGTAAGGCGGTGGCAAATCCGTGATCGTCGTAAGCAAAAATTTTGAGAATGCTCAGAGAAACCACGAAATACAAAACGGCGGCCCCCATGCCCAGTGTCGGTCCCGGATTGAGCGCGCCAACCCCGGAGTAGGTCGCAAAGATCGTGGCCAGCACGCCGATCAGCACGATGCCACGGAAGAGCGTGGATGGGTGGTGCAGCCAGTGATTGAGTTTGCTTTCGGTTTCTTGCATGGGTTGAATTTTCGCGTTGTGAAAATACTGGCAACAAGTTAACAGGCTGAGCAGATCATACCGTAATTTTGTAGTGAGCTGCACCGACGCGGAGTATAGGGGCCTTGGTGC
The DNA here is from genome assembly GCA_038106145.1 of Gammaproteobacteria bacterium. Taxonomy (GTDB): domain Bacteria; phylum Pseudomonadota; class Gammaproteobacteria; order Pseudomonadales; family Porticoccaceae; genus JBFJKD01. The sequence goes on along the minus strand of JAYODD010000004.1, from coordinate 178,830 downwards.
GGCAGAACGAAGGTTTTTATACTGTCCGGCAATATTTCCAGACCGGCCGCGGGTGGACAGGTGTCTCGGTTACGTGCGGGGTCGACGTTGCCGGTTGCGTTGGCGCGGACACCGCGAGCCGGCGTAGCCGTCCCTGGCCAGGCCTATGCGGCGCGACCACCGCGCAGCAGCTTGCCGGGTAACTTGCCAGTGACGTCGATCTGATCGATACCCTGTTGGCGTAGCAACACACCGTTGACTACCACCGCGTCGATACCGGTGGCCTGCACGATCAGGCGATCCTGCCCCGCTGGCTGATCGTAGACCCTTTCAAGTTTTCCGGCGTGAACGGTTTGCGGGTCGATAACCAGCACATCGGCGGGTGCCCCTATCTTTAACGTGCCACGGTCGGCGATGCGAAACACTTCGGCCGGTCGGGAAGTGAGCATGCGAATAGCTTCTTCGAAGGACAAGGCCTGTTTTTCCCGCACCCAGCGGCCCAGCAGATAGGTGGGTAAACAGGCGTCACACAGTTGACTGGCGTGCGCGCCGGCGTCGGACAGACCGATCACCGCGTTCTTGTTGGCAAGGAGTTCCCCCACATCCGCTTCGTTAGTATTGGCCACCGGCATGCGAAAGCGCGCTTCCAGGGCACTGTCCAGAGCGAGATCAAAACCCAGGTCAATACTATCGACACCCAGCTCAGCGGCAACGGCGCTGACCGTGCGCTCTTCGTATTCAGGGTGGGATGGGCACACGGAGATAATGGAATTGGCCCAGGCGTGCTGGAAGGAGGGGCGAATGTTCGCCATTTTTTCTTTCACCGCGGCGCGAAATGCCGAATCCGCGTAGAGCCTGGTCTTGCCCGCCGCGTCCGCGGCGGCGATCGGTCGAAAGACGCTCAGGGCTTCAAACGGAAAGGGATCCTTGAATTGAAACTCGAAATACAGCGGCCGCGGCGTTACCTGCGGCACGATATTAAAACCCCTTGCCACCAACTCGTCAGTGCGTCGCATCTGATCGCGATGAGCGTCGGCGCTTACCATGCCGGCGAGCATCGCCGTCCAGGAAATAGTGATGCCGTACTCCGCGCACAGTTCGGCGTATTCGTCGAACCACAATTCCTTCCCGGCCGTGGCCTGGAGGACGCCGTGATCCCGCCCCCGCAGGGTTGATACGAGGGCTTTAATTTCGTCGTACGCCGCCACCCGGCTCGGAATTGGGCGTCCTCCATAACCGACGTGGGTAGGGGATTTGGAAGTCGCGAAACCTATGGCCCCCGCATCCAGAGCTTCGTTAACAATCGCGCGCATGCGTTCCACTTCGTCGATATTCGCCTCCCGTTCTGTCGCCTCTTCACCCATGACGTAAAGTCGGGTCGGGGTGTGGCCAATCAGCACACCGATGTTAATCGCGCTGCCCGCCCGCTCGATGGCATCGAGATATTGCGGAAATGTTTCAAATGGCCAGACCTCGCCCATGCCCGCGTTCAGCGCATCGGGGCTCATGCCTTCGACTTTTTCCAGGGTGCGCACAATCAGATCCCGGTGCTCGGGGCGTGTTGGCGCCACACCGAAGCCGCAATTTCCCAGCACCACCGTGGTAACTCCGTGCCAGGGGGAAATTGTCAGCATGCGGTCCCACAGAATTTGCGCATCGTAATGGGTATGAATATCGACAAATCCGGGGGTGACGGCGCGGCCCTGCGCGTCTATGGATTGGCGGGCACTGCCGGGCGCTTGCCCCAGGGCGACAATACGACCGTCGCGAATACCGACATCGCCGGTGTAACCAGCCGCGCCGGTGCCATCGACGATGGTGCCGCCGGTAATTCTAAGATCGTAGTCCATGTTCCATCCTCGTTACGCGGGAGCTGTTTCCTCCCCCGCTGAATCAGTCAATCTCCGCCCTGTTGTTACAGGCTTTCATCCAGTCACTGGCAGTGCCTGAAGACGCGGCAACCCGCGGGCGGTTCACCCTACAGGGGCAGGTTGTAGCATTCCACCACATTGTCGTGGAGAATCCAGTCTTTCTCCTCCTCGCTCATATCCTGAGTGTGCTCGCCGAGCATGGATTGCGACCAGGGCCAGGTGGAGTCGCTGTGGGGGAAATCGTTGGCCCACATGAGTCGCCGTGGATTCATCTCGTTACGGTGCTTGAAAGCCGTCCAGTCGTCCTGAAAGGTGAGATAGATATTGTCGAAGAAATATTCGCTGGGCATTTTTTCCAGGGGTGGCGCTTTCATCCAGTAGCGGTGGCGATCGTAAGCGTGGTCCATGCGATAGGTATAGTGGGGCACCCAGCCGGCGTCGGCCTCGGCGCACACCACCTTTAGCCGCGGATGGCGATCAAATACGCCACCGAAGACAAAGGTGCCGAGAATGTCCTGACAACCGCGCATAATGCCGAGGAAGCTGTTGATTTTAGGTCCGCGCTGATTATTCAGCTGATCCGCTTTCGAGGTCAAAATATGGAATGACAGGGGCAGCCCGAGATCGACGGCGGCCTCCCACAGGGGATCGTACATGGGATCGTCGTAATCCGCCTCGGGGGGGTTGCCTGTCATCATAACGCCAACGTAGCCACGCGCTCTGGCGTCTTCCAGTTCCTTGATACCCGCGGCGACGGAAGGCAGGGCTACTTGCCCAAGGCCAAACAGGCGGCCGTCGGGCGCGCCCGCCAGATAGTTTTCCAGCCAGCGGTTGTAGGCCGCGAAGCAGGCGGATTTGTAGGCCATATCCGGATGGTTGCACAGCATCATGCCCACCGTGGGGTAGACAATTTCTGCGCTCACCCCATCCCGCTCCTGATCCGCAACCCGATAACGGGCGTCCCAGCCGCTGCGAGGTAAATCGTCGAATTTGGCGCCGCCCGCCCTCAGGCTCGCGGGATCCTTGCCAGCCGCAGCCACCAGGCCCATGGGCACTGGCTGATCCATACCGTCGATAACATAAATATCGCCAAATTTTTCGTGGGCTATCATGTGCGGGGCCCGCTCGCGAAAAGCCGGATCGATGTAATCGGTGTAGCAATTCGGCGGTTCAGTAATATGGGAGTCCGCGGAAATAATCGGTTTCGACATACTGTGGCCTCGTTCCGTTCGCAAATTTTATTGGCGGGCAGGTGAATATCCGCGCTGTTGCTAGGTAGAGCTCACTGCATTCACCCTAGCTTGGATAACGTCGACATGCGTATTGCTACCGAAAAGTAGTGTAGCCCTACCTTGGAGTAGAATCCAGCGCGTGGCAATAGCCATCTGGCGAAAGCAGGGTGGAGCTAACCGGGTTCTCGTTAGCATTGAATGCGCGACGAACCGGCGCACTGCTTTCTATCCTAACCCGACCCGTTTGTTGCGAACTAGCGGTCATATCGATGCACTCGGGTTATGATTACCCCGGTGCGCCTGGTCTCATCTCCCGCCCACTTTTTTTTGGTCCCGATTACACGGAATACAGTTATGCTCGGAGTACGCAATTTTTTGTCCTTGACACTGCTGGGTGGATTGGCGGTTATTCTGCCCCTGGCCCTCTTACTACTGATATTTCAATGGCTGTTTCGCCTGGTTGCGGACTTGATCAGTCCGCTCACCAGCCTGGTCGCGCAACACACGGCCCTCAGCGATCTGGTCGCGGCGCTGGTGGTGGTGGGCATTATTCTGGGGGGGTGTTTCCTGGTCGGGCTGATTGTAAAGACCGGTGTGGGTGAATGGCTGCACACACGAGTGGAAGGTGCGCTGATCAAGGTCGCGCCGGGTTATAAAACGATTCGCTCCATCACGCTGGAATTGCTTGGGGGCAGCGGTGGCGCCAGCATCCTTAAGGGCGAGCCGGTGCTGGCAAAAATTTATGGATTACAGTCGCCGGTGGTGGTGACGGCGATCGTTACCAGTAGACACGCCGATGGTGGCGTCACGGTGTATGTGCCCACGGCACCGATTCCCACTTCTGGCATAACCTATCATTTGCCAGGGGACTGTATCGAGGCACTGCCCGGCGTTTCCGTGGAGGAGGCGATGCGGACTATTATCACCTGCGGTTCCGGGTCAGCGGAAATGCTTGCCAAAGCCCGCAATCAGCTCAGACGGTGAGTCGCGGGCCTATATTTTGCGCGGTCAGATCAGGGTGTTAGTTTATGGCGTTTGAGATCGCGAATAATAAATCGCGCCGGGTTCAGGGCGACGGCCAGATCGCGGGGCAGGGGCGGTGCCAGCCCTTCGATTTGATCGGCGATTAATTCGGCGCCCAGCGGCGCGTAACTCATGCCGCGGGATCCATGACCGCAATTGAGATATAAACCCGGCCAGTAAGCACCGCAGTGAGGAATATCAGCGAGGGCATCCCGCGCCAGCGCGCCGTAGGTGGAGACCAACTCGTCGTATACCGGTGCTGGGCCCAGCAACGGTAGATAATCCGGCGTGGTGCAACGTAGAGCCGCGCGGCCGCGCAGGGAGTTGAGTGGCGCTGTGCCCAGTAAGTGTCCCAGTGCGGTATCTGTGGCGTGCAGCTGTTGCAGGTTGATCCCATGATCAGAATCACGCACCGCCACTGAGTCGGTGTCCAGATTGTAAGTCGCGCCAACACTGTGCCACCCGTCGACGGCCGGGGCGGCGTATCCCTTGCCGCACACAACGGTGCGCAATGGGGCGCTTGCAGTCGTGGCTGGAACGAGTGTGATCTGGCCACGCAGGGTTTTCAAGGGAAGATTTCGCGTCTGCGCATAGCGTTTGGTTGCCACACCGGCGGCCAGGATCACAACCGGTGCTGCGGCCAAGGTGCGCCGTTGTTCGTCGACAACCGTCCAGCCATCTGCGCTGTGGCCCAGCGTATCCACTGTGCCGTTGACGATGTGAATGTTTTTGTGCGCGCACAAAGCAGTGCACAGGGCACCCGGTTTGATCCAGCCAAGGGCTGGAAACAACAGCCCACCCTGGGTGCTGAGCGCAAGGCCGCAGACCGCCTCAAGTTGGTCGCCCTCCACGTAGCGCACTAATTCGGGCACGCTGGAGTACAGTGCCCCCAATTGTCGCAACGTCGCCAACTGGGCGGAAGTATCGCCAAGAGTTACCACGCCGCTACGCACGCCAAAAGCGGAATGTTGCCAGAATGGCAGGTAAAATCGACTTGCAAACAGGAGCGCCAGCAGGTTAAAGCGCGACAGTGGTGACTGGTGCAGGGATAGCTTGGGGTAAATAATCGCCTGGGGATTTCCCGATGCTTCGGTGGCCAGTTGGTTGTTGCGTTCCAGTAGTGTCACCTGCCAGCCCCGTTGCGCGAGTGCGGCGGCGCTGGTGCACCCGGCAATACCGCCACCGACAACAATGGCTCGTTTAGCGTTCGTTGGTCCTGGCCTTGATCCGCCGTCGCGCGCTGGCAGGTACCAGGGTGTCTGGCCTGCCGTCCGTTGCCGTCGGCGCGGTGCGGTGTCTGGTGCGGGTTGGGGGTTGTCGCCCAACGGGTCTGCACTTTCCCGCGTGGCGTTTCCTCGCGGTAGCATAATGCCCCTCAGCATATGTCTTTTAGCACCAAAGCCGGGCACTTTGCTCACGTCGAAACCAACTTCCGCGAGTCCACGCCTAACATTTCCGGCGGCCGTAAACGTGCTGAACGTGGTGTTTTCGGTGCTCAGCCGGGCCAGGGTCGCAAACAGTTCCAGACTCCACATGGACGGGTTTTTCGCCGGTGCAAAGCCGTCCAGAAACCATGCGTCCATGGCGTGTGAACCGTGCTGGAAGAGTGGGTGATCGGTGGCGCACAGTTGCTCGAAACATTGCGTCGCATCGCCATACAGGAGGGTTAAACGGATATTGTGACCAGCCCAGTTGAGGCGATGAAATCCTGGTACGGGAGGTGGGTAATTATCGATAAGCAGATTAGCAAGCGGTAATTGATCCCGCCAGGGGGCGAGGATTTTCTTCAAGTCATTTCTGTGTAGCGGATATTTTTCCGCGGAAATAAAATGCAAAGTACTGTCGCCGGGGGCGATTTCACTCCATAATTTTGCGGCATTTAGAAAATTAAGCCCGGTGCCAAATCCGGTTTCACCAATAGTGAAGTGTTGATTTCCGGTCAAATTTGTCCAGCGCGGCGCAAGGTGGTTTTGCTCGAGAAAAACGTAGCGAGATTCGGCAATGGCGCCTGCGGTAGAAAAATAGCTATCGTCAAATTTTTGCGCGTACGGATGCTCGTCGCGCCATTGTAACGGGGCATTGGATAGTACGTATTCGGTTGCGACCACAAATGCTCCGCGCTTATTTTTTTGCCGCGCCGAGCCATCCGCCCTTTTGGCGTTTGGTCAAAGCCTGCAATAGATTAATCGCGCGGGATCGGCTGATATGTCCGGCACACAGATCCACGTAAATGGCGTCGGCCTGTTTGCGTCGGCGCACGGCGTCGAGCGCGTCGATTAATTGCTCGGTAACGGCTAATACCTTTTGACGCCAACCGTGACCACCACCATGGTCGCTAGCCTCGCTGTGGCTAATGCTGTCGTGGATACTGGCCATTCTGGCGGCGAGCGCATCCTGTAAGGTTGCCAGGCTGGATTGAATAAACTCATCTTGCGCCACGGGTCGCGCCTTTAAGTCGGCAAACACCTGGTACAGGTAATTTTCGGATAGCTGGCCAAATTCATTGAGCGTGGATAATTGCCGCAGTCCCTGGGAAACGACATTGGTATCGTTACTGAGCAGGGATTGTCCGGCGGCGTACACTTCGTTCCAGTATTGCCAGCGGTAGATAAAATCGAGTCCAGGCCCCTTGATGTTTTGCATGCCCATGCACTTGTTCAGGTAGCCCGGTGGCGATGCGGAAACCAGACGATGTAAGATCTGTTCCCCCGTGGCGTGGGCATCGTGGACAATAATAAGATGGGAGTCGAACCATTGCCATAACTGCGCTTTGGCTCTGGTGACAAGTTCGCCCTGTGTGCCAGCGGCCAGTTGTTGGTGCAAGGGCTTGCAGGCGTTAAATTCGTCCAGATACTGCTGGTGGAAATTGGCTATATCCTCGGCGATGGGTGCGCTGACATTGAGACTGGTCAGTTTCGCGGATACTTGAGCAGGAGTCAGTTCGGAATCGTCGGCGACCGGGAGATGGGCGGCCTGCCCGATGCCTTCCAGCATGGCGCGCAGGCGTCCGTTAACTTCCGCGAGACTCATGGGAATACGCAAGCGCCGACACCAGTTGGTGAAGCTCGCGCCGTTGTCGTCAAAGGGAATGGCCGCCATGGTTTTTTCCCATTCCTCTTCGAGATAACTGCGCATTCCCTCGAGATTTGTACCGATTAGCAGGTGCCGATCGACGCAAATATCATTGACCATAATGGCAGCAAACACCTTCGAACGCGGAATGCGATCGGCGCGATTATTAACCACGGTGGAGATCCATTCGCCTGGTGTTTCCAGATGGTTATGCTTATCGAATCCGAGACGCAGCCAGTTGCCCATGCAGCCCATGCGTTCGTTGGCGGAGTGGCCGTTGACAAATTCAAAGCGGCGTTCGCGCACGGTGGTGATCGGATAGACTTTTAATACGCCGAGATCGGCCACTACATTATCCGCCATGGCCTTTAGTGCAAAGCCGTCGTCAATACCCATGGAACGACACATTTCCAGTACCAGGGCAATATTGTAGGGGTGCTCCTGGTAGGGAAAGCGCTCTAGAATATCCGGGGTCAGCAGACCGGCTTGTAACCAGTTGATGTTTTTGAATTCGGTCTGGGCGCGGCGTGCGCCCTCCTGCAGAATGGGTACCATTTCTTCTTCGCTGGTAATCAGGCGCCCTTTGGGGGGAATAAAGTTAACCATCACCAGGGGAATGTCGTAACCCGCGGGTCCTTGCAGATCCTCGTGATCCGGATAGGTATTGCAGATGGTGGAAATGTCGTCCCGCATCCAGAAACGTTGCAGAATGCGTACATAGGCAGGGGTTAACCCCATGCACTCCCATAGAAACACGTCAGCGCCGAGTTGGGCGGCGATTCGCACCACATTGACCTGTTCCCAGATGGTGGCCTTGTCGTAGGGTCGAAACAGAAACATTTCCCGTAACTGACCGTGGTGGTAGCCGTCCAGAAACATCGCTTCACAGCCGGTGGTTTTGGATACCACGTGATAACCCATGGCGTTCATCACCGCGGCCTTGATACGTTCCGTACCTGATTTTCCGCGGGTCCCCCAGCCCCCAAGCACCAGCGGAATGCGATTGCGGGCCTTGCGCATCAGCGCGCCCATCCACAAATGTCGCCCGACAAATAACCCGGTTATAGCGACGAGAAAAAGGGCAAGATCGCGTAGCGAGTTTTGGTAAACGGACACGAAGTAATCGCGAAAATCCTGGCCAAACTCCACCACTGGCAGGGGTAGTGCACGGCTAAAAAATCGCGTCACGGCCGGGTTTGCCGGATAGGCCTTGCCCGACGGCGCGTAATAGGGCTGGAAACGGACGTTAAAACCGAGTTCGCCGATTTTTTTCAGGTAAGTGTCCGGGCCGTAGGGCGCGCCCTCCTGCCAGTTGCGCAAATCGGCATAGGTTTCAAAATTGCGACTCAGAATAAGGCGCGCGCGCAAGCGGCTCCACAATGAATCAGGGGGGTCAATATAGGTGATGCCTTCACAGGTAAAAATTTTTACCGGTTGCGTGGGCCAGCCGTGGTCGACCGAGGAAATAATCTGATCGAGTAGTGGTAAAAAGGGCCGCCAGTCGCCCTCGTCCGGAATAAATAACGGTTCGCCCGGAACTTTGGTTTTACTCAGCTCCGCCATGCGGGCGGCGGGGGCGCTCAATTTACCGTAAAACACTCTGCCCACAGTGTGGGAGCGCGCCTGCCGTTTGTCGCTGGCGGTGATGCGAAACTCGTGTATCGCCCGCCATAGCCGGAATTTAAAGGGTTGCCAGCGACAGGCCGTGGCGCTGCGGCCGGTTCGTACGTCGAAGCCAAAGTCGTGTTGCGCCAGGCGTGCCAGGGAGCGTCCCAGCAGTTCGTCTTCTACGTTCGGAACGGAACGGTATTGGAATGGCCGGCTGGTTTTGAAGCGAGTGCCGAGTTCGGCGAACAATGACTGGGCGGCGGGACTGGCCTGACCGACAATTTCTTCGCGGGTTGCCGCTGCGGTTCTGCGTACCGACAGGTGGGGGGATTCGACATTGATACGGGTTAACACGGAGATGGCGGCCTGGCGCAACACCTTGGCCTGGTCGAGAAATTGGCAGCCAAGGAACACCGCGTGGACCTTCGGCAATCCGTGCAAGGCGCAGCGCAGTGCGAAGCGATTTGAATCTTTGCGCAATGCCTTGATGAGCAGGGTAATTGCGAACTCCGACATTTTTTCCCAATCGCAGATACGGTGCAGTCGCGATAACACTGTACCGCGCACCGCTGGCTCCGCGTCATTCAGCGCCAGTTGCGCAAGCAGGGGTTGATGCCACAGTTGCGGCTGTTCCAGCATGGCCATTGCGGCGCCCTGACGCACATAGGGTGATTGGTCGATGACGGCGAGTTCGAGAATTTGCTGTGCGGTGGCGGACGGCAGTACAGTGGATAGCTGTTCACAGATATAGCGGCGCGGAAACATATCGTCTCCGGCTCGCGCCTCCTCTAGTCGTTGCACCGCGATGGGACCAATCTTGGCGGGCGACGTCAGCGCCAGTAATCCCAATGCTTCGCATTGCAGCCAGGTGTTCTGGTTGGTATCGAGTACGCAACGGTGTAGAAATTGTTGAATATTTTCCGGGACGGGGCGAAATGTCTTCGGAAATTCAGTGTGTTCGATAATATTCTTCAGGCAACGCAAGGCGTCGATACGCACCCGTACATCGCCATCCCACAAAATAAAATCACGCAAAATTTCTGGGTAGCGCAGACGCTTCCATTGATTCACAGTTTCTATGCCGCTGAGCTCGGCGGCGTTCAGCGTATAGGGCGCGACGGCGCCGAGGCGGCCCAGCGCAACGACTAAAAATCGTTCGCGACGGTTGTAGTGAACGTGAAACCGCTCTACCGCGGCATCGTAGTCAAAGTAGCGGGCGAACGCCTTGCGGTCCAGGTGCAGTTGGCGACGCGAGCGGCCAAGTGCTGCCATATACTTGAGGATGCGTTCGCGGCGATGATAATCGCTGGGTGCACCGCGATATTCGTCGACAAATTTTTGATAGTCTTCGTTTAATTGGGTCAGTTCCGCCTGTACATTCAGCAACAAGTTACCGAGAAAGCTGGCCAGCGCTAATCCTGCGCCGCGTTTTGAATCGTAGCGGTACGTGCGCTCACGGCAATAGGGTGAGTTAAAAAAACGCTGTGCGATTTCATCGCTGCTGCGACGATTAATCCGGATTTGTTCCGGGGTTGCTGCCAAGGTTAGCAGGCGTTGTACAAAGGCGCGCAGTTCACGTTTGGTCATTGGAGAGGGTCAGGGCATCGGCGTCAGGACAGAACTATTCCCTGTGGGTACAAAGCGTTCTTCGCGATGAGTGCGAAAGGATGTTTCTCTGGGACGGAAGTCGCGGAGGAAACGATTGTTATGGAAGTACCAGGTCCCGGACAACATCCACGCGGTGTCGCCGTTGCCCAGATCAATATTGGAATTCAGCCGCACGTCGAGGCCATACTTGTTGCGCCAGCGCTGCCAGTCGACATACAGGCCCAGGCGGGTGGTGTGGGAATCCTGGCGGCGGTCGTTGTCGTTGCTATAGCGGCGACGATGCAGGGTGCCGCCCACGGTGAAGTCGCCGACCAGTTGATCGACCCCGAGGGTAACGCCGCTGAAATCCAGATCGGTGGGATTCCCCAGCCCATTGCTACGCAGTTCGCCTTCCACATAAATACGATTGTCGCGCCAGTACGAAAAGCTCAGGCGATCGGAAAAGTCCCAGCCATTCGGGTGATCGTCCTTGTAGCTGGAAAATAGCTCTGGGTCCACGCCATTGAGGGCGACGACGTCGTCCCGGTCGAGAGTGAGCCAGTATTGAAACGCCTGTATCTGCACGCGATTGTACAGGGTTGGAGTGATCCTTGTACGGTAGGTGCCGTTGGCGCTGAGATACAGGGTGTGGTTGCGCCTGTCGCCGTGGTGCTCCGCCACGGTCTGAGTGTAATAGTGGCCGTACAGTCCCAGGCTCAGATTACTGTCCCGGGGTTCCCAGTCGACCCACTGGCGTGCACCCAGCAGGGTATCGATTTCGCCGTCGTAGTCGCGGCGGAGCACATCGGTGCGCACGTATAGATCCAGTTCTTCGTAGAACCGCCGACGACTGACGTTTTGCTCAGTATAAAATGGCGTCAGGCCCTGGGCGCTATCCTCCTCGCTTTGCCGCAATTGACCCCCTTCCACGGCGCCGCTCCAGGTGGCATCGCCGCTGGCTGTTGCCACGGCGGGGACGCTCTGCTGGCGCTCGTCGAGCACATAGCCACTAATGTCGGTAGGCCAGCGTAGTGGTTGCCGTGGACTATCCAGCAAAGGGTCCGAGAGCTGGGGTTGTGTGTAGACGTAGCTGTTGCCCACATTTTTGCCAGGCGCGTAACGCAACTGGTAAAGCCGATAAAATCCCGACGTTTGATTGTCCGGCGCGGCGAAGGTCAGGGTTTTTACTCCCGCTAACACGGGTTGGAAGGCGGACACCGTACGACTACCGACTTTACGGTCCACTCGTACGATGGTCGGTCCCTGGACGGTGACAGTTACCGGCGCGCCCGGGGACGCCACAAAATAGGGCAGTTGTGGATTGCGAATCACTTGCTTACTGCCAGAGGCATAGGTTTCGCTCAGCGCCAGCGCCACCTGTATCTGTGGATGGCTCGCGGCCAGAGAAAAATGAATGCGGTGCTGTCCAGGGGGCATGTTCAAGCGCACCGAGCGCCTGCTGCCGTCTCCCGGGACCTGCAGTGTGCGAGGGGCGCCGTCAACATTGAGGACTACACTGGCGTCAGGCAGTACTTTGCCGGGCAATAGCAGTTGTCGCAACTGCAATTCGAGGGTTGCGGGTTGTATATTGTTGTAGCCGAGAGCGACTTTTTTGGTGTGTCCCAACAAATGGGAAATGCCCGCGGCAGAACCTTTAAGAAACAGGTCGCGGCGCAGGTCGGGGCTTTGGTAGTAGTCGCTTTCTTCGCTGAATTTGCGGACCCCGGCGCTACTGTTTACCGACGTCAGGCTTTGCCAGTCGTATTGGTCGACGGTGCTGCGATACAACCGCGCCAGCTGGGGAATATGCGCCCCCCGGTGATAGACGCTGGTTAACAGGGTGGCGCCAAGTTCGTCATTTATCGTGCGTTGTTGTTGATGCCACAGCGTAGACATCGCGAAGCTGTAAAGTTGATTATCCGTCAGGGTTTCCACCTGGGCGGCCAATGCGGTGAGTGCGTTGACGGGCGTTATCGGTTGCGCCAGTTCCGCTGCCTGCGCGCTGCCAAAAGGTGTTGCCGCAGCGGGTGCAGGTACGGGGAAAATGGAGAAACGTTGCTGCGCGTTAAACAGCGTCGCGAGTACCAGAGTGCGGGGCATAAGCGGTACGGCGCATTCTTGTTGGGCAAGATAACGGCCCAGCCACCGATAACGCAGACTACTGGGTTTAACGGGTGCCGACGCGCCGAGCAGCGCGGCAGTTTGCGGATCGGGCAGGGGGCCGTCGCTGAGCACCGGGCGCTGTAGTTTCAGTGCGACTACCGCGTCTTGTCGTTGCGGCCCGATACGCAGGTGGTGAATGCCCGTCGCGAGATGCACCAGCGTGGTTTCAGCGGTGGAAAGGGCGCTGCCATCGTCCAGTATTCGATCGCTCATCGGGTTGTTTTGCAGAGGCGCAAGTATGACGTGGTCGCCGTTTTCTATCTTCAGCCAGTCCTTGATTTGTTCCGGCTTGCCAGCGTGCATCAGACTGCGGGTGGTGAGCCTGAGTGTCGCGGGCCCATAAACCGTAACCGGAATCGATTGCCCCGCGGCCGCGCGATAAACTTTTTGTCGAATGCCGTGGCGGGGATTATCGATGTAGGTAGGTGTAGCCAAAATCAGAGCGGCAGGTAGTTCCTGCCAGCCCCGTGGGCCAGGTAATTGCTCTAGCCAATCGAACCACTCCGGTGTTGAACCGGGTTGGGCGCGATACAGATTATCCAGAAGTTCTCGGCCCCGCAGTGCGTAGGCGGCCTGCTCGGGTTGCACGGCGGTGCGCCAGTGCGCCGCGGCTCCATCGAAATCACCGTGATGCAAGGCACGCATGGCCCTCCAGTGCTCGGCTTGCAGCGGTGGTAATGCCCCCTGGTAGCGATCAAATAGCCGCCACCAGCCAGCGCTCAGCGCTGCATTCAGTAGTTTTTCCGGTTGTGCGCTGGCGATGGTCAACAGTTGCAAATGATCGCGGACGCGCCCGCTAGCCAATACGGCGTCGGACAGTTGTTCCAGATAACGATCGTTATCGGTGTGCACAGTCAGAAATGCGTAAAGGCCGACGAGAGCTGCTTCCTCATGGTTGCCACGATACTGTTCGGCCAGTGCATCAGCTGCGAACTCGTGTACTTCCGTTTCGGTATCCAGCAGGGCGAGCTTCAAAAAATGTTCGGCGGTGCGGTGTTCCCCCAACTGTCTAAGGGCCATATCCCGCGCCGGCACGGCAGCGCGGCGCTGCGCCGCTGTGCCGCGCTCTGCCAGGGGATGGGCGATGCTTAATAACCCCTCCCAGTCTTTGCGCGCCGTTAACGCGGCGAACGATTGTACGCTGCCGGCCGTCGGCAATGGGCCGTTCTTTTGTGCGGAAACGGTGATCAGCTCGCGGGAGAAGCGCAATCGTTGTTCTTCCAGATAGCGCCACAGCGGGCGCCAGTGATTTGATATGAGTGCCCGCTGATCGGTGTTTGCCACGGGCGTCTCTATGCTCCCAGTTGGCGCGGGTTCCCGAAGCTTGCCGTCGCGTAAACCGCGCATAAACACTTCGCGCAGCAACTCTGGCTCGGTCTCTAGCACAGTGGCAAACTCCAACTCGCTGAGAGCGAACGCGCGGCTGCTGCGCTGTTCTGCGGCGACGATCAGTGGCGCCCCGCTCCGCTGTTCGACCCGCAGCGTTTTCACTCCGGCGGGGACCGGAATTTCAACGGCATGGGCGGCGATTTCAAGGGAGCCATCGAACACGGATGCGATACCCTGGGGTAGCGGCGCGTCGCGGTT
>JAYODD010000004.1:163385-164698 GCA_038106145.1 Gammaproteobacteria bacterium | reverse complement strand
CGGTTAGCGGAAAGATCCAGTAACACAGTGGTAGTGGCGCCATTATCGAAGGTGACGCGAACCTCCGCGTAGTCCACAGCGCCCGCAGTCGCCAGGGCGCTGAATGCCACCCGCGCAAAGCTGCGTGTGGGCAACGCCCGCAGAGCGAAAGACAGTGGCTGGTGCAGTGAATAAAAATACGCGCTGGGTTTGGCCAGATTTTCGCCCGGTAGATTGGCCGATGCATAGCGCAGTTGCACCGGCGGTGACGGCGACCGTTCCGGCTGCAGGTCCCGATACAGGGTCGCTCGCTCCCACACCGTGTTACGCAACGCCTGAATGTGGGCGGACGGTGTGTGCAGCAGATAATTGTCCAGCAGCTCCAGGGCGCTGAGGCCGCCGTCCCGCTGCTGGTTATTCAGTAGTGCGCGAACCCGGGTGTAGATCTGTTGTTCCTGCGCGGGCCAGTCAATGGTATTCGGCAGAGCCAGGTTGAGGGTTTGCGTAACCCGGTGATCGACGACGTTTAAACCCGGAATCGGCGTGCGGCGATTAATGTCGAGCAAGTAACGACCGCTGCCAGCACTGGTGACGCGAATCAGGAGGTCGCGATCGGCGCGCAGGGTCAGGCGATCTGGTTCCGCCCGCGGCTCGAGGTGCAGGTAATGAGAGCGCACGCTGATACGGGCGCAGCTGGCATACTGGTTCGAAATCAGATTGCGACCGTTGAACACCGCGGTTTGCGGCGATTGCTGCTGCCATTGGGTGGTGAGCTGATAATCCGTCGTATCGCTGCGGCCAGCCAGTTCAACGCGGGACTCTATTTCCAGCGGCGTGTTGGCGGCGACGTTAAGTTCGAGGGCCTGTCCAGCGGTCAGGCGCCAGTATTTTTTGCCGTCGGCGCGCAGGGACTGGGCGGGCAGGCTAAAGACCCGGTCCGCACCGGTCTTCATGTCCAGCCGCCCAGCGGTGAGCCGCGTGCCAATATCCGGCGGCACGGGTTGTTTAAACTGTACGATCAGGGTGCGTTGCGTGGTGGCCACATCGCCCATCATCACCGTGTGTTGCAGGTTAGTGCGGTGCCAGGGCGTTTCCCGATACGCGCCAGGGTGTTCGGCGAGCCACAGTCTGGGGGTGTCGATGCCCCTGGCGTCGAGACGTAATACCTGGTTGCCAGGGAGTGTGATCAGCAGGCGATAGGGGTCGAGTTGGTAACCGAAGGCGAGGGTGGATGGTTCAGCAATTACCCGTTGAGTTTCCTGCTGGTCGGCGACAGGAACCTGTAGCCAGGTGACGGCGGTCGGGGAATTGATGGGCAGCGCGCCGGTCGGGGC
>JAYODD010000004.1:152570-163375 GCA_038106145.1 Gammaproteobacteria bacterium | reverse complement strand
GCCCAGAGCAGGGCACCCAGTGCCGTGTAAAGTCGTCCCCAACGCATGCCTGCTAACACCGGCTCCCCTCATTATAGACAACTCCAAAAACCATCTCTAAGTTGCCGTTTATTCAGTAAATTCTTGCGATTTATAGCATCTATTTCAATATGAATAAAGCCTTTGTGCCCAATCAGCGTAAGCCAGTTGGCCATGCTGTTGGTGGTACCGCCTAACTCATTGATATCTAGGGGAAATAATGCTACATCGGCGAATTGTTGCGAGAGGCAGTTGGCAACCTTCGAACTGGCCGGTGTCACCCAACGGGTACCGCCGCTGATGATGAACGCCTTGCGCTGGTTAAATCTGTTATCCCGTTTGCTGCGGGCGAAGCCGTGAATCTGCACAATTTTGCCGTCGCGATAGACAGTGGCAAAGGCCCGGGTAAACGCCATCATCGGCGACGCCGCATTGTGGGCCAGGTCGGCATAGACCGCATTGCTGGCGCGATTATCGACGCGAAAGCGATGTGCGGAGTTGAGGGCGAGCGCGGCGGCAGAATGTTCGAAAAACAGCAGTTTCGCGATATGCCCCGTGTCGCGGTCGTGGAATTGGTGGGGCGCCTGCAGGGCGATGGGGGAACTGGGTGTGGAGCGGAACAGGTAGTATCCGGAGCCCTGTCGCGGTGCGGTCGGCGCGAGTTTGTAGACGCTGGTTTGTTCGCCGCCTACGGCAGTTAACGCCATGCCAAGCTCGGTCCAGGCGGAGAATATATCCGCCTTGAAATCGCCATTGAACATGGCGAGGAATAGTTCCTCCGCCCGCTGTAAATCCGTGTTGTTCCACTGTACAAAATTTCGCTCCCGTTGATGCAGGCCGTGGGTATCTTCAGGGTCAGTGGCGGCGTTGGCGCCAGCACCGCCAGCCGACAGACAGGAGGCGAGTAGCAGGTGCAGATATTTGCTCATGATACCCTCACAAATCTTCGATAAAAAATTGGGCGACGCCCGGTTCCGCGCGGATGCTGTAAAGTTGCATCAGCGGTGTGGGACCATCCACTGCGTGTACCCGCAGACGGTACCTTCCCGCGGGCACATCTTCACCCAGACTCACGACCAACCGTTGCGCGACTCCCAGGGGGCGAGCCTGGTGATCCATCTCGAAACCCTCCGATTCACCACTCCTGGCCTCCAGCGTAAATTGTGTTTCCCCAAAGGTCCAGGCGCTATAGGGGCCGGAGCGGGGGGGTAGCCCCTCAACGGCAACGTTAATCCGGGTTGGTTGGGGGCCGCCGGAGGCGGGAAAGGCCACCAGCGTGAAGTTCTGCCGGTCAGAGCCAATTTTTTCGATATCGAAAACCAGGTTGCGACCATTGAACAAATAGGCAAAGCGTTGCTGCCAGACAAAATCGCAGCGACAGCGGTTGATAAACCAGCGGGTATCGTCATTGCGCCCGGCGGAGCTAATGCTGAAGCTGTGACTGCCGGCTGGAATTGGCGCAAGAGACAGTAGTCCGGTGCGTCCTTGAATAAAAAAATTGCCCAGGGGTTTATTGTCGACCTTGACCGTTACGGTTTGCGCGGTGCTGACGCTACGATGATAAAGCAGGGTGGGGGTTACGGTGGCCAGTCCGGCGGACGCTACAAGCGCGACAGGTTGGCCGGGTTTCAGGGAGGCATAAAAATTCCCCGCAGCGGCTTCGCGGGGTTGATTGGCATGGAAAGGTTTGACCATCACTGGCTTGCCGGTGACATTGCTGGTGGGCGCAATTTCTTCCCAGTCATAGATTCCGGCGAGAATATCGACATTGCGTAGCGGCGGCCGCGGTTGAATGGTGATTTGTTGCTTGCGGGCGGCGAGGGTCAGTTCCGTGTCGTTCTCCGGCAACATCAGAAACCAGCTGGGGATGCGGCCGCCCCGGTGCTCCCAGGTACGATAGTCCTTTGGCACCACCCGCTTCAACGGAAGCCCGGATGGACGGGAATACAGCGAGACGTAGGTGTTGGTCTCTCCGGTGAGCTCGATATGGTGGGTGTTTTTTGGCAGGCGCAGATAATAACTGTACTTATCGCTAATGGGTCGCCACTCGCGCTGGGCAATCAGGATATCGTACGCGGATTGCTGCGTGGGCACTACTAATGTACCAGTGCTCAATATGCTGCCGGCGGCGTCGACTATGCGATAGGTAGCAGGCTCCATTTTTTTATGCGAACCATACGCGTCCCGATGCTGGGCTGCAGGGGTGAATTGCTCACTGCGTAGATCTATTCGAATATCGGTATTCAGGTTGGTCGGAGTATGCGTACTGTAGGTAACCACCGCGCGGGGGTCGAGCTTAAAGATGTTGAGTTTATAAAGCAGATTGACATCCCCGTCCTCCAAAGTTGGCGAGGTGATCACTGCCTGAAAGGACGCTTCGGTCTCGATCTCGATAAAACCCGGTGCAAATTTTTTACGTAGGGTGGGTGAACTCCGTTCGAGATCAAATACGTAACTTGTGGGTTGTTGCAACAGGTGATTCCAGTAACGCACAGTTGCCGTGAAAGGACCGGAAGTGACGACGCCGGTGGGCTTGAACGACACGTCCAGTTCAGTTGCCTCTGGTACAATTGCAGTTACGCGCAGAGTTGCGTCGATTGGGCGTCCGATACTCAATGGAATATCTTCCAAGAACATATCGTCTTCATCGATATTGCGGGTATACAGAGTGCGCGTTTGAAAACCTGTGCCGGTTGGGGCTTTGGGGTACCAGCGTTGCGCGACGCGATCGTTAATTTCCCGCGGGGTCATTAACGACGCGGGAAAGACATGGTAGTCGGTAATACGCCGTTGTTTATCCGCGCCGAGACGCAGCCACCGCAATCTGGCCTGGTCCTCGCGCAGTTGCCGGTGCATCAATACTCTAACCAACACCTCGTCGATCGGATTATCGGTTTCAAATATCCGTAGCCGAATCCGATGCGCGTTTTGTAGCGCGCTCAGGTCAAGGTCAAAAAACTTACCCGCTGTGATTGGCGCGATCAGGCCGTCGAGGTATTTGGTTTCGGTATATTCACCGTTGGCTGCATAGAAAAGATCCGGTAAAAACGTGCGTACCTGATAGGTGTCGTGCAGCAGAGATTGATCCTGATCATCGAGAATCTGATATTCGATGGTATAAAAAAATTCGGTGTCTTCCTGGTAATCCGCGCGCTTGTTTTGTAAGCGTGCGAAACTGCTAACCCGCAGCGCGTCGTAAATACCGGAAACCGGGAATTCGAGCCAGTTATCCCGCCCTATACTGTAAACTTCCTTACGCTTGAGGGTTCTGTCCAGCAGCAAACCCGAGCCGGTAAATTCCGCATTGCTGAGATAGCGATAACCCCGCACCGCAGTGATGCTAATTACCACAGCGGCCAGTGCCAGCAAAATTGCACGAAACAGGGTTCTCATCGCGGCTGCTCCGGACGTAACAATGCTTGCCCAGAAATCATAAATTCGTCGATAACTTCATCGTCTACCGCTCCTTGCTTCAGGCGATAAACGTTATCCGAGATTGGAAACAAATTGGCCAGTAAGCCGAGTTGGCCGTCAGCAGTAAAGAAAGCCAGAAACGAAAGGCCGGTATTGGGATCCAGCAGACGTACGCTACGCACCTGATCGCGCAGCAGTTCAAGTTCGGCCAGAGCGACGATATTACGATTGGCGACATATTGTTTGAGGATGGCGATAACGCGATCTTCAATCCGTTGTGGCAGGGGTGCAAGCCTTGCATTTTTAAGCAAGGAGCGCACATCCGCGTTGCGAGTTTCGATATTAATCGCATCAAATGTCGCCTGCTGTAGTCGATCGTCGCGCCGGTCCCGATAGGAGGCGCGGGAATAGGGAGTAAGCCACACTGTTGCCATCACTTTATTGGCGGCGGCAAATACATACTGCAGTTGCGGCGTTAATGGATTGTCGTAACCAGCACTTTCATTGTCCCCGTTCACCAGTTTCGAGCGAAAACCCAATGTGGCGAATGTGTTTATCAGGTGATCCCGCAAAGGACTGGCTACCCGCATTGGGGCGCTGGCGGGACCGGTCGAAAACGCGATCAGAAAGTGATCGTCGGTGGGCGGCGGTTTTTCGCGAAATGCTACGCCGCGGACCTGAATGCTGAGAAAAGGCTGACTTTGTGCCGCTCTTAACACAGCGGTGTGTAACAGGTTATACGGAGTGCGGCCATTATGTAGATTGGTAACATTGGCGCGTCCATCGAGGTTTGCCTTGGGATGAGCGCCGGCAATTAGCAGGGAGTCGGCATCCAGAGCGCGCAATAAAATGGAACCAAATTCGAAGGTTTGCGCTTCGAATAACGGGTGTGGAATGCCGACCGCGATATTGCGCCGCGGGCCACGGCGTAGCACGTAGGTTCCCCAATAATACGGCTGAGAAACATGGTGATCGTCGTGAAGGATCAGATAGTTTGATTGATCCGACAGGTTATCAAACACCAGAAGTTGCATATTGACGAGTTTGGCCCGTTGTGCGATCCGCGACAGCTGTACGCTTTCCGCTCCCGTCAGCGGGGTATCTGCTTCCAGGCGGTCGCGCAAGGACATCAACGGCGCTACCACTGCCTGATCGAGATACACCAGCTCGGCAAAATGCGGGTGACGATAAAGATTACTGCCGGCGTGTGCGATATGACTCTTGGCGGTCATAAGCCATTCGTGCAGATGGCCATTGATGTGGCTGTAGATTTGTGACTGAGCCTGGTTAGCCCCGGTCCTGCGCATCAGCAGCGCATTACTGGTTGCGGGTGTAACGAACAATTCCGCAATGCCGCGATTACCCAACCCCGCAGTGTTGCGCGCGGTGGGAGGTGAAGCCCAGTAGGTTCGATAGCTGCCCAGTGCAGCGGTCAGTTGCGTCAAGTCCACGGAAGGCGGAAGGCTTCCGGTAATCCACAAGGAATTTGGCATGGCTTGCAGATTCGTTGCGGATTCGATAAGTGCTTGGTCAAAGTTGCGAATATTGTCCAGGTTATAAATTCTGGGACGCAGGGTGTCGTTGTTGTGGAAGGCTTTGTGAAAGCTGAAATACAGGCTGAGTGCCAGCTGCGCGTCGTCCATAACGTCCGTGTCGGCAATAATCAATGCCCGCGCGCCCAGTATTTTAAAATAATTAATGCCGATATCCGCGCTGTCCTGTTCGGTGCGCGCGTGTTCAACTTCTATTAGCGCTCGGGAGGTGCTGTGCGCATCAATGACATAGAGTCCTCGATTGTAGCGTTCAGAATTATCCCGCAAAATTACGTAACGGTCGTCGAGCAATATCGTATCGTAATCAATTTCGTGGAAGAGGTTGGCGGCAACATTGAGGTCTTTACGCGTTCCGCCCGCGATATAGGTTTTTACCAGATCCAGGCCCCGGCGAAAGGTATCCTGTTCGCCAAGAGTCGGTGCGTAGTGTATATCGGGCTGAGTGTTTCTATAGATATTGATGGCCTGCTGGTCGAATAGGGTCGGCAGGGCGTCAGCGTCCATTTCGTGCACCCGCGGCGTGTCGATGGGAGCAGGTTCATCGATCAGTAGTTGCAGGTTGGTGACGCTCAGGGAAAAGCCAATGATGCTGGCAGCCAATACCCCAATAATTGATGTGTGCAATGTCGCGTAGGTGGCCTGGCCTATGATGCGTTTGTTAAATATCTTTATCGCCAATAGTGTCGAGAGTAGATAACCAAAGGCGTAGTAATCGGTAATTTTTGCCGCGGGAAAAAAT
Organism: Gammaproteobacteria bacterium; assembly: GCA_038106145.1. Classification (GTDB taxonomy): domain Bacteria; phylum Pseudomonadota; class Gammaproteobacteria; order Pseudomonadales; family Porticoccaceae; genus JBFJKD01. Next base: position 157,651 of record JAYODD010000004.1, on the reverse strand, counting down.
TCCTGAAGGCCCAGACCAACTATAAACTTGTAGGCAAAACTTATATTAAAGAACAGCAGTAGCTGGCGACTACCGGAAATATCCTTGTCGCTGAACATCGGCAGGCGCAATACCGCCAACGCTAACAGGTAAATCACAATCGTTTCGGCGAGAGTGAACAATATTTTTAGCGGTTGGTACCACTGCAACGCCAATAACGAGGGAATCAAAATGCCGCTGAATTCCCAGGAATAAATGAGATTCATACGCGACGCGATGTAAGCGGTGGTTAACAGGATGATATAGGCCTTGGGGCTGGCCAACATTGAACTGGCGATGTCTTCGTACAGATAACTCAGATTACTTAGCCCAAAATTGGTAAACTCCATCAGACCATAACGCACGATGATGGCGGTGATGGCCAGTATCGTCAGGTACCAGAACAGACCGATGCGCAAGCCGGGTTTCCAGAAAGAGTTGGCAATCAGCGCGACAATAATCAGGCCAAAACTGTGCAAATTGTCGCTATAGTCGAAATTGATATTGAAGTTCTCGACCAGCCACGAACCGACGCCTGGAAAAATTATTTCATCAAAACCAAGGCGCACCAGGACGCTGGCCAGAATCAGTACGAAAAAGCGGTCGCGGCCAAAAAATTCGCTGATAAAACCGCTGGCTTCAAGTAGTCGGCATAGCCAGTACACCAGTAAATAGGCGGCGGCGCCCTCGATACTTATGGCGACAACGGCCCAGGGTTTGATCAATATTAGCGGTACCAGGTAACCCGGCACCACCAGGCCGGATAATCCCCAACCAAAGCGCAGGTTGAAAAACGCGATAACAAATACACCGATCCACACGGTGGTAATTACCGAACTGGCGAGACTCCCTTCGGGAAATATCGCGAGCACTGGCATTAATGTCTTCCTGTGGTAAGGACGGGTAAACGGATATTAAGCATGGGGGGAGAAACTTTCCAGCATCAGGCTAATCGACAGTGATTGACCAAAATTGGAGCGCAGCGTGATGGCGCCGGGCCATTGTGTCACTTCGTTTGCCGCCAGCCGTAGTGAGGATAATTGCGGTGTCAGCTGCGCCAGCTCGCCTTTACTGTAGGAGCCGATTATCTCTTCGGTCAACCCGTAGCCGATATTATTGAACACGCAATAAATATGGGTCTTGCCCCCTTCGTCGAATTCTTCCAGATTGATTTGCAGGGACGAGCCTTCTTCGCAGGTTTCCAGCAATAGTTCCCAGATTCGATCTAGTACGCGGTCCAGTTCGCGCACGTTGGCTTTGGCCAGCTGGCTGTAAGAGGGGATGTTGGTTTCCAGTTCAAGCATGCGCCCCAGAATAGCCGGTTGATGGCGCTCGATACTGTCGTCAAGTGCCTGCTTGAGATCTGCATAAAAATACCCCGAGCGCACAATGTCTTCCGAGGCGTTCACCTGTGCATTGATGGCGCTTATAGTTCGCGTCATTTCCCGCAGGATTTCCTCCATGTCTTCAACGTCCATGGCTGAGAGTTGGTTCGATTGCAGCGTGCGTTTTACCATGCCCGCCGTGAGGTAGGCGCTTTGAATCAGATCGATTACCTTTGAGCCGAGATTGATCAACAGGTTGTCCTGCTCGCGGTTAATACGCGCAATACGACTATTGTCGATCAGTTCAAACAAAATCCCCTGCGCGTCAAAGGGCAGGGGCACAGAATTCATTTCAGGTTCGTGTGTGGAGGGTACGGCGCGAATATGCACGATGTGGGTGGAGACGCCATCAGCGGAGATAACCGGGAGTGCCATGGTGGTCGCGTTAACGATTGCATCGAGCAGAATATCCTGCGCCTTGCGCTGGGTACAACCCGCGAGGGCGACCAGCAAATCCAGTGCATTGCCCTCAAATACGGGGATGTTGTGCTGGCGGGCGTACGCCTGCGCGGCGGCATTGCTAAGCACCAGATTGCCAAACAGGTCATAGAGAAATAACCCCGAATTTGTGCAGTTAATCAGCGCGTTGTAATTTCGCAGTTGCCCTTCCAGCGCAACCACCCGTTGTAAAATAGTTTCTCGATTAAGGTTCTGTATTTGCTGGCCACCTCCGCTGTTCAGCAGATCGCCGGGCTGTTTTCCAATTTGATTGCGGTTGTAAAGAAGTTCGCTGATTTGCGCGGTATATTGCCGTAGAATTTCTTCAAAGCGAGGGGTGCCCAGCATGCTTTCCTTGGTTAGCGTGATTGCCCAAAAACCGAGCACTTCCCCGCTATGAGTCAGGGGGCAAAGGTACTGAACTTCGCGTTTTTCATCAATTTGGAAAAAAGGCCGTTGCGGTTGTATTGGCCGACCGTGTTGCAGCGCGATATCAAACGGCGGGCGATTAAAATCGCGGCGCTGTTCGAATAGCTGCTTAATGTCGCAGTTGTGACTGGCTACCACCTGTAAATGATCCTTGCCTGGCGCTCGTTCAAGAATCAGGGTGCGATCAAGCTGTAAAGTTTGTTTTATCAGCAGCAGTATTTTTTCCCAATGCCCCTCGCCATAAAAAAATCGCGACAAATCTCGCTGGCGATCCATGCTGCCTTCCGTAAGCTGCGCCACTTTGAGAAAAATCGCCTTTTCCTTGCGGTGTTTGCGTAAGGTATTAAATACCGCTACACATACGGGCACTAATAGTATTTCCGCAGCCGGCAGCTGTAGGTACAACCATCGGTAGAGAACCAGGGACAGCGTCGGCACGATGAGCATCCACGCGCCCAGTAGCCACCGCTGTTGTGCAGCGAACGCGCTGTTGAGTATAGTGATGGCCAGTAAAAAAATGCAAAAAAGCAGTACTGCTGCGCCCCATCCGTTGATGCGGGTGATAAAGCGATGCTGTAGAACCGCGTCGAGAATTTCACCGTGCAAATTAAGACTGCCACGCAAAACATTGGATGGTGTTGGTCCGGTAAAGGGCTGGGGCGACAGATTGGCGTGCCCAATCACCACCCATTTGTCTTTAACCAGATCGGGGACTACCCCAAATTGAGCCACGTAAGCAGCGTCAATCTGGGGCAGTGCGTCCCCATCGGGAGATGGCAGTGCCCTGAATTCGTCCGGAATGACGGTAATATCCGCGCCGCTAGTTCGGGCCGCCACCAGCTCGACGGCGAGTGTGTGCTGGTCCTCACTGGTGATACTGCGTTGGTAGCCGAGTGTGCCATCACCCAGCCAGCGTACGGGTAATAACCAACCGCGCGGGAATGACTCATCGGTCGCGGGACTATCAGCCACTGCTATGCTGCCGTCGGGCAATAACACGGGGGACAGCCCGAGGCTGACCGAGGGCAGGCGTGCTAACTCCCGATAAAATAATGGTCCGGCATTGCGCGGAAATACCGTCAGCAAGATGTGGCGAGGCTGGTGACGCGCCAATTCAGCGATAAGTTGCCGCCAAAATTTCTCTTCCTGTTTTAGATCACTCTGATTGACTGGTACCAGAAAAATATCCTGCGTCGCATCGCTGTGGTAGGCCAGGGGTCCCAGCCAACGGTAAAGCGTATCCGTCAGCGTGGCGCCTACGCCGGAAATATTGAGTGTCATCAGGAACGCTAAGGTCAGGCTGACCAGATAACCCGCTTCAAGCGCCGCTTTCTTGTTTGGCCGCTTCAGCATGGTCCAATACATCCGATTTTGTTGTCAGGCGTTTTTCCGCGCACGGCCCTTGTCTGGCGAACGCGCGCGTGTGTGGTCGTGGACATCAGAGTATTCGACGCGTTGTCAGTATGGTGAGGCATGGCGCAGATTATACATGGACGGTAAAGCCTTCCAGTGTCAATGTTACCGTGAGCAGGCCTACGATTGGGCTTTCAAGGGTCAACGAGCCGGGCCATTGCCTGACGTTGCGTGCCGAAAAATAAAGTGCCGCCAGCGCAGGGTTGAGCTGGGACACTTCTCCTCGGCCGAACGCGCCGATGATACCCGGTGTCAGACCGTAGCCCTCATTGTCAAAAGTGCACATGATTCCCAGATCATCGACGCTTTGCACGTCGATGCTCAGGGTGGATCCATCCGCTGCGGTCTCCAGTAGTAAATCCCAGATCTGATTCAGGACCCTGCTCAATTCGTGATTGTCCGCTCTGGAGATATGGGTCTGGTCCGGCAAGTTTACCCGCAGGGTCAGATTGCGCGCTTCAAGTTGGCGCCGGTGTCTTGCGATGCTGTCCTGTACGGCGCTTTTGACTTCCACAAAATGATAGCTATTGGCAACGATATCCTCGAAGGCGGTTAACTGGCGTTCGATCTTGCCAGTATTATTTTCGATTTCCGTCAGGATGTGGTTGAGGTCGATTACATCCTGTAAGGGCTGTTCGCTTTGCAAAAGGAAATCCTTGATCTCCAGCCCTTTAGCCCTGGCCAGGGAGGCCAGCTCACCAATTTTCGCATTGATATTCAGCACCAGATTGTCCTGTTCCAGATTAATCTGCGCGAAGCGACTTTGGTCATATATTTCGAATAATATCCACTGGGTTGCAAACGGACTGGTCGATGCATCAGCGGCGTACGCGCTCGACGCGGCTACTCCGCGCACATGCACCACATGGGTGGTGATATCGCCAGTTATGATAATCGGCAACGAGACCGACGAGTTATGGATAACGATTTCCAGCAGGATATCCTGGCCCTTGGCGGCGCTACAGCCGGTTAGTACGCTCAGCAAATCCAGGGCATTGAGGGCGTCGACCGGTATCGAGAACATGTCTGCGAACAATTCCGCAGCGGTATTGGTGAACTGCAAGTTGCCAAACAAGTTGTACAGCAGCAGGCCGTTATCCGTCGTGTTGAGGATAGATTGCGCATAACGCAGTAACGACTCCCCGGCGATTGCGCGCCGACGTAGCATCTCCAATTTAATATGGGTAGGCGTCTGGTCGGTCAGGCTGGGCAGGGGGGGTGATCTACGCGCGCGATTACGCGCGTAGAGCAACGAACTGATTTCGGCGCTGTACTGCCGCAGCACATCCTCAAACTGCGGGATTTGTTGCATATTGTCCCGGGTAATCGACAGCGCCCAGAAGCCCAATTTTTCTCCATCGTGGATTAACGGACACAGGTACTCGATATCGGAATCGT
>JAYODD010000004.1:127010-152560 GCA_038106145.1 Gammaproteobacteria bacterium | reverse complement strand
GGCTTGCAATGTCCCGGTCCCCCGGCAGTACATCCTCCGGGTGGCCGCGGTGGCTAATCGGGCACAAATTATCGTCGTCCGATAGTTGCAGAATAATTGCGTGTTTGACTTGCAATGTTTGCCAAACCAGTTCAAGCACATCCTCCAGGGACACATCGCCGGTAAGTTGGGCGAGTCTTTCCTGATAAAAACTGGCAGTGGTATCCGTCAGTGGAAACAGCCGGTCGAGAGCGCGTCGCAACGCACTCGCGCGCAGCGTTGCCATTGCTGCAGATGCGCAAAAAGGTGTCGCAATTGCCAAACCGACTGGAATTTCCAGCTCGGCGATAACCAGCAGTCCCACCGCCATGCAGAGCATCGCCAGCGACCACCCGAGCAACAGTGGCATGACGGGTTTATGGGCGAAAACAGTCAGCACGTAGATTGATAGCGTCAGCATTGACGCCAGGCCGAGGAGTGTTTGCCAGAGGGGCAAGTGGTTGATAACCCGATGAGCTATGACCGCTTGCAAAATTTGCCCGCGCAACTCCAGTTCATCCCGTAGGCCGGCCCGATCCCCCATCAATGTGGCGGGTGCCGGGTAGAGGCGCGACTGGCCAATGATCACCCATCTGTCCGCGACCAGGTCGGCAACCACGCCGTAGTCGACAATATATTGTGCCTCCATATTGGGCAGGGGGTTGGCGCTGTTGGTGACACGTAGATCGAATTTTCCGGCCAGGTCATCGTCCAGAACGATACCGCCAGCCTCCGCAGCGACCAATTCAGCGGCTATTGCCGCGGGATAATCGTCGAGATATCGCTGATATCCGAGCGTGCCATCGGGGTTCCAGAAGATGGGTAATAGCCATCCGTGGGAATGGGTGCCATTTTGCTCAGCACCTGTATCCAGTCCAAGCAGGGTGCCATCCGGTCGAATTGCCGGACGCACCGCGGTGGTAAAAGGAATTGTCCCTGCCAACTCTTCAAGATACTCCAGAGACAACTCCTGGGGGGCTGTGGCGAATGTGATGTGACGCGGGTTGTGCTCCGTGATCTTGTTGAGTAATTGTCGCCAAAACTCGCCATCCCCATGCAGTTGTTCGTGTTCGACGGTGACCAGCAGAATGTGCTGACTGCCCGCGGGCAACACCGAAAGGGCGTTGGCGAAGCGATAGAAATAGTCGTGTAGCGGTCGCGTTGCGCCAGACATTAATAGCAGTATTAGCAATCCGGCGGCCAACAGCGCAACGCGAATGTGGGCGTAGAGACCGACGAGAGACGTCACTCGAAACGTCTACCGCGCGCTGGGGGGCGGGAAAAAAGAGTTAAGCCGTTGGACAGGGATAAAATAGTTGCACTCGACTGAACCTGGCCAGCAGGAATATGGGCAATAAGGTGTCGTATTTTTTTTGTGCCCCGGTGATCCTGGTTAAACATTCCCATAACCTTCGAGCAGGCGCAAAAAAGCCGTAGCGGCGTTGGACAACGTTTTATCGCGATGATGGATGTAGCCTAATTGCCTGCTCAATGTTAAATCCTTGCATTTAATCGCGACCAGATTGCCCCGTTCTTCCCTGGTCTGCACCATGGTTGCGGGGAGGATACTCCACCCCAGACCTACTGAAACCATCATTTTGATGGTTTCGAGGTAGTTAGTCACCATGTGTGCATTGAGGACACGGCCGCGATCGGTAAAACATTTGGCAATCATGCGTCCCGTATAGGTCTTCATATCGGGCAAAATAGCCCGAAAATCGCTTAGCCGCTCGATTTCGACCGATGTCTGGCGGGCTAACGCATGATCGTCGGCGACTATTAACTGCAAAGGGTCGGGCCAAATTTCCCGCGCCAGGATTTTTGCATGGGTGGAGGGTGCGAGGGTGATGACCGCAATTTCAAATTGACCCTGCAGGACGGCGTCGTAGGCTACCTCGGAATCCATGAAGTCAACGTTTAACGCCACCGCGGGATGTCGACTGGAAAATTCTTTCAATACCGGTGGCAGCCGGTGCAGGCCTATGTGGTGACTGATGGCGATACTCAGGCTGCCCGCGACCTGCCCGGAGATATCGCGAATTGTTCGCCGCGTTTCATCCAGAGCCTGCACGATGGCCTGGGCCCTGGGCAATAGCGCCAGGCCCGACTCGGTCAGTCGTACCGTGCGCGCAATGCGGTCAAACAAACGGCAATTCAGCTGATTTTCCAGTACGGCGATGCGTTTGCTAACCGCCGGTTGGGTGAGATGGATACGGGTGCCCGCCTCGGAAAACGATCCCGTTTCGGCCACGGCAATGAAAGCTTCCAGTGATTGGGTGTCCATCGAAAAATATTAACAAATTCTAATATGGAATGTAAATTATAGAAAATATAAATTTGTTTTATTTATAGGCTGGCTCTAAACTTTGTGCTAATTAGCTGTTGCCGCAAGTGGAGGCCTATATGGCTGGTAAAACATTGTACGACAAGCTCTGGGACGCCCATTTGGTGGAGCAGCGCGCCGACGGTTCGGCGCTGATTTATATCGATCGGCATTTGTTGCACGAGGTGACGTCCCCGCAGGCTTTCGAAGGCCTGCGCATGGCGGGACGCAAACCCTGGCGCATCGACGCCAATCTGGCCACCCCGGATCATAACGTGTCCACGGATGCGCGGGAGCGGGCGGGGGGCGTTGACGCCATTGCCGATGAAATATCGCGCCTGCAGGTGAGGACGCTGGACGACAACTGCGACGAGTACGGGATTGTGGAGCACAAGATTAACGATCCGGGGCAGGGCATCGTGCATGTTATCGGGCCGGAACAGGGCGCGACCCTGCCCGGGATGACCGTGGTGTGCGGGGATTCCCACACAGCCACCCACGGCGCGTTGGGGGCGCTCGCCCACGGCATCGGGACCTCGGAGGTGGAGCATGTGCTCGCCACTCAATGCCTGATTGCGCAGAAAATGAAGAATATGCTGGTGCGGGTGGACGGCCAGTTGGGGGCAGGGGTTACGCCAAAAGATTTGGTGCTGGCGGTAATCGGCAAGATCGGTACGGCCGGTGGCTCCGGCTACGCCATCGAGTTTGGCGGTGAAGTACTGCGCCATATGAGCATGGAAGGCCGCATGACTGTGTGTAATATGGCCATCGAGGCGGGTGCCCGCGTGGGTATGGTGGCGGTAGATGAGGTGACGATAAATTACGTCGAGGGTCGCCGTTACACACCCCAGGGCGAAGACTGGTCCCGGGCGGTTGCTTATTGGCGCACGCTGGTTAGCGATGAGGACGCGGTTTTCGACGCCGTTGTAGAAATGCGCGGCGAGGATATCGAACCTCAGGTGAGTTGGGGCACCTCGCCGGAAATGGTGGTGCCGGTGGGATCCGCGGTGCCGGATCCCGCTGCTGAAACGGATAGCGGCAAGCGGGAAGGAATGCAACGGGCATTGCAATACATGGGCTTAAGGGCCGGTATGCCGATCACTGACATTCCCGTGGATCGCGTGTTTATCGGTTCCTGCACCAATTCCCGGCTGGAGGATTTGCGCGCGGCGGCGGACGTGGTGCGTGGTCGCAAAGTGGCCGGGTCAGTCAAGCAGGCGATGGTCGTTCCCGGCTCTCAGGCGGTAAAAGTGCAGGCGGAGGTCGAAGGGCTGCACCGCATTTTTCTGGACGCAGGTTTGGAGTGGCGCGAACCGGGCTGTTCCATGTGTCTGGCCATGAACGCAGATAAATTGGGAGAAGGCGAGCACTGCGCCTCGACCTCCAACCGTAACTTTGAGGGGCGCCAGGGCAAGGGTGGACGAACCCACCTGGTGAGTCCAGCCATGGCAGCCGCCGCTGCTGTCGCCGGGCATTTTGTCGATGTGCGAGAGTGGAGCAGAAATGGAGCAGACCGATGACACCTTTTACTGTACACCGGGGTCTGGTGGCGCCCCTGGATCGCGCCAATGTCGACACGGACATGATCATTCCCAAGCAGTTTTTGAAATCAATAAAACGCAGCGGGTTTGGTCCCAATTTATTCGACGAGTTACGCTATCTGGATCAGGGCGTGCCGGGACAGGATGCGAGCAAGCGCCCCTTAAATCCGGATTTTCCCCTCAACTGGCCACGTTACCGGGGGGCGTCCATCCTGTTGGCGAGACGTAATTTTGGCTGTGGGTCAAGCCGTGAGCACGCCCCCTGGGCATTGGCGGATGCGGGCTTTCGAGTGATAATTGCGCCCAGTTTTGCGGATATTTTCTATAACAACTGTTTCAAAAATGGACTGCTCCCCCTGGTGCTGGACGAGGCTGAAGTAGAACAGTTGTTTAACGAACTCGGGGAGCAGGAGGGGTATTGCCTGACGGTGGATCTGGCGACGCAAACCGTGGTGCGCCCCGACGGCACGCAATTATCTTTTGTGGTGGACGAGTTTCGCAAACATTGCCTGTTAAATGGTCTGGATGATATTGGCTTGACCTTGCAGCAGGAGGATAAAATTCGCCGTTTTGAAAAACAGTGGCAAGCGCAGTGTCCCTGGCTGTTCGGTGCGATCACCCGCTCATCGTAATACGCTTCAACTAGCTGGCGCAGGAGAGATAATTTGACTTCGGAAATTTTAGTATTGCCGGGCGATGGTATTGGTCCGGAAATTATGGCGCAGGCGGTGGCAGTGCTGGAAGCGGTGGATCGCCGTTTTAATCTCGGCCTGCGGTTGGTGGATGGTCTGGTCGGCGGTGCCGCCATCGATGCCACGGGCGTACCCCTGCCGGATGCTACTTTGCACCAGGCACAGCGGGCCGACGCCATTTTACTCGGCGCCGTGGGCGGTCCACAGTGGGACACTATCGACCGCACTCTGCGCCCGGAAAAGGGCTTGCTCGGGTTGCGTGCCGGACTCGGCCTGTTTGCCAATCTGCGCCCCGCAATTCTCTATCCGCAACTGGTGGGTGCCTCTTCGTTAAAACCCGAGGTGGTCAGTGGGCTGGATATTTTGCTGGTGCGGGAATTGACCGGTGGTATTTATTTTGGCGAACCCCGTGGCATTCGCACCCTGACCAATGGCGAACAACAGGGTTACAACACTTACGTGTACAGTGAAGCGGAGATTCGGCGCATTGGTCATGTTGCCTTTGCAGCCGCTCGTCAGCGCGGCAAGAAGCTGTGTTCGGTGGACAAGGCGAATGTGCTGGAGGTCACTATTCTGTGGCGCGAGGTGATGACCGAGCTGGCGGCGCAGTACCCGGATGTGACGTTGAGCCATATGTATGTAGACAATGCGGCCATGCAATTGGTGCGGCAACCGAAACAGTTCGATGTGATCGTTACCGGTAATATGTTCGGCGATATTCTCTCCGATCAGGCGGCCATGCTGACCGGCTCCATTGGCATGTTGCCCTCCGCGTCGCTGGATGCCAACGGCAAAGGTATGTACGAACCGTGCCACGGCTCAGCGCCGGACATCGCTGGACAGAATGTCGCCAATCCGCTGGCCACCATTCTATCCGTGGCGATGCTGTTGCGTTATTCGTTGCACCGGGACGATGCGGCCTGCGCCATCGAGCAGGCAGTGGGCGCAACACTGGATCAGGGTTTGCGCACCGCGGATATTGCCGACCCGGGAACCACCGGGGCAGGTACCCGGGAAATGGGGGCTGCGGTACTCTCGAACCTGGCGGCAGGATGACAGAGACGACAGGTTTAAACTTTATTTTTAACATTAATTAATGAATTTAAATATATGAATAAAATAGGTTTTATAGGCTGGAGAGGTATGGTTGGCTCGGTGCTGATGGCGCGTATGGAAGCCGAGCAGGATTTTGCCGAACTGGCGCGCAGGAATATTGAGCCGGTGTTTTTTACGACGTCCCAGATCGGTGGGGCGGGCCCCCTCGATGGCAGTGTTCTGGTGGATGCCCATGATCTGGACGCATTGGCCTCCCTCGACGCTGTCGTTACCTGTCAAGGGGGCGATTACACCAAGGCAATCTATCCCCAACTGCGGGCGCGGGGCTGGCAGGGTTACTGGATCGACGCCGCTTCGTCGCTGCGAATGGACGATGACGCGCTGATTATTCTCGACCCTGTCAATCTCGATGTGATTCAGGCCGGTCTGGCGCGGGGCATCAAGAATTATATCGGCGGCAATTGCACGGTCAGTTTGATGCTGATGGCTTTGGGGGGATTATTTAAGCGCGGGCTGGTGGAGTGGGCCAGCGCCATGACCTATCAGGCCGCCTCCGGTGCCGGGGCGCAGAATATGCGCGAGCTGATTGCTCAAATGGGAGTGATACATGGCGCGGTGGCCGGAGAATTAAAGGATGCCGATTCCGCGATTCTGGAGTTGGACCGCAAGGTGGCCTCGGTGATGGGTAGCGAGCAATTTCCCGTCGAGCGCTTTGGCTACCCCCTGGCGGGGAGTTTGTTGCCCTGGATAGATAGCGAGCTGGACAGCGGTCAGAGCAGGGAAGAATGGAAAGGGCAGGCAGAGACCAACAAAATTCTGGGGCGCGAACAGGATCCGATTCCATTCGACGGCATCTGCGTGCGGATCGGCGCAATGCGCAGTCACAGCCAGGCCCTGACCCTGAAATTAACGCAGGATGTGCCTCTCGACGAAATCGAGGATATGTTGGCTCGGGCGAATTCCTGGGTGAAGGTGGTGCCGAATCATCGCGAGGACAGCCTGCGGGAGCTTAGCCCGGCTGCTGTGACCGGTACGATGACCGTGCCTGTGGGTCGCTTGCGCAAGATGAATATGGGCGCAAAATACCTGTCGGCATTTACCGTGGGCGACCAGTTGTTGTGGGGCGCGGCCGAACCGTTGCGGCGCATGTTGCGCATTTTGCTGGAGAAGTAATTGGACGCCGATAACGCACGAGGGCCGGCGGACAGCGCGGGGGTGGATATTGCCGTGGTGGGCGCCACCGGCGCGGTGGGCGGAGCTATCCTGGAATTGCTGGCAGCGCGGGGCTTTACCAGAAAAACCATTCACCCGGTGGCCAGCGACGCTTCCAGTGGCGAAACGGTACTGTTTGGCAACAAGCCCTTGCTGGTCGAAGGGATTTCCGGGTTTGATTTTTCGCGGGTGGGGGTGGCATTGTTCGCAGCTAACCCCGCGGTTTCCATCGCCCACGTGGCGCGCGCCACGGAGGTGGGCTGCGTTGTTATCGACTGTAGTGGACAATTTGCCGCGGATACGGAGATTCCGTTGGTGGTGTACAACGTTAATCCCGACGACTTGGCCGGCTATTCGGCGCGTGGTCTGGTTGCCGTTCCAGGGGCTGTCGCTACCCAGTTGGCAGCAGTGTTGGCACCGATTCAGGCAGAGGTGGGCATCGCCAACATCCAGATCGCGACCTATCAGTCGGTGTCGGGGGCCGGACGTGGGGGCATCGCGGCGCTGGCTGGACAAACCGCAGCGCTATTGAATGGACTGCCCGTGCCGGAAGGCGGAGTGTTTCCTCGGCAGATCGCCTTCAACTTATTGCCCTGCATCGGCATGTTCGACGAACTGGGGCATGCTTCCGCAGAGTTACAGCTGGTGGCCGAGACCCGCAGATTGCTGGCTGATGCGTCAATTGGTATCAGCGCCACCTGTGTTCAGGTGCCCGTATTCCACGGTCACGCCCTCGCCGTTCACCTGGAAACCCTCTATCCTTTGGCTGTTAGTGAATTACGTCAACTGTTAAAGAAGGCGCAGGACGTGACCCTGATAGATGGGAATGGGGCAAGCACGTATCCGACTCCGGCGGAAGATGCATCCGAGACAAATGGCGTGCTGGTCGGCCGCTTACGGGCCGACCCGTTTAGCGAAAAAGGTCTTAATTTGTGGATTGTGTCCGATAATTTACGAAATGGTGCCGCAATGAACAGCGTGCGTCTGGTTGAGATGTTGATAAAATCTTATTTGTAATAAATACTTAGGCCTGTATATTACGGTGAGTTGTATGCTTGGCTGATGCTCGTAGGGCTGGGCAACATTCAGTTTCGGGACAAGAAAAAGGTAGAAGGACATGACGCTGCGAACAATATCCTGCTGGTTTGGCCTGGTAATACTCGCGACTTCGCAAGGGGCGTTGGCCCTGGGGCTGGGGGAAATTAAACTTAATTCCGCGCTGAATGAACCCCTCGACGCCGAAATTCGCCTGCTTAGCGTGGGCGATCTCGGCGCCACCGAAATTCTTGCCAGCCTGGCTTCCGAGGAAGATTTTAATCGGGCGGGGCTGGAGCGCGCATTTCACCTGGTGGATATGCGTTTCAAAGTGGATGTAAGTAATGCGGCAGCGCCGGTAATCCGGATCACTTCCCGCAAACCAATTCGCGAGCCCTATCTGGACTTCCTGCTGGACGTGCAATGGTCCTCCGGGCGTTTACTACGGGAGTACACAGTGCTTCTCGACCTGCCGGTTTACGCTACGGATAAACCCGTGGGAAAGTCCGTGGCCGCGGCGCAAAGCGCTTCGCGGCAGCCAACACGGCAAACATCCAGTAGCGGTGCAACATCATCTGTTAGCAGCGTATCAAGGAACCTAAATATTTCGGGTGACTACCAGGTGCAGTCCGGAGATACCCTGTGGCAGATTGCCAATCGCGCCCGCCCGGACAACGCGACGGTACAGCAGGCGGTCATCGCCATACACCGGTTGAATCCGGAGGCGTTTATTGACGGCAACATTAATTTGCTGCGCAAGGGCGCTGTTCTACGGATGCCCGATGCGTCGGAATTTGGTGCAACCGAGCACCGCCAGGCGGTACAAATAGTCGCCACACAGACTCAGGAGTGGCGCGATAGCGCTGGCCCGCAGCTCGATGCGTCGTCCCGTAGCGGTGTGTCAGGAGTCCGCACGGCATCCGGTGATGGTCGCCTGCGCCTGTCGGCACCCGGGACTGCGGCCGAGGAAACGTCGGATTCCGTCGCCGCGGTTGGTGGCGAGGGTAGCCTGGTCGGTACTGGGTCCGTGGAGGTCTTGCAAAATGAGCTTGCCATCGCCCAGGAAGAAGCGGACAAAATGCGCCGCGAGAATAGCGAATTAAAGGCCCGCCTTGCCAATCTCGAGGAACAGCTTAAATTGGATCGCCTGGTTGAAATCGGCGACGATGAATTACGCGCCGCGCAACTGGCGGCTGGAGTAGAAGCAACCACCGCGGACGACAGTGACGACGCAGTACAGCCACCCGCGGTGGCGGAGTCGATAACTACGGAAGCCGCACAGCCCGGAGAGCCGGTATCAAGTCCCGCAGGTCAAGATACTGAACCCGGACGCAGCGAACCCACGGCGCAACAGCCCGCCAGCGATGAAGCTGTGCAAACCGAAACGGTGGAGGAGGGGTTCCTCGCGGCAATCAAGGGCTATCTGCTGGTCATAGCGGGGGTGGTTGGATTTGTGGTGCTGGGGGTGTCCTATCTGGTGTACCGGCAGCGCAATGCGGACCCGAATGAAAGTCTGGACAGCGCTGACTTTGGGCAACGTGTTGAACCGGTACCGAGTCGGGCGCAAGCAGAACCCGCCGCGAGAGTCGTCGAGGAAACGCCCGATATTTCGTCGTTGGAAGAGATAGATCTGGATGAAGAGGATCTGCTTTTTGCTCCTGAAGCGGATGCAGACACCGATGGTGAACAGTTTGTTGAGGAGGAAAAAGTCGATCCGCTGGGTGAGGCGGATATTTACCTGTCCCTGGGGAACTACGAGGAGGCCGAGGCGGTTTTGAGCCGCGCCCTGGCAACTGCCCCGGACGATGGCAAGCTGCATTTAAAAATGCTTGAACTGTTCACGGTGCAGGAAGACCTCGAACGTTTCGATGCCCACTACCCACATATTCGTCGACTGAACGATCCCGGCCTGGCGGTGGAAGCGGCCAAACTGCGTGCTGAACTGAGTGGCGACACTGAGCCCGCTGTGTCCCTCGACGCTTCTTTGCCGGAAGCTGAAGAAGAAGCCGAATTAGAGTTTTCCCTCGACGAGGAGATCCTCGCCGCCGACGCGGATATGGGTGAAGGGTCAGCGGAGTTGGCTGATGGAGATGATCTGGCCGCAGAAGATTTCGATATTGAACTCGATCTGGAATCCGAACTGGCGGATATACAGCTGGATAAGGCGCTCGATGATCTTGGCGATGCCGTCGAAGGTGCTCCGGAGCCTACCGTAACTGTCCAGCGGATGGAGTCCGAGGCGACAGCGATGGATCGAGAGTTACCGGTAGCCGATGGCGATGCGACAGGGGACGAATTCGATTTGGGCAGTGATTTTGACCTGCTCGACAGTGGCGACGAAAGTTCAACCCAGCTGGAGTTGGCACAGGCCTACATCGATATGGGCGATCCCGAAGGGGCGCGAGAAATTCTCGAGGAAGTGGTGGAGCGCGGTACAGCGGAGCAACAGGAGAAGGCTCGATCCCTGATGAATTCGCTGGCCTGAAGGTGGAGGCGTCGGGACCGCACGGGTGGCAGTATCGTCGCAACGGCCTGATCGCCGATGATCGAGAATTGCCACCTGGAGTAGCGCGGGTTGCAGCCGCCGTAGAATACGACGGTAGCGGGTTTTGTGGCTGGCAACGTCAGGGGCATTGTGTTGGCGTCCAGGAGGCGGTTGAAACCGCCCTCTCCCGCGTCGCTGCGGAGCCAATCGCGGTGGCCTGCGCGGGCCGCACGGACAGCGGCGTTCATGCCACCCATCAAATTATTCATTTTGACACCTGCGCCGAACGCAGCCCCCGGAGCTGGATTCTGGGGGCGAATAGTCATCTACCTGACAGCGTGCGTTTGCATTGGGCGCAACCGGTCGTTCCGCAGTTTCACGCCCGTTTCAGCGCCCTGTCTCGCACCTACCGGTACCTCATTAGTAATCAGGTACATCGCCCCGCACTCAATCACGGTGGGCTCACCTGGGTTATATATCCATTGAATGTCGAACTGATGAAGTCAGCGGTTAGCCCCTTGTTGGGGGAGCACGACTTTTCCGCGTTTCGGGGGGCTGGTTGCCAGTCGTTGAGCGCCTTTCGCAATGTGCAGCGGGTGGACATTGCGCGGCGTGGTGATCTGGTGGTCGTGGAGATAACCGCCAATGCCTTTTTGTTGCACATGGTTCGCAATATCGTCGGCGCGCTGATGTTGGTGGGGCGAGGGGAGCGTCCGCCACATTGGATCGCGGAATTGTTGCTTGGCCGCGATCGCACCAAAGGTGCAGCCACCGCGCCACCCAATGGCCTGTACCTGGTGGCGGTGGACTATCCCTCGCGGTTTGGGATTGCGAAACCGGTCCCGAATTATGGGGTGTTGGGAGAGCTGTTGGGCTAACCGGTAGCGTTAGGTGCCGTTGTGTTTTTTTGCTAGAATTCGGCCCCACCACGGGGGTGTTGTATCAATACCAAAGCAGCAGCCAGGACGTTTGCGAGAACGAGAATCAAAATATGCGGGATTACCAGCGTCGCAGATGCGCTGGCCGCAGTGCGCGCCGGTGCCGATGCGATTGGGTTGGTGTTTTATCCGGCCAGCCCGCGGGCGGTTGCTCTGGATCTTGCGGCGAACATTGTCGCGGCAGCGGGGCCCTTCGTGACAACGGTGGGCCTGTTTGTCAATGCCGACGCCGCGCAGGTGGCTCGGACATTGGAGCGCTGTCCCTTGCAGGTATTACAATTTCACGGCGACGAGGATGCCGCATACTGTAATCAGTTCGGGCGCACCTATCTTAAGGCAGTGCGCATGGCCGACGGACTGGATCCGCGGGCGGAGATGAGTCGTTTTGGCGCAGCAAGTGGTTTTGTGTTTGACGCATGGCAACCCGATCAATATGGGGGTACTGGGCAGGTGTTTGACTGGCGGCGGCTGCATCAGGTCGAGACTGGAGCAGTGGTGGTGGCGGGTGGCCTGGATCCCGGCAACGTCGCGCAAGCGGTGCGCTGCCTACGGCCATACGCCGTGGATGTGAGCAGTGGTGTTGAGGTGAACCCCGGGCGCAAGAGCGCGAAACTGATTACCGAATTTATTGCGGCGGTGAAGTCTGCCGATGAATTGCGTGAGTAACCAGGGTGGTCCGACACTGGCGAACGCCGCATAGTTATTATGTGATTGACAGCATTGGGAATTATTGATGAGCTGGTTAAGTAAAATTCGGCCAACGGGTCTGGCGACGCAGAAAAAAGACCGCACCAAAAGTGTACCCGAGGGTTTGTGGACCAAGTGTCCCCGGTGTAGTGCGCCACTCTATCGGCCGGAACTGGAGAGGAATCTCGACGTGTGCCCGAAATGTGACCACCATATCCGAATCGGCGCGAGGCGCAGGCTCGACATATTTTTGGATGCAGAACCTCGCCAGGAAATCGGCGCTGAAGTTGTCGCTGTAGACCGCCTGAAATTTCGCGACACCAAGAAGTACAAAGATCGGCTGACCGCCGCACAGAAGTTGACCGGCGAAAAGGACGCCCTGGTTGCTATCAGTGGCCAGCTAAAAACCATGCCGGTGGTTGCCGCTGCGTTTGAATTTGCCTTTCACGGCGGATCCATGGGATATGCAGTCGGCGAAAAATTTACACTGGCGGCAAAATACTGCCTGGAGCAACGGGTACCTCTGGTATGCTTTGCCGCTACCGGTGGGGCGCGTATGCAGGAGGCATTGGTATCACTCATGCAGATGGCCAAAACCAGTGCCATTCTCGAGCGGCTCCGGCAGGAGGGTATTCCCTATATCTCGGTTATGACTGATCCGGTATACGGGGGCGTGTCTGCGAGTCTGGCCATGCTGGGGGATGTTAATATTGCCGAGCCAGGGGCACGTGCGGGATTTGCCGGTCCCAATATCATTGAACAGACGATACGACAGAAGTTGCCGAAAGGGTTTCAGCGCAGCGAATTTTTGCTCGAACACGGTGCGATCGATATGATCGTTTCCCGGGACAAGCTGCGCGATACCATCGCGAGTCTATTGAGCAAATTCACCCACCATCCCGAGCCGGAGCCCGGTGCCAGCGAATCCGACCCGCGCGACAGTGACAGCGCTTCCGCTTAACGGCTGGCTGGAACTGCTGGAGCAGCGTCATCCCACGGAAATTGATCTGGGACTGGAGCGGGTAGGTGCAGTTGCCACCCGCCTGGGTCTCAGCAGTCCAGCGCGTCAGACTATGGTGGTGGCCGGCACCAACGGCAAAGGTTCCTGTGTCGCAGTACTGGAACATTTATTGCGCCAGATGGGCAAGACCGTGGGCTGTTATACCTCTCCCCACCTGCTGCACTACAACGAACGTATTACCCTGTGTGGCGCACCGGTTGCCGATGCGCAACTGGTTGCCGCGTTTGCGCGCATCGAACAGGCCCGTGGTGATATCAGCCTTAGCTATTTTGAATTTTCCACTTTGGCGGCACTGTGCGTGATGGCGCAGGCGAACCTGGATGTGGCGCTATTGGAAGTGGGTCTGGGGGGGCGTCTCGATGCGGTAAATATCATCGATGGCGACGTGGCTATCGTGACTTCCATCGACCTCGATCATCAACAATGGCTGGGGGATACCCGAGAGGCGATAGCGCTGGAGAAAGTCGCAATAGCGCGACCGGGGCGCCCCCTGATATGCGGCGACACCGATCCGCCGCGGACCCTGCTCGGTTATCTCGCGGATTGGAAAGGGAAGGCGTATTACCTGGACAGGGATGGCTTCAGCCTGAATATTAATAACGATACATTGAACCTTAGCTGCCGAACACCGCGGGGTGAAACAGTGCAATATCCAGGTTTGCCAGCTACACATATTCCCCTGGCCAGCGTGGCCTGCGCGGTGCAGGCCCTGATCAGTACAGGCTATCGCCCGACAGCTGGGCAGTTACAACGCGCACTACGGGAGGTACGGGTTGCGGGACGCATGCACTGGCTCGACACGCAGGGGTCTGGCGTGGTGCTCGACGTCGCGCACAATCCGGCGGCTACGATATTGTTGGCGAAACAGTTAGCGCCGTTAAAACGCGGCCGTCTACTGGCGTTGTTCGCCGCCATGGCGGACAAGGATTATGCCGCCATGGTGGCGTCGCTGGCACCGCTGGTGGACCGCTGGGTGCTGTGCGGATTGCCGGGCGTCAGGCGCGCCGCGAGCCCCGGGCAGCTGGCGGCGGCCTGCGATGCTCTCGGGTTGCGCGTCGAATGCCATGGCAGCGTGGGAACAGGTTATACTGCCGCTGTGAACGACTTGGGCGAGGAGGATATTCTCGTGGTGTTTGGCTCGTTTTATACCGTAGCGGCGGTGTTACAGCTGCATCGGAAACAGGAGAGTGGGGGTGAGTAGCCGAGCGGTCCGGCGGTTGGTTGGCGTGGTCGTACTCGCCGCGCTGCTGGTGCTGTTTCTGCCCATGGTGCTCAATCTGGAGGGCACCCATCGCGTGGACACGCGCAGTAAAATTCCTGCGAAACCAGCGTTAGAACCGGTTCAGATTGCCGAACCGGTGCGGGTGGAGGGTGCGCAGACTCCCAAGTCGGACGAGCAAATATTTCAGGTTCCCGACGACGCGAATGTGGTGCAAAACCCTGTTGCGGAAGTCCCCGAAGAACCTGCTTTGAACGACGCGGGAGTTCCCGTAGCGTGGATTCTACAGGTCGGAAGTTTCAAGGAAAAAGATAAAGCGGACAATCTTACGCAGCAACTTCTGGCCGAGGGATACAAGGCGTACAGTCGCGTTGGGAGCAGCACGACAGGCGATGTATATCGGGTGTATGTGGGACCCAATATTCTGAAAGAAAAATTGCTGACGGATATGCAGGCTATCGAACAGCGTCACCAGATTAAGCCGCTGTTGCGACGTTTTGAACCCTGATTCAACCGTTGCCGTTTACACGGGAAAGCGGCTGTCACCACGCTTGGGGTAAATGCATGAATTGGGCAGACTGGACGATAATTTCTATCGTTACAGTATCGATATTGATTGGGGTGATACGCGGGTTTGTGCGCGAGGCAATTTCGATGCTGACCTGGGGCGCGGCCTTTGTCGCGGCGATGTTGTTTCATGCAACGTTGGCGCTACGGCTGGAGTCGTCAATTGCGACCCCTTCACTGCGCTACGCGGCGTCCTGGGCGATGGTGTTTGTTGCGGTGCTGTTACTTGGCGCATTGATAAATTTTGTGGTCGGTCAGTTGGTCAGGGCAACCGGTTTAAGTGGCACGGATCGCCTGCTGGGTATGTTGTTTGGTGCTGCCCGCGGACTGATTGTGGTAATGGCGCTGTTGGTTCTGATGCCGGAAGTAGTGCCAGTCCATCAGGACGACTGGTGGCGCGATTCGTTTTTAATCGCGCGTTTTTTAAATTTTGAAGACTGGGCCAGGGATACCGCGGCGGGTATTTTTGGTGCCGTAAAACAGTTGTTATAGGGGCGCTCAAGATATGTGTGGAGTGGTGGGGATTGTTGCCAGGAGCGACGTAAATGTAAAGCTTTACGACGCGCTGACCATGTTGCAGCACCGCGGTCAGGACGCGGCGGGGATTATGACTTATCAGGATGGTCAACTAAACCAGCGCAAGGATGTCGGCCTCGTGCGCGATGTGTTTAAACCTCGCCATATGGAGCAGTTGCGGGGCAACATGGGCATCGGCCATGTGCGCTACCCCACGGCGGGCAGTTCGGGGCCGTCCCTTGCGCAACCATTTTATGTGAACTCTCCCTATGGAATTTGTATCGCGCACAACGGTAACCTGACCAACTCTCGGGAACTCCTCGAACACGTGTTCAATACGGATCTGCGACACGTCAATACGGATTCTGATTCGGAAATATTGCTTAATGTTTTTGCACACGAGTTACAGTTGCAAAGCAAGTTGCGACCGGAACCCGAGGATATTTTCGCGGCGGTGGAACGGGTTCACGGCCGCTGTCGTGGCGCTTACGCAGTGGTCGGCATGATCGCAAATTACGGATTATTCGCCTTTCGCGATCCGTACGGTATCAGACCACTGATTTTCGGTGCGCGCGAAACCACTCGAGGCCGCGAATACATGGTCGCCTCGGAAAGTGTTGCCCTGGATGTGCTCGGCTTTACCATCGAACGCGACGTGGCACCTGGTGAAGCGATATTCATCGATCTACAGGGCCAGTTCCACTCCCGTCAATGCGCGACCAATCCTGAATTGGTGCCCTGTATTTTTGAGCAGGTGTATTTCGCCAGGCCCGATTCCCTGTTGGACAATATTTCGGTGTACAAGGCGCGCCTGAGAATGGGGGAGCGACTCGCGGAAAAGATATTGCGCGAGCGCCCCAACCACGACATTGACGTGGTCATTCCAGTGCCCGACACCAGCCGCGTGTCCGCCCAGGCGATGGCCGAAACCCTTGGGGTAAAGTTTCGCGAGGGTTTAATGAAAAATCGCTATATTGGCCGTACATTTATCATGCCTGGCCAGACCGAACGGAAAAAGTCAGTACGGCAGAAATTGAATCCCGTTAAACTCGAGTTTCAGGGCAAGAATGTATTGTTGGTGGATGACTCCATAGTGCGTGGCACCACCTGCCGGGAAATTATTCAACTGGCGCGGGATGCGGGCGCGCGCCGGGTGTACATGGCCTCGGCGGCACCACCTGTACAGTATCCCAACGTATACGGGATCGATATGCCCTGTGCGCAGGAGCTGGTGGCCCACAACAGAACCACCCAGGAAATCGCGGAATTAATCGGCGCCGATTGGTTGGTCTATCAAGATATCGAGGATTTGATCGCCAGTGCGCAGGAGGGCAACGCGCAAATTAAACGCTTTGAGTGTTCGGTGTTTACTGGACAATACATTACCCAGGACGTAAGTGCAGATTACCTGCAGCATCTCGAATCGGAACGCAACGATGACGCTAAAATGCGTAAAAACGGCAAACCTGCCGTGGAGGAGGCCGAGGCGATCGGGTTGCATAATTCCTCCCGTGGAGTTAACTGATGACGACTGAAAAAACGCCTCCCGACACGCAACCCCTGGCGGGCGCAGCGCTCGATACCCTGGCCATTCGCGCTGGCTATCAGCGCACCGCAGAGGGCGAACACAGTGAAGCCATTTTCGCCACTTCCAGTTATGTGTTTGCCAATGCCGCGGAGGCGGCGGCGCGTTTTACGGGAGATTCCCCCGGTAATGTCTATTCGCGCTATACCAATCCCACCGTGCGTACTTTTGAAGAACGTATTGCGGCACTCGAAGGCGGTGAACAGGGCGTCGCAACCTCATCGGGAATGGCGGCTATTCTCAGCACCTGGATGGCGCTGCTCAAGGCCGGCGACCATATCGTATGTTCGCGCAGTGTGTTTGGCACCACCACGGTCCTGCTGAACAAATTTATGAGCAAATTTGGCGTCGACAGCACGACGGTGTCGTTAACCGACCTGGCCGCGTGGCGCACTGCGTTGCGCCCGGAGACCAAACTGCTGTTTGTGGAAACCCCATCCAACCCGCTGTGTGAAGTGGCGGATCTGACTGCGCTCGCGGAACTTGCCCACCAGCATGGTGCGCTACTTGTGGTGGACAACTGTTTCTGCACGCCGGCGTTGCAGCGCCCGTTGGAGTGGGGCGCGGATATTGTGGTGCATTCCGCCACCAAATATCTCGACGGGCAGGGGCGTTGCATGGGTGGTGCGGTGGTAGGAAGGCGACAATTAATGGAAGAGGTGCTGGGGTTTTTGCGTTCAGCCGGTCCCACCATGAGTCCATTTAATGCCTGGGTATTTCTCAAAGGCCTGGAGACGCTGCGCCTGCGGATGGAAGCGCACGCCGCAAATGCGATGCAGGTAGCGCACTGGCTGGCCGCGCATCCGGCGGTGGAGCAGGTGTACTATGCGGGGTTGGAAGATCACCCGGGACACGCTCTGGCGACCCGCCAGCAGAGCGCCTATGGCGGCGTCCTGTCGTTTCGCGTCAAAGGTGGGCGGGAGCAGGCCTGGAGCCTGATTGACCATACGCGCATGCTGTCGTTGACGGCTAATCTGGGCGACACTAAAACCACCATCGTACATCCCGCGACCACTACTCACGGGCGTCTGTCCGCTGAGGAAAAAGCCGAGGCGGGCATCACCGAAAATCTGATCAGGGTCGCGGTGGGTCTAGAAGCGGCGAAGGATATTATTGCCGATCTGGATCGGGGTCTGGCTGCACTGTGATTGTTCGTCGCTGCACTGGCAGCGCTTCCGCATGCGCCAATGTCCAAAGGCCGACTGCCGAAAAAGGATAGCAGTGCATGAGCAGTGTACAAAAAACCGCGGAAAAAGTGCTTGCCAGTGTCAGCACTGTAGTTGTCGGTAAGGATCACCAGATTCGTCTCGCCCTGGCCTGTTTGCTGGCCCGCGGCCATTTACTGATTGAAGATCTACCCGGCATGGGCAAAACCACCCTCGCCCAGGCCATGGCCGGCGCTCTGGGTCTCAACTACAGCCGCATTCAGTTTACCAGCGACCTGCTACCCGCCGATATTGTCGGGGTGTCCGTCTACGACCGCAACAATGGCGCTTTCGAGTTTCACCCGGGCCCGGTGTTTAGCAATCTGGTGCTGGCGGATGAAATTAATCGCACCACACCCAAAACGCAAAGCGCGTTATTAGAGGCAATGGCCGAGGGTCAGGTGAGTGTGGAAGGGGAGACGCGACGCTTACCGGCACCCTTTTTTGTGATTGCGACGCAGAACCCCAACACGCAGTTTGGTACTTTTCCATTGCCTGAATCACAACTCGACCGATTTTTGATGTGTATCGAGTTGGGTTACCCCGACCCGGCGGTGGAGCGCCAGTTGTTGAGCGGCGCGGATCCGCGTTTACGCCTCGCGCACTTGGAAGCCTGCGTTACCCCGGAGCAATTACTTGAAATGCAGGATCTGGTCAGCGCGGTGAAAGTCAGCGAAAGTCTGATTGATTACGTGCAGCGACTGGTTGCGCATACCCGTGGCGAAGAGGGATTCGAATTCGGTTTGTCCCCCCGTGCAGCTATGGCCGTAGTGCAGAGCGCACGGGCATGGAGCCTGATTCACGGGCGACAATATGTGATACCGGAAGATGTACAGGCGGTATTTCTGGCGGTTGCCACCCATCGCCTGTTGACCCGCGACCGCAACGGTGAGCGGCTTGGCCAGGCGTTACTCGAACGTTGCCTGAATTGCGTGGACGTTTTTTAGCGGCAACCAACGTTGATCCCACTCGGCAGCGGCATAAAGAACTATTTCCAACAACGTTTCGAGCGTTGGATTGACCGACGCCTGCCGCCCGCCAAAGTCATTCAGCTCGATAGTCGTAAGCTGTTTATTTTTCCCTCCCGCGCGGGCCTTTTCTTTATCAGCGTCGTGCTGGTGGTCTGGCTGGTGGCCACCAATTACGAAAATAACGTGGTATTTGGTTTTGCGTTTCTGCTGATCGCGCTGTTTGTGGTGGCCATTCACCACAGTTTTCTTAATTTGTCCGGGGTGGCGGTAACCGGGGTGCGTAGCCATCCGGTGTTCGCCGGTCAAAGCGCGGAGTTCGAAATACAACTGCAACAGCGTGGGAATCGTTACCGCGACAGCATACAGTTGCGCTACGGGGTTGGTGAGCCCGTGGTGGTTGCGCTGCCAGCTACCGAGACGGCCCGGGTACGCCTGGCGGTGCCTGCGGTCCGCCGAGGTTGGTTGCGGCCCGGCAGATTGACCGTAGAAAGCCAGTACCCCTTTGGTCTGCTGCGGGTCTGGACGCATTTGCACCTCGATCAAAGGGCGTTGGTCTACCCGGCACCACTGGCCGGGTCACCCCCCCTGGTAACCCAGAGCGGTCGTGGTGACGGCCCGTTACTGGTTGCGGAAGGTAGCGAGGATTTTGTCGGTTTACAGCGTTATAAGGCGGGAGAATCCCTGCGTCACGTGGCCTGGAAGCATTATGCGCGGGAACAGGGCATGATGAGTAAGCATTATGCGGATCCCGTTGACGATGAAATCTGGCTCGATTGGGAGGCGTTTCCGGGATTAGATCAGGAGCGGCGTCTGTCCCGTTTGTGCGACTGGCTACTGACCCTGAGTCATACCACCAGTCCCTACGGCTTGCGTCTGCCGGGGATCGAGATTGCGCCAGCAACGGGCAAGGCCCACCGCGATCAACTACTCCGAGAGCTGGCGCTATTTGGCATCCAGGAAAACGCAGGGGAGGACTGATGCTACCGCCCTGGCAAATTCCCCGCACCGGTTTATTGTGGTTGCTGATCGCAGTGGTGGTGGTGGTGGCCATGCACGCCGAACACCTGCCGGTGTGGATCAGTGCCGCCGCTGGCATTGCAGTGATCTGGCAAGTACAGGTCTACCGCGGGGTTTGGCGATACCCCGGCAAACGGGCGAAATTTCTGCTGCTACTGTTGTGTGCTGCGGGGCTACTGGTTGAATACCGCAGCTTGTTGGGACTGGAGCCAATGGTTGCCCTGTTGCTGAGTGGTTTCGTGTTAAAACTGCTGGAGATGCACCACCGACGCGACGCGCTGATTGTCCTGTATCTCGCGTATTTTGCGGGGATCGCGCAGGCGCTTTTTTACCAGACTATCGGCACCGCCCTGCTCATATTGATATCGCTGACGGTAACCACCAGCGCCCTGGTTGGTTTAAATCAGTCGCAGGAGGAGCAGCGCTGGTTCAAGCCCCTGCGTATCGGCGGGCTTGCTCTTCTACAGGCCGTTCCCCTGATGATTGTGCTGTTTATGGTTATGCCGCGTCTCGGCTCTCTATGGGCGGTGCCCATGCAAAAGCACGGCGGCGTAACCGGCATGAGCGATCGCATCTCTCCCGGTGATCTGGCGCGCCTGGGGCAATCGTCGGCCCTGGCGTTTCGCGTGGGATTCGCGGGAGACATTCCGCCCCAGCGGCAGCTTTATTGGCGCGCTCTAGTGTTGTCCAAATTTGATGGGCGCACCTGGACCCAGTCAGGCCCCTGGGGCTACGACAGCTGGGATTCCCAGTGGTACGGGGAACCGAGCGCGCTCTGGGATCGCAATATTCAGCGCCAGGGAAGCCCGTTGGCGTACAACGTGATTCTCGAACCCACCCATGCGTCCTGGTTATTTGCCTTGGGCAGCGCGCTTCCCGATTCAACGAATGTCGCCCTGACCAGCAATAATGTACTGGTGCACCGCACGCCAGTAACCACCAAAATGGGATATCGGGCGCGCTCCTGGTTGCAGTATCGCAACGAAGCCGATGGTCTTGCCCCACGGCGACGATCCCAGGAACTCGCCTTGCCAGCGGGGTTTAACCCCGAAACGTTGGCGTTGGCAGCGCAATGGCGCCAGGAGGCGGCGTCGGCGGAGGAAGTAGTCCAGCGTTTACTGAGTTGGTACAACCGGTCCTTCACCTACACCTTGCGACCGCCGGTATTAGGTGAGCACACAGTCGATGAATTTTTATTTCAGACCAAACGCGGGTTTTGCGAACACTTCGCGAATAGCTTTGTGTTTTTTATGCGCGCCGCGGGTGTCCCCGCGCGGGTGGTGGCGGGCTATCAGGGCGGTGAGCGCCACCCCACGGAGAATTATCTGACGGTGCGCCAGTACGATGCCCATGCCTGGGCGGAAGTATGGCTCCCCGGTCGCGGGTGGGTGGAAATTGATCCCACCGCGGCGGTTGCTCCACAACGTATCGAGCAAAGCTTTTCCGAATTATTTAGCGCCGAGGAGGACTTTCTGGAGGATCAGCTGTTTGCGCTGGCTCGCTACCGGCATATTGGCTGGATCAATGGCCTGCGCCTGCGCCTCGACGCCCTCGACTACGCCTGGGCGACCCGTGTACTGGGTTATCAAAATATACAGAATGATGTATTGACCGACATTTTGGGTGAGATTAATCCATTGCGCGTAGGTCTCTTTCTGTTGATTGGCGCAGCCTTGGCGCTGGCGCCCCTTGGCTTGGTGTATTTGTGGTCATCGCGCCGTCGTCGCCGTGACGAACTGGACGAGTTATTTCTGCTGTTTTGCCGCAAACTGGCGCGCCAGGGGCTACCGCGGCAGGCCGGGGAAGGGCCGCGCACCTACACCGCGAGGATTGCCCGGGAACGTCCGGACTGGGCGCAGGCGGTGACCCGGGTTGGCCGATATTTCGAGGTCCAGCGCTACGGCGACACGCGCTCGCATATGTCCAGGCTACGGCGCGCAATACAGGACTTTCGTCCCTGAATTCCGCTGTCCGGGGTCGTGGCGACGGAAATTTTAGCTATTTTGCGAGCGGGTAGTGGTGACTCCGGGGCGTTGAGTTTTCATCCGAACCGAAACCCAGAAACCGTCGCGCCCATCACCCGATCTCTGAAAATATGTTTTCCAGCATCGTCGCCCGCGGCACCCGCGATTACCATCAATGGCAACAAATGTTCTTCGCGGGGGTGGGCGTGGGCGGCCAGGGGGGCAGCGCGCCAGTGACGCAGTTGATGATTGCGCTCGGCAGGCGGCAGTAAACAGGCCTCGGTAAGCCAGGCATCGAAGGTGTCGGACTGGCGAATACAGGGGTTGCCACTCTTGAAATCAGCCATATTGTGGTAGCTTTGTCCGCTACCGATAATGACTACGTTTTCATCGCGGAGCGTTTGCAGGGCAGCGCCGATGGCAATGTGCCGGGCGGGATCGAGATCAGCGCACAGAGACACTTGCACGGTTGGAATATTCGCAGCGGGATTAATCAGTTTAAACGGCACAAACACACCGTGATCGAACCCCCTTTGACTGTCCTCTACGCAGGGGATGTGCGCGGCGCGCAGCAGTTCGAGAATACGCCTTGCCAGCACGGGACTTCCCGGAGCGGGCCAGGTTAACTCGTAGGTGTGGGGTGGAAAACCATAGTAATCGAACAACAACGGGGGCGCCGCGCCACTGTTTACGGTGACCTGGTCTGTTTCCCAGTGCGCGGAAATCACCACGATGGCCTCGGGACTCGCGGGCCACGATTGGTGCAAGTGACGCAGCCAGTGCGCTGTCCGGTGCCAGGTGTCCGCCGGCTCCCAGTCCATAAAAAAGCAGGGGCCACCACCGTGTGGTATATAAAAGGTTGGTGTGCGCATTAAATATCCTTGTGGGCTTGCGGATATGAACGATCAGCACTATACGAACTCGCATGGGTCGATGCAATTCCCGAACCGCATTATATGCACCGTGGACCGGGGGTGAGGTGTCGGAAAGCCCATCAGGGTTTATACTGTTATTGCCAGATTAGGGCGTAGCGTCGGTTGCTTAAACACAAGGAGTCTGCTTATGGGTCTAGCGACGATGGTGGCGGCGGAGCATGCTTTGCCTGGCCGGTCCACCAGTATGCCGGTGCCGGAACAGCATTTTGTCAATGGCAATTCGCTGCACGGGCCATTCGCGGAACATCTGCACCGCGCGGTCTTTGGCCTGGGTTGCTTCTGGGGCGCCGAGCGCCGTTTTTGGCAACAATCGGGCGTGTACACCACCGCCGCAGGTTACGCTGGCGGCTATACGCCCAATCCCACTTACGAGGAGGTGTGCAGCGGTCTTACCGGCCACACGGAAGTGGTACTGGTGGTGTTTGACCCCCTGCAAATCACCTACGATGAGTTGCTGACACTGTTCTGGGAATCCCATGATCCAACGCAGGGTATGCGCCAGGGGGGCGATCGCGGCACCCAGTACCGCTCGGCGATTTATTGTTACGATGCCGCGCAGTTGCAGGCAGCCCAGGCGGCGCGGGATGCGTACCAGAAGGAACTGACCCGAGCGGGTTTTGGGCAGATAACCACGGAAATTCGCGATGCGCCAACATTTTACTACGCTGAAGATTATCATCAGCAATATCTGGCCAAAAACCCCTATGGCTACTGCGGGTTGGGGGGTACCGGCGTGCAGTGTTCCGCCGCGGTGGTCAAGTGACAAGCTCTCCTCCAGGCGTCGCGGTATTACTCTATGACAAGGAGTGCCCCCTGTGTGATTTTTACTGTCGTCGAGTGCGGGTGAATGCGGCGACCGGGGGCCTGCTGTTAGTTGACGCCCGCACACCCAGTGAGTTGCTGGCGCAGGTAACCGCCGCCGGCTTGGATATCGACCAGGGCATGGTGCTAAAACTCGGCGAGCAACTTTACTACGGCGCGGATGCGATCGCGGCACTGGCATTAATAAGTTCCCGTTCGGGACTATTTAATCGGATTAATTACTGGATATTCCGCTCGTCGCGAGTATCCCGTTATCTCTATCCCCTACTGCGCTCAATGCGTAATCTGTTACTGAAAATGTTACGCAAACATAAAATTAACAATCTGTGTAAGAACAATAATGATCGTTTTTGAACAGCAGCAGGGTGCTCGACGCCACTTGTATGTGGCGCCGGGTACGCGGGTGCACTAGATATTGCGATTATCAATGTCACGGGATTGAGGGCATCGAACGGCCATTTTTGGTAATCCTTGTTATTCTCGCGGGGCGATCTTTGAATGCACTTCGCCGTTGACGTTGGGCGGGATTAGCGTTGTTTATATTCACGCTCGTAATCCTGGTAAGTGGTGGGGCGGCTGGCCGGAGGCGCCCACTGCGCACACAGGCGGCGGCGACATCACCGGCTAAAAACGAAATTTTATCGAGGCAAAAATTCTTGTGCGATCGCCGTGATGTCCTTCCTGAAAGACCGAACGGGTGAATGGCTGAGCGATTTCCAATGAGCCGCTAATATGTTTTGCCGCAGCGCTAATGCCAAGTCCGCCAGATGCCGCCGAGTCGTTTTCGTGGGTGGCGATGTTCCACAGTCGGCCGATATCGTAATAGCTATACAGCCAGGCCTTGGTGCCCGGCAGCAATACCTGTTCGAGCTGATATTTCACTTCGGCGCGCCCCGCAATGCCATGGTCGCCAATCAATTCCGCAGGATCGTAGGCGCCCCCCATGGTTTTGCCCCCAAACGCAAATCGTTGCGATGGTGGCAGGCTGCGGGAAGCATACTGAGCATTTAGTTTCAATAACAGCGACCACTTGGCGGTCAACGTTTTGCGATGACTGGCCGCGAGTTCCAGAACGGTGAATTTTTCATGGCCGATGGAGACTTCGCCGTCCGCGGTGTTTAACAAGGTTTTATTTAGGCCAGACAGGCCCTGGGTAATATCCAGGCTGTAACGGCTATAGGTGTTGCCCTGGTCCACAAGTACGTAATCGAGTCCCACGACTAGGCTGTATAGCTCATCATGGGTTAGCTGGCTGCCTCCTACTTCGGCTTTGGAGAGATAATAATCAAGTTTTCCATCGACGTACAAAGATTGCTCGTTGGTACGTAGCAGCGGATAGGCAAGGGTTGCGCTGTTATTGTGGTTGCGCACCTCGATATTCAATGGCGACAGAAATGCGCCGGGTTCCGCTTCGGTATAGGAGCTGTCGAGATCGAGCCTGAGTCCCCGGGCACCGATTGGCCAACTGGTATTGAGCGCGTAATAGCTCAGTTCATTATCGTTGATGGTGTGCAGAGTTTTTAGTTTGATACTTTCAAATAGCCCCAATCCGGAATAACTGGTGAGGGTTGCGAGCCCCTGATTTTCGCCAAGAATTTTGCTGCCCCGGTTGTCGAATTCCAGGTCGCCTTGCCAGCGTGTTTGGCGCACCTCCACCACCAGTTCGAACTTATCGGTGGAGCCTTCGATAGGTTGTATGCGGGTAGATGCCGAGATGCCCGGCAGATCATTGAGTAATAAC
>JAYODD010000004.1:125224-127000 GCA_038106145.1 Gammaproteobacteria bacterium | reverse complement strand
AACCTGGCGGTTTCCAGCGCGTTGCTGTCCACCGGTTGCTCCAGCGCGATAGCGCTGAGAAAAGATTCGAGATAATTCAGGTCGCCGCGTACGTCCCCGGTTACCCGCACCCGACTGACAACGCCCTCAATGACATCGATAAATACGATACCGTCGCGAATTTTCTGCGCCGGTAATACGGCGCGAGCCGCAGTGTAACCCCGTTGGCGATAATAGGCTGTGACCTGTTCGGCGAGCGCACGCAGCACGTCAATATCGATAGCGTGTCCGAGGTGACGTTCATACAATGGCAGAAACTCTATGGGGTCGAACAGGCTAAGCCCGCGCATGGCCACGCCGGCTAAACGTATGTTTTTTGTATCGGAGGTGGTAGTCGATGTTGCCGTCTGAGTTACTTCAACGTCGTCATCAATTGATGACGCAAAGCGTTTTTCAATTTGCGTATTGTCCAGCGCAGTATCAATTTCCAGCGCAAGCGTGGCGGCGCTATCCAGGGTTAACCAGGTCAGGCCAGTGAGGGCGAAAAATATTGGTTTCAATGGCATTAGTTGGGTACTATGGGACGGTTCATATTATTTAGAATGCTCGGCTAATTGTAGCAATAGTTACATATCCTTGACCAATTGGGAAAGCGTCGTCAAATTTACTGGTGAGCGCCGAGCCTGGCTACCAATCCAAAGGAGCAAATTATGCTGAAGAAATTACTATGGGTTGTGGGCTTTCTGGGTCTGGTGGCTGGTGTCCATTCGGCCGTTGCGGAAAATACAGGCGCCGACAATCAGTGGCAGTTGGTGGAATTGAGTGGTGAGGTGTCGTACAAAACTGCCGGTATGGCAAAATGGAATGGGGTTAACAGCGGTGTAATGCTCACGGCGCCCTTTCATCTGAAAACCGCAGAGCGTTCCCACGCG
The DNA here is from genome assembly GCA_038106145.1 of Gammaproteobacteria bacterium. Taxonomy (GTDB): domain Bacteria; phylum Pseudomonadota; class Gammaproteobacteria; order Pseudomonadales; family Porticoccaceae; genus JBFJKD01. Next base: position 126,089 of record JAYODD010000004.1, on the reverse strand, counting down.
TTACTTAAACATCGCAATGACAGTACCCGGGTGGGGCCAAATTCGTTGCTGGAGTTTGCTGCCGCTGAAACGCAACCGGCGGGGTTGTTGACGCGGATTGTGCAAACCCTGGGCAATGTGTTGTTTAAAATTGAAAGTACTCAGTCCCGCACTGTGCAGGTGGAAACACCGTATCTGGTTTCGGTGGTGAAAGGGACCACTTTTTCAGTGCAGGTCACCGAAAACCGGGCAGTGGTTAATCTTGTGGAGGGCTTGCTCGAGGTGTCCGCCGTGGGCGTTGCCGATCAGGTGCTGCTCAAAACCGGGCAACTGGCGTTGATTGCGGCGGGGGCAAAGAGTATTACGGTAATTGATCCCGCGGTGGATGCCGCTGAAGGAGACGGTGATGGCGGAGCAGGGGCGGTAACCACACCATCGCCAGCCGCAGCAGTCACGTCGGTAGTGGACGCCGCGGTTGAGGCTGTTGTGGAAGTACCCGAGGCGCCGGAATTAATCCCGGAGGAAGTTGTTATTGTTCCCCCTCCGGTTGACGATCCAGTGATCATTGAAGATCCACCGGTAATAGAGGATCCTCCTGTAGAGGATCCTCCCGCAGGCTGCGATAGTTCCGCCCCCGGAAATTCTGGATGCGCTCCCGGCCAAAACAAGTAGCTATCTGGCAGGGCGCGGTGGAGTAACGCTTGGGTGACAGATCATTTCATAAAGCAGTGTTTACCAAAAATTGGTGGGCGGCGCTTTCGAGTTTTGCGTTAACGCTGGCGCTGTATTTATCCGGTGCGTTACAGAACTTCGACAATGCTATTACGGCGTTCAATTTCAAATTATCCCGGCACGCTGTGAACGCCGACCTGGTCCTGGTGGAAAT
>JAYODD010000004.1:110909-125214 GCA_038106145.1 Gammaproteobacteria bacterium | reverse complement strand
TACAGTATCAATAAACTTAAATTATGGCCCTGGCCCCGCAGTTATCACGCGCGGGTGCTGGAGCGATTACGCGCATCAGGTGTCAACAAAATCTTTTTTGACGTGGATTTTAGTGCGCCCAGCGAGGCGAGCGAAGATGCTGAATTTGCCCGCGCTTTGGGGACATTTGATTCAGGACAGATCCTGTTGCCGACATTTTTGCAGTACACCAGCAGTCAGGACAATCGCAAATTATCGCTCGTTCAACCACTCCCCCTGTTTGCCGATCGAGTGACGCCCGTTTCGGTTAATTTGAAACCCGATCAGGATGGCCTGGTGCGGCGTATGACGCTGTTCAGCCGCTTTGCCGATGTCGATCTCTACACCGCCCCGGCGTTGCTGCACGGCGGTAATATTTACGACACCGACAGGCTACGGATAGATTTCAGTATCGACCCCAGTTCTTTAAACCATATTTCCTACGCGGACGTTTATGCGGGAAATTACCCGCATGATTTGTTTACCGATAAACACGTCATTGTCGGCGCTACGGCTCTTGAGCTGAGCGACCAAATTCCGGTGCCAGTGTACCGATCCCTGCCAGGACCTGTGGTGCAGGCATTGGCATATCAAACGTTGATCGCTGGAAAATTAAGGGATATCGACAAACCGGTTGTTGTATTGCTTGTCGCGTTGATGCAGCTGTGCATTATGTTTTTGTCAATAAAAATCTCCTGGCGCACCGGCGTGGTGATCGCCCTGGCGGTGACGGTGGGCTGGTTGCTGGTAGGGCAACAACTATTGCTTCGCAGATTGATACTGGATACGTCGCCACTGCTGATTTTTCCCTGGCTCAGTTTCGTACTCATACAGCTCGCGCGGATCGATCAGCAGGCGTTGCGGCTTTTTCGACAACGCCTGAGGCTGGTGCGTCAGGAAGCGTTGATGGCTACAGTGGTGGAAAACACCGGCGATGGTATTTTAACTCTTGATGAAAAGGGCTTCATAAAATCCATCAATCCCGCCGCACAGAAAATGTTTGGCTACACGGGACGATCGCCACTCAACCAATCTATTGCCAGTCTTGTTCCGGCGCTGATGAATGACGGACTATTCGCGGAAAGCTATACCGGTAAGGATTTATGTGAAGATCAGGGCCGACATTTATCCGCCGCGCTATTTCCCATTGAATTTTCACTCAATCGCTTGCCGCTTGCCGAGCAAAAGCTTTATACCCTGTTTGTGCGCGACATCACCGAGCGCAAGACGCGTCAGATGGAGTTGAGCTTTCAGGCGACCCACGACTCTCTGACGGGGCTGTTTAACCGGGCGGCGCTCAAGGACAGATTGCACAGGGCGGTTCAGGACTACCGGGATTCACAATGCCCTGCCGCATTATTGTTTATTGACCTGGACCGCTTTAAGGAAATTAACGACACCCTGGGCCACGGTGCCGGGGACAAAATTTTACATGAGTTGGGCGAACGTCTGGAGGCTGTGCAAAGCAACGATGTTTTTGTCGCGCGTATCGGAGGCGATGAATTTGGCGTGCTGCTCACTGGTTTGGAAGTAGCGCTGAAGGCCGAATCCATGGCCAATGCGCTTGTTGCATTGATTAAAAAACCGTTTGCTGCGGAGGCTATGTCCCTCCAGGTACAGGCATCCATCGGCATCGCGCATTTGCCGGAGCATACCCAGGTTGACGAAGAATTAATGATGTTTGCCGATGTGGCTATGTATCAGGCCAAGATTAATCATCTGGATTATGTGCTTTACGATGCCAGCCTGGACAGTAATACCTTGCGCAATCTGGCGATCAGTAGTCAACTGAACCTTGCGGTGGACGATGAACAATTTATTCTTGTTTATCAGCCCAAAGTGGACATAAGTAGCGGGGAAGTGGTGTGTCTTGAAGCACTGGTGCGCTGGGTGCATCCGACGCTGGGCACGGTGGCGCCAGATGATTTTATTAATGTCGCCGAGCGCTCGGGCATGATCAAACCACTGACCCTGTATACCCTGAAAACGGCCATGAGTCGTTGTCGACGCTTGCGCGCTCAGGGATACAACTTATCCATGGCGGTAAATTTGTCCGCATTTTTACTGCAGGACATGAGTCTGGTGGATGATCTCAAAAATTTTCTGGCGGAATATTCGGTCGATCCGGCCTGGCTGGAACTGGAGATTACCGAAAGTGCGATTGTCGATAATCCCGAGCGCGCGTTTGAAATACTCAAACAGATTCGCGCGCTGGATATACGGCTTTCCATCGACGACTTTGGTACCGGATACGCTTCCCTGTCCTACCTTAAGCAACTGCCAGTACAGGAGTTAAAAATAGACAAACTATTTATTCACGAATTGTTAGCTAATAAAAGTGATCAGATAATCGTGCGCTCTACCGTGGAATTGTCCCACAGCCTGGGGCTCAAGGTGGTTGCGGAAGGCGTGGAATCCCGCGAAATATACGATTTATTACGCGATGCTGGCTGCGACATCGCCCAAGGCTACTGGATTAGCCCGCCGCTGCCATCGGCCAAGCTGGAAACCTGGTTAGAGCAGTGGCAGGCCACGGCTGCCACCGTCTGAGGACGGTGTTGGACGGACTTCTCCCTCGGGTCACCGCCGGGTCTGTCGGGGGGTAAGTTTTGCTGGCGCTTTAAATAGGGTATGCAATGTAGCGCGGGAGAACATTAGTGTCGACCACGGCCTTGCGCTGCACAAATTTAGCTGTGCCGTTTACCGCCACTTCGTCGATGTACTGACCAGTGGCCAGTAGTGCCGAACGTCCGGTGTCAGCCGGCGTATAGGTTACGGAAAAGTTACTTTCCACCCGGTAGTGACCGCCGCGCAACGGTTCTATATCGATCAGTTGAGAGAAGTGCCGGGGTTGATAATGTTCAATGGCATCGTCCTGGATATCCAATACCTGAATGACGCGATCCTGCAACCGGGCGTAACAATCATCGAGCATATAGGCGATGGGAAACCCGCGTCGTTCGTTTTCCTCGGAAATGCAAATATAAGAGCCATTGCTGGTAAACGTCGCCAGCCAGCCTTGCATGTCCTTGCGGTCAAGTGCGCGCATGTAACTGCGATTGAGTAGTTCAATGTGCCAAATAGCGTGGTCGCCGACACCATTCATACAGCAGCCCTTTTGAAGCCCATAATTTGCCGGTAATACTCCCAGCGGGGCAAATTTCCAGATTCATCGTTTTGCCCAACATCGAAGCCCAGTTCAAATTCGTCTTTGACACCTTTCTGAAAAATGGCATTGCCGGGGGAGCGATTGCCCAGATCAATGCGGGTAAAAATCGCTGCATCCTCGAGGCTCACCAGACCGCTCGGACCCAGCAGATTGCTCGACTGGCGGATGCGATGACGCACCATCTCGTCATCGTCATCCTGGTGACAGAAATAAGCGTAGTGCACCTCTATGCCGCGTGGGCCTTTGGGGTAGGCGTAGCGAATATTCAGCATATCCAGATGTTTTGAAAAAATCGTCACGGGAAAGGCGGACAGCACCAGCGAGCCGGTGCTGGTATCGGTACCTTTAAAATGCACAATGGAGCCGTCATTAAGGGCGGTGACCTGATCCGGCACCTTCAACTCCGACTGAAACGCCATGTGCCCGTTGCGGGTGATGTGCTGGGTTCCCTTGCCCCCCTGCCAGTTGAGCAGCTTGAACGCCAGGTGCAGCAGTGGCGCGTGGTACCCGTCGTTATCGCAATAAGCTTTCCAGTTGCAGTCGTAGTACACCTTCTGGTAACCCACAAAGCGTAACTTGCCATCGCCGCCCAAAATGCGTGACAGGGGCTCGAGAAAACCCTGATCAAAATACTCATTTAAAGGGGGAGTCTTGTCGCTCAGGGTAGCGAAGTAAAGGCCGCAAAATTCTTCGGTACGCAACAATTTCAAGCCAAACTTGTCCTTGGCGAAACTCGGCGAAAACTCCTTGCTGTTGGGGCAGCCCACCAGCTCGCCCTGGGGGTTGAACAGCCAGCGGTGGTAGGGGCACTCGAATTCCTGCTTGCAACCCGCGGCGTCGGTGACCAATGTGGCGCCGCGATGGGCGCAGGAATTGTGAAAAACGCGAATCTGACCATCCTGGCCGTGTACCGCGAAAACGGGCATTTCCCCGACGAAACCGGCCTTGTAATCCCCGGGGTTGGGGATTTCCGCGCGGTGCGCGAGAGGGTGCCATTCCTCGCCGTAAAAAATGCGCTCCAGTTCGAGCTTCCACAGTTCAGGTTTCTCAAATACCTCTTTGGGAATTTCGTTGTACTTGGCCGGCCATGTAAAGGTCGTATCAATCGAGGGAATTTGCGCACTCACGTCATTCTCCTGTGAGATTTGTCGGTCGCGGCCAGACAGCGTTTACTGAACTCCCCCCAATTTAATCGGCTGTCTTTTTCTTGCCCAGGGCTTTCGCAACATCGTTTGACTTATATCAATAATCGCCGGCCGGAGGTCGATGCTGTGGGCGATCCGCGCCCGGTATCGCCGCCAGTAACTGCTGCGTGTAGGGTTGTTGAGGATGCGCCCACAGCGTTTCGGTTTTTTCGCTTTCAATAATTTTTCCGCGGTGCATCACCATCACCCGATCGGCAATGTAGCGCACCACGGACAGGTCGTGGGAGATAAACAGCATGGTCAAATTGTGGCGTGCCACCAGATCGAGTAACAGGTCGAGAATTTGCGCCTGAATGGTGACGTCTAGCGCCGATACCGGTTCGTCCGCCAGCACAAATTCCGGCCGCGTGGCGATGGCGCGACCAATGGCAATTCGCTGGCGCTGCCCGCCGGAAAATTCATGGGGATATTTGCGCACATAGGCCCGCGCCAGACCGACTTCGTCCATCAGCGTATGCACCAATTTTTCCACGCTGCTACGGGTCGCCAGACGGTGGAATAACAGGGGTTCGGCAAGGGCGTCAAATACGGTCATGCGCGGATTGAGGGAGGCGTAGGGATCCTGAAAAATCATCTGCATGCGCCGCCGCAGCGGCCGCATGGCTTTGGCGTTGAGTCCACACAATTGCTGGCCCGCAAAGGTTACCGAGCCGGAGCGCACCGGAATCAACTGCAAAATTGATCGGCCGAGGCTGGATTTACCGGAGCCGGATTCCCCTACCAGGCCGAGAATTTCGCCGTGATTTACCGTCAGGGATACATTGTCGACAGCGGTGACAAAACGTTCTGCATCGGTTGCCAGTAAGGGTGTGCCGTAGTCGCGAAAACAGGTGGTCAGGTTTTTGACCTCCAGTAATGGCCGGGGTGTCGGAGCCGAATCGACGGCGTGTTGTTTGGCGCCGCTGCGAATCGATGCGAGCAGCTTGCGGGTATAGGGATGTTGGGCGCCGGTAAAAATGGTGTTGGTGGCACCGGTTTCAACCACCTTGCCCTGGTGCATCACCGCGATACGATCGGCGACTCCCGCCACGACGGAAAGGTCGTGACTGATGAGAATTACCGCGATATTGCGACGTTGCTGTAGCTCCTTGATCAGGCGTAGTATCTGCGCCTGCACGGTGACGTCGAGGGCGGTAGTGGGTTCGTCCGCAATCAGCAGTTTCGGTTCCGCGATCAATGCCATGGCGATCATCACCCGTTGGCGCATACCGCCGGAAAATTCGTGGGGATAACTCTCAAAACGCCTGGTGGGATCTTTAATGCCAACCTCTGCGAGGAGGGCGAGGGCCTGATTGCGAGCCGCGGGCCGCATCAGCTGTCGATGGAAAATCAGGGGCTCCATCAACTGTTCGCCAATGGTCAGGAACGGATTCAGGCAGGACATGGGATCCTGAAAAATGACCGCGATGTCGTTACCGCGAATATGGCGTAGCGCTGATACAGGAGATTGCAGCAAATCCACGCCGTCAAACAAAGCGGTGCCACTTTCGATGCGCCCGGGTGGCTCCGGTATCAGGCGCAACAGGCTGTAACAGGTAACTGATTTGCCCGATCCGGACTCGCCGACGATAGCCAGTGTCTCGCCGGGATCGACCGTGAAACTCACATCGTCAACCGCGGTAAGCACGCCATTGCGGGTATGGAAGCGCACGGTCAAGTGTTGGACGTCGAGTAAGCTCATGGGGTGCTGTTAGTCCTTGGCGGCCCGTGGATCGAGGGCGTCGCGTAGCCCATCCCCTAAAAAATTCAGTGCGAAGAGCGTAATGGACAGCACCAGTCCGGGAAACAGCAATAGCCAGGGATATTCCTCCATGGTTTCCACTCCGGCGGAAATCAGCGATCCCCAGGAACTCTGCGGCGGCTGAATGCCCAGCCCCAGAAAACTGAGGAAAGCCTCGAGCAGAATCACGCCGGGAATGGTGAGCGTGGTGTAAACGATAACCGGGCCCAGCGTGTTTGGAATCAGGTGGCGGCGGACAATCAGCCAACGGGACAGACCGAGGGAAACCGCCGCCTCGATAAATTCCTGCTGACGCAAAGTTTGCACCTGGCTGCGCACGATGCGCGCCATGGTCAGCCATTCCACCGCGCCGATGGCGAAAAACAGCAACACGATATTGCGCCCGAACACCACCATTAGCAGAATAATGAAAATCATAAACGGCAGGGCGTACATAATATCCACCAGGCGCATCATGGTGGCGTCCACGCGACCACCGGCGTAACCGGCAATGGTGCCGTACAAAATACCGATGCTGAGGGCCACGCCGGTGGCCACGAAGCCCACCATTAGCGAGACGCGGCTACCGTACAGTATGCGAGTCAGCAGATCCCTGCCCAGGGTATCGGTGCCCAGCCAATGTTGCGCGGAGGGTGGTGTGGCGCCGAGGGCCAGGTTCTGCGCATCGTAACTGTAGGGCGCGATCCAGGGGGTCAATAGCGCGGTGAGGGTCATGGCCAGGAGTACCCCGAGACCCAGCAGGGCGAGGCGATTTTTTTGCAGACGTCGCCACGCGTCCTGCCACAGGGACACGCCCCGCTCCTCGGTGGCAGCCGCGGTGGTAGCAAGAGTCATGCTTTGCCTCCACGGTACTGGTCCCGTAGCCGGGGGTTAAGCCAGACCGCGGCGATGTCGGATAACAAATTGAACAGGATGATCAAAGCGGCAAAAAATACCGTGGTGCCCATAATCATGGTGTAATCCCGATTGAACGCGGCCTGGACATAGAACCGCCCCAATCCGGGTATCTGAAATAACGTCTCGACCACAAAGGATCCACTCAGCAGGCCGGCAAAAGCGGGTCCCATGAAGGCCACCACCGGAATTAGCCCGCCGCGCAGGCCGTGCTTCAACACCACCACCCATTCCGGCAGGCCCTTGGCCCGCGCGGTGCGGATATAATCCTGGGACAACACTTCCAGCATACCACCGCGGGAGAGGCGTGCGATGTAGGCGGTGTATCCGGAACCGAGGGTCAGGGCCGGCAGTATTTTATCGCCGGGAATATTGCCCCACCCGGATACCGGCACCCATTCCAGCCAGATGCCGAACAGCAGCATCAACAGTGGACCCAGCAAAAATGACGGCATGCAAATGCCCACCATGGCCGCCGACATGGGGACATAATCCTGAGCAGTGTTGGGGCGCAGGGCCGCGGTTACTCCGGCACAGGTGCCGAGCACGATCGCAATCAATATGGCATACAGAGCCAGTTCCGCCGTGGCGGGTAGCCCGGCCGCGATCATTTCGTTGACCGAGCGGCCCGGAAAACGAAAGGAGGGACCGAAATCACCCCGCGCCAGATCCCCCAGGTAACGAATAAACTGCAGGGGCATCGGTTCGTCCAGGTGGTAACGGGTTTCGAGAGCTTTCAATACCGCTTCGGGTACGGCTTTTTCCGCACTGAATGGACCACCCGGCGCCAGCCGTACCAAAAAGAAGGTGGCGGCGATCACCACCAGTAGCACCGGTATGGCCTGTAATAATCGGTTGCGTATAAAGCGCCACATAATCAGTTATTCGCGCGCAGGGAAATATTTTTATACAGGACGTAGTCGAGAATATTGCCGGGCATCCCGTTCACGCTATCGTGTACCAGGTGCACACTGGTATAGATATACAGGGGAATGATGGGCATCTCGTCGAGTAAAATCGCCTCGGCGCGGCGAAAGTAGTCGTAGCGGGTATCGCGATCGGGGGCGGTAGGCGCCAGTTGCGTAACTAATCGGTCGTACTCGGCGTTACTCCAGCCGGTGCGGTTGTTGCCGCCCCCGGTGAGCCACAGGTCGAGAAAGGTATTGGGGTCCACGTAATCGCCGATCCAGCCAGCCCGGGAAATTTGAAAATTGCCCGAAGCCTCATTATCCAGATAGACTTTCCAGTCCTGATTATTCAGGGTTACGTCGATATTCAATACCGTCTTCCACATCTGTTGCAGTGCTACGGCGATTTTTTGGTGGCCCTCGCTGGTGTTATACAAAATTTCCGTGGTGGGGAAGTCCTTACCCCCGGGGTAGCCCGCCGCGGCCAGCAGTTTCCGGGCCCGTTGCGGGTCGTAGTCCAACGCGGGTTCGGCACTGTAGTTCAGCGTGTCGGGAGGGGTAAAGGTGGAAGCGGGAATTTGCCCACCCTTGGTGACATTGTCGACGATACTTTGCCGGTCGATGGCCAGCGCCAGGGCGCGCCGCACGCGTTTGTCAGCGAGATGGGGAACGCGAGTATTGATGCGGTAATAATAGGTGCCAAGATAGGGTGAGATGCGCAAAAACTGTGGGGCCTGCTCACGATACACGGCGATTTTGTCAGTGGGCAGGGAACCGGTGACATGCAACTGACCCGCACGAAACATGCGCTCCTCAGTGGAAATATTTTCCGTGGGGTAGAAGCGAATTTCGTTAAGTGCAACCCGCTCTGCGTCCCAGTACTGGGGGTTTTTTTGCACCACGACCACTTTGTTCAGATCCCATTGCGTCAATACAAAAGCCCCGTTGCCGACAAAGTTGCCTGCCCTGGTCCAGCGCGTGCCGCGCTCCGCCGGGGCGCCAAAGGATTCGATAGTGGAGCGATGCACGGGGAACATGCTGTAGTGGTCGAGCAATTGTAAAAAATAGGGTGTGGGGTGGGTTAATGTAACCTGGAGTTGATGGCGGGACAGCGCCTTGACGCCCACCTGGGAAAAATCATCCAGTTTGCCGGTGGCGTAGGCCTCGGCGTTTTTGATCGGGTAATACATATAGGCGTAGAGGTTGCCCAGTTCCGGCTGCAATGCGCGCTGCCAGGACCACGCGAAGTCTGCGGCGGTCACCGGATCGCCGTTGGACCAACGGGCATTCGACCTGATCTGAAAAGTGTATACCGTGCCTGATTCGTCGATGGACCAGCTTTCGGCAACCCCTGGAATGGGTTCCAGGGTGACGGGATCCTTGAGCACCAGCCCCTCGAGCAGGGCCACAATAATATGGTGCTCGGGAATGCCCGTCACAATATGGGGGTCCAACTCCTGGGGCTCGGCGCCGTTACCCCAGTGCAGAGTCTGGCTCCTGTTTCCTGAGGTGACGTTGTTTTCGCCGCCGCCGCAGGCGGTCAGCGCAAGAACGGCGCACAGCATCGCGGTGAGCAGAGTCATTAGCGGCGCGCGTGGCGCCGCTGACTGCGCTCGGTTTGCGGATTTAACCAGGGGCGCGGGTGGGAGTAGTGGGCGGGTAATAACTGCGGTTCTCTATAGCCTGTTTAGCGGCCATAGTAATCAGCTATGATTTGCATTGCCATAGTAAAGACACGATAATCCCGGCCGCAATGGTGGCCCCCGTTGGTTCTCTCGCAATGATGCTCTGTAAACCCCGCCAGGCCCGGAAGGGAGCAACGGTAGCAGAAACGTCATGTGCCGGGATGTGGCTGACGGGGGTTGCCACCCTTATTTGACCTGGGTATTGCGAATCTATTCTGTACTTGCAGTGGTTCGTCGTCGCACTTCGCCCAGTTTCACCGCCTTGAGGCGTCAGCTGAGGGGCCGGGGTACCGGACCCGCATCGATCCCCGTATAATTCCACCTGATATCCCTCCCCGTCAGTCATCAGAGGCTCTTTATTGCCATGAGTTATCAGGTTCTTGCCCGCAAGTGGCGCCCGCGCCAGTTTGGTGAAATGGCGGGTCAGGAGCATGTGCTCAGAGCGTTGATCAACGCACTCGACCACGATCGCTTACACCATGCTTATCTGTTTACCGGTACGCGCGGCGTGGGAAAAACGTCGGTGGCGCGCATTTTGGCCAAGTGCCTTAACTGTGAACATGGCGTCAGTTCCACGCCTTGCGGTGCATGCGGGGCCTGTCGAGAAATAACCGATGGGCGTTTTATCGATTTGATTGAAGTTGACGCCGCTTCCCGCACCAAGGTGGAAGACACCCGCGAATTACTTGAAAACGTGCAGTATGCGCCCACGGCTGGGCGTTTTAAGGTGTACCTTATCGACGAGGTACATATGCTGTCTACCCACAGTTTTAACGCCCTGCTAAAGACTCTGGAGGAGCCACCTCCCCACGTCAAATTTTTGTTTGCGACCACCGATCCGCGTAAGTTGCCGGTCACCATATTATCGCGCTGCCTGCAATTTAATCTGAAAAATTTGAGTGCGGAGACCATTGTCAAGCAGCTACGCTTTATTCTCGGGGAGGAAAAAATTCCCGCCGAAGAACCGGCGTTATGGTCGATTGCACGGGCCGCCGACGGCAGTATGCGCGATGCGCTGAGTTTGACTGACCAGGCGATTTCCCACGGTGGTGGCAAAATCACCGATCTCGAAGTCAGCGCCATGCTCGGTACCATCGACCACACCACGGTCATCGAGATGTGCCAGGCAGTGGCCCGCGGCGACGGGGCGCAGACCCTGGCGTTGGTGAACAAGTTTGCGGAACTGGCACCGGATTATAACGCCGCCCTGGCCGCCATGCTGAGCATCTGGCACCGCGTTGCCATCGCGCAAACCGTGCCCGAAGCCCTGGACGTTAGCGAGCGGGATCACGGGGCGATTTTGGCCCTGGCGCAGGCTGTGAGCGCGGACGACGTGCAGTTGTTTTATCAAATCTGTCTGCTTGGTCGACGGGATCTGGCTATGGCCGCCGATCCGCGCAGTGGCTTCGAAATGGTGCTGCTACGGCAACTGGCGTTTCAACCAGTGGTGACGGACCGCAGCGACCAGCCCGCGGCCACGCACACCGACGCTCGGGAGGACCTGTCCCCGGCAAAAAAGTCTGAACCGGCTGCCACGCCGGAATTGGTAGTCACAGCGAGCACTGGTGTCAAGCGGGTGCGTAATGCCGTGGCGTCCCCACCGCCCGTGGCGCGGGAGGCCTGCACGGACGAGTCCGGCGAGCGGACACCGGCGCCTGCGGAGCAATTGTCCCGGGCAAACGGTGCGAATCCAAAGCGTAGCCCCGTGGCGCTGGCGGCGCTGACTCCCGGGCGCTGGATAGAGGTTTGCGATGATTTGGACATCGGTGGTGTACTACAGAATGTCGCCGCCAATATGGCGTTACTCGATCGTCGCGACACGCATTTGCATTTGCGGCTCGATGACGGCAACGGCGCGCTGTACGAGCCCTCTCACCAACAGCGGCTTGCGCTGGCACTGAGTACCTATTTCGGACAGCCAGTGACCATCGAAGTGACCGTGGGTGATGTGCAGCGGGAGACACCACGGGCTTACCACCAGCGAAGGGCGGCAGAGCGCCACGCGGCTGCGGTACAGACCCTTAATGCGGATCCCGTGGTGGAGGAATTGAAGAACCGGTTTGCCGGCAAACTACTGGAAGATACGGTGGTGCCGATCGATGACAATGAACCCCGCTAACCACGGCTGGCCACGCAACGCATAATTTTCACGCACCCCGTGTGGGTGACCGGGAGCAACCATGAAAGGCTTTAACGACATTCTCCAGCAAGCACAGCAAATGCAGGAGAAGATGCAGAAAATGCAGGAGCAGGCGGCGAATGTAGAAGTGCAGGGACAATCCGGCGCAGGTATGGTGAAGGTGCGTATGACCGGCCGTTACGACGTGCGCAAGGTCGAGATCGATCCGACGTTGCTCAGCGAGGACAGGGAAATTCTCGAGGACCTGCTGGCTGCGGCAGTCAACGATGCGGTGCGCAAGGTCGAGGCGAATAACCGCGACACCCTGGGAGATCTGGCAGCGGGAATCCAGCTGCCCCCCGGGTTTAAGATGCCGTTTTAACCGATATTAAAACGGGTTGTGTCGAAAACGCAGCAAATGGGGAACGGGTGTAGTTGATGTTTGGGCCGGTGATTGACGAATTAATTGATGCGCTGCGCTGTCTGCCGGGGGTTGGACCCAAATCCGCGCAACGCATGGCGTTGCAGTTGCTGGAACGGGATCGACAGGGGGGCGCGCGGCTTGCCACGGCGATCGAACGCGCGGTCGACAGTGTCGGCCGGTGTAAATTATGTCGCACGTTAACTGAGGCGGAGCTGTGCGGCGTGTGTAGCGACAGCCGTCGGGATCCGCAGCAGTTGTGTGTACTGGAAACCCCGGCCGATCTGTTTGCAATCGAACAGTCCGGCTCCTTTCGCGGACGGTATTTCGTGCTGTTGGGGCATTTGTCGCCCATCGACGGGGTTGGCCCCGAGGCCATTGGCATCGATTTTTTGTTACAGCGACTGGTCGATGAAAACATTGGCGAGTTGATTCTTGCGACCAATCTCACTATCGAGGGGGAGGCGACCGCCCACTATATCGGTGAGCGTGCTATGGGGCTCGGGGTTGCGGTGAGTCGCATCGCCCACGGGGTGCCCCTGGGGGGCGAACTGGAATACGTGGATGGCGGCACCCTGTTGCACGCGTTCAATAGCCGCAGACGACTTTAAATCCGGAACTGCCATGACCTTTGATTTTTGTGCACCACCGCTGTTGATTGCGGACGATGCCGCTCTGATCGCCGCCGCCGCGCAGTGGCAGGAGTGCGCGGCGGTCGCTCTCGATACCGAGTTTAGGCGCACCAATACATTTTTCCCCAGACTGGCTTTGATCCAGCTCGGCGATGGCCCTCACACCTGGTTGATAGATACCCAGGTGGCTGCTGCATTGACGGGCTACGGTTTTTCCAGGGGGTACAGTTCCCTGGTCAGGGATTTAAGCGGCGTGGAGCTGAGTAAGCAGGAAACCCGTTCGGATTGGCTCCAGCGTCCCCTCAGCAATGCGCAGCTCGACTATGCCGCCCTCGACGTTCATTATTTGTTGCCGATGTACGAACAGTTAATGAAAAACCTGCGGGAAACGGGCAGGTTGCGCTGGATGGATGAAGAAATGGTCACGTTGGCAGCAACGGCCGCCGCACCACAACAGGCACGGAAATATTATCAACGCATTAAGGGCGCCTGGCGCCTCGACCGCCGTGGCATCGGGGTGCTGCAACAACTGGCGGCATGGCGCGAAGGGGAGGCACGATTGCGCAATCGTCCCCGCAACTGGATTGTGGCCGACAAGGCGTTACTGGAAATTGCCGCGGCGCGCCCGAAGACTTACGGTGGTCTCGCGGCCCTTGCGGTTGTCGGCCAGAAAGTTCTCGACCGCTACGGCGGGCACCTGATCGATCTGGTCGCTACGGTGCTCGAACAACCTGAGGACGGGTTGCCGGAAACGTTGCCAAAATCCCTGCCACGGGAATTCGGCGCGTTGCTCGACAGTTGTCGTCAACAGGTACAGGCGGTGGCTGCTGAGTTGGGACTGGCTGCGGAAATACTGGCGCGCAAGGTCGATGTGGAACAATTGGTGCGCTCCCACCAGGTGGGCGCGGCGAAATTGCCGCCCCCGCTCGACACCGGATGGCGCCGAGAGGTGATTGGGGAACAGCTACTTTCCTGCGTGCAGGGGAGTGCCGAGTGATGGCCCCGGTAATTTGTAATATTTACAAAAGCAGTCGCGAAGCGGACCTGTATCTGTATGTCGCTCGGGATGAAGGCACGGCGCGCGTGCCCGACCCGTTGTTGCTGCGTTTCGGGGAACCGCTGTTGGTGCTTACCCTGGAGCTCAGCGCCGAGCGCAAACTTGCCCAGGCGGACGCCGGTAAAGTATTGGCGGCTATCGCGGACAAGGGTTATTACCTGCAACTGCCGCCGTCCAACGATGGCTATATGCGCACCATCAGAGCGCGCAATGATAAATTGCCCCGCTAAATGAAAAACGCGCAATTTTGGCAAACCAAATCCCTGGCGCAAATGACCGCGCAGGAGTGGGAATCCCTGTGCGATGGCTGTGGTCGCTGCTGCCTGGCGAAACTGGAAGACGAGGATAGCGGCGAACTGTTTTTTACCCGGGTGGCCTGTCGGCTGCTCGATCGCCAGACCTGCCGTTGTCGCAATTACGGGCGGCGCACGCAGCTGGTGGCCGATTGCGTAACTC
>JAYODD010000004.1:99411-110899 GCA_038106145.1 Gammaproteobacteria bacterium | reverse complement strand
ACAACATCAGCGAGATCAACTGGTTGCCTGGTACCTGTGCCTATCGCCTGCTGGCTGAGGGCAAGCCCCTGTTTGACTGGCATCCGCTGCTATCCGGCAATCCACGTTCCGTCCATGATGCGGGCATATCGGTGCAGGGCAGGGTATTATCGGAGCAAAACGTTCATCCAGATGCGCTGGACGAACATATCGTCAAGTGGGTGCAGTAGGAAATATTGTATGTATACCATGGAAAATTATTTGTGGGGGGGAGTAGCGTACCTGTGCGGCGTGTTACTGCTGCTGCCCCTGCTGTGGTCGATGACCCGTTTCTGGCCGTGGGCGCCGGTGCGCGCGTTTTTCCGCATCCTGGTGCTGGCGGTGTTATTGACACCGATTTATCCCTATGCCGATAAACCCTATCTGGCACCGGCGTGGGCAGCGGCGGCGTTCGAATACGTCAACCCCGTGACCGAGGAAGGCGCGTTGCGTGGACTTTTACCGATCGCTTTTTGTTTTACCGTCGCCTATTTTCTGTATCTGCTCATTTGGTTCGTATGGCGGCGCAGTCGGCGTTCTGCTGCGCCGTAGCAGGTGTTGAAGACTGGTTGTCTAAGCGCGCGATTAATGTACGCCATGCATCGCCCTGCGCAGCAATGGCGACAGGGCGAGTAACACCACACCGATACCCACTGCCAGCCAACCGACATTGGTATAGACCGTAAGGGCGTTAGCAATGGTTGCGGCCTGATCCGCCTCCGCGCCATGGGAGCCACCGGTAAAACGCGCGATTTGACCGGCGATATAATTGGCGCCCGCGGATGCCAGAAACCACACCCCCATCATCATGCCCACCACCCGGGGTACACTGAGTTTCGTGATCATCGACAGGCCCACCGGTGACAGACACAGTTCCCCGGTAGTGTGTAACAGGTAGATAAGGGCCAGCCAGACCATTCCGGTGCCGCGGCCCGTGTCGTCCAGACCGGCGCCGAATACCAGGATTAGAAACCCCAGGCCCACCTGCATCAGCGCGAGGGCAAATTTTACCGGTGTGGATGGTTCCCAGCCCCGCGCCGCCAGCCAGGTCCAGAGGATTGAAAATAATGGCGCCAGCAGAAATATAAACAGTGCGTTCAGGGACTGGAAGACGGATGCCGGCAGTTCGTAGCCGAGGACGACGCGGTCGACCGCGCGATCGGCAAACAGGTTGAGGGAAGAACCGGCCTGTTCAAACAATGCCCAGAACAGTACAGAAAAGACAATCAGCGCGGTAGCCACCAACATGCGATCGCGCTCTGCGGGGGCGCAGCTGACAAAGGCGTAAATGAGCACTACCGCGAGCATGATGCCGCCAAAGCCCGCCAGTAGTTGCCCTACCAGTTGCTGGTGCTGCACCAGCTGCCAGATCGCCACCACCGCGGCCATACTGCCAACATAAATCGTCCATTCGCGACTCAAGCCGATGGCCGTTCTCTGCTGCAAGCCCGTGGCGGAGGGTGGTTCGGCGTAGCCCCTCAGCAACGGCTGGCCCCGTAGAAAGACCAGTAAGCCCCCCAGCATGCCGATGCCTGCCAGACCGAAGCCGTATGCCCAGCCGTAGGTTTGCCCCAGCCAGCCACACAGAATCGAGGCAAAGAAAGCGCCGATGTTGATACCCATGTAGAAAATGGTGAAGCCACTGTCCCGACGCGGGTCCCCTGGTGCGTAGAGAGCGCCGACAATGGTGGAAATATTCGCCTTGAGAAAACCGACGCCGGTAATAATCAGCGCCAGGGAGAGGTAAAAACACTGTAAATAAAACGGATCGCGGACCACCTCTTCCCCGGTGGCTATGGCAGCGGGTCCCTCGAAGGCCATGCCAAAGTGACCGAAGACCAACAAGATGGCGCCGAAAGTAACCGCTTTGCGGGGACCCAGATAGCGATCGGCGAGGATGCCCCCGAGCACCGGCATCACATAAACCAGGGCGGTATAAGCGCCATAAATCAGATACGCACGATCGTCGCTGAACAAAAAGTGTTGAGTTAGGTAAAAAATTAGCAGCGCACGCATACCGTAATAAGAGAAACGCTCCCACAATTCCGTGAGGAAACACACGTAGAGCCCCTTCGGGTGTCCAAGAAATTCCGCGCTGGTTGGTCGCCGGTTATCGCTGGCTATTTCATTCGACATAGTTGCGTACGGTTTTGTTTATAACGGCCATGGTAACAGTCCACTGCGGCCCGTGGCGAGACGCGTCGGTCACCAACCGGAAGACGCTATCGCTGGAACAAGAGGCAAGCTGGGGCTAGAATGTCCCGCTAACGAAACTCAAACAGAGACACAAATATGCAATTCACTGGCACCGAGCGATATGTTGTAACTGAAGATTTACAGATGGCGGTCAATGCTGCTGTGGCGCTACAGCGGCCGCTACTGATCAAAGGGGAGCCGGGCACCGGTAAAACCATGTTGGCCGAAGAGGTGGCCAGGGCGCTGAACAAGCCATTAATTGCCTGGCACGTCAAATCCACCACCAAAGCTCAACAGGGGTTGTACGAATACGATGCGGTATCCCGTTTGCGGGATTCACAGCTCGGTGAAGACAAAGTTCACGACATTAACAACTACATCAGGAAAGGCAAATTGTGGGAAGCATTTGCTGCCGAAGAGCAGGTGGTGTTATTGATTGATGAAATCGACAAGGCCGATATCGAGTTTCCCAACGACCTGTTGCTGGAGCTCGACCGTATGGAATTTCACGTCTACGAAACCAGTGAGCGAGTAGTAGCGCGTCATCGGCCCATTATCGTCATCACCAGCAATAATGAAAAAGAATTGCCCGACGCATTTCTACGCCGTTGCTTTTTCCATTTTATTACTTTTCCGGATCGGCAAACGATGTTAAAAATTGTCGATGTGCATTTTCCGGGCATCAAAAAGGCGCTGGTGGATGAAGCGCTGGATATTTTCTTCGACGTGCGAAAAATCCCTGGGCTGAAGAAAAAACCCTCCACCTCCGAGCTGGTGGACTGGCTGAAATTGTTAATGGCGGACGACATCCCCAGGGATATTCTGCAACAGCGCGATCCCACCAAGGCGATTCCCCCTCTGTATGGGGCGTTGCTGAAAAACGAGCAGGACGTTCACCTGCTGGAACGACTGGCATTTATGACCCGGCGGGAAGGGCGCTGATGCTGCTGGATTTTTTCGACGGTCTGCGCAAAGGGGGTGTTCCGGTCACCATCAAGGAATTATTGGTGTTGCTCGAAGCCTTGCAACAGCACATTGCATTTGGCAGCGTCGAGGATTTTTATTTTCTGGCACGCACCTGCCTGGTCAAAGACGAACGCTTTTACGATAAATACGATCGGGCGTTCACGCTGTATTTCAAGGATCTCGAGACACTGGACGAATTTCTGGACGTGTTGATTCCAGAGGAGTGGCTGCGCCAGGAGTTTGTCAAAAGTCTCAGCGAAGAGGAAAAAGCCAAAATCGAAAGTCTTGGCGGACTTGAAAAATTGATAGAGGCGTTCAAGGAACGCCTCAAGGAGCAAAAAAAACGCCACGAGGGTGGCAACAAATGGATTGGCACCCGCGGCACATCACCGTTTGGCAACAGCGGCTATAATCCCGAAGGGGTCCGTGTTGGCGGTGAAAGTACGCAAAAACGCGCCCTCAAAGTCTGGGAAAAGCGGGAATTCAGCAATCTCGATGATTCCGTCGAGCTGGGCACGCGCAACATCAAGGTGGCGCTGCGGCGGCTGCGTAAATTCGCCCGTACTGGCGCTGAAGATGAGTTGGATCTCGATAATACGATTCGCTCCACCGCTCATAATGGCGGATTACTGGACATCAAAATGGTTCCCGAGCGGCACAATGCCATCAAAGTGCTGCTGTT
Source organism: Gammaproteobacteria bacterium (assembly GCA_038106145.1). Classification (GTDB taxonomy): domain Bacteria; phylum Pseudomonadota; class Gammaproteobacteria; order Pseudomonadales; family Porticoccaceae; genus JBFJKD01. Next base: position 107,037 of record JAYODD010000004.1, on the reverse strand, counting down.
TTTCGATGTGGGCGGTTCCATGGATCCCTACGTTAAATTGTGTGAAGAGCTGTTTTCCGCCGCGCGCACGGAATTCAAGCACATGGAATATTTTTATTTCCACAATATGCTGTACGACTATGTGTGGAAGGATAATTTTCGTCGTTATCAGGAAAAAACCGAAACCTACGACCTGTTGCGCACTTACAGTTCCGACTACAAGGTTATTTTTGTGGGGGATGCATCGATGTCGCCCTACGAAATCGAAAGTGCGGGTGGCAGTGTGGAATATTACAACAAAGAATCCGGGGCTACCTGGATGGAAAGAATCAACGCTACCTTCGACAAGGTGGTGTGGTTGAATCCGGTGCGCCAGGATTACTGGGAACACACGCCAACCATTCAACGGGTGCGGCAGTTGGTGGAGCAACGCATGTTTCCGCTAACCATAGGTGGATTGGAAGAAGGTATGAAACTGCTCTCCAAATAGGCCTGCTCGTCAAATATGACCCGCCCCACAACTTATCAGGCGCTGGAAACCCTGCTGGCTCAGTGCATGAATGTGGATCGGCCGCGTTTTTTGCGTGAGCTACGCGCATTACAAAGCGCACGCTCGAATTTTTCCACCCATCACCCGCCTGCTGGACCCGGCAAACCCTCTTCCAGGGGCAGTTTGCTGGAAGCGCTAAGCACCCGTATGCAAGCCTCCGTTGCCCGCGCCACGCAACGGCAAGCATCCTTGCCAACCGTTAGTTACGTCGAGCAATTGCCCATTGTCGCCCGACGCGAGCAAATTGCCGATGCCATTGGCAGGCATCAGGTGGTGATTGTTTCCGGGGAAACCGGATCGGGCAAAACCACACAATTGCCGAAGATTTGTCTGGAACTGGGGCGCGGCGTCACGGGTTTAATTGGCCATACACAACCGCGCCGCATCGCCGCGTCCACGGTGGCCAGTCGCATCGCCGAAGAATTGCAGGTGTCGCTGGGTGGGGTGGTTGGTTATCAGGTGCGATTTCAGGATCAGTGTAGCGATACAACGCTGGTAAAACTGATGACCGATGGTATTTTACTGGCGGAAATTAGTAGCGACCCGGATTTGTTGCGCTACGACACGCTGATTATCGACGAAGCTCACGAGCGCAGTCTGAATATTGATTTCATCCTCGGCTATCTTAAACAGCTTCTACCCCGTCGTCCCGACCTCAAAGTAATCATTACTTCGGCAACTATCGACGTTTGCAAATTCTCTGCACACTTTGGCAACGCGCCGGTAATTGCCGTCGCAGGCCGCACCTACCCCGTGCAAATTCGCTATCAGCCACCGGCTACGGATGAGGATCTGCCCGCTGCGGTGGTGTCCGCGGTGGAGGAATTACTGGTGCTACCCCAGCGCGGCGACATTCTGGTGTTTGTTAGCGGCGAGCGGGAGATACGCGATGCCGCCCAGGCACTGCGCCGGGCCGAACTGCGCCACGTGGAAGTGCTGCCCCTCTATGCGCGACTCGGGTTAAAGGATCAACGCCGCGTATTTCAGGCACACACCGGCACCCGCGTCATCCTCGCCACCAATGTTGCCGAGACCTCCATTACCGTGCCGGGGGTGCGTTATGTGGTGGATACCGGTTATGCCCGGATTAGTCGCTACAGTTATCGCACCAAAGTGCAGCGCCTGCCAATTGAGCCGATTTCCCAGGCCAGTGCGAATCAACGGGCGGGGCGCTGTGGCCGGCTCGCCAACGGCATCTGTATTCGTCTTTACAGCGAACAGGATTTTGCACGGCGTCCGGAGTTTTCCGATCCGGAAATTTTACGCACCAATCTGGCCGCGGTTATATTACAAATGCTGCAGTTTCGCGTCGGCGATGTGCGCCGCTTTCCCTTCGTGGACCCACCGGATAATCGTTTCATTAACGATGGCTACAATTTGCTCGCCGAACTCGGCGCCGTGGACGTGCGTGGCCAGCTCACCGATCTGGGGCGGCAGATGGCACGCTTGCCGGTGGATCCGAAATTCGCGCGCATGTTGCTGGCCGCCGGACGCGAGGCCTGTGTGCGCGAGGTGTTGGTCATTGTGGCGGCGCTGAGTGTGCAGGATCCCCGCGAGAGGCCGGCAGAGAAGCGTCAGGCAGCGGATGAAAAACATCGGCAATGGCTCGATCCCGATTCGGATTTTTACACTTTCTGGAACATGTGGACATTCCTCGAAGCGCAGCGCCAGGCGCTGAGTAAAAACCAGTTCGCCAGTTTATGTCGACAATTATCCCTGTCCCACATGCGCGTTCGGGAGTGGCGGGAGCTGCACCACCAGTTGCACGTCAGCTGTCGCCAGTCGGGTGTGCGCGATAATCGACAACCCGCGGATAGGGACAGTATCCATCGCGCCATGCTCAGTGGTTTGCTGGGAAACATAGGTTTTCGCCACGACAACAACGAGTATATGGGAGCACGCAATCGCAGATTTCATCTTTTCCCTGGATCCGCTCTGGCCAAAAAGCCGCCGAAGTGGGTAATGGCGGGCGAATTGATCGAAACCAGCCGCCTGTTTGCTCACGGCTGTGCGCAGATCGATCCCCGCTGGTTGTCCACTATCGCCGCCCATCGTATCAAACGGGAATACAGCGAACCCCATTATCTCCCGCGCAGTGGTCGCGTCATGGCCTACGAAAAACAGACGCTTTACGGTCTGGTGATAGCCGATCGGCGCGGTGTTGAATACGGCAAAATAAATGTCCCCCTGGCGCGGCAGGTATTTATCCAACAGGCGTTGGTGGAGGGGCGGTATGGAGTGGAGGATCGCGGCCGGGGATCATTCGCCGGGCACAACCGTGAGCTCGCGCAGCATCTGGATGAGCTTGAGCAACGCATGCGACGGCGGGATATTGCCGCCGATGAACAGATTATTTACCAGTTTTACGACGAACGCGTGCCCCAAGATGTCACCAGCCTGGCGCAGTTTGAAACCTGGCGTAAAGACGCGGAGGCGAGCAATCCCAGATTGTTGTATATCGACAGGGGGCTCCTCGCAGCCAATATGCCAGGCGACGCGCAGGTCGCGCAATTTCCCACCAGCATCGACTGGGACGGGCATAGCTATTCTCTGAGTTACCGTTTTGAGCCCGGTCATCCCCTGGATGGGGTGAGCGTGCAGGTGCCCCTGGCAATTCTGCACCAGGTACCAGATGCGCTGTTCGACTGGTTGGTGCCCGGGTTGTTACGGGATAAAACCATCGCCCTGCTCAAAACATTGCCCAAAAAATGGCGCAAACGTTGTGTGCCGCTGCCGGATTATGCGGACCGGGCACTGTCCGCCCTGCGCCCGCAGAATCGTCCACTGACGAGTGCGTTGGGCGCGGAGTTGCAAAAATTGATCGGTGTTGAATTACCCGATGACTGCTGGCGGCTGGATAAACTCGATGCTTTTTATCGCATCAATTTTCTGCTGCTGGATGAGCAGGGAGAAATATTGGCCCACAGTAAAGAACTGAAATCCCTGCGCGAAATCTATCGACATCGAGTAGAGAAAGAACTCAATAGTGAACACTCGTGCGCCGCCAGACTGGCGGCCACCGACATTACCTCCTGGAGTTTTGGTGATCTGCCGGAGGTGGTTGTCGAGGTCAGGAACGGGTTGGAAATACGCAGCTACCCGGCGCTGGTGGATGCGGGCGACAGTGTAGCCATTGTGATGCGAAATAATCCTGTGGTCGCGGAGTATGAATCGCGGCGGGGCCTGGTGCGCCTTGCGGTCATTTGCAGGGAAGCAGCGGAGCGCCGCTGGCGCAAGCAGTTGTGCCGCGGCAAGGAGCTGTTTTTTACGCATGCACAGTTGCCCCCATTTGAGACCTTACTGGCGGACCTGATTGACGGGGTGTATCGCCACGCCTGTTTCGATGAGCAACCGTTGCCGCGATCCGCGCAGACGTTCAACCGCTGCCTGGAGCGCGGTGTCGGCGTTACCGGCGCCCTGGCCCTGGAACTGGAACAACTGCTAGCTGCCCAGGCCAACGCGCTGGTGGAACTCCATGCTTTGCTGAGGACACGAGAAACTCTTTTTCCCCGGGCGGTGGCGGATGGTCGTGCCCAGATGGCGGGCCTGTTCGCGCCGGGTTTTTTGCGGGAGACCAGTTTTTTCTGGCTGCGCCAGATGGAACGCTATGTGCGTGCCGCGCTCGTGCGGTTTGAGCGGTTGCCACAGCGGGAAGCGCAAGATCAGACGATGATGGCGGAAGTGGCAGGGTTTACCAAAACGGTGGAGACTTTTTCGGCGCGCCGCCAGGAATTTCCTCTGCCTGTCTGGCTCGAGGTGGAGAGGTTGCGCTTTATGATCGAAGAATACCGGGTTTCGGTTTGCGCGCAGGCTTTGAAAACCGCCGTACCCGTATCCCTCAAGCGTCTGGAGCGGCAGCGGGATCTTATCGAGCAGAAGCTCACCCGGTAACTCACCTGTGCTGGTGGGGTGTTTGCGCAGCTGTTGCCCACTAGGGAGATTGGTAGATTTTCATGTAACATGGAAACTTACGTCGCGTTGTCGGGTCATAAGGCCCAGTCTGCGTTAATTCAGGCTATTACGCGATTAACTCAGTGTTGTACCCTGTCCGCGAGAACTCCCTCATCGTGGTCAACCGCAATACGAATGTGCATCTAACAGGAGAGCAACCATGGCAAAACATACCGTTAAACCCCTCGCAGTGGCAGTTGGCGCCGCATTTATGACTTCCCTGGCGCTGGGCTCCGTGGCGCAGGCCGCGCAAAACCCGTTTCAGGTCACTGAACTGAACGGGGGTTATAATCTCGCTGCCAAAGACGCCGAGGGCAAATGTGGGGAAGGCAAATGCGGGGAAGGTAAATGCGGGGCGGACAAGGCTAAAACCGCCGCCGAGGGGACCTGTGGCGAGGATCACGCCAAAGCTAATGAAGGGGCCTGTGGGGAAAACAAGCCAGCCGCCAAAGCCACCGAAGAAGGTAAGTGTGGCGAAGGTAAATGTGGCGCTAAAAGCGAGTAACACATAGCGTTTCCAGGACGATGCAACAATCGCCTGCGATATGCGGGGCGGGATTGGGATTGCGGCGGGCGCTGTTAGGTCCGCTGCTCTCCCTGGCGCCCGGCAGTGTTGATTTTATGGAAGTGGCCCCGGAAAACTGGATTCGCGTGGGTGGCCGTTTCGGGCGGCAGTTTCGCGCCTACACAGAACGCTATCCATTCGTATGTCACGGCCTGTCCCTGTCCCTCGGCTCATCCGCTCCCCTCGATCGGGAATTGTTGCGCGACATAAAAGAATTTATCGCTGAACACAACATACAGTGTTACTCGGAACATTTAAGTTACTGTAGCGATGCCGGTCATTTATACGATCTGATGCCGATACCCTTCACCGAAGAAGCGGTCAGATACGTTGCCGCGCGCATTCGCCAGGTTCAGGATTTTCTGGGCCAGCGCATCGCCATCGAAAACGTGTCCTATTACGCCGCTCCCCAGCAGCGTTTGACCGAGGCGCAATTCATCAACGGGGTTTTGGAAGAAGCGGATTGTGAGTTACTACTCGACGTCAATAATATTTACGTAAACAGCGTCAATCATGGGTACGACGCCAGTGAATTCCTGGCGGCATTGCCAGGGGAGCGTATCGCCTATGGGCATGTGGCGGGACATTACTGTGAAGCCCCCGACTTGCGGGTGGATACCCACGGCGCGGATGTGATCGAACCGGTATGGTCCCTGCTGGAGCAGGCCTATACGCACTTTGGCGTGTTTCCCACCCTGCTGGAACGGGATTTTAATTTTCCCCCGGTGGCGGATATGGAACTGGAGGTAGCAAGGGTCAGAACATTGCAGCAACATCTGACCAAAGCCGGTGCCGCGCCGCCGCGAACCCGCGCTGGATCGGTAACAACGTGGTGAAAACATGGAATTGTGGCCGTGAACGGCGCTGAATCATTGCGCGCAGCGCAGGATATTTTTATCAGCCACGTACGCGACCCGGATAACTGTCCTGCTCCCGAGGGCATTGAAGATCGCCGTCTGGCCATCTACCGGGAGCTGATTTACAACAATATTGAAGGCTTTCTCAGCAGCGGGTTTCCCGTACTACGCAGTTTACTGGATGCTCCCGAGTGGCACCGCCTGGTGCGGGATTTTATTCGGCGGCATCGTTGTCATACGCCGTTATTTCTGGAGATCAGCCAGGAGTTCCTGCGCTTTTTACAGGATGGCGGGGCCGAGTCCGAACCCACCCTGCCATTTATGCTGGAGCTGGCCCATTACGAGTGGGTGGAGCTGGCGCTGGATGTCTCCCCTGAGGAATTTCCCGAGTTGAATGTCGCTGTCGATGGCGATTTGCTCGCGGGTCGGCCAGTGGTATCGCCATTGGCGTGGCGCCTGTGTTACCAGTTCCCGGTACACTTGATAGGACCTGCGTATCAACCCCCCACACCCCCGGCGGCTCCCACGTATCTGATAGTCTATCGCAATCGCCAGCAGCAAGTGCGGTTTCTGGAAAGCAATGCGGTAACTGTTCGCCTGTTGCAACTCCTTGAAGATGGCCAGCTAAGCGGACGAGAGGCGCTGCAAACCATCGCGGCTGAGATGCAGACGGAGGATGTGGCCGCCATTGTGGAGGGCGGACACACGACGCTTGAACGGCTGCTCGAGCTGAATATTTTGTGCGGCACCGCAGTTACTGCCGGTTAGTAGATCGCCCCCTGCAGGGCGCGGCAGTTGTCATCTAATTGTCATATATCCGTCACTTTCCTGTCACAGTATTTTTTCACAATACCCCGAGTGCAAACAACGGGATCGTCGATCCCATCATTCTGTAACGAGGGGATAGTAATGAAAAAAACAGCGATTGCGATGGCCATTGCGACTGCAAGTACATTTAACGCCCAGGCCGGTACGGTGATCACCGACGGCCCGGATATTATTCTAAAAACCAAGGGCGGGCTGGAAGCGAAAACCTCCGACGGTCGGTTTTCGTTCAAAATTGGTGGTCGGATGCAACTGGATTATAACGATTACGACGGCGTGATTAACAAGAAAGTCGACGAGAATGGTAGCGATATCTGGTTTCGTCGCGCGCGCCTGGAGCTCAGCGGGCATTACGACGACTGGAGCTATGTCATGTCCTACAACTTGACTGACGACGGTTCCATCGATCTGCTCAATGTGAGCTACGACGGCTGGGGTGAATTAGCGACATTGACGTTTGGTCAGCAGAAGGAAGATTTTGGTCTGGAAGACACCGGCAGCTCCAAATGGACTACGGCGGTGGAGCGTTCCTTGCCGTCCAACGCGTTTGATACGGGCAACAATATCGGCGTCAAGTTGCATGGCGCCAACGACTTTCTGACCTACAGCCTGGGGGTCTACAAGCAGGACATCGACAGCAGTAATAATCTTGACACTGCCACCACTGGGCGCTTCGTAATTCGTCCGATGAATAGTGAAAACGGGCTGATCCACCTGGGTGCCGGTTACACGGTGCGTGATAGCGACGACGGTTTCAGCAGCATTGAATCGCGCCTCGGTGTCCGCGGCGGCGAACAGAAAACCGCGAACAAGGTTGCCGGCAAATATACTGGCGGCGCTGTGGGTGACGAACTTAAAGCCATGAATTTCGAATTGGCCGGGGTGTTTGGTCCGGCCCA
>JAYODD010000004.1:83705-99401 GCA_038106145.1 Gammaproteobacteria bacterium | reverse complement strand
TCATGGCGGAATATTTTGACGGCGAACTGTCCGGGGTTGCTGCTGCTCCCGACCTGGAAGCTGACGGCTACTACGTGCAGGCGGGATGGATTTTGACCGGTGAGAGTCGCTCTTACAAAAATGAGATCGCAGCATTCGATAAGGTTAAACCCGCGGCCGCCGGTGGCGCCTGGGAGATTTTTGCCCGCTACGATGAGTTGGATGTGTCTGGCAACAAAAACGAACCGTTGATCAGCCTCGCGGGCGAAACTGGCAATACCCTGACCCTTGGGGCCAACTGGTACGTCAACGAAGTGGTTAAAGTGGCATTTAACTACGTCAAGGCCGATGTCGATCAGGCAATCGGTGGCGAGGACGACGGCGACGCTATCGTGGCCCGGTTACAGTTCGCTTTTTAGTTAAATTCTGCGAATTTCCACACACCCGGCACCTTCCGTCCAGGGCGGAAGGTGCTTGTTCCTGTATCTTCGTCTAAACTCTTTGTATAAAATAACCCCAATAAGCCGTATAGAAGAGTAGAGACGGAGAAAAACAGGGGGAATCCAGTGGGCCGAATTATTTGCAGTCTCGCAGCAGGCATAGCCAGTACTTTGATGTGTGTCTCGGCTGTCGCCGCACAGTCCGATAGCCAGGCGGATCCCCTTGAGGGCGTCAACCGGGCGGTGTTCACCTTCAATGAGACTGCGGATCGCTTTTTTCTCAAGCCCATCGCAACGGGCTACCGTTATGTCACGCCCGATCCGGTGGAGAGCGGTATAAACCGCATGTTTAACAATGCCGGAGAAATCGTCAATATTGCCAATGATCTTCTGCAGGGCAAGTTTACCCGCGCTGGCGCTGACACCGGTCGTTTTTTGGTCAATTCCACCCTCGGCCTGGCGGGATTTTTTGATGTCGCGGAGCACCTCGGTCTGCCGGGCAGCGAAGGTGAGGACTTCGGCCAGACCCTGGGTTACTGGGGCGTTGGCGAGGGAGCCTATATCGTTTTACCGTTTTTTGGTCCCAGCACGCTACGCGACGCGCCGGGATTGGCGGTGGACAGCCTCTTGAATCCGATCGGCGAGATTGATCACGTGCCGACCCGCAACCAAATTTATGGTGCGCAGGTCATTTCGACCCGCGCTCAGTTACTGGAAGCGGAAAAGCTGATTCATGGCGACAAATATATTTTCATCCGCGACGCCTATCTACAGCGCCGCCGCCACCTGGTTAGCGACGGAGCGGTGGAGGATGATTTCGGTGACGACTACTACTAACCGGTAGCGAATCGACCGCTTTTTCCGTTCACACGGGTTATCTATGGCAGGGGGTCGCAAGCGCGTCTTGTTGATCGCGACGGATCAACAGCGATGCCAACAATGGGAACAGTATCTCCGTGCCGCCGACTGTCAGACATTGACCGTGGCCGGTACGGAAGAAGCTATTGAGCAGATTCCCGAATACCTTCCCGTGTTGCTGTTCATTCACGTCGACATGGACACGGGTATTCACGTCGCCGATGTGGATGAAAAATTCGCACAACGCTGTCGCGATTCCGGATTGGCGGTTATTCCCGTTCTCACCCACCCCTCGCCTGAAGATGTTGCTACCAGCTTTCGCCGGGGCGCGGTCGACGTATTGATCGAGCCGTTTAATCAAGACGATTTAAACGGCGCCGTGGAGCGCGCCGGAGGCTTCAAGGATCTGTATCAGCAGAATATGGATTTTCGCAAGCAATTGGAGCGGGCCAATCGGGATTTGCGGGAAAATATCAGCATTTTGCGCATGGATCAGATCGCCGGGCGACAGGTGCAGCAGAATATGCTACCCGTCACGCCACTGCGCCACGGTGATTACGAGATCGCTCATCGCATTATTCCCTCCCTGTACCTGAGCGGCGATTTTGTTGGTTACAATATTCTGTTCGACCGCTACCTGCTGTTTTATTTTGCTGATGTTTCCGGCCATGGCGCATCCTCGGCGTTTGTGACGGTGATGCTCGGCTTTATTCTGCGGCGTATTTTGCGCCGCCATCTCGCCGACAAAGATTTCGAGGCATTGGCGCGGGCGCCGGAGGGATTTGTCGAGCATATCAATAGACAGATACTGGCAATGGGACTGGATAAACACCTGACCATATTCGCGGGGTCCATCGATATGCAGCGCAACATGTTGCGTTACACCGTCGGTGCGCAACTGCCGATGCCAGTGTTTGTCGATGGCGACGATGCGCGGTTTTTGAGCGGCAGCGGTAAACCGGTGGGGCTTTTCCCGGACGCGGTCTGGGAGGTGCAGGAGATTGCCCTGCCTCAGCGCTTCGCGCTGGTGGTGGCGTCAGACGGGGTGCTCGACTGCCTGCCGGGGGCAACCATGCAGGAGAAGGAGGAGAAGCTTCTGGCCGCGGCCTCGCGCAGCGGTATGCAACACGAATTACTCTGTGCGGAACTGGGATTTAACGCCATCAAGGAAGCGCCGGATGATGTGTCGGTCATGACTGTGACGCGAGGCGGATAGGGTGGACAAAGGTAAAATTCTGGTAGCCGAGTGCGACGGTACCTTCCTCATCAAGATGGTGGGCGACGTGCGGGTAACGCTGTGTGCGTCCCTTAATCGCTATATTGACAGCATTTTTGCGCAGGGGCAGGGCGCGGCGCGTAAAGTGCTGGTTGACTTGCTGTCCGCGCAGGGGCTGGATAGCACCACTCTGGGATTGCTGGTAAAGCTGGCGCTCTACTGTCAACGCGAACTGGGCATTCGCCCGGTGATATTTTGTCAGGATGAAAGCTTGTTGCGCACCCTCGAAGTGATGGCGATTGATGAATTGTTCACCGTCATCAGAGAGGGCGCTCAGGAGTGCGCGGAGCTCGCTGAACTGGAGCCGGTCGCTGCCAGTGAAGAAGAACTGCGCGAGCAGGTGTTGGCTGCCCATCGACTGCTGGTTGAAATCAATCCCCGTTGCGAAGCGGATTTTACCGACCTGATTCGTTCCCTCGAAAAATCCGTCAACTCCTGACGGCTTCCCGGGCTGCGCTTTTGGCGCGCATAAAGCGGCTGTGGGGTACGTGTATCAGTTCCGCGATTTTGCGGATGGTCGCCTCTTCATATTTGTCCAGTTCCCGGTCCGCGTAGGCGATAACCCAGAGTTGACGCACCAGTTCGTACTTATCCTGCGCGGAAAAATGTTCGTTGACCAACTCGGTAAACTGGTACAGGGACGTGGCCTCGGCGACCTCGGCGCGGGCCAGCGCGATCAGCTCGCGGCACTCTGCTGCGGAGAGGGCAAAATGGCTCTGTAGCAAACCGATCAGGGCCAGCTCTTCACTGGTGTCCACAATGCCGTCGGTAACCATGATTTCCACCAGCAGGGCGGCCGTCGCTTTCTGTATCGGTGCGGCTCCTGAGTGCGTGGGTGTATTGGGCAGGATCGAGCTGGTGAAAAACTTGCGAATGCCTTTAATCATTTGTTAGCCAGTTTGGTGAGTAATAACTCGAGGTTTTCCTGATCGCGAATAAACAGTCTAATCCCTTCGCTGAGTTTTTCAGTGGCCATGGCATCCTGGTTAAGACGCAGGCGAAAATCGGTTTCGCCAGTAACCAGAAAACTATCCCCGGCCGAGTCCGATACGTCGCCGAGGGCACGGGTTAATACGCCGTAATCCGCAGATAATTGTTCCAGTAACGGCGGACTGACGGTCAGGCGGTCACACCCGGCGAGCGCTTCGATTTGCCCGGTATTACGAAAGCTCGCACCCATTATTACGGTGGCGTAACGTCGTGATTTGAATAATTGATAGATGTCCCGCACCGAGGCTACACCGGGATCTGGATCCAGGGGTTGATGCGAGTTGCGAGCCAGATGCCAGTCGAGAACACGACCGACAAAGGGTGAAATCAAATACGCCCCGGCGTCTGCCGCCGCTACCGCCTGAACGGCATTAAACAGCAGGGTGACATTACAGTTGATACCGCGTTTTTCCAGTTCGGCGACGGCGCGGATACCCTCCCAGGTACCCGCCACTTTGATCAATATGCGTTCTGGCCCAATGCCAGCCTGTGCGTATCGTTCAACCAGTTGCAGGGCGCGTTCGACAGTGCCCTGGCTGTCGAAGGACAAACGGGCATCCACTTCGGTGGAAACGCGTCCAGGAATCAGTTGTAAAATTTCACAGCCAATGGTTACGGCGAGTTGGTCGCAACATTCAGCCCGTTCCCGCGCACTGTTAAGCCCGGTATTTCCCACACAGGTAGCGACCAATGTCTGATAGTGCGCTGATTGTGCAGTTTTGAGCAGTAGCGACGGATTGGTGGTGGCGTCCTCGGGGCGGTAACGGGCGATGGCTTCAATATCGCCGGTATCGGCCACTACGCTGGTCATCCCCCGCAGCTGATCGAGTTTCGACAGGGCAGTCATGCGCAGGCCTTGGCTGTTTCATGCATGGCGTCGACGGCAGCGTACAACACCTCGGTACCCGCGCCGGGGCGACAGGCGTGCTCGCTGATATAGCGGCGAAAACGGCGTGCCCCCGGCTGGCCCTGAAACAAGCCGACAGCGTGGCGACTCATATGACTAAGTTTGACACCCTCTGCCAGCTGATTTTCCACAAAATCGGCATAGCGGTCGAGGGTTTGTTCGCGGGAAGGTATCGACCCTGTCTTTCCGTAAAAACGCCGATCCACGTCCGCCAGTAAATACGGGTTGTGGTAGGCGGCGCGACCGAGCATAACGCCGTCGACTTGGGCGAGGTGATTTGCCACTTCGTCGAGGGAGTTAACGCCGCCGTTGAGGATGATTTCCAGAGCGGGAAAATCCTGTTTTAGCTGGTAGGCGCGATTGTATTGCAAGGGTGGAATTTCGCGATTTTGTTTGGGGCTGAGACCCTGCAGCCAGGCTTTGCGGGCATGAATAATAAAGGTGTTGCAACCAGCCTCCGCAACGGTGCCGATAAAATCCACCAGATGGGAGTAGCTGTCCCAGTCGTCCACGCCGATGCGGGTCTTTACGGTCACCGGTATGCGCACGCTGGCGCGCATGGCCGCGATGCCTTCCGCAACGGTGCGCGGCGATTTCATCAGGCTCGCGCCAAACTGGCCTGCTTGCACGCGATCGCTGGGGCAGCCGCAGTTGAGGTTGATTTCATCGTAGCCGGCATCGGCCCCCATGCGTGCACACCGAGACAGATCTCGTGGATCGTTGCCACCCAGTTGCAGGGCAACCGGATGCTCGCCGTGATCGAAGCGCAACAGGTAGTCCCGATTGCCGTGAAGCAACGCGGCGGTGGTGACCATTTCCGTGTACAACAGGGTGTGTTGGCTGATCTGGCGCAACAGGAAACGGCAAAAGCGGTCAGTCCACTCCATCATGGGCGCCACGCTAACGCGCCGGTTAAGGGAGCGCGCGGGTGCTTTAGTGTCCGCTAAGGGGCTGTCAGTCATAACGGGCTATGTGGTTCATTGCAATGGTCGGCTCACAAAACGCTGCCTTTATGCCCGACGGTTTTACTCCCGGCACTCGAGGCGGAATGTATAAGGGTACGCCACGCAATTCTACCACGGTCGTTTCACTTATCCGGCGTTTGACCTGGTTCAGACTGTAGGCTAGTATTTTAGAGCCTTACGTTGACGTTAACGTAAGCTATTTATTGACGCAGGCCGCTGGCCAAATTAACCCAACGACGTACCGGGTCTGGCGATAACCAACGGTGCGCTAGGAGTTTCAGTGCAAACCCAAACGCGGATCGATCTGTGCCGCCAGGTATTTTCGGCGCTGGATAAAACACTCAACTGGCGCAGTGATAGCACCAGTCAACACCCGGCCACCGCCTATTGCAGTCAGGAGTGGCTGGCGAGGGAAAAAAACTTGCTGTTCAAGGAATACCCGATACTGGCCGGGTTTTCCTGTGACCTGCCAACGGCAGGTGATTTTCTGACCCTTGATGTGGCCGGCGTGCCGACGTTGCTGGTGCGGGATGAACAGGGTGCGGTGAACGGCTTCGTGAATAGTTGCCGCCACCGTGGGGCGATGGTGGCGCAGGGCTGTGGCAACGTGCAGCGAGTTCTAAGCTGTCCCTACCACGGCTGGAGCTACAATCTTAAGGGGGAGCTCAAGGCGATTCCGGACAGTGGCAGTTTCCCCGAGGTCGACAAGTCACAGCGGCCCCTGATCGAATTGCCGGTGGTAGAGAAGTACGGCATGCTGTGGGTGTGTCCGACCCCGGGCCAGGACATTGATATCGATCGCCACCTGGCGGGGCTGCAAGCCGACTTCGCGGCATATGAATTTGCCAGCTATCATCCCTACGCACAGCGCACGCTACACTGCAAAATGAACTGGAAGCTGATGCTGGATACGTTTCTGGAACCCTACCATTTTGCCGCCCTGCACCCAACCACCGTGGGCCCGCTGTTTATTGCCAATCTGTGCCTGATGCATCCATTTGGCCACAACCTGCGTGAAATTCTGCCGCGCCAGTCCATCAAGGAGCTGCGCACCCTGCCGGAAGAGGAGTGGGATATCGTGCCCCACAGCGCCATACCGTATTTGCTGTTTCCCAATACGGTGTTGGTGATGCAGCGGGATCACGCGGAAATCTGGCGCGCCTTTCCGACGGGGGATAATCCCCATGAGTGCACAGTTTATCTGGACTTTTACATTCCCCAGCCCGCGGTGACCGAGCGCGCCAAAAATTACTGGGAAAAAAATCTCGATCTCACTGTAAGAACTGTCCTGGAAGAGGACATTCCGGCAGTGGAGAGCATTCAGGCCGGTTTGCGTTCGGGCATGCAAAGCCATAGTATCTTTGGCCGCAACGAACCGGCACTGATACATTTTCACCAGCAAATTGCGCAGGCGCTGGGGCACGCTGCGATGTAATTATTTCCCATCGCTGACAGTAACGACGATGACCATGGTGAGCACCTGGAGAGATAAACGTGATAGCGAGAGATAAATTTTATATTAACGGGCAATGGCAAAAGCCTGGCGCCGCACTGTTCAATGAAGTGGTCAATCCAGCCACCGAGCAAGTTATCGCGAAAGTTGCCATGGGCTCGGTCGCCGACGTGGACAGCGCGGTAGCCGCAGCGCGAGGGGCTTTCGCCAGTTGGTCGCAGACGTCGCCAGAGGAAAGGGCGGCTTACATCGATAAAATTGTCGCCGGGCTGGAGGCGCGCAGCGACGAAATAGCTGCGGTTATCACCGCCGAGATGGGCATGCCGGTGATGTTGGCCAAGGGCGCCCAGGTGGGCTTGCCAATTTTCACCTTCAAGGAAGCGGCGCAACTGGCGCGCACCTATACATTCCATAGTGATCACGGTACCACGCGGGTGGTCAAGGAACCGATAGGCGTGTGCGCCATGATTACCCCCTGGAACTTTCCCCTCAACCAGATAGCGGTCAAGGTGGCGCCAGCGCTGGCTGCCGGCTGCACCATGGTGTTAAAACCGAGTGAAATAGCGCCGCTGGATGCTTTTTTACTCGCCGAGATTATCGATGAGGCCGGGTTGCCCCCGGGAGTTTTTAATCTAATTGTGGGCGCCGGACCCGATGTCGGCGAAGCCCTGGCCAGCCACCCGCAGGTCGACCTGGTGTCGATAACCGGCTCTACCCGCGCTGGATCGGCAGTCGCGGCGGCGGCGGCGCCCTCGCTCAAACGGGTGTGTCAGGAGCTGGGGGGCAAATCCGCCAATATTATTCTCGACGACGCCGATTATGAAAAGGCCGTTAAGGGCGGCGTCAGGCTGTGCATGTTTAACAGTGGACAGGCGTGCAACGCACCGACGCGTATGCTGGTGCCGCGCAAGGATCTGGGGCGGATAGAGGAGCTGGTCACACAGGCAATCGCCGGCCTGGTGATTGGTGATCCGCTGGATGAAAAAACCTATATGGGGCCCATTGCCAACGAGGCTCAGTACCAGCGGGTTTTGGCGTTTATACAGCGCGCGCTGGACGAGGGGGCGACCCTGCTGACCGGCGGCGCACACCGCCCGGAAGGGCTGGATGCCGGTTATTACGTGCCGCCGACAGTATTTACCGAAGTCGACAACCGCTCGCGCACCGCGCAGGAAGAGGCCTTTGGGCCGATTTTGTGTTTGATCCCCTACGACACAGACGAACAGGCCATCGCCCTGGCCAACGACAGTCCCTACGGCTTGTCTGGCTACGTGCAATCCGGCGATCTGGGTCGCGCTCAGCAAGTCGCTAGCCGTATGCGCACTGGATCGGTGGAATTGAACGGCGCGCGTTTCGATCAGGGGGCGCCCTTTGGCGGCTATAAAATGTCCGGCAACGGTCGTGAACATGGGGTCTGGGGTCTGGAAGACTACCTCGAGGTGAAAGCCATCGTGGGCCACAATCCCCGCAAGTAGTTCCTGCAACGCCATAGCAAATCGCGCGTCAGCGCCACCGGGCGGCTATCCAGGCCCGGTGGCCCATTACCCTGCCAGTTGTTTTCGTCCTCGACACTTCAAAAATATTTACGGAAAAGCCTTTTTATTTCAACTTACTAGCCGATGTTTGTGCGTATCGGTTTATGTAATTCTCCCGATCTTCATGCTACTATCGGTGGCCTTCGTGCAGTCGCGCAGGGGGTAGTCGAGGGCTACTGGGGTGCGCGGGGGCCCTTTGCACTGAATGATCGTGTTATTACGGCGGCGGTGAATGGACAGTCAAAATAACAACATGCGTGACGACAGACAGACGGCAGCCGATTTCGCCAGCGGCGGCGAGTTGCTCGATAGCCTGGTGCTCGTGGCCAGACTGGAGGGCCTGGTGGTTTCGAAAAGTGCGATCACGGCGGGATTGCCGCTGGACGAAGGACGGCTCACACCGGACCTGTTTGTGCGCGCGGCCAACCGCTCGGGTCTTGCCGCGACATTATTGACCCGTCCCATCGAGAATATTCCGCGGGACGTATTGCCAGCGATCCTCCTGCTGGAGGATGGTCAGTCCGCGGTGCTCACGGATATTAATACCGAACTCGGTTACGGAGTGCTGACCTCGCCGCAGGACCAGATTTCCGAACAACTGTCCCTGGATGCCATTCGCGCACGCTACAGTGGCCACGTTTTTTACCTGCGGCCCATGCAGCAGTTCGACAACCGCACGCCGAAAATCTACAAAAATGCCGGTGAACACTGGTTCTGGGGTGTGTTGAAAAGCTCGAGTAGTATCTATCGGGACGTGCTGATCGCCTCCTTCTTTATCAACCTGTTCGTGCTTGCGCAACCCCTGTTTGTGATGAATGTGTACGACCGCGTGGTGCCCAACAACGCCATCGAAACCCTGTGGGCGTTGGGTATTGGCGTCGCCGTCGTTTACCTGTTTGATCTGCTCATGAAAATATTGCGCGGGTACATGGTGGAAATGGCGGCCAAACGCACCGACGTGATTTTGTCGGCGCAATTGTTTGAGCGAATGCTCAATCTGAAAACCCGTTATCGGCCAGTATCGGTGGGCGCGTTCGCCAACCGCCTGCACGAATTCGACGCCATTCGTAACTTCATTACTTCGTCCACCATACTGACCTTAATCGATCTGCCTTTTTTGCTGCTGTTTCTGGCTTTTATCGCCTATCTGGGCGGCTGGTTGGTGCTGATACCCTTAATCGTGATTCCCATCGCGGTGCTGATGGGGTATCGGGCCCAGGTGCGGCTGCGTCCCGCCATTGAAAATGTGATGCGCGGCGCGGCCAAGAAAAACGCCACTCTGGTGGAAAGCATGGTGGGGGTGGAAACCATCAAAACCCTGGGGGCGGAAAGCCGCGTGCAGCGCGCCTGGGAGCAATCGGTCGGC
The DNA here is from genome assembly GCA_038106145.1 of Gammaproteobacteria bacterium. Lineage (GTDB taxonomy): Bacteria > Pseudomonadota > Gammaproteobacteria > Pseudomonadales > Porticoccaceae > JBFJKD01. The sequence goes on along the minus strand of JAYODD010000004.1, from coordinate 89,632 downwards.
TACGTGTCCCAATGGGGTTTACAGTCCCGCCTGCTCTCCAACTCGACCATGATGTCGGTCCAGGCGTTGCAACAATTTGCTATGGTGGCGATCGTGATCGGTGGCGTGTATTTGATTGCCGAGCAGGAGCTCACCATGGGCGGATTGATTGCCTGTGTGATTCTGAATGGCCGCGCGCTGGCGCCACTCTCCCAGGTGGCGTCTCTGCTGACCACCTACGACCACGCGGAAGGCACGCTAAAATCCCTAGATGAAATCATGGCGTTACCCGTGGAGCGCGCTCCGGAGCAGCGCTTTCTCAATCGGGAAAAATGGCAGGGCGATATTGTGTTCAAGGACGTCACATTTTTTTATCCGGAGCAGTCCAGTCCCGCGCTGGAAAATGTTTCGTTCTCCATTACCCGCGGCGAAAAAGTGGGGGTAATCGGGCGCATAGGCTCGGGTAAATCTACCCTCGCCAAACTCGCGTTGGCCCTGCACGAGCCGGACCGGGGTTCCATTCTGATGGACGGCTTTGATATCAAGCAACTCGACCCGGCGGATTTGCGTGCCAATATTGGCTATGTTTCCCAGGAAATTACCCTGTTTTTCGGCACCCTGCGGGAAAATATCAGTCTCGGGGTGGTCGGCGCGACGGATACGGAAATCGTGGAGGCCGCGGAGAAAGCGGGCCTGGCAAGTTTTGTCAACAGCAATCCGCTTGGTTTAGGCATGCCCATTGGCGAGCGCGGCGATACCCTGTCCGGTGGGCAACGCCAGGCGGTGGCGTTGGCGCGAATGTTTTTGCGTCAACCCGCGGTGCTGTTACTGGACGAACCTACCGCTTCCATGGATCAGGCCAGTGAAGACTGGATCAAGGCTAAACTCGCGGAATTTGCCGCGGACCGCACCCTCATATTGACCACCCACAAAATGAGCATGCTCGATATGGTGGATCGCCTGATCATCCTGGATAAGGGCCGCGTGGTCGCCGACGGGCCGCGGGATCAGGTGTTTGAGGCGCTCAAGCAGGGCAAGATTCGAGGGAGCGCCTGATGAAAAACGTTCCCGTTAAAAAAGACACCAATAACAAACCCGCCACGCAAAAGGACGGTTTTGGACCCGGTTTTGATTTAAAGAAATTGCGTCAACATCTCAATCTGTCCCCCGCCACGGACCTGAAATACATGTCCTATTCGTCGGAGGCGGTGATGTTGCAAACGCCGGGTTTGCATCGGCTGTTACTGCTGTGTGTTTCTGCATTTATTTTCATTATGCTGATCTGGGCCTATTTTGCCGAGGTGGACGAATTTACCCGTGGCGAAGGCCGAATCGTACCCTCCAGCGACGTACAGGTGGTGCAAAATTTGGAGGGCGGCATATTGGCCAAGCTGCACGTCACCGAGGGCGAGCTGGTGGAGCGCGAGCAACCGCTGATGCAGATTGACGACACATTATTTTCTTCGACCTTTCGCGAACGGGCCTTGCAGGTGATGCAGCTCACCGCTAAGGCGGCCCGTTTGCGTGCGGAGGCGCAATCCACCAGTTTTGATGAAGAGTTGGCCAGGATGGATGTGGATCTGGACGAGAAGCTGGCGCAAAGCGAGCGGCAATTGTTCCGCGCGCGGGCTAACGAATTTCAGAGTCGCTACGATGCGTTACAGCAAAAAGTGGAGCAGAAAAAACAGGAGCTGTCTTCTGTGCGGGGCAGCCGCCAGAATCTGGCCAACAGTTACGAGTTATTAAGCAGAGAGCTGTCCGTAACCCGGCCACTGGTGGCGGAGGGCGCCGTTTCCGCCGTCGAACTGTTGCGCCTTGAACGCCAGGTCAACGACCTCAAGGGTGAGCTGAACCGGGCGCGCCTGGCGATTCCGCAGCTGGAGGCGGAGTATCAGGAAGCGCAGAACAACGCCGAGAGTTACGCGCAGAATTTCGCCAACGAGGCGCGCAAGGAACTCAATGAGGTGACGGCTGAACTGGACCGTTACAAAGAGAGCAACCAGGCCTATAAAGACCGGGTTGCGCGTACGATTGTACGTTCGCCGGTGCGGGGCACGGTCAAACAGATTAAGGTCAAAACCGTGGGCGGGGTCATACAACCTGGTGCTGATCTGGTGGAAATTGTCCCGGTGGACGATTCCCTGCTGGTGGACGCCAAAGTGCGACCGGCGGATATCGCCTACCTGCACCCCAACCAGAAGGCCACCGTTAAATTCACCGCGTATGATTTTTCCATCCACGGCGGACTCGGCGCGAAGGTGGTGTTGATCAGCCCCGATACCATTGTGGACGAGGAGGGGGTAAGCTATTATCAGGTGCGCTTACAAACAGAAAGTAGCAGTCTCGGCAAGGAAGGCGAGGACCCCCTCCCCATCATTCCCGGCATGACGGTTCAGGTCGACATCCTGACTGGAAAGAAAACCGTCCTCGACTACATTCTGAAACCTATACTTAAAACCAAACAATTGGCATTTCGCGAGCGTTGAATGTATGCGGCAAACCACAGCTAACAGCGATAACCGGTTGTTTTTAAGGAGTAAATGGTATCGCTTCGCAACAAAGCGACCAAGCGGGCAGATCGCGGTATAAGCGGTAATTGAATCACGGGCACAGTGTGATACAACTCTCATTGTGCGGGGCAAAGAAGCCCAATGGATGCGTAACGTGTACAGGGACGGTAATAAAGGGAATTGTGTGGGCACTTTAAGAAACGGCTCTAATGATTTGTTTTTGAATCATTTTTATTGTTTTTTTTGGCGCCCATTAATTGTATCGACATGAGTCAACGCATATTAAGGAAGAGGGAAACTTAGCCATGCTGCACAATAATCGCGTCACACAAACCACCAAAAGACTGTTTTTCACGCTGTTCGGCGTACTGCTGATTGCCGCGCCGGCCAGTGCCGTTGATGTCCGCGAGGTCATCGCCACCACGTTAACCACCAATCCGCAAGTTCTGGCCGAACTGCGCGAAGTCGATGCGCGGGATCGACAGGTGCGCCAGGCCCTGGCGGGCTACTATCCCACGGTGGATTTAATCGCCGGGTTCGGCTTTCAGGAGCGCGATCCCACGGGACGTATCTTTCCCGGCAAGCCCACCCGCACCCGCAACGAACTTGAGCGCCGCGAAACGCAATTGAATATTCGCCAGCTGGTGTTCGACGGGTTCAACACCAGCAACGAATACCGCAACCAGCAGGCCCGCGAAGAAAGCGCCAAACAACGGTCGCGGGCGGTAGGCGAGGATGTCTCCCTCGAAGTGGTGCGGGTTTTTACCGAGGTGCTCAAGCAGGAAGAAATTCTGAAATTGGCACAGGACACCCTGGCCTTTCACGAGGAAGTCTACGGGCGCATGAAGAAGCGCGCCGATTCCGGGGTTGGCAGTCGCGCTGACCTGGATCAGATCGCCGGTCGTCTCGCCCTGGCCAAAACCAATCTGGCCTCCGCGTCGGCCAACCTGCGCGACGCCCGTATCAACTATCAGCGGGTAGTCGGTGAATTTCCCCAGGAAGGGGCGTTAGACAAGCCCGGTTCCTACCGCAAGTACCTGCCCGGCAGCGTCGATGAAGCCGTGGCCAAGGCGGCCGAAAATCACCCGATCATGGCGGTGGCCAACGCGGATGTCGAAGCCACCACATTTCGTTACGAGCAGACCAAAAGCCCGTTTTATCCGTCTTTTCACGTGGAGGTCGAGCGGGATCTCAACGACAATATCGACGGTATAGAACAGCAGGTGGACGATCTGCGGGTCATGCTGCGCATGCGCTACAACCTGTATCGCGGTGGCGCGGATTCTGCGCGCAAACAGGAATTTGCCTATCTGATGGAAAAAGCCAAGGAGATTCGCAATAACGCCCACCGCGAAGTTGAGCAGGAAATGCGCCTGTCCTGGGTGGCCCACGAGACCCTGTTAGCGCAAATTCCCTCCCTGGAGGCCCATGTCGCGGATTCCACCCGCACCAAGTCCGCCTACATCGACCAGTTTGATCTGGGTCGGCGGACCCTGCTGGATTTATTGAACACGGAAACTGAAAACGTCAGCGCCAAGACGTCGTTGATTTCGGCGCAATACGATCTGGTATTTAACGAGTACCGTATTTTCCACAGCATGGGCGATCTCATGTTTATGGTAGGTGCCAAACTGTAAGGTAAAGGTAAGAGCTTGGCCCTGCTTGCATACCGAAACAGGGCTGAATTAACCATCCCGGAGGGGAAAGAGATGAACGACGAAACCAAACAGGGAAATGAAATCGAAGCAGCACAGGACGCAAAAGTCGTTGCTGTTCTCACGGCATCCAGTGGCGGCTCGGTGGTCGCCATCGGTGCCGATGGCATGGTGCGCGAGCTGCAACCGGGCGACCCCATCTTCGCGGGCGATACCGTCGAAGCGGTAAACGGTGGCCAGGCACTGGTTACTCTGGCCAATGGCGAGTTGAAGGAACTCCCCCGGGACGGCTCTTTCCTCTTCACCGCAGACAGCGTGACCCAGCTTGCCAGTTACAGTGAAGGCGAGAATGCCTCCCAGTTTGAAGAACTGCTGGCGGCCCTGGAGCGCGGCGAAGACATCTCTGAAAAACTCGAAGAAACCGCGGCTGGCGGCGACAACGCTGGTGGCGGTGGTGCCGGTGATGAAATCGGTCAGGGCGCAATCTTCGGACGCGATATCAACGAAGTAAGGCCCCAGGCGGGCTTTGATCCCGATATTGATCCGCGGCCTGTTATCGATCCCACCGCCAACACCGAAATCATCGTCGATGCGGGCGCGCCCGAGCCGGAGGACGATTTCATCGAAATCATTCCCGACGACGGCTTCATTGTGGAGTCTGGTTCTACATTTGGCGGTAGCGTTATCACCAATGACTCGTTCGGCCCCGACGGCCCCGGCAACCCGCCGGTTATTGCAGTGAATGGCGACCCCAATCTGGTCGGTAAACCGGTTCCCGGGTCCCTGGGCGGCACACTCATTATCTTTGCCGATGGCACCTATCAATATACGCCACCTGAACAGGTTCATCACAGCGACGATATGCCCGACAGCGAAAGTTTCACCTATACCGTGCAGGACAGTACCGGCGATACTGGTACCGCCACGGTTACGTTCAACATTGTCGATACCGTTCCCGAAATAGCTATTTTACCCGCCGTGCCCGATGCCACGCCGACGACCGACAGCATCGACGAAGGTGGCACGTTAAATGGCACCTGGACAAAAGATGATGGTGCCGACGTACCCTCCACCGTGGTGGTTATCTTTAACAGCGTTGAATACGCGTTGGGTACGGGGATAAACACCGGCGCGGGAACCCTTACCGTTAACAGTGATGGTACCTGGACGTTTGTTTCTGCGGAAGTGAGCGCTACCACGAATATTTCCTTCTCGCTGAAAATCACCGACTCCGATGGCAGCGTCGACACCGATAGCCATTCTCTACAGATCATAAACGTCAACAAGCCCCCCGTCGCCCGGGGTGGCGCGCTAACGGTGTCCGAAGAAGGCCTGGACGCCGGGATTCCGGACGATTTGCCCAACCCGGAAGATACCACCAACTCTGCAACGGACGATATAACCATTCCGGGTAGCGACCCGGATGGCGACACGCTGTCTTACACCTTGTCCACCACTGAAGCGGGACTTACATCCGGTGGCGCACCGATTAGTTTTTCTGGTACCGGTACCGTCGCAGATCCTTTGATCGGGACGATCCCCGACGGTGAGGGCACCAAGACGATCATTAGTTTGACCGTGGATAGCAGTGGGAAAGTGTCAGTGGTCTTGAGCGGCCCGGTTGACCATGCGGACGATACGGTGGAAGACGATTTAACCTTTAACGTTACCTTGACCGTGTCTGATGGTTCGCTGTCTGACACAGCGAACGTCACCGTGACAATCGAAGACGATGGTCCGAGCGTGAGTGCGGGTAGTGCCTCGACGGACGGCATTGTGCTGA
>JAYODD010000004.1:78757-83605 GCA_038106145.1 Gammaproteobacteria bacterium | reverse complement strand
CCGGTGAGTGTTGATCTGGGTGGCAACATCAAGTTTGCGGACGATGGTCCGAGCGTGAGTGCGGGTAGTGCCTCGACGGACGGCATTGTGCTGACGACGGATGATACGGAAGCGAAAGGCGGGAGCGATGCTAACGCCTACGGAGCGACGGCGAATGACAGTGGTGCCCTGGTAGCGGCGTTGTTAAGTGCGGCGTCAGGAACAGCGGCCTATGGTGCGGATGGTCAGGGCGCGGCAGCGACGATTGGTAGTTTTGCCTTAAATGTGGTGACGGCGGACTCTGGTCTGACCAGCGGTGGTTCCATCATTTATCTGTATAACGTTGCGGGTGTTGTAGTGGGTTCGACCACGGCGCCGGGCGATGTGACGGATGATGCGAGCATTACGGATAACGGTGTGTTCACGATAGCGGTATCGGGAGCGGGCGTGGTGACACTGACGCAGACCGGTGCGATTGATCACCTGCCGAACGCGGATGCCTCGTCCTATGACGAACTGATTGCCTTGAGTGATGGCAAAGTGACGTTGTCGGCGACGGTCACGGTGACGGATGGGGATTTAGACACGGCGAGCACGCCGGTGAGTGTTGATCTGGGTGGCAACATCAAGTTTGCGGACGATGGTCCGAGCGCGGCGTTTACCACGAAAACGGTCACGGTGATCCACGACGAAACGGCGGGGATTGACGCGGGCTCCAACGATGTTGCCAGTATCCCGGCGGCGTTGGTGACGGCGATTGCTGCGCTGACTAACGGTCCAGCGGGTGCGGCACTGGGTCAGGCGACCAGTGGGAGTGCGCTGGTGGCGGACAGTAGTGCGAGCGTGTTTGGTGCGGACGGTGCGGCGTCGAGTAACAGTCTTGTTATGAGCTTGACCAACTCCACGGGCGGTGCGTTTACCGGTCAGGACAGTGGGTTAGACGTGACGGGTGGTTATAGCATCTTCCTGTACACGGAGAATGGCCTGATTGTTGGCCGTGAAGGGTCGAATGACACGACGGCAAACCCCACAGGTGCGGTAGCGTTTATCGTGTCCCTGGGCAGCGATGGCAAGATCACCCTGGTGGAATATAAGGCGATCGAACATCCCACACCGGGCACGAGTCACGACGAATCGGTGTCGTTGACCGACCTGATTTACGCGACGGTAGTGGCGACGGATGGCGATGGGGACACCAGCACGGTGACCTCGGACACCGCATTGACGGTCACGTTTAAAGACGATGGTCCGAGTGCACCAACATTGAGTGTCACAGAAAATGGCTGGGTGACCCACGACGAAAGTGCGGGTTTACAAAATGCAACGGCTACGCCGAGTCCGGCTGGCGACGCCAACGACAAAGACGTCGCGGGCAGCACGGCTATTACCTTCAACGGCTCCGCAACAACCGTAGCGGCGCTGTTCAGCGCTTTGACAGGTGTTGGGGATGATCTGGATGTGCCGGGCACTGGCCCGCTGGGTTATGCGGCTGGTGGTGCAGCTATTGTGTCCTTGAGTGGTGGCAGCTTTGGGGCTGACGGCCAGGCCGCGAGTGGCGCGACAACCTATGCGCTCAAAGTTACTAACGCAACATTCTCTGGGGTCAGTACCACGGAAGGCACGCAAATCTTCCTGTACGACAACGGCAGTGGTGTGATTGTTGGCCGCGTCGGCACCGAGGCAGGTGGCACGGATACGGCTAACCCCACGGGTACGATTGCATTTGCCATTACCATCGATCCGCTCACCGGTTTTGTGTACATGGTGCAATACCTGTCATTGAACCACCCGTTGGGCGGCGCGACGAATCCGGATGATTCGGTGTCGTTAACCAATTCGGCCCTGCAGGTGACGGTGACCTACAAGGACGGCGATGGCGATACGGCGACCAGTACGCCGGTCAATATCGGTAGCAGCATCAGTTTTGAAGATGATGCGCCGCAGTTCACCATTATTAACGATGGTCTTGATGCGGGTACGGGGGTCAGTATTTCAGCACCTAACCCCGCTACCAATACCACGTATTTCGGTCAGTTTGCCGATTGGCAGTTTGGTGCTGATGGTGCGCAGGCCACCCCGACACTTTCTGGGGTAACGGGTAATGTCACTATTGCGTCCAGCACCAGTTCCAGCGTGATTCTGGATCTGAAGGATGCGGATGGAAACCTGGTGGCCAAGGTCACCTTGAATGCGGATGGCACCGATTCCATAGAGGTGTTTCATCGCGACCCCGCTACCGAAACCATTCCGCTCCTGACCAGTGCGGTCACCGCATCCGGACCTGGTGCCACAAAGATCATCAATAGCGGCGACCTCACGGTCACTGTCACTGCGGACGATGGCACGTCCGGCACGGCAAATGACCTCGTCAATCCCAGCACGCCAGGGTGGGCTGTGGACAACAACACGATTGATAGAAATGAATCGATTAAATTTTCGTTCAATAAGGCGGTAGATAACTTCAGTTTCGTTGCGAATGGCTTTACCGGGAACCCTTCCAATAACCAAGTCGGCCTGAAGATTACCGTCTACTACAACGCAGACGGGACCCAGTCCGAAGTGTTTTACGTGAATGCCATATCGGGTGCGAGCATCCAAATAGACGACTTGCCTGGCTTTGGCTTCGGTGCCGATGATTCCATCACCACGATTTGGGCCGTAGATGTGAAAAGCAATACGGATGTTGTTACGGGTATCGATATTCAGGATAGCAACGATGGTTTCAGGCTGAACGACGTCTCGGTGACCACAACATCAACTACTCCCCCGGCGGATCTGGATTTTAACTTTACGCTCAACTTGACGGATCAGGACGGTGATACTGCCGCGCAGAGCTTTAGCATACATGTCGATGGCGACGCGGCTGGTGGATTAGTGCTGGAAGCCATAGCCGGCACTTCCGGCGCGGATGTGCTTACCGGGACCTCACTGGCAGACGTCATTATCGGTGGAGCAGGAGATGACATTATTACCGGCGGTTTGGGTAACGACACCCTTACCGGTGGCCTCGGTGCCGATACGTTCAAATGGTTATTAAATGAAACCGGCGTAGATACTATTACCGATTTTAATCAGGGCGGTGGTGGTGTCTACAATCCTGCGGAAGGGGATGTGCTGGACCTTGCAGCCCTATTGGTGGGTGAAACCGGTACGGCGTCAAACCTTACCAACTTCCTGAATTTCAGCGAGTCGAGCGGCGACACGATTATCAAAATCGATGTGGACGGAGGTGGTAGTTTTGGCACACCGGATCAGACGATTGTTCTGCAAGGGGTTGATCTGGTTACTGGTGCAGTAGACCAGACGGCGATTATCCAAACCTTGCTGACGGGCGGTAATCTGGTGACTGATATAGTGTAACGCTGGCGCCAGGTTGCTGATACAGGGCCTGAACCGCTAAAAAATTCGCCGCCTTCGGGCGGCTTTTTTTTTGTGTTCTCTAACGCTGCCACCGCTATGTAGAGTTGTCGCAGCTTTTTATTGATGGCTATTTACCAGGTATTGCCGAATTTTGGTTAGGGAGTGTCTGCCAACTTAATTGCACAGGGAGGTGATGGTAAGTGAAGCGTCAGGGTTCTTGTTGCGTGTTGCGCAACATGGTATGGTTGTGTCGTGATTAAATCGTTCCGGCACAAAGGATTGCGGCGTTTGTTTGAAACGGGTAACGCCTCGGGTGTCCAGGCCAGTCATGCCAAACGGCTCCGAATGTTGTTGGCCGCCCTGGACACGGCCCAGCGCATCGAGGATATGGATATCCCGGGCTTGCGCTTGCACCCGCTCAAAGGTGAAATGCGCGGACGCTGGTCCATAACGGTGAATGGCAACTGGCGTGTAACATTCGAATTCCGGGACGGGAACGGCTACATTCTGGACTACGAGGATTATCACTGATGACTATGCACAACCCGCCACACCCTGGTGAGTTCATTACCGATATTTACCTTGAGCCAAACGGTATTAGCGGCCGAGAGCTTGCGGTCAAGCTGGATGTGGCCGCCTCCACACTTAGCCGTATTCTTAGGGGCACTAGCCGGATTACTCCGGAAATGGCGCTACGGCTGTCCAAGGCGATAGGTCGTTCCCCGGAGAGCTGGTTGGCCATGCAGGATACCCACGATCTTTGGCGGGCGCGCCAACACGTCAATCTAAAGCGGGTTGGCAAATTGCGATTGGATGCGGCCTGACGGTTTATTTAAGCCGTAGCCACTTCGCCGCGTCGAGCTGACGCCGCCTCTGGAGGACTATAATGGAAGTTGACACCTGACATAAAGAGGTTTTCAAAAAGCGCAAATAGGAAGGAAGGGATGCCAACTAACGCGTTAAGCTCGTTGACAAAATACGGCAATGCCGTATAACCTTGATCTGAAAACTGTTGTCGAAACGCCGATGTTTTCGGCTCGGGCGGCTTCTGTATGGAGCGAACAGGACCACGAGGATTTTGTCAGCCATATCGCGGGTAACCGTCTTGCCGGCGCCGTGGTGCCTGGATCCGGCGGTATCCGCAAAATCAGATGGTCCAGGGAGGGTTCCGGTAAGCGGGGCGGTGTGCGGGTTATTTACTTTTACCAGACAAAATCCCAGCAGATATGGCTCCTGAAAATGTATGCGAAAAACGAGAAAGAGAATATACCGGCGCACGAGTTAAAACGTATCAAGGAGGCTATAGATGGCCAGGGTAATGAGTAAAGCGGGTCAGGAGTTACTCGACCAGGTGCGCTCTATAAAGAATGGCGTTCCAGCTAAAACGTGGAGCCCAGAGCAGCTGCTCGTGATTCAGACACGCAAAGACTTGCAAAAAACGCAAGAAACGTTTGCGCAACTACTGGACGTTCCAATATCTACTGTCAGGGATTGGGAGCAAGGCAGGCG
>JAYODD010000004.1:67509-78747 GCA_038106145.1 Gammaproteobacteria bacterium | reverse complement strand
AAACCCGACAGTGCGGCAATTACCCTGATCAGGGTGGCTCGTAAACACCCTCAAGCGGTGCGGGATGTGACTATATGAGTTTTATGCGAAGCGATCTGTAAGACAGGTCGTTCTCTCCCTTCCGGTTATCTCTAAACTCAGCGACCGGGATACCAAGCTGGACCATTGGACACAGTCAGGCGCACTGAGGATATGGATATCCAGCGCCTCGGTGCTTTGCGCTGACGCTTGTTAATGCCCGCTTCAAGGGTTCGCGGGCGGCATTTCCTGCTGCATACGTTGCATAAGTTTCTGCCACAGCCCCAGTTGTTGCGCGTCGCCTGCGGGTACCTGCTCGTTGCGGGAGCGGGCCAGCCACAGGGTGCGGCCATTAAAGCTGTACACGGGGATTAAATCCTGACGCTGCCCGGCGCGCAAAATTTGCGGGTTGATATTGTCCAGAATCAGCGGTTCCCCCGCCGGGGTGCTGTAGTAGGCGAGCACCATATGGGGTTGCTCCAGGGTCAGGGCCTTGACGTAGGTGATGCGCATTTTTTCCGGGTCCAGCCCCATGCGGTCGAGGGTCACGTATTTGGCGATGGAAAAATCCTCGCAGTCGCCAGCGTCTTTAATTAAAAACTCCAGGGGCGTGGCCCAGTAATCGCTCTGCTGCCAGACCTCTTCGTCGGTGACAAATTTGGCGTCGTTGAAAAAATTGTTGGCCAGTAGCAGTCGCGCCCGATCGTCCTCGGTTTTGCCCTGTTCAATCAATTTGAACCAGTAGCGCACCCGGGCGGCCGCGATGGGGCCGTGTTGCGCCTCCACCTGGGCAATCAGTTGGGCGTAGGGGTCGTCCGCTACCACGGGGGGCGGTGCGGTGGCTGGCCCGCCGGCGCAGCCAGCCAGCAGCCGAGCCAGGGCGAGTAAGGTGGCGGGTAAATGCCGGGCGGTGGAGGCTGTGGCGATCCGGGCCATAACGAGTTCCTGTAGGTTTTGTTGTTAAGAGTGCCGACGAGCGGAAAGTTTTACCCATATCGCGGCGCTTGTACAGGCGCGCATTAGCAGGTGCCGGGGCTTGAATAAACAGGGTTGGGCGGACCGGGGTGGGCGCAAAACGGGGGGCGGGTCAGAGCAGTTCTTTTGCCATGCGTTCGTTGAGGTTGTTCCACAGGTTGATCTGGCTGGATTTACCCGCCTTGAGCTGTTCGTTACGGGAGCGGGCGAGCCACAGGTCGTCAGCGTTAAAGCTGTATACCGGTTGCAGATCGCTGCGCTCGGTGGCAGGGCGAATGTTTTTGTTGATATTGTCGAGAATGATCGGTACCGAGGAGGGCGTCTCGTAGTAAGCCAGTACCATATGCGCCTGGTTGAGGGTCAGGGCCTTGACGTAGGTGATGCGCAGCTTGCGGGTGTCGATACCCATTTCCCGCAGGGTAAAGTATTTGGCGATGGAAAAGTCCTCGCAGTCGCCGGCGTCGTAGGCGAGGAATTCCAGGGGCGTGGCCCAGTAATCCCGTTTGTTCCACAGGGCGAGATCGTTGACAAACATGGCGCCGTTGAAAAAATCGTTGACCAGCTCCAGCTTTACCCGGTCCGGCAGGTCGCGGTTTTCGTGAATCATGTCCTGCCAGCGACGGATGCGCTGCTCGGCGCTGTAGCCGTATTTGCTGTTGATTTTGGCCAGCAGGGTTTCGCTGAAACCGGTGTGGTCGGCGCTGGCGACAGCCACGGCCAGCAATGCGCACAACATGGCTGTGCGCACTGGGAGAGACCTTGTTAGCCCGCGTTTTATCGCCACTGGGCGCTCCGCTCCGATTGCCGTAAATTTCCACAGAAATCATAGCATTATCAGATATACCTATTTCACTATGTTCGGATGAAGAGTGTGATCTACTGCTCAATTGGCAAGTTCAGTGGTTTAGATTAGACTCAACGCTGCACGGGCGATCCGGCACGCAGCGCGCAATCGCCACGCTCACTACACCAATAATGTAAAGGATTGCCCTGTGACGTTATTCCGCCAACTGATTCTAGCCATCCTGGGACTACTGCTATTGCTCTACGCGGGCAACGTGGTGGTCAGCATGTTCAACGCCCGCACCCTGGTGCAGCAGCAAATGGCGGTACACGCCCAGGATACCGCCACGTCGTTGGGACTCTCGATGACCCAGGCGGCGCAGGAGAAAGATATTGCGTCCCTGGAAACCCTGTTTAATGCGATTTCCGACAGTGGTTTCTACCAGCGTATTTACTTTCGCGATCTGGATGACAAGGTGGTCATCGACCGCACCTTTGCGGTGGCTATCGAAGGGGTGCCCGACTGGTTTGTAAGCTTTATGGATTTACCCTCACCGGAGGGTAAGGCGGAAGTGGCTGCGGGGTGGGCGCGGCTCGGGGAAGTGGCGGTGGTGAGCCATCCGGGGCAGGCCTATCGGCAGCTTTGGCAGGTGGTGGTGGAACAGTTGGCGTGGTTTGCGCTGATCTCGGTGGTGGTGAGCGGTATTGCTTACCTGGCGTTGAACTGGCTGCTGGCGCCGTTGCGGCGCGTCGAGGAACAGGCCAACGCGATTCGCGAACAAAAGTTTGTGGTCCAGGAAACCCTGCCCAACACCCGGGAGTTGCACCGGGTGGTGGAGGCCATGAACAGAATGTCCAACAAGCTGCATACGGTCTTTGATGAACAGATGGATTTAATTTCCCATCTGCGGGTGCAGTCCTATCGGGACGCGGTGACGGGGTTGTCGAATCGGGCCGATTTTGACGCGCAGTTGAACAGTTTTGTGGGGGCGGAGAGTGGCGATCACAGTGGCGCACTAATGATTTTTTCAATCGCCGAATTTGCGCGGGTCAACGAACTGGCGGGCCGCCGGGAAGGCAACGAGATACTGAAAAGTTTCGGCGCTAAACTCAAACAGGGCCTGGGACAATTTCCACGGGCGGTGGTCGCTCGTCGCCAGGGACCGGAGTTTTGCCTGTTTGTGCCGGACGTCACCCAGGAGGAGGGCATTGCCCTGGCGGAAGATGTTTTTCAGAATGTGCAAATCCTCGAATGGTCGTTAAAAGATCAGGAACCCCTCACGGTCAATATGGGTTTTACCTACACCCAGCACGTGGTGAATGGGCCGGAGTTGTTAAGCGAAGCGGATATGGCGCTGCGCCACGCCGCAAGCGATGGGCAGAACAAATGGTGTCAGTTTGCCGAGCTGAAGGCTGGCGACGTGCCGCTGGTGGCGCAACCCGCGGTGGAATGGAAGGATTTTATTGCCCAGGTAATTCGCGATCGGGCGCTGGTGCTGCATTATCAGAGCGTGGTGTCCACCCCGGACAAGGACCTGATTGGCTGCGAGGTGTTTACCCGTTTTCGGGATCAGGATGGCAATCTGCTGTCCGCGGGGATTGTCCTGCCCCTGGCGGAACGCTTTGGTCGCGCCCCCGAGCTGGATCAGTTGATACTGGAAACTCTCGCCGAGCAGGGCGGTGAACAGTATGCTTTCTACGGCGTTAATTTGTGCGCGTCGTCGATTACCTCGAGTGCCTTTACTGAATGGCTAAAAGGGTTTTTAAAGGAACATAAAGCGCTCGCAAAAAAATTGGTATTCGAGGTTTCCGAACATATTTTGCATATTGAGGAGCAGGATATCCGCAACTTTCAAACGATACTGCACAAGTTCTCCGCCGGTCTGGCCATCGACCGCTTTGGATTGGAGTCCGCCGCGTTCGGTTATCTAAGCAGCCTGCCGCTGCGTTACCTGAAGGTGCACCGCAGTTTCGTGCAGAATATTCAGGACAGCAAAGACAATCAGTTCTACGTAAAGTCGCTGGCGCAACTGGCCCACAGTCGCGAGGTAATGCTGATTGTGGAAGGGGTGGAACAGGAGGCCGAATGGCAGGTGCTGTCGCGCATGAGTATCGACGCGGCCCAGGGCTACCTGCTCGGCAAGCCCGAGTCTTTACCCGGACAGGTGTGATGCCCGTATAATATCCGGCTCATTCCCGCCGTATCCGGATTGTTGCTATGACCGTACGCACCCGCATCGCGCCGTCTCCCACCGGGGACCCGCACGTCGGCACCGCCTATATCGCGTTATTTAACCTGTGTTTCGCCCGTCGGCAGAACGGTCAGTTCCTGTTGCGTATCGAAGATACGGATCGCGTGCGCAGTACCCGCGAATCGGAACAGATGATTCTGGATTCGCTGCGTTGGCTCGGTCTAGAGTGGGACGAGGGGCCGGACGTGGGCGGCCCCCACGGACCCTACCGACAAAGCGAGCGGGGTGAGATTTACGCTCAGCACGCGCAGCTGTTGCTGGACAAAGGCCACGCGTTTTATTGTTTTGCCACGCCCGAAGAGCTCGACGAGATGCGCCGGGAACAGACAGCCCGCGGGGCAACGCCAAAATACGACGGGCGCGGGCTGCTGTTGTCCGCCGCCGAAGTGCAGCGCCGGCTCGCAGCCGGCGAACCCCATGTCATTCGCATGAAAGTGCCCGAGGACGGCGTGTGCCAGTTCGACGATCTGCTGCGCGGCGCCGTGGAAATACCCTGGCAGCAGGTGGACATGCAGGTGCTGGTCAAGGCAGACGGCATGCCAACCTATCATCTGGCCAATGTGGTGGACGATCATTTAATGGCGATCAGTCATGTGATTCGCGGCGAGGAATGGATCAACTCGACCCCCAAACACCAGTTGTTGTACCAGTATTTCGGGTGGGAAATGCCGGTGATGTGCCATATGCCGCTGCTGCGCAATCCGGATAAAAGTAAGCTCAGCAAACGCAAAAATCCCACCAGCATTACCTATTACCGCGCCATGGGTTATCTTCCGGAAGCGCTGCTCAATTATTTGGGGCGCATGGGCTGGTCGATGCCCGACGAAGAGGAGAAATTCAGTCTCCCGCAAATGGTGGAGCAGTTCGATATTGGCAAGGTCAGTCTGGGTGGACCGGTATTCGACACGGAAAAACTCGACTGGCTGAACGGGCGCTGGATTCGCGAGGAGCTAGACGACTTGCAATTTGCCGAACGCATGGCGACCTGGGCGATCAATCGCGCACACCTGCAACGGTTTGTACCCCTGCTCAAGGAGCGGGTTGAAAAATTTACCGATGTGGCGCCGCTGGCCGGATTTTTATTGTCTGGCATGCCGGTGCTATCCGCGGAACTGTTTGCCCATAAAAAACTGGCTGACGAAACCGTGCAGCAGGTATTGCAGTTCAGCCTGTGGCGCCTGGAGGCATTGCGGGACTGGCAGCGGGACGGTATTTATGGCGAACTGGCCGCCCTGGCGACGGGCATGGAAATAAAATTGAAGGATTTTCTGGCGCCGTTGTTTATCGCTATCGCCGGGCAACCATCGGCGCCGCCGCTGTTTGACTCGATGGCTTTGCTGGGGCCGGATATGACCCGCGCGCGCTTGCGCCACGCGCTGACGGTGGTGGGTGGTCCGTCCAAAAAGCAGTTGAAAAACTGGCAGAAAACCTATGCCGAACTGTGCGGCGTCACCGAGGAAGGGGCGGGCGAGCAATCTTGACAGTCGCAGGGGGCGTGCCTACAATGCGCAGCCTTATTTGGGGCTATAGCTCAGCTGGGAGAGCGCAACACTGGCAGTGTTGAGGTCAGCGGTTCGATCCCGCTTAGCTCCACCAATTAAAAAGCCTTCCCGGGTGACGGGAAGGCTTTTTTTGTGGGCGGACTGTCTCGCCGCGGCGCTTGGATCGCTGACAGGTTTGCCGACGAGCCGCCAACAAATTTCGGAATCAGATAATCTTTAATTCTTTTTTTGCCCCGTGGCGGGGCTCACTAACCTTCGAATGCTTCGGCGTGCACCTTTTCGGGGCTGCCCATCCAACGCCAACCCGCCGCTGGAACATCTTGATTAATGCCCAAAATGGCTATTTAATGAAGCGCCCCGATAACGGTGTTTGCGAGCCCGTTTCAGATAACCTGACGGGCTGGAATCGGCCTGCCGGGATCACTGGATGAGCGCATAGTTTGCAGGGCGCCTGGTTGCCGGTATGGATATTGCTAGCATGGATATTGCTAAATGGTTAAAAGGATGACAGGGTGGTCCGCTGACATGGCAAGGATTATGATAAGAACTATGAACGGAACAGGGTGGTTTGTTGCTCTTCTCGCGTTGCTGTTGGCCGGCTGTCAAACCGCCAAACAGACGGCGGTATCCGAGCAGGCACAGACGCCGTCTCAGGCTCAGGCTGAACTGGTCGCGGAGCCGGGTTTGTCCGCCGATGACCGCCTGCGCAAGGTGATCAGCCAACTGGAACTGGGTGAGGTTGCCGTGGCGCGGGTCGAACTGGAAGCCTATCTCGTCGAAAGACCCGACAGCAAAGTGGCGCGGGATCTGTTGCGTCAGATCGATCTGCCCTCCCACGAGTATTACCCGACCGAGTCCTTCAATGTGCGGTTGACCCCCGGAGACTCGCTGTCCACTCTGGCGCAAAAATACCTCGGCACCTATTACCAGTTTTACGGGCTGGCAAAATACAATGCCATTGCGCGGCCCAAGGATTTAAAGGTCGGGCAGATCGTCAGCATTCCCCTGACCGAAAGCGCACGTCTGGCCCGGCAAAAACGGGCAGAGGCAGGCGAGACAGATGGGCATCCCGAGTCGCTGACCGCGACGCCGCAGGTAGCCACGGCGGCGCTACATAACTGGGCGACGGTCAAGTCATTGGTGGCCCAGAATAATTTCCAGGGCGCGGTAACGACCATCGAAGCCATGGCAAAACCGCCGGTTAGCGCTGGAGAACTCGCATTGGCGGTGCAAGCCTACAGCGGCAGTGGGGAAAAACTGGCTGCGACCAGTCCAAAACTGGCGTCCGCGCAGTTTTTACAAGCGGCGAAAATGCACAGAGCAGCGGGAAACAGCATGGGTGCGTACACCGCCGCGCAGCGCAGCGTGCAACTCGACAGCAGCAATGCGGCGGCCAGCCAGTTGCAGCAGAGTTTGAAGACCGAACTTGCCGACGAATACCATAAACAGGCGTCGATGGCGTTCCGTCGTCAGGCTCTGGATGAGGCGATTGCGCTGTGGGACAAGGTACTGGCCATTGATCCCGATCACCAGTACGCCATTTCCTACCGATTGCAGGCCCTGGAATTGAAAAGCAAATTGTCCAATTTGCAATAGCCGTGTGCATAACAACGGCTACGAACTTTGTGTAACGACTAGCTGCGTAGATGGTTTTCAGAGGTGGCGCTGTAGGGAATATGGGCTACGCTAATCGATGAATAAATTAAGCGTTATTTATGGCGAGTTACGACGCAGAAAGGTGATTAATACCTTCGTGCTGTACGCGGTTTCCTGCTGGATTATTTTACAGCTTGGCTCTATTGCCTTTCCAATTTTGGGTGTGGAATCAGACTATTTTTACTGGCTGCTGGGCATTTTTATTCTGTTTTTACCCGTCGTGTTGACGATATCGTGGTTTTATAAACTGACCGCAAGCGGTTTTATTCGTGTTGCACCGTTTACCGAACGCAGGGCACTCAACAATATAGCTCCGCGCAGTGATCGACGGGCTTCGTTGACAAAAAAAAAGGAACTCCCCGGGGAACACGGCTGGTTTATTTACGCCGAGTCCGGCCCGGTGGAGGGGCTGGAATACAATGTTGCGCAACCACTGACCCTGGGGCGCGCGATTGAGTGTGAGATTACCTTGCTGCGTTCCCATATTTCTCGTCATCACGCCCGTTTACAGGTGGTGGATGACGTGTTGTCCGTCGAGGATCTGGGCTCCTCTAACGGGACCTATGTCAACGGAAAGCGCATCGATGGTCCCAGAATTTTACACCACGGTGACGAATTGAGTTTTAAAGACGTGGTGTTTCGCGTTAAGGAATATTCGTCTCAGGTGCGCAACGAAGCGTTGTTGAATCAAACTACGGTGATCGAAAAAAATTAATTTTCCGTTTAACCTGCATTTCCTACCGCAACGATCCGCGCTTTTCTATTTTTTTCAGATTGCTCTGCATCCGACTGGCCTGGGCAAGTAGTATTCGCGCCTTGCTATGCTCAGGATCAAAACGCACGGCGCGTTCCAACGCCGCGACGGCGCGATCAATATCCTTATTCAGCAGTTCTCGGGCATACAGATAATTGTCATTTGCCAGGTGTTTTTTCAGGTTTGACAGACGTGGATCAGGTTTTTGTGCGGCGGTATTTCGCAGTGCTCGCTCGAGATGCCTGCTGGCGTTGGCGCGATTCCGGTCGGCTCTGTATTGCGCGGCCAAATTAATATCCGCTTCGTATAGCAGTGGGAGTAGGTTGCGTTCAATGCTGTCGATATCCGTGCTGCCCACCAGGGTGCTCAAGGCCCGGTACTTTTTTTCTCGTACCAGTTCTTCGGCCACGGCAAAGCTTAATGTTTGGTGTGACCCATGCACGTCAACAGGCGGCGCATAGCGTTTTGCTTCACTGGCGGTTTTGTTGCGTTGTGCAGCGCGCATGCGGGCGGAATTTATTTTTTGCAGGTAAGCAAAAGCGTCCTGGTGATTGGGCTGGAGCGCAAGTACTTTCAAAAAATTTAATTCCGCGCCGCGTAGATCTCCACGCTCGAACTGGGATAGACCACGGGCATAATGTCGTTGACTTTGCTGGGCGATTTGACTGCTCAGAGCGGTGATGGTCTGAATCGCTTCATTATCGTGGGGCGCGAGGATCTGTACGATACGCCACTGGTCGAGTGCGGCCGCATACTGCTCCTGTTGTGCCAGTTGCCGGGCTGAATTTTTTCGCGCGCCAATATAGTGTTCGGTGGTTTCTCCAGGCGGCGGGCTGACGCAGGCTGGTAGCAGCAGCATTACGATAATGATAGGCGCACAAACCCTGAGGCGGTGGTTCATGGCAGATCTTTAGCCACGTAGCCGTGCACAATTTTTTTGAAATCGTCGAGGGTGTGATTGTTGTACACCATGGTGCGGCGCAGCAGGTAGGGGTCCGCAAAACCCGGATTCGCACCCCGTTCGACGGTCATAGCCAGAGCGTATCCCGATTGCCTGAGGACACCGATGGTGTAGTCACTGCTATCGCCGTAGGGATAGGACAGGTAGCGGGGTTTCTTCCCCAGGTGTTGTTCCAGCATTTTTTCAGCCTGGCGAATTTCGTCCCGCACTCTGGTCCGGTATTGGCTTTGATTCGTGTCGTTGCTGGTGAGCGCGAGACTGGCGTGAGTTCTGGTGTGGGATTGCACATCGATCAGACCACTGTCCTGCATTTCCCGTAATTGCTGCCAGCTCAGCGCGGCGCTGCCGCCGACAAAATCGGTATATAGAAAAACCGTTGCCGGAATGTTGTATTTCTTGAGTAAGGGGTAGGCGATGGTATAGATCGAGCGATAGCCGTCGTCGATGGTCAGCACCACGGTTTTTTCGGGCACCGGTAGTTTACGTGAGAGGATGGCATCGAGTTCCGCGAGGGGTATGACCTGATAACCATTGCCCGTCAAATAGGCAAGTTGTTCCTCAAATACCCGTGCCGCCACCGCCAGCTGATTGCGGGCCTTGGCGCCCGGGGAGAACTGGTGGTAGCACAGGATCGGAATTCCGCGATAACCATCGGCAAAAACTCCCGCCGCATTTACCGGTTTGAGGGGCACTGCCAACAGGCTGCCCATCTTCACGGTGGCATGATTCCCCGTCGGCGGGTTGTCGTGGGGGGACGGATAGCCATTGAGTTCGTATATTTGCCAGGCCTGGTTGCGAGCGCCCAGATAACGCTGAGCGATGTCTTCGACGGTTTCGCCGCTCCCCAGGCGTACAATGGCAAAGGACGGGTCGCGGGCGATTTCGCTGTTTGTCGTCAGGCGCTCGGTAAAGGAAAAACCCAGAGCCGACGGGGTAAGCACGCCTCCGAGGAAGAGTAAAATCAGCAGTAAACGCTCAATCCGGATCATTAATGCGGGTATCTATAATGGTGTAATCACCGCTCGACGTGGTGGTGTCCTCGGGCACGGAGGTGCTGGGCGACGGCGCTTCTGGTTGCCCAATCGCGCCTGACGCCGCGGCAGAATCTTCCCGTTCCTGCACAATCTGGTCATCATCGCTATGGTGGATGGCGTCTGCCATCGCGTTGAACGCGGACGCCACCGCGCCAAATTCATTCTTCCAGGGTCGGGAGATACGTATATTGTGGTTGCCGGATGCGAAGTCCTGAATGGTGCGCTGAATGACCTGCAAGTTTTTTGCGACTAGTTTATTGAAAAAATACAAAATCACCAGAACCGCCAAAATTACGGTAAGGGCGAGCGAGGTCATGATGCGTTTGGTAACGGACTTTACTTCCTCGAGGCGGTTTTGACTGATGCCAACATTAATTTTGCCAATAATAACGTCGTTAAACAAAATCGGCGTGGTAAAAGTAAATACGTTTTCACCCGTGGCAGTTAACACCGTGGCGATTACGATATCGTCCTGGGTGGCGACGATTTCCCGGTTAGGTGGCGGGTTCCAGGGCTGTTCCAACAGGGTTTTGTCGGTTGCAATACGCACGATGGAGTCGTGGTCGATCACCGTCATGTAGGCAAACGTCTGCCGTTTTTCCGCTTCCTCGATCAGGGATTCGAGACCAATCCAGTCCTCCCCGAGTACTGGTACCGCACTCTCGGCGGCGATAAATTTTGCCAGGGCAACGCCACCGTCGATCACCTGGTCGGCCAGTACCTGGGATTGCACGCGAAACACGACCAGCACACTGACGATCATAATCAGCGCGACCACGCCGCCCATCAGCGCTGTCCACTTTACCTGCATAGGCAGGTAATCTTTTGCGTCGTCATCGTCTTGCAGGACTCGCAGCTCTTTTTCCAGCGCATCGTACAGCTCGGCGCCACTTTGAAAACGCTTTTCCGGTTTTTTCTGTAACAGTCTGGTGATGATACTTTGCAGTCCCGCGGGCGCATCCGGATAGTACTGGCGAATGGGGGGCGGATTTTTCTGAATGATCTGCATGATCAAGGTTGGGATGGATTCTGCGTCGAATGCTTTGTGTCCGGTCAGAAGCTCATACAGAATAACGCCGAGGGAAAACAGATCGGAACGGCCGTCGATAGCCTCGCCTTTGGCTTGTTCGGGGGACATGTATCGGGGCGTGCCGAGAATCATGCCGGCCTGAGTTTTTTCCCTGGCTTCCGCATCCCCGAGGCGGGCTATCCCAAAGTCTGCTATTTTTACCGTGCCCTGTTGTTCGTGGAAAATTATGTTGTCGGGCTTGATGTCGCGATGCACCACTCCCTGGTGGTGGGC
>JAYODD010000004.1:55216-67499 GCA_038106145.1 Gammaproteobacteria bacterium | reverse complement strand
AAATGCTAATCAGCATTTTAATCGATAGTTTATTGTTGTTCTGCAAAAACTCGGTGAGGGTGCATCCTTCCAGGAGCTCCATCATGATGTAGGGGCTATCGTCAATTTTGCCCACGTCGTAAACGGTGACGATATTCGGGTGGGTGAGGGCACCAGCCGCCTTGGCTTCCTTCAGGAACCGATTGAGATACTCCTGATCCACCAGATGATCTTTTTTCAGAACTTTCAATGCCGCAGATCGGTTAATTTCCGGATCGTGGGTGCGATACACGTCGGCCATCGCACCCGATCCAATAAAATCAACGATTTCGTAGCGACCAACTCGGGTTCCAATTTTTTCCATGGTTAAATGTCCCTGTTTAGCGTTATAACCAAAAAGACCGTGATGACGGCGGGTGGCGCTTAACTACGGCTGCTTTTACCCCGCCCATAGCAGGGCCGCCACCACCATCGCGGCCACCATGATGCCCGTAGCCAGCGCGATTTTGCCCCGGTGCGTCGCGAGTAAACCCGTTTGCCGAGTGTCGAACTCCGGCGTGGTTTGCACAATGGTCATATCTACTTTCGACAGCGGGGCTGAAGATACGGCGGTACGCTCTGGGGGGCCGCTGGCGTGCTCCTTGCTCTGCGCCGTATCTTGCGGGGCGACGACGATTAATGCCGTGATATTGTCCCGCCCACCGGCATCGAGCGCGGCCTGCATTAGCTCGGCCACCTGCTGGTCGGGCACATCGGAGCGCGCCAGTAGGGCGGCGAGTTGTGCCGGACTCAGTTCGTCATTCAGTCCGTCACTGCACAACAATATACGCTCCCCGGGGTTCAGCGTGCCCGACACGCTATCCACTTTGAGGCCTGCTTGAGCAGTGATGCCGATACACTGGGTGATGACATTGCGTTTGGGGTGGTGCAACGCTTCCTGTGCAGTAATCGCCCCTTTGTCGATTAAGGCTTCGACGTAGGAATGGTCGCGGGTCAATAACCTCAGATCGCCATTGAATAGATAGGCCCTGCTGTCCCCGACCCAGGCAACATGATAATCCATGCCTTTTAACGCAACGGCCACGATGGTGGAACCCATATTGGAGGCGCCGTTGCGCTCCGCGATGGCGGCAACCACTGCCGTATGGGCGGCCCGTATCGCCCCCACCAGATCGCCGGTACGTCGAAAGGTGTCCGCGGTAACTTCGCTGGTGATAGCGCTGGCCAATTCGCCGTCGGTATGCCCGCCCACACCGTCTGCCACCAACCACAGTCCGCTGTCCGGGTCGGCGAAATAGCAGTCTTCGTTATATTCCCGAACGCGCCCGCGATGGGTGTCCGCCGCAAATATTATCATTGGTTAGTGCTGCACTCCCTGCGTGTCGTTGGATAAGTTACCGGTTTTGACCGGTAAAATCCACTTGCATATAGGGTCCGATTCGCCGGGTCTGGTGCGCGCAAAAAAAAGGCCGCTGCAGGGGCGGCCGGTTTGGATTTGGAGCGGGACGTTAGCGTTGATCGATCGGAACGAAGTCCCGCGCCTGGTAACCGCTGTACAGTTGCCGGGGGCGGCCGATGCGATAAGGGTTGCTGATCATTTCATTCCAGTGCGCAATCCAGCCAACGGTGCGGCCAGTGGCGAATATCACGGTGAACATTTCCGTGGGTATGCCGATCGCTTTCATAATAATGCCGGAATAAAAATCCACATTGGGATACAGTTTTTTCGACACAAAGTAATCGTCCTGCAAGGTGATTTCCTCGAGGCGCTTGGCGATCGCCAACAGTGGGTCGTTAATGCCCAGTTCCGCCAGTACTTCGTCGCAGGTTTGTTTCATAACGGTCGCCCGCGGGTCGAAATTTTTATACACCCGGTGTCCAAAACCCATCAGCCGATAGGAGTCGTCCTTGTCCTTGGCGCGGGCGATAAATTTGTCGATGTTCTTGACGTCGCCAATTTCCTGCAACATTTCCAGTACTGCCTGATTGGCGCCGCCGTGGGCGGGTCCCCACAGTGCCGCAATGCCGGCCGCGATACAGGAGAACGGATTGGCGCCGGAAGAGCCGGCCATGCGCACGGTGGAGGTGGAAGCGTTTTGCTCGTGGTCGGCATGCAACAGGAAAATTTTATCCATGGCTTTTGCCAGCACGGGGCTCACTGGTTTGGTGTCGCAGGGCGTGCCAAACATCATGTGCAAAAAGTTTTCCGCGTAACCGAGGCTGTTATCCGGGTACATGTAGGGTTGCCCAACAAAGTGTTTGTGGCACATGGCGGCGAGGGTGGGCATTTTGGCGATCAGGCGGTGCGCGGTGATCATGCGATGGGTGGCGTTATTGATATCCATGGAGTCGTGATAAAACGACGACATGGCGCCCACCACGCCGCACATAATTGCCATGGGGTGGGCATCGTAGCGAAAGCCCGACATGAACTGTTCAATGGAGCGGTTAACCATGGTGTGTTCGCGCACGATCTTTTCAAATTCACTTTTTTGCGCGGTGCGGGGCAATTCGCCGTTGAGCAACAGGTACGCCACTTCCAGATAATCCGAGTGGTCAGCGAGTTGTTCAATGGGATAGCCGCGGTGCAGCAAAATACCCTGGTCGCCATCAATATAGGTGATTTTTGAATCGCAGGCGGCGGTGGCGGCAAAACCGGGGTCGTAGGTGAAATAACCTTCTGCGGTCAGTCCGCTCACTTCGATCACGTCCTGTCCCAGGGTGCCGGAATACATGGGTAATTCAATCGGGAGGTCGCGCCCTGGTATATTGAGTGTCGCTTTTCTGTCGGTCACTACATTCTCCTGGCTCTCGCTGTCCACCATAATCGGTGGCCGCGTCTACTGTTCACTACAAGGGTTTTGATCACGCTGAAGTTACAAATACAGAGGCCGCAGACTATAGCCCGGTGGGCATGTTTGTCAATTTTTTGCCGCTTAAAAAATCCCCCCGGTTTTGGGCTCGCTGCCGCCCTCCGTGCGGTCAGCGCTGCCTCGGGGGAATATGGTGTTATGCACATATATGGTGCGTTGACGGTGGCGCGCAAGCTCCAGCCAGAGGAGACAAATTCCCCGCGACTTGGGCGGCCCGGCGGGGGTCGATGAATTGTATTTGGTATTTAATGCACCTATAATGCTCGCCGTTCAAATCCGCGGTTCCGATGCCGGCATGCCCGGATATTTTCAGCAATCGGACAACCTAATTTGCTGCTAAAACAGGGTCTAGAGGTATCGCCCACTGTGAACAAAAAACGGCCTGTTAATCTGGATATCGGCACCTTTCAACTACCGATTACCGCTTACGTATCTATTTTGCATCGCGTCTCCGGCGTGGCCCTGTTGATCGTCACCGGGCTGCTGCTGTGGATGCTCGATGTCAGTCTTTCCTCCGCCGAGGGTTTCGCGTCCATTCGCGCGGGGTTGGCCAACCCCTGGCTGCAATTGCTGCTGTGGGGCATGCTGGCGGCGGTGGCCTATCATCTGGTCGCGGGTATTCGCCATATGATTATGGATTTCGGCGTTGGCGAAAGTCTTGAAGGTGGAGTGCTCGGTGCACGCCTGGTGCTGGTGGCTGCCGCGTTGTTGATCCTGTTGGCGGGAGTATGGATATGGCTGTAACCAATGTCACCAGTTTCGGTCGTAGCGGTCTCGCCGATTGGCTGGTGCAGCGCATCAGCGGTGTCGTCATCACGATTTATCTGGTCTTTATTGTCGGTTATCTGCTTGCGCACCCGGGGCTTACCCACGCCGAGTGGGTCGAGTTGCACCGTTGTTTCTGGGTGCGCCTGCTCAGTGTCATGACCATTCTATCCTTTGCCGCCCATGCCTGGATCGGCATGTGGGCGGTGTTGACTGATTATGTCACGGTACGTCTGCTGGGCCCGAAGGCCACGGCACTGCGTATCGCTCTCCAATTTGGCGTGATTGCCGTCATCATTACCTACGTGGGTTGGGCCGTAGATATTCTCTGGGGGATTTGAAGTCATGGCGAATATGCGAACCATCACGTTCGATGGCGTAATTGTCGGCGGTGGTGGTGCGGGAATGCGTGCTGCGTTGCAGCTGGCGCAGTCCGGTTACAAGACCGCGGTGATCTCCAAGGTGTTCCCCACGCGCTCGCACACGGTGTCGGCGCAGGGTGGAATTACCTGCGCGATAGCCAGCAGCGATCCGCAGGACCAGTGGCAGTGGCACATGTACGACACGGTCAAGGGTTCCGATTACATCGGCGATCAGGAAGCAATCGAGTATATGTGTTCTGTCGGCCCCGAAGCGGTGTTTGAGCTGGAGCACATGGGGTTGCCGTTTTCACGTACCGAGGAAGGCCGTATCTACCAGCGGCCATTTGGTGGTCAGTCCAAGGATTTTGGGCGTGGCGGTCAGGCCGCGCGCACCTGCGCCGCCGCGGATCGCACCGGCCATGCGCTGTTGCACACCCTGTATCAAAGTAATCTGAAAAATAAAACGGTTTTTCTCAACGAATGGTTTGCCGTAGATCTGGTCAAAAACCAGAATGATGCGGTGGTGGGTGTGATTGCCATCAATATCGAAACCGGGGAAACCGTGTACGTCAAATCCCGGGCGACGGTGCTGGCAACCGGCGGCGCCGGACGTATTTATGCTTCCACCACTAACGCGCATATCAATACCGGCGACGGGGTGGGTATGGCGCTGCGCGCCGGCTATCCGGTGCAGGACATAGAAATGTGGCAGTTTCACCCCACCGGCATCGCTGGCGCAGGGGTGCTGGTGACGGAGGGTTGCCGCGGCGAAGGTGGTTATTTAATCAACAAGGACGGCGAGCGGTTTATGGAACGCTACGCCCCTAATGCCAAGGATCTCGCCGGGCGCGATGTGGTGGCACGGTCCATGGTGCTCGAAATTCTCGCCGGACGCGGCTGTGGCCCGGATGGCGATCATGTGCTGCTGAAGCTTGATCATCTCGGCGAAGAAGTGCTGCAAAGTCGACTGCCAGGCATTTGCGAATTGTCCAAAACGTTCGCCCACGTGGACCCGGTACACGATCCGGTACCCGTGGTGCCCACCTGCCATTACATGATGGGGGGCATTCCCACCAATATTCATGGGCAGGCGCTAACCCGCGGGAGCAATGGCGAGGACAAGGTTATCGAAGGGTTTTATGCCTGTGGCGAAGTGGCCTGCGTGTCCGTGCATGGCGCGAATCGTCTGGGTGGCAATTCATTGCTGGATCTGGTGGTGTTTGGCCGCTCTTCGGGGCTGTTTATCGAAAAATCGTTGCGCGAGGGTGTAGAAATGCGCGACGCGTCCGCTACAGATATAGACCAGGCCATGAGTGGGCTGAACCGCATCAACGGGAATCGCGACGGCGAGGGTACGGCCGCGCTGCGCAAAGAGTTACAGACGATTATGCAAAACCACTTCGGCGTTTTCCGGCGCGGGGACTTTATGCGCGAAGGGGTGGCCAAGCTGGCTGCACTGCGTCCGCGCATCGAAGGGGTGCGGCTCGAAGATCAGAGCATGGCGTTTAATACGGCGCGCATTGAGGCATTGGAGTTGCAGAACCTGTTTGCGGTTGCCGAGGCAACGGCGATTGCGGCGGAAGCGCGTACGGAAAGCCGGGGCGCCCATGCGCGGGAAGATTTTACGGAGCGGGATGACGAAAACTGGTTGTGCCATTCTTTGTACCTGCCGCACAGTAAGGAAGTGGCGAAACGGGCGGTGAACTTTGCACCCAAAACCCGCGACGCGTTTGCGCCCGTGGAGCGCAAGTATTAGTCGATTCGAGTGCCACCGCGCTACCGGAAGCCATCTGCAAGGGCAGTGTTTGGTTTGGAAAGTTTAGTTGGGGAATGATTGCGTTATGTTGACTGTGAGTGTCTATCGCTACAACCCGGAAACGGACAAAGCGCCGTACATGCAGGATTTTCAACTGGATACCGGTGGCAAGGACTTGATGGTTCTGGATGTTATGGAACTCCTCAAAGCCGAAGATTCCACGCTGGTGTTTCGGCGTTCCTGTCGCGAGGGAGTGTGCGGATCCGACGGTTTGAACATCAACGGCAAAAACGGTCTGGCATGTATCACGCCGTTATCCGAGTGTGTACGTAAAAATAAACTGGTGCTGCGCCCGCTGCCTGGTCTGCCGGTGATTCGCGACCTGGTTGTCGATATGGAGCAGTTTTATACGCAGTACGAAAAGATTCAGCCGTACCTGTTAAACGACGCGCCGCCTCCCGCCATTGAACGGCTACAGTCGCCCGAGGAAAGGGCTAAACTCGACGGCCTGTACGAATGTATTTTGTGCGCCTGCTGCTCCAGCAGCTGCCCGTCCTTCTGGTGGAATCCGGACAAATTTATCGGCCCGGCCGGACTGCTGCAGGCATACCGCTTTCTCGCGGATAGTCGCGATACCGCCACCGAAGAACGCCTGAGCAAGCTCGACGATCCATTCAGTGTCTTTCGCTGTCACGGCATTCAAAATTGCGTGGCGGTGTGTCCAAAGGGATTGAATCCGACCCGGGCGATTGGGCACATCCGTACTATGCTATTGCGTAGCGGCACCTGATTTGTGGCCGGGGAAATCGACTTCGCGCTTAGATTGACAAATATCGCACGCAAAACGTTATTGTCGACCATCATGCAGGGATAATCGATGCAACATAGCATCATGGAGCAATTTTTACGTACCTCCCACCTGTCCGGAGGGAACGCGGCCTATATCGAAGGTCTGTACGAAACCTATCTACATAATCCCAAAAATGTGCCGGAGCAGTGGCGTGCCTTTTTCGATGCGTTGCCACGGATCAATGGCGCCGCGGCGCCAGACGTTTCCCACGATACGATTCAGGCCCACTTTGAACTGTTGGGACGCAAGCGCGCGCGCCCGATTCCGGCGCCGGGTTCAGGCGGAGTCAATGTTGAACACGAGCGTAAACAAATTCGCGTGCTACAACTGATCAGCTCGTACCGCTTTCGCGGCCACCAACTGGCGAAACTGGACCCGTTGGGAATCATGGAGCGGGAGGACGTTCCCGATTTGCATCTGAACTACCACGGCTTGACCGACGCCGATCTCGACACCACGTTTCAAACCGGGTCGGTCTATATCGGCAAGGATGAGGCGACACTGCGGGAGATCGTCAACGCTCTGCAGGCCACTTATTGTGGCACTCTCGGCCCGGAATTTATGCACATTACGTCACTGGCTGAAAAACAGTGGTTACAGCAACGTTTTGAAAGTGTTCTGTCGCGCCCGGACTACGCCGCGGAAGTGCGTATTCAACTGCTCGAACGACTGACCGCAGCGGAAGGCCTGGAAAAACACCTCGACTCAAAATACCCCGGCACCAAGCGTTTTGGCCTGGAGGGTGGGGAAAGTTTGATTCCGATGGTGGACGCGCTGATTAATCGCGCTGGTGAATACGGGGCGAAAGAAATTGTGATTGGTATGGCGCACCGGGGCCGTCTCAATGTGCTGGTCAATGTGCTGGGTAAAAATCCAGCGGAAATGTTCGGAGAGTTCGAGGGTAAAAAAATTATTAATACCTCTGGCGATGTCAAATATCACCAGGGCTTTTCATCCAATGTGATGACTCCCGGTGGTGAAGTGCATCTGGCGATGAGCTTTAACCCTTCTCACCTCGAGATTGTTTCGCCCGTGGTGGAAGGCTCCGCGCGCGCGCGACAGGAGCGGCGCATGGACAGCGAGGGTGTGCAGGTGGTCCCCATTCTGATTCATGGCGACGCCGCCTTTGCCGGTCAGGGCGTGGTGATGGAAACCTTTCAGATGTCACAGACCCGGGCCTATAAAACCGGTGGTTCGATTCATGTCGTGGTCAACAATCAGATCGGATTTACTACCCATAGACGGGAAGATGTGCGTTCCACCGAGTACTGCACAGATATCGCGAAAATGGTGCAGGCGCCGATTTTCCATGTAAATGGCGATGATCCCGAAGCGGTGATGTTCGCGACCCTGGTGGCAATGGATTATCGCTACCAGTTTAAAAAAGACGTGGTCATCGACCTGGTTGGCTATCGCCGCCGTGGCCACAATGAAACCGATGAACCATCCTCTACGCAACCGCTGATGTACAAAAAAATTCGCAGCCACAAATCGACGCGCACACTGTACGCGGAAAAGCTGATCGGCGCGGGCGTGCTGAGTGAGGCGCAGAGCGACGCCATGGCGGACGATTACCGACAACGGCTGGATTCCGGTCATTACGTGGTTAAAAATCTGGTGCCCAACCCCGACAAAGGATTGTTTGTCGATTGGCAGCCGTACCTCGGGCACGACTGGACCGCATCGGGAAAAACAGGTTATGCCCTCAAGGCGCTCAAGGATGTGGCCAGCAAAATCAGCCATATTCCGGATGGTGTGGTGGTGCAGCGCCAGGTCGAAAAAATCTACGAAGATCGCCGCAAGATGGCCGGCGGTGCGTTACCGTTAAATTGGGGCATGGCGGAATTGCTGGCCTACGGGACGTTGCTCGCCGAGGGTTACCCGGTGCGCATGACCGGTCAGGATGTCGGACGGGGTACATTTTCCCACCGCCATGCGGTGGTGCACAATCAAAAAACCGGGGCGTCCTACATGCCCTTGAAACATATCGACCCGGATCAACCACGGGTGGATATTTACGACTCCCTGCTCTCGGAGGAGGCGGTGCTGGCCTTCGAATACGGCTACGCGACTACCGCGCCGCGGGGGCTGGTGATCTGGGAGGCACAATTCGGTGATTTTGCCAACGGTGCACAGGTGGTCATCGACCAGTTTATCGCCAGCGGTGAACACAAATGGGGGCGTCTGTGTGGACTGATTATGCTGCTGCCCCACGGTTACGAAGGGCAGGGCCCGGAGCATTCCTCTGCGCGCCTGGAGCGTTATCTGCAGCTGTGTGCGGAGCACAATATGCAGGTTTGCAATCCGACCACGCCTGCCCAGTTGTTCCATATGTTGCGCCGCCAGGCCATACGCCCGATGCGGCGGCCGTTGATCGTAATGAGTCCCAAGTGGATCCTGCGACATAAGTTGGCCACGTCGACCCTCGAAGAGCTGGCAGACGGTGAGTTTAAAACGGTTATTGGCGATACCGAGGTGAAGCCAGATGCGGTAAAACGGGTGGTGCTGTGCAGTGGCAAGGTCTACTACCATCTCTACGAGGAGCGTCAGGAGCGAGGGCAGGAGGATATTGCGCTGGTGCGCATCGAACAGTTGTATCCGTTCGACGACGCGGCGCTGGCCGCGGCGCTGGCACCCTATCAGCACCTTCAGGATGTGGTCTGGTGCCAGGAAGAACCCATGAATCAGGGGGTGTGGTACAGCAGCCAGCACCATATGCGCCGCGTACTTTTCGCCCACGATCCGATGCTGTATCTGTATTACGTCGGACGGGATCCTTCCGCGGCACCGGCATCGGGGTATATGTCCACCCACCTCGAAGAACAGAAAAAATTTATTGACGAAGCGCTGAATCTGGAATTTTTTAAAACTGGGCACTGACTGCCAGAAAGGAACTTAACCGATGATCATTGAGATAAAGACCCCAACGTTTCCCGAGTCTGTTCAGGAGGGATCCATCGCGACCTGGCACAAACAGCCGGGGGAGGCGGTGGAGCGCGACGAACTGCTGGTGGATATCGAAACTGACAAGGTGGTACTCGAGGTCGTGTCGCCCTCGGCGGGAACCGTGCGGGAAGTTCTCAAGGGGGAAGGGGACACGGTGTTGAGCGGCGAGGTCATCGCCCGGATTCTGGCGGGCGAGGGCGCTATCGATGTGGCGCCGGCCGCGGGCGGTGCGGGCGATACCGCGGCGGCCGCCGAGGGGGAGGACGGTAGCGCGCCGATTGCCAGTCCCGCCGCTCGCAAAATAGCGGAGGAGCGCGGTATTGACCTGGCGTTGGTTAGCGGCTCCGGCCGGGATGGACGTATTACCAAGGAAGATGTGGCCAATTATCAGCCAGCGGCGGCGACCGCGCCCCGGGAATCTGGCAACGGGGAACAGCAACCGGCGCCCTCCTCAGTGCACACCGCGACTTCTGTTGCCGTTGGCGCGGCCGGGGAGCGCATCGAAAAGCGGGTGCCGATGACCCGTATGCGCGCGCGTATTGCCGAGCGATTGTTACAGGTGACGCAAAACACCGCGATGCTTACCACATTCAACGAAGTGGATATGCACCGCATTATCGAGCTGCGCAACGAATTCAAAGAACAATTCAGCAAAATGCACAACGGCACGCGACTCGGGTTTATGAGTTTCTTTGTGCGCGCTTCGGTGGAAGCCCTGAAGCGCTTTCCGCTGGTCAACGCCTCCATCGATGGCAGTGATGTGGTTTATCACGGCTACCAGGACGTGGGTGTGGCGGTCTCCACCGATCGCGGCCTGGTGGTGCCGGTGTTGCGTGATGCGGATCAAATGAGTCTGGCGGAAATAGAGAGCAAAATCGCCGAGTTCGGATCCCGGGCGCGGGAAAACAAGCTGACCATCGAGGAAATGACCGGTGGAACCTTCACCATCACCAATGGCGGAGTGTACGGATCGCTATTGTCCACGCCCATCCTCAATCCACCACAGACCGCTATTCTGGGTATGCACGCGATCAAGGAGCGTCCCATTGCTGAACAGGGGGCCGTGGTGATTCGTCCGATGATGAACCTCGCCCTGTCCTACGATCACCGCCTGGTGGACGGTAGAGACGCGGTTCTGTTTTTGCTGGCGATCAAAGAAATGATCGAAAACCCAGCGAAGATATTACTTGAGATTTAGTGTATAACCTATTAATTAATAAAATATTTAGGCGAAATTATGGCTGATAAATATGACGTTATTGTGATTGGCTCCGGCCCCGCCGGTTATGTCTGCGCGATACGTGCGGCGCAACTCGGCCTGAAAACCGCCTGTATTGAAAAATACGTGACGGCGGAGGGCGACGGGGTCAATGGTGGCACCTGTCTCAATGTGGGTTGTATCCCGTCAAAGGCTCTACTCGACAGTTCGTACCTCTATGCGGAGGCGCTGTCGTCCTTCGACAAACACGGTATTGGGGTCAAAGACGTTGCGCTGGATGTCGACAAGATGATTGGCCGCAAGGATCAGATTGTTAAACAGCTCACGGGTGGTATCGCCGGGCTGTTTAAAAGTAACGAGGTCACGGCACTGTATGGCACCGGCAAATTGCTGGCGGGGCACAAGGTGGAATTTACCGATCACGAGGGTGAAGTGCAGATCCTCGCCGCGGAGCACGTGGTGCTCGCCACCGGCTCGCAACCTATCGATATTCCCGTGGCGCCCATCAACGGTGACACCATTATCGATTCTTCCGGTGCTCTGGCCCTGACCAAAGTTCCCAAACGTCTCGGTATTATCGGCGCCGGGGTTATCGGCCTGGAACTGGGCAGCGTGTGGAATCGACTCGGTTCCGAAGTGGTGTTGCTGGAGGCCCTCGACGTGTTTCTGGCGATGATGGACAAGCAGATTGCCCGGGACGCCAATAAAGTATTTACCAAACAGGGTCTGGATATTCGTCTGGGGTGCCGGGTAACCGGCACGGAAGTGAAAAAAAACAAGGTGGCGGTAACGTTTCAAAACGCCAACGGCGAGGAACACCAGGAAACCTTCGATAAGCTGATTGTCTGCGTCGGTCGTCGGCCCAACACAGAGCATTTACTGGCGCAGGACAGCGGTGTGAACCTGGATGAACGGGGTTCTATTTTTGTCGACGACTACTGCGCCACTAATGCGCCCGGTGTATGGGCGATCGGGGACATCGTGCGCGGCCCAATGCTGGCACACAAGGGTTCGGAAGAAGGGGTGATGGTTGCCGAGCGCATCGCCGGACAAAAAACCCAGATGAATTACGACATTATTCCCAACGTGATTTATACCCATCCGGAAATTGCTTCCGTGGGTCTGACGGAGGAGCAGTTAAAGCAATCCGGCGAGCCCTACAATGTCGGTCTCTTTCCCTTTGCGGCCAGTGGTCGCGCCCTGGCGGCGGACGAAACGGAAGGCATGGTGAAGATGATTGCCCACGCCGACACCGACCGCATTCTCGGCTGCCATATTATGGGCCCCTCGGCCGCCGATCTGGTCCAACAGGTCGCCATCGCCATGGAATTCGGTTCCAGCGCCGAGGATATCGGGATGATGGTGTTTGGCCATCCAACCCTGTCCGAGGCCGTGCACGAAGCCGCACTGGCAGTTAACGGCCATGCCATTCACGTCGCCAACCGGCGCAAACGCAAAAAATGAACGGCACCGCCGTCTAACATTCAATCTCGCTGCAGGAAGTTACTATGAATTTGCACGAATATCAGGGTA
>JAYODD010000004.1:17110-55206 GCA_038106145.1 Gammaproteobacteria bacterium | reverse complement strand
AATCAGGGTAAACAATTGTTTGCCGAATACGGGCTGCCGGTATCCACCGGTATTGCCGCCGCCACCGTAGAAGAAGCGGTGGCTGCTGCCGACAAAATCGCGGGCAATCGTTGGGTGGTCAAAGCGCAGGTGCACGCCGGCGGGCGCGGCAAGGCCGGTGGGGTGAAGCTGGTGTCCTCGAAAGAGGAAATTAAGGAGTTTGCGCAACAGTGGCTGGGCAAACGGCTGGTGACTTACCAGACTGACGCAGCCGGTCAGCCGGTCAGCCGCATCCTGGTGGAGGCCTGCACGGATATCGCCAACGAATTATATTTGGGCGCAGTGGTGGATCGCTCCTCGCGCCGCATAGTTTTTATGGCCTCCACTGAAGGCGGTGTGGAAATTGAGAAAGTGGCCCACGAAACGCCGGAGAAAATTCTCAAGGCAACCATTGATCCGCTGACCGGCGCGCAACCATACCAGGGTCGCGAGCTGGCGTTCAAGCTGGGCCTGAGTGGCGATCAAATTAAACAATTCACGCATATTTTTCTGGGGCTGGCGAAACTGTTTCAGGAAAAAGATCTGGCGCTACTGGAAATAAATCCGCTGGTGATTACTGCCGAGGGTAATCTCCACTGCCTCGACGCAAAAATAAATATCGATGGCAATGCCCTGTACCGACAACCACAAATGGCGGCGTTGCACGATGTTACGCAGGACGATGAGCGGGAGGCGCAGGCGGCGTCCTGGGATCTTAACTACGTGGCGCTCGATGGCAATATCGGCTGCCTGGTAAACGGCGCGGGACTGGCCATGGGTACCATGGACATCGTTAAAATTCACGGTGGGAGACCGGCCAATTTCCTCGACGTCGGCGGCGGCGCGACCAAAGAACGGGTGAGTGAAGCATTTAAAATCATTTTATCCGATGCCAATGTCAAAGCCGTGCTGGTGAATATATTTGGCGGCATTGTGCGTTGCGATTTGATCGCCGAGGGCATTATCGGCGCGGTCGCAGAGGTTGGCGTCAATGTGCCGGTGGTGGTGCGTCTCGAAGGTAATAACGCTGAAATCGGTTCCAAATTACTGGCCGACAGCGGTTTAAATATTATTGCAGCAACCAGTTTGACCGGCGCCGCGCAGGCCGTTGTCAAAGCGGCGGAGGGGAAGTAATGAGTATTTTAATTGACAAAAACACGCGGGTTATCTGTCAGGGGTTTACCGGTTCTCAGGGCACCATGCACTCCGAGCAGGCCATTGCCTATGGCACCAATATGGTGGGTGGTGTCACCCCGGGCAAGGGAGGTCAAACCCACCTTGGGTTGCCAGTGTTTAACACGGTAAGTGATGCGGTGGCGGCAACCGGCGCGGACGCCTCGGTAATTTACGTCCCAGCACCTTTTTGCAAGGACTCGATTCTGGAAGCCGCCAATGCGGGCGTGAAATTGATTGTCTGCATCACCGAGGGTATTCCTACCCTGGATATGCTGGTGTGCAAGGTGCGCTGTGACGAGTTGGGCGTACGCCTGATTGGCCCCAACTGCCCCGGGGTCATCACCCCGGGCGAATGTAAAATTGGCATTATGCCCGGGCATATACATTTGCCGGGCAAAGTGGGTGTAGTATCCCGCTCGGGTACCCTGACCTATGAAGCGGTCAAGCAGACCACGGACTACGGTTTTGGTCAGTCGACCTGTGTGGGTATTGGCGGAGACCCCATTCCCGGCTCGAATTTTATTGATATTCTGGCGTTATTCGAACTGGATCCCAAAACCGAAGCGATTGTGATGATTGGCGAAATCGGTGGCAGCGCCGAGGAAGAGGCGGCCGCTTATATTAAGGCCAATGTGAGCAAGCCGGTGGTCTCCTATATCGCGGGAGTCACCGCTCCGGCGGGGAAACGAATGGGACACGCCGGTGCAATTATCTCGGGCGGCAAGGGCACGGCGGATGAAAAATTTGCGGCGCTGGAAGATGCCGGCGTCAAAACCGTGCGCAGTCTCGCGGAAATCGGCAATGGTCTCAAGGAAGTCACGGGCTGGTAACCATGCCAGTCTCTCGCCGGTAGTGCTTCAGCGGCCACTAAAAATCGGTGGCCGTTTTTCGATAAATGATTGTACGCCTTCTCTGGCGTCCGCCGTGGTGGCGAGGCGCTGCATAGCGTCAGTAAAATCGGCGACGGCCGCTTCCTGCCCCGCAAGCAGATAGGTGCGCGCGCTGTTTAGCGTCGCCTGGACCGCGAGGGGCGCCTGGCTGGCGATGGTTTGCGCCAGGGCGATGGCGCGCGGTAGCACTTCGTCTTGCGGCAACACTTCCTGCACAAACTGATAGCGCAACGCCTGAGCTGCGCTGAATTCGCCTCCAGTCAGCAGTACCTGCATGGCATTGCCCCAACCACCCCGTTGCACCATGCGTACGGTTGCACCGCCGGTTGCCATGATGCCTCGCCCAACTTCCATTTGCGCAAAGCGCGTGTCGTCCGCGGCGATCACTATTTCGGTAGCGAGCATCAATTCGATGCCCGCGGTAAAACAAATGCCGTGGACGGCGCTCACCACCGGTTTGGTGCGGGGCGTGCCGCGTAACGCGAAGGGATCGATACCATTGGTGGGAAGGACCGGTTCGCCCGCAGCCATGGCTGCGGAAAATTTGGGCAAATCCAGTCCGGCGGTAAAATGCTTGCCGTGGGCAAATAAAACGCCGACCCGTAATTCCGAATTTTCTTCCAGTTGCGCATAGGCATCGGCCAGCTCGGTAAACATTTTCGGCGTAAATCCGTTGTATTTTTCCGGGCGGTCGATGCCCATCAACAAAAGATGTCCGCGAATTTCCAGACTGATGCGCCCCTCGGGATGGGGCTCTGGTGTTGTTGAAGTCGGCATACGCTTTGTCCTGATCGGTTAATAATAAATTGGGTTGCGCGGCATTGTAGATTATCCCGCGCGAAGCGATTTGCCGGTAGCGGTGGTTACCAGGCGGCGCAAATCCGTGCCGGCGTTGGCTTTCCCCAGCGCCTTAGAAAACGCTGTTAGCATCGGCGGCATCATGCTATTGCGATTGTCGGGTTGATTAAAAACGATTTGTCCAATTTTATCGTCGCATATGAAGTACGCCGGTGGGTCGATGGAACTGTTGTTTGAATTCCTGTTCACGTTGTTTTTGTCCGCTGTATGGGAGCGCGGTGTTTGCCGATGGCGCGCGGTCGGTCAATAATGTGTTTCGGCGACCTCGCGGTATTCGTACCCGTCATCCCCGGGCAGCAGGATGCGAAAGCCATCCGGGGTGTCCTGACGCAACGGCAGAATGCGCGGAATATCGGTTTTCTTGAGGGCTTCGCGTAATAAGGACTCGGTGTCGTCGTACTCCGCCAATGCTTCGATGTGTTTGCGGGTGGGAAAAAATATCTGCATGTTTTCTTCGTCGGCTTTGCGTAGCGCCTCCGTCGGCGTTAGCCAACATTGCGACACCGCTTCGCGATTGTCGATCAGTGCCTCCTGATGATCCGGCACGCGGCACACGAAAAAGCGCGTGTCAAAGCGGCGCGGCGCCGCGACAGGAGTCACCCAGTGGCTAAAATAGGCAATCTGTTCGGTTGCCAGGGTTA
Source organism: Gammaproteobacteria bacterium (assembly GCA_038106145.1). Classification (GTDB taxonomy): domain Bacteria; phylum Pseudomonadota; class Gammaproteobacteria; order Pseudomonadales; family Porticoccaceae; genus JBFJKD01. The sequence continues at coordinate 51,623 of JAYODD010000004.1, read as the reverse complement.
ACTGTTCGTCGCGGCAGATATCGAGCAACTTCAGGGTGCCCTGATTGAGCCCGGCGCGATACTCGGCAAAGCGTTGCTTGACCGCCGCGTCCCTGAAACTGACCAGCTCGCCATGGCGGTCGTAGGCCAGCAGGATACCGGCTTCTTCAAAGCACTCGCGGATGGCGCCGGTCCAGTAAGCCAGACCGTAGCGGGGTACGCTGAGGATTCGGCTGGCGTCTTCATCGGTGTGACCCGCATACAGCGCGGCGTAGTCCGGGTGCGCGTCCTGTAGATCCACTTTGCCGCCGGGAAACACAAAAGCCCCCGCGAACGACTCGGATTTTCCGCTACGTTCGAGGAGCAGAACCTCCATGCCGCGCGTGCTATTTCTCAGCAACATGACGGTGGCGGCGTAGTCGAGCCTGGGATTAGTCACAACCTATTCCTCTAATCGCGAATATATTCTTCAGGCAAATGGCGGCCCGCTTCCCCGCTGTATTCACTGGGCAATCCCACCATTAGTTGTAGCGACGGTTTTTGTCGCAGTTGTTCCATAATATCAGCGAGCACGCCTGGCGCCAGCGACAACATGGCGATGATGGTGGTTTCCGGTGGCTCAAAACCCAACTCCAGCAGTGTGCAGGCCAACCGCCCATCGATATTGATGCACAGATCCTGGCGCGACGGGCGCTGCGTATAGACGCGATGCACCGCTTCATAGAGCAAGGTGATGTCGCTGATAAATCCGTTTTTCTCGGCCACCTCTCGCACCGCCTGAGATCGCGGGTCAATAGTGGTGAATTTGGGGTGCCCGATGCCCGGCAAGCGTCGTTTACTGGCGTCGTACTCGGCAACAATGCGCTGCGCGGTTTCGTGCAGCGTCAGATGGTTATCGCGCATCAACTGCAGCCAGCGCTGAATTTCCTCGGCGCAGTGCTGTGGAAAAATCGTATAGTCACCGCCCGCCAGAAACGTCGCCATAAATGCCGGAAAAGGTTTGGGGTTGGCGCTGGCAACCGCGCGGGCAACCGACCAGTAGCCGTAGCCAATCATGCCGTTGAGCACGGCGTCGAGCACTGCGGTCTCCGCCGCCGTGGGCAGGCGCGCACGGCAGGTGAGAAACAGCGTCTGGGTATAGGTCAGATTGCCGCATATTTCCGTCTGTGGATAACCGTGAATAAAAACCCCATCCTCCCGCACATCGCAGGTTTTAACGGCAAGGGGTGGGAATGAGTCGGGCATTTTCTTCATGGCAAATTCCGGGACCGGGAAGGTCAGCAGGGGTAAGCGGCAACACATACCAGGCTGGGTTTGCACCTATTGTGCCACAGTCAGCGCATGTGCCCAGCCGTACAGTTTCCCGCTCCTGAAAACCGCAGCATTACGACCCCCACGGTTTTTTGCTCGCGGTGGTTGAAAAATCCCTTATCGCCCACAGTATTGACCACAGCATACAAACGTTAATCGAACCTTGGGGATTTAGTATGGCGCGCAAAAAACCAGCACAGACCATGGGCTTTCAAACAGAGGCAAAACAGCTTCTGCACCTGATGATTAACTCGTTGTACAGCAATCGGGATATTTTCCTGCGGGAGCTGATCTCCAATGCCTCCGACGCCGCCGACAAGCTCCGTTTTGAATCCCTGGAAAATCCCGAGCTACTGGGGGACGACACGGAACTGCACATCCGTGTTGACGTGGATACGGCGGCGGGCACCATTAGTGTCAGCGATAACGGTATCGGCATGTCGCGGGATGAAGCGGTAGCCAACCTGGGCACTATCGCCCATTCGGGCACCGCGGAATTCCTCGGCAATCTGACCGGGGACAGCAAGCGGGACGCCAACCTGATCGGCCAGTTCGGCGTGGGCTTTTATTCGGGTTTCCTGGTGGCGGATAAAATGGTGGTGGAGTCCCGTCGCGCCGGTGCCAAACCGGGGGACGCGGTGCGTTGGAGCTGCTCCGGCGAAGCGGAATTTACCGTTGAAACCATCAAGCGGGAGCAGCGCGGTACTACTGTCACCCTGTTTTTGAAGGAAGACGCTAAGGAATACGCCAACGAATGGCGGCTGCGCAGCCTGGTTAAAAAGTACTCCGATCATATCGCGGTGCCGGTGGAAATGTACAAACCCGAAGGCCCGGCCCAGTCGGCGGATAGTACTGCCAAAGGAGATGGCGAAGAGGCTGAACCAGCCACGCCGGTCAGGGAATACGAGCGGGTCAACGCCGCTACCGCACTCTGGCTACGTCCCCGCAAGGACATCAGCGACGACGATTATGTGGCATTTTACAAGCACGTATCCCACGATTTCGAAAAGCCTCTGACCTGGAGTCACAATCGGGTCGAGGGCAAACTGGATTACACCAGTCTGATCTACGTACCGGCCCATGCGCCCTTCGATCTGTACAACCGGGACACACCCCGCGGCATCAAATTGTACATTCAGCGTACATTTATCATGGACGACGCTGAGCAGTTTCTGCCCCTGTATCTGCGTTTTATCAAGGGTGTGGTGGATTGCGCCGATTTACCGCTGAACGTCTCGCGGGAAATTTTGCAGAGCAGTGCGGCGGTGGACAGTATTCGCGGCGCATTGACCAAGCGCGCTCTGGATATTTTGGAAAAACTGGCCAAGGATCAGCCGGACGACTACAAAAAATTCTGGGCGGTGTTTGGTCCGGTGCTCAAGGAAGGCCTGGCGGAAGATTTCGCCAATCGGGAACGCATCGCCGGATTGTTACGTTTTCCCACTACCCGCGGCACAGAGCAACTGGTGTCCTTGACAGACTACGTGGCCGCCATGCAGGAAGGGCAGGACAAAATTTACTATCTGGTAGGGGACTCGGACACAGCCATACGCAACAGCGCCTATCTCGAAATTTTCCGGAAACACGGCATCGAAGTTTTGCTGCTAAGCGAACGCATCGACGAATGGGCCATGTCCAACCTGCCGGAGTTCGATGGCAAAACGCTACAGGACATTAGTCGGGGTGAACTGGATCTGGGTGCACTGGGAGAAGCGAAGGACAAGGACAAGGATAAAGACCAGGAAGCGGAGGGGGAACACAGCGCGGTGTTGGAGCGTCTCAAGGAGGCCCTCGGCGAGCGGGTGGAAAAAGTGCGCTCCACCAGCCGGCTCACAGAATCTCCCGCCTGTCTGGTGTTGGGGCAAGGTGATATCGGGCCGCAGATGCGCAAGTTGCTGGAAGCGGCGGGGCAGAGCGCACCGGTCAGTAAGCCGGTTCTGGAAATTAATCCGGAGCACCGCCTGGTCACACGTCTGGCCAGCGAAACCGACCAGGAGAAAATCGCGGACCTGGCCGGACTGCTGTACGACCAGGCTGCGCTGGCCGCGGGTCATCAGTTGGAAAATCCGGCGCTATTTGTGCAGCGCCTCAACCGTCTGTTGTTTAGCGCTGAGTAGCGCTGACTAGTGCGGGCGTGAGCGAGATGGGGTTGGTCATCGGGGTGATAAACCCCCTATAATTGCGCACTTCCCCCAACCGATGCGCCTATGACAAAGAATAATCAGATTGCCGTGCTTGGCGGTGGCAGTTTTGGCACGGCCATCGCCAATATGGTGGCAGGTAACGGACATCCGACGCGACTGTGGATGCGCGACGCCGAGCACGCCCGCCAGTGTACCGAAAATCGGGAAAACACCCGTTACCTGCCCGGCTATCGTCTCGACGAGCGCTTGCGCATCACCAGCGATCTCGCCGTTGCACTCGACGGTGCAAATCTGGTGTTTTTCTCGGTGCCCAGCGCAGCGTTCCGCGAGCTGGCGCGACGGGTTGCGCCACTGATGCCAGCCGACACCATCGCCATCAGTACGGCCAAGGGGATCGAAAGTAGCAGTTTCAAACTGATGAGTGAAATTCTCGCGGAAGAGATGAATTCGCCCCGCGTTGGTGTCATCAGTGGTCCCAACATTGCCCAGGAAGTCGCGGCCAACGAAATTACCGCGACCGTGATTGCCAGTGCCGATCCCGGCGTGTGCGAAATTGTCCAGCAGTTACTGGTTACGCCTTTTTTTCGGGTGTATTCCAACAGCGATGTCTACGGCGTTGAACTGGCCGGGGCCTTAAAAAATATTTACGGCATCGAGGCGGGCATGGCCTCCGCCATGGGCGTTGGGCAGAATACCTTGAGTGTGCTGATTACCCGCAGCCTTGCGGAGATGACCCGTTTTGCCGCGCGCCTGGGCGCCAACCCCATGACCTTTCTGGGTTTGAGTGGCGTCGGCGACCTGTTTGTCACCTGCACCTCACCCCTGAGTCGTAACTTCAGGGTGGGGCAGGCGCTGGGCAAGGGGCGCAGCCTGGAAGAGGCGATCGCCGACGTGGGACAGGTTGCCGAAGGGGTGAATACCGCTCGCATCGTCAAACAAAAAGCCGATGAAATGGGGGTCTATATGCCTCTGGTAACAGCGTTGTGCGATGTTATGTTTAACAACAAATCCATTCCCCGGGTGCTGTACAACATGATGCAATCTGAAAAGACCGACGATGTGGAGTTTCGCGTGGGGTAAACACGACGGCGTTGAATTTTTCAATGTCGATGCTTCCTGGTGTGTAAAATCAAACCCTTCCAGGACGATAAATAATGATTGACGGAGGTGCCAATGACTAACGACGACGGCAACAACACCAATCTCGCTGATCTCGATACCTGGATCAGATTGCTCTACATGGTTTTGTTTGGCGTGCTGCTCCAGGTGGCATGGCTACTGATTGTGGTTATCGTGGTGCTGCAATTTGCACTGGTGTTAATGACCACCAACGATAACGAAAATTTGCGCGGTCTGGGGCAGGGGCTAAGCAAATGGTGTTTGCAGGTGTATCTATTTTTAACCTTCAACAGCGAGCAAAAACCCTTTCCTTTCGACGAGTGGCCGGAGGTGGAGGATTTATCCGAGGCGTCCGCACGAGGACATGAAAATCGGGAATCTGTCCGCACCAGCCGCGCGGGGGGGCGGAGCAAAACCACCGGTGCGGACGATATCCCGGCCTTTGTCGAAGAACCGGGTGATGGGGATAAGGCGTCGCGCTGATACACCAACTCCATGAGACTGTACATTCTGCGCCACGGCGAGGCGGGTCCCGCGGCCACTGACCGGGTGCGGCCCTTAACGTCGCACGGGCGCGAACAGGTGGAGCGGGTGGTTACGGCGCGGCACGGGGATCTTGGCGCCGTATCGGTGGTTATCACCAGCCCTCTGCGGCGCGCTCGGGAAACCGGCGCGGTGGTGGCGAGGGCATTAAATTACACCGGTGAACTGGTGATTAGCGATACCCTCACTCCCGCCGGCAATCCGGTGGCGATCAGCCGCTTACTGAATACCATAGACGTAGACATTAGTGGTCAGGGCGATGGCCCTGAGCAAAGTATTTTGCTGGTTAGCCATCAACCCCTGGTAAGCCAGTTTGTCGCCTGGTTAACCGGACAAACGCAAACCGCGTGGATGGACACGGGATGCCTGGCCGCGCTCGACGTTACCGCCTGCGTACAAAACGGCGCGCAACTACTTTATATGGAGCGTCCCGACCAGTGACTGCCAGCAAAATCAGCGGCGCGCCAAAAGCGCATGTGTTTCACCACGATGGCATCGATATTGCCGCCTGCGAGTGGGGCGACCCGGACGGCACACCGGTGCTTGCCACCCACGGCTGGCTCGACAATGCCGCCAGTTTCGCGGTGGTGGGGCCGTTAGTGAAGGGCGTGCGCCTGGTGGCGGTAGATTTGGCGGGCCATGGTCTGAGTAGTCACCGCGCCGCTCACGGCACCTACAATATCTGGCAGGATGTCGGCGATATTCACGCCGTCGCCAACCAGCTCGGCTGGGAACGGTTTGCCTTACTCGGGCATTCCCGTGGCGGCATGATTTGCACCCTGACTGCCGGCGCATTTCCACAGCGCATTTCCCACCTTGCGCTGCTCGACAGTTTTGTACCGCAAACCATGACGGCTTCGGAAGCCCCATTGCAGCTGGCCAAAGCCGTAGACAAGCGGTCGAAAGTGCTGGCGCGGTCCGGCAAAATCTACGCGACGATTGCGCAGGCCGAAGCGGCGCGCACCCGTGGCGAAAGCCCCTTGACGCCAGCGGCGGCGCACCTGATTGTGGGGCGCGCGATCGAGTCGGTGACAGGGGGTTTTCGCTGGCGCAGCGATCAAAAACTAAAGATTCCGTCCGAAGTAAAACTGACCGAGGATATGGTAGAGGCCTTTGTCACCCGGATTAACTGTCCGGTATTGCTGCTGCTGGCCCACCAGGGACGATTGCAGCGGTTTTACGGCATGGAAAAAAGACTAAAAAACCTGACGAGTGAAATAATCGCGGGCGGTCACCACTTTCATATGGAAGAATCCGCCGGGCTGGTCGCGGAACGACTGTCTGGTTTTTTTGCCAAACAGCCATAACGACCGCGGAATTTGCGTTAGCGTATCAGCGCTAAAAATTCATTGCGGGTGGGTTGGTTGTTGCGAAACACCCCCAGCATCGCCGAGGTTTTCATTATCGAGTTTTGTTTCTCCACGCCGCGCATCATCATGCACATGTGTTGCGCTTCAATAATCACCGCCACCCCCTGGGCGCCGGTCACGTCCTCGATAGTCCTGGCAATCTGCGTAGCCAGATTTTCCTGAATCTGCAAGCGGCGGGCGTACATATCCACCACGCGGGCAATTTTCGACAGACCCAGGACTTTGCCCTTGGGAATATAGGCGACATGACACTTGCCCACGAACGGCAGCAGATGGTGTTCGCACAGGGAGTACAGCTCGATATCCTTGACGATCACCATTTCGTTGGAATCGCTGGGGAACAGGGCGTCGTTCACCACCTCGTCGATGGTGCGGTTGTAGCCCTCGGTGAGAAATTCAAAGGCTTTGGCGGCGCGGGCGGGTGTGTCCACCAGTCCCGGTCGCGTCAGGTCCTCGCCGATGCCTTCAATAATCGCTGCGTACGCTTTGGTCAGGTCCATAGGGGTAATTCCACTGGGTAAGTCTCAACGGTGAATTATACCGGCAACAGGTATTTAATCCACGCAACTGTCCGCGCTGCACAATCCTTTCCGCGCTTTTAGCGCAGGCCGTCCGGCGGCGATAACCTTCTGCCGCCACTACGTCCCGCACCACCACTGTATGCGACAGTTCTGTACAATATGCCTGTCTCCGGGAACATGACCGATGGAAAAATCATTAAAGCGGGAATTCGCGCACCTGTACGCGCAGTTGCACAACGTGCGGGATTATATTCGTTGGGGCGCCAGTCGCTTTGGCGAGGCCGGATTACATTTCGGCCACGGCACCGATAACGCCTGGGACGAAGCGGTGATGCTGGTGATGCACGCCCTGCATCTACCCCTGGACAGCGACGCCCGGGTGCTGGATGCGCGACTCACCGATGATGAAAAGAAAGCGGTGGTAACGTTGTTGTTGCAACGGGTCAACGACCCCCAGCCGGCCCCTTACCTGACCGGTAAAGCCTGGTTTGCCGGGCTGGAATTTACAGTCGACCCACGGGTGCTGATACCCCGCTCACCGATTGGCGAGTTGATCGAACAGGGCTTTCATCCCTGGCTCAGCGGCGCGCCGCAACGCATTCTGGATATGTGTACCGGCAGTGGTTGCATTGGCATCGCCTGTGCCTGGTATTTTCCGCAAGCACAGGTGGAACTCAGCGATATATCGCCAGAGGCGTTGGCTGTCGCCCGCGCCAACGTGGCCAAACACCGCCTGGAAGAGCGGGTGACTGTGATCGAATCGGATTTGTTTGCCAACCTGAGCGGCAGTTACGACCTGATCGTAGTCAATCCACCCTACGTGAACGCCGAGGATATGGCAGCGCTGCCGGTGGAATTTCGTCGCGAGCCGGTGCTCGCATTGGCCTCCGGCGACGATGGTCTGGACTTCACCCGGCGTCTGTTGCAGGCTGCGACAAACTATCTGGGCGAAGAGGGCGTGCTGATCGTGGAAGTCGGCAATAGCTGGCCCGCGTTGCAACAGGCCTACCCCACAGTGCCGTTTACCTGGCTGGAATTTGCACGGGGCGGCCACGGGGTGTTTGCCATTACCCGCGAGCAGTTGATCGGCAGTGGATTATAGCCGTCGCTTATCGGCGCTGATTCGCACAACCCGTTCCCGGCCAGCCGCGCCGAACAAACCGTAAAAAGGCCTGAACTCAGGGTTCCCGCGCCGTATAATGCGCACACCACCGGGGACGCGAGCAACAGTGAGCAGAGGAGAATAACCAGTGTCCGGCAACACCTTCGGTAAACTATTTACGGTCACCAGCTTTGGCGAAAGCCACGGCCCGGCGCTGGGCTGCGTGGTGGACGGTTGCCCGCCCGGTCTGGAATTAAACGAGGCCGACCTGCAGCACGATCTTGACCGCCGCAAACCCGGCCAGTCCCGCTACACCACCCAGCGCCGCGAGGACGATCAGGTCAAAATTCTGTCCGGCGTATTCGACGGGAAAACCACCGGCACCCCCATCGGCCTGTTGATTGAAAATACCGATCAGCGCTCCAAAGATTATAGCGCCATCAAAGACCTGTTTCGCCCGGATCACGCCGACTACACCTACTTCCAGAAATACGGCGCGCGGGACTATCGCGGTGGCGGGCGGGCGTCCGCGCGAGAAACCACCATGCGCGTGGCGGCCGGTGGTATCGCCAAAAAATACCTGCGCGAACATTTCGGTGTCGAGGTGCGCGGCTACCTGAGTCAGCTGGGGCCAATCGCCATTGAGCGCGTCGACTGGAACGAAGTGGCCAACAACCCGTTTTTCTGCCCAGACCCGGACAAAGTGCCAGAGATGGAAGCCTTTATGCAGCAGTTAAGCAAAGAGGGTAACTCCATTGGGGCCAAAATTGTGGTGGTGGCCGAAGGGGTGCCGCCGGGCTGGGGCGAGCCGGTATTTAGCCGCCTGGATGCGGATATCGCCAGCGCGCTGATGGGTATCAACGCCGTTAAGGGGGTGGAAATCGGCGACGGCTTTGCCTGCGTGACCAAAAAAGGCAGCGAGCATCGCGACGCCATGACCCCCGCAGGATTTCTGTCCAACAATGCCGGTGGCGTGCTGGGGGGTATTTCCAGCGGCCAGACCATTGTCGCCAGCATGGCCCTTAAACCAACCTCCAGCATTCGCCTTCCGGGGCAGTCCATCGACACCAGTGGTAATGAGGTGGAAGTGGCCACCACCGGCCGCCACGATCCCTGTGTTGGCATCCGCGCCACACCCATAGCCGAAGCCATGCTGGCCCTGGTGCTGATGGATCACGCCCTGCGTCATCGCGCACAAAACAGCGGCGTGAACTCCGGTCTGCCGCCCATTCCCCCCGAGGTCGCCGGGTAATTGAATGAGCCGCACCGCCCGCTGACAGCCCCGGCGCCACAGGTGCCACATTCTAAGGTGCCACCCCCACCGGTTCCCTACTGGCGGTTGTCCGGGTTCTATTTTTTCTATTTTGCCTTGCTCGGGGCGCTGTATCCCTATTGGCCGCTGTATTTGCAGGGCGAAGGCTTTTCCCCGGATCAAATCGGGCTGTTACTGGCCGTCCCCATGGCCACCAAAATTGTGGCCCCCAACCTGTGGAGCTGGCTGGCGGATGTCACCGGGCGGCGGCTGGAAATCATTCGTCTCGGGTCGCTGCTGGGCCTGATCTGTTTTCTCGGCGTGGTGTTCGGCAGCAGTTTCTGGTGGCTGTTGCTGGTGATCACCGGCTACAGCTTTTTCTGGAACGCCGTACTGCCCCAGCAGGAAGTAGTCACCCTGGATTTTCTGGCGGATTTTCCCGAGCGCTACAGTCGGTTGCGAGTGTGGGGATCGGTGGGCTTTATTATCGCCGTGATCAGTGCGGGCTACGCCTTTGAGCAGTGGGGTATCGGTATCTTTCCCCTGGTTGGCCTGACCCTGCTGGCGGGCATCTTCTGTAGCAGTCTGTCTATTCCGCAACCGCCGAAAAAAACACACGAACCCCACCGGCAAACCCTGTGGCAGGCCACCCGCCAGCCCGCGGTGCTGGCCTTTCTTGCCGCCGGGGTGCTGATGCAAATGGCCCACGGCGCCTACTACAGCTTTTTCAGCATTTACATGGAAGCGTTAGGCTATAGCCGCTCCACCATCGGACTGCTGTGGTCGGTAGGGGTCGTGGCGGAAGTCATTATCTTTATTTTTATGCACCGCCTGTTAATCACCTTTGGCGTGCGCGCTATCTTGATCGCCAGTCTGTTACTGGCGGCACTGCGTTGGGCCGCCATTGGCAACGGCGCAGACTGGTTGTGGTTGCTGATAGCCGCACAGTGTTTGCATGCATTTAGTTTTGGCACCTTTCACGCCGCCGCCATCGACACCATTCGGCGGCTATTCAAAGCCGACACCCAGGGCAGCGGACAAGCCCTGTACGGCGCAGTCAGTTTCGGCGTCGGCGGGGCGGCCGGTTCCTATCTGGCGGGTGTACTTTGGGGTTCGGGCGCCACGCTGGTATTTAACCTCGCAACGCTGCTGTGTTTGTTGGCCGCTGTGCTTGCCTGGTATGGGTTTAAAGACAGGCGGTTGAGTTGACCTGAGTGGGGGCGGTTGGAGTTGGTGCAGAGCAAAAACTGTTACCCGCTTGGGGCACTGAAAGCGGTATTTATAGCCAATAAAATGTTATTCAGATTAACATCTTTTCCCAAAACGCTGTGTATTTGAACAGTTTATCTAAATATATTAATTAGTAGCTTTGGCTGGTTATCCCTGCTCTTATGTAGACAACTAGACTTATTGCCTGTTAATTCAATAAGTTACGGGTCGGACGAAGGCGTTAATTTTGGCAACATAAACCGACTAGTCGCGGTTATGTGCCAAAAGCCAACATAATAGCGACGCAGGCGTTCATTTAGCTGAAAGCATCGACGCTATTGCTTTATTCCTTAAAAACAATATATTGGGAGCATAAAATACATCGGTGCCAGGGAATGATATACCGACCACTCTGTTTAACACCCCAAATCCGGTACATATACCGACCAGTCTCGTATTCCGAACATAAGCCGACTGGTCGGTTTACAATTAATTAGCAAGCCTACTTAGAGCGGATACGGTGGACAAGCGACAGATTGCTTCTTGGATAGTGCCACTGGTTGGTCATCAGTTTGACCTCGAGGATCTCCCGCTTTGGCTCGCGGGACAAGATGTCCATGTCACCACACGTGACGATACATTTGTCCTCGTGATCCCATCGGCGATTGTTGGAGATAGTTATGAACCGGTTCGCGCGTTTGCCGAAAGCCAACTGGAGCTGATCAACGGCACTGGTCGCCTCTTGAGTTCAGCCTTTCGGTCGCTTTCATTGGCCGAAAAACTCTTCGGCGTTGACTCAGCTGGTGTCATTCTTTGTACCGTTGTAGCTCTCAACGGCGTAGAGGAACGATGTAAGGCAGGCTCTGTGCGCACAGTGGTCGGGGACAAGGTTCAGCCTGACCCTCGCGAGGCTATCGCTTTGCCACTAATACGGGCCGCTTCGCTCTCCCCTCGGGCTCACGACGCCCTCAGTATCGTCGGTCGGCCAAGCCTGACCTGGTCCGAGCTTTACCTTCTTTTCGAGTTAGTTCAGGCGGATGTTGGCGACCAGATGTTTGAACTTGACTGGATTTCTCGCAGTGACGCCAATTTGCTTACCCGCACTGCCAATAGTTACAGCACGCTCCGGAGCGATGGTCGTCACGGCAAGGATAGAGGCGACCCTCCGCCCCACCCAATGCAATACGGCGTCGCGGTAACTTTAATACGCGGTCTGGTTTTGGCTTGGCTTCGTCATGTAGGGGTATCTGATGACGCGCAAAAAGCTGGCTAACCAGCCGTCGCACCCGATCCTCGTGAGCGGTGCTTCGCGCCACCCCTCGGCCGGGTGAACGGCGGCGTTAAATTTATTATCAAAAATGGAGGAAATAATAAGTGAATAAAATTTTTGGTGTAATCGTTTCTGCTGCCCTACTGTCAGGGTGTGCATTCACAGTTCATGATCTACCAGTGAATTATCAATATTCCGGCCAATCATTCGGATTAGAAGGAGATCATTTGCCTTCTATATCGATTGGAGAAATCAACGACAATCGGAACGTTGAAAATCCTAAAATGATCATGCATCAGATAAATGGATATGGCCAAACTACTACTGGAGGTTGGCAGGCAGAAAAAGCACTCTCTCTGATTGTTAAAGATGCGCTAATACAGGCAATTGATACACAGGGACTTAACGATGAGCGGCCTCGAAATGTAATTTTGGAAGGTGATTTAGTTGATGTAAGTTCAAAAGTAATTTCTGGATGGGCCAGCGGGACAATTAACATGCAAGTATCTGTGAAGCTCACGGCTCGTGATCACAATACTAATAAAATATTATGGCGAGATACTATATTTGGAGATGGTACTAGTGGGAAGGAATCCTCAATAAAGCCTGCAATACTGAAGGCATTTAATGCCTCATTGAACGACATGGTATCGAAGTTATTTACTGACGAATACTTTCGACAACAGGTCTTAGATCAAATTTAGCGTAATGGTCAATCGGGCAATCAAAACGCAGGCGCGTTTTGGTTGTCTTCGATTTGTTCCAAATCAAGGATTCAGAATCCTTGATATATGGGGTTGCTCATGAAAAAAATAACACTATTTATTGTTACAGCATTGATACTACTCCCTGCATGTAGTGTTCAACAAACCTATTACGATGCCGAATTAACAGTTGCATCTGATGATGAGCGCAAAGAAAACTATAAAGCGGCTCACGAGAACCTGGTTTCTGCAGTGTGGCGTGCAAAAAATCACCTCGGTTCTAAGGAGGTATCAACCGCATATTATAATCTCGGCACTTTTTATCGCCGCCGAGCTAATTTTGATAACTCCGTTGCCGCTTTACAGGAGTCAATTAAGTACGCGAACCATGCGGGCACGTTTGATGATTTGGCCATGGGACGTCGTCACATAGAAATCGCAGCGTCTTATGCGGCTCTAGATCAGTGGCAGACAGGCGTGCCGCATATCAAAGCTGTCTTGCCTTATTGGGATAAATATTCTAATGGCGAATATCAGACCGTCAAAATAGTATTTGCCGAATACGCAAAGGCTCTTACGCTGGAAGGGGTGGATGCCACCTTTATCCCTAGCGAAGCAAGGAACCCTGTGCCGTAGGCGAAAATCAAGGGGTCAGGCGCCTTTATCAAGGGGTCAGACTCCTTGATACATATACCGGTATCATTCGGTGCGGACGCCATTGTTTTCGGCCCACGCAGCTTGCTCCTAATAACAACCTCTTTACTGGCTAAGTCGCATATTATCGTGATCAATTCAAAGGGTTCGCGACCAATGAGCTACATGACGCTTTATACGTTTTATCGCCTATCTCTTAAATGCTAAATATTTCAGTTACTATATCCCAATGAATCTACCATCACTCCCGGATACCCACGCGCTCGCGGTGCTTGCGCTGGTAGTGCTAGCGCTATACCTGTTTAGCCGGGAGCGCATTGCCATTGAAAGCTCCAGTCTGTTTATTCTGGTGGTGCTCACCGTTGGGTTTGCCGTTTTCCCCTATACGACGGCGGACGGGGAACACATCAAACCGGTGGAGTTTTTTAGCGGGTTTGGGCACGAGGCGCTCGTTGCAGTCTGTGCGCTGATGATCGCCGGGAATGGGCTGGTGCGTACCGGCGCACTGGAACCGCTGGGGCGCAACCTGGCGCGGTTATGGAAGCTGAGCCCGGCGTTCAGCATGTTGCTCACGCTGCTTATTGGTGCCTTCTTCAGCGCCTTTGTAAACAATGTGCCCATAGTGGTGTTGTTGTTGCCAATTCTGGTCAGTGTGTCACTGCGTACCGGAGCAGCGGCGTCCGGCATGTTGATGCCTATGGGTTTTGCCACCCTGGTCGGGGGCATGAGTACGACTATTGGCACTTCGACCAACCTGCTGGTGATCTCCGTGGCGGCAGACATGGGTCTGCGCCAAATACAGATGTTCGATTTTTTTATACCGGCGGCCACTGTGGCCGGTATTGCCATACTGTATTTATGGCTGATAGCACCACATTTGATACCTGCACGGGAAGCGACCCTGACGGATACGTCTCCCCGGTTATTTTCAGCGCAACTCGAAATTCCCGAGGATGGCTTTGCGGCGGGTAAAACGCTGGCAGAGGTGGTTGAAAAAACCAACGGTATGATCCAGGTATCGCGAATTATGCGGGGCAATGGTTTCTTTGTTCAGCGATTGCCCGACGTCCGCTTACGGGCTGGTGACCGGCTGCTGGTGAATGACACACCGGAAAATCTCAAGGAGTTTGAAAAAGTGCTGGGGGCAGTACTTTATAGCGAAAATACCAGGGTCGATGAAGAGCATCCGTTGGCAGGGGAAGGCCAGCAGATTGCCGAGATTGTGGTGTTACAGGGCTCGCCTATTCTGGGCATGACGCTCAGACAGGCCAATTTTGTTCAGCGTTACCAGTTGGCGGTGCTGGCGATACATCATGCGGGCAAAACCGTTGAAACCCTCCCCGAAAAGATAGAAACCATCCGCCTGCAGGTTGGGGATGTGCTGCTGGTGCAAGGCCACAGCGAAAAAATTGCCGAGACCAAACGGGAAGGGGAGTTGCTGGTGCTGGATGCCACCACGGATCTGCCGCACACCAAAAAAGCCTTCACCGCGTTGGTCATCATGTTCGGCATCGTTGGCGTCGCCGCCCTGGGCCTGGCCCCCATTGCCATCAGCGCCATGGGCGGTGTGTTTTTAATGCTGGCAACCAAGTGCCTGTCGTGGCAACAGGCCTCGCTGGCGTTAAGCACCCAGATCATTCTTATCGTCGTCGCCAGTTTGGCGCTCGGTTCGGCACTGTTGCATACCGGTGGCGCCGAATATATGGCACAGGTGTTTGTCGCTGTAAGTTCGGGGGCATCACCGGCGGTGGTGCTCTCGGGGCTGATGCTGCTCATGGCCATTCTCACCAACGTGGTGTCCAACAATGCCGCTGCTGTTATCGGCACGCCGATCGCCATCAGCATCGCTTATCAATTGCAGGTCAACCCGGAGCCCTTCGTTATCGCCGTATTGTTCGGCGCCAATATGAGTTACGCCACGCCCATGGCCTACAAAACCAATCTGCTGGTGATGCATGCGGGTGGCTACAAATTTATGGATTTTGTCCGCGTCGGTGTCCCCCTGACCGTAATCGTGTGGGTGGGGCTGTCGATATTGCTGCCTGGAATGTATGACCTTGCCTGGTAATAACGGGTCGGCGGTCGTCGCTGCTCGGCGATCAGTGTCGCGGGCGCTTGCGGTTGCAATGGGGTGAAATCTCCAGTGCCTGCAGAGATCGGTCCTGTATAGCGAACATAAGCCGATAGCCAATCGCACGATTTACGCTGGTTAAACGGGATACATCATGGCACACAATCATCCCCATACCGCCGTCGGTAATCTTAAGTTGGCGTTTTTTCTCAACCTGGGATTCACGGTCGTCGAGTTTGTTGGGGGGCTGTTGACCAATAGCACCGCGATTCTTGCCGACGCGGTACACGACCTGGGGGATTGCTTTGCGCTGGCGCAAGCCTGGTATTTTGAGTCGCTATCGGCAAAAGGGGCGAACCGAACTTACACCTATGGCTATCGGCGCTTTACGCTGCTGGGGGCCATCATCAGCGCCTTGCTACTGCTGGTCAGTTCCTTTTACGTATTATCCGTGGCGATTCCCCGCATCATTGAACCCGAGCCTTCCAATGCGCAGGGAATGTTCGCTCTGGCCATTATCGGCGTGGCCGTCAACGGGATCGCAATGCTGCGCCTGTCCAAGGGTACAACTGCTAATGTGCGACTGGTGGCATTGCATCTTCTGGAAGATGTGCTGGGCTGGGTCGCCATTCTAATCGTCGCTATTATCCTGATGTTCAAAGACATTCAGATACTGGATCCGATTCTCGCCACCCTTATAACGCTCTATATTCTGGCCAATATCGTCAAGCAGCTTAAAAATATTATTCCTGTTTTTCTCCAGGCTTCTCCCTCCTCGCAAGACGTGGCAGACATTCAAAAAAAGATTGGTCATATCGAGTACATCAACGGCGTACACCACCTGAACTTGTGGTCACTTGACGGCGAACACACGGTGTTAACCGTGCATCTGGTCGCTGAAAAGAATTTAACTCCTGAAGAATATACTCTGGTTAAAAACCGTTTCAGACAAATCGTCGACGACTTCGGAATATTTCATTCAACGTTGGAAATCGAATTACCCGATGAATCCTGTCGCCTTGAAGAAAATCATTTTTAATGAGGGCAAGGGGTGACGGGTTGCAACTGCACCCTGGGAATTAACAAGCACATTCGCACCGACAAATTGCTACGCCGCCGCAGTTCCTGATGGGCTTGATAAGGGATATTTGAGTACCCCGCGTTGCGCGGTTATTACAGCCCGGCCTTGCGCAATGCATCGGCGTGGTGTTGGTAATCAATGTCATTTTTATACTGCACCAGTGTCACGAAATTATCCACGGCAAAGGCCGGATCGAGCCTGGTAACTTCGCTGGCATGGTATCTGGCGTTAGCAAGGTCGTCCAGTTGGGCGTAGCAGGCGGCTATATAAGCGTGGTGCTTTACGCCCAGTAGTGAGACTTTTTTGAACGTTACTAACGCATCGTCGTAACGGCGGGCCACAAACTGGGCAAAACCCAGATGGGTCAGCCGATCATCGGGGCTGTGGGGATCGACCAGAAGGGCCTGTTGTAAGCGTTCGATGCCGGCTTCGGCGCGGCCGGTCAGCGCCAGCAGTTCGCCATACTGAGAAATGACCCGTGGATCGTTGGGGTTGAGTTCGTAGGCCCGGGCGGCGTGAAACTCCGCGCGATCATAATTTTTCTGAAAGGTGCACACGCCCAACAGCACGCGGTGGCATTCAAAGTCTTCGTCGTCGAGATTCAGCGCGGTTTCGACGTTTTGAAGCACTTCGGTAATGGCATCGTCGTCATTGCGGTAGCCGCGTACGATTGCCTGTCCAATCACACAGGCCCGCCAGGCATAGGCCTGGGCGGAACTGGGGTCTGCCTCCACCGCGCGGCCCAACATGTCATAGGCGATTTGATTGTCTTCTTTGGTTCTCAGGTGGTGATGGTATTTGCCACGCAAAAGATATTCGTAGGCTTTCAGGTTGGCGGTGGGTTTGTTATGGGTGCGCTTTAGATCGGCGGCTTCAATGCGGCTGGGCAGGATGCTGATCACTTTGCTGGTAATTTCGTCCTGCACGAGAAACACGTCGTCCAGATTGCGGTCGTAGCGCTCCGCCCACAACTGTTCTTCACTGTCGGTATCCACCAGCGCTGCGGTGATGCGGGCGCGATCACCAATTTTTCGCACGCTGCCGTGGACCAGGTAGCGCGCCCCCAGCGCCTTGCCGATGTTACTGTCATCGCCACCGCGGGCCTTGTAGGCGAATGAGGTATTGCGCGCAATCACGATTAACGAGTGCAGCTTGGATAACGCGACAATAATATCTTCGGCTATACCGTGGGCAAAGTATTCCTGGTCGGAGTCGCCACTTAAATTTTCGAACGGCAAGACGGCGATGGAGGGTTTATGTTGATTGTGCGTGGGTGCGCTGTCGGTTTCTCTGTCAACAGGCATACCAGCTACGGCGGGTGACAGGTTAGTTTGCGCTTTGGCCTTGCGACCCTGTAGAAAAGAACGCAGGCTTGCGCCCAGCGGCGATAAGGCTACGCCAAGGGTAACGATCAGCGCGGCAAACCCACTGAGGGCAGTTTCATTGGCGGTTAGCCATTCCACAAAATTAGTAAAAATGTCCACGGCCGAGTCCATATAGTTTTTGTTAGTGGCTAGTCAAATACTGATCGAGACAGTTTCAGTACCGCAGGTAATTTTTTACTTCAGTTGTTCCATGTCTCCATAATTTGTTGCGCTTTAGTCCTCTCGTTAATCCCGCCTGCTAGGGTTCGACGCCCAGTAATGTCTTACCTTCCATCTCAGCGGTGCCGTCCAGGTCGACCATGGCGTGGCGGGTGGCCATCATCACGTCGCGATAGTAACGCTGCAGGGGTTCACCATCAAACGCCGCGTGGGCCCCAGCCCCGACAAACAAACGATCCACCGCCCGGCGGCACAATTCCGCGGCGTAGGTTGCCTGCCAACGCAGGCGACTTTGGGTGGCGAGATCGGTGGGGGTTTTCGAGGCGGAAATGGCATCGAGTATGTCGCAACTGCGGCCCAGCAACAGCTCGGCGGTGGTGATTTCCCCGGAGGCTTCGGCCACGCGGCGCTGTATGCCGGCGCTGCGGGCCTTGGCGCCTTTACCCTGGCCCGTATAAATATCCGGGCGCACCCGGGTTTTTTCGATAAACAGTCGTAACATTTCCCGCGCCATGCCCAGCAGGCACCCACCCACCTGGGTGGCCAGGCAGGAGGCTACCGGCAACACATAAAGTCCGCTGGCGTGATCGAGGGCATGGGGGCTGGCACCGTTGAACAGGCGGCCGGTGGGCTCGACCCGGTGCGCTGGCACAAACACGTCCTCCAGCACGATATCCTTGGAGCCGCTACCGCGCATACCCAGGGTGAACCAGGTGTCGTCAATCTGGGCCTGATCCCGGGGAATAAAGGCGTGCACACTGTTGGGACCATCGCTGCTGTCTTTGGGTCGGGCGGCGCTGACCAGTAGCCAGGGCGCATGATCAACACCGGAGCAAAACTGCCAGCGGCCGGACAACCGCCAGCCGCCATCGGCTTTTTTAAACTGGCCCTGGGCGGCGAGGGTCCCGGCAACAAATAGCTCGGGATCGGGCCCAAATATTTCCTCGCGACACTGCGGGGAGTAACTGCCCGCCACCCAGTTATGGGCACCGCATACCATCATCACCCAACTCGTTGCCGGGCAGGCGCGGGCAGTTTCCGAGCAGGCCAGTAGCTGGGCCCGTATCGGCGCTTCGTGACCGCCGTACAGCGCCGGGGAAAGTAACCGGGAAAGTCCAGCCTGCTTGAGGGCAGCGATGGATTCGGGGGCCGCCGAGCGAGCGGTTTCGCTGGCCTCGCGATGCGTTTCGAGTACCGGAAGAGTGGAGTGGATAGCCTCCAGAAATGGCTGGGTTTCGGGGGTCTCTAATGCATTCATGATGGGGACGGACTCCGTGATTATCTGGTGTGTGAATGTTGTATCAGATCGACAGATTTAGGCACTAATTACTGCCCCGGATTTGCGCGATCAATTCCTCGACATTCGTCGGGATGGTGGTACCGCGCCAGGCGATGTGCTGATCGGGACGCACCAGCAGCAACGGCCTGTCGTAAATCGACGCTGCGCTCTGTTCGGGGAGATCAATCAGATGCAGGGGCACACCCGCAACCCGTGCGGCGTCTTGTAATGCGGACACGTCAATACCAGGGTCAAAGCGCAGCACGGTGTACCCCGGCCCCAGGTGATCGTACAGGGAGCTTTTATCATCCAGCCAGATATGCGGCACTCGGCAGCCGGGGCAGGTCGACGGGGTGTAGGTGCCGATGGCGTAAGCAGGTGGCTGTTCACCGTCGTAAACAATGGCGGGGGAATCTTCGTAGTAATACCCGAAATTCAGGCCGATACAGGCGAACTGCGGGCCATCATTGGCCACCATATACTGGCCTAGTTGCGCCCGATAAGCGTCACCCGCAGTGCCAGGCGCTTCAACTTCAGGAGAAATTTCCAGATTGTTTTTCCTGCGCACCAGCGCAGCGATCGATGACACCTGATCGAGAATAGGGCGCCGTTCCGTTTCAAATGTTGGCAACAGGTCCGGGTCGGCCCAACCATTGATGACCGCTGCCAGTTTCCAGGCGAGATTAGCCGCATCCGCGATCCCGGCATTCATGCCATAGCCTGCCATAGGTATCCAGTTGTGGGCGGCGTCGCCGAGCAGAAAAACATTGCCGACGGAGAATTTGTCAGCCAGCAGGCGACGCCCGACCCAGGGTTTACGAGTGTGAATGGTAAAGTCCACGTCGCTGCCGATACATCGCCGAATGGCGGCATGCCAGTCAAAGGTCGCTGCATCCTGTGGTGAAGAATAAAACGCATTAACCACCCATTTATCTGCGCCGTCCAGCGCAATCATGGCGCCCAGTTGCCGCGGGTTTAAGATCCAGTACATCCAGGCCGGGTTACAGCCGACTTTGTGCAGTAGTGTGGGTGCGGTAATGGTGGCCATCATAGAGTACATCAGGCCGTCGTCGCCCCGTAGTTCGACTCCCAGTAATTTGCGCACCATACTACTTGCGCCGTCGCAACCAGCGACAAATTGCGCCTCGAATTGTCGAGTTTCTCCGGTACTCAAATCGGTGCCCTCAACCCGTACGGACGATTCAAGTTGAGTAATAGTTTGCGCGCGAAAGTTGGAGGCAATCGTGAGTTTTTCAAAGGTAGTGGCGTGGCGGAACAGGACTGGTTCCAAATACACCTGATTAATGCGGTGAGGTGGTTCAGGTGTGGGCCAGCCACCGTCCGCATAACCAGCGTCGTTGAAACGGTTGGCCCGGGAGGGAATGCGCACCCGTCCCAGTTCGTAACCTGACATACTGGTAACGTAGGCGACATCGTGAGGATAATTGGCGGGCAAACCACTGGCGCGCACCTGGTCGGCAACGCCGAGGCGCCGAAACACCTCCATGGTGCGGGCAGATACGTGATTACAGCGGGGTTCCGGTGCTTCCATGGCGGCCCGCTGTTCGAGAATCAGGGTGTCTATTCCGCGGGAGGCGAGGTCCATTCCCAGGCTTAAACCCACCGGGCCACCGCCAATAATCAACACCGCAACCGGTGGTGTTTTGTGCACAGGTTCAGCGCTTCGATCAGTGGCGTTTTTGCTGCCAGTCACAGATTCGCCCCAACATTTATAATTTTACGTCGGGGAAGAATAAACGCGGTGGTTTCTCAAGTCCATGTTGAAAGTTGCCCCGTTTTGTGAGCAACCGACGGATTTTTATCATATTGCCGCAGGATCAGCAGGTGATTAAGATGAGGCATCCCGGCGCGAGTCGTGGAGCGACGGGGCAGCGGGAAACTATGATCGTACAGGAGTCAGACATGAAGTCCGAAGATTTAACCTGGCGCATACAGGATCGCCCCGGCGAAACGTTCCGGGTGCATCGCTCGATTTACACCGATGACGCCATCTTTGAACTGGAGATGAAGCACATCTACGAGGGCGGCTGGATTTATATCGATCACGCCACCCACCTGCCGCGGGTTAACGACTACATTACCACCACCATTGGTCGCCAGCCGGTGATTATCGTGCGCGGCGAAAATGATACCTATCAGGGTTTTATTAACGCTTGTAGTCACCGCGGTGCCAAGGTGTGTCGCCACGCCAACGGTAATAGCAAATTCTGGACCTGCCCTTACCACGGTTGGGTATATAACACCGCTGGTGAGTTGCAACATATTAAAGACGAACAAAATGCCGCCTTCCCGGAGGGCTACCTGGCGCGGGATCATAATTTAACGCGGATACCCTTTGTGGAGGCTTACCACGGGTTTATTTTTGCGAGCTTGAACCCGAATAGTCCGTCGTTGCGCGAGCACCTTGGCCAGACCGCACGGTTCATTGAAATGTTCAATAATCAATCCCCCGAAGGCCTTGAGGTGTTGCGCGGCCGTTCGGTTTATACCCACCGCGGCAACTGGAAAATGCAGGCGGAAAATGGCGTCGATGGCTATCACGTGGATGTGGTGCACGCTTCCTATTTCAAACTGGCAGCGGAGCGGGCCAAAAAAATGGCGGCGACTCAGGGGCGGGATTCCGTTAAATCGATTTCCCTCAACATGGCCGATACCAATCACGGCAATTACGATCTGGGCAATGGTCATGTGATGCTGTGGACGGATATTCCGAACTACCGGGACCGTGCGTTGGGCATGCAATACGACGCATTGGAA
The DNA here is from genome assembly GCA_038106145.1 of Gammaproteobacteria bacterium. GTDB lineage: Bacteria > Pseudomonadota > Gammaproteobacteria > Pseudomonadales > Porticoccaceae > JBFJKD01. The sequence goes on along the minus strand of JAYODD010000004.1, from coordinate 29,692 downwards.
GCTCGGGTCGGTGAGCTTGAGGCAAAGTGGATGGCGGCGCGGCTCCGTCAGGTATTGATTTATCCCAATCTGATTTTGTTTGACGGGGTGTCCACTCAGTTGCGCAGTTGGCATCCAGTGGCTGCGGACCAGACCCGAGTGAACGCAGTGTGCATTGCTCCGAAAGGGGAGCCGGACGCTGCACGGGAGCGCCGCATTCGCCAGTACGAGGATTTTTATGGGGCCAGCGGCATCGCTACGCCCGATGATTTGACCGAATTTGACGCCTGTCAGGATGGTTACAACGGGCGCCTCGCGGAATGGCAGGATTTTGATCGCGGCATGACTCGTGCGCATCAAGGACCCGATCGATTTGCCGAGGAAATAGGTATTTCACCTGCGGTTAGCGCCGGTCATTTCGCCGATGAAACTCTGTACCACGGCGAGTATCGCCACTGGCTACAGGTATTGACCGCAGGTCTGGCTAAGGATGCGCTGACAGAGGGAGCCAGCTGATGACAGATGACGGGCGCGCTCTACGTGAAGCAGTCATCGAATTATTACTCGAGGAGGCCGACGCCATCGATCAGCGGCGCTGGGACGACTGGCTCGAGCTGTACGAAGAGGATGCCGTTTATTACGCGCCCGCCTGGGAAGGGGACGATGATCTGACCAATGACCCACACCGGGAGATTTCGTTGATTTATTGTGGCAATAGACAACGGCTCGCCGATCGCGTGTGGCGCATTCGCTCTAATTTGTCGTCGTCCCTCGCGCGCATGCCCCGTACCTGCCATCTGGTCACCAATATTCGCGTCGCCACGTCGCATCGGGAGAACGTTTCGGTTACCGCAAACTTTCACACCAATACGTTCAAACATGAAGAAAAAGAGAGTACTGCGTTTTTTGGACGCTATCAGTATCAACTGAAACGAAATGGTGAAAAGTTAACCATACGCGAAAAGAAAATTATCGTGTATAACGATATTATTCCCCGACAAATGGATATTTTTAATATCTGATAACGCTCGGCTTGAATTGGCGTAATCAAATCTTTCTGATTTTAATGTTAAAAATTGGTGGGAAATATGCCTGTTATCAATAATCAAAAGCTGGAAATACACGCATTGCCGGGCCTCCGGCACCGCACCATCGGCGGTCACAAACAGGGAGTTAAGAGTATGGAGGTTTGGTCGCAAACCATCGCCCCGCACGCGGCGACCCCAGTACATCGCCACGCCTGTGACGAGGTGATTCTGATCCTTTCCGGAAGGGGGACCTGTGAAATCGATGGCGAAATTCATTCGTTCGGCCCTGACTCAACTTTGATAATTCCACCGAATGTTGTGCACCAGATTGTGAATACCTCGGACGAAGAAATGCGTCTGGTTGCCGCCCTTGGCATGGCGCCCGTACGGGTCGAGAACGCTGATGGCGCCGCCATGCCACTACCCTGGGATGCCCCCGCGAACTGAAGGCGGTGGGGCGCTGGTACCCTATGTGGCAACCGCATTTTTTATCGCCAGTAAATTCCAATCCGGTCAGGAGAAATCATGCACACAGGTAGTTGTTTATGCGGCGGTGTGAAATTCACTATCGGCGGTGATTTAGAGCCCATCCAGATATGCCACTGTGGGCAATGCCGCAAGGCCCAGGGTAGCGCTTTTGCGTCTAATATTCCGGTCCTGGCGGAGGACCTCAAGCTCGTGGCGGGCGCCGAGTTGTTATGCTCGTTTCAATCATCACCGGGCAAGGATCGAGTTTTTTGTAAACGATGTGGATCGCCCGTGTACAGTAAAAAGGCGAGTCTGCCGGGTGTTTTGCGGATCAGAGCCGGATTGTTGGATGGCGATCTTACAACCAGCCCCGTGGTGCATTTTTATACCCAGTTTAAGGCCAATTGGTGGCACATAACGGACGCGATTCCCCAGGTCAGTGGGGCTTATCAACCGGGGTGACCTGGGAAAGCACTTATTGGTGCGTCGCGCCTAAAGCGAATATTGATTCATATTCCCTTCGTCGGCGCTTATTAGTTTTCGACAGAATTCCTTATTGGCTGTTCGTGGTTGCGAATAAATAGCAGGGCGGTCGCGGTAATTAAACAGATTCCGCCAAATACAATAAAGTACACGTTCAATCCGAGGGCTAATTCGATGAGAGCACCGGCTAGCAGGGGGCCGACTATGGAACCGGCGCGGCCAATGCCATTGGCCCAGCCGACGCCGGTTGAGCGAATAATAGTAGGGTACATAAAGCTGGAGAGGGCGTTAAGGCTAATTTGACCACCGACAATAAATAAACCGGCAAAAAACGACAGGGTCATCACCAGCGCGAGGGATGCGGAAAGTTGACCGAGAATCATCATACTCACTGCCCCCAGGAAAAAAACGCCGCCAAGGATATAGCGGGAGCCCCAGCGGCGTATCATCCAGGCAAAGAAAAACGGACCGACCGCACCGCCGATATTGAGGATCACTACTGTTCGAGAGGCCTCGCGCAACTCATACCCGGCGTTTACCAGCAACGTTGGTATCCAGCTGTAGAGAAAATACACCACCATCAAATTAAAAAAGAATACGGTCCACAGCAACAGGGTGTCCCTGGCATACCCATCCATAAACAGTGCTTTTACTGGAAAGTGTTTCTCCGCCTCGATCTTGTGGACAAAAATAGTGTCGTCCGCAATGGTTCTTTCGCGCTCTATCTTGCGGGCAATTTTGCGCAATAAATTGTCGTTGTCTTTGGCCTGGATCATTAAAAACCGCGGCGATTCCGGTAGCCATACCAGCAAAATGGGTACCAGCAGCAGCGGCATGATTCCCCCTAAAAAGAACAGGGACGGCCAGCCAAGGGCGGGGATCATCTCGGCAGCCAGCAAGCCGCCGCTAATACCACCGATAGGCATGCCCAGAAAAATTATCGCGACCGCGACGTTGCGGGATTTATTGGAAACGTATTCGGTCATCAATGCGGTGGCGTTGGGCATGGCGCCGCCGAGGCCAAGGCCGGTTAAAAACCGCAATAGCACCAGTTCGTTGTAGGTTTTGACATACCCGGTTAGCAGTGTGAACAGGCCGAAGACAAATACACTTAGGATCACCGCGCGTCGGCGCCCGTATCTATCCCCCACCGGGCCGAGGACCAGCGCGCCGATCATCATACCGGTTAATCCGGCGGAAAATACAAATCCAAGCTGTCCCTTGGGTATTTCTAATTGGGCGCTTAGGGCGGGCGCGGCGAAGGCGATGGCAAGTACATCAAATCCGTCAAATACAATCACCAGCGCGCAAAATAACATCACCAGTTTTTGAAACGCACCCATGGGGTTGGATTCGATGATGTCGCTAATCACTAACTTGGATTCTTGCATTTAAGGGCTCCAGAGGCGCTCCCGTCGAATTGCCCGGAACACCGATATTATTGTGGGTAAGGTGGGGTATCTTACCACCATCTTTCGCTGCTGTATTTTCAAGGGGCGGATTTTCATAGCGCTTATTAAGACCACTGTCACGCGACGTCAGCGTTGCTTTATCCCGTAATTGATCTATATTGCAACGACGACCCTCGCGGCAGATGTGGAGGGTTCAGTGCCTGGTTAAAGATGGGGGAGTATCTGATGAGTAACGATCTAACCGGTGTACGGGGCGCCTGTTTGTGCGGCAAGGTGAGCTTTAAACTAAATGGAGCTGCTGAAGCGTTTTACATGTGCCACTGCAAGCGCTGCCGAAAGGCAACCGGAACCGCCCATGCCGCCAATATATTTACTGATCCGGGCAATATTGAATGGCTTTCCGGCGAGCGTGACACCAGGCGTTATCAGGTGCCGGAGGCCAAAAGTTTTTCCCGGGTTTTTTGCACGACATGTGGATCCGGAGTGCCCTACATCAATCGCGCCGGCACCCGGCTGATTATTCCGGCTGGTAGCCTGGATACACCGATAGAATTTACGCCGAGTTGCAATATTTTCTGGGACTCGAAAGCGGAATGGTACGAACAGGGGCTGCTGTCCGCGCGGCATGCGGAATATCCGACTTAGTTGTCGGCGCTAAAAAGCCCGGAATGTTAGGCGCGAAACCGCCCCGGTAGCACGTCTTTTAGTTTGTCGCGCATGTCCCGCAGTGATGTTTGGGTGGTTTGCCAGTCGATACAGGCGTCGGTGATGGATTTTCCGTACACCATGTCATCCCGATTGGCCGACAGTTTCTGATTGCCCGCTTCAATGTTGCTTTCCACCATCAGGCCAATAATAGAGCGATTGCCCTCAAGTATCTGGTTCGTGATATTAGTCATGACCAGGGGTTGTAACTCGTGATTCTTGTTGGAGTTTGCGTGACTGCAATCCACCATGATGTTGTTGGCTACGCCGGCTTTGGTCAGTTCCTGCTCGCACAGAGCGACGCTGACTGAATCGTAATTTGGCTTGCCGTCTCCGCCGCGCAGGACGATATGCGCGTAGGGGTTGCCCGCCGTGGTGATAATCGCCACGCAACCATCGGAGTTGATGCCCAGAAAACGATGAGGTTTGGAAACCGATTGCAGGGCGTTGATGGCGACGCTGAAACCGCCATCGGTGCCGTTTTTGAAACCCACGGCAGATGACAGTCCACTGGCCATTTCCCGATGGGTTTGCGATTCGGTGGTGCGCGCGCCGATAGCCGACCAGGAAATAAGATCCTGCAGGTACTGGGGGGATATGGGGTCGAGGGCCTCGGTGGCGGTCGGCAGGCCCAGTTCGGCAATGTCCATCAACAGTCGACGTCCAATATGCAGGCCGTCGGAAATTTTGAAAGAATCGTTCAGATAGGGATCGTTAATCAAGCCTTTCCAGCCGACGGTGGTGCGTGGTTTTTCAAAATACACCCGCATGACAATTAACAATGTATCACTGACCTCATCCGCTAGGGTTTTGAGGCGGTTGGCGTAGTCCGTGGCGGCGTCCACGTCGTGAATAGAGCAGGGGCCTACCACCACGATCAGGCGGTGATCCTGGTGGTCGAGAATATTTTGCACTGCTTCCCGCCCCGCGACGATTGTCCTGGCGGCTGTTTCGCTCAGCGGCACATCCTGTTTGAGGGCAACAGGGGGCAGCAACACTTCCTGCGACTGCACATTAACATTTTCAATGGCGCGTTTGATCATGACGGGTCCGTTGTTCGCAGAACTAATTCAGGACGGGTATTCTACTGCAAAATTGCGAGCAATTGGGGGCGGACCGGCCCGCTGTAGAGGGGATTAATCGGGCAGCACATCGAGGTGGGGAATCAGGGGAAAAAATAACGCTCGTTTTACTGGCAGCGGTTCGTGTTCGCCACCGTACAGCGCGGCGTAGCGATCGAGCTGAGCGCTGTAGATTTGCCGTTGCTGGCGCACGAATACGTCCAGGGATTGGCCCGGCTGCGGTGTCGCGCTCTTGTAGTCGATAATCCAACGCACGCCGTCGTCGATAAATGTGCGGTCGATGATGGCGGTGCGTACCACACCGCTGTCGACATAATCCAGGGCCAGTTCACAGGCGCTATCGCCGTGGGTATTGTCCAATAGCCAGCGACCTTGCTTATCTGCGAGGGTGTGGGAGATCGCCGCAGTGAGTTGGCCGATGGCCTGTTCCGTATTATGCACGCCCAGTTGCTGTAATTGAATCATCCAGGCCGGTGACTGCCGCTGTATACGGGCAGCACTCCAGCTGGCGATGCCCTCCCGCGTTATCTGCCGCAGTGTGCGGTGCAACACGGTGCCGATATGGCGGGATTCAGCATCGCCGTTGTGGCGCGAATTACCAGCAAGGGCCACATTGGTGTCACTAATGGTGGTTGTTACCTCAGGAGGCGGTGTAAAACCCCAGTTAACGGGCAGACGATAAAATTCGCTTGCCGCGGGCGCCATGGGGTTTTCGATGGCGGCGGGCGCGCCGTGATGCAATACCAGAGTATCCGCTGGCGGTTGTGTGAGCTCCTGTTCAAGTTGTGGCCACAAGGCCGCCAACAGGCTGTTTGGGGAAGGGTTGGACTGCTCCGGCAGGTGGAACAGCAAGTGCAAACGGCGTATAGCGCGAGTGCATGCCACATACAGCACCCGCACATTTTCCAGTTGGGTTTTTAACTTTTCTTCCCGTTTCAGGTGTTCATACAAAGCGTCCCTGGCCTCGCCCACCGCTGGCGGTGGAGAAATCAATAATTGTGTCTGCCCGGCGGCAGAAATGCGCTCCCGCCATAGCAGCAGTTCCGTGTCGTTGTTCCGTCCGCCTCGGTCGAGGCCTGGAATAATCACGGTGTCGAATTCCAGTCCCTTGGCTTTGTGCACCGTCATAATATGCAGGCGGGTAGCGGCGGTGGCAGCGGGTGCAGCGTAAAGTCGCTCCAGTGCATCTCGGAATACTGGCCAGTTGTTGAGCGCATCGTCAGCGCGCGCTTCCAGTACCTCAAAATACTGGCGACACTGAGACAGCGTTGCCGAATCCCGCAATGCGGCAGGTCCACCCAGGGCAATCCATACGCCCTCTATCCAGGTGCGCAGCGGCTTGCGCTGGCGTTGCTGCCACCCCTGGTGTAACACCGGGACCACCCGCTCCAGGATTGTCTGGCCCTGAGGCGACAGGGGAATTTCCCGGTGGTTAATTAACTGGGTCAGTAACAGGGGGTAGTGGGCGCCTTGCGGTAGCGGACTATTGGTGAGCGGCGTGTTAACCAGGTGTAGCAAGTCGTGATTGTCGAGACCACACCAGGGCGCACGGAGCACCGACAACCAGGCAACGCGATCCGCCGGACACAGCAATGCCCGGGTTAACGACGTCAGATCAATCACCGCCATACGGGTAGCGAGGGGATCGATGTCAGTGGCCAGCCAACTGTGTCCCCGCTGGTACAGGGTGGGCAGAATATCTCGCAGGTGACCCCGGTTGCGCACCAGCAGGGCAACCGTGCCTGTGGGATTGTCCTGTAGTGCCGCGTCCACCTGATCCGCAACCCGTTGCGCCTCGGCGCAGCGATTGGTATGTCCGGCAAACAGATCGATAGTTACCGCTGGCCCGTCCACTGCGGTCTTCACCGCACTCGAGGGAGTATAGGGCACCGCGCCGCGGCCGGGGTTCGGTAGCGCCGGGAATGCGTTTTTAAACAGGCGATTTATCCAATTGATAAGGTTGGATTGCGAACGGAAGTTGGCAGCCAGGTCCAGTGGTTGCAGGACTATATCGCCTACTGGATGTCGGCGAGCTTCGAGAAACAGGCCGACGTTGGCGTTGCGAAAGCCGTACAGGGATTGCATGCCGTCGCCGACAATAAACAGCGTGCGCCCATCTCCCGACTGCCAACCCGCGGTGAGCCGGCGCAACAGGTCAAATTGCAGGGACGAGGTATCCTGGAACTCGTCCACCAGAATATGGTGAATCTGATAATCCAGTTGCAGGGTCAAATCCGTGGGCTGATCCGCATCCCCGAGGGCTTGCAGGGCGCTCAGAGATATGGCGGCGAAGTCGGCGACACCAGCGCGACGGAACACCAGATCCAGATGCCCCACCAGGCGCGGCAGTGTAATGGTCAGGGCTTCGAGTATTTGCCATTGTCGTTCCCCGAATACCGGATCCGGCATATAACGCAGATCGATCAGTGCCTCCAGCAGACCGGGCTGGCCTTGGCACCAGTTCACCAGGTCCTGCCACTGCTGTTTACGGGTGTCCGCCAGTTCCGGGGCAGGGGCGTCTTTTTTGGCGGGAAACCCAAGGCGATTGTCGATCCGCGCACGCCAGCCCGGGTTGTCTTTTGTGAGCAACAAATCGGCAACACCACGCCAGGGCCCGGCCGTGTCGGGGAGGTGTTGCAGCCCGCGCCACGCCACCAGGTCATGCTCTGGTGCCGTCACCGCCAGATGCTGGGCGGCATAGTCGGCAAGGGTTAACAGCTCCGCAGTGCGGGGCGCGATCAGGGTGCGGCAGTTAGCGACGGTTTCGGCGTTCACGTTGGCGAGAAACGATTCGAGAGCGGATCGCGCGTCGCGACTGGCAAAGATATGGGGCAGCCACTGCTCCCGTTTTTGCAGGAGGCGTATCAACAGCGCCTCAAGGCGCGCCAAATCGTTATCGGTGTGGGCCAGCAGCTGTTCCAGCGCGTCCCCTGCGGCGCTGTCTGTTTCCAGTTCCCCCAGCAGTCCGTTAATGGCGAGGCGGTAGTAGGGATCCGGGTTTTCGACGGGCTCGGGAAGTTCGCCGATACCGGTTTCGGCGCTGAGTAACTGGGCGAGGTTACGGCAGAAACCGTCGATGGTCATAATGCGTAACCGGTTTGGCGAGCGAATCAACTGCCAGTTTTGTTCCCGATCGCGGGCCAGTACATCCCGCGCAAATTGCCACGTTTGACGGGCATAACTGTTCGCGGGGGCTTGTTCGCTGGCGGCGCTGATCAGTGCGTCGATCAGGCGCGAGCGCATTTCCCCGGCGGCCTTGCGGGTAAATGTCATGCACAAAACCTGTTCCGGTTGCTCGCAGGTGGCCAGCAGGGCCAGCATACGTTGAATCAGCAGACCGGTTTTTCCCGCGCCGGCAGGGGCGGCCACCGCGAAGGACTGCCCGATATCGAGGGCCTGTTGCCGTACGGCATAATCGGCAGGCGCAGTCACGCAGGGTACTCCGTAACTGTTTGCGCAGAGTCGTTTTCCGGCGGGTCGTCGTTTAGGGGCTGTAGTTCGGGATAACGATTGAGTGGGAATAAATAGCTGTGATTACGCAGGGCGGACGGGTTGTAAAATACGACGGGTGTGGTACCCGCGCTAATTTCGTCAGCCAACAGGGTGAGTACGCGGCGCCAGTGCTCGAGGGTTTCTGTCCAGGTGGCCGGCAGCGCCAGTTTGGCCAGGGGTTCGAGTTTTGGCAAAAGATCGGGATTTTCCGCAACGCCATTCAGGACGCAGTCTTTGGCGGCGGAAACCCGCGCGAAACACAGTGCTGCGACGGGTGCCTCGGCGTGCAGGGCGTACAGGGGAAGCTGGGGGTCCACCGGACGTTCACCGCTCCAGTCTTTGATACTGGCCGACCCGGTTTTGTAATCGATCAGCACCAGTTGGCCGTTTTCAAGTCGATCGATGCGGTCCATGCGCAGGCTCAGAATCAGTCCGCCGACGGTGATGCTGGTCTCCCGTTCTGGGGAGGTGACCACAAAGGGCGGGCGGGCACGGTCAATCTCCAGCCAGCTGTGTAACAGGTGCAGGAGTCGTTGCCGCTCCAGGCGCGAAAAACGCACGCCAAACAAATCGGGGCGCTGGCGTTTGAGGGGTGCGAGCGCCTGTTCGACAACGTCGGTCAGTCGTGCATACAACGTGCTTGCGTCGAGCGCCAGCAGGTTCGCCTGTGATTGCAGTTGCCGCCACAACAACTCGAGGCAGCGGTGTACCAATGCGCCGCGGTCCTGGGGGGACAGTCCGGGCAGGGGTTCAGGCAACGGCGTCGCGCCCAGACGCCAGATGGCAAAGGCGTTGAAAGGGCATCCCGCCTGATCCCGCAACAGGCTACTGCCACCGCGCAATCGCCGGGGCAGGGGGGCGAGGGGCGGAGCGCTATGGCTGGCAACGCGTTCAAGGGCCGGGTATTCCGCCAGTTGTGGGGCTGACCCCCAGGGTGCCCAGGTCCCTGGGTCATTATCAGCGCCAGTTTCCACCGCTGATGGATAAAACTGTAGCTCATCCAGCAATGCGCTGGGGTGCAATTCCGTATCCCCTTCCAGCCGCGGGTAACTGAATAGCACCTCGTCCGCGCTGTGGGCAAACTGGTCGAAAAGCATCCGTGCGAGGGTCAACTCCTGCTCGGGGCAAGCTCGAGGGAGTTGCCATTGGCGTTGCAGTGCCGGCGGCAACAGGGGATTGTAAACCACGCCCTGGGGCCACTGAGAACTTTCCATGCCGGCTACCCACAGGCGATCGAAACGCAGACCGGCCGCTTCCAGCAACCCCAGCACCTGGACCGCTGAATCCGGGGTTTCCGGTTGAAATACCGCGTTGTGCGCCAGTTGTGTCAGTTCCGCCAGTGCTTCTGCGTAAGTTACCGCGGGGCCATAGTGATCCAGCGATGCCAGTTCCTCGAGGACCGAACGCCAACGTTCCACCTGTTGATATTCGATGCTGTCCAGGGCCCGCGGGCCGGGCCAGCCGAGCGCGGCTAAATGCTGGGTGCAATACTGCGCCCAGTAGGAAAACAGCGCCCGATGCGGTCGCTGCCGGTCCAGTTCCCGAGCTTTCTGCAGTATTTCCGCCAGGTTGGCGTGGTGTTCCTGCAAACTGCGTTGGGCCTGACGTAAGGCGTTGCGCAGATCGTCGTGGCCAGGGGCTACCTTGCCCAGTTTGCGCAGTAATAATTCGGCGTGGCTGCGGATAACGACGTCCGTTGTCGCGGTGCCCCAGAACGGGCTATTTAACAGGGCACAGGACTCCTCCAGGGTAAACGGTGCTGTGCTGTGCAGGGTCAATAGGGTCAACGCCGTCCCGATCACAGGGGTGTGGCGTAGCGGTATTCCGGCTGACAAATTAAAGCTCGCGGGGGTGTGGGGGTTTTGGGGCAGGCAGTGTGCGGGGCTGAACGTGTCGCGAAAGACGCGCTCTACTTTGTCGCGCATGCGGTTGAGGCCGCTGAACACCACACCGATACGCTGGTGTGGATCGAGCATTATTTGCTCCTTTGCCCAGCGGGCGGCAGCGCTGATTTCGGCATTTTGGTCCTGTACAGCCAGGGCGTATGCTGTGCGGGGGCGGTCTGGCGGCGACATTTGTTGTAGAGGTACTACCTCCCCGGCCTCCCCAGCTGCGGCGTCGATTACCCTGGCGAATAGCGGGGGAGTGGTTTGAAACCCCACCGGGACAATACGCGCATGCTGTTGCAGCGCACCGTTTGCAAAAGCGTCGGCAATTATCGCGTAGCTATCCTCGCGGGTCACAAGCCGCCGCTGGGCGAGCGCCTGTTGAAAGTCTTTGAGCCAGCGCAAAAAATACTGAGTACCCTGATGGCGGCTCGCCACAAGCTGATGCGGCTGAATCCGCCAGCGTTGCAAATCCCGCCATGTTTGCTTAGCGAGGCGCACGAAGTTAGACGGGTCCAGGTTCGGGGGCGCGTTCTGGTCACCGCCGATGGCGGTCCTCCACAACAGTGTTGCACCCTGCTCACTGACTACTGCGCCTGTCAGAGCCGGTTCGTAGCATTGATCGAGCAGTTGTTGCCAGCATTCCTCCAGCCAGCTTTCGATGGCATAAATTTGTGGCTGCGGCCACCGTGTTTGTCCTCGTTGGGCAGCGCACTGCGCCCCCCACGTGGAACGAATGGCCCGCGCCAGTCGATGGTTTGGGGTCAGTATCAGGTGCCCGGCGCCGATGTGCTGTTCCAGTGCGGCGATGTCGAATAATGGATTGAGCATAAGGGGGGCGGACTGGTGGTTGGCAATGGACATGATTTGTATACAAGTCAATAATGGCACAAAGGGCGGCGGGCACCCAACCATTTATGGATTTTTATAATGCAGTGAGTAACGCGTGGCAAATAATGTAAAAGCCGTGGTGCCGCGACCATCCGCAAGTCTGGTGATTGCGCGCAATAAACCGTTGGGAGTGAAACCGGCGGGCATGGAACTATTTGTCGCCGTGCGCAATCGGGCGACCACGTTTGCTGGCGGCGCACTGGTTTTTCCAGGTGGAGCGCTGGAGTCAGGTGATAGCGAGGGTGCGACGGATGAGTTGGCGGCTTTGCGCATGACGGCAATCCGTGAGACCTTTGAGGAAACCGGCATTTTGTTCGCGCACTCGGCGGATGGTGCCTGGCCGGATGTGGAACGATTGGCCGCCATGCGCATGCATCGCGATGCGGTGGCCCGCGACGAAAGTCTGTTCTCGCGCCTGTTGCAGCAGCACGGCTTGCAAGCCGCACCCGACGCGCTGACGTATTTCGCGCACTGGGTGACACCGGCGGAACGTAGCAAGCGTTTTTCGACACGTTTTTTTATCGCCCCGGCGCCGCCGGGGCAGGATGGGCTGCACGACGGCAGCGAACTGGTGGATTCTTTCTGGAGATCGCCCCAGCAGATAGTCGAATACGCAACTAGCGGCGAATACTTTGTGATGGTTCCCACCGAAATGAATTGTCGCCGGCTCAGCAGTTATGCCTGCGTCGAGGACGCCGTTGCCGATTTTGAGGACCATCCCGAGGGGCTGGTCTCCCAGCGTTACGTGACCGAAAACGGTCGCACGTATTTAAGCATTCCGGCGCGGGCGGGCAAAGGCGATATTCGTCGCGTCGCCAAGTCGTCCATGGATGAGCAGGCTGCGGGGACCTAAACCCGTATAAATTCCAACTGGCCGCAACCAAACTCTACCAGGGTGGGCTTCAATAACTCGAGATCAGCAGAGCGCGCGGTGAACAACGCTTTTTGTTGAGGCGGCGTGTAGCCGATGTCTTGCCGGTTATCGTTGATCGTATGGATACCGGGTGGCGCCATAGAGCTTACCGTTGGCAACAGGGATGCGACGCGCCGGGCAATGGCCTCCCCGGAATCAATCCAGGTGATCGGGCGCGGGCAGGCCGCGGTTAATTCTTTTTTCAGCAGCGGAAAGTGGGTGCAGGCCAGCACGATACAATCC
>JAYODD010000004.1:0-17100 GCA_038106145.1 Gammaproteobacteria bacterium | reverse complement strand
AGCAATGGGTGGTCAAAAAACGGCGCGAGAATATCCCTTAGCCGAGCAAGCCCAGGTGGCTGGCCACGCAGCGCGGCTTCCGCGAGCTGCACCAGCTCGCTGCTGCCGACCCGAACGATTTTACAGTCGCCAGCAAATTCGTCGATCAATTGCTGTGTATAAGGCCGCCGTACCGTGCCTGGCGTGCCCAGCAGGCCAAAAACTCTGGTTTTGGATAATGTCGCCGCGGGTTTAATGGCGGGAACGACGCCGACCACCGGATCGCTAAAGTGCGCGCGAATGCGCGGCAACGCCAGGGTGCTGGCGGTATTGCAGGCAACCACCACAATATGCGGAGCTTCCGCTCTGATCAGGGCGTGGAGCACCTGATCCACCCGTTCAATCAACGTAGTCTCGTCCTTGGTACCGTAGGGAAAGGCCGCATTGTCACAGGCGTATACGTAGTGGCAGGTGGGTAGGCGCTGGCGCAACGCGTGCAATACGCTGAGTCCGCCCACGCCAGAATCGAAAACAAGAATTTTTGCTGAGGGTGTCATGGATGACCACTACGAATATTCCCCGACAATTTTACACCAACGGCACAGCCCATACTGCTAAAATACAGCCCATGGCATTTTCTTTTGACTGGCAACTGATTACCGCACTGATGCTCGGCGCAGGTATGGGCGTGGCTGTTGCAGTGGCCCTGATGCATGGGCGCCACGCGCGTTCCCAGGCCACCGGGGAACATTTGCGGGAGCGTAGCGCAACACTCGAAGCGCAATTGGCCAGCGCCCTCGAGCGGAACGCCGCGCTGAGTACGGATAATGCGGGCCTGACCGCACGCCTCGCCAGTGAGCAACAGCGCTATCAGGAGCAACTGGCGTTACTGACCGATGCCCGAAACACCCTTGGCCGCGAATTCGAAAATATTGCCAACCGAATTTTTGAGGATAAACAGGCGGTTTTTAATCGCAGTAGCAAGCAGGTAATGGATAGTACGGTCGATCCGTTGCGGCGCGAGCTGAGCGAGTTTCGTAAAAAAATCGACGATAGTCAGCATAAGGAAAGTGCCGAGCGCAATCGCTTAATTGGACAGATAAGCGAGTTGCAAAAACAGGCGCAGCGCATTGGCGACGATGCCGTCATGCTGGCCACGGCTCTAAAGGGCGACAGCAAGGTGCAGGGCAACTGGGGCGAGGTGGTGCTCGAACGCCTGCTCGAGGAATCCGGTCTGCGCAAAGGCCGGGAATACGAAACCCAGGTGTCCCTCAAGGATGACGCTGGGCGGCGGCGCAGCCCGGATGTCATTCTGCGTTTGCCGGACAAGCGGGATATTGTTATCGATGCCAAGGTGTCGCTGACCGATTACGAGCGCTATTGTCGCAGCGACGACGAGGATGCCAGGGTGCGCCATCTTAACCAACATATCATGTCGATCCGCAACCATATCACCGGGCTGAGTCGCAAGGCGTACGAACAGCTCGAAGGGATCAATACCCTGGACTTTGTGCTGATTTTCGTGCCCATCGAAGCGGCGTTTATGGTAGCTATCGAGCGCGACCAGACTTTATTCCGGGACGCCTATGATCGCGGCATTATTCTGGTCAGTCCGAGTACGCTGATGGCGACCCTGCGCACCATCAATAATATCTGGCGCTACGCCGATCAGAATCGCAACGCGGAAAAAATCGCCACCCAGGCCGCGGCTCTGTACGACCAGTTTGTGTTGGTGGTGCAGGCGTTGGAAGAAGTGGGTAAACACCTGGATAAGTCCCAGGAAGCCTGGGCACTGACCCGTAATCGCCTGTCGCGGGGCAAGGGTAATTTGGTCAAAAGAATGGACGATCTGAAAACCCTAGGAGCCCCAGCCAAACGGGAAATGCCGGCGGCCTTGCGTGAAGAAGGGCAGGCCGAGGACGAAAATGCGCAGCTGACTCAAGTTCCACCGGGTAATTCGGGTGTTGAGTAGCTGGTACGGCGTTAAGTACTTCGGCGCCGCTACAGGCTGAGCATGTCGACCAATCTTGAAGTAGTAGGTTTCGCCGTTGGTACCATTGCGCCGATTTATGCGGTAACGGTGTTGGGTGCCTATCTGCGCCGGCGCAACATTTTAAGCGACGATTTTCTTAAAGACAGCGCGCATATTATTTTTAATTACGCTGCACCGATAATGTTGTTTTTATCGTTGGCAGGCGCTGATCTTAGTTCCGGTGTTATTTCCCGCTTTATCTTTGTCTCTTCAGGTATCGTGCTGGCTATGGCAGCGCTGGCTTATCTGATTGCGCCGTTGATGGTAAGCGCCAGGCAAGATCGCGGTGTATTTTTGCAGGGCGCGGTGCGCGGCAATATTCTGGTGTCGGGTCTGGCGCTGTCGCAAAGCATTTACGGGGTAGAGGGGATTGCGCTGGCGTCACTGCTGATCGGGTTGTTCATTATTTTTAATAATGTATTTTCCGTGGGTGTCTTGAAATATTACGCGCACGTAAAAGATCGTGACGCGGGTAACTACTGGCGGGATATTGTCACAAACCCGATTATTGTCAGCGTGGTGTTCGGTACGGCGGTCGGGTTTCTGGAGTTACCCATGCCCACCCTGGTGGTGGCAACCGGAAATTTATTGGGGCAGCTGACGGTGCCACTTATTTTGCTCAACGTAGGAGCGGCGCTGGATTTCGGGCACTTGCGCAGTCCTTCCGCAGGGGCCTGGGCGGCCTGTTGTTTCAAGTCCCTGTTAACACCTTTGGTGGGTGTGCCTGTTGGTTATTATCTGGGATTGCGTCAGATGGAACTTGGCATACTTTTTCTGTTGCTGTCCGCGCCGACCGCCACCATCAGCGTAGTGTTCGTGCAGTTGTTCGGTGGCAATACGCGTATGGCCGCCAATACGGTTCTGTTGAGCGGTCTGGTTTCGTTCGTGGTCATCGTGGTGGGGCTAATTGGCCTGCGCTCGGCCCAGCTGATTTAAACCGGCGCTCGCCAGTTCTAATCTTCCGTTGGTGGGAGCAAGTATGTATTACTGGATTGTTGCGGCATTGATCATTGTGGCGCTTGGCGGCTATGCGTTGTATTTACAACGGAAGGTGCGGGCGCTTGAAGTGTCTCAACGGCGGGCCGCCGCATTGCGACAACAGGGCGCCGACGCGCGCTCCGAGCGTGCGCACAGGAGTATTGAAATTTTGGCGCGGGCGACCGTGGCAGATGAGTTGACCGTCACCGAATCCTGCATGCGCATTGATTATCTGATGCAACAGCTGCACGAGGGTCATCGTTTTAGCTTACAGCGCCAGGTGTTTACTCAGGTGGCGGAAGCGGCGGCGCATATTCCCATACTGGATCGTTGGCAGGCCCTGTCCGCGGCGGATAAAAAGCGTTACACGCTGGAACGTTTACGTATCGAAGCGAATTATCGGGATTTTGTGCTCGCCGCCTGTCGACAATTGCTGGACGATTAACCGGCGCTCGAACAAATTACTGCGCTTATTTACCGTCTGTGCGCCGCAATAATGCGCCGCACTCCAGATGCGTTGTGTAAGGGAACTGATCGAAAACGGCAAAACTGTCTACCGCATGAGTATCCGCGAGCGCCAGTAAATTGTTTTTAAGGGTTTCCGGATTGCAGGAAATATACAAAATATTATCGAATTGACGTACCAGGTTCACGGTTTCCCTGTCCAGGCCAGCTCTGGGCGGGTCGACAAACACCGTGGAAAATGAATAGCTGTTTATGTCGATCGTTTGCAGGCGACGAAATTCTCGCTCACCACTAAGCGCCGCGGCAATTTCGGCACTCGCCATGCGCACGACAACGGTGTTATCGACATTGTTTATCGCCAGGTTGTGGCGTGCCGCATTTGCCGAAACCGTGGCGATTTCCGTTGCCAGAACCCGCGCAAAATTTTGTGCGAGGACCACGGTAAAGTTGCCGTTACCGCAGTATAGTTCCAGCAAGTCACCACCAAGGGCCCTGCTTTGCGCCAGGGCCCAGGTCAACATTTTCTGGTTTACACCGGCGTTGGGTTGCGTGAAGCCGTTTTCAATTTGCTGAAATCGATAGGACCTGCCGGATACAGTGAGCTCCTCCATTACGAAATCCCGGCCGATGACGACTTTCTGTTTACGACTACGGCCCACAATGCTTGCATCAAGAAGGTGGTGTAACCGGTGGGCGCAGGCCTCCCATTCCCTATTCAGGGGGCGGTGGTATATTAACGTCACCAGGGCTTCGCCGCTGTGGGTGGTGAGAAATTCTATGGCAAAGAGTCGCTCTCGGAGGACCGGTTCAGCATTCAACTGGACGAGCAGCAAGGGCATAAGTGCACACAGGCGCGGCGACCCGATGACAAATTCATCGATTACGTAGGGTTGGCTGCGTTGTCCCGGGCGGTACATGGCATAGCGCACGGTATCGTCCTGGTGCCAGGCCTTAAACTCGCCACGCATACGGAAATGCAAGGGTTCAGACTCAAACACCGCTATATTCGGCATGTCAACGCCCCGGAACAATGCTTTAAGATCGCGCAATTTGTCCTGAAGTTGTTGCGCGTAATTGGCGGGTTCGATGGCGTGCACTGAAGATGGTTGGCTATATTGAGTGATCTGCTATTATACGTCGCGGCTGTGAGAAAAACCTGCGCAGTTTTCCAGTCTGATATAAATATAATAAGGATAATAAAAAATGATTACCAAGGTATCGATACCGGTCAATCGCAAGGGCTTGCACAACATCACTGCTTACGTGTTGGCCGTCGTAGAAGGGCGGGCCATTAAGGAGGGGCTTTGCACGCTGTTTATACAGCATACTTCCGCCAGTCTGTTGATTCAGGAAGGTTACGACGCTTCCGCCCGAATTGATCTTGAGCGGTGGCTCGATCGGCTCGTTCCGGAACAGGACCCGTTGTACACCCACAAGCTGGAGGGGCCGGAGGATATGCCAGCCCATATCAAATCCGCACTCACTGCTAGCAGCCTGTCCATTCCTGTAATTGATAAAACCCTGGCGTTAGGTACCTGGCAGGGTATCTATTTATGGGAGCATCGCACAATCCCCGGAGAACGCAGTCTGATTATTCATGTCAATTAACAGGTTGTGACCGCCGCACCAGCCCGTTGCGCGGCCGGAATCCCTGGTGGCACAGCGTGTTTTAATCCCGGGTTTGTGCGTAAATAAGTCTAGTCGGTAACATTAAAGACTTGTTGGTAAGCGGGATTGCAGGCAGTTTGTCGGGTCGCGCCCCGCTTGCGCTTGAATATGGTCAGTAGCATAATCCGTTGGCTTCCGGGTTCGACCATCAGCCGTACTGGTGGCCGGATGCGCCAATTCGACCTCCGTTAGCGCCAAAATTTCCGGCGATTTAAATTTATTACAGATCAGGGGACTACCACAATGGGTTATCAAAGACCAACCTTTCAGGACAAATACGAAAATTACATCGGCGGTAAATGGGTTGCGCCGGTGGATGGTAATTATTTCGAAGATACATCGCCAATTGATAATGGGCTGGTCACCCGTATCCCCCGTTCCACATCTAAAGACGTCGACCTGGCCGTAAAGGCCGCGTGGCAGGCGGCCCCCGCATGGGGTAAAACCTCCGCCGCCGAACGCAGTATGGTGTTGTCTAAAATTGCCGATTGCATGGAAGCTAATATTGAACGGCTGGCGGTGGTGGAAACCTGCGATAACGGTAAAAGTATCCGCGAGACCCTGGGGGCGGATCTACCAATTGCTATCGACCAGTTTCGCTATTTTGCGGGCTGCATACGAACCGAGGCAGGGAGTGTTACCAACATTGACGACGACACTGTCTCCATGGAGGTACACGAGCCCTACGGCGTGGTGGGTGCGATTATTCCGTGGAATTTTCCACTGCTAATGGCGGCCTGGAAGATAGCCCCTGCCATCGCAGCCGGTAACTGTATTATTGTGAAACCAGCGGAACAAACCCCTGTATCGGTACTGATTTTAATGGAGATGCTGGGTGATATCCTGCCCCCTGGTGTGGTTAATATTGTCAATGGCTTCGGGCCCGAAGCGGGTAAACCCCTGGCGACCCACCCGGACGTGAAAAAAATGGCGTTCACCGGTGAAACCACCACTGGTCGCTTGATTATGCAATATGCCGCCGAGAACCTTATTCCGGTATCTCTGGAACTGGGTGGTAAATCACCGAATATCTTCATGGAAAGCGTCATGGACGCCGACGATGAATTTTTTGATAAGGCCATCGAAGGGCTGGTGCTGTTCGCGCTCAATCAGGGACAGGTATGTACCGCTCCCTCGCGAGCCCTGATTCAGGAAAGCATTTACGAAAAATTTATGGCGCGCTGCCTGGAGCGTATTGCCGCGATCAAAATGGGCGACCCCTACGAACTGACCACCATGATGGGTGCTCAAGCCTCCAACGACCAGTTCGAAAAAATCATGAGCTATATCGACATTGGCAAGCAGGAAGGCGCCGAAGTTCTGTGTGGTGGCGCGGCCTACAAAAACGACCAGTACCCGAATGGCTTTTATGTGCAGCCTACCGTTTTTAAGGGCCACAACAAGATGCGGGTGTTCCAGGAAGAGATTTTTGGGCCGGTGCTTGCGGTGACCACGTTTAAGGACGAGGACGAAGCCTTGGCGATTGCCAACGACACGTTGTACGGTCTTGGTTCGGCAATCTGGTCGCGGGATATGCACCAGGTACAGAAGTTCACCAGGGGACTCCAGGCTGGACGGGTTTGGGTGAACTGCTATCACATATATCCTGCTGGCGCGTCGTTTGGCGGATATAAAAACTCTGGCTTTGGTCGCGAAAATCACCACATGATGCTGGAACACTACCGCCAAACAAAAAATGTGTTGATTTCCTACAACAAAAACAAACTGGGCTTCTTTTGACGGTTTAGGGCCCGTTGTCTAGAGGTTAAAGACCAGGTTGCCGACTATGGCGTCTACTTTGGTTACTGAACGAGTCAGTGTTACTCCCGCAGCTGAGGCGATTATCGATCAGTTGCGGGAACAACATGGTGCGCTGATGTTTCATCAGAGTGGCGGTTGTTGCGATGGTTCGTCGCCCATGTGTTTTGCGGTGGGGGACTATTTGTTGGGCAGCAGGGATTTGTGTCTGGGGGAAGTTCACGGCTGCAAGTTTTATATGAGCGCGCAACAGTTCGACTATTATAAAAATTCTCACACTATCGTCGATGTGGTGCCCGGCAGGGGTGCCAGTTTTTCCCTGGAAATTCCCCTCGGGGTACGCTTTCTTACTCGCTCCCGGTTATTTACGGAAGACGAGTTGGCCAATCTACGCCCGGTGGAAACAGCGTAACGGGGTAGGCTGGTCGCCGGTTCCCTGTTATCGCGGCAGCGCCCACTTCTAAACAATGCGGCTTCACGCCATTGGCCAACACATCTTAGGACGCTGCGCCCAACACCACTGCTATGGCCAATGTTATGCCGACAACAATGGTTTCCGATTGTAGAAAAAACTGATGTGGGACGCTCGGCGGTACGTGATGCCTGCGGACCTACAGTAACCGTAGTTCCTTTGCTTTAGATCAAGGCCCATAAACAGCGATACGATTAATCTCGTGGTGGACTGTGTGGCCGCTATGCTAATGGGCGGTCAAATCCACAGCGATCAGTTTTTTAACAGGAGCGTTCCGTCTATTTGCGATGAAATCAGGGAGGAGATGGGCCGAAAATTGAGAACTTTATGTACCTGCCAGGGTCTCTAAAATGGTAACTTAAGCAAACCTGTTGTGTACGCGGTGGATGGGGACAGTTTGATTTCCGCTATGTGGTCGCCAATCCGGGCGGCTCTGACCTTGTCACGGGGAATTTGTGCGCCATGATGGAATGGGCTATTTCGCCATGACAATTTATTCGAATCTCCAGGCACGGCGCTGGGTGTGTCTGCTGTTGCTAGTGTTGATCCTCCCCGCAACCGGGGAGGGCAGCGATATTCGCGCCCATTCTACAGCTCATGCCCAATCTGCTGGTCACGCCGAATGGCGGTGGTCGCCTGCCGACGCCAGTATTGAGCCCCGCGGGGAGCGACCTGTCGAGCACGCGCACGCCGTGGCCCTCTGCGGGGCTGACGGTCACTTCTCAGCGTCAAATGTGGATCAGCATGGTGCCGTAACGATGGTCGGGCACACCGACTGCGGCAATTCCAACCACCCCTGTCAATGCCCGTCCGGGGCCTGCGCAGCGCCAACGGCCCTGGTTGCTTATATTGGCATGCCGCTGCTGGCACCGGCCACAGCCCATCTCCCCGATTCCAACTTCCTGCCCGCGGTGCGTCGCAACGGCGTTCGCTACCGACCTCCCATACTCATCTGATTGTTGTTTCCGGCGTCGCGATGTCGCAGATCGTAATGACCTGCGACTGACAGGCTGCTCGGGAAAGATATTTGTTACACCAATTGTTGATTGATTGTTGGGAGGTCGACCGTGAAAGGGTACTTGTTTAACCAACGCTGTTTACACCTGTTTGTGGCCATGTTGCTGGCGTTCTCCGGGGCGCGCGTGATCTCGGCCTCTGAACCGCTATCGCTCACCATTTATAAGGATGCCAATTGCGGCTGTTGTTCCCTGTGGGCGCAGCATCTGGAGCGCGAAAATTTCACCGTACAACTGCGGGATAGCGCGGATATGACGGAAGTAAAAACCCGGTTCGCGATTCCACCGCCGTACCAAAGCTGCCATACCGCCCATAGCGAGGTGGAAGGCTATGTTTTCGAAGGCCATATTCCGGCGCGAATCATTCGTCGCTTCCTGGCGGAAAAGCCAACGGGTGCTCGCGGTTTGGCGGTACCTGGGATGCCAATCGGCAGTCCGGGGATGGAGATGCAGGATCGTTTGCAGCCCTATCAGGTGATGTTATTGCGCGCTGACGGTGGTGTTGAGTTGTACGAACAGGTTACGACCCTCGAGTCAGCGAATTAAGGAGGGGCGAAAATGAAACTGAAAAACGATATGCCGCCATCGGGCGAAGTGTCCTTATCCCGCCGGCGCTTTGTGCTCGGCGCCTGTGCATCGAGCGCCCTGGTAATGATTGGCGGCAACGCGCGGGCGCAAGCTGGTTCGTCAATACCGGCGTCGCCAGTGCTGACCGGCCCGCACTTTAATCTCAACATCGGTTATCAGCAGGTCAATTTCACTGGCGTCGAGCGCATCGCCACCGCTGTTAACGGTAGTGTCCCCGGACCGTTGTTGCGCTGGAAAGAGGGGCAGGAAGTCACGCTTACCGTGACGAATCATTTGGCACAGCAAAGCTCGATTCACTGGCATGGCATTATTTTACCCGCCGCCATGGATGGGGTGCCCGGTATCAGTTTCCCTGGCATTGCTCCGGGGGACAGCTATGTCTACCGGTTTCGTGTCGCTCAGAGCGGCACCTACTGGTATCACAGCCACTCTGGGTTTCAGGAACAGACTGGTCTGCTCGGAGCCATCATTATTGATCCGGCCACCCCGGATCCGGTTACCTGTGACCGGGACTCTGTGGTGATGCTGTCTGACTGGAGTGACGAGGCGCCGGAACAGATATTCCACAAATTGAAAAAATTAAGTCACTACTACAACTTTCGCGAGCGCACCGCGGAAGATCTTTGGCAGGAGGTTCAGACCAAAGGCGTTGCGCAAACCTGGCGCGATCGACAGATGTGGAACCGTATGCGTATGAGTGATCGGGATATCTCCGATGTAACGGGATATACCTATACCTTTTTGATGAATGGGCAAACGCCGGGAACGGGCTGGACCGGACTATTTAAAAATGGCGAAAAAGTGCGTTTGCGCTTTATTAACGGCGCGGCGATGACCTTTTTTGATGTACGTATCCCCGGTCTGAAAATGACGGTGGTTGCGGCGGATGGGCAAAATATTGCACCGGTGTCAGTGGACGAATTTCGTATTGGTGTTGCCGAAACCTACGATGTCATTGTCGAACCCGAGAACGATACCGCTTATACGCTGTTTGCTCAGGCCATAGATCGCACGGGTTATGCGCGCGGCACCTTGACACCGGATATATCGCTTACCAGTGAGGTACCTGCCATGGATGCGGCGCCAGTGCTATCCCACGCGGATATGGGGATGAGCATGTCCGACGCTGAACACGGTGGACATGGCTTATCTGCAGCGGATTCGATGCAGAATCAGGGACACCAAATGCACGGGATGGATCACAGCATGCACGATATGGCTGCGGCGAAACCCGTAATCGGCAGTGGCGGGGCGGGTTACGGTCGCGACGTCGAGGTGCGACACAGTGCCACCGAATTCGGTCCCCAGGTGGATGCGCGCGCCGACAGTCCCCGCTACCGGCTGAATGATCCGGGTGTCGGTCTGCGGGATAATGGCCGTCGGGTGCTGGTCTATGCGGACTTACGGAATCTTTACCCGACGCTAGATCCCCGCGAGCCGGAGCGAGAGATCGAATTACATTTGACCGGCAATATGCGCCGCTATATGTGGTCCATGAATGGCGTGAGTTTTGCCGATGCGCGACCATTGCCGTTGCGCCTTGGCGAGCGGGTGCGCATTACCCTGGTCAACGACACCATGATGCATCACCCCATTCATTTGCACGGTATGTGGAGTGACGTGGAAACCGGGGATGCTGAATATATTCCCCGCAAGCACACGGTGGTCGTGCAGCCCGGTGCAAAAATCAGCTATCTGGTGACCGTGGACGCGCCGGGAAATTGGGCGTATCACTGCCATTTGCTGTACCACATGATGGGTATGTTTCGCGAGGTGGTGGTCAGCTGACGCGATGCCGACGTAGCAACCGCAGTGATTACATCGCGATCACTGCTCTGGCACTCGGATAAATACAGCAACGTACTAAGTAGGAATTGAACCATGTACAAGGTTTTACGCATTGCCCAATTATTGATATTAGTGTCGGTCGCTAAATTTTCTTCTACTCTGCATGCCGATATGGCGATGGATGACAATCCCGTGTTAACTCAAGTTATGCTTGAGCGACTGGAGTTGCGGAGTGCCGACGGTTCGGATCTGTTGAATTGGGAAGGGCATGGGTGGCTGGGTACGGATCGCAATAAATTCTGGATAAAAACGGAAGGGGAGCGACGGGGAAGCGTCACCGAAGACGCTGAAATTCAGGCGCTATACAGTCGTGCGGTCGCCCCCTTCTGGGATTTACAGTTGGGTGCGCGGCGCGACCTGCAACCGTCTTCCGCACCGGGATTGGATCGTACCTGGGGGGTTATTGGCCTGCAGGGATTGGCGCCTTATTTTTTCGAGATAAACGCTGCATTGTTTGTAGGCGAATCCGGACGCACGGGTTTTCGCCTGGAGGCGGAATACGAATTACTGTTCACGCAACGACTGATTTTGGCGCCTGCGCTGGAAGTGAATTTTTATGGCCAGAATGATGTGGACACGGGCACCGGTTCCGGCCTGTCAGATATCGAAGCAGGCTTGCGGTTGCGTTACGAGATACGCCGGGAATTTGCTCCGTATATTGGCGTCAACTGGAATAGAAAATACGGAAATACGGCAAATTTTGCCACAGCGGAAAATGACGATGTGGAAGACGTGCAGTGGGTACTGGGGATACGCGCCTGGTTTTGAATAAGCCGGTCACGTGGGTCGGTACAGCCGATCGGTTTTTGCCGCGAGAATAAAGTCATTTTCCCGTAAACCATTATTCCGGCGCGAGCCCCAGATAATGGTCACCGACAAGGACGCGGTGATGATTACCGGATTATAGTTTGCTGCCATCGCCAGCTCACCTACCGTGGCGGTGAATGCCAGCGCGGCAGCGTAATGCGCGAACGTAAAACGGCGTTGCAGGCGTTGGGCATCATTGTCGCTAACAAACCGCCAGGCGGGTATTTCCACCATGAATGCCGATTGCTCGGCTGGGTTGATTGCCAGCGCATCGCTGTCATTGGTCAGATCGCGGTCGGCTAATAACATGGGCACTCCTTTCTCTTGAGCCGTGCAGATAAAGGCCTACAGGCAGTTTTCCGGCTTGGGCAGCCCCGCGATCTTACTGGCAATCCGCGCGGGACTCGGTGGAAATAATTGCAACAAATAAATACTGCGACCCTTGTTCGCACCCAGTTGCAGTGCGACATATTTCACCAGGGGACGCATGGCCGGGGACAGTTCGTAGTGCTGATAAAATTCCCGCAGTAGGTGGATAATTTCCCAGTGTTCTGTGGTTAACCTGATACCCTCCTGTGTGGCCGTGGCGATCGCGAAGGCCTCGGACCAATCTGCCGCCACCAGTAGATAGCCCTCTTTATCAACCCTTGGTGAATCTGCCGCCATAATGAGCGTTTAATACCAGCTGTGTACTTTATCTGCCGTTACCGACAGGGTTACAAATTCGTCGAAGGTCGCGAGGGAGACGGCGCTCAATATACGGCCGTTTAATCCCCGCGCGAGCATGTCACTTTCGAGGGCGTAGACGCGAATATTGCGCTCCGTCAGTTTGTTCACAACCGCTTCCTGTGGATGCCCCGCGGTTGCGCCATAAACACCATCTTCAATCAGTAACAACAGATCGCCGGGGGCAATCAGGCGCAGGCAGCTGTCCAGGGTGGTTTGTTGAAAAGGTGATTTATTGACCGTGTGTAAAATCATCAGAAACCCAAAATAACATCGCTGTCGACGAGCAGCCTGCTGACCTGTGCCTGTTCGATAATGCTCACGTTGTCGGGTAGATCCTTTGCGCAGAGTTGGCGGGCGTCGAGAGAATGCCGTTCAACAAACAATTTTTCTACCCCGTATAACGGCAGGGCACTCAACATGGCAAGGTGATTTTTTTGTTGCACGGCGGCGCCTTGCTGGTTGGCCAAGAGTTGCCACACCCCATCATCCATAAATAACACGGCGGGGTCTGTGCCAAAAGAGCCTGTGCCGAGAGCAGCTTCCAGTGCTTCCCGCGCGAGCGTGGTCCCGTAGGGTCCGCGGCGCATCACAAACAGAATTTTTTTGTTGGGGGTGGTCATGCTCAGGTACCAAAGGTAACGACGCGATCCGCCTGCTCACAGGCTTCCACCAGTTCGCCCAGACCACCAAGGACAAACTCGGGTGCCAGCGTGGGACTGTCGATATCGAGACGTGCGGCTTCATCCGCGTCGAGAATACCGCGCCGTACCGCTCCGGCAACGCACGCCACCGCATTGATCTGATGATCTCGTATCAAGGTTCGCCAGGCTGCTGGTAAATCGAACTCATCCCGCGGCACCGGGCGCAGGGCCGCCGCGCTGTAGCTACCTTCGTGATATAAAAAGACGCTGTGTATACGGTGCCCCTGTCGCAAGGCCGCCAGCGCGAACTGGTAGGCGGTGTGAGCGCCGGCGTGGGTATAGGGTGCGCCGTGAATGATAAGGGAGATATTAATTGTCGTAACTCGATTAAGTTCGCTCGCATTGTAACAAATCTGTCCCGTTCAATAACCGGTTAAACCCAGGGGGCGCATCGGCCCAACGCGGTTGCTTTATTTACGAATCGCAATATATTGGAAACAGGAGCTTCGACGAAGGGGATGAAGCTGGTGATCTGGCGGTAACGGTTCCGGCAGCGCGCGCCACAACAGTTCGTTGCACCAGGACACGATTCTTCAGATGCAGGAAGCATTGAACTGGGTTTGCGGGGTTGTGGTGAAGAGGCGGGTGATTGCACTGTGCTAAAAATATCTGACAGTCTGTCCATTGCGGACGACGAAATTGAAGTCTCCCCGATCCGCGCTCAGGGCGCGGGTGGGCAACATGTTAATAAAGTTTCCTCTGCCATTCATTTGCGCTTTGACATTCACCGCTCCTCGCTGCCGGAGTTTTACCAACAGCGCTTACTGGGCCTTAACGATCGCCGTATCAGCAAAGAAGGGGTGGTTATCATCAAGGCGCAGCGCTTTCGTACCCCGGAAAAAAATCGCGAGGATGCCCTCGAACGTCTAAGGTTATTAATAAAAACTGCCGGGGTGGTACAAAAAGTCCGGCGCCCCACCAGGGCCACAAAAAGTTCACAGCAAAGACGGCTGGACAGTAAAACCCAGCGCGGCAGGACCAAGCAGTTGCGTGGCAAAATCCTCGAATAACGCCGTCGCGCCGAATTACGGGAGATCGCTAACTCGAATGGTATTTCTCAAGAGTTACGGTTGGGTGGGGCCGCGGGCCAGATACGGCGTTGTTGCCAGTCGGTTTGCACATACAGGGTCTCTACTCTGGTGCGTGCCCAGGGGGTTTTACGCAGAAACTTTAGGCTGGAAGCGATACTGGGATCGTTGGTAAAACATTTGATCGGAATGCGCTTGCCTAACTCTTCCCAGCCATAGCGGGCCTGCAGAAGGGTGACGATTTTCTCCAGAGTTACCCCGTGCAGTGGGTCTTGAGTGCCTGTCTTGGTCATATTTGCTGGGTGCGCCAATCAGCGGGCGCCGGGCTTGTTGCCAGGCTTCTGCTCGGCCTTTTTGACACGAATTTTACTGCCGGCAACTTCCTTGCCGTTGAGATTCTTCATGGCGGCCTTGGCCGCCCCGGGAACGGGTATTTCCACGAAGCCAAAACCCTTTGAAACACCGGTGGCTTTGTCCATAACCAGCGTACAAGACTGTACGGCCCCGTAGGGTGCAAACAGCGCCAGCAGTTCTGCCTCAGTGGTGGCGCGTGCCAGGTTGCGGATCAGTAGTTTCATAAGAACACCGTGTTATCATGGGCGGGCACTATACAGCTTTTCGCCAAACTGGGCACGGTGGTGGGTTGTGACCGACTATCTGGTTTAAATATACGTGGCAACTCTATGAAATTCAAAGTTTTTCCTTATGTAGCTGTCGGCCTGGCCCTGATTGCCACGTTGCTCGTCACCAGGAACAGCGGGGCTTCGGAGATTCCGTTGCTAACTTTACTGGTGATTACCGAGGTTGGTTTTTTCGCCACGGCTATCGGCGCATTTATTGGGTTTAAGCAGATACGGGCGGTTGGAATTAAGACCCACTATACACCCGTCACCGCGGCCTGTGCGTTGCTGGCTGGACAATGCCTGTGGCTGGGAATGGGGTTGTGGCCCCGTTGACCCGACCCGTTACAGGAGTGGTCGGGCAAACAGGGTACGCCTTGAGTAAGGATCGATCTGAAAGTGCTTAAACATAGCATTCAACCAACAGGATCAAACATGGCCAAACCAAATTATTCGTTCCAGAAACGTCAGAGAGATCTCGCCAAGAAAATTAAAAAGGAAGAGAAAAAAGCCAAGAAAGCCGCCGCCAAGGACAAGTCATCCACTCTGAGTGAGTCTACCCAGCCACCAGATGGTGATACGCCTATGTCCTGATTTTTAAAATTTTGGATTGATTATGCACTCCGCATTTGCTTCTCGCAGGGATTGGAATAGACCTGCTTAGATGGATACGCAGGTCGGAATTCGTTGTCAATGGTTGGAAATCTGTTTGAAAAATGCTTTTTTTTAAATTCATTCGGCTAATCTCACAAGCCTAAGATAATTTTTTGTAGGCGCGATGATTTATTTAAAATCTGAAAACCGTCAACCGCATCCGATAAAATTTGTTCACTAGACAGGGCAATTATGGCCATCTGGATCCCCTATATACTTCCGCCGCTTATTGGTGCGTTTATTGGCGCCCTGACTAATGACATTGCGATTCGCATGCTATTTCGGCCCTATGCAGCCCGGCATATTGGCAAATGGCGGGTACCGTTTACACCGGGCCTGATTCCTCGCGAACGGCACCATATCGCTGAGTCCATCGCCGCTACCTTTGTGGCCCATGTGTTTAGTCATGACGATGTGGCGGAACTGTTTTTGACCGATAAGGTGAAAGGCCAGCTCAAAAACAAGGTGAACGAATTGATCGGAAAGTTGGGCGGTATGCTCAACGTCAACGAAATGATGCTGGGTATGGCGCGCAATATGGCTGGCGCCTACCTGATTGATGAAATTGCCAAGATGGCGGCGGAAATGGGTGGGGAAAGTGACGCGATCAAACAACGTATTAAGAATAAAATCGATAATCTGGATGTGGCGACCCTCGAAGAGCTGGTGATGGGTTTTTCCCGCAAACAGTTTCGACATATCACCTGGTTCGGCGCGCTGCTCGGTTTTATGATCGGTGGGGTGCAGGTGCTGGTGTTCCATTTTTTATGACAGGCCACCGGCGCTTTTATACTGCCAATCAACATCTGTCTGCTTATATTCGTTGACACAGTGCCTGCAGTAATAACCGCCATCATTGCCGGGATCGCGCCGATGCCTGAACCGGATTCGGCCAGCCAGTTGAAAGCATCAAGCATAATCCGTCCATATCCGGCGCGTTAGTTCTATGTATTTTTCGACATCCTCCGGCCTGCGAAATATAAGCTGCCATAAATCATCGAGAGCGGGGAGTGTCCAGCCGGGTGACAGTTCGCGTGCGTTCTGGGCGTGTTCCTGCGCTTCGGTATTTCGTCCGAGACCTCCCAGCGAAGTGGCCAGCGCCATGTGGGACCAGGCAAATCCTGGTAAAAGTTTAACCGCTTTACGTGCCCACTGTTCTGCCTGCGCAAAGTCCCCAAGCGTGATGTGGCAGTACGCACAGAAAAAATACCCCATGCCAATGTTCGGATCTTTGGGTGACAGGTGAAAAAACAACTGTAATTGTTCGATGCCGGCAGCGGGTCGCCCATCGCAGTTGAGCGCCGCACCATAAAATAGCCGAACTACGCTACTGTTGGAATTCATCTCGAGACTGCGTTCCAGACAATCAATCGCCTGTGCGGTCCGCCCCGACCAAATATAACCTATACCGCTATAACCAACGACCAGGGGATCGCGGGGCGCCAGGCTCATCGCTTTATTAGCCAACAATATCGTTTGCTCAATATCTTCCGTGGGATTGCTGCTTACACCCAAAATTGGACGCATGCTTACCATGTAGGCGAGCAGCCCCCAGCTCGCCCCGTAGCCTGGTTCGATATCGGCGGCGAGATGTAATAGCTTTTCTGCCGCCGCTACGCTCTGGGGACTTGGCTGAGAGAAGAAAACGGTCTCAGCCTGGACACACAAAGCCCAGCTTTGTAAATCCTCTGGCCGCTGCCGTGCGGCGCGTTTCGCCTCGGCCATCCCGAGGTTAGAGCACAGCGCCGTCACCAGGC
>JAYODD010000028.1:3374-17317 GCA_038106145.1 Gammaproteobacteria bacterium | reverse complement strand
CCCTTGGTGCCTTCGACGATATCAAACTGCACTTCCTGGCCAGCTTTAAGGGTTTTATAGCCTTCCATGTTGATCGCGGAGTAGTGGGCGAAGATATCGCTGCCGCTTTCGGCCGATAAAATGAATCCATACCCTTTGGCATTGTTGAACCACTTTACCGTTCCATTAGGCATCGGCTCTCTCCCACAAATTTTTATATTAATTATTAATTAAAACCTGTCGGCTAAATTTACCAGGTTATGGCGTGGATGCTTTGCTCAGAAAACTCCACTGCAACCCCCCCCCTTTTTAGCGGTATTTTTCTGTCAAGTCAAGTAGCGTTAGTTGACAAATGATCGGCACAAATGGTGTCTGGGGCGGTAGAATAGACGGACAACCGAAGGCAGGTGGACGTAGATTGTTCTCGAATTATGAATGAATATATGCAACGAAACAGGGTCGTAGCTGGCAGCTCCGGCGAAGACAGTGGGGAAGGTCGCACCAGTACTGTATTGGAAGAGGCGCTGCCCAAACTCAAAAAGCCCCCTTTGTATCGAGTTGTGTTGCTGAACGACGACTATACACCGATGGAATTTGTGGTCGAGGTGCTTGAAAGATTCTTCGCGCTTGACAGGGAACTGGCGGTTCGGATCATGTTAAAGGTACATACCGAAGGTAAAGGCGTCTGTGGCGTATTTACCCGCGAAGTAGCCGAGACCAAAGCGGCTCAGGTTAATCAGTATGCCCGGGAGAGTGAACACCCGTTGCTATGCGAGACTGAGCCAGCGGAGGAGGGGGATGATGATTAAGCGGAGATGGTCATGTTAAGTCGTGATTTGGAAATGACATTGAATCTGGCATTTCGCGGTGCGAATGAAAAACGTCATGAGTTTATGACCGTCGAACATCTCCTGCTCGCGCTGCTGGATAACGAATCCGCCATCGAGGTATTGGATGCCTGTGGCGCGGACCGCGAAATGCTGCGCAGAGATCTGAGTGAGTTTGTGGACTCCACGACGCCGGTCATTCCCTCCGACGATAGTCGCAGGGAAACGCAACCGACACTGGCGTTTCAACGGGTCTTGCAACGGGCAGTCTTTCACGTTCAGTCGTCGGGTAAAAAGGAAGTGCGCGGGGCAAATGTGATTGTGGCGATTTTCAGCGAGCAGGAAAGCCAGGCGGTGTATTTTTTGCGTTTGCAAAACATATCGCGCATAGATGTGGTCAATTTCCTGTCCCACGGTATCGCCAAAATCGGCAACCAGGCGGAGCGGGGGGCCGAGCAGAGTGGCGAGCCTCTGGAAACCGCCGGCGACGGCATGGCGGAACAACAGAGCATGCTGGAGCAGTTCGCTTCCAACCTTAACGCTCAGGCCATTAACGGGTATATCGATCCACTGGTCGGACGACAGGGTGAACTGGAGCGGGTATGTCAGGTGCTGATGCGCCGCAGAAAAAATAATCCGCTGCTGGTCGGTGAATCTGGCGTGGGCAAAACCGCTATCGCGGAAGGGCTGGCCAAACTTATCGTGGAGGAGAATGCGCCAGAACCGTTGTCAGGCAGCACGGTCTACGCGCTCGATATGGGAGGCTTGCTGGCCGGCACAAAATATCGCGGTGATTTTGAGAAACGCTTTAAAGGATTATTGGCGGAGCTTGAGCAGGAAGAAAAAGCGATACTTTTTATCGACGAAATACACACCATCATCGGCGCGGGAGCCGCCTCCGGTGGTGTGATGGACGCTTCGAATTTGCTTAAACCCATTCTGACCTCCGGAAAAATACGCTGCATGGGATCGACCACCTATCAGGAGTATCGGGGTATTTTCGACAAGGACCGCGCTCTTTCCCGGCGGTTTCAAAAAATCGACGTGCCCGAGCCCTCCGTTGAGGAAACGGTCGAGATTTTGAAGGGGTTGAAATCGCGGTTTGAGGATTACCATGGTTTACGCTACACGGTAACGGCGCTGAAATCGGCGGCGGAGTTATCATCGCGCTATATCACCGATCGGTTTTTGCCCGATAAGGCCATCGATGTGATCGACGAGGCGGGCGCATTTCAACAGCTTCAGCCCGCATCCCGGCGTAAAAAAGTGGTGGGCGTTGGCGATATTGAAGGGATCGTTGCGCGCATGGCCCGGATTCCACCCAAAAGCGTGTCTTCCTCTGACAAACTTCAGCTGCGGGAGTTGAGTACCCGTCTCAAACTGGTTGTTTTTGGGCAGGACGAGGGGATCGAGACACTGGACGCGGCGATCAAGCTTGCACGCGCCGGCCTCCGGGACGACAGAAAACCGGTTGGTTCCTTTTTGTTTGCCGGTCCCACCGGCGTCGGGAAAACCGAAGTGTCCCGCCAGCTGGCCGAGATACTGGGCATCGAGTTGATCCGCATCGATATGTCGGAGTATATGGAGCGTCACACGGTGTCGCGCCTGATTGGGGCGCCACCCGGTTACATTGGCTTCGACCAGGGGGGGTTACTAACGGACGCGGTGACCAAGCATCCGCATTGCGTGGTGTTACTGGATGAGATTGAAAAGGCACACCCGGATGTATTCAATCTGCTATTGCAGGTTATGGATCACGGGACCCTCACGGACAACAACGGGCGCAAGGCGGATTTCCGCAATGTGATCCTGATTATGACCACCAACGCCGGCGGCGAACTGGTCAGTCGCTCGTCCATGGGCTTTACCCATCAGGATCACAGCAGCGACGCCATGGAGGCCATCAAGAAGATGTTTTCTCCTGAATTTCGCAATCGCCTCGATGCTATCGTCCAATTCAAAGCCCTCAGTGGTGAAGTCATCCAGACAGTGGTGGATAAATTTCTCACTGAATTACAGGCGCAACTGGACGACAAAAAGGTCGAACTGGATGTGGATAGCAAAGCTCGTCAATGGTTGGCAACCCACGGTTACGATGAAAAAATGGGAGCCAGACCGATGGCGCGTCTGATTCAGGAAAAAATCAAGAAGCCATTGGCCGAAGAGGTGTTATTTGGCAAGTTGGCATCGGGCGGCGGCGTGGTGCGGGTGCATGTCGAAAATGACGACCTGGTGGTGGAGGCTAGCGCTGGCGATTAGTACAGATACTTCCCGATATCGAAACAAGGAGTGGTTTAACGAGCGCGGTAGGTGATGCGACCTTTGCTTAGATCGTAGGGGGTCAGTTCTACCTTGACTTTGTCGCCGGTTAATATCCGTATGTAATTCTTACGCATTTTGCCGGAAATATGGGCAGTTACCACATGCCCGTTTTCCAGTTTAACGCGAAACATGGTATTGGGCAGGGTGTCTATCACCTCGCCTTCCATTTCGATTTGATCTTCTTTCGCCATAATCCAGTTATACCCAAGCTAGCTCGGTTAAGCACAAGCGCGGGCGGCATTGTGCCTGAAAAGCGTCCGCTTGGCAAAGCGCGATCAAAATTTGAGCCAGCGATTGTTAAGGTATAACTCCGCTGGGCGGAACTTGGATTTGTAGTTCATTTTTCCGCAATTGCGCACCCAATAGCCCAGATAGACATACGCCAAATTCTGCTCCCGGGCTAAATGCACCTGACTAAGAATCGAGAACGTGCCCAGGCCGCGTCGCGCCTGGTCTGGATCAAAATAGGTATAAATCGCGGATAACCCTGTGTCCAGGTAATCGACGACGGCGCAACCCAGTAAACGCCCAGCGGCACTGAACTCCATAAAACGAGTACACTCCCAGGGATTACCAATAAAATCCTGGTACTGTTTTTTCGAAGGCGGATGCATGTCGCCGTCGCGGTGGCGCGCTTCAATATAACGCTCGTAGAGAGGGTAGTGCTGGTCCAGGTCAATCTGCTCGACGATATCGATTTGCACATCCTGGTTGCGTTTCAGAGTGCGTCGTTGCTGTCGGCTGGGTAAAAATTCCGCCACGGGTATGCGCACCGGTATACAGGCTTTGCAGTGGGTGCAACGAGGGGTGTATATATACTGACCGCTACGACGAAAGCCCACGCCGGACAGGCGATTGTAAGTCTCGACGTCGATGGTCAACTGGGGGTCCACAAAGGCAGTTACCGACTTTTGATCTGGCAGATATCTACTGCGATGCGGCTAGGTTAAGAACAGCCTGATTTTTTGCAGATCCGGAGTGATATCCCTGGTCATTGTGGCCCAGCCAAAGCAAATTTTTCAATAAACCTTATCCGAAATAAGACTTTTAGGCCAGTCTAATTCACGCTCGGCGGTACTGTGAAGCACACGGATAAATTCCGCTCGAGCTAGCTCCGTGGCACCTAGAGAGGTCAGGTGTGGGCTGGTAATTTGGCAGTCAAGCAGGGTAAATCCAGCCTGACGAATACCGGCTACCAGATGAGCCATCACGATTTTCGAGGCGTTGGCCCGATTGCTGAACATGGATTCGCCACTAAAAACAGAACCCGAGGCAATACCATATAATCCTCCGGCAAGGGTGCCGTCGATCCAGCATTCCACGCAGTGTGCGTGTCCCGCTGCGTACATATCCATGTAGGCTTGGTGCATAGCTCGGGTAATCCAGGTTTCCGTCCTGCCTGAGCGAGGCTGCGCACAGTTTTTCAGCACCTCCTCAAACGCAAAATCCACGCGAATTTCGTAATGCTTGCGCATTAAAATTTTGCGCAAACTGCGGGAAACATGCAGGCGATCCGCATAGATAACCGCCCGTGGATCCGGACTCCACCACAGCAATGGCTGGCCTTCGGTATACCAGGGAAAAATGCCCTGACGATAGGCGGTTCGCAGCGTATCCACGCTCAGGTTGCCGCCCGCCGCGAGCAGCCCATTGGGTTCGCGCAAAGCGGTTTCCGGGTGGGGAAAGAGCGGATTTATCGGATCGAGGAACCGCAGTGGCACGGGGTTGGTCAAGTCATATTATCGAGAAATTTTTCGGCATCAAGCGCCGCCATGCAGCCCGATCCAGCCGAAGTCACCGCCTGGCGATAAACATGATCGGCCACATCTCCGGCGGCGAATACACCATTGATGCTGGTTGCGGTGGCGTTGCCGTCAAGGCCTCCCCGGACGGTGATATAGCCGTTGTTCATCGCGAGAATGTCCTGAAAAATACCCGTGTTTGGCGTGTGTCCAATGGCGATAAATACGCCACTGGCGCTCAGGTCCTGAATACTGTCGTCCAGCGTGCTCTGTAATCTAATCCCGGTGACGCCCCTGTCGTCGCCGAGAATTTCGCGGGGCGTATGATTCCAGACAATAGAAATATTACCGTTTCGGGTTTTCTCCATTAATTTGTCCTGTAACATCTTTTCCGCACGCAGGCTGTCCCGGCGATGAATCAATACCACCTCCTGGCAAATATTCGATAAGTACAGAGCTTCCTCCACCGCGGTATTTCCACCCCCGACCACGACAACCTTCTGGTCGCGGTAAAAAAAACCGTCACAAGTGGCGCAGGCGCTTACCCCTTTACCCATAAACGCCTGTTCCGATGGAAGCCCGAGATATTTGGCCGAGGCTCCGGTAGTGATAATCAGGGCATCGCAGCTGTAGCGGTCGTTTCCCTCCAGGACAAATGGGCGTTGACTTAAATCGACTTTTTCAATATGATCAAAAATTACTTTAGTATCAAAGCGTTCTGCATGTTTTTGCATTCTTAACATTAAGTCCGGTCCCTGCACCCCTCGCCAATCGCCGGGCCAATTGTCCACGTCTGTGGTAGTGGTTAATTGCCCCCCCTGTTGGAGGCCGGTAATGACTGTGGGCTGCAGATTCGCACGTGCGGCGTAAACAGCGGCGGTCCAGCCAGCAGGGCCAGAGCCGAGAATGATCAGGCGGTGGTGTTGCATATCGGACATTGGAAGTTCTCTTTTAATACGGGTCAGTGGTGTGCGACCGGGAGTGAAATGACTAATGGGCCGCTATCATAATGAATACGGTTACGCGCTGCCAATTGATACGGGCTTAACCACGTAATTTACTCACTCGATGCGCTATTGTCGGGGTGTAAAGCGGGGTGTTGCTAGCAATCCGTCGATGACGTATTACAATGGCGGTTGGCGCGGTGACTCTCCGATGAAGGTATCACTAACTTGGCTAAGGCGACAAAAAAAACCGGCGACGACAGGGGTGACCAGCTGCATCTAAGGAACCGACGCCAGCTGATTCGGCAGGAGGGAGCGCTGATTGGGTGGATGGCTGTCAGTATTTATTTGCTCATTGCCCTGTCCAGTTACTCCCAGGACGATCCCGGATGGTCCCATACGGGCAGCAGTGCGGTGGTCAGCAATGCCGTCGGCCCCACCGGGGCGTGGTTGGCCGACGTGTTTTATTCCCTGTTTGGCTATCTCGCTTATCTGTTTCCTGCGCTCCTGGCTCTGCGGGCCTGGAATGTTTTCCGCGCCAGGCGCATAGAGGACCGTGGTTTTGAATGGGTAATTTTCGTGCTGCGCGCCATCGGCCTGGTATTGGTGATGGTCAGTGCGACGGCACTCGCCGTTTTGCACCATGGGGATGTGCTTACCCCACTGCCTTTCGGCGTCGGCGGTATTCTTGGCGGACAGGTGGCTGAAGCCACTGCGTCGGCTTTCAGTTATCTGGGCAGCACCTTGATACTGCTGGCCGTATTTTTGTTTGGGGTAACAATATTTACCGATTTATCCTGGCTCGCATTGATCGATAGCACGGGTCGGTACTCTCTGTTGCTGGCGGGGTGGTGCCGCATGCGCTGGGCAACTTTCCGCGATCGTTCTCGCGAACAACAGTTATCTGCACATGCGCTCAGGCAGCGTCACGATAATGTAGAAAGTCAATTTCGTAATAATGCCGAACGTAAAGATCCAGTCATTAGCACACCCGTTAAAAAACCGGTTACGAGTGTGAGGGTGCAGCAGGAAAAACAGGGATCACTATTTGTCGACGGGCCGCCGGGCGAACTACCTGCAATAGGGCTGCTGGATAAACCAAAGAAAACCGATCAAAAAGGCTTTTCGAAGGAATCCCTCGAAGCGATGTCGCGCATGCTGGAATTAAAGTTGCAGGATTTCGGCATCAGCGCCGAAGTGGTGGAGGTATTACCCGGGCCGGTTATCACCCGGTTCGAAATTCAGCCAGCGGCTGGGGTCAAAGTGAGTCGCATCAGTAATTTGGCCAAGGATCTGGCTCGCTCGTTGGCGGTGATCAGTGTGCGGGTGGTGGAGGTGATACCGGGCAAATCGGTAGTGGGCATTGAAATCCCCAACGAGCATCGCGAAACGGTACGTCTTGGAGACGTGCTGTCCTCTCGGGAATACGACGAAGCGCGCTCGCCCCTGTCGCTGGCCCTC
Organism: Gammaproteobacteria bacterium; assembly: GCA_038106145.1. Taxonomy (GTDB): domain Bacteria; phylum Pseudomonadota; class Gammaproteobacteria; order Pseudomonadales; family Porticoccaceae; genus JBFJKD01. Next base: position 10,042 of record JAYODD010000028.1, on the reverse strand, counting down.
GGGCACGATATTTCCGGCGTCCCGGTGATCGCCGATCTGGGCAAAATGCCGCACCTGCTGGTGGCGGGCACCACCGGCTCGGGAAAGTCCGTGGGCATTAACGCGATGTTGCTAAGCCTGTTGTTCAAAGCGTCGCCGGAAGAGGTGCGCCTGATTATGGTGGATCCGAAAATGCTCGAGTTGTCGGTCTACGACGGTATTCCCCATTTACTGGCTCCCGTCATTACCGATATGAAAGATGCCGCCAGCGGTTTGCGCTGGTGTGTCGGCGAAATGGAGCGCAGATATAAACTGATGGCCACACTCGGTGTGCGCAATCTCGCCGGGTATAACCGCAAGGTGCTGGAAGCGGAGGCTCGGGGCAAGCCCCTCACGGATCCATTCTGGCAGCCGGATCAACACTTCGGTATCGACAACACCGATGAGAATACAATGAGCGCTCCCCCCCTTGAAAAACTGCCCTATATCGTGGTCGTGATTGACGAATTTGCCGACATGATGATGATTGTGGGTAAAAAGGTTGAACAACTAATTGCCCGCATTGCGCAAAAAGCACGGGCCGCGGGTATTCACCTGATTCTGGCGACCCAGAGACCCTCGGTGGATGTTATCACCGGATTAATCAAGGCCAATGTACCGACAAGAATTGCGTTCCAGGTGTCATCAAAAATTGATTCGCGCACGATTCTGGACCAGGGGGGTGCAGAACAGTTGCTTGGTCATGGCGACATGTTGTATTTGCCGGCGGGAAGTGGAGTTCCGGTACGGGTTCACGGTGCTTTTGTCGATGATCACGAAGTGCACCGGGTGGTGGCCGACTGGAAACAGCGTGGTGTTCCCCAGTATCTTGACGCGATCACTGATCCCGATACGACTGACGCCATTCCGATTCCAGGTTTCAGTGCGCCAGAGGAGTACCAGGGCGGAGACAGCGAAGCGGATCCGTTGTACGACGAGGCAGTAGAATTCGTTGTCGATTCCAGACGCGCTTCCATTTCCTCGGTGCAACGCAAATTAAGGGTCGGCTACAACCGCGCAGCGCGCTTGATTGAAGCTATGGAGGCGGCCGGTGTGGTGAGCGCCATGAGTAGCAATGGCAGTCGCGACGTCCTTGTGCCTAACCGTCGGGGAGACGCATGAACAAGAGATTGTCTTTGAGGCTGCTGTATGCCGGGTTGCTATTGGCGCTGGCCGCTGGCTCGGTTCGGGCCGCGGTAGAGAAAAATGTTAGCACTGAAGTGGCCGCGACGGAGTTGGCACGGCAGTTAGCCGCGCTGAATAATTTTACCGCGCACTTTCAACAGACGCTGTATTCGGCGGACGATTATCCGCTGCAGAAAACCGACGGCGAGATGGAAGTGGCACGCCCCGGCAAGATGCGTTGGATCAGCAATCCACCGATGGAGCAGTGGGTGCTGGCCAACGGGGAAACGCTGTGGATTTACGACCCAGATCTCGAACAGGTCACCATCAAGCCGTTTCTCGAAGATATTCACGATACGCCGGCCATGTTGTTTATCGGTGGTCTCGAACGCCTCGGCGCTGACTATCAGGTCGTTCAACAGCGTACTGACGACGACATCACCTACATACTGACCCCCGAAGCCGAAAACAGTCTCTACCACCAGGTGGCGTTGAGATTCCATGGCGGTTTGCCGAGCGCAATTGTGCTGTGGGATCGCATGGGGCAGCGCACCAATGTGGCGTTAACCAGAGTCGAAATTAATCGCACTGTCGATCCTCGCCGATTTGAATTTGTGGTGCCCGAGGGTACGGATATTTTTCGCGATGAGTGACTCGCTTTTTTCCGAGAATCACTATCAACCCCTGGCGGCGCGTATGCGCCCCGACCGCATTGAACATTTTTACGGACAGGAACATTTACTCGCGCCCGGCAAACCCCTGCGCGAAGCCATTGTTGGTGGGCATCTGCACTCAATGATCCTGTGGGGCCCTCCGGGGGTTGGGAAAACGACGCTGGCGCGAATGATCGCGCAGGGAGCGGATGCCCGGTTTGAAAATATTTCCGCCGTACTGGCTGGCGTTAAGGAAATTCGTGGGGCGATCGCCAGCGCGCAACAGGAACGGGAGTCCCGGCACCGTAAAACAGTGCTGTTCGTCGACGAAGTACACCGATTCAACAAGGCGCAACAGGACGCGTTCCTGCCGTTTATCGAGGATGGAACGATTTATTTGGTGGGCGCCACCACCGAAAACCCGTCGTTCGAGCTGAATAATGCATTGCTGTCCCGTTGCCGGGTTTACGCCCTGCGCCCATTAACCAACGAACACATACGGCAAGTGGTTGTACGGGCACTGGACGATATTGAACGAGGCTTCAAGGGAAAGCTTTTGCTCGACGATGATGCCCTGGAGCTGTTGGTGTCCGTGGCGGATGGCGATGCGCGGCGGGCGTTGAATATTCTCGAGATTAGCGCAGACCTGGTTGATGAAAAGGTTGCTCCTGGACGCATTGATACCGTTTTATTGCAGCAAGTCGCGGTGTCGGATCCCCGTCGTTTTGATAAAGGTGGTGACTATTTTTACGATCAAATTTCTGCCCTGCATAAAGCCGTGCGTGGTTCCTCGCCGGATGCGGCATTGTATTGGCTGGTACGTATGCTGGATGGTGGCTGCGAGCCGCTGTATCTGGCCCGTCGCCTGGTGAGAATGGCATCCGAGGATGTCGGCAACGCAGACCCACGCGCGCTGAGCATTGCCCTCGACGCCTGGAATGTCCAGGAGCGGCTCGGCAGTCCCGAGGGTGAGTTGACACTGGCCCAGGCGGTAATCTATCTGGCGGTGGCCCCCAAAAGTAATGCAGTGTATCGCGCCTACAATGCGGCACGTGCAGATATTCAAAATATGCCGAGCCTCGAGGTGCCCTTACATCTGCGCAATGCACCGACCAAACTTATGCAGGAAATGGACTACGGCAAGGCGTATCGTTACGCCCACGATGAGCCCGGAGCGTTTGCCGCCGGTGAAAATTACTTCCCCGAGGCACTGAAGAGCAGGCAGTATTATGAACCGAGCGAACGGGGGCTCGAAGCTAAAATTACGGAAAAATTAAACCGTCTTCGGCAACTCAACCGCGACAGTTCACAACAGCGCTATCGCGCAACAAGCGGAGAAACTCCATGCAATGGTTAGCGGTTGCCATGGGCGGCGCCCTGGGGGCTATGGGCCGCTTTGCAGTCAACGCACTGGTATTTCCCGTGGCGGGCCTGCGCTTTCCTTTGGGCACAATGATCGTCAATGTGAGCGGGTGCCTGTTGATGGGGGTGTTGTACGTGGTCATCGTCGAGCGGGGTTTGTTACCGGGAGAATGGCGCAATTTTCTGATGGTTGGACTGTTGGGAGGCTTTACAACGTTCTCTGCATTCTCGCTTGATGCCCTGGCTTTGTGGCAGAATGGCCACCTTGCACTGACCTTTGCTTACATTGTGCTTACCGTCACTCTCTGCCTCGCAGGTACTTTGGCCGGTATGTATCTGACACGTATGCTGTAACTTTCTGTGAGACTGTAATAACACCATGCTCGATCCAAAAAAATTACGCACCGAACTGGAAACGGTGGCAGCGGCCCTGCAAAAGCGCGGGTTTGTGCTGGATGTTGCGCAACTACAGGAGCTGGAGGAGCAGCGTAAGTTCCTCCAAACCCGGACTCAGGAGTTGCAGGCTGAACGCAATCAGCGCGCCAAATCCGTGGCGATTGCCAAAGCTCAGGGGCAGGATATTGCGCCGTTATTGCGCCAGGTGGGCGACCTTAAAACCGACCTCGAATCGGCGCAGAGAAAACTCGAGGAAGTACAGGAGCGATGGGATAGTCTCGTTCACAATGTTCCGAATATTCCCGATGATGAAGTGCCGGAGGGTCGCTCCGAGGAAGACAACGTCGAAGTCAGCCGTTGGGGGATGCCGGCGGTTTACGACTTCGACGTGAAAGATCATGTCGATCTCGGCCTACTCTCGGGGCAACTTGATCTGGATGCCGCGACCAAAATTACCGGTTCCCGCTTTTCCATTATGTATGGTGAATTAGCACAGCTACACCGTGCGTTAATTCAATTTATGCTCGATGTACACACCAGCGAACACGGCTATCGCGAAGTTTACGTGCCCTATGTCGTCAATGCTGAATCCTTGTTTGGCACCGGTCAGCTACCTAAATTTGAAGCAGATTTATTTAAATTACGGGCCGACCAGGAATTTTACCTGATCCCCACTGCGGAAGTACCGGTCACCAACATTTATCGCGAGCGTATCGCCGAAGCAGATGAACTTCCGGCGCGGCTGGTGTGTCACACACCCTGTTTTCGCAGTGAGGCGGGGAGTTACGGCAAGGATACACGGGGCATGATTCGCCAGCACCAGTTTGAAAAGGTGGAGCTGGTGCAATTTGTGACGCCGCAAGGATCGGGACAGGCGCTGGAAGAACTGCGACGTCACGCCGAAGTCATCCTGGAAAAACTCGAATTGCCTTATCGCACAGTTATTCTTTGTGGTGGGGATCTGGGATTCTCCGCGGCCCGTACCTACGATATTGAAGTGTGGTTACCGTCCCAGAATAAATATCGGGAAATTTCCTCCTGCAGTAATTTCAGGGATTTCCAGGCGCGGCGCCTCAAGGCGCGCTGGCGCAATCCCGAGACGGGCAAGCCGGAACTTCTGCATACCGTGAACGGATCCGGTCTCGCGGTGGGACGGACCCTGGTAGCGGTAATGGAAAATTACCAGCAGCGCAATGGCAGTATTGCCGTACCCACCGCACTGCAACCATATATGGGCGGGAAGACACATCTAGGTAATAGCTCTGTCGACGGGTAGATAACCATGGATTATTTGCCACTGTTCCATAATCTGCGCGGGCGGCGCTGTGTGGTGATCGGTGGTGGGGGTACGGCATTACGCAAGTTGCGCTTGCTGCTGGATGCTGGTGCCGACATCGAGATTATCAGCACTGAAATAAGCGACGATGTGTGCCAATTTACCCAGGCGCACGATATTCCGGTACGGCTCGAACCCTATCAAACCGGCATGCTTGATGGCGCAATACTGGTGGTAGCTGCCACTGGTGATCGCGCCTGCAATCAACAGGTATCAAGCGATGCGCAACGCCTCGGTATTCCAGTCAACGTAGTGGATAATCCGCAATTGTGCTCGGTAATTTTTCCGTCGATTATCGACCGCTCGCCGCTGCTGGTAGCCATCAGTTCGGGGGGGCGGGCACCGGTGCTGGCGCGTCTGCTGCGTACGCGCCTGGAGTCTATTATTCCAGCTGGCTTTGGACGCCTGGCAGCACTTGCCGGTAAATTTCGAGAAGCCGTAAAACGACACTTTGATGAATTGGGTGCACGGACCCGGTTCTGGGAGAACGCATTACAGGGAGATATTGCCGAGCTGGTCTACGCTGGCAGGGAACGTGAAGCGGAACAGCGTCTGGTGGCGCAGCTTGAGGGCGCGGCGGGGGATACTTCCGGTGGTGAAGTGTATCTGGTGGGAGCGGGCCCCGGGGATCCGGATCTATTGACCTTTAAAGCCATGCGCTTAATGCAGCAAGCCGACGTAGTACTGTACGACCGTCTGGTGTCAAAGGAAATTCTGGGGCTTGTGCGCCGTGATGCGCAACTGTATTACGTCGGCAAAACCGCCGGAGAGCATCCCGTCACTCAGGATAATATTAATCAAAAACTGGTCGAATTCGCCCGCCTCGGCAAGCGTGTATTGCGTTTAAAAGGGGGGGATCCGTTTATATTCGGGCGTGGCGGGGAGGAAATCGCTCATCTTGTGGATCATGGCATCGCTTTTCAGGTGGTGCCGGGGATTACCGCCGCCTCGGGCTGCGCGAGTTACGCGGGCATTCCATTGACGCACCGCGAGCATGCGACCTCGGTACAATTTATTGCCGGTCACCGGAGGGAAGGGCAACTCGACCTGAACTGGTCGCATCTGGCGGCGCCCAATCAAACACTGGTTTTTTATATGGGTTTAAATGGTCTCGAAACCATCTGTGAACGTCTCGTGGCCCATGGCATGGATGCACAGACGCCGGCTGCCCTGATTGAAAAGGGCACCTCGCTGCGCCAGCGCGTTATCGATGGCAATCTCGGCAATCTGGCCGCTCGCGTGCGCGGTGTGGAAGCGCGCGCGCCGACCTTGATTATCGTAGGTGGCGTCGTGGGGTTGCGTAAACAGCTACACTGGTTTGGTGAAGAATCGGTAATAAGTAATGACTGAATGGGATTACGATTTATTTGTCATTGGCGCCGGGTCGGGTGGGGTAAGGGCGGCTCGGATGTCCGCCCAGTATGGCGCGCGGGTCGCTGTCGCGGAGCAACAATACCTGGGTGGTACCTGCGTCAACGTGGGCTGCGTGCCGAAAAAATTATTTGTCTACGCCGCGGAATACCATGAAAGTTTTATGTCGGCCGCTGGTTTTGGATGGAACCTGTCCGCGCCGGTATTCGACTGGAAAACGCTGCGCGATAACAAAAATGCCGAGATATCACGACTCAATCAAATTTATCGCGATCTACTCGATAAGGCTGGCGTCACGGTCTTCGACGGCAGAGCGGTGATTGTCGACCCGCACACGGTGGCCATCAATGACAGAAAGTTTTCCTGTAGATATATTTTGATCGCCACTGGGGGTACCCCTTATGTAC
>JAYODD010000028.1:0-3364 GCA_038106145.1 Gammaproteobacteria bacterium | reverse complement strand
GTTAGCCCCACGGTAGACAGGTTCGGATTGCTGAATACGGCGGTGGCTATATCGCAGTGGAATTTGCCGGCATTATGCAGGGGTTAGGTGTACAAACCCATTTACTGTACCGCGGCCCGCTATTCCTTAAACAGTTCGATCAGGACTTGCGCGAGTTGCTGGCGGAAGAAATGCAAGGGCAGGGGATTGATCTGAGGTTTAACTGCGATGTTGCCCGCGTCGAAAAAACCGGCAGCGCACTGCGCATCGTTACCGAGGACGGACAGGAAATAAATGCAGATGGAGTGCTCTATGCCACGGGCCGCAGACCTAATACCAGGGGACTGGGACTCGAAAATACTGACGTTACCATAGACGCCAGGGGCGCTATTGTGGTCGACGATAAATTTTTAACCCGGGAACCGTCGATTTTGGCGCTAGGTGATGTGATTGGGCGAGTCGAGCTCACCCCGGTGGCAATACATGAGGGGATGATCATTGCCAGCAACCTGTTTAACGGCAGTCAATCTACGATGCATTACGAAAATATTGCCACCGCCGTATTCAGCAATCCGAACCTGTCTACCGTGGGGCTAACCGAGGCGGAAGCTCGGCAAAAATACGAGAAAATTACCGTGTACAAGACCCGCTTCAGACCATTAAAAGAGACATTGGGTGGTGGTCAGCAACGAGTTTTCATGAAGCTGATTGTGGATTCCGTCAGCGATCGGGTATTGGGATGTCATATGCTGGGGCATGGTGCCGCAGAAATTATTCAGGGTCTGGCGGTAGCCATCAAAGCGGGCGCGACCAAAAATGATTTTGACGCGACGGTGGGTATTCATCCGACAACCGCTGAAGAGTTTGTGACGATGCGTACGCCGCAATAACAATACAGATTCTGGGCAAATGGTGGCGCAAATATAAATGGTCGTTTGCGCAGCCCATTATATTTAACCGCTATTATATTAACTTAAATCTGTCCTTGTGTAAGACTGATGAGAACGGGATTACACCGCCGCGAATCCAGCTCAATTTTCTCCACAGAATATTCATTGGCATCAGTCATAACTACCGTTCTTGCTAGTGAAAAACCACCCTGAAATGTGCAATTTAATCGTTGAGCATTACCCGAAAATTTGTCCTGGCTAATGCCCTCAATAACTTGTCGCGCGCTTGATAGAGTTTATGCGGCGGTATAACCCCCATCGATCACCAGCTCAGAGCCAGTCATATAGGACGATTCGTCCGACGCCAGGAACAGCACGCCCCAGGATATCTCCTTGGGTTGTGCCGGACGACGAATCAGGGCAGAGCCCAGCAGGGCCTTGGTCGCCTCTTCGTCTACGAGCATGTCTTTGGTCATATTGGTTGCAATTACGCCGGGATGCACCGAGTTAACGCGGATATTGAATTCAGCGTATTCTACGGCAGCGGATTTCGTCAGCAGGCGTACCGCGCCTTTCGATGCCTGGTAAGCAGACGCGCTGGGTGCGCCGACCAGCCCGTAAATGGAAGAAATATTGATTATTGATCCCCCGCCAGCTTTCTGCATGGCCGGGAGGACGTACTTTACGCCGTAAAAAACGCCGCGGGTATTGATGCTTTGTACAAAATCCCAGTCCTTGCTGGTTGTTTCCTGTATGGATTTAAGAATTAACACCCCCGCATTGTTAACCAGTACGTCGACCTGCCCATAGTGTTTGACACTGGCATCGACCACATTGATCCAGTCCTGTTCGGAGGCTGCGTCTTGATGGATGAATAAGGCCTCACCACCCGCGGCCTTGATTTCACCAACGACGGCTTCTCCCGCAGCGACGTTAAGATCAGTGACGATTACCCGCGCGCCCTGTTCGGCGAGGAGGAGGGCATGTTCGCGCCCCATACCCAAACCGCCACCCGTCACCAGACACACCTTATTCTGTACTCTTCCCACCTTGTTCACCTTCTGGATAAGTTAACGTTAATAATACGCGCTGACGAAACAGCGGCGATTGCAAGCGGAGGAATCTATCATAATGGTGCCGAGCCCGCTAGCGCTGTATCCAGAGTTTCTAGGTATGGCAGGTGTGTCGAATTGAGAGCAACGTAAGCAATTTTTACAGCTGGCTTTGTGGCAACCCAAGTATATTATTATGGAGTGGTCTTTATGGAACGCAAAAACTCTATTATTTTCGTTTCATTGAGAGGGTGGGAGAGAAAAAATCCCTGTGCCGCATCGCAGCCTGCTTCGTGGAGAAAATTTAGTTGCTGGGCTGTTTCGACACCTTCGGCAATAGCTTTAAGACCCAATCCATGGGCCATTGAAACAATCGTCGAGGTGATAACCTTATCATCTGAATCGCGTTCGATATCGCGAATGAATGATCTGTCTATTTTAATGCTGTTTATTGGAAATCGCTTCAAATAACTTAATGACGAGTAACCGGTGCCAAAATCATCGATAGCAATGCCAACACCAATTTCTTTCAGACGTTTCAACAGTGTGATGTTTTCTCTCGCATTACTCATGACTACGCTTTCAGTAAGTTCGATCACAAATTGATCGGGATGTAATCCAGAACTTTCCAGAATCTTTTGAAGATTTTTATCAAGATTTCGTTGACGAAACTGCACACTGCTAAAATTTGCAGATAACAAACCTGTGTCCAGACCGTCGCGCTGCCATCGGCGAACCGCGCTGCAAGCATTATGTAACACCCATTCCCCGATCGGAATAATTAAACCCGTTTCTTCAGCGAGATAAATAAATTTTGGGGGGGAGATATTGCCTAACGTGCTATTTGACCACCGCAGCAACGCTTCGACACCCACGACCTCTTTTGACTTCACATTAAATTGTGGTTGATAGTTTAGAAAAAGCTCGTTGCTCTCCAACGCACGGCGCAGTTTTGTTTCTAGGCTGAGACGCTCCCGCACCCGTTCATTCATATCTGATTTATAAAAACGAAAACCATTCTTGCCATTGCGCTTTGCCTGGAACATGGCGGTGTCTGCATTTTTAAGCAATTCCCCGCCAGTTGCACCATCTTCGGGATAGATTGCTATACCGATGCTTGGCGTAACAAATATTTCGTGATGATGAACTCCGTCATGCGCATTGAGAAAAAACGGTTCGGCAAATGCTTCAAGAATACGCCGCACCACCTTGTCGGCATTATCGCCCTGTTTGAGTGCCGATAAGAGTAGCGTGAATTCGTCACCGCCAACCCGAGAAATTGCCGTAGCAATATCCTGCTGTCCCTTGCGGCGAGCAACTAAATCCGCCTCCCTGACTGTTGCAGTAAGTCGTTTAGCCGCTTCCTGCAACAGTTGATCGCCAACGTCATGGCCGAGGCTATCATTATCCACTGTAAAATCGGCGAGGTCAACGTAAACAACG
>JAYODD010000027.1:8479-17991 GCA_038106145.1 Gammaproteobacteria bacterium | reverse complement strand
TGTTCCGCCTGGCGCGCGGCCTCCTGCTGTTTTTGCTGTTGCTCCCGCTGGCGGTCAACCTTGGGTGGCGGCGGTGAAGGCGGGGCAACCGGCGGCTTGGCGACCGGCTTTGCCTTCGGAATATCCGCCAATAGAGACGCCTCAATATAGCGGGGTTGCACCACGTCGCGGGGACGATATTCGGGCACCCACCCCCAGATCAACAGCACCAGCAACGCTCCGTGCAACGTCACACTGCACAGAACCGCCGTACCGAAGGAAGACATTTTACCCATAGGACTGCCAGCGCCCATAGCCCCGTTAGCGGCTCGGCCCCGAGGGATCGGTTACCAGACCGACACTCGGGGCGCCGGCATTTTGCAATTGCGCCATCAGCTCCACGACTTTGCCGTAATCCACGTTCCTGTCGCCCCACACCAGCACAGGGGTTTCCGGTTTCTGCCGCAGCACTTTGCCCACCTTATCGATAATCGCGGCCAGCGGTTCCTCGACGTTTTCGCCATTGCCCAGATCGATAAAAAAGGTACCGTCCGCCATCAGCGATACGATCAACGGTTCCTTGTCCTTGTCGTCGAGGGGCGCCGCTGGCGCCTGCGGAAGATCCACCTTCACGCCCTGCATCAGTAGCGGTGCGGTGACCATAAAAACAATCAGCAACACCAGCATAACGTCGATATAGGGAACGACATTGATTTCCGCGACCAGCTTGCGCTTGAACTTTCGTCTACCCATGGCGTTCAGTCGCTGTGCACTCGCCGGTGCAAAATACTGGAAAACTCCTCCGCGAAGGTTTCATAAGCGCTATACAGGCCATCGGCGTGAGCGGAGTACCGGTTATAGGCGAGGACTGCCGGAATGGCTGCGAACAAACCCATCGCGGTGGCAATCAGGGCTTCGGAAATACCCGGCGCGACGGTAGCCAGGGTGGCCTGTTGCACCATGGCCAGACCACGGAACGATTGCATGATGCCCCACACGGTGCCAAACAGGCCGACATAGGGGCTGACCGACGCGACACTGGCCAGGAACGGCAGGTGCGCGTGGAGTTTTTCCTCTTCCCGGGACAGGGCCACGCGCATCGCCCGCTCGGTGCCCTCCATCACCGCATCCGGGTCCGCGTTCCCTTGCTGTGTCAAGCGATTAAACTCGCGAAAACCGGAACGAAACAGGTTTTCAACGCCGTCGATAACGTTACTGGATTTCGCCCGCGCACTACCGTCGCGATAGAGTTCATTGAGATCAACCCCGGACCAGAACGTATTTTCAAAACGGCGCAACCCTGCCCCCGCGGCGCGTAAATACAGCCCGCGTTGGACAATCATGACCCAGGATACGATCGACGCAATAAACAACAACAGCATCACCAGCTGCACTGGCAGGCTGGCGCCGACCACCAGCTCCCATAACGACAACTGTTCAGTCACTATTTTCCTCCACCGGTTTTACCCAACCCGTACCGGCGCTAGGCGTTGATAAATACCTTTTCGAGCATCGCCGTCGGCATCGCCACCGGGCGCATAGTGGCGCGATTAACGCACGCCACCTTGACCCGCGCATCGCACATCAGTTCCGTCCCGCGACACACCGTCTGCTCCACCACAAAATAGGCGCGACCATACTCCGTTCCACGCGCAGTAGCTACTACCTGATCGTCCAGACGCGCAGATTTTTTATAATTTATCGACAGGGAGTGCACCACGAATATCAGATCCTCACCCCAAAACGCCGGGCTCGCAAAGCCGAAGCTGCGCAACCATTCGGAACGGGCACGCTCCATGTACTTGAGATAGTTGACGTAGTAGACAATACCCTGGGCATCGGTATCTTCGATATAAACCCGGATAGGCAGGCGAAACTCGCTCATCTTCCTTTTAGATCCGGGGTATTCGCGGTGTCCAGCAACGACTGTTGACGCGCGACTTCACCGGGCATTTGCAAACCAAAGTGCTCGTAGGCCAGGCGCGTCACCATCCGCCCCCGGGGGGTTCGCATCAGGTATCCCTGTTGAATCAGGTAGGGTTCAACCACGTCCTCCACGGTACCCCGCTCTTCGCTGAGGGCCGCCGCCAGACTGTCGACCCCCACCGGACCGCCATCGAACTTGTCGATAACCGCGCGCAACAAGCGTCGATCCATTTGATCGAAGCCGGAGCGATCCACCTTAAGACGGTCGAGGGCATTATCCGCCACGCTATCGGTGATCGTGCCGTTACCCTCGACCTCGGCAAAGTCCCGCACCCGCCGCAACAGCCGGTTGGCCACCCGCGGGGTGCCGCGTGAGCGACGGGCAATTTCCAGCGCACCGCGCGCTTCAATTGCAACACCGAGAATGGCGGCCGAACGGGTAACAATCGTCGTCAGCTCGTCCACGGAATAGAATTCCAGCCGTTGCACAATGCCGAATCGATCCCGTAGTGGCGAGGTCAACAGACCCGCACGGGTGGTGGCGCCCACCAGGGTAAACGGTGGCAGGTCAATCTTGATCGAGCGCGCAGCCGGACCTTCGCCGATCATAATATCCAGCTGATAGTCCTCCATGGCCGGATACAGAATTTCCTCGACCACCGGGCTAAGGCGATGGATTTCGTCGATAAACAGAACATCACCGGCCTCGAGATTGGTCATCAGCGCCGCCAGATCACCCGCCTTTTCCAGCACCGGGCCGGAGGTCGACTTAAATTTCACCTGCATCTCATTGGCAATTATCTGCGCCAGCGTGGTTTTGCCCAGTCCCGGGGGCCCAAATATCAGGGTGTGATCAAGGGGTTCAGTGCGTTGGCGAGCGGCGCGGATAAAGATATCCATCTGTTCGCGCACCGCCTGTTGACCAATGTACTCGGCCAGATGCAGGGGGCGGATCGCGCGATCAAATCGCTCCTCGGAATCGCTCGCGTCGGGTGCTATCAGGCGGTCGGTTTCAATCATTATCCATACACGGTTGACGGGTTTAATCTGCGCGACGGGACTAGAATAGCTGGCACACTACTTTTTCACTACACTTTTCAACGCCATTCTGATCAGCGTTTCGCTGCTCGGCACCCCCTCGCCCTCCGGTAGCGCCGCGTTAACCATACGCGCCGCCTCCTGAGGTTTGTAACCGAGGGACACCAGGGCACTCTCGGCGTCCTGCACTAGCTGGGCACGTCCCGGCTCTACCCGCCGATCCGGATTTAAAGCCGCGCGCGGTGTTTCCCAGTCTGCGAGCCGATCCCGCATTTCTACCAACAGCCGCTCCGCCGTTTTCTTTCCCACCCCGGGTAGCCGCACCAGCGTAGCGGTGTCGTTGGTTTGTACGCAGCGCACGAAATCCGATACGGTGACACCGGATAAAATTGCCAAAGCCATTTTCGGTCCTACGCCGTTGACCTTGATCAGCGCGCGAAACAGTTGCCGTTCGTTAGCGGCGCTGAAGCCAAATAACACCTGGGCGTCCTCGCGCACCGAAAAATGGGTGACTAGCTGAACCTGTTGCCCCTCTTCGGGAAGCTCGAAAAACGTGTTCAGGGAAACCTGAATTTCGTACGCTACGCCCTGCACGTCCACCAGCAGCGTGGGTACTTGTTTTTCCACAAGGGTACCGCAAATCCTGCCTATCACGTGACGCTCCTGTGTTGCGTGGCTACTGTCTACGACCGCGCGCGAACTTGCCACGGCCCTGCACCGACACCTGCCCCGCGGAATGCGCATGGCAGATCGCCACCGCGAGGGCATCGGCAGCATCCTCCGCGGGCGCGGCGGGCAGTTTGAGCAAGCGCATCACCATATGCTGAATCTGTTCCTTATTGGCGGCACCAGTGCCCACGACGGCCTGTTTGACCGTACGCGCGCTGTACTCCGCGATCTCCAACTCCCCCATGACCCCGGCCACGACGGCCGCGCCGCGGGCCTGCCCGAGACGCAACGCAGCGCGGGGGTCGCGGGCGAAAAACACCTCTTCCACAGCCATTTGCTGTGGGCAATAGGTGGCAATAACCTCACTTACCCCCTGAAAGATTATCCCCAGCCGCTCCGGCAGGGCGGTTTTTTCAGGCAGGCGAATAATTCCGCTGGCGATGTAGCGCAGCGTGGCGCCGGTCACTTCAATGACCCCAAAACCGGTGCAGCGCGAACCTGGATCAATCCCCAATACAACCGTCATCGGTATCCCGTGCGACACTTAAGGTAAGGCAGTGTTGCAACGGCGCACACGTCCGTCAAGCGCCGCGCCGACTACGCGATAACCATTGATCAGAAAAAACTCCCATGCCGGCGGCGCCAACCTGCCACCGGCCCTTCGACCTGACTATCCACGGTGCGCTTTTTTTCCATCACTTTGCCAAGCTGCTCGATCAGGATAGTTGCGCCAGTATGGCAGCGGGAAGATCGGCGTTGGAATAGACATTCTGCACGTCGTCGAGCGCTTCGAGGCTGTCGACCAATGCGATTATTTTTTCGGCGTTTTCCAGGTCAACGGCGACCGAGAGCGCCGCGCGCTGGACGACTTCAGCATGCTCAAACTGCAGTCCGCCGGCGGACAGCCGATCGCGCACCGTGGCAAAATCTTCCCAGGCAGTGATCACATCAATGGCGAGATCATCGCTGACGACAACGTCTTCAGCGCCAGCCTCAAGCGCTGCCTCGACAATACGGTCCTCGTCCGCACCAGCGGGGAAACTGATCTGGCCGACGCGGCTGAACAGATAGGCCACGGAACCATCGGTGCCGAGATTTCCGCCGCGCTTAGTGAACGCGTGGCGCACATCGGCTACCGTACGGTTGCGATTGTCCGTCAAGCACTCCACCAGCACCGCAACACCGCCAGCGCCGTAGCCTTCGTAGGTCACCTGCTCGTAGTTTTCCCCCTCGGCAGTGCCGACGCCGCGTTGAATCGCCTTGTCTATGGTGTCCCGTTTCATGTTGGCGCCGAGGGCTTTGTCCACCGCGGTGCGCAAGCGCGGGTTGTCCTCCGGCGAGGGTCCACCGGACCTGGCGGCCACCACCAGCTCGCGAATCAGCTTGGTGAACTGCTTGCCCCGCTGCGCATCCTGCGCCGCCTTGCGGTGTTTGATATTCGCCCACTTGCTGTGCCCTGCCATGCTCTTCCACTCCCCCCCCTGGCGCGTCCCGTCGATACTCAGGGCGTTTCCCGCAGGCGAAGGTGAAGCTCGCGCAATTGCGCGCTGTCCACCGTGCCGGGCGCATCCGTCAGCAAACACTGCGCGCTCTGGGTTTTGGGAAAGGCAATGACATCGCGGATAGATTCCGCGCCAACCATGAGCATCACCATGCGATCGAGGCCAAAAGCGAGCCCGCCGTGGGGTGGACAGCCGTATTTGAGGGCGTCCAGCAAAAAGCCGAACTTCTCCCGCTGTTGATCAGTATCGATCTGCAACAGGTTAAACACTTCCTGTTGTAGCGTCTGATCGTGAATACGAATTGATCCGCCCCCCAGTTCGGTGCCATTGAGCACCATATCGTAGGCCCGGGACAGCGCCGCACCAGGTTCGGCCCGCAACGCTTCGACTGAACAGGATGGCGCGGTAAAGGGGTGATGCAGGGCGTTCCAGCGTCCGTCATCGCCGCGCTCAAACATCGGAAAATCCACGACCCACAGGGGTGCCCATGTAGTCGTATACAAATTCAGGTCCGCGCCCAGCTTGCAACGCAGGGCACCGAGCGCTTCGCTCACGATACGCCCCTGGTCGGCACCGAAGAAAATCAGATCTCCGTCTTCAACCTGTAGCCGCTGCAGCAACTGTTGCCGCACCGGTAGTGGCAGGAATTTTATGATCGGCGACTGCAGTCCCTGTTCCAGATCCGTGCAATCGTTCACCTTTATATAGGCCAGCCCGCGAGCGCCATAGATGCCGACAAACTTGGTGTAATCGTCGATCGCTTTGCGCGTCAGCAGGCTGTTGCCACCGGGAACTTTCAGCGCCGCCACCCGCCCGTCGGGGTCGTTAGCAGGCCCGGAAAAGACTTTAAACTCAACATCTTTCATCAAGTCCTTAACTTCGACCAACTCCAGAGGAATACGCAGATCGGGCTTGTCGCTGCCGTAGCGCAGCATGGCTTCCGCATAACTGATACGCGGGAACTCCTCCAGCTGCACATCCAGCAACTCGGCAAAAAGAGTGCGAATCATGTTTTCCGTGACAGCCATAATGGCCGCTTCGTCGACAAACGATGCCTCGATATCGATCTGCGTAAACTCGGGCTGCCGATCAGCGCGCAGATCTTCGTCGCGAAAACAGCGAGCAATCTGATAATAGCGATCAAACCCCGACACCATCAGCATTTGCTTGAACAGTTGCGGCGACTGCGGCAGGGCGAAGAACTTGCCCTGATGGGTACGACTCGGCACCAGATAATCCCGAGCGCCCTCCGGAGTAGCGCGGGTAAGGACGGGGGTTTCGATATCGATAAAGTCAGCACTTTCGAGATAGCGCCGGATGACGCTGGTCACTCGCGCGCGAAAACGCAAATTATGCTGCATTTCCTGGCGCCGCAGATCGACATAACGGTGGCGCAGGCGTACATCCTCACCAACCCGCACATGCTCGTCCAGCTGAAATGGCGGCGTGTCGGCGACATTGAGGATGTCTATTTCGGCGCCGTAAATTTCGATTTCGCCGGTACCCATATCCGGGTTTACCGTTTGTGGGGTACGCGCGCGCACGCGACCCCTGATCCGCACCACATATTCACCACGCACCCGGTCGGCGGTCGCGAAATGCGCGCCACTATCCGCGTCAAAAACGACCTGAACAATCCCCTCCCGGTCGCGCAGGTCGATAAAAATAACTCCGCCATGGTCCCGGCGCCGATCCACCCAGCCGCATACCACCACATCGCGATGAATGTCGTCTGCACTGAAATGTCCACAATAGTTGGTGCGCATATGCCTTCTGTTCCAGGTGTTTAAAGTTATTGCCGCAACTCAGCTCTCTGTCGCCACTTTAGAGGCTGCGGGCGCGGGCGCTGACCCCGACGCCGCGCCTCCCGTACTCGACTCGCCCGTACTTTTTTTGCTCCCGTGGCCAGTATCGGCGTCCCCGGCCAGATTGCGCTTTTTGTCTCCGGTTTTAAAATCGGTTTCGTACCAGCCACCACCGCTGAGACGAAAAGCACCGGCGGTCAACTGTTTCTTTAGCGCCGCCTTACCGCAGGCCGGACACTCCACCAGCAGACCATCGCTTACCTTCTGGATAGCCTCCAGGAAGTGATGACAATGGGAACAACGATATTCATAGATAGGCATAAACTGTCTTAACCTCATCAATTGTACAGATCAAACCAACACCGCACTTGCACTCAACCTGTGCAAGACCAGCACTGGGCCGCAATAAACAGGACATTCCCAAGGGTACCTGGCGGAGTTATTCCCAGCTAAAACATCGCAGCGACCGCCGCCGCCCTTTATACAGCGCAGAGCACCACGGAAAATTTGTCGGCCGCCCGCAAAATGGAGCGCATTATACCCTAGCACACCGACCCCTTGAAGGCGTCGTCTACGACCCACCCGAAGTGGCACAACTAGTGCCGCAAACGTTACGAAGCGCTACGAGCAGGGTAATTTTAGGCTCGACAGGCTATTTTTTTCCTGAAACCAGTTGCTTGAGCAGATGGGATGCTATATATATAGCGCTGGTTGCAGTTGCACGTTTCGATTCCTGTCTCGGGCAGCGTGTATTTCCAACAATAACTGACATTAACTTCATACCATTCAGGTAACGAAAAAGGGAACTCTCTTATGGCCGCAAAGAAAGCTACCGCGAAAAAATCCACCGCCAAAAAAGCACCTGCCAAGAAAAAGGCAGTTGCCAAAAAGGCTCCCGCTAAAAAACCCGCCGCTAAAAAGGCTCCTGCTAAAAAGCCCGCTGCAAAAAAAGCCGCTAAAAAGGCTGCTCCCGCTGCCGCTCCGGCGCGCAAGACCACGCCTATCAGCAAAAAATACACCAAAACTCAGATACTCAATGACGTTGCCGAGCGCACCATGCTGACCAAAAAACAGGTTGATGCGGTGCTCGATGAGCTGAGTTCACTGATCAACCGACATATCAAGAAAGGCGGCGCTGGCGAGTTTACCCTGCCAGGTTTGCTGAAAGTCAAAACCGTGAAGAAGCCCGCCCGCAAGGCGCGTAAAGGCACAAACCCCTTCACCGGCCAACCCACGGTATTCAAGGCGCGTCCCGCCAGCACCGGTGTCAAAGTCCTTGCTCTGAAAGCACTCAAGGATATGGCCAACTAATCCTTGCGCTGGATCAGGAAAAAACCCCGGCTCGCCGGGGTTTTTTTATTCTCCCGTTAAAATATCATGCGCTGGCGAAGTCTACCCCCGCCAGATGCTCAGCGATCAGACGCCGTCTTTCCAGAAGTTTACCGGCCGGGTAGTCCAGTGGCGGCACCGCGCCCCATACCGGTGCTGGCCAGGCGGGATCACTGCGGTAGCGCGCGATATGGTGCAGATGCAACTGCGGCACCACGTTGCCGAGGGCGGCTATATTTAATTTATCCGGCGAAAACAGTTCGCTAAGAACGATAGCCAGCTGGCTCGACTCTTCCAGCAGCTGTTGCCGGTCGCACACCGCCAACTCGTATATCTCCCGCACGGCCTCGCGGGCAGGTACCAAGATGCACCAGGGATAGTTGGCATCTTTGTTGAGCAGCAATAAACTCAGCGGGAAACGCCCCACCAGCACTGTGTCGCGCTGCAACCTCTCGTCCAGTTCAAACATCACTTAACCTCGCTCCCACCGTGTTGGCGCATCGCGCACAAAAATGGCATCGAAACGCGCCTGTTTCGCCGTTGCAACTGTACCCGGAGACGTGGTGACCGTAAAATGCTATCTGGCACAATCCATACCCACACTACGGAAAACGACCCCCATGCGCGCCAGTCAGTTCCTTATTACTACCCTCAAAGAAACTCCGGCGGACGCCGAAGTCGTCAGTCATAAGCTGTTGCTGAGGGCGGGCATGATTCGCAAACTCGCCGGTGGTCTCTACAGCTGGTTACCGATGGGACTGCGGGTGCTGCGCAAGGTGGAAGATATCGTGCGCGCGGAAATGAACGCTGCTGGTGCGCAGGAGCTACTGATGCCGGTGGTACAACCCGCGGAACTGTGGCAGGAATCGGGGCGCTGGGAACAATATGGACCGGAATTACTGCGTATTCAAGATCGCCATCAGCGCAGCTTTTGCCTCGGCCCGACCCACGAAGAGGTGATAACTGACCTGGCGCGCAATGCCCTGCGCAGCTACCGGCAATTACCCGCCAATTTCTATCAAATACAGACGAAATTTCGCGACGAGATCAGACCCCGGTTTGGCATTATGCGAGCGCGGGAATTTATTATGAAAGACGCCTACTCCTTTCACAGCGATCAGGCGTGCCTGCAAAAAACCTACGACTTGATGCACGCCACTTATTGCCGCATCTTTACCCGGATTGGCCTGGAGTTTCGGCCCGTGATCGCGGATACCGGCAGTATTGGCGGCAGCTATTCCCACGAATTTCACGTTCTGGCCGA
>JAYODD010000027.1:0-8469 GCA_038106145.1 Gammaproteobacteria bacterium | reverse complement strand
CGCCTTTTCCGATAGCAGTAGCTATGCCGCGAATATTGAGATGGCCGCGGCCATCCCCCCCTCCGATCAGCGTCCCGCGGCAACCAAAGCGATGGCAGAAGTCGCTACGCCGGGCGCACACAGCATCGCGGATATTTGCGCGTTATTGGACATCACTCCGCAACAAACGGTTAAAACCCTGATTATTCAGGGTGGGGAAGACGACCCATTGATGGCGCTGATAGTGCGCGGCGATCACGAGGTGAACGCGGTGAAAATCGAGAAGCTGTTGGGCCTGACCACACCCATGACTTTTGCCAGCGATGAGCAAATTCGCGCCGCACTAACCTGTAGTGCTGGCTCCCTTGGGCCGGTGGGCTTACCTGTGCGTACACTGATTGATCACAGCGCCGCCCATCTGACGGATTTTGTCTGCGGCGCCAACCGGGATGGATACCATCTGACCGGCGTCAACTGGGAGCGCGACTGCCCCCTTGGGCAGGTCGCCGATATTCGCAACGTGGTCGCCGGGGACCCTAGCCCCGATGGCAGCGGCGCTCTGGAGATAAAACGGGGTATCGAGGTCGGCCATATCTTTCAACTCGGCGCCAAATACAGCGCGGCGATGCAGGCTACGGTGTTAAACCAGGAGGGCCGCGAACAGGTGCTCACCATGGGTTGTTACGGCATCGGCGTCAGTCGCATAGTAGCGGCGGCCATCGAACAAAACCACGATGCCCGAGGTATTATCTGGCCGCAAAGTATCGCGCCGTTTCAAATTGCGTTGGTGCCGGTAAACGGGCACAAATCCGAGCGGGTGCGCGCCACCTGCGAGGAACTGTACCAGCGACTACAACAGGCTGGATACGACGTATTACTAATGGACGAAGACAAGGCGCGACTCGGGGTTATGCTGGCGGACATCGACCTGATCGGTATACCGCACTGCCTGATCGTCGGCGAGCGCGGCCTGCAACAGGACGGGGTTGAATACAAAAACCGACGGGACGATACCGGGACCGAGGTACCACTCGAGGAACTTATGCCATTTTTGGCGGCACGGATTACAGCTTAAAACTCCGTAAGCAACAAAAAATACGACTTCACAACCCTGACGAAAGGGGAGAGTGCCCTGCGGTATTCACCGGAGTCGCCGCCAACGCCGCGCCGCGACAATGACTTGCCGTCGACGGCACCACCATTGCCCACAGGAGGCGGGCGGTTGCCCGGTCAAAACGCCACGGATCGGAGAAATACTGGTTTTCACCCAGCGGCTCGCCCGCAGAACTGAAACGACCGCGGACACCCCACAAACCGCGCGCGGGATTGGTGTCATAGCCATAGCGCAGATCGGAAATTTCCACCCAGTAACCGCCCGCGCGACGCTCGATGCGCTCGGCCGTTATCCCGTTGGCAAACCACGTAAAAATTCGCCCATGGCGGCTGCCGCGAAATTTTTCGAGCAGCGGGTGCCGCCGCCGCTCGGCGCTCTGCCACTCAATCAGACAGGGGGCGCTGACGTCCACATAGCCGACGCGAATCTGTTCTCCGGTACGCACCACCACACGCCGCACCGGCATTTGCAACAGTGTGGGGAATGCTTCGACCCGAGCGCGAGCCAAGCCTTCGTCTGCCAACTGGGTGCGTGCCAGGGCAATTGCCCGATTATTCTGCATCCAGCCCCACATCAGGTATTCGCTCGACAGCACCAGCACCACCAACGTCACCAGCCACCCCAAAATTTTGGCGTAACGGGCAATAAGTAAGCCGAGCAACAAGGTGCCGCTGTAGATGGGTTCGATGATCGGCACCGCGTTCCAGGCGATACGGCGATCGGAAAAAGGAGCCAGTAATTGCGTGCCGTAGGTGGTACAGGCATCGAGTAGCGGATGGGATAACAGCGCGAACACAAATACCGCAAGCCAGGGCGCGAGGGGTTCGAGCACGCCGCGGCGTTTGCGCCAGCGCCAATACAGCCACCCCCCCAGCACACCCACCAGGAGCGCAAAAAATAGCGAATGGGTCAGTCCACGGTGCCATTGCAACTGAGCCATTTCGTCGGCGGCAAATAACCCGTAGAACACATCGATATCGGGAAGGGCTCCGGCCACGGCTCCGAGTGCGGCGGCGCGCATCCCGAGCCGGCGTCCGCCTGCCGTGCGCCCGACGACTCCACCCAATAACGCGTGTGTGACCGGATCCACAGCTTCAACCCGTTACTGGCTGCCAGATGGGAACGCAGTGCCAGTGGCGCTTACAGCCGCGCCAGCCGTAGTTCCCGCAGATGCTCCACCACAAACTCAATCCGGTCCTGCCCCCAGAAAATATTCTCGCCCACCACGAAGGTGGGAACGCCGAAAACGCCCAGCGCATCGGCCTCTTCGTAGTTAGCTTCGAGTTGGGCCAGATTGTCCGGGTTGGCGCTTGCCGCCAGCAACTCTTCCGGATCGAGCCCGATGCGGCTGGCGATTTCGCGCAGCACGTCGGGCTCACCGATATTCTTGCCCTCCGCCCACTCGATGCGCATGGTTTCGACAATGTATTCCCGCAGCACACCCTTGTCCTGGGCGAACAGGGAGGCGGCGCCCGCGGCAGTGGGCTCCGTTTCGATGGGCGGCGGCGTTACCGGAATGCCCATGCGTCTGGCAAACCGCGCCAGATCCTGACGCGCCAGCGGCACCTTGCGCTTGGCGCGATCCGGCGCGGAGCGCAGTCGCCAGCCACCGACCGGCCGCCATTGCAGGTTAGTGTGAAAATCATCGACAATGGTCCACAGCGTCTTCGACGCCAGATAGCAATACGGACTGCGGAAATTGAAATAGAGCTTTACATCGACTGCCTCGACCATCACTTTTGCCTCACACAAATTTCATGGTGACATCACCGAGATACTGGTAGCGCACCACGATTGAATCGCCTGCGTCCACGGCCACCGCCGCAGTAATGCCCCCGGTCATGACGAAACTGCCCGCTGGCAATGTCTCGCCACGCTCGGACAACATATTCACCAGCATCGCAACACTGGCGGCCGGATTGCCCAGCACAGCGGCTCCAGCGCCCAGTTCTACCACCACGCCGTTCTTTTCCATCACCACACCCAGCGTGCGCATATCCACCGCGTCCACTGGTAACGGTTGGCCGCCAATCACAAAACGGGAGGACGAGGAGTTGTCGGCAATCACGCTGGGCAAATCGAACTTGAAGTTCTGATAACGGGAGTCGATGATTTCCACGGCGGGCACAATAAAGTCGGTGGCCGCCAGCACATCGCCGATGTGGCAACCCGGTCCGGACAGCTCTTTGCTGGTGACAAAGGCGATCTCGGCTTCCACCTTGGGATGAATCAATTCCTTGGTGTTGATCTCACCACCCTGGGGCACGCTGAAATAATCGGCCAAAAACCCGTAACAAGGTTTGTCGACACCCATCTGCGCCATTTTTGCCCAGGAAGTCAGACCCATTTTCATCCCGACGATCCGGGTGCCGCGCGCTTCTTTGCGCGCGCGAATCGCCCACTGAATGTCCAGCGCCTCGGCAAACGTCATGTCGGGATACTGGTCGGTGACCTTCACCACATCCCGCGCGTCCAGTTCAGCGTTCTCGAGATGTTCCGCAACTTCAGCGATTTGTTTTTTGGTCATTGCCATCAGGATGCTTTCCGTTCTTTTGCCATGGTAAGTGCGATATCTTCAATCATATCTTCCTGTCCGCCCACCATTTTACGCCGGCCCATTTCCAGCAGCAGTTCGCGGGCCGGAATACCGTATTTTTCCTCGGCGCGTCTGGCGAACAATAAAAACGATGAATAGACGCCCGCATAACCCAGCGTCAGGGAGTTGCGGTCTATACGTACCGGGAAATCCATAATTGGCGTCACCAGATCCTCCGCCACGTCGGAAATTTTGAACACATCGACGCCGGTTTCAATCCCCATGCGTTCACACACGGCGATAAATACTTCCATCGGCGTATTGCCCGCGCCTGCGCCCATACCGCCGCAGGCGCAGTCGATGCGATTGGCGCCAGCCGCCACCGCGGCGATGGAATTGGCAACCCCCATGGCCAGATTGTGGTGGCCGTGGAAACCAAGTTCGGTTTCCGGGTTAAGCTTGTCCCGCAACAGGGCAATACGGGCGGTCACGTCGTCGGGCAACATATGCCCGGCGGAGTCTGTTGCGTAGATGCAGTTCGCGCCGTAGGATTCCATCAACTTGGCTTGCTCGAGAATTTCTTCGGGGCTGATCATATGGGCCATCATCAAAAACCCCACGGTGTCCAGCCCCATTTCCCGACCGAGCTTGATATGTTGCAGAGACACGTCCGCCTCGGTGCAATGGGTCGCAACCCGTATGGTTGTTACCCCACAGTCAGCGGCCATGCGCAGGTGATCCACCGTGCCAATCCCCGGCAATAACAGAGCGGAAACCTTGGCGTCGCGCATTTGCGGAACAACCGCGCGCAGATATTCCTCGTCGCTCGCCGCCGGAAAGCCATAATTCACGGATGCGCCACCAAGGCCATCGCCGTGGGTCACTTCAATTAACGGCACCCCGGCCTCGTCCAGACCCTTGGAAATGCTTTTCATTTGTTCGATGGTAATCTGGTGCCGCTGAGGATGCATACCATCCCGCAGGCTCATATCGTGCACCTTGATTTTTCTACCCTTAAGATCCATAAACTGGCTCCTCACCGTCGTTCTTTGATACCAACACCTGCCTGGCGTATTAACTGCCCCGCGGCGCAGGATTACGCCGCCTTGCGATTCGGCAATGCGAGCGCGCCATTGGCCACTTCCTCTGCAAACAACTCAGCGGTACGCAAACCGGCAGCGGTCATAATGTCGAGATTACCCGCGTACTTGGGCAAAAAGTCTCCGAGTCCTTCAACTTCCATAAAAATAGACACCCGGTTGCCGTCAAAAATCGGGCCGTTTACCAGCCGATAACCAGGCACATATTTCTGCACTTCCGCCACCATGTCCTGCACCGACCGGGTAATCGCCGCCTGGTCCGGCTCGCTCTCGGTCAGGCAGTGAATCGTATCGCGCATAATCATCGGCGGCTCGGCGGGATTAATAATAATAATGGCCTTGCCCTGCTTAGCGCCTCCGACCTGTTCGACACCTGCTGAAGTGGTGCGGGTGAATTCATCGATATTCATGCGCGTGCCCGGCCCCACCGATTTGGATGACACTGTCGCAACGATTTCACCGTACGACACCGGCTGTACCCGGGACACCGCAGCGACCATGGGAATGGTGGCCTGACCACCGCAGGTCACCATATTGACGTTCATTTCGAGCTTCTTGGCATGCTCCTTGAGATTCACCGGCGGAATGCAGAACGGCCCGATCGCCGCCGGTGTCAGATCGATCATAATCACGCCGAGAGCATTGAGCTTGCGACTGTTGTCCGCATGCACATAGGCCGACGTGGCGTCGAAGGCGATACGAATATCGTCCTCGACCACATGGGGCAACATGCCGTCAACCCCGTCGGCAGTGATTTTCATACCAAACTCCTTGGCGCGCTTGAGACCTTCCGAGGAGGGATCTACGCCCACCATCCACACCGGCTCGATCCAGTCGCTGCGCATGGCTTTCATCAACAAATCCGTGCCGATGTTACCAGGGCCGATAATGGCCGCTCTTAACTTATTGCTCATGATATAACCTCCATTCGGTTCTCAAACGCGACCTAAACAAAGCGTACCGACGCCGACCCGATACCGCCGATATCGACGCGCATAAAGTCTCCGGCGACAACCGGCTCCAACGGCACCAGCGACCCCGACAGAATTACTTCCCCCGCCTTCAAGCCGATGCCGAAGCTACCCAGAGTATTGGCCAGCCAGGCGACGCAATTAACTGGCGAGCCCAGCGCCGCGGCGCCAGCGCCGGTGCTAATAATCGCGCCGTTTTTTTCCACCACCATGCCGCAGGTGACCAGATCCACCTTGCGCGGATTCACCGCGTTGTCACCCAGCACGAACAACCCGCAGGAGGCATTGTCTGCCACCGTATCCTGAATCTTGATTTTCCAGTCGTGAATGCGCGAGTCGACAACTTCGAAACACGGCAGCACGCACTCGGTGGCGCGAATAACATCGGCATTGGTAACCCCGGGACCGGTCAAATCCCGTTTCAGAATAAAGGCAATTTCTCCTTCGGCGCGCGGCTGTATCAGGCGGCTGGAAATGGGCATCTCGGCACCGCTGCTGTACACCATATCGTCGGTCAGATAACCAAAATCCGGCTGATGGACGTTTAGCATATTCATCACCGCTTTACTGGTGACGCCTATTTTTTTGCCGATAATGCGCGCGCCCGCCTGAATACGGCGCTCCAGCATACGCAGCGAAATATGATAAGAGTCGTCGATAGTGATATCGCTATGGCGTTCCGTGAGCGGCGCCACGGTCTGGCGATTTACCATCGCCTCATACAATTCATCACCGCTACGATTGATCAGTTCTTTATCCATGGATTACGGATTCCCCGGTGCTACGTTGTGTAAAATACGTCGTTAAAGGTACGCTGTTAAACTGTCCGATGCCGGCAGACGGCTGCCCTACAGCTGGATACAGATGTTTTTCAGTTCGGTATAGAACTCCAGTGAGTGTACACCGCCTTCGCGCCCGATACCCGATTGTTTGGCACCGCCAAAGGGCGTGCGCAGATCCCGCAGAAACCAGCAATTCACCCACACCAGGCCCACCTCCAGTTGCTCGGATACCCGTATCGCACGGGAGGCATTTTCGGTCCACACGGCGGCACCCAATCCGTAGTGAGTATTGTTGGCCAGGGCGATCACTTCCTCCTCGCTGTCAAACGGACGAATATGGCAGCAGGGGCCAAACACTTCCTCGGTTATCACCCGCGCGTCGTCGGGCAGACCGGTCCAGATAGTGGGCTCCACCCAGGCGCCAGCCTCGAGTCCCGGCATGTCGGGCACGCCGCCACCGAGGACCACCGTCGCACCTTCCTGCACCGCCAGATCGTAATAGCCCAACACCTTTTGTTGGTGCTCCTTGCTGATCAGACAGCCCATATTGGCATTCGCATCGTCCGGGGTACCCAATTTGATCTTGCGCGCTGCGTCGGCGAGTTTGGCGACAAACTCATCAAAAACCGGGCGCTCTACGTACACCCGCTCCGTAGCCAGGCACACCTGGCCGCAGTTAACAAAAACCGAGCGCATGGTGCCGGCCACCGCTTTGTCGAGATCGCTATCGGCAAACACGATCGCCGGATTTTTGCCGCCACACTCCAGGGAAATATCCCGCAAACCCACCGACGCGGCCTTCATGATGGCCTCGCCAGTACGGGTTTCACCGGTAAACGTAATGGCGTCCACATCCGGATGGGCGGTTAAAAACGCACCCGCCGAATCGGGACCAAAACCGTGCACTACGTTAAACACGCCCGGCGGCACGCCGCACTCATTCATCACTTCGCCAAGCAGAGTGGTGGTAGCCGGCGTTTCTTCTGACGGCTTGACCACCACCGTATTACCACAGGCCAGCGCCGGGCCCACTTTCCAGGTGGTCAGCAGCAGGGGAAAATTCCACGGACTGATTACCGCCACCACCCCCTTCGGCGTGCGATGGGCAATATTGGTGGCCTGGGTGCCGTCCGGCCCCTCAAAGCGAAACGCTTCCGTGGGCACGTTTTTAATAACGTCGGCAAATATTTTGAAATTGGCGGCGCCCCGCGGGACATCGATATGCCGCGCCAGGGACTTGGGCTTGCCGGTATCCCGGGATTCCGCTTCGACAAAATCTTCAAAACGTTCGGTTATACGGTCCGCCACCTTGTACAGCAGGGCCACGCGATCATTCACGGACATCTTGCCCCAGAGGCCGCGCAGCGCCGCCTTGGCAGCGCCGACCGCAGCGTTGACTTCCTCGCGCCCGGCCTCGTAAACCGTACCGATCAGGCTGTCGTCCGCGGGGCAACGATTTTCAAACGTTTTGGCAGACGCGACGAATTCGCCGTTGATAAAATGTTTAAACTCTTTCATATCAGTCTGTTCCTTACAACTAAACTTGGAGGGAATGCAGCAATCTATCCGAAGGTACGCCGCTGAGCGTACATGCCTTTAGCTTTTCACCCGCCACGGCTGTGACCCGCATCGGCCGCGAACCCGCGGCCCGTCCACACCCCGCGCAAATATTGGGCGGGGGAGGTCAATCGCAATATCTTTTTGATTACGATGATTTTATCAGTAGTACGACCGATCGCTTCACCCGACGCAAGCAACAGCGATGAATAGTTAGCGCACCCATTAAACCAGTAATAACAATTTAGTTAATTGGCGAGCATTATAGCCGGTTTAGACGATTCTGTAAGGCCTCTACGACGACCACAGGTACAAGATTATAGTCCGCCGACGAGAGCCGTGCGCCCCTGCGGCAATTAACCTGTAACCTGGTGCATCCCCATCAGGCCCCGGTGGTGACCCCCATAAAGCGGTCGTTGAGCTCCCGCGA
>JAYODD010000026.1:0-18161 GCA_038106145.1 Gammaproteobacteria bacterium | reverse complement strand
TTCCGCCTTAGCTCAGTTGGTAGAGCAAATGACTGTTAATCATTGGGTCGCTGGTTCGAGCCCAGCAGGCGGAGCCAGTATTGGAAAAGGCCAACACCCCGGGGTGTTGGCCTTTTTTGTTCCCGCCTGGTCCAATATAAATGCCCAACAGCGACTTTCGGGGGCACCAAGTGAACATTGGCAGGCCGTATGCGCGTGGTATACGGGCTAGTTAAGAGTAATTACATCCGCGTTTTTATCGAGGGTCGATTGCCCGATGCCTTTGACCTCTAGCAGCTGTTCCTTACTGGTAAAGGGGCCGTGGGCCTTGCGGTACTCGACAATCGCTGCGGCACGGGTCTCCCCAACCCCGTTGAGCGCCGTTGCCAATTGCTCGGCAGATGCGGTGTTGATGTTGACCGTACTAACGGTTTGTTGGCCAGCCTGCGGTTCGACCGCGCTCACCGCCGTGGCGGCAATAGCGCCGCCGAGAACCGCCAGCAGACAGACTAGGCGCACAAACGAACGTAACGATTTCATAGCTAAACTCCCTGTGTCCTGAGACACTCCATGTTGAAGAATAAAGGCGAGGCTCCTGCCCCGCCGCCTTAATCATCGCCAATCTCCGCCCTGATGGCAAGTAGTGTGCCGACGGGATCCGAGGCACCGGTAATGGGCCGCCCAATGACCAGATAATGGCTACCTGCGGCAATGGCCGCGGCGGGTGTTATCGTCCGGCGCTGATCGTCGCCGCTTTTGTCGTAGGTGGCTGGCCGAATACCGGGCGTAACCTTGATAAATGAATCGCCCAGAGCCTGGGTAATCCTGGTACTTTCCCGGGCCGAGCAGACAACCCCGTCCAGACCGCAGCGATGGGCAAGACTCGCCAGATCCATCACCAGTATCTCGGGTGGTTTCCCAATCCCCAATTCGCAGAGATCCTCTGCATCCATGCTGGTAAGTACCGTGACCGCGATCAACGTACACTTGCCACCGTGACGGTCCAGCGCATCCCGCGCCGCTACCATCATGCGCGAGCCTCCCAGCGCATGCACATTGGTCATCCATACCCCAAGGTCCGCCGCCGCTGTCACTGCCTGCGCAACCGTATGCGGAATATCGTGAAATTTTAAATCGAGAAACACATCAAAACCGCGGGCGACCAATTTGCTAACCAGCGCGGGTCCGGCGGCGGTGAATAATTCCTTACCGACCTTTAACTTACATAAGCGCGGCGAAACTTTATCAACAAAAATTTCGGCCTCGCGCTGGGTGGCATAATCGAGCGCCACGATAATACGCGATTCAGACGCTGAAACTACCATGACTTCCATCCGTCACTGCTACCACTCTCACCTATCTGATCGCCGGTGATGAGGTTTTTTGCGAACGCTTGTTAAGCACCAGGCGCGCAGCCAACAACTGTTTTCTACATCGTCTAAGGGCCAACTTGCTTTTCAGTAATGGCACCAGACTGACTACAAGGCCAGCGACTGTGCCCGCCATAAATGCAAACAGCACCAGCACCCCAACCTGCTGCTGCCCCAATGCAAAACCAAACAGTGAAAACGCGGTTAACCCGGAGTTATCCTGCACAATCCACATTCCTATCAGCACAAACAGAATCAGGATAAGCAGTAGCAGCACGCGTTTAAATATCTGCATCCATTTCTCCAAAAAAAACGGCAAAGAAAATATCTTTGCCGTTTATCGAGGGGGATTCCACTGCCAGTATCAGCCCGCCTTGCGCTGAATACTCGCATTGACACGTTCGCGCAACTCCTTGCCGGGCTTGAAATGCGGGACGTGCTTTCCGGCAAGCTCTACCGTGTCGCCAGTCTTTGGATTTCGCCCCAAACGCGGCGCGCGAAAGTGCAGGCAAAAGCTGCCAAACCCCCGTATTTCAATACGATTGTTATTGACCAAAGCCTTCGTCATTTCCTCCAGAATCATTTTTACCGCCATTTCCACATCTTTGGCCTGCAACTGATCCTGTCGGGACGCTATTTTTTCAATTAACTCTGATTTGGTCATAGTCAACAAACCGATAATTTACAGGGGTTTGACACAGTCCTTACTTGTCACTAGCTCCCATCTGCGCCTTGATCAAGTCGCCAATGGTCGTTGGCGAAACAGCATCGGCTTCCTGCTTACGGTGCTCTTTAATGGCTGCTTTCT
Source organism: Gammaproteobacteria bacterium (assembly GCA_038106145.1). Taxonomy (GTDB): domain Bacteria; phylum Pseudomonadota; class Gammaproteobacteria; order Pseudomonadales; family Porticoccaceae; genus JBFJKD01. The sequence continues at coordinate 16,004 of JAYODD010000026.1, read as the reverse complement.
CTTCCGCCATATCTTTCGCCTTGATCGACAGATTAAGTACGCGATTCTTGCGATCGGTACCCACAACGCGAGCCTCAATCTCGTCGCCTTCTTTAAGTACGGTGCGCGCGTCTTCGACTTTATCGCGGGAAATATCCCCCGCTTTAAGTATACCTTCCACACCGTCCGCCAAAGTAATTACAGCGCTCTTGGCGTCAACCTCCTTGACAATCCCTTTGACCAGACCACCCTTTTCATACTCCGCGAGAAAATGCGAAAAAGGATCGTCGAGCAGTTGTTTGATGCCCAGAGAAATACGTTCTCTTTCGGTGTCGATCGCCAGAATAATGGTCTCCAGTTCGTCACCTTTTTTGTAATTGTGCACCGCTTCTTCACCGGTTTCGTTCCATGAAATATCGGAAAGGTGCACGAGACCATCAATGGCGCCATCCAGCCCAAGGAATATACCGAAGTCAGTAATCGACTTGATGGTGCCTTTGATTTTGTCGCCCTTGCTGTGGGTTTTACCGAATTCATCCCAGGGATTGGCGTGACACTGTTTAATGCCCAGCGAAATTCTGCGTCGTTCCTCGTCGATATCGAGAATCATCACTTCCACCGCGTCGCCAACCTGCACAATTTTCGATGGGTGGACGTTTTTGTTGGTCCAATCCATTTCGGAAACGTGTACCAGGCCTTCTACGCCATCTTCCAGCTCGGCAAAACAGCCGTAATCCGTAAGATTGGTAACCACCGCCTTGACCTTGGTGTTTTCCGGATAGCGACTTTTGATGTCGACCCAGGGGTCTTCGCCCATTTGTTTCAGACCGAGGGAAACGCGGTTGCGCTCGCGATCAAACTTCAGCACTTTCACGTCTATTTCGTCGCCAACATTGACCACTTCACTGGGGTGCTTCACCCGCTTCCAGGACATATCGGTTATATGCAGCAGGCCGTCAATGCCGCCCAGGTCAACGAAGGCGCCATAGTCGGTCAGATTCTTAACAATACCTTTGAGCGACACGCCTTCGTCAAGGGAGCTTAATAGTTCATCCCGTTCCGCAGTGTTAACCGCTTCCATCACAGCGCGGCGGGAAACAACCACATTGTTGCGCTTCTGGTCGAGCTTGATAACTTTGAATTCCAGCGGCTTGTCTTCGAGGTGAGTGGTTTCACGCATGGGACGTACATCCACCAGCGAACCGGGCAGGAAAGCTCGCAGGCCATTGATATCAACCGTAAATCCGCCCTTCACTTTACCACTAATGACTCCGGTAACAGTCTTGTCCGCCTTCTGTGCTGCTTCCAGATGAATCCACGACTCCGCCCTTTGGGCTTTTTCTCGCGACAGGCGAGTCGCGCCAAAACCATCTTCCACAGTTTCCAGTGCGACCTGAACTTCGTCACCGATTTGTAAATTACATTTACCGTTTTCGTCGTAAAATTCTTCAATGGCAATAATGCCTTCGGATTTTAGACCGGCATGCACCGTAACCCAGTCTTTATCGATGTCGATAACAACGCCCGTGACAATTGATCCGGGTGCCATTTCAACCGTCTTTAGGCTCTCCTCAAACAGCTCTGCGAAATTCTCACTCATTTAGGCTATACCTTCGAATAGAATTGGATGTCGCCATCCGTATCCACAACGTCAGAATTGTGGGTTATTTAACTAAAGACCGGTAGCGCGATACTGACGTGACCACCACCTGTCCACCTTTGGTTTACCTTTTTTTGCGCAAATGCCCAACCTCCCTCAGGGCCTCGGCAAATACCTGCTCTATGGTTAGCGCAGAACTGTCGAGTATCAGCGCATCGGCAGCGGGCCGCAAGGGCGATGCCTGCCGACCCTCATCGCGCTCATCGCGCGCCCTTACCTGCTCGACGAGGGCGGCAAGGCTAACATTTTCCCCCTTATCAATCAACTGGTTATAGCGCCTTTGCGCCCGCACTTCCGGTGTTGCAGTCAGATAAATCTTTACGTCCGCGGCGGGGAAAACGACGGTGCCCATATCGCGCCCATCGGCGACCAGGCCCGGCGCCTGGAGGAAGGATCGCTGGCGATGCAGGAGGGCTTCCCTGACCGCTGGAATAGCGGCCACTACGGAAGCGGCCGCGCCCATTTCCTCAGTGCGCACTATTGCGGTGACGTCCTCACCCTCCAAGCGTATTTTCGGCTCACCGGCACCGTTGGCGTCGAACGAAATATCCATGTGCGCCGCCAGTACAGCTATGCCCTCGACATTTTCAATCGCCACCTTATGCCAGCGGGCGGCAAGTGCCAGCAACCGATACAATGCGCCACTGTCAAGATACTGAAAACCCAACTCCCGAGCGAGCATGCGACCGACTGTGCCCTTTCCGGACCCACTGGGACCGTCGATGGTGACCACCGGAACCGTTGATTTAGTCACCGATATTCCTCGTCTAGCGTGAATCCCAATTGCCGCGACAGAGTCACGAACCCGGGAAAGGAGGTGGCCACGTTGTTGCAGTTGCGAATCAGGATCGGAGCACTGGAACGCAGTGCGGCAACAGCGAATGCCATGGCAACGCGATGATCCCCCTTGCTATCCACTTCACCACCGCGCAGCGGGCCCCCGTGAATAATTATCCCGTCAGGTCGGGTCTCAAGCTGCACGCCCAGCGCAGACAAGCCATCGGCCATCGCCTGGATGCGATCACTTTCCTTGACACGTAATTCTTCAGCACCACTGAGCACGGTGGTGCCCGCGGCACAGGCAGCGGCGACAAACAACACCGGAAACTCGTCGATCGCCAGGGGGACCTGATCCCGGGGAATGGTGATGCCCCGCAATGGCGCGTGCCGCACGCGGATATCCGCAACCGGCTCACCACCCGCCAGGCGCTCATTACTGACCTCAATTCGGGCGCCCATCATACGTAAAATATTAATCACGCCGGTGCGGGTGGGGTTTACGCCCACATGCTGCAGCGTGATGTCCGAACCAGGCGCTATGCTCGCCGCTACCATAAAAAACGCCGCTGAGGATATGTCCGCAGGAATATCCACTGTGGTGGCGGATAATGTGCCACCGCCGTTCAGGGACACCGCCGCACCTGCGCAGGTGACCGTATACCCGAAACCACTCAACATTCTTTCCGAGTGATCCCGGGTAGGCGCGGGCTCGACTATCCGGGTCGTGCCCTGCGCGTACAGCCCTGCCAGTAACAAACAGGATTTGACCTGTGCGCTGGCAATGGGCAGGGGATAGTCGATGCCGGTTAACGTCTGCCCTCCCCTCAGGGTCAGGGGTGGCGCACCGCCCGTTCCAGTCTCAATTTTCGCACCCATCAGGCGCAACGGTTCCGCGACGCGGTTCATCGGTCGCTTACACAGCGACTCGTCGCCAGTAAGGGTGACGTCAAAAGTCTGACCCGCCAGCAGCCCGGCGAGTAAACGTATAGAGGTACCGGAATTGCCCAGATCGAGCGCACCCGACGGTGCTTTCAGCCCCCCTAGCCCCACCCCATGGACCACTACGTGCCCCTGCGCTGGCCCTTCGATCTCGACACCCATGGCGCGAAACGCCTGCAAGGTCGCAAGACTGTCTTCTCCTTCGAGAAAGCCAAATATTTCACTACTGCCCTCGGCCAATGCGGCCAACATGATTGAGCGATGGGAAATAGACTTGTCTCCCGGCACACGGACCGTGCCGGCCAGGGTGCCACCACACTGCACGCGATAGTCGACAGTTTGACCGGTCATAATATTTTTACGCTATTCATTGGAGTCTGGCTCACAGGTATTCGGTGGTACTCTTGCTGGCAAGTTGTTGCGGGCATCCCGGGCGCGGCTAAACATGTTGAGTAAAAAATCGCTGTCGCCCGTATCAATCGCGGTGCTGAGCACATTCAGGCGCGATTGCAGACGCGCCAGAACGTCCAGTAAAGCATCGCGATTGGCCAATGCAATATCGTGCCACATGGTTGGATCACTACCGGCGATGCGCGTAAAATCGCGAAAACCTCCCGCGGCGTAGCGAAAAATTTCACGCTTTTCGTCCATGCCAGAGAGGGTGTCCACCAGCGTGTACGCCAGCATATGCGGCAAGTGGCTGGTGGCGGCGAGTACTTCGTCGTGTTCTTCAACCGACATCTCACTGACAACGGCACCGACCTGTTGCCAAAGGTTGCGCACACGCTGCAGATGCTCTGGTTCGGTGGCAGCGTGGGGTGTAAGAATTACCTGGTGATCGACAAACAGATCGCCACGCGCCGCCGCCACGCCACTTTGTTCCGAGCCTGCGATGGGGTGTCCGGGCACCAATTGCGGGGGCATAAAACCGTAGGCGCTCTGCGCCGCCATAATCACGCTGCCCTTGACACTGGCCACATCGGTGATGGTGACGCTTGGCGCCAGGCAGCGGGCCAGTTGTTCCAGGATTTGTGCGACACTTAAAGTTGGCACGCAGATTACGACGATATCGCCAGCGCCCAGTTCCCGTGCAGCGATACTCAAATTTTCTTCGACCCGATCGACCACACCCATAGACAACGCCTGGGCCAAAGTAGCGGCACTGCGGGAGACGCCGATCACTTCGCGAAACAAGCCCTGTGCGCGCGCGGCGCGCGCAAGGCTGCCGCCGATCAACCCCACGCCGATTATCAGCAGGCGAGGCGCAGCTGGATGTGAGTTCAAACCATCACCTTTTATCAGGAGGCATTAGCAAATGTTAGAGGACAGCGCGCGGATAAGAGCCTAGCCATCTCAGCTCAGCAACCTGGTCGCGCACCGCATCGAGGGCTTTCCCTATATTTTCATCGCTGCGATGACCGGAAAAATCAATAAAAAAGACATAGTTCCATTTGCCTGCTCGGGACGGCCTGGTTTCGACCCGCGTCAAATCAACCGCGTAGGTTCGAAACGGTTCCAGCAGCGCGTGCAGCGCGCCGGGCTCATTGCGCACGGACACCATAATGGAGGACTTATCATCGCCACTGGGGGGTACCTCATCCTTGCCAATGACCAGAAAACGCGTGGAATTATCCGGGTAATCTTCGATTTTTTCCCGCAATTTGGTCAGGCCGTAAAGTTGTACGGCCATATCTCCGGCAATGGCCGCGGAATTCCATTCCCCCGCCACTCTACGCGCTGCCTCGGCATTACTGCTGACCGGAACTCGCTCTATCTTCGGGTAATTGGCATCCAGCCATTTGCGGCACTGCGCCAGCGACTGGGAATGGGAGTACACGCGGGTGATATGTTCCTCGCGAGTATTTGCGCCGATTAAAAAATGATGATGAATACGCAGTTCCACCTCGCCACAAATTTTCAACGAGGACTCGAGAAAGCTATCGAGAGTGTGATTGATCACACCCTCGGTAGAGTTTTCAATGGGCACGACGCCATAATTGGCGGCCCCCGCCGCAACTTCGCGAAAAACTTCGTCGATAGCGGACAATGGTGCACTGACCGCCGAATGCCCAAAATGCTTCAACGCCGCCTCCTGAGTGAAAGTGCCCTCGGGCCCCAAAAAGGCAACCCTGACCGGTTTTTCCAGAGCGAGACAGGCCGACATAATTTCGCGGAATAGACGCGCCACCTCCTCCGAATCCAGAGGCCCTGCATTTTCAGCCATAACCCTGCGCAACACCTGCGCCTCGCGTTCAGGGCGGTAGTAAGATTCCTCGCCATTTTGCATTTTGACAGCCGCAACTGCCTGCGCGCAGCGGGCGCGATCATTGATCAACGTCAACAGTTGCCCATCTATCGCATCGATTTGGGCACGCAGTGCGAGTAGCTTATCCCCGTCCTTACTCATGTCCGGGTCAATCCTCCTCGTTTTTTTCGCCATTGTCCCGCTCGTCCTGAATGCGGGCGACACCGACCAGCGTTTCTTCTTCTTTCAACCGTATCACCCGCACACCCTGAGTGCTGCGCCCAAGTGTCGAGATTTCCTGCACTCGGGTTCTGACCAGTGTACCCTGATCTGAGATCAACATTATTTCATCGCCATCCGATACCTGTACCGCCGCCACCAGTTCGCCATTGCGCGCGGAAGTGCGCATCGCAATCACCCCCTGACCACCGCGATTATAAACGGGAAATTCGCTCAACTCAGTTCTTTTGCCATAGCCCTTGGCGGTTACGGTCAGAATGGTACTGTCGCCACCTTCGGGAATGATCAGCGAAATCATCTCCTCACCCGCCGGAACCTTTATACCGCGCACCCCTTTCGCGGAGCGGCCCATTGGACGCACCGCATCTTCGCTGAAACGGGTTACCTTACCGTTACTGCAAAACAGCATCACCTCGCGATCCCCAGCGGTCAACGCCGTACCAACCAGGCGATCACCCTCCTCCAGATCCAGTGCCCGCAAACCCACCGACCGGGGTTTGGCAAACGAGCTGAGCTGGGTCTTTTTCACCGTGCCCCTGGCGGTAGCCATAAACACGTATTGATCATCTCGATATTCCTTGACCGGCAAGATCGCGGTGATTCTTTCCCCTTCGCTCAGCGGCAGCAGATTTACCATGGGCCGCCCCCGTGCGTTGCGGCTGGCAACCGGTATCTGGTATACCTTCAGCCAATACACTTTACCCGCATCGCTGAAGCACAGAATGGTGGTGTGTGTATTGGCAATCAACAAATGTTCGACAAAATCTTCATCCTTGACCGCGGTCGCACTCTTGCCCATACCACCACGACGCTGCGCCTGGTAGTCGCTGAGGGGTTGAGTTTTGGCGTAACCAGCGTGGGAAACGGTCACCACGCGATCTTCTTCGGGAATAAGATCCGCCGTGGTCAGGTCGTCTAGGGATTCAATGATTTCCGTGCGGCGTTCGTCCCCAAACTCTTTGTTAATTGCAACGAGTTCTTCCCGAATCACCTCCATCAGGCGCTCTGGATTACCGAGAATGGCGAGATATTCACCGATTTCAGTCAATTTCTGCTCGTATTCGTTCAGCAGTTTTTCGTGTTCCATTCCGGTCAGGCGATGCAGGCGCAATTCCAGAATGGCCTGGCTCTGCGCATCTGAAAGGCGATATTTACCATCCTGCAGGCCACATCCCGCTTCGAGATCTTCCGGTCGGCTGATATCACTGCCGGCCCTATCCAGAAAGGTCATCACTTCGGTTGGATCCCAGAGTTCGTTGCGCAAACTGTCGCGGGCTTCGGCCGGACTGGCGGATGCTTTAATCAACTCGATCACCCGATCGATATTCGCGATGGCAACCGCCAGCCCCTCGAGAATATGCCCGCGCTCCCTGGCTTTACGCAGTAAAAACAATGTACGGCGGGTCACCACTTCGCGGCGGTGACCGATAAACGCCTCGAGTATTTGCTTAAGATTCAGGGTGCGCGGCTGACCATCCACCAGCGCCACCGCGTTAATGCCGTAGACATTCTGTAGCTGGGTCTGCGCGTACAGGTTGTTCAGCAGTACCTCAGCAACTTCACCGCGTTTTAATTCAATGACGATGCGCAGCCCGTCTTTATCCGACTCATCGCGCAATTCCGAAATGCCTTCAATTTTCTTTTCCTTAACCAGCTCCGCGATGCGTTCTATGACCCGCGCCTTGTTCAACTGATAAGGTATTTCGGTGATAACGATTGTTTCGCGACCGGTTTTTTCATCCGTTTCAATGGTGGCCCGGGCGCGAATAAGAATCCGACCCCGGCCAGTGCGATACGCTTGCACAATCCCCGCACGACCGTTGATTATGGCCGCTGTGGGGAAATCGGGGCCGGGAATATGCTCCATCAACCCGTCGATGTCGATATCCGGATCTTCAATAAGCGCTAAACAACCATTGATGACTTCCCGTAAATTATGGGGTGGCATATTGGTCGCCATTCCCACCGCTATCCCCGACGAACCGTTAATCAACAGGTTGGGAATGCGGGTCGGCAGCACGGCCGGGATTTGCTCATTGCCGTCGTAATTGGGCACAAAATCAACGGTATCCTTGTCCAGATCAGCCAGTAACTCATGGGCAATCCTGGCCATGCGGATTTCCGTGTAACGCATCGCGGCGGCGGAATCCCCGTCGATGGAACCAAAGTTGCCCTGACCATCCACCAGCATGTAGCGCAATGCGAAGGGTTGCGCCATACGTACTATCGTGTCGTACACCGCGGAGTCCCCGTGGGGGTGATATTTACCAATGACATCCCCTACCACACGGGCGGATTTTTTGTAGGTTTTATTCCAGTCGTTGTTGAGCTCGCTCATGGCGAACAGCACCCGGCGATGCACGGGTTTTAGCCCGTCGCGCACGTCGGGCAGGGCCCGGCCGACGATCACGCTCATCGCGTAATCGAGGTAGGATTGTCTAAGCTCATCCTCAATATTAACTGGTACGATTTCTCTCGCTATTTCGCCCATACTACAGTGCTATCCCCGAATTTCTGGTTGGCGGCGGATTCCATTCGCAAGCCCAGCGGGTCTCCGAACGTAGGTCACCTGAGAGATGATTGAAAGCGCCGCATTGTAGCACAGCTGGGGGAGCAAATACGCGCTACAACCGGGGCAAAAACCGAGATGCAAATCCGCTATACTGCGCCTCTGCAAGGAGTGTACATGGCAAAAAAAACCGTTGACTTAATAATTTCGGCACCCTGGATCATACCGGTTATTCCCGCCGACGCCCTGTTTCCCGATTGCAGTGTGGTGATAGCCAACGGCACAATTGTGGCGGTGTTACCCACCACCGAAGCACTCTCCGTCTATGCCACCGACGCACATGTCCAGCTTCGGGATACCGTACTCATGCCCGGACTGGTCAACGCCCATGGTCACGCTGCCATGGCGCTGTTGCGCGGCCTCGCCGATGATCTGCCGCTAACCCAGTGGCTAAACGAACATATCTGGCCCGCTGAACAGCGCTGGGTGAGCGCGGAGTTCGTGCGCGACGGTACGGAACTGGCCATTGCCGAGATGCTGCGTAGCGGTACCACCTGCTTTGCGGATATGTATTTTTTCCCCGACGAAATCGCCGCGGTGGCAAATCGCGCGGGAATGCGCAACCAAATCGCGTTTCCAGTGCTCGACTTCCCCTCCGCCTGGGCGCGCAGCGCGGAAGAGTACATTCACAATGGCCTGGCGGTCAGGGATGATTATCGCGACAGTGGGCTAACCCGTATTATCTTCGGACCCCACGCGCCCTACACCCTCGACGATCCGGCGTTGCAGAAGATTGCATTACTGGCGGGTGAACTGGACGCCCCAATTCATATACACCTGCATGAAACTCGCAGCGAAGTCGCGGATTCGATAGCCCACTTCGGTATTCGACCCATCGACCGGTTGCGCAAACTGGGCTTACTGACTTCCCAGACCCAGTGTGTACATATGACCCAGTTATCCGATGGGGACGTGCGCCACCTGCAGGAAACCGGCGCCAGTGTCGTTCACTGCCCCCAGTCGAATCTCAAACTGGCCAGTGGATTCTGTCCCGTGCAACGACTGATCAACGCCGGCATTCCCGTCGCCATCGGTAGCGACGGCGCCGCCAGCAACAACAGTCTTAACCTTTTTCAGGAATTGCGCACCGCTGCGCTGCTGGCCAAGGGCAACAGCGACGACCCCACCGTTCTCAACGCCCATCAGATGCTACGCATGGGCACCATCGACGGCGCCCGCGTGCTCGGCCTGGAAAGAGACATCGGCAGTATCGAAGTCGGTAAAAAGGCCGACCTGATCGCCATCGATATGGGCACAATTGAAGCGACACCTGTGTACAATCCGCTCTCACAACTGGTGTACACCGACTCCGGGCAACGGGTTAGCCATGCCTGGGTTAATGGCGTGGCCCTGCTCGAACAAAGACGCCTGACCACTCTGGATGAAAGAGATATTCTGGCCCGCGCCAGACACTGGCAACGGCGTATTGGCGGAGTCCCACAGCGTAACGGATCAATATCATGAACGAAGCCAACATCGACGAGCGAGAGATTGCCAAGTTCGAAGCGCTGGCGGCGCGCTGGTGGGATACGCAAAGCGAGTTCAAGCCGCTCCACGCCATCAACCCGTTGCGCTGTAACTGGATCGACCGCCATTCCCCCGTGGCCCAACAGCGCGTGCTGGATGTGGGCTGCGGCGGTGGCATTTTGTGTGAAGCGCTGGCGCAACGGGGCGCCCGGGTTACCGGTATCGATATGGGGGCGGCGCCATTGGCGGTGGCGCGCCTGCACAGCCTGGAGAGCGGTGTTGCTGTCAACTATGTTCAGACCACGGCAGAGGACATGGCGCAGAAACATCCCGCTGAGTTTGATATCGTCACCTGCCTGGAGATGCTGGAACACGTTCCACAACCCTCCTCGGTCGTACGGGCCTGCGCCAAACTGGTCAAACCCGGCGGGCACCTGTATTTTTCCACCATCAACCGCAATCCCAAATCCTATCTGTTTGCCATCGTAGGTGCCGAGTATGTACTGGGCCTGTTGCCCAAAGGCACGCACGATTACGCGCGCTTTATCCGCCCGGCGGAACTCGCCGGGGATATTCGCGCGGCTCGACTCGAGCTGCAACGGATGACCGGCTTGCTCTACAACCCCCTGACCCAGCGCTATCGCCTTGACGAGCGGGACCTGAGCGTCAACTATCTGGTGCACGCGCGCCGGCCTGAATAAACATGCCCATCCGTAATTATCAAGCGGTATTGTTTGACCTCGACGGCACCCTGCTGGATACCGCGCCGGATTTCACCACGGCACTGAATAAACTGCTTGTTAGCAGGTCCCGCGCGGCCCTGCCCGACGCCAGAATACGCGCGCTGGTGAGCGATGGTGCCGCCGCGTTACTTGCCAGCGCGTTTGAGTGTGACACGGATAGCCCCGGATTCGCTGAGTTACGGGTTGAATTTCTCGAACTTTACCACCAGCATTTAGCGCAACAGACGCGACCCTATCCCGGCCTGCCAGAGGTTCTGGGGCGTCTCGCCACCGCGGGCATTCCCTGGGGAATCGTAACTAACAAACCCGCCCTTTACACCAGCGCCATTCTGCGCAACCTGGCACTGGCGCCACCACCTGCGGTGGTGATCTGCCCCGAGCACGTCGTCAACGCCAAACCTCATCCCGCACCCATTATGTCCGCCTGTGGGGAACTGGGTGTAGCGCCAACAGCCACTATCTACATCGGCGATCATCGCCGGGATATCGAAGCGGGAAACAGTGCAGGGGCTACCACCATCGCCGCCGCCTACGGATATATCGGCGCCAACGACGACCCCGCAAACTGGGGCGCCCATTACCTGATACACAGGCCTCAGCAGTTGGCATCATTACTTTTTTAGAAGACGAGAGCAGGAGCCAGGAGAGATGCACGTCGAGCATTTAACCGCGTACAGCCCCCCCGCCGATTTGCTGGCCAACCGGGTCATTCTCGTGACCGGCGCTGGCGACGGTATCGGCCGCGCCGCGGCAATCAGCTTCGCCGCGCACGGTGCCACGGTGATACTGGCGGGGCGAACAGTGGCCAAACTGGAACAGGTATACGATCAAATTTGCAACGCAGGATATCTGCAACCGGCGATTTACCCGGTGTGTCTGGCTGGCGCCAGCGAGCAGGATTACATGGATATGGCCACCAACATCGAGACCATGTTCGGGCGTCTGGATGGCCTGTTGCACAACGCCGGGGAGCTGGGGCAACGCACCCCCATTGCCAACTACTCGCTGGCCACCTGGCAAAAGGTGATGCAGGTCAATGTGACCGCACAGTTTATGATGACTAAAAGTCTACTGGGCCTGCTCGAAAAATCCCGGGATGGGTCCATCCTGTTCACCTCATCCGGTGTCGGTCGGGTCGGCAAACCCTACTGGGGCGCCTACGCGGTATCCAAGTTCGCAACCGAAGGATTGACCCAGGTTCTGGCCAACGAACTGGAAGACACCACCGCCATACGGGTTAACTGTATCAACCCTGGCGCTGCTCGGACGCGAATGCGGGCCACGGCGTTTCCCGCGGAAAATCCGCATACGCTAAAAACACCCGAGCAGATCATGCCGCTGTATTTGTACCTGATGGGGCCGGATAGCCGCGGGACTACCGGGCGGTCGCTGGACGCCCAGTAAGGGCGCACCGCTGGTGTTGAGGGTCAGCGGACAAACTAATTGCCACCCTGGCAACTTATCGGGATCGCCCGCCGCGACTGCGTAATTTGTTGAGATGTCGGGCCTGGCGGACTCGCTCGCCGGGTGGCGGCGGACGCCGGCTTTCATCCTTGAAACCCACGGACGCGCAAAGTTTATTGATGTCGCCCAAGGGCAACTCGATCCAGTCGCCGCGACGCACATAAGAAGGGATTTCGACCGTGGCAAAACGAATACGCTTGAGACGACTGACCTCGACACCCTGCGATTCCCACAAACGGCGTACTTCTCGCTGCTTGCCCTCGTCAATGACTACCGTAAACCATTGATTCGCGCCCCCTCGCAGGCCTATTTTGATGCTTTTGAAACGGGCGACACCATCTTCCAGATCCACTCCGTTGCGCAAACGGGCTAGCATCTCCTCGTTCACCGGTCCATGCACCCGCACCAGATATTCCCGATCCACATTGCTCGAGGGGTGCATCAGTCTATTCGCCAGAGCCCCGCTATTAGTGAACAGAATCAGCCCACTGGTATTGATATCCAGGCGCCCAACAGCGATCCAGCGCCCTTTTTTTATGGGGGGCAGTTTGGCAAAAACCGTGGGTCGTCCCTCGGGGTCGCGACGGGTACATATTTCCCCTTCCGGCTTGTTGTAAAGCACTATCCGCAACCGACCGCTTGCACCAGGGGCGAGTGGTTTGCCATCCACGAGAATACGATCGGCCGCGTCCACGCGGTCACCAAGGCTGGCGATCTTGCCGTTAACCGACACCCGGCGGGCCGCGATCCAGCGCTCCATTTCGCGCCGCGAGCCCAGGCCAGACTCCGCCAGCACTTTGTGCAACTTGTCACTCATTCGTTTGCATCCGCCACCGGTGAAACCCGGGCCGCAATCTCCACAGGGGTTCCAACCTGCGGATCCTCACCTTCCAGATAGTCGTTCTGCCTGGCAGCGGAGCGCATAGAAGCATTGTTGTGGTCGTCCCGTTCCAGGTCTGCCCCCGTGTCATCATCGTTATCTGCTTCTCGTTCCAGTTCTGTAGCGGTGGCCTGATCCGCGGTCAAATCGCCAAATCCCAGTTCGGCGTTGATCTCGTCGATATCGCGAATTTCACCCAGGGGTGGTAATTCGTTCAGGCTGCGCAAATCAAAGTAATCGAGAAACTGGCGCGTAGTGGCAAACAACGCCGGTCTGCCCGGCACGTCGCGGTGGCCGACGACGCGTATCCACTCCCGCTCTTCGAGGCTACGAATAATGTCAGAGCTCACCGCGACGCCCCGTATCTGCTCGATATCGCCCCGGGTGATCGGTTGACGATAGGCAATCAGCGACAGGGTTTCCAGCAGCGCGCGGGAATATTTCTTGGGTTTTTCTTCCCACAGGTTGTTAATCCAGGGCGCCAGCTCCTGCCGCACCTGTAGTCGGTACCCGCTGCTGACTTTACGCAGTTGATAACTACGCTCCTCACAATCGGCGGCAAGGCCATCGAGCGCGGCGTTCAACAGCTCTTTGTCCACCTGGTCGCGCTCGGAAAACAAACTTTCCAGCGCCGCCAGATCCAGCGGTTTACCCGCCGCCAACAACGCTCCTTCGAGGATCTTTTTCAGCGGTCCAATATCCATTATTGTATTCTCGTGCGCACATGTATCGGACCGAAAGACTCCGCCTGTACGATCTCCACCAGTGCCTCCTTAATTAATTCCATGATCGCCAAAAATGTAACCACCACCCCTCGGCGCCCCTCTGTCACCGTAAAGAAACTGACAAACGGCAGAAACTCCTGACCTTGCAGACGCTCCATGATAATGATCATTCGCTCCCGCGTGGACAGGGTTTCCAGTTGCACATGATGGCTCTCAAACATCTGCGCGCGGCGCAATACGTCGGAAAGTGCGACTAATAACTCGGACATTTCTACCACTGGTTGCGGTCGCTCTACCCGACGATCGGGTTCAAGAGCCGTTGCGCGAAAAATATCGCGGCCAATACGCGGCAGCTCGTCCATATCTTCCGCGGCTTTTTTATAGCGCTCGTACTCCTGTAAGCGTCTGATCAGTTCCGCCCGCGGATCCTCCGCCGACTCTTCTTCAAACTGGCGTGGAATCAACATACGGGATTTAATTTCCGCCAGCATGGCGGCCATTAATAAATATTCCGCCACCAGCTCCAACTGGAAGGCCTGCATCATGTCGATGTACACCATGTATTGCCGCGTAATCTCAGCCACATTGATGTCGAGAATATTCAGATTCTGTCGCTTGATCAGATACAGCAGCAAATCGAGCGGTCCCTCAAAGGCTTCGAGGATCACTTCGAGGGCTTCCGGAGGGATATACAAATCTTTCGGCATCTCGGTGAAGTGTCTGCCATGCACGATGGCGAAGGGCATTTCACCCTGTGCGGCAGTGGATGCGCCGTGCTCCGCATCCAGGTGGACTCCAAGTCTGTCCCTATCGGGAGTGGCCGGTAACACAGGTTCGATAGGTTCTGTTGTCACGACGTCTCCAGCGGCGGGCAATCCGTCATTATTATACCGCCATTGGCGACAGGGAGAAGGGTGATCAGGTGCAAAGCGATGGTATTAAAGACCAAATGGCGTGGTATCTCCCATACCGCGACGTACCAGCACCGGCGTATCGTCCGTGTAATCAATGATCGTAGTCGGCTCCAGACCACAGTGCCCCCCATCTACCACCGCATCGACCTGGTGATCCAGTAATTGTCGGATGTCTTGCGGATCTGTCAGTGGATAATCGTCCCCCGGCAACGACAGTGTGACGCTCATCAGCGGCTCATTCAGAGCGGTCAGCAACATCTGCACTATAGGATTGGCCGGCACCCGAATACCGATGGTTTTCCGCTTTGGATGCACCAGTCGGCGCGGCACCTCGGAAGTGGCCTCCAGGATAAAGGTATAGGGGCCTGGCGTATTGGCCTTTAATGCGCGAAACACCTGGTTGTTGACCCTGGCATAGAGGGACAGTTCGGACAAATCCCGACACACCAACGTAAAATTGTGATGCTTATCCAGTTTGCGCAACTGGCGAATCCTGTCCATTGCGGATTTATCGCCGAGTTGACACCCCAGTGCATAGGCCGAATCGGTGGGATACGCAACTATCCCACCACCGTTGATGATATCCACCACGCGGTTGATCAGACGCGTCTGTGGATTATCGGGATGTATGTAAAAAATTTTTGCCATCAGTCACTGGCCTCAGACTGGCAAGGCACTATAATGATTCGCCCTGGAAAGTACAGGATTTTTTCCCCGCATAGCCCTGTCGATACCACCCAGGGGCGGTCGGGCACGGGAATCCGTGCTTAGTGGAGACAAACCCGTTAAAATTCCCGGATCATTCCATGGTCGCGCCCGTAGCATGAACAATCCGTCTAACTCGTCCCCCGCACCGCGCCGGGAAAATTTACTGATCAATTTGCTGTTCAATATCGTTGCGCCGACGCTGATACTGACCAAATTTAGTAGTGATAATTACCTTGGCCCTTCCTACGGGGTAGTCGTGGCGTTGGCCTTCCCCCTCGGGTATGGTGCTCGAGATTTTATCGTCCGTAAGAAAATCAACTTTTTTTCCGCACTCGGTGTGCTCAGCGTATGTTTGACCGGCGGTATCAGCCTGTTGGGACTCGATCCCCGTTATCTGGCGATAAAGGAGGCCGCGGTTCCAGGGCTGTTGGGGTTGGTCACATTGGGGTCCCTGAAGACGCCGTATCCTCTGGTAAAGACACTGTTGTATAACGACGCCATTTTGCATACCGAGAAGATCGACCATGCGCTGACCGCACAGGATAACCACGGAGCTTTCGAACGCCGTCTCGCCGGCGCGTCCTGGATAATCGCCGGCTCATTTTTTCTGTCCGCGACCCTCAATTTCCTGCTCGCCACTTATCTGGTCACCAGTCAACCGGGATCGACAGAGTACAACGAGCAGCTCGGG
>JAYODD010000012.1:52642-83504 GCA_038106145.1 Gammaproteobacteria bacterium | reverse complement strand
CGCATCTTCGGTGTGTTCCGGCGCAATTTTAAGATAGCCACCCACGTGATGGGTCACCAGCTCCTCAACGTACTCCGGGGATTCCACCGCCAGATCGTAGCGCAGCCCGGAGGCGATCAGTACGCGCTTGACCCCCGGCACGGCCCGCGCCCGGCGGTACAGTTGAAGCAGCGGGTTGTGGTCAGTCACCAGATTGGGACAAATACCGGGAAACACACAGGACGGTTTGCGACACGCCGACTCGATTTCCGGGGTTTTGCAGGCCAGACGGTACATATTGGCAGTGGGGCCGCCGAGATCGGAGATAACCCCGGTAAACCCCGGCGTCCTGTCGCGAATCGCCTCTATTTCGCGAATGATCGAATCTTCCGAGCGGTTCTGAATAATGCGTCCTTCGTGTTCGGTGATCGAACAGAAAGTGCAACCGCCAAAACAGCCGCGCATGATATTCACGGAGAACTTGATCATCTCGTAGGCGGGAATTTTTCGACCCTGGTATTTAGGGTGCGGGACCCGCGCGTAGGGCAGCGCAAATACCCCGTCGATCTCGTCGGTGGTCAGCGGTAGCGGTGGCGGATTCAGCCACAGCTCCTGCCCCTCATGCCGTTGCACCAGAGCTCGGGCATTGCCTGGATTGGTCTCCAGATGCAGAACCCGCGACGCGTGGGCATATAACACCGGGTCCGCCTTGACCTTGTGATAGGCAGGCAGACGGATGGCGGTGGTGGCCCGATCCACCTTTTCCCGCGGCGGCACAAATGTCAGTACCTGCACGTCGCCGTCGTTGGCGTCGCCAGGCCCAGATACCCGGCACTTGCCACCGGTTGCGGCAGCCAGTTCCTCGTCCGACTCGTAGGGGTTTTTCAACGGATCAATGTGGCCCGGCAAATCCACCCGGGTGGAGTCGATAATGGTCCACCCCCCAGGCAATTTTCTGGTCAAAAAGGCGGTGCCGCGAATATCCGTCATGTCCTTCACCGCCACGCCACGGGCCAGCCGGTGCGCCACTTCCACCAGTGCCCGCTCGGCATTGCCGTACAGCAGAATATCGCCCTGCGCATCCACCAGAATCGAGCGCCGTACCTGGTCCGACCAGTAGTCGTAGTGAGCAATGCGGCGCAGACTCGCCTCGATACTGCCAAGCACGATCGGCACGTCCTGCCAGGCTTCGCGGCAGCGCTGACTGTACACCACCACTGCGCGATCTGGCCGCTTTCCACCTGCACCGTCCGGTGAATAGGCATCGTCGCTGCGCATGCGCCTGTCGGCGGTGTAGCGGTTGATCATGGAGTCCATGTTTCCCGCAGCGACACCAAAGAACAGATTCGGTTTACCCAGCGCCATGAAATCTTTTTTGTTGCGCCAGTCCGGCTGATCGATGATGCCCACGCGAAAACCCTGTGCCTCCAGCACTCGGCCCACCACCGCCATGCCGAAGCTGGGATGATCGATGTAGGCATCCCCGGTGACGATTACCACATCGCAACTGTCCCAACCCAGCGCGTCCATTTCGGCGCGACTGGTGGGCAGAAACGG
This sequence comes from Gammaproteobacteria bacterium, assembly GCA_038106145.1. Classification (GTDB taxonomy): domain Bacteria; phylum Pseudomonadota; class Gammaproteobacteria; order Pseudomonadales; family Porticoccaceae; genus JBFJKD01. Next base: position 81,968 of record JAYODD010000012.1, on the reverse strand, counting down.
CGCACTACCGAAACATTCGGCCCAGTACTTGGGGTAGGAAAACAGGTGTTTGGCGGTGTCCATGATGTCGGCAGGCCAGGGTACGCAGGGGAAGGCGCGACAGTATAGTACATACGCGACCCCGCCAACACCGCGCCGTCATGACCGGACGGGCGAAGGTCAGCATTCGAGGCCCGCGCCAGCACGGCAAGCCCGTCGTTTACCCAGCCCAGTCAGCACAGAGAATTGCACCTCGTGCCACCCCGGCACCGGGTCTGGCTCGCCCCAGGATGGTGGGCGCGGTTCAGGTGGGCTTTTTCAGCAATGGCATCCAGTGAAACAGGCCCACCAGCAACACCAGCAGCAAGTCCATTGGCCGAGCGCGCCCCAGCGCTTTTAGCTTGCCATAGGTCAACGCCAGTTCCCCGATATGGGCGAGCAGAACAAATGCGCCCGCCAACACCAGGTAATGGTTCCATGGGTCTCCGAGTAAACCCAGCAGCCCGGTGGTTGGTAATATCCAGAAGCCCAACGTCAACAATTTCCCCACTTTAAAAAACCCGTCCATACCAACCCCTTCTTTACCTACCCACTAATCTTTATCGCGCAACTAACGATTGCGTGACTGCGTTTCCCCGGACAAACGACTTCCCTCAGGTAGCCATATATCCGCCGTCCACAGGTAGCGCATGGCCGGTAATAAACGATGCGCCGTCCGAGCACAGGTACACGGCCGCCTCTCCGATTTCCCGCGGCTCGCCCAGTCGGCGCATCGGTTCTGCGGCAATCAACGCCTCCCCCATCTTCGGATTTTCTTCAATAATCCGCTCCAGCATCGGCGTGCGAATCGGCCCCGGACACACCGCATTAACGCGTATGCCTTTGGTGGCGTAATCGAGGGCCGCGGATTTGGTTAACCCCACCACCGCGTGTTTGGCCGCTGAGTACTGCCCCAGATTTTTCACCCCCACCAGACCGGCGTCGGACGCGGTATTGACGATCGCGCCGCCACCCTGGATCAACATCTGGCGAATTTGATACTTCATGCACAGGAATACACCGAGCATATTGACCCGGTAGTTCAACATAAAATTTTCCTCCGTGGCCTGCGCCAACGGCGAGTAGTCGCCCTCCACGCCAGCATTGTTAAAGGCGCAGTCCAGTCGTCCATAGGTATCCACCGCTTTTTTTACCAGCGCTTCCACGTCGGCCGCCTTGCTGACGTCGCAACGCACAAATATCGCCTGGCCACCCGCCGCGATCACCGCGTCCACGGTCTCCTGCCCCAATGTGGCGTCGATATCCGCCACCACCACGCTCGCGCCCTCGCGGGCAAACACCAGGCAGGCGGCGCGGCCGATGCCACCACCGGCGCCAGTCACCACCGCTACCTTGTCTCGCACCATGCCGTTGTTTGCCGCCCGTGTCGATTCTGTCATTCGCCGCTTCCTCAAATGGAGTTAATCTTTTCGTGAGTGGCAGCGCCTCACCCACACCGAATCCGCCGGTATGGCCGCGCGAAGCCTGATTAGTTGTATTCAGTGCGAGGTATTAACCGCTTCCTGAATGTTTACCACTTGCGCTACTCCCCCGGCGTATTTGCGGCTTAGTTCCTCATTGCGCCGCGCCACCACGGCAACGTTATTATCCTTAACATGGCCGTAGCCGCGAATAAATTCCGGCAACGAGGCAATTTCCACCGCAAGCGCATAATTATTTGCGTTCAGGGTCGCGAGAATTTGCTCGATTTTCACCTCGTAATCGCTAATCAGCTGCCGCTCCATTTTGCGCTCCGCGCTGCGCCCCATAAAATCCCAAGGGGTTCCACGCAAAAATTTTAGTTTGGCCAGCAGACGAAACGCGCCCAATATCCAGGGACCGAATTCGCGTTTACGCAGGTGCCCGGTCGCGGGATCCCGCTTCGACAGCAACGGCGGCGCAAGGTGAAAACTCAATTTATAGTTGCCGTCAAACTGCTCGGCCAACTGACGGGTAAATTCGCCGTTGGTGTACAACCGCGCCACTTCGTACTCATCTTTGTAAGCGAGCAACTTAAAGTAATTTTTAGCCACCGCCAGCGTCAGCGTTTTATTCTGCCCGACCGCCAGTTGACCCTCCGCCGCTGCGACTCGTGCTACCAGCTCTGTGTAGCGACGGGCATAATTTTCATTCTGGTAAGCCACCAGCCGGGTACGACGATCCCCGATAACTTCCTCCAGCGTTGCCGCTCTTGGGGCTGCGGGAGTCGGTGCAATACCCGCATACTGCCTCACCTGCTGCGGATGCTCGGCGTAACGCCGGCCCCACAAAAACGCATTTTGATTTAATTCGACCGCCACGCCATTCAGGCGTATCGCCTCTTCCAGCGCTTCCCTGCCGATTGGCACCAGACCTTTTTGCCAGGCAAAGCCGAGCAAAAAGAGATTGGCCGCGATGGCGTCGCCCAATAGCGCAGCCCCCAGCCCCGTGGCATCCATAAAGTGCGCACGGTCGGAACCTACTACCTCCTGAATCGCCGCTTCCATCGCTTGCTCCGGGAACGGCGCATCGGGATTGTGAGTGAATTCCGCAGTGGGGGAGTCGTGATTATTAACCACCGCCGAGGCGCCAGTGGCAATGCGCAGCAGTGACTCCGCGCCAGCGGAAACCACCAGATCGGCACCCAGCAGCAACTGGCCACCGCCCACGGGCACGCGCACCCCGTGCAAATCCTCCTGGCGGCGGGCGATACGCACATGGCTGGTAACGGCGCCAAATTTCTGCGCCAGTCCGGTTTGCGTCAGCACCGCCGCGCCCTTGTCTTCAATATGCGCCGCCATGCCCATAATGGAACCGACCGTCAGCACACCCATGCCACCCACACCCGCCAGCAAAATGCTATACGGCTGGGTCAGATCGGGCAGCACCGGCTCGGGCAGCTGTGCAAACGATACCGCGCCGGAGGCCGCGCTTATTTTGCGCAACTGACCACCATGGACAGTGACAAAACTGGGGCAGAACCCCTTGAGGCAGGAAAAATCCTTATTACAGGCACTTTGATCAATGGCGCGTTTGCGCCCGAGCTCTGTCTCTTTGGGAATCACCGACAAACAATTGGACTGCACGCCGCAGTCGCCACAACCCTCGCACACCTGTTCGTTGATAAACACCCGTTTGGGCGGATCGACCAACAATCCCCGTTTACGTCGCCTACGCTTTTCCGTACCACAGGTTTGTTCGTAGATAATAACGGTGGTGCCGGGCAGCTCCCGCAGCTCCAGTTGAATACTGTCAAAGTTATCGCGGTGATCGATAGTTAGTCCGGCGAAGCGGGGAAAATTTTTGCGGTATTTTTCCGGCAGGTCCGACACCAGCGCAATGCGTTTGACGCCCTCGCCAATTAACTGATACACCATCTGTTGGACGGTCATCACCCCATCCACTGGTTGCCCACCGGTCATCGCCACCGCGTCGTTATACAAAATCTTGTAGGTGATATTCGCTCCCGACGCGATGGCGGCCCGCACCGCAAGAATACCCGAGTGGAAATAGGTGCCGTCCCCGAGGTTCTGGAACACGTGTTGGGTCGCAGTGAAGGGCGCCTGACCTATCCAGGAAGCACCCTCCCCCCCCATCTGGGTAAAGGTTTCGGTGTTGCGGTCCATCCAGGTAGCCATAAAGTGACAACCGATACCCGCCAGCGCGCGGCTGCCTTCCGGTACCCTGGTGGAGGTATTGTGCGGACACCCGGAACAGAACCAGGGCTGACGGAGCGGCAGTGCACCCGGCGCGGGCAAGCTGGCATGGTGTTTCCCCTGCAGACGGGACAGCTTGTCCGCCAGATCCTTAGCGGCACCTGACCTGGCTAACCGCGCGACGATAATTTCCGCAATCTGCTGCGGATTCAATTCACCGACATTGCTCACCAACTGAGCTCCGCGCTCGTCGTATTTCCCCACGATGCGCGGGCGTTGTTCGCCCGGTAAATCGTAGAGTATGCTTTTGAGCTGGTCCTCCATCAGGCTGCGCTTTTCCTCGACCACCAACACTTCCTGCAGGCCGCGCACGAACTCCCGCACACCCTGCGGCTCCAAAGGCCAGCTCATGCCCACTTTGTAGACCCGCACACCCAGCGCCTGCGCCACCTCATTGTCGATGCCCAGATCGCTCAGTGCCTGTACGGTGTCGAGATACGCTTTGCCCGCGGCGAGAATACCAAGGCGGGCGCTGGAACTATCGACGACAATCCGGTCCAGTTTGTTGGCGCGGGCAAAAGCCTGCGCCGCGTAAATTTTATCGCGCTGCAGCCGTTTTTCCTGCTCGAGGGGATGATCCGGCCAGCGAATGTGCAGGCCGTCCTCGGGAACGGCAAAGTCCGTCGGTAACTGAATAGTCAGGCGCTGGGGGTTAATGTCGGCGGAAATGGCGGCGTCCATATTTTCCGCCGTGGTTTTCATGCCTACCCAACCACCGGTAAAGCGCGACATTTCCCAGCCGTAGATGCCGAGGTCCAGCACGTCCTGCACCCCCGCCGGGTTCAGTACCGGAATGGCGGCGGCCACAAACATTGGCTCGCTCTGAAAGGCCAGCGTCGATGATTTACACAGATGATCGTCGCCCACCACCGCCAGCACGCCACCAAACCTGGAGGTCCCGGCGTTGTTCGCGTGCTTGATCGCGTCCATGGCCCGGTCGAGACCCGGACCCTTGCCGTACCACATGCCAAACACGCCGTCGTAGTGGGCGTCAGGATAAAGATTGACCTGCTGGCTACCCCATAAGGACGTGGCCGCCAGTTCTTCATTCACCCCGGGCTGAAAGCGAATATGATGTTTTTTCAGATGGGCATCCGCGTGCCAGAGGGCATTGTCCAGCCCACCCAACGGCGAACCCCGGTAACCGGAAATAAAGCCCGCAGTATTCAGGCCGCGGGCCACATCCCGCTGGCGTTGCAAAATCGGCAGGCGCACCAACGCTTCGATGCCGGTGAGATACGCCCGTCCTGTCGTGAGAATATATTTATCGTCTAGTGTTACGCCCATCTATCTCTCCTGGGACGCGAGCGCTGGCCGAGAATACACCGCACAGGCGCCCGGTCAGCGCACCGGCGACTCTTGAGGGTTTCCGTTACTTATCCCTGATCGATGTCAACTATGGAACAATCATACGCCATGGCCACGCCATACCCCTAAAAAAATACCGGAGTATCACTTGGTGTGACGTTAGCGTATTTATCCCCTCTCGCGCAAACCCACCTGATACCTGAACAGTGGTTGCCGAGCAGAATCGAAAATATCAGCCAATATTGTGGAGGTGCAAACAAACGCCGCGCAGTCACCGTGTTCCCACCGCTTGAGACGCCAGCTAAAATGCCTGGATTCAGGGCTCCTTATCGTCCCCGGGGGTATCAACCGTTAGATGGGATATATCAATTTCCGGTGCTTCGACCCTGCTCCGCTCCTCCGGCTTCAACAAATCCGCACCCGCCGGGGCCAGTTCAAATTCGATATCGCCCACCACTACCGGCTGCACCCGGTGCCGCTCGTCGGGTCGCAACACATCCGCCCCCACCGGGGCTAGCGTCCACTCAGCCCGGGAGTCCGGGGCATCGGACGCCACCTGCGCGGCGCCGCTGGCCACAACGTCGGGGGAGAGTCCATCCGTTAGTTTGGATGCGGAAGGGTGCGCACCCCCGCTATCCCCACCCGCGGTTTTCGCATTCGTTAAGGTGGCGGACTGTGCAACGGGCGGCGGACTAGCAATCGCCCCCGATCCGGTGACTTGCGCCGCCTGCTCGCGCACCTGAACAACGGCACCCGCTTTTAACAACGTATCTCGATAGCGATCTGCGGTGGCCTGGTCGACACCTTTTTTTATCACTTCGGGTCGGCCGGAAAATAATTGCTCGATGCGCGCATCGTCCACTTTAAACAGCGCCTTGAGACGCTCCTTGACGGCCACCAGCTGTTGCCCGGCGGTAATGTCACCGCGGAAAATTACTTCGAACGTCGTTTCGTCAGCCATAATCGTCAACACTTTATTGAAATTTTTAGTTATTGTTAAACACGAGCAAACTTCTCGATCAAACGTCGGCTTTGCAGCCAATTAAGAGCCAGGCTCACGGGATTTACTCGCCGCTTCGGTCCGGGAAAACTGCCTGTTCAGCGCAGCCGTGGGAGATGCCTAGTTTTCACTAAGTCGCTTGAACAAGTCTGTGACGCGGGTCCCAATGCACTCCCGCAGCTTGCGAAACTCCTCCAGCGGTAGATCCTTTGGGTCGGGCAATCCCCAGTCTTCCCGCAGCTGGCCCTGAACCCAGGGACAATTGTCCCCACATCCCATGGTAATCACCGCGGCGTATTCGATGTCGGGCACTTCCGTTAGCGCCTTGGACTGATGCGCCGTCAGATCATACCCCAGCTCCGCCATCACCTCCACCGCCCGGGGGTTGATTTGCCCGGATGGCCGCGACCCGGCGCTGTGCACCTCGTAGCCCGCAGGAAGAGCGCGCCGCGCCATGGCTTCCGCGAGCTGACTACGACACGAGTTCTCCACGCACACAAACAACAGATGTTTTACTTCATTCTCGTTCACGCTTTACTCCACTTCTCCGCGTCCCACGCAACAATCCGGCGACAACGCCCAGCGACAGACAAAAATTGCCGCCACGGCCCCGCTCAGGGGCGCGACGATATAGATCCATAGATGGGTCAGGTTCCCGGAAACCAGCGCGGGGCCGATGGAGCGCGCCGGATTCATCGAAGCGCCGGACACGGGTCCGGCAAACAACGCCTCCATACCCACCACGCCACCGATCGTCAGCCCCGCCAGCAAACCCTGTTCCTTGGAGCCCTCCGCCACGTGGATAATGGTAAACATCAATATAAAAGCCAGTACAATTTCCAGCAGCAGACTTTGCCCCACCGACCCTGCGGGCACCGTGCTGCCCAGCGTGCCGTGCTCGGGAAACAACAGCAGCAGCAGCGCGCTGGCGGTGATCGCACCAGCCACCTGAGCCGCTACATATGGCCCTATATCCGCAGCGGGAAAACGCCGCGCCACCCAAAAACCAATGGTGACTGCCGGGTTCATATGCGCGCCGGAAACTTCGCCCAAAGTATGAATCATGGCCATTACCACCAGACCAAACGTTAGCGCCACCCCCAGGTGTCCGATCACGCCGCCGCTAACACCGTCGATAACAATGGCGCCCGTGCCCGCAAATACCAGCACAAAGGTAGCGATAAATTCAGCGCAATATCTACGCATAAAAATTTCCGAGGCAATACTTCAAAACGAATATTTCAGAATAGAGGTAATGAGTGCAGGGCGATGCTCCGCAAACAAGGTATCTATCTTATCTAGCGATGGTGACAGATAAGTGACAACAGGCATTTTTGCAAACCGGGTCCGCCCAGATTAAACCTGCTCAGCCAAGCGCTGCCACAAAATCGCGCCCCAGATGCCGACAAAAATCAGCATTGCAAAGAATACCGCCGCCGAACCCTGATCCTTGGCCCGGCCCGCCAGGACATGGCGCTCCTCGCCGATACGATCCACCGCCGCTTCTATCGCGGAATTGAGTAATTCAACCGTCATCACCAGCACCACCGCGCCCATTAACAGCACAAATTCAAGTGGCGTAGTCGCCAACCAGTAGGCCAGCGGTGCCAGCAGCAATGACAGCCACACCTCGACGCGGAACGCCTCCTCGTGGCGGTAACAGGCGGCCAGCCCCTGCAGGGTGTATCTGGCCGCATGCACCACGCGGCGTTCCACCACACCCAGCAATCCAGGCCGGTCCCCGCTCACGAAGCCCTCTGCCCCTCATCGCCGTTGATCCGCTGGTCCATTTCCAGTGCCGGCTGCGCTTCCCGAGGAACTCCGACCACGCGCGCCGGCACCCCCGCCACCGTGGTGTGAGGGGCGACGGATTCCAGCACCAGACTACCGGCACCCACCTTGGCGCCAGCCCCTACCTCGATGTTACCCAGAATCTTCGCGCCCACCGAAATCAATACGCCGCGGCGAATGGTGGGATGGCGCGCGCCGACGCCGCTGCCACTACCACCAAGCGTCACGGCATGTAGAATGGACACGTCCTCTTCAATGACGGTGGTTTCACCAATAACCACTCCGGTGGCATGATCCACCATCAGGCCACCGCCAATGGTGGCACCCGGATGAATATCCACCGCAAAAATTTCCGACATCTGGTTTTGCAGATAACGCGCCAGCTCGCGCCGTTGATGTTGCCACAACCAGTGCGCGACCCGGTAAATCTGCACGGCGTGAAATCCCTTGAAATACAACAGGGGCATCGAATATTTCTCGCAGGCGGGATCCCGCTCGTAATGGGCCAGTAAATCGCGCCGCATGTTAACGCTTATCGTGCGATCGGACGCCATAGCCTCGACAAATAACTGGCGAATCACCAGCGCGGACACCACCGAATTGCCCAGCAGTTGCGCCAGATTGTTGCTGAGAGCGGTTTCCAGGGAGTCGTGGCTGAGTACCGCCGTATAAAAATAACTGGCCAGCACTGGCTCGGCGCGGGCAGAGTCGCTCACCTCCCCGCAGATCGCCTGCCACAGTGCATCGGTTTCTTCTCTCATCGCCTCACACCGCCATCGCTGCGGAAATATCGCCGATAACCACCGCGGTTACAAGCGCACATAACGCGCAAAAATTTCTTCCAGATTATCCAGCACCACTGTTTTCAATACCATCTCCGATGCCGCGAGTAACTCGCGCACCACCGACGGCTGCAACCAGTGCTCGTACTGGGCGGCAACCGGTCGATAGCTCAGATGCCAGAGCTCCGGTGCAATGCCGCCGCGGTCGGTTTGATAGGGACGGAAAAATCCGTGCGGCGCACCGGCGATAATCTGATCAAGCCAGCAATGCAACGGGTAAAATGGCCCGCCCGCGACACATTCGCCCACCGTTAGGCGAACCTCGTAATCATCGCCCACGGGGTTAGCATCCCAGACATCGATATCCGTCCCCCAGTGGTGGCGAGACGTTCCAGGCAGCGCGGACCAGCGCAATATAGCCCACATTCTTTCCCTTTCGGTGAGCGCTGCCACGGTCAGCGGTCGGCCTGCTTGATCCAGCACCGGACGCCGACCCTCGGCCTTGGCGTTCCAGATCGCCAGTTGGCGCTCAAACGAACGAAAACCACTGGCAACGCGCAGTGCGAAACCGGCCTGTTGCGCCTGCTCGCACAGTTGTGCAAGGGGCACCGCCACATCCCGGTGCACTCGACATTGATCGCGCCACGGGACCAGGTGCGCCTCGCTGCGCCCGGTTGCCGCGGCAATCCACTGTGCTGTGTTGTCTGTCATTTTTATCTATCGCCAATTGGCTTGGGAGAGCGCTGGCGCGACGAACGAAAAAGCAAAAAGTCGCATCAGCCCGCAATAACCACCTGTCAGCTAATAGTGGGGTGGCGTTTCCCGCTGCGCGCTATCTCCGTCGTCCGGTGTCGCGCCCTGGGCCCGCTGCTCCGCCAGATCCCTGACGTAGTCGGTTAAACGACGGCAGGTTTCCATCAGGCTATCCAGCGTCTGCTGCTGGCGATAGACCGCCTCGCCGAGGGTTTTAATCGCATCTTCCTGAAAAGCGAGCTTAACTTCTATGTCGGTCAGGCGTTGCTCTACCATGGGTAAGGACTCCGTGAGTGGCCGGACCGGAATCGCGACCGTCGGTGGCTTTAGTGCGGCGCCGCTGCGTTACCACCGCCCAGCACGCCCCGATCCACCACGGTTATCGGGACGGGCCACCAGCGGTTGTGCAGGGTCGTTTCGAGTTCGTACTCCACATCGGCTGGCGCTGCGAGCCAACCGGTAACCGTGCGCAAACTGCCAATCAAATTCACGCTAGCGTCCACATCCACCAGCGATCGCCCAAATGGGGCAACTGAAACCGCTTCGGCCGTTACGCCGCTCATCACCCGTGCGCCGTTCAACGCCAGATCGTAGGTCAACCCCGAGACATTCAGGGCGCGACGACTTCTGTTAACCACCTGTAATCGGACCAGAAACCGGGGTGCAAGCCCTGGCGATGTGAGGGGAATAACGTCGACCAGATGCACCTCAGGGCGCTGTTCGGGAACCGTGAGCTGCGCGCAGCCCGCGACCAGCAAGATGGTTAGTATTAAGGTTGCTACTACTCGCACGACCTGCCTCCTGCGGCTATCCGACTGACTTGCGAACACCAAAGCCGCCGCTGGTGCAGACCAATACCCGATGGCTGGCGATCATCTCACCGCAGGCGCTAATGACACCCGCACCCCACCACCGTTGTGTCATACTTGGCCCGTTATCGCGGACGTCATTGAATTTTTTCGCACAGCCCTTATCTTATACAGTGACGTCAGTCAAAACCATGCTTGACTATCCTCACAGGAGGTTTTTGTGTTGCGAATTGGGTTATTTTTGGCCACTAACATCGCCATTCTGGCGCTGGTCAGTATTATTTTCAAAGCATTGGGCCTGGAACACTACCTGAGCCAACAGGGCATGGAGTCCAATCTCACCGTGCTGCTGGTGTTCTGCGGCATATTTGGTATCGCGGGGTCGATGATTTCCCTGCTGATGTCCAAATTCCTCGCCAAACGGGGAACCGGTACGCAAATTATCGAAAATCCCACCAACGCAAACGAACGCTGGCTGCTCGACACGGTGGCGGAGCTGGCCCGCAAAGCCGATATCGACATGCCGGAAGTGGGCATATTCCCGGCTCAGCAATCCAACGCGTTTGCCACCGGCTGGAACAAAAACAAGGCGCTGGTAGCCGTTAGCGCCGGCCTGCTCAATCGCTTTGACAAGGAAGAAATTCGCGCGGTACTCGCCCATGAAATCGGTCACGTGGCCAATGGCGATATGATTACCCTGGCGCTGGTGCAGGGTGTAGTGAACACCTTTGTGATGTTTTTCGCGCGTATTATCGGCTCTTTTATCGACAGGGCCGTGTTCAAGAACGAACGGGGCCACGGCATCGGCTATTTTGTGACTGTTATGGTGCTACAGGTGGTACTCGGCATTTTGGCGTCGACCATTGTTATGTGGTTCTCGCGCTGGCGTGAATTTCGCGCCGACGCCGCCGGTGCCCATCTGGCCACCCGCGCAGGTATGATCGGGGCCCTGCAGCGGCTACAGGCTGAAGCGGAGGCACATATTCCCAGTGCGATGCCCGACACCATGACCGCACTCGGCATTTCCGGTGGCTGGAAAAAACACGCGAGCCGGTTGTTTATGTCCCATCCGCCCCTCGAAGAGCGTATCGAAGCTCTACGCAGAGGACTGTAACCACTGCGGTCGATGCCCCGTGAGCGATCCACCCGCCCTGCTCTGCCTGGTGGAAGATATTCCGCAGGGCGCAAGCCGCGGGTTCGACCGGGTAGACGCACCCAACCTGTTCGCCGTACGCAACGGCGAACAGGTATATCTGTACCGCAACCTGTGTCCACACGCCGGTTTTGAACTCAACTGGCTACCGGATAAATTCCTCGATATCGACAGCGAACATATTCTCTGCACCGCCCACGGCGCCCTGTTCGATATAGCCAGCGGCCGGTGTGTGGCCGGGCCCTGTGCTGGCGCTTATCTGCATCCGGTCAAATTCCATATCACCGCTGGCGCTATTTATATCGACGAGTAAACAGCGCCACGCCCCAGCGCCAACCGCGCACCACAGGCGCTGTTGTCGCTCGTGAGGGCTTACCCTACAATCCACCGCTCACGGTATTTATGACCGAATTATTAATAGAGGACTGGCGCCATGAGCAAGGTCGAAGATCAGTTAGCCATTCGCGAGTTGGCGGCCCGCTACAACCGGGCATTTGATTACGGGGATGCGGAGACATGGGCAGCCTGTTTTACCGCGGACGGCACTTTTAATATGGGCAGTAAAACCCTCGCAGCAGGAAACGAGGCGCTGTTGGCCTTTGCCAAAAAAGTTATCCCCACCATGACGATCAAACACTGCACCACGGACGCTATTGTCGAAGTGGATGGGGACCACGCTACCCACGACGCCTATCTGATTGTGCTAAACACCAAAGACAAGGTACAGGTGGCGGATTCGGGTCGCTACCGGGATCGCGTGGTCAAAATCAACGGCGAATGGAAATTCCAGCAGCGCGTCGTCGAAATTGACGGCAAAAAAAGTTAGCCAAAGAACATTCAACCTCACTCATCACACCGCATCCAAACTGGAGGATCTATGAAAATAACCGCAGCGGTTGTACGCGAAAAATCAAAACCCTTTAGCATTGAACAGTTACAGCTCGAACAACCCCGCGATGACGAAGTCCTGGTCAGGGTAGTGGCAACCGGTGTCTGCCATACGGATATCACCGTGCGCGACCAGTACTATCCCGTGCCGTTGCCCGCCGTGCTCGGTCACGAGGGCGCGGGAATCGTGGAAAAGGTAGGTGCGGGGGTCACCAAGGTCAAACCGGGCGACCACGTGGTCCTGAGCTATCTGCCATGCGGACAGTGCGGCAAATGCCACGGCGGCAAACCCGCCTATTGCGATCTGATGTTTCCCTATAACTTCGGTGGCGGCCGCCTCGACGGCTCGACATCGATCAGCGATGGAGGCGATCGCATCAGTGGCTTCTTCTTCGGTCAGTCGTCGTTCGCCACCCACGCGCTGGCCAATCAACGCAACGTGGTCAAGGTGAGAAAAGACGCCCCGCTGAAATTACTTGGCCCACTCGGCTGTGGTATTCAGACCGGCGCCGGCGGCGTGTTAAACAGTCTCGCGCCGGAAGCTGGAACCTCTATCGCCATCTTCGGCGCCGGCGCGGTGGGCCTGAGTGCGGTGATGGCGGCACGGGTATGCGGCTGTACAAAAATCATCGCCATCGACCTCAATGGCGAACGACTCAAGCTGGCCACAGAACTCGGCGCCACGGATATTATTAACCCCCGCGACGGGGGTAATACGGTGGAAATCATTCAGAGCATGACCGGCACCGGGGTCAACTACTCGCTGGAAACTACCGCGGTGCCCACGGTGTTACGCCAGGCGGTGGAATCCCTGACCACCACCGGCGTATGTGGGTTGATCGGTGGCGCGCCCTTGGGCACAGAGATCACACTGGATATGAATAATATTCTGTTTGGACGCACCCTGCGTGGCATCGTCGAAGGGGACAGTGTCGCCGATGTATTTATCCCGCGTCTGATTGATCTGCATATGCAGGGCCGCTTCCCCTTTGATCGACTGGTTAAATTTTACCCTCTCGACAAGATCAACGCAGCGATTACCGACGCGGAAAGTGGCTCCACCATAAAACCGATTCTGGAAATATCAGCCGAATAAAACGAGGGTAAAACGCGGCACTATACGCCCGGGAAAAAACCTTCAGATTGCTCTGCTGCGACACTCCGGCATGATCCGCTGCCGGGGTGTCGCTGCCGCGTTCACGCATTGCTTCCGTCCGGCTTGTAGCCAACCTCCTCGGCGACCACCTGGTGCGCATCCCATTCAGCTGGCTATGGGGCCATCGCTACAATCCACGCCAATTCTTTGCTCTATGGCGATTTCGTCCGGGGCCATACGACACCTGTAGGCAAGCACCTCCACGCCGTTGGCAAGCGCCGTGCGCAACATTTGACCGTACTCGGGATCAATCTCATCGGCGGGCGCCACCCGCTCAATTCCAGTGTGCTGCACGCAAAACACCAGCACCGCTCGATGCCCGGCGGCGGCCATGGCCATCAACTCGCGCAGATGTTTGACCCCACGCGCGGTAACGGCGTCGGGAAATAACCCCACCCCCAGAGGCATGCCCAGGGTGACGTTTTTGACCTCGACGAAACACTTTTCCGCACCCCGTTCCAGGAGCAGATCAATACGGCTGTTTTCGCCGCCGTAACGCACCTCTGTGCGTATGGTCGGGTAACCCTGCAATGCGCTGATTACACCATTTTCAATGCCCTCCCTGACCAGCCCATTGGGCCGCGCCGTATTGATACCAGCCAGCGCACCACTTGTGGTTGTCACCATCTCCAGGGTGCCTGGCAGCTTGCGTTTGGGATTATCGCTGCGGGAAAACCAGCAGTGGGTGCCCGGCGCCAGGCAATTTTTCATCGACCCGGTATTGGCGCAATGCACTGTCAGCACTTCGCCACCGGCCAGTTCAACATCCGCCAGAAACCGTTTGTAGCGGCGCAGGAACACTGCCCGCTCAAAGACCGGATTAATTTTCATCCCGCCTGGCGCAAACCTGAACGCATTCTCTGCACCGCCTGCTCAAGTCTGGGCAGTGGCTCGGTATAGGAAAAACGCACATGCTGACGCGCCAGATAGTGACCAAAATCCGTGCCGGGGGTAAACGCCACACCAACCCGTTCCAGCATGTCCCAGCAGAACGCTTCGCTGTCCTCAGCCAGATTTTCAATACCGGCATAGACATAAAATGCGCCGGCCGGCACATGGGGAATCGAGAACCCCAGCTCCCGCAACGCCGGCACCAGAAAATCCCGGCGGCGCCGCAATTCTTCGCGCCGCGCCTCCATGATATCGAGGGTCGTCGGTGTAAACGCCGCCAGGGCGGCATACTGGGCGATGCTGGGTGGCGAAATAAAAAAGTTCTGAGCCATGATATTCAGCGGTTCCAAAGCTCCCTCGGGAACCACCATCCATCCCAGGCGCCAGCCCGTCATGCCGAAATATTTGGAAAAGCTGTTGATCACATAGGCCTGGTCAGTGATTTCGAGCAGGGAAGAGACCGGCTGGTCGTACACCAGGCCGTGGTACAGCTCATCCATTACCAGCACACCTTTTTTTTGCGTGACCGCCGCGTACAAAGCACGCTGGTTATCTGCGGTGATAATCTCGCCAGTGGGATTGCTCGGCGATGCGGCCATCACGCCGATGGTGTTATCGCGCCAGTGGGCGTCGACCGCAGCGGCGGTAAGCTGATAGGCATTGCGCGCCTCGACCGGCACCAGTTGCGGTTCGCCGCTGGCACGGCGCACGAAATTGGCGTTACACGGGTACCCCGGATCGGGAAGCAGCAGGCCTGCCCCCGGGTTAATCAACAAGTCACAGATCATACCCAGCGCAGCACTACTGCCGGTGGTGACAACCACCCGTCGCGGATCGATATCAACCCCGTAGCGACGCTGGCAGAAAGTCGCGATCCCGTCGCGCAGCTCGGCTATCCCCAGCGCCGGCGTATAGTGGGTGCGCCCCTCGGCCAACGCGCGGTTGGCAGCTTCGACAATCGGCTGCGCGGTGGCAAACGAAGGTTCCCCCGCCTCCATGCGAATAATATCGCGGCCCTGGGCCTGCAGCTTTACCGCTGCTTCCAGGAAATCAACCACCTTGAAAGACGTCATACCGACGATACGATCGGCGGTTCTTACGTTGATCTTGGCGCTCATGTTTTCCTCATACTGACACCACCTCGCCGCGACACCGCAGGATTGGCCTTCACCGACACAGTCTCGCCGGGTCGGCGGGTGGGAAGAGATACTAAAAGGGGCCATTGTACCGATACCGGGTCGCCATTACCTGGCTTAAACCGGCAAATTTTGCTTGATAAATTTTTCCAGTCGCTCTATAAACGCGGGTTTCGCGAAACTGCTGACGGATTACCAATGGCCAAGAAAAAAGTTGTTAAGTCTCCCTCCCTCCTTCTCCATGGCTTCGAACCCTACAAAGAGAAGAAGAACGAGCAGTACATGAACGACAAACAACTGGCACACTTCAAAAAATTGTTGCTGGCCTGGAAGCAGGAATTAATGGAGGAAGTTGATCGCACCGTTACCCACATGAAGGACGAGGCGGCCAATTTTCCGGATCCAGCAGATCGCGCCACCCAGGAAGAAGAATTTAGTCTCGAATTACGGGCGCGCGACCGCGAGCGCAAACTGATCAAAAAAATCGACAGCACCATTGAGCGCATTGAAACTGACGATTATGGTTATTGCGACCAGTGCGGCGTCGATATCGGTATTCGCCGGCTCGAGGCGCGTCCCACCGCCACCCTGTGTGTCGACTGTAAAACCCTTGATGAGATTAAAGAAAAACAGATCACCGGCGGTTGATCAGTTTTACACCCTGGCTAACCTGATGATGTAGCGCCGATGAGTGATTTATACATCGGCCGCTTCGCACCATCTCCCACCGGCCCTTTGCATTTTGGCTCTCTGGTAAGCGCACTGGCAAGCTATCTCGATGCCCGCGCCGCCAATGGTCGCTGGCTGGTGCGCATCGAAGATATTGATCCACCCCGGGAAGTACCCGGCGCCGCGGACATCATTCTCCGACAACTCGAACAGCACGGTCTGGAATGGGACGCCCCCGTCCTCTACCAGAGTCACCGCGCCGACGCCTACCAGGCGGCTATCAACCAGTTGCAGCAAGTGGGAAAAATTTACGGCTGTAACTGCAGCCGCCAGCGGTTACGCCAATTGGGGGAGGCCTATGACGGACGCTGTCGCGGCGCCAATTTAGCAATCGGCAGCAGCGTAGCCCTGCGCCTTATCATCCCCACCGACCTTACCATAGAATACGATGACATTTTTCAGGGTCCGCAACGGAGTGACCTGTCATTGAGTGCGGGGGACTTTATCGTGCGCCGTCGCGATCAACTGATCGCCTATCAACTCGCCGTCAGCGTCGACGATGGCTACCAGGGCGTCACCAACGTTATCCGCGGCAGCGATCTGCTAAGCTCAACACCCCGCCAGTGGTTCCTGATGCAGCAGTTGCGGCTGCGCCAGCCGGGCTACGGTCATATACCCGTAGCACTTAATCGCGGCGGGCAAAAATTGAGCAAACAAAATCACGCGCGACCACTGTCCCCCGGCGAGGCCCGCGAGACCGTTTTTTCGGCCCTCGCGTGGTTGCGCCAAAGTCCGCCTCCCGGGCTGCGCGGCGCGCCTCTTCCTGAGTTGATGAGCTGGGCTATTCGGCACTGGCAACGGGCTACCGTCCCCCCGCAAATGGCCCTGCTCGCTCCAGCCGAAAACGAACTGGACATTTAATTCCATTATAATATATATATATAACTTAATGATCTAATTTCAGCCTTTGCCAAACCTGCCGCCCCGCGGGTAACATAACGCCAAATTATAACGATAATAAGCTGGTGCTATAATAACAATACCAATAAAAAGAACGGGACAACTGACTGGATGAGTTGCTGCATAGCAAAGGGGTCTTTTGAGACCACCGCTAACAGCCTATAATATTAATTACAAAGGGGCCGCTGGCCCCTTTTTTACCTGTTGCGTATCTGCAAACCCTGGCACGCGCGACTCAACCCGCGGCGCGCAGATATTTGCTTCACCCGATTGATCCCGCCTCCCGGAAAACCCTGTGATAAACTGCGGCCTGTTTTTTTGTTCTAGAGCGCAGTGACTACCGAATGCTGAAGCAACGGCTCCACAACTTCTTCTTTCGCGGCAACAGGTCTGCCACGGTCTCGACAACTTCCGCCCCACCCGGCGTCGAACAGAAAAAACATAATCTGTCCCGATCCGATATAAGCCCAGGGGCTCTGCAGGTGGTCGAGCAATTGACCGCCGCGGGGTTTAGCGTCTACGTGGTGGGCGGTTGCGTGCGCGACCTGCTGCTGGGCCTGCACCCCAAGGACTTCGACGTCGCGACGGACGCCACCCCCGAGCAGGTGGAAAAAATCTGCCGACGCGCCCGTATCATCGGCCGTCGATTCCGTATCGTGCATGTACGCTGTGGTCGGGAAATTGTCGAAGTCACTACCTTTCGGGCGCAGCACCACGAAGGCGGGGATGATATAGGCGCCGAATTTTCCCGCAAATCGGATCAGGGACTGTTACTGCGCGACAACGTCTTCGGTTCCATCGAAGAAGATGCCCGGCGCCGCGACTTCACGGTTAACGCGCTGTACTACAACCCCTCCGACAACACCCTGTACGACTACGCCAATGGTATGGCGGATCTTCAGGCGCGCGTCCTGCGCATCATTGGTGATCCTGCCACCCGCTATCGGGAGGATCCGGTGAGAATGCTGCGCGCCTGCCGCTTCGCAGCAAAACTGGGATTTTCCATCCATCCGGCCACCGCGCAGCCACTAGTTGAGCTGGGACACCTGCTCGGCGAAGTGGCATCCGCCAGACTTTACGACGAAGTTCTGAAATTGTTCATGAACGGTCAGGCACTGGCGACCTACCACTTGCTCGATCAGTACGGCTTGTTTTTACAACTGTTTCCGGTGAATACCGCCAGTTTCGGCGCGGACCAGACGTTCAACCGTGATTTTGTTGAACAGGCGTTGGTGAATACCGATAAACGGGTCCGCAATGGCCAGCGCGTGACCCCGGCTTTTCTCCTGGGTGCTCTGCTCTGGCCCGCGCTGTGCGCCACCCGCGATCGGCTGATCGCGGGCGGTGAAACCCCGGTTTTTGCCACCCAGCAGGCGGCCAACGAAGTGATCGCCGCTCAACTAAACCGTATCACCATACCCCGACGATTTACATTGCCCATGCGGGAAATATGGGACCTGCAGCAGCGGCTGCCAAATCGCGCCGGTAACCGCGCCAGCCGCCTGATGGAACTGCCCAGATTTCGCGCTGGATACGACTTTCTGTTGTTGCGGGAGCAGGCGGGCGAAGGCCTGAACGGACTCGGGCACTGGTGGACAGAATACCAGGAAGCCAATCCGGAAGTCCGGAAAACGCTGGTGAATGCGGTTTCTTCGGGCACTGGACGTCGCCGGCGGCGCAGACGCCGCGGCAAAAATCCAGGTCACCAGAGTTCGACATCATAGTATGACCGTCAGGGTCTTCATCGGCATGGGCTGCAATCTCGGCGACCGCGAACAGCAACTCGACTCGGCGACGGCGGCAATTGCCAACCTGCCCGACACCAAACTGCTGGACTGCGCGCCCAGATACCGCAGTCCCGCTGTCGGGCCCGGTCCGCAGCCGGACTATCTCAATACCGTCATTGCTATCGCCACTTCACTCGCGCCAATGGATTTGCTCGGCAAGCTGCAACAGATCGAACGACAGCATAAGCGCGTGCGCGCAGTGCGCTGGGGGCCCCGCACCCTCGATCTCGATATTTTGCTGTACGGGCACGACAGTATTGGCCTACCGCGGCTAACCGTTCCCCACCCCAGGCTCAAAGAGCGTAGTTTTGTCGTCTATCCTCTACACGATATCGCACCGAACCTGGTTCTTCCGGACGGCACCCGACTGGCACACCTATTGGCAAAAAGTAGTCCGCAGGGTATTGTCCGACTCTCGGCTGGAGAGTCCCGTGGAAGTACTGGCTAACGACGTAAAGCTGAATCTTGATAGCGACGCATTACCGCGCTTTGTCGCCGTCGAAGGCCCTATCGGTGTTGGTAAAACCACCCTCGCCAAACGGCTCGCGGATACCTTCAACTACGATACCTTGCTGGAACGACCCGACGACAACCCCTTTCTGGAACGGTTTTATAACGACCGCCGCAGCGGCGCTCTGCCTGCCCAGCTATTTTTCCTGTTGCAACGCACCCGGCAAATTCAGCAGTTGCGCCAGGGGGACATGTTCCAGCCCATGCGTATCGCCGACTTTTTGATCGATAAAGATCCCCTGTTTGCCCAGGTCACCCTCGACGATGACGAACTGAGGATTTACCAGACGGTTTACGAACAGCTCACCATCGACGCGCCGACCCCCGACCTGGTTATCTACCTGCAAGCGCCCACCGACGTGTTGCTCGAACGTATCCAGCTCAGGAAAGTTGCCATGGAGCGTCATATCGACCGCGACTACCTGAATACCCTCAACGATGCCTACACACGCCTGTTTCACACATACGACAGCGCGCCGCTGCTGATTGTCAACGCCGCCGAGATTGATCTGGTCAACAATAGCGATGATTACCGCCAGCTGGTCAAATACCTGTTGAGCATTAAACGCGGACGCCACTACTACAACCCCCACCCTCACCTGTAAGGCCGCACCACCATGAAGACAGTCACCCTGAACACCCTCGGCAATCTCAAACAGGAAGGGCAAAAATTTCCGGTTATCACCGCTTACGACAGCGCTTTTGCGCGCCAGATTGAACTCGCCGGAATAGAGGCCATCCTGGTCGGCGACTCCCTTGGCAATGTGGTCCTCGGTTTCGACAGCACGGTTCCGGTCACCATGGACGATATGCTGCACCACACCGCCGCGGTGCGCCGTGGTAACGGCAAATCCCTGATCATTGCCGATATGCCATTTATGGCCTACGCAAACCCGGAACAGACTCTGGAAAACGCAGCGCTACTTATGCAAGCGGGCGCCCATGTCATTAAAATGGAAGGTGGCGCCTGGCTGGAAGAAACCGTATTTATGCTCAGTGAACGGGGGATTCCAGTATGCGGCCATCTGGGGCTGACACCGCAATCGGTTAATAAACTTGGCGGATACCGGGTACAGGGTCGCGACGAGTTGGCGGCGGAAGAAATGCGTCGCGACGCCACCTTGCTCGAGGAAGCCGGTGCCGATCTACTGGTGCTCGAATGCGTTCCCAGTGATCTGGCGCGAATCATCAGCGCAGAACTGACCATACCCGTAATCGGGATCGGCGCAGGTCCACACACGGATGCACAGGTACTGGTACTCTACGACATGCTCGGCATTTCCCCGCGGGTACCGCGCTTTACCAAAAACTTTCTCACTGCAGGCCGCGATATTTCGAGCGCGCTGCAAGCCTATGCGGTCGCAGTGCGCAACGGCGAGTTTCCCGAGGCGGAGCACAGTTTCAAATAAGCGTGAGCGCGCGTCGCTTACGGGTTGTGCGCGCAAAATAAACTGTGCAGCGTCGCGATCAGCACGCTGACGTTTGGGTCTTCGAGTCGATAATAAATCGTTTGCGCTTCCCTGCGGGTCGCCACTAATCCGGCGTTGCGCAAGGTCGCCAGGTGCTGGGACAAAGCAGACTGGCTCAGGGGCACGCGCCGGTTCAGTTCGCCGACTGACGCCTCCTGCCCATGTAGTGAACACAGCACCATCAGGCGATGGCTGTTAGCCAGCGCTTTTAACAGAGTCTCCGCCTGCGCGGCATGCTGCGCCAACTGGGACATGTCCAGAAGGGCGTCGTTCTCACCATTCTTCGCCGCTGCACTCACGTCGCTTTCCACCTGTTTTCTCTTACTCCGTGCGTTGAATAAGGCCTCAGCAAAGCCTTCAGCCAGGGTTTAATTTTTCGTCAGCGTCGCCATCGACACCCACAGGGGCAAATCATAGCCCCCGCACAGAAGCTAAAGCGGCTGACTGGATTAATTATATATTGCTAATATATATAATGCTAATATAATGTCATCATCGAACCTTGGAGATGGGACACGAACCCTATGCAGATTCAAAGTTTTTTCGACCAGGCCACTTCAACCTTTACCCATCTGATTTGGGACAGCGCCACCGGCGACGCCGCTGTGATTGACCCGGTTCTCGATTTTGACTACAAATCGGGATCCACCGGCACGGCATCGGCGGACGCCGTGATCGCCGCTATCGACGCCCACGGCCTCAAGCTCCACTACATCTTCGAAACTCACGCCCACGCGGATCACGTCAGCTCCGCTCCCTACCTGAAGGCGCAGCGCGGTGGCAAAGTGGTGATTGGACGGCATATCACCACCGTACAAGCGGTCTTCAAAAAAGTCTTTAACCTGGGCGATCTAACGCCCGACGGCGCACAGTTTGATCTACTGGTCGACGAAGGCGACGAATTAAAACTTGGCAACCTGATCGTACGGGTGATGAATACCCCCGGGCATACGCCCGCCTGTGTTTCCTACCAGGTTGGCGACGCCGTATTTATCGGCGACACATTATTCTCCCCTGCGGCTGGCAGCGCCCGTGCGGATTTTCCGGGCGGCGACGCGCACACCCTGTACCAGTCCGTGTCGCGTTTATTGTCGCTACCGGAAGACACGCGTTTGTTTCTGTGTCACGACTATCCCGCGCCGGGTGTCGCGCCGGTGGCGTGCACCACGGTGGCCGAACAAAAGCGCAACAATATCCACTTTCAGGGCGAGGAGATGGACTACATCAAAATGCGCACCGCGCGCGACGCGACACTGGACATGCCCATGCTGATATTGCCATCCATCCAGGTCAATATTCGCGCCGGCGCATTCCCCGCGCCGGAAAACAACGGCGTATCCTACCTCAAATTACCACTCAATCAATTTAAGGAGGCGTAATGCACCACTTTATTCTTGCCGCCATTGGCGGCGCCATGATCGGCACGGCGGCCGTCGCCATGATGGGTCTAAACGGCCGCATCGCCGGCATCAGCGGAATTCTTTCCGGCGTCTTCACGCAACCCGTTAATGACCGGCTGTGGCGTGTGCTGTTTATTGTCGGCCTGGTCGTCGGTGGCGCGTTGCCGGGTCTGTTGTTCAACCTGCCAGCACCACCCGTTCCCGATGCCAATATCGGCCTGGTCATTGCCGGCGGGTTATTGGTCGGTATCGGCACCGGCCTCGGCAGTGGCTGTACCAGTGGCCACGGTATTTGCGGCATGGCGCGACTCTCAAAACGCTCCATTATCGCGACCGTGATTTTCATGTTCACCGGGGTTGCAGCGGTGTACATCCTGCGTCATCTGTTTGGAGGTTGAAGCCATGGGAAAATTAATTGCGGCACTACTTTCCGGCCTGATTTTTGGCGCCGGTCTGGCAATTTCCGGTATGACCAATACGTTTCGCGTGCAAGGATTTCTCGATATCGCCGGCGCATGGGATCCAACATTGGCGTTCGTCATGGGCGGTGGCTTGTTCGTCACCTTCATCGGCTACAAACTGGTTCTGCGGCGGCCAGCACCCTTGTTCGATGACAGTTTTTCCGTACCGACGCGAACCGATATCGACAAACCCCTGTGGATCGGCGCTGCATTGTTTGGTATCGGTTGGGGGCTGGTGGGCTATTGTCCGGGGCCAGCCGTGGCGGGACTTGGCTATGCTTACACGCCCACCTTGATCTTCGTGCCCACCATGATAGCGGGCCTGCTGCTCGCCAGGCCGCTGAGCAAGATGGTGTAGCCGACTATTTCACCCGGGGCGGTTTGCGGGCAAACCACCCCGTCGCTCTCCCTGCGTCAGACTCAAGCCATCGCGGCTCGAGTCTGGCGCAGGTTAACCGGTTTTGCGGACCCACATACCGCGCGCGCTCCCGCACACCCCCTACCCGCTTTTCGCTATCCGCCAAACACACCCACTATAAAACTTCGTCTGCGGCGCTCCCCGGTCCAGTTGGACGGCGATTTTAAGGCGCGCCAGGCACGCAAAATGTTGATTGCGTTCCGGTTTTATAAAGATTTATGATAGTTGCATCGGCTTCCGCTAATGGCTGAATATTACCTGAGCGGTGCGGGGACCGACGAAATTAGTGACAAGCATCAATATAATGAGGTCGATATGTCAGAGCAACGAGTATCAGGAACGGTTAAGTGGTTCAACGATAGCAAGGGTTTTGGTTTCATCGAACAGGAAGGCGGCGCGGACGTGTTTGTCCACTACAGCGCCATTCAGGGAGACGGATTCAAATCGTTGCGCGAAGGTCAAAAGGTAACCATGGAAGTAACACAGGGTCAGAAGGGCCCACAAGCCGAAAGGGTCATTCCCGAATAACTGGATTTACGGCTGCGTTTAACATCCTGCGCCTCAATAACCGTATTGCAGAATTGGCGCCCGGAACCTGCACGGGTTTCGGGCGTCGTCATTGAATTGCCGTTATTGCCGTTTAACGCCAGGGACTGAAATCCGGCGCGCGTTTTTGCAGAAACGCGTTGGCGCCCTCCTGTTGCTCGCCTGTCTCAAAGTAATTCGGCGCATGGGTGGTGATCATTTTTTTCATCGTCTGATCCATTAAATGGCCGACGTTATCGCGAAATGTCTGTTTGATCAGGCGCAGACAGGTGGGACTAAGCGCCAGCATTTCCTGTGCCCACTTATTTACCTCCGCGTCCAGTTGCTCGTAGGGCACTACCGCGTTGACCAGCCCCCAGTCGAGCATTTCCCTGGCAGTATATTTGCGCAGCACCATCCACATTTCCCGGGCGCGCTTGTGGCCAACCACATTGGCCAGATAGCCGACGATGTAGCCGCTGGCGGGCGACCCCACTCGCGGTCCGTTCTGACCAAAAATTGCGTGTTCGGCGGCAATGGTCAAATCGCAGAAATAAGCGAGATGATTGCCACCGCCGATGCTGTAGCCATTGACCCGGGCGATCACCGGCTTGGGACATTCCAGAATCATTTGATTAAGGGGAAAATCCAGCCCTTCAAGTCCTCCATCGGCTTCCCATTTAACGTCGCCACCGACACAGAACGCACGTTCGCCGACCCCGGTAATCACTAACACTCCGACATCCCGGTCTGCACTGGCATTTTTAACCGCGTCGACCATTTCGGCAATGGTGTCGCCAGTGAAAGCATTCAGTGACTTGGGGCGGTTAATGGTGATGGTCGCGATATGATCTTTGACGGTGTACAGAATATCCTGATAATCGGCCATGGGAAGGTTCCTGTTTAGTTAATCCGGTGAAAATTAATACGCCATCCCCTGCGGCCGGGTTCCGGGTGTTGCGGAAAGTTGGCAAGGGCAACGGATGTCGCACTGATTTGCAAGTTGAACTGCGCTTTCTGTCAGTTCACCCGATGGGCGACTACTAACAAGTCGATAAGGATACCAGATAGAAACACTGAAAGCTGGCAATCCCCCCTTCCGTTTGTTAAATTTGCGCTCCCTGGCCGCCTCTGGCAGTTATACCTGCCGGGTGCCATCCACATAGCGCGCCGGCTGCGGGTGAGTGTGATTTTCCGCTTCACCGCACCAGGTAATCAGCCACTCAAACTTTTTCGCAACACTGAGCAGAATAATTTTATGAGTCGCTTGCAGTCCCGCATTAACACCCGATCGCCGGTATTTGAGAACAACGCCTCCCACTACAGTGCCATGCTGGAGGAGCTCAGATCGCGGCTGCGAGAAGCTGCCGAGGGAATTCGCGAAACCCATATTGAGCGCCATCGCGTCCGCGGCAAATTACTCCCGCGCGAACGTATTGACCGCCTGCTTGATCCGCACACACCATTTCTCGAGCTGTCGCCCCTGGCGGCGTATGGGCAGTACGGCAATGAGGTACCTGGCGCCGGCATCGTCACGGGTATTGGCCACATTTGCGGTGTACCGTGCGTACTGATTGCCAATGACGCCACCGTAAAGGGTGGCTCGTTTTTTCACGAAACTGTGAAAAAACACGTGCGCGCCCAGGAAATCGCCGAGCAAAATCGCCTGCCCTGCGTCTACCTGGTGGACTGTGGTGGCGCCTATTTGCCCGAGCAGGATCGGGTTTTTCCCGACAAGGAGCATTTTGGCAATACTTTTTACCGCCAGTGCCGCATGTCGGCCCAGGGTCTGCCGCAAATTTCTGCGGTATTTGGTGGCTGTACCGCTGGCGGCGCCTACATTCCCGCACTGTCAGACGAAACCATCATGGTGCGCGGCAACGCCCGTATTCACCTCGGCGGACCATCCATTGTCAAAGTGGCCATTAACGAAGAGATAGACGGGGAAACTCTCGGTGGCGCCGAGATGCACAGTAAAATCTCTGGAGTCAGCGATTATCTGGCGGCGGATGAAGACGAAGCACTGGCGCGTATTCGCGAAATCTTTGCCAAACTGAACTGGCCGCAACAATGCTATGCACAGGAGCAGCCGGTGCGGGCCCCGGCGTATAGCCCGGAAGAAATTCCCGGTATTGTCAGCGCCGACCCCAAAATACCCTATGACGTGCGAGAAATTATCGCGCGCATGGTGGACGGCAGTGACTTTCACGAGTTCAAGCCCCTCTACGGCGACACGCTGGTGTGTGGCACCGCCCATATTCATGGCTACCCAGTGGGCATACTGGGTAACAACGGCGCGCTGTTTTCCGAGTCTTCGCTGAAGGGCGCGCACTTTATCGAATTGTGCAATCAACGCAACACACCCTTATTGTTTTTACACAATATCACCGGCTTTATGGTTGGGCGCGAGGCGGAGCGCGGCGGCATCGCCAAAAACAGCGCAAAAATGGTTTACGCGCAGGCCAACTGTCGCGTGCCAAAATTTTCGGTGATTATCGGCGGCTCCTACGGCGCCGGTAATTACGGTATGGCCGGGCGCGGTTTCTGGCCGCATTTTTTATTCGCATGGCCAAGCGCCCGGTGTGCCACCATGAGCGCGGACATCGCCAGTAATGTGATGCTGGAACTGCGCCGCGGCAGTATCAAACAGGGCGACGCCGATCCCGCGGAACTGCAAAAAATTGAAGCGGCGGTGCGCGCCCAGTACGGCGAGCAGAGCGACCCGTACTATGCCACGTCGCGGTTGTGGGACGACGGTATTATCGAACCCGCCGACACCCGCGACGTGATCGGCCTGTGCCTGGCCCTGACCGCATTACAACCTCCCGCTACGGGATTATCCCCCGTCTATCGGATGTAAACTCCTATGCAATTTACCACCCTTGACCTGCGCGTCGATGCCCAGGGTATCGCCTGGCTTACCATTAATCGTCCGCAAATGCACAACGCCATGAACGCGGATGTGATCAGCGATCTGGCGATGGCTACCGACGAGTTTTACGCGAACGACAACATTCGGGCGGTGGTGTTGACGGGAGCCGGAGATAAAAGTTTTTGCGCGGGCGGCGATCTGAACTGGATGCAGCAGACCATGCGCCTGTCCCGCGACGAGCGCATCCGCGAAAGCGGTAAACTCGCCACCCTGTTTGCGCGCCTTGATCGCCTGCCCAAACCCCTGATTGGACGCATTAATGGCCAGGCCTTTGGTGGCGGGGTTGGTCTGATTGCCGTATGCGACATTGCCATCGGTGTGGATAACGCGCTGTTCGGTCTCACGGAGGTGCGGCTGGGTTTGTTGCCGGCCAATATTGCACCCTATGTCGTTGCCCGTATCGGTCGCAATAACGCGCGACGGATATTGCTTAACTGCCATTTTTTTCAGGGCGCAGAAGCGGTACAACTTGGGTTGCTGCACAAATCCGTCGGCGCCGACGAACTGGATAACGCCGTGGCAGCTGAAATTAAAAAACTGATTCACTGCTCGCCGGTCGGCGTCGCGGCGACCAAAAAACTGATCGATTATGTCGATAGCCACGGCCTGGAAGAAAATATGCAATACACCGCGCAAGCCCTGGCGGACGCCTGGGAAACCGCGGATGCGAGGGAAGGCATCGCGTGCTTTCTGAACAAAACCAAACCCAGCTGGGCAGGCGAACGCACCAATGATTAAATCATTACTGATCGCCAATCGCGGCGAAATCGCCGTCCGCATTATTCGCACCTGCCGCCAGTTGGGCATACGTACGGTCGCGGTCTATTCCGAGCCAGACCGCCACGCGCTGCACACTGCCCTCGCAGATGTCGCCCTGTGTATTGGCCCCGCCTCCAGCACGGCCTCCTATCTCAATGCACAGGCGATAGTGGCCGCTGCCAGGCGCACCGGGGTAGACGCCATTCACCCCGGTTACGGTTTTCTCTCGGAAAGCGATGAGCTGATAAAGTTGTGCGAGCAGGAAGGAATCCTGTTTGTCGGCCCATCGCGGGAGGCGATACGCATGATGGGTTCAAAAATCGAATCCAAAGCGTTGGCCGAAAAACTTGGTGTGCCGGTTATTCCCGGTTACCACGGTAGCGATCAGAGCGATGCCGCCCTGCAACGGGCGGCGACAGAACTTGGTTATCCGTTGATGATCAAAGCCAGCGCGGGCGGTGGCGGCAAAGGTATGCGCGAAGTGGTGGCGCCCAGCGATTTTTTACCGGCGCTGGCGGCGGCGCGGGAAGAGGCGCAGGCTGGTTTTGGCAATAATCAGATTTTGCTGGAAAAATTAATTACCCAGCCGCGCCATATCGAGGTACAACTGGCAGGGGATAAACTGGGTCAGCTGGTGCATCTGTTTGAAAGAGAGTGTTCGATTCAACGTAATCATCAGAAAATTATTGAAGAAGCGCCGGCCGCTTTTATAACAGACACACAGCGCAGCGCACTATTTCAACACGCACTGGCCCTCGGTCAGGCAATTCATTACGACTCAGTTGGGACGGTGGAATTTATTCTCGACCAGGAAAGTGGCGCAATCTATTTTCTCGAAATGAACACCCGTCTGCAGGTGGAACATCCAGTCACCGAACAAATTACCGGCATTGATCTGGTGGCATGGCAAATTCGCAGCGCGGCAGGCCAGCCCCTGGCACTGTCCCAGGCAGAGATCAAGCAACGGGGCTGGGCCATTGAAGCGCGCATCAATGCGGAAGATCCCGCCAATAACTTTCTGCCGGAAACGGGCGCACTCGCCCTTTATGCGGAACCCGAAAGTGAGGGCGTCAGGGTCGACAGCGGTGTACAGCAGGGTACTGTCGTCACCCCTTTCTACGATTCGCTGCTGGCGAAATTGATCGCCACCGGCGACGATCGACACCAGGCGCGCAGCAAACTGCTGGCCGCTCTCAATGCCTACACCCTCGGCGGTGTGGGTACCAACCTGCTGTTACTCAGAGATATTGTTGCTCGGGACCCTTTCGTCGACGCGCCCCTGACCACCGGTTTTTTACGCGAACAGTTCCCCGGTGGCTGGACTTCCGAGGATACCGCAGCTCCATGGTGCCAACTCGCGGCACTGGCCTGGCTAATGCTGCTGGAACGGGAGCGCGGCGACGCGCAAGGCCACGCCAACCCATGGCGGTCCCTCGGGGGATTTCGCCTGTCGGCGCGAGCAGGGCTGTGCGCAGTCACCAGAATCCAGTTGCGGCACCCGGATCAATCCGTTACAACCGTGGAGCTGTCCGGCAACGCCGGTCGTTATCGCATTCTGGCGCCAGAGGGAAAAATTGACGCCACCGCCCGCTGGACGGGAGCGCAAAAATTGCAGATCGAGCTCGACGGTACAATGCGGCAACTTGCGGTGGCCACGGCAAATGACCAACTGGTGGTGCACTGCGATGGCGAGGCGCGCAGTTTTCAACCGACCAGCGACCAGCTGTTGGCCATGCAGCGGGAACAGGCCGCGGGTGCGGGCGATCACCGCATCGCCGCCGCGCTCCCGGGGCGCATCGTCGAAATTCGCGTTCAACATGGCGCGACCGTTAGCCAGGGCGATATTCTGGTGGTGCTCGATTCCATGAAACTGTTACACGATCTGCGGGCACAGGTGGGCGGCACGGTGCGCGATATTTTTTATGGGGTGGGCGACAATGTCGAAAGCGGCGCAGTTCTGCTGGATATAGACATCACCGTCCGCGAGGATGCCGCGAGTGATCCGGGTATGTGACGCGGGCTGAAAATCTGCCTCCATAACTAAACTGATCAAGCC
>JAYODD010000012.1:29102-52632 GCA_038106145.1 Gammaproteobacteria bacterium | reverse complement strand
GATCAAGCCTGATTGAAGAAAGCCAACTGAGCAAAGCAAGAGGAATATTATGAATCAGCTGTATTTTTCCGATGAACAAAATATGTTGCGCGAGCAGATTCGCCGCTTTGTGGAACAGGAAATTGTGCCGCATGCCGAACCCTGGGAAGAACAGGGATTCGTGCCCCGCGAGGTGTTGCGCAAAATGGGCGAACTGGGTTTTCTCGGCATTCGCTACGAAGAAGAATACGGCGGCAGCAATATGAATACGCTCGGCAGCGCCATTCTCGCCGAGGAACTGGGGCGCTCCACGTTCGGCGGCTTTGCGGTAACGGTAATGGTGCATACCGATATGGCGTCACCACACCTGCACAATTTTGGCAGCAAGGCGCAAAAAGACAAATATATGCCCGACCTGATCAGCGGTAAAAAAATCTGTGCAGTCGCGGTTACCGAACCGGGCGCTGGCTCCGATGTCGCGGCCATTCGCACCACCGCTATCGCCGACGGCGACGACTATATACTCAACGGCAGTAAATTTTTTATTACCAACGGCGTCAAGGGTGACGTTTATTTCGTTGCGGCAAAAACCGACACCACGGTAAAAGGGTCCCGGGGCATCAGTATTTTTATCGTCGAAAAAGGCACGCCGGGTTTTACTGTCGGTCGCGCCCTGAAAAAACAGGGCTGGTTGTGTTCCGATACCGCCGAACTGATTTTTGATAACTGCCGGGTGCCGAGGGAAAACATTCTGGGAGAAGTAAACAAGGGCTTTTACTCGATCATGCGCAACTTTCAAAATGAGCGCACCGTGCTGGGTGCACAGGCCATGGGCGAAGCGGAAAAGGCGCTGGAGTTAACACTCCACTACGTGCAGGAAAGAACCGCCTTTGGCGCTCCCCTGTGGGACAAACAGGTTATTCGCCAGCGTCTGGCCATGTTGCAGGCCAAAGTCGCGGCTGGCAAACAACTGGTGTACCACGCGGCGTGGCTGGACGCCAACGGGCAGGACTGCGTAAAGGAAGTATCAATGGTGAAAGCCTATTGTTGCGAGCTGGTCAACGAGGTGATGTACACCTGCCTGCAATTTCACGGCGGCTCTGGCTATCTGCGTGAAACGCCGGTTGAACGGATGAGCCGCGACGCACGAGTACAAAGTATTGGCGGCGGCGCCACCGAAGTGATGCTCGAAGAAATTGCCAAACGTTCAATCGTCACCTGACAACTGCGGCCGCAACTGTGCAGAACTTGGCATCTGCACAGTTGCCGACCGGGGCCTGTTGCCGTAGTCCGAAGGAGATCTATAAAGTACCGATTTTTTATTAATCCGCCGCTACAGGTAACCCCATGAAACGGCTGTTGAAAAGCTATCACCCACCCGGCACACCACCCGGAACCTTACTAGAGCCTCGCCGCGGCGCCGCTCGCGCCACCATCAGCGTCACGGTTTATAACCAGCACGATCTTGACCAACAGGACTGCGATGAAATCCAGTTCATGGAGAAATATTCCGGGCAACAGGGCTCAAAAAATAATAAAAACGCTGTGCAAAAATCCATACATACGGACAGGTCTGCATCCAGCTCACCGCCAACTGATACCACCTGGATACATATTCAGGGCGCCCCGTCCGCTCATTTTCTAAGTCTGCTGGGCGAGCGATTTAACCTGCACCCGCTGGCGCTGGAGGATGTTCAAAACACCGGTCAGCGTCCCAAGTTTGACACCTACGACCATCATCACTTTATCGTAGCCGCGCTGCCGATGGTTGTGGGCGACAAGGTACAAACTGCCCAGATCAGCATTTTCCTCAGCGACAACGTCGTGATCACTCTCGCCAGCTGTGACCAGGATCCGTTCACGGCAATCCGTCACCGCCTGCGCAGCGGCGGCAATAACCTGCGCTCCCGCCGCGGGGACTATCTGCTGTACACGCTGCTCGATCTGGTGATCGACGAAGGTTTTCCGGTGTTGGCCATTCTTGCCGAACAACTGGATGACCTGGAAGAACTGGTGTTAACTGGCCCGTCGCAGGCAGCGCTGCAACGCATCCATGAAATCAAGCGTGAACTACTGGTGCTGCGTCGCATGCTATGGCCGCAACGGGAGGTAGTGAATGCCCTGTTGCGCGAAGAAACGCGCTTGATCAGCGCTCACACCCGCACCTATCTGCGGGACTGCTACGATCACTGCGTACAGGTCATGGATTTAATGGAAAACTATCGGGATATGGCGTCCAATGTCATGGATATTTATCTGACCAGCATCAGCTATAAAATGAACGAAGTGATGCGCACCCTGACTGTGATTGCGACCATATTTATGCCGCTAACATTTTTAGCTGGCCTGTATGGCATGAATTTTGGCAACGGCAATCCGGCGGCCAGTCCATTGGCCATGCCCGAGTTAAACTGGTATTACGGCTACCCGCTGGCGCTCGCGCTGATGGCGCTGGTGGCAACAGCGATGATTTTTTATTTCAAAATAAAGAAGTGGTTTTAACCCTCCCTCTGCGCCGGATCGACACCGGCTCACAGGTAGGGCGAGAATAGCCAGCACAACGCATCCCGGGTTCTGACCGGCAGCGAGCGACCATCCATTTCATCCAGCGTGACTGACCGCGCCGCCGACAACAGTTCGTCAAAGTGCCTGCCCATTGTGTGCGCGAAAACCGGGTCGTAAATTTCCACTCCCAGCTCGTAATTCAAGCGCAGGCTACGGGCATCGATATTGGCGGAACCCATTAATACGTAACTGTCGTCTATTAACAACAATTTGGAATGGGAGAAAGTACCCTGTTGATAGAATACCCTCACATTGTAGAACAGTAATTCCCAAAGCATATTGCGGGTCGCCCAGTGCACCGGAGCTAAGTTGCTGTGCTGCGGCAGCAGGATTTCCACCTCTACCCCGCGCAGGGCGGCGCTTTGCAGACAGGCGATCAGTTCCCGGGGCGGCAAAAAATACGGGGTCATGATCCGGACTCGCTGCCGCGCCGCCGTGACGGCTGCCTGCAGCACCAAGGCGAGTTGATCGAGATTTTCGTCGGGACCATCGGCGATCACCCGACATTGACTCGCACCGTCTGCCGGATGGTTTGCCACGGGTATATCCAGGGTGCGCCCGGTGGTATATCGCCAACTGTCGCCAAACACCCCCATTAACTGCCCGACCACGGGGCCACGCAACTGAAAGTGAATATCCCGCACGCCCGTACCGCGCTCGCTACCCCGATCCACAACCAGATGGCGATCACCGATATTCATGCCGCCGGTAAACGCCACAGCGCCGTCCACAAGCAATATTTTGCGATGATTGCGCAAATTAATATTCAGGGTTGGCGGTATCAGCGCGGGTGGATTGAAGCGCACACAGGGCACGCCGCGTCGCGCCAACAGCCCGCTGATCCGTGGCCAGGCGTACCTCTCACCCAGGCCATCGACCATCACATACACCGCCACGCCGCGCGCCGCAGCGTTCGCCAGCGCGTCGACAAATTGCATCCCGGATGCGTCGGTATCGAATATATACGTCATCAGACACACCGTCTGCTGCGCCCGCGCAATGGCCGCGAGCATCGCCGGATACGCCTGCTGACCGTTGTACAGCGGCTTGATTCCATTGCCCGCCAGCAGCGGTTGCGAGGTGATCACCCGAGTAGCGCGCAGCAAACCGGACAGATGCGTCACCGGGTCAGGCTCGCTGTCTACGGGTGTCGCAGCCGGCTGGCCACCCCGCTCAAACTCTACGAAGCGACGTGCGCGACGCACGCCACGCAGCTCCCGGGCGCGATGTGCGACGCGGTTCACCCCCAGCAGGTAATACAACAACGGACCCATCAGCGGAAACAGCAGGCACACGCCAATCCAGCCAATTGCGGCGCGGGAATCGCGTTTGTAAAGCAGCGCGTGCCAGGCTGCGGCGGGCGCGATAACGCCGTGCGTCACCATAACCAATAATCCCCAACTGATCATAAGCGCACCTAACGCTCGATGGTGTAAAACACGTCGACCCCGGTGCGATCTCCGGTTTCGGTCTGCACTTGCAGGGATTTGTTGATCAGATATTGAATCTGCACCACATTACTGGCGCTGAACAGTCCGGCTACGTAACGCAAATACAATTTGGGAGACAGGTAGCGACCCATCACCAGCGCGGCATCCTGCAACCCATTGTGTGAATCGACGCGAATTTCGTCGAGTCCGACGCTGGTGCCGATCCGTTTTGCAATATCCTCCCCCTTGGACAGCCCCATGCTCTGCACCGCAGATAGCAGCTGGTTACTCTCCCCGGCTGAGGTCGCGCGGGCGGGCCGACCAAATAATAAATAGGACAAGGTATCCGCCTCGCCCATGGCGGGCCGCGAGTACACCGAGAGCAAGGGATCCTGCAGGGTACCGCTCACCCTCACGCCCGCCACCACATCGTCTACCTTGCGCATCGCTTTGACATCGAGTCCCGGGTCATCGAGCAGGCTGTCGGCGAATACCAGTCTCCCACGCTCGATACTTAAATCCTGTCCATAGGCCTGATAAACGCCATCCACCACCCGCAACTCGCCGCGGGCGGTGGTGAGCTTGCCCGGCGCGTCGATGACGCGAATATCCCCGGCAAATTTTCCCCGCAATCCGAACCCATCGAAACGAATGCGCTCCCCCAGTGCGACCCGCACGTCGGCGTACGTCTGCCAGCGTTGCGCAAAGCCAGGGGACGCATCGGCCGCGCTGACAATCTCCACGTCCCGCGACGGCGCGATGCTACCTTCCGGCAGTTGACGGGGCGCGATACGCGCCATGGGCACCAGCACCTCGCCATCGACCCGCAGCACCCGCTCACGCACACTGACGTTCAACTGTGGCGACACCAGTACGCGCACCTGCGGTACATCCACCGCCTCGACATCTTCGCCGCTGATAACCAGATCGGTCGGCCAACCCTGCCCACGATCCAGAAGCGTGTGACCCTCCAGCCGTAAAACCCCCTTCCCCGAACGCAGCTGCGCTTTGAGCAGTAACTCATTTGTCTGATTGCCGTTTACCTGAATACTCGCGTCCTTGATATCCAGACCGAGGGCGGGAATTCCAGCGGCACCGTCGGTCAGTTCAGCCACGCCACTGAAAAGGGGGTTCGCCACCGTGCCGGTGATTGCGAGTTGCGCCCGTAACCCCCCGGAAATAATATCCAAAGCCGGAAGCAGCGCGTCAAAACGCGCCAGGCTGTTAACCTGCGCCCGTACGTCTGCCACAACCGATTGCTCGGCCATGGGGACGGCGGGCGACCACCCCGGCAATTGCGCGGTGGCGTCAATGCGGCCTTCCGTTGGCAAGGGAATGTGCAGAGCGCCAGTTAACCCCTCCGCATCGAGCCTCACCTCAAGTTGACCGGGATCGAAGATCAGGTCGCCTGCCCTGGCGGACTCGGCAAAGAGTACCGCACCGCTCGAGGTATCCACCCGCGCTGCCAGCAGGGCGGTACCGCGGGCCGGGTCGTAGCTGCCGCTGGCACGCAGCGCCACGGTCCCGGTTATCGCGGCGGGTCGCAGCTCCGCATCGGCCCCAATAGCGGCGCGCAGTGCGTCCAGCGGCAACCCCTGCCCGCTCAAATCACCTGACCAAACTCCGTCCCGCTGTTGCGCCTGAGCACACAGTAGAGCGTCCCGCTGACGCCAACACCACTGCCCCAGGGCGGACTTGCCCCCACCGACCACAAACGCTCCCGGCTCCACCAAACCCCAGTCACCCAGGGTGTCCCCAAGTAGATCGGCCCGTAGCAATCGCCCCTGCCACTCCCGCGCCTTGCTCAGCCCCGCTGCAATTGCCAGCACCAGTTGCAGATCACTGCTCTCCCCGCGAACGGTCACGTTATGCGCCTCCAGCGTCCCCGCGCCGTCCAAGGACAGAGCGTCGATGGTACGGTCTGGGAGCGCTATATCCCGCGCCGCCAGCGACAGGTCGATGCGCCCACCGGGAGCAAGATCCACATCCCCCCTGCTCTCCAGGCGTGCCACCCGGTAGGTTCCCACCCCTATGCCAAGAGCGGTCAGGGTATGGGCGATTCGGGGCGTAGCGCGCAGCCCGGCTAAGGTACCTTGCGCGCTTATCTGACCTTTACTTTGCGGCCACAGAGCGGCGAGATCAGCGGCCTGTAGCTTCCAGCGCAGATTCCATTGAGCTGCCACCTCGCCGTCCACCGCCAGTGTGGCGTTGCCCGAGGTCACAATTAGCTGCGCAAAGGAAATATCCGTGCCCCGCTGATCCACCGCTCCCCTGACGCTCACTGGATAACCGCGCAGCTCGCCGTGCAGCCGCTCAACGTCAATTTTATTGTGTGTGGTCCCGTCCCTCACACCGCCCATAAGCCGAGCCACCAGCCCGATTTCCCCGGGCCATTGGGGCAGGATCGAACCCGGGTTGAGATCTTTACCGGACAGGTCAAGGCGCCACGCCAACTGCGGTGACCAGGCAATATGACCAGTCCCCAGCAATTCACCTTCGAGAGCCGCAATCGAGAATGACTCCATAGTCAACTGCCGACGATTGCCTTTGCCCTGAAGTTTTAGTGCGCCTGCGGGCAATGCGCCCTGCTGTACCACCGCATCGATGGTCAACTGATAATCATCCAGGGTGCCATCGAGGCTAAACTGTCCCTGAGGACTGCGCACAGTCGGTACCCCCACGGGCGGCCAGGCCAGGTCCTGCCAATCGCCGCCAGCGCGAATAACTAACCCGTTCGTGCCGCCATCGCTGGCAGCGAAGCCCTCGATGCTGGCAGTGACGCGGGACTGTGCACCGGATTCACTGTGTCGCGCCGTTAGCACCATGGTCGTCGTGTCGCCCGGCCGCCAGTTCAACTCGAGACCACTGACCACTTCCCCCATCTGCGGGGAAATGGCACTGAGATCGGCGTCGACCCTGGCCTGGGTCAGATTGCCACTGGCATGGAGTTCACCATCCAGTGTGAGCGCAGGCCACGCTGGTTGAACCTCGTGCGGATTCAGGCTGTGTACAGCCCGTTGCATCTGCCACTCGGCGGTATTCAGTAGATCCTTCACCGTACCGTCAATTTTTAAACCACTGCGCTTCGACAAAGCGGTCGACGCACCGATAACCAGCTCCTGTTGAACACTTAATTCCCGTAACGTACCGCTTAACTGCGCACTGCCCTGCAAAGCAGTTACGCCGCCAGTTTTCCCGGGAGCCCGCTGCCAGTTGAGCGCAATACCCAAAGGATAATCACCACTGGGCACCACCCGCCCCGCCACGCTGCCGACTACGCCCGCACTTTCTACCGTCAATCGCTGAATACGAATAGCGTCGCGCTTTGCCTGTAAGTCGAGCTCTAACCGTTCCACCAGTGGCAGTTGAGCGTGCGGCAAACGCAGATGCGTAATGCGCACGCCGCCGATCTCCAACGCCAGTGGCAAACTCACTTCCGGCAGAGTGCGCGGGGTCGATGCGACAGGCGGCGGCGCGCCAGCCTCCGTATCCGCCAGCACCACTGATACCCCATCGATCTTCAACGCCGAAACCGCCAACACCCCCGACAACACACGACGCGGCTGCCATTGCATATCGAGCTGCGCTATTTCCAGGGTGAGCTGTTCGGAGTGGTAACTGACCGCGCTCAAATGCAGCGGCCCGAGCAGACGACCGGCAACATTTCCTACCTGCAGGCGCCCGGGTAGTACACCACCGGCCGCTTGCACCACCCAGCGCAAACCGGTCTCGGACAGGGCCACAAAGAGGAGCAGGGCAACAATTGTCACCAAAACCGAAACTACAGCTCGCAGCGTTCTCACAGGTCCGGCCCTATCACCACGTGCAACTGAATACCGCGATGTTCGTTATCTCCCAGGGGATGGGCGATATCCACCCGGATCGGCCCCACCGGAGAGCGATAGCGCACCCCGAAACCAATGCTCTTTTTCAGTGATTCCCCCATATCGTTAAAGGCATTGCCCGCGTCCATAAATACCGCCGCGCCCCAGTTGCCCCGTAAATGGCGTTCGTACTCCGCGCTGCCGACCACCAGATATTTTCCGCCAACTACTTCACCCAACGCATTTTTTGGACCGAGAGCTTCAAATTCATAGCCGCGCACACTTTGATCCCCTCCCGCAAAAAACCGTTTCGATCCCGACAGGTCGTCAACCGCCGCCAACGCCGTGACACCCAGTTCACCGCGCACTAAAAGGCGACTGCTTGCGCTCAGGGTTTTAATCCATTTGCCCGCGCCACGGGCCTGCACAAAGGTCGCGTCGGAACCCAGGGATTCATCCGAACCGAGCAGATCGAACCCGAGGCGCCATCCGCGAGTGGGGAACAGCCGGTCGTCCGTATCGACGCGGCTCCAATTCACGGCCGGATACACCAGCGTCGAGCGACCATCTTCGTCGCCCACCTGAAAATCTTCCGTTTCGACATTCAGACTCAGGGTTTCCAGCCACCCCGCGCGAATCACCGTGCGCTTGGCGCTGGTATTGAGAATACGGCTGTCGCGGCTGTCGGTGGATTCGTCGATAAAACTGGAACCCAGAGCAAGCCGCTCGGTGCCGGGATCGCCCAACGGGATCAAGTATTGAATATTTGCTGCGCTACTGCTGGTGGAAAGCTTGAGGTCGGTATCCAGTAGATGACCCACGTCGTTGACTCTGCGCGCATAGCCAAAACTGGCGCGCGGCCCGGTGTCGGTGCCAAAACCCACACCAAAGCGATAGCGATGTTGTTTGTTGGCGGTCAACTCCACGCGCACGGGGATAGTCAAATCCTGTGCGTCCTGCCGATTCGCGCTGACCGCAACTGCGGAGAAATACTGACTGTCGTTGAACCGGTTTTGCAGATCGAGCAACGCCCGTCGCCGGAATGTCTGTCCGGGTTCGATAGTCACAAAACCCAGCAAAAAATCGTCGCGGAACACCGCCTCCGGCGTCTGCTCGAACTGGACAGGCCCGAACCTGTACTGCGCGCCGGTATCCAGGTGTAGTACCACCGACACGGTATAGGCGGCCAGATTAACGGTTACTGTGCGGCGCGTGAATTGGGCATCCAGATAGCCGTTGCGCGCCGCGGTGCGCAACAACTGCTGTTTGGCCTCCTCGTAAGGCTGGTGCAGAAACACCTGTCCGACGCGGCTGGGAAACTTTTCTATCAGTTCGGTAAATATTGCCGCGCTGGCGCCCGCCCCCGCCAGTCGGACTTCGACCTCGGCCACGGTAATTTCAGGTCCCGGCACAATGTGGTAGCTCGCGGTGAAGGTATCCCCATCGGCAACCAACTCGCCGCTAACCTGTGAACGATAGTAGCCAAACGGCTGCAGCGCCTCTTTGATCTGTTGAGGTGCCACCACATGTAACTTGCGCACCCGGCTGGACTTCAGTTTTTCACCGTCTTTTTCCCGGGCGATATCCAGCAGGGTCATGACGTTGGCCAACACCGG
Organism: Gammaproteobacteria bacterium; assembly: GCA_038106145.1. Classification (GTDB taxonomy): domain Bacteria; phylum Pseudomonadota; class Gammaproteobacteria; order Pseudomonadales; family Porticoccaceae; genus JBFJKD01. The sequence continues at coordinate 43,218 of JAYODD010000012.1, read as the reverse complement.
CCCTTCGACACCGGTGACAACCACGGTCAGGTCCACGGCCTGTACAGGGGTGCTCAACCCCACCAGTAGCCATAGCAATAATCTGGTACAGCTTGTGAACACCGGGCGCGCACAGGGTAAAAATGCATGGACAGGGTGCAACAGTTTGACCTCCAGGGGCGCAAGCGCAGAATATTGACTCACTACCGGCGTCTATCCCGGGCGGGGGCGGATACACCACTTGCCCCACCGCTGGCAATAGCGCTCTGTGACAGGTTCAGGCGCGGCCGACCAGTCTACGTTAGCAACACGCCGATGTCACAATCGGCAACCGGATCGACCATCTCATCAGCGTACAGGGTACGCCCGAAAACGGAGAGAAAATTCGTTAAAACCTATTTGTCAATATTTTTGGCCAACTATTGATGACCCCGAATTCATCATTTACATTTTATAATTATACTTTTCACACCTACTTTTCGGCGGATATTCTATAACAGCTAGAGCCTGCTATCGGTTAGTTACGTAATTTTGACCTGGACGTCGCCCATAATGAGTACGCATACAATCCCAGGGGGGACGCACTATGAAGACTGTCAAGTTAAAATCCATCGCTCACAGCCTCATCCGCTCCGCGGCAGCCGTGGTACTAATCGGTGCCGCCAGCGCTAACGCGGCAACGGAGGCATTTCTCGAAGAAATTCTGGTCACCGCTACCAAGAAAGCCGGGGGGGTCGATGTGCAGGACGCCTCAGTGGCCATTACCGCCTACGGCGAAGAACAACTCGACGCACTGTTCGTGCGCGACCTGAAAAGCCTGAGCTACTCTGCACCCAGCGTACAACTGGAGGACATCGGCACTACCCGCGGCACCGCCAACGTCTCCATCCGCGGTTTGGGCATCAATAGCTCCATTCCCTCCATTGACCCCACCGTCGGTGTATTTGTCGACGGCATGTATATGGGCGTCAACCAGGGCATCGTGATGGACACCTTTGATCTGGAAGGGGTAGAAGTATTGCGCGGGCCCCAGGGCCTGCTGTTTGGTCGCAATGTCACGGGCGGCGCGGTACTGATGCGCACCACCCGGCCCGGCGACGAGTTCCGCATGAACACCAAGGTCGCGGCGGAAACCGGAATGAACTACTACGCTTCCACGGTAATGTCCGGACCCTTAAGCGATACCGTGGGCGCCAAGTTCGCGGTGTACTACAACGATGACCGGGGTTATTTCGAAAACAAATTCGATGGCAATGATCACTTCGGCGACGCCGACACCAAGGTGCTGCGGGGCGCGCTGACCTACACCCCCAGCGAAACCCTCGACTTTATTCTGCGCTACGAGTATGGCGAATCCCAGGGTGATGGCCCGGCCGCGCAGAACGCCGCACTTTTTGGACAACATAAGAATTTTGATTTTTCCATTAATAATGACGGCTACTATGACAACCGCTGGAATCAGGCGATTTTTGAAACCACCAAGGATGTGGCTTTTGGCGACGGTCAAATTGTAAATATTTTTGGGTGGCGCGAATTCGAGAGCGGCAGTGGCGGCGATATAGATGCTAATCCGAATGCTCCTTTTTATGGCTTTCACTCCAATGCCCTACTTTACCAAGACCAGTGGTCCAATGAATTGCGCTACTCCGGCACCTTTGGCCGGGTCAGCGTTACCACCGGCGTGTATTACTTTACCCAGGATATCGACTACCGCGAACAGCGTCTGATCTTCGGTGGCCTTTCTAATCGCATCGGTGGCGGTGAACAGGAAGGGGACACCTGGGCAATCTTTACCCAGTTTGATATTGCCCTGAATGATCAGTGGACATTAAATCTGGGAGGGCGCTACTCCGAAGAAGATAAAAAAGCCAAGGTGGCCAATATCACCGATGCATCTCGCTTGGGACCGAATCAGTGCACCATTAGTTCCGGTTGCGCCGGATACAACTTCTCAGATTCCGATAACTGGTACAGCTTTACGCCCAAAGTCGGCCTGGAATGGCGACCGGATGATGTGACCATGGTCTACGCCTTCTGGACCAAGGGTTTTCGCAGCGGCGGTTACAATTTACGGCACACGGCTCCCATCATCCCCAACGCCGGTTTCGACCAGGAAGAGCAGGATTCCTATGAAATCGGTCTGAAAAAAGACTTTTTGGATGGCAGAGTGCGGGTTAACGCGGCTGCCTACTATAACGAAATCGACGATATGCAGCGGGAACTCAATTTGCCCGATCCCCAGGCTGGCGTCGTGCAGTTGATCCGAAATACCGCAGAAGCCACCATCACCGGTGCCGAGCTGGAGGTGCAAACCTTCCCTATGGAAAACCTGATGGTGCAGTTTAGCGCTGGCTATGTGGATGGCGAATACGACAAAGTGGCATTCGATATTTCCAGTGATGGAGTAATCGACGCCAAAGACAAAGCCCTCGATTTACCGCGACTGTCGCCCTGGACCTACGGCGCCCGGGTAGTTTACGACCTGCCCGTCGGCGCTCTGGGCACGCTTACCACCAGCGCCAGTTTTTACCATCGGGATGAGGCTGCCTACACCGATAACAATCGCGGTATGCTAACCGCCGCGGATATGGTGGATGCCAGTATCGCCCTGCGCACCATGGACGATCGGCTGACCATTTCCCTGTACGGCAAAAACCTCAAGGATGAAGTCACCATCGGCAACGACACACAGCTCCCACAAACAACCCCCTTCCCCGACTGGTTCTTGTTTGGCGGCCCCGGGGCCAGCTTCTCGCCTCTTAACAAGGGCAAAATTATTGGTATGGAGGTTCAGTACAGTTTTTAGTCCGCGAATGTAACGATCCGCAGATTACCTTAACCCCGAGTGGACGATTGACCTAGACTCCACCCGGGGTTTTTTATAGCCGAACACCTGCAACGCAAACCATATGACCCGTTCTTAGTTTCACGCGGCAATTGCCAATGGGACCAAGGTGCCAAACCTTTGCCGTAAAAATAGGCTCCTGCTATATTGGCGGTCACACCGGTTGTTAGTATTTTTTCACGGATTTTTCCCATGACTTTGTCCAATCTCCTGCAGCCCATCAACGTGGGCGGCACCACTCTGAAAAATCGCGTCATGATGGGTTCCATGCATTCCGGCCTGGAATTACTGGATCGACCCTTCGAACGTCTCGCCGCGTTTTATGGCGAGCGCGCCAGCGGTGGCGTCGGTTTGATTGTCACCGGCGGCTATTCCCCCAACGCAACGGGCTGTATCGAGGAAAACGGGCCGCTGTTTAACGCCGCGGATCAGGTTGCCGAACATCGCATTATCACCGACCGGGTACATAGCGAGGGCAGTAAAATTCTGCTGCAAATACTGCACTCGGGACGTTACGCCAAGGACGACGGCATTGTTGGTTTTTCCGATGTGCGCTCCCCAATCAACAAACGCGTTCCCCGCGCGTTGAGCAGCGCTGAAATCGAACAATACGTGGAAGATTATGCCCACACCGCGCAGCTTGCCCATGAAGCCGGGTACGACGGTGTCGAAGTGATGGGTTCGGAAGGTTATCTGATCACCCAGTCCCTGGTGAAACGCACCAATAACCGCACCGATCAATGGGGCGGCAGTTATCAAAATCGCATGCGCTTTGCGCTGGCCATCGTGGCGCGTATTCGCGCGCGGGTACCGGCAGATTTTATTTTAATGTTTCGTATTTCAGCGATTGATCTGGTGGAAGGTGGCTCCACCGGCGCGGAAATCATCGCGCTGGCGCAGGCGCTGGAACAGGCCGGCGTGGATATTCTCAATACCGGCATCGGCTGGCACGAAGCCCGGATTCCCACCATTGCCTACATGGTACCGCGCGCCGCGTGGCGGTTTGCCATTCGCAATATTACCCACAACGTCACCATCCCGGTGGTCGCTTCCAACCGCATTAACACCCCGGAACTCGCGGCAGAGATTATTGCCAGCGGCGACGCGCAAATGGTCTCCATGGCTCGCCCCATGTTGGCCGATCCGAATTTTGTCAACAAGGTGCGCGCCGGGCGGAACCATGAAATTAATACCTGCATCGGTTGCAATCAGGCCTGCCTCGATTTTATTTTTAGCGGCAGAGCCACCAGCTGTCTGGTGAATCCGCTGGCTGGCCGCGAACTGGAAAATGCCCGTATAAACCCGACCACCACGCCAAAAAATATCGCCGTAATCGGTGCCGGTCCCGCCGGCATGACCGCGGCATGCACCGCCGCCCAGCGCGGTCATCGCGTCACATTATTCGACTCGGCTAACGAAATTGGCGGACAACTAAATCTGGCAAAAACCATACCGGGGAAAATGGAGTTCTACGAAATGCTGCGCTACTACCGCAGCCAGCTGGAAAAATATGCCATCGACGTGCGCCTGAATACTACCGTTACCGCAGCGGCGCTGGCACAACAGGCGTTTGATGAGGTGATCGTCGCCACCGGTATCGAGCCACGGATTCCCGACATTGCCGGGCTCGATCACCCGTCGGTGCTGACCTATCTACAGGTACTGCGCGACCAGGCGCCGGTAGGGAAGCGGGTGGCTATCCTTGGCGCCGGCGGCATTGGTTTCGATATAGCGGTGCTACTCAGCCAGGGCGCTCACCACGCCGCGCTCAGTGCCGATCAGCGCAGCGCCGCATTTTTGCGCCACTGGGGCGTGGATACCAGCCTTACCACCCCGGGGGCCCTGGCCCCGGACGGTCCACAATTCCCGCCCGCGGAGCGCGATATTTTTATGCTGCAACGCAAACCCGGCGCGCTGGGCAAGTCCCTGGGCATGACCAGCGGCTGGGCGCTACGCGCGGAACTGGCGCTCAGTGGCGTGCAATTTATCCCGGGTGTTAGCTACCAGAAAATTGACGACGCTGGATTACACTACCGTGTCAATGGCGAGCAACAAACCCTGGCGGTGGACAATGTCATTCTGTGCACCGGTCAGGAATCTCTGAACCACCTGTATGGAGAACTCACAGTCCTTGGCATTAACGCGCACCTGATAGGCGGTGCATTGCAAGCGCGGGAGCTGGATGCCCTCAGCGCAATTGATCAAGGCTTGCGACAGGGTCTCGCCATCTAGCAGAACCGCGTCGCCGCGTGATTAACACCGGTACCGCGCATGCCACTGATACCACGCAGCTGTGTCCTTAGCATTGAAGTCGGCGCGCGCGGCCCCTGTATTCCCCTTGCCCGCTCGTTTGTCAGTCCCGTGCGCTGACCAGTTGCAGGCGCATGCCAACCCGGCCCTCCCCCGCGCTCTCCAACGCGGCCTCCTGCACCCGAATTGCGGATTTGGATCCAAGTTCAGTCAACCACTGAAGAAGCGCCGCAAACTCCACGCCGTCGGCCCATACCCGCACATTGTTGGCACCGGGTTCAATCCGGTCTATGTGTATCGACAGGGCGCTGGCGGTTTCACTCACAATCGCCACCAGGGACTGTTGGGATTTTTGCGCGTCTAAACTGTCCGCGCGCCCCGCCACCGCACCCTGTAACGCTGGGCGGTTCCGGGTTAACCAGTGATCCAATTCGCGCGCCTGCTGAAAACGGGCGCGGCCATCCTGGTAAAAATTCAGGGCTGGCGCGAAGACTGAAAAATACACCAGCAACAGCAATAAAAACGCGCCGCCAACGGACAAAAAAAGCTGCTCCCTCCCATTCAGTTCACGCCAGCGGGCCAGTAACGTCAACAGCGCATTATTCATCCTTGCCCCCGATCACCAGGTTGGCGCGCACGCCGGTATTTTCCCCACGCGCGGATTGCAAACGTGCGGCGCTTCCGAGCTTGCGTAGCGCCGCAACCAACTCTTCCACCCGCTGTATTGACGTGGCGTCGACATCCACATGTAGTGTGTTTTCGCGCCCGTCGTAGCGCAAGCCACGCAGCGTGAATAGTTCAGCACCGAGGGTTTGCCACGCGTTGGCCAACAGTTGTACCTGTTCCATAAAACCAGTTGCGCCACCGGCGGCGGCATTTCTCAGGTGCCCTTCAGCCTGACTGCGAATATCCACAATTTTTTTATCTGACGGAAAAATTTCCCGATAACGCGCTTCTACTTGCTGCTCAAGGGCAGTCGCCCGATAATTAAAATATCCGCCTGCGCCAACGAAATAAATTAATTGCAAACCCACCAGTAGCGCCACGGCGGCGGCAATATTTCTCCACCGAGCCGCTCCGGTTTGCCGCGCAGAGGGGGTAAACTCGCCCTGCAACAGGTTGGCCGCTGTCATACTTGACGGTAACTGGGCGCTCAACAGGGTCAGGGGATTATCGACCTCTCGCACCTCGATGTTTTTAATACCTCCACCCGCGGCCGACAACCGCCAGCGACTCTCGTCCCCTGGATTGATCAGCACCAGGGTATCCGTCACCTGATCCTCGCACAGTGCCGCCAGTGCGATCTCGCCGTTGACGTCGTCCACAGCACAGCTTTTGCCCTGGGCGTTTTTCGCGAGCACCATCCCCTCCCGCGCCATTACCGTCACGGCACCACTGGGGGCGGGCAGCAACCAGCTATCCGGAACAACCGCCGTTGGGCTTAACTGGGCCGCGCGTAGACGCTCGAGCAAGCTGGCGACGAGGCGTCGTTCAACGGCGGCGCACTGCACCGCGCCATTCGCACCAGCTGCAAGCAGCGCGAAATGCAAACTTTCCACCGCAACTGCCAGTTCATCTTCGACCAGATAAGGTAATGCGCGCAGCAATTGGCTTTTTTTCCCCGGCGGCAATACCACGGTCAACACGACGACCAGCTGTGCCGGAATCACCACGACGATATCCTCGTCCGCATGCGGTTGGGGCAGGTCACCGGACGCAACACCACGCGCATCGAACCCGTCACCTTCGTCGGCAGATGTTGCCGCGATTTTTATCTTCCCCTCATCGACAACCGCGCCATCTGGCGTTACCCGCTGCCAGTTCAATGCACCTTCGCCACCCTGCAACCAGTGCGCGTCGGGATAGAGCGCTAATATTCCGCTCATGGCTGCGTCGCCTCTGCGCCTGCGTCCACGCCACGTTGCGCGAACTCCCAGAATGGTACCCGCGTCCGCGCCAGGGTCCTGATGTGCCCGCTATTGGATTCCCGCGACATCAATGTCCGCCACTCCTGTTCCCGGCCCGCAAAGGTCACCGCGACCGACACCTCATAGTAACTGCTCGCCACTGCCAGTGGTACCGCTGGCGGGGGCACACCCGCAGTTACCGCGTCCTGCAAAAAGGCGTCGAAAGATTTGAAACCGCCGTCCAGTACACCGCGGGTCAGCACCACCTCATTGCCCTCCACCCCGGGCATCGCCGCGCTTAACAGGCGCGCGGAGGCGGTGTTGATATTAACCGCCGTGGCCACCGGCAGCGCCGTGATGTAGGGCTGCAACGCTGTAAATATTTCAGCCGTCACCCCCGACACCGCGCGCAACTCGGCGATGTCCTGCAACGGTCGATCGGCAGTGCGATAGCCGTTGTCGCCCGCGAGATAACCCTGATCTTCGGTGTTGTAGCCCCGCGGCACCTGATCGGCATCAATCCAGTCGACAATCGCCAAAGCAATTTCCGGCGCTATCCCCAGGGACGCCAACAGGCGCTGCAACACCGCGAGCTGCGCGTCAACCATCTGGCCCGCGTCGTCGATCAGATTGTTAATGTTAAACTTTTCCTGGGCATCCGTTATGCGTAGCAAAATTTCTCCCGCGTCCGGCTGATACGGCGCCCGGACCAGCGCCCACTCTTCGCTGGGGGCATCGGCAAACTCACCGGATATACTGTCGCCCTGCCAATCGAGGAATAATATTTGCCGTGCCAACAGTTCGCCGCCGCGCGCGTAAGCAAATGCCTGACTGTCGTGGAGTAACGCGCCTGTGCGCCGAGTGGCACTGAAACCCTCTGCCGTCATACCATTAACCAGCACCGCAACCATTGCGAAAATCAGCAGCATGGTAATCAACGCCATGCCCCGTTGCCGCTCAAGCATCCCCGTCATCCCCCCGGGTTTGGCGATCACGCAGTTTCAGCAACCGCCGAATTTCCCCAAAGCGTCGCGACGACAGGGTAATTTCCACTGCCAGTGGCAGCGCCTGCGCGGCTCCCGCGGCGTCCCCAGCCCCTGGGGCGAGTGGCGGCCACACACCGTGCCATTCCCCCTCATCCCCCAGATAGCGAAAATTTAGCTCCCGCAGCGACACCAGGTTACGGCTCAAGGGCAACGTGTCCTGGGCCCGGTCGAGGACAGTCCAGAACAGACGCTGTAACATCGGTTCGGTCGATATTTTTTGCAGCGTAGCCCTAGCCTCGGTACTGCGCTCGGTCGACTCGCTACCCAGACCATAACTGACCCGCTGCACGCTGCCACGCCGATGGCCCAGGGGATTGGACCAACCGCCATAGCTAAAAATCAGGGTTTGCGCGGTACCGATAAAAGGCTCTTCCCGATCTCCGTATTCGGCACGTACGCCGCGCTCCACCACTTGACTCAATTCGTCGTGCAGGGAGCGCAGGGCGAAGGTTAGTTGCGCCATTGCCAGTTGCCGCTCGCGCAACCGCTCGTGGGTTGTCATCGCCCCGCTCAACACGCGGTACGCGCTCATTCCCAGTACCGCGAAGATGGACAGGGCCACCAACACCTCCAGCAGCGTGAACCCGCCCTGTGCCCGCCGACTTCTCATCAATTCAGCCCAACAAAGCCGATCAGGTGATCGACCGCATCGACCGCGCCCTGCTCGACGTATACGGCAATTTCAATGCGACGAAAGTCTGCCCGCGCGGTATCGGCGACGGTACTGATCACCTGCCAGGATCGATCGCCCAGCTCCACACTGTCGGTGCTGGTACCCGTCGCGGGCCAGGGTGTCTGTAGCTGCAATTCCGCCAATTTGTTCTCGGCCACCCACCGCGCGACGGTGCGCATTTCTAACTGCTGTTGCAGATGCAGCGCGCGCTGCGACTGCGCCAGCAGCACCGCAACACATATCGCAAAAATCGCCAGCGCCACCAGTGTTTCCAGCAGCGTGAAACCGGCGCTACGCCCGGGTTTACTCCTGCAACCAGTGCAATTCCCCATAGCCTCCGCCCAACATGGTAATGGCAGTCTCAGCCCTGTCCGTAACAATCAGCGTCAACTCGAAATCGGTTATTTCACCGCTGGATAAAAATAAAATAGTGGGCGCCGGCGTAGCCTCGTCATCGCGGCGCAGGAGATTGTCCTGCTCACCCTGTACTTGCACCTGTAGCCGCAAGTACCCAGGTAATTTCACCGCTCCGGGTACATCGGCGACAGTGGGGGTGTCCCAGCGTCCCGCGCGGTTCGACCACTCCAGCAAGCGGTAACCCTCCGCGTCGATCACCAGCCCCAATTCGACGCGCTGTTGCAACGCTTCATCTGCGCACCAGCGCAACAATGAAAACAGGCGATCGCCCTGATCGTGCAATTCGCCGATGCGACGATCACTGGTGCTGAGCAGCACTGCGCCGACCATCACGCCAATAATCACCAATACCACCAACAATTCCAGCAGCGTAAAGCCGCGCTGGTGTCGAGTATCCACAACGCCCGTTATAATTCCCAATTGTTCAGGTCCGCTGCTTCTTTTTCGCCGCCCGCCCGGCCATCGGATCCGAGAGAAAACAGATCATATTTACCGTTGCGCCCCGGGCTGATGTACTGGTAATCGTTACCCCAGGGATCTTTGGGCAATTTTTTCAGATACCCGTCTGGATTCCAGTTTTTAGCTTCGGGAAAACCCCCCGGTTGTGTCACCAGGGCCTGCAAACCCTGATCGGTACTGGGGTAATTAAAGTTGTCGAGTTTGTATAAATCCAACGCGTTGGCGATGGCGCGCATATCACTTTTCGCAGCGGTAACCCGTGCCTCACCGGTGCGACCGATAATATTCGGTATCACCAGTGCGCCGAGCACCCCGAGAATCACAATCACCACCATAATTTCAATCAGGGTAAAGCCGCTGGCGCGTCGATATTTGGCCGACGGGGAACTGGCGCTATTCATGGTTCGTTGACTCCTCTTTCAAATGCATTTCCAGGTCTTGATAAAACTGGAGACCGTGCCGCCAGCCCGCTATGCCACCAACTGATTTAAACTCAGTATGGGTAGCAGGATGGCCAACACGATCAGCATGACCACCGCACCCATGGTCAATAACATCAACGGCTCAAACAGGGCGACCAGGGTTGCCACCAATACCTGTAAATCCCGCTGTTGCTGGTGGGCGGTGCGCGCCAGCATGGCATCCAGTTCGCCGCTGGCTTCACCACTGGCAATCATGTGCAGCATAATCGGCGGAAAACAGCCGGTCGCGCCCAGGGCGTCGTACAACGTGGCGCCCTCGCTGACCTGGCGTCGCGCCACGCCCACCTGCTCGCGAATGTAGTCGTTGCCTACCACCTCTCCGGCAATATGCATCGCATCCACCAGCGGTACACTGCTCTGGGTCAGAATACTGAGAGTATTGATGTAACGCGCGGCGTTGACACCACGACTCAATTTACGCACCAGAGGCCAACGTAAATAGCGTCGGTGCCAAGCCCGCCGCCAAGCGGGATTGCGTAGCGCGACGCGAAACCCTGCGACCAGCACAATTGCCACCAGCGCCACCAGCCAGCCCCAGGCCACCGTAAAATCGCTGAGCGCCACCAATCCGCGCGTCAGAGCGGGTAGTGGCTGACCGGTGCCGGTAAACACCTTGATGACATCGGGCACCACATAGACCATCAACCCGGTCACAATGGCGAAGGACAACACCACCAGCAACACCGGATAAATCAGCGCGAGTTGAACCTTTTGTCGAAACTCGTGGCTCTGCTCAATGTAATCCGCGAGCTGAGCCAGCACGCGATCCAGATACCCGGACTGCTCGCCTGCGGCAATCGTGGCGCGAAACAGGCGGTCAAAGGTTCCGGGGAAATCCGCCAGCGCATGGGCGAGGCTGTAGCCTTCCCGCACCCGCGCCCGCAACGCCGTAACAATGCGCCGCGCGCGCGCGGACTCACTCTGTTCTGCCACCGCTCCCAGCACGTCGGTGAGCGGCATACCGGCCTGTACCAGGGCCGCTAACTGCCGCGTCATCAGCGCCAACTGCCGAATGCCCAGGTGCTGACCAAATAGCGGGCGGTGCAGGGTCAGGGGCTTCTCGTCCGCCAACTCCACCGCCAGGGGTGTCAGTGCCCGCTCCCGTAACTGCTGGCGAATATGGCGCGCACTGTCCCCCTCCAGCGCACCCTTGCGCCGCTTGCCCTGGGCATCAATGGCAATATAGTCAAAGGCTGGCATGGTCGATTCCGATTAGGGCTCCTGCAAGCGCGTGTGCCAGTTCAGGCTACTCGTCCTGGGTGACCCGCAAAACTTCCTCCAGGGCGGTGATACCGGCCAATACCTTGCGGCAGCCGTCCGCGCGGATGGACGGCCCCAGGGTGCGGGCATAATTGACCAGCGTCGCCTCCGACGCCTGGTCGTGAATCAATTCGCGCAACCGGGCGTCCACCACCACCAGTTCGTAGATACCCGTGCGCCCGCTGTAGCCCTGGTGGTGACAGCTGTCACAGCCACGGGCAGAGGCGCGATACAGGCGTACCGGCGGCGTTGCGGGAATACCCAGCAACGCACACTCGGCAGCGTCCGGGGTATAAACCTCGCGGCAGTCCCGACACAACACGCGCACCAGCCGTTGCGCCAGCACTCCCACCAGGCTGGAGGCCAGTAAAAAGGGCTCCACGCCCATATCGATCAGCCGCGTCACCGCACCGGTGGCAGTGTTGGTATGCAACGTCGATAGCACCAGGTGTCCGGTCAGACTGGCCTGCACCGCGATCTGCATGGTCTCCAGATCGCGAATCTCTCCCACCATCACCACATCGGGGTCCTGACGCAAAATAGCCCGCAGGCCGCGCGCAAAGGTCATACCCGCTTTGACATTGACCTGAGTCTGGCTAACCCCCTCGAGATGGTATTCAACCGGGTCTTCGACGGTCAGAATATTCATTTTGCGGTCGTTGATGCGCCCCAGTCCCGCATACAGCGTTGTGGTCTTACCCGACCCGGTGGGTCCCGTTACCAAAAAAATGCCGTGGGACAACCGCAATAACCGGTCGCAGTGGCGCAAATCCTGTTCCGCCATACCCAGCGCCGCCAGATCCATGCGTCCCGCCTGCTTGTCGAGCAGGCGCAATACCACCCGCTCACCGTAGGAGGTGGGCATAGTGGACACCCGTACATCCACGTCGCGCCCCCCCAGACGCAGGGAGATACGCCCGTCCTGAGGCACTCTTTTTTCGGCGATATCGAGCCGTGCCATCACCTTCAGCCGGGATACCAGCAAGGGTGCCAGTGCGCGTCGCGGTTCCACCACATCGCGCAACACGCCGTCGGTGCGGAAGCGAACGGCAAGTCGCGTTTCATAAATTTCCACATGAATATCCGAGGCTTGTTGTTTGATCGCTTCGGCGAGAATCGCATTAATCAGGCGGATTATTGGTGCGTCCTCCTGTTGCTCCAGCAGATCCTCGGTCTCCGGCACCGCGGCGGCCAGCCGCTCCAGGTTCAGATCCTCGCCGATATCAGCCACCATGGCCATGGCGGTGTCACTATGCTGTTCGTAGGTGCTACCGATATACCGCTGAAAGGTCTCGGCATCGACCACTTCCACCGCCACCGGCTCGCCGGCGAAACGCCTGACCTCAGTGATGACCGCAAGCGTCGGCGACTTTGTGCATAGCGCGCGGCGCGGCTGTTGACCCTCGTTAAGCAGCACCACGCCGTGGCGCTTGGCGAATCCAAACGGTAGCAGGGGCTGGCTATGGGCTAGTACCCCGTCGGGGTTCACGGCTGCGGCCCGGACTCGGGTGTGCGCGGCGCATCGGGGACCGGCACCGCCTGTGGGGAGTCCCGCACCGCCGACTCAGCATCGCTCGGTGTGACTGGCTTGGGCGGAGGTGCATCGACCCAGTCGGGCAGCAGAGGCAGCGGGCCGGGCACGTAAAACGTTTCAACGCGGTCGCCAAATTGTTTCTGATTGTCGCGCATGTGCTCATAGCGGGCGCGGGTAGCATCATTACTACTGCGGTTATCGCGCAAAATGACCGGATGGATAAATACCATCAGGTTTTTCTTCACCACGGTGCTCGAGGTACTCTTGAATACGCGCCCGATGATCGGCACATTACCCAGCAACGGCACTTTGGATTCGGATTCAGAAATTTCATCGCGAATCAGACCGCCCAGCACTAACACCTGGTCGTTGTCGATCAGCACGCGGGTTTTTATTTCCCGTTTATTGGTTACGATATCTGCCGTTTGCACGGTGCTCTGTGCAATACTTTCCACTTTCTGTTCAATATCCAGCGTCACCGAATTATTGGTATTAATTCGCGGTTTAATTTTCAACGACACGCCGATGTCCTGGCGCTGAATGGTTTGAAAGGGATCATTGTCTCCCTCCCTTTTCTGCGATCCGGTAATAAACGGCACACTGGAGCCCACGAGAATCTGCGCCTCCTCATTATCCAGCGCAAGGATAGTGGGCGTGGACAGAATATTGGCGTTGGTTTCGCCTTCCAGGGCCTGAATAATTGCGCGCAACGTGCCACCGCGAAAATACCCGAGGGACAGGCCGCTGCCCAGCGTTACCGTACTGGTGGAACTGTCAAACGTGAGCGGAGACACCGTGGGCGGAAACGCGGAAAAACCGGCGAACACCGATTCCTGATTCGGGGTCAAATTGGATTGCCACTGCACGCCGAGGTCGTTGGCCAGATCTTCATTAACTTCAACGATGAGCGCTTCCACCAGCACCTGTGCACGACGCACATCGAGTTTGCCGATTACTCCACGCATGGCGTTTTGCAGCGACGGTGGTGCGGTGATAATCAGGGCGTTGAGGGATTCGTTGGCACGAATATTGACATCGACATCGGCGAGGCGTTGATCCTTCTCGCCCTTCTGTACACTGCCGCTGACGCTTTCCAGGATCGGCACCAGGTCTTCCGCCTTGGCATACTGCAAATAAATTACCTGGGTATTGCCATCGCCACTGAGGGGTTGGTCGAGGCGCTGCACCAGCGCTTTTATCTGCTGGCGGGTCACCGGATCACCGGTCAGGAGCAGACTATTGGAGCGCTCGTCCACCGCAATGG
>JAYODD010000012.1:0-29092 GCA_038106145.1 Gammaproteobacteria bacterium | reverse complement strand
TCCTTTCGTCTCCGCGCCCTGACCCTGTTGCCCACCACCGGGCAACAGTTTGCCGACCACGTCCGCCACCTGACGGGCGCTGGCAAATTGCAGTGGCAATAACTCGATATCGATGGAACCCACCTGATCAAGTCGGTCCACTATGCGCGCAATCTGATCAATTTTTCCCGCACTGGCGGCAATTAAAATCGCGTTGGTGGGGGGATAGGCCGCAAGATGGGCAAACTGCGGCACCATCGGCCGCACCAGATTAACCACCTCCACCGCCGAGATATTTTTGACCTTGACGATGCGCACCACCATATCTTCCTGCCCGGCATTACCGGTTTCGAGCAGTGGCACATCGTTTTCCTTGGCCTGCTGCGCCGGAATCACCTTGAGCGCATCGCCCGCCTCAATCACGCTGAAGCCGTGCACCTGCAACACCGACAGAAACACCTGGTAGGCCTCTTCGCGCGTCATCGACTCGCCGGCCAGGACCGTTACCCGGCCCTTCACATTGGGATGGACAATAATGGTTTTGTTGGTGACCTGACCGGCCCAGCGCACCAGATCTTCGATTTCCGCATCCTGCAAGCTAAGGGTTACCGTTTCGTCCCCGTCGTTGGCACCCTCCGCTGCCCCCAGCGGCAGATGGTACCCAGACAGCAACATCGCCAACAGAATTAAGGTTCTTATGCGCATAATCTGTCCTTGAATATTATTATGAAATTCGCCCTACTCGGCGCTGCGCCGTCGCAGTCGCTGCAAACGCTCGCGCAATTGCGTTGCGCGCTGGTTGTTCTGCGCACTGGAGCCACCGTCTCCAGCACCCGGTGACGTTACTTCCTGATTCGCCACATTGTCCCCTCGCACACGGCGCGACGCAACACGCGGCGTAGTTGCAGCCGCTTCAGTCTTTTCCGGGTAGCGCAGGGTTTCCAGCGCACCACCACGCCTGAGCACCACACTGTCCGCCGCCACCGCATGGAGACTGACATCGTCGGCGATTTCGTCGCCGATGCGGTAAAACCCCGAGTCGCCACCCGCCTGCGCGATCACCGCCCCCGCAAGGCGTTCGCCATTACTGGCGAAAATACCGTGTAATTGCAGATCGAGGCGGGTATCCGGGATGGCTTCGGTGGCCGCGGCACTCGCCGCACTGGCGGTCGCGCCACCCATCATATTCAGAGCGATAATCGCCGCAAGATCCAGCGTCTCGCCTTGCACGCTCCCGCTGGCTTCCACCTGCCCACCTGACAGGTCCTGGCCGCCCACCAGAATTCGACTGTCAA
This sequence comes from Gammaproteobacteria bacterium, assembly GCA_038106145.1. Classification (GTDB taxonomy): domain Bacteria; phylum Pseudomonadota; class Gammaproteobacteria; order Pseudomonadales; family Porticoccaceae; genus JBFJKD01. The sequence goes on along the minus strand of JAYODD010000012.1, from coordinate 27,818 downwards.
AATAACCCTGTAAACCGAGCAATAGTAACCCGGCACACAACGCGAGCAATAACACCTTTGGGCTCGATTCGCCAATCGGTGTGTTGTGAGCGTTCCGCCTGCCAACCCTGTTACTGCCAATCCATTCCATAAGATCCAGTTCCACTGCACGCACGGTGCACAGGTCTGCTAATTTTGCCCACTAACGTCCTCACACTCAACCGACATTTACAGCCTTCATTGCGGCCGGTCTCGACCCTGGCCGCCCAACGTAGGCAGGCAGAAGGAGACGCATCAGGGTGGTACGGACCCTGTCCGCCGCACCTCCGTTGGGTTGTTATCCCGATTCCGATCCGTCATCATCGTGAGGTATTTCCGCTCAAACAAGTGCTGGCCCCGTCCACGCGGGATTAACCAATCAGAATCAGGCGGACACGATCAACGGAGATAGAAAAGGAGCATCACAGGAAAATTTTTCGCCGCCCCATCGCGCCATTCGCGACCCAGGGCGCCGTAGCGGATGAGCTTTATGGTTTTCAGCGCTCACCAACTCTGGATAGCGCGCTTGCGCAAACGCCGAACGATAACCGGAGACCCCCACTATGATCGCCCCCTCCTACGATACCTTACTGGTAATTCTGTCCTATATTATTTCCGTGATCGGCTCCTACACAGCCCTTGAACTGGCTACCAACATCCGCGGCGCCACAACACCCCGGGCAAAATTCGCCTGGCTGGCGGGTGCGGCAATCGCCATGGGCGGCGGCGCCATCTGGGCCATGCATTTTATTGGTATGCTGGCCTACATCCTGCCTATCGGGGTCTCCTACGACGTCGCATTGACCGGGCTTTCGCTGATTATCGCGGTGGGGGCCTGTGGCGCAGGGCTCTTCCTGGTTAGCGCAAAAACCGCCAGCGTTGCAAAACTATTGATCGCCGGTGCGGTTACCGGCCTGGGGGTAGCCGGTATGCACTATACCGGTATGGCAGCGATGATTATGCCCGCATCTATTTCCTACAGTATGCTGCTGGTATCCGGGTCGATTGCCATTGCTATCGCCGCGGCGACTATTGCCCTGTGGCTGGCATTTAACCTCAGAGGCCTTCTGCAACGGGTTGCTAGCGCCTGCGTCATGGGGCTGGCGGTGTGCGGCATGCACTACACTGGCATGGCCGCGGTAACCATGGCGCATAAGCCCATGGACGTTAGCGGAACAGTCATAAGCAACCAGACCCTGGCGTTTTATACATTTGTCTTGGTCGCCGTCATTATGATCCTGTTAACCGTGGTCAGCCTGTTTAAATCGGCACCCGAACCGGTTTAACGCGGCGGCGGCCTCCATTTGTCGGTCGCGGGGCGAAGCGCGACATTAACCGGCGACGCGTTGCCTGGGTGCGGTCGCAAGCGATCGTGGCAACGGCTCCACCCTGACTATCCACCACCAACTATGCAGTTCCGAAAACGGCTGGTTTCCGTCGGCGATAGCGCTAAACTGCCCCCATGGAAACTATCCTTCAACCCGCGAACCAAGATAACTACCGGCAGGCACGCCTGGCCCGGGATGCCCGCTTCGACGGCCTGTTTTTCATCGGCGTAAAAACCACCGGCATTTTTTGTCGACCGGTGTGCCCCGCCACGCCCCCGCAAGAGCGCAACGTGCAGTACTTTGCCACCGCTTTCGCTGCGCTCCGGGCCGGCTTGCGCCCGTGCCTGCGTTGCCGACCGGAAGCCGCGCCGGGCTCCCCGGCATGGCGGGGAGTGCAAACAACCCTTACCCGCGCGATGCGCATGATTGATAACGGCGAATGGCGCGAACAATCGCTGCCGGAATTTGCCGAGCGGCTAGGGGTCAGCGACCGCTACCTGCGCCGTCTGTTCACCCAACAACTCGGCATTGCACCCCTGCAATACGCGAATTTTCGCCGCGTATTATTTGCCAAGCAATTATTGCAACAGACCGCATTGCCAGTGACTGAAGTGGCCCATATCGCCGGGTTTGGCAGTGTGCGACGCTTTAACAGCGTATTTTCACAGATCCTGAACCTGAACCCTCGGCAATTACGCAGCACCCACCATACTCAACCACCACGCGACAACGGTCTGACAGTACTACTTAATTACCGCCCTCCATACGCCTGGCCGATGGTGCGGGACTTTTACCGCGCCCGGCATATTGCCGGCCTGGAAGTGGTGACGGACGACAGTTACAGCCGCAGCGTTACCCTCGGTACATGTACCGGTGCATTCACCGCAACCCATAAACCCGAAAAAAATGGTTTCCAGGTGACGCTGTCACTGTCCGACCCGCGCCCCACGCTGGCCATTATTCAGCGCATTCGCCGCCTGCTGGATCTCGATGCGGATGCCAGCGTGATTTCCAGCCATCTGGGGAAACACCCTCTTCTCGCCCCCCTCGACAGTACGGGTATCAGACTACCGGGACTGTGGTCGCCGTTTGAAGCGGGGGTCAGAGCCATTCTTGGGCAGCAGGTGTCGGTCAAGGCGGCCCACAACCTGGTGTCCAAACTGGTGACTGAATTGGGCGCCCCAGTTGGTGCAGCCATGGATCGCCAGCCGGTCGGCGGTCCCCACTTACTGTTTCCTACGCCGGCTGCCGTGGCCCGTTCAGATTTGGCATTTCTGGCGATGCCCGACAAACGCCGTCAGGCATTGCGCGCACTGGCAAGGTCGGTCGCGCAACAACCGACTGTGGACGAACCCCCTGGTTGCCACGGTAACCCCTACGAGGATTGGCTCAGCATACCCGGTATCGGCCCCTGGACCGTCCAGTACACGGCGTTTCGCGCCGGCCATCCGGACATATTTCTGGCCGGGGATCTCGGGGTAAAAAATGCTCTGCGCAAACTCACCGGCGGAACCGACGCAATCGCCGAGTTCGACGCGAACAGCGTTAGCCCCTGGGGTAGCTATGCCACGCTGTTGTTGTGGCAAAGCCTCGCAGTGGCGGACGTATATTGACGCCGCAACCTGTTGCCGACCACGGAGAATCAACATGTCACCCAACCAGCAAAACCCGGAATATTTTTGCGCGTACCTGGAAAGCCCCATCGGACAGCTGACCGTGATCGCCACTGATCAAGGACTGACCGCAATCAGGTTTCCCAATCAAAAAAGGACGGCGCAGGCAGCACCGCTCCCTGCTAACGCCCGCGCCAATCTTTTTGTCCAACAGGCGCTGGAGCAACTGAGTGCCTATTTCACGGGAAACCTCCGGGTATTCGACCTGACTCTGGCGCCGCAGGGTACCGCATTCCAAAAAACCGTGTGGACGCAATTACGCGCCATACCCTACGGCGCCACCGCCAGTTACGGGGCGATCGCCACCGCCATCGGCAAACCCACCGCGGCGCGGGCGGTGGGGATGGCCAACAGTAAAAACCCCCTGCCCATAGTCGTGCCCTGTCACCGTATAATCGGCAGTAATGGCGCCCTGACCGGCTTTGCCGGTGGCCTCGACACCAAGCGCTGGTTACTGGCCCACGAACTACCCGCCCGCTAACGGACTCGACGTGGGAACACCCCCACCTTTTGTGGCGGAACATCACTGCGATATACTGTCGCCCGTTTTTACCCGTTCCGGTTACTTGCCGTTGCGCCAGCCGTGACCCGTTGGCCCAGCCAGTTTGTAACAGCCCTGTAGCAAGGCAAACTCACTCCGACGCACCACTGGACACTCGGGGTAGTGCCCCACCCTTTGATCATCAAGAGGATGCAGTGTATGAAACACCGACCAACCAACGTCGCCAAAAATCGCAGCTCCCGGAGCGCTCGGGGAGCCCTGCTCGTAAGCCTGATGGCGATCACCTCCAGCGCGTTCGCCGCGGTGGACGACACCACCGTGCAACGGCTGATTCAACAGGTGGAAGCGTTGACCGCCCGTGTCAATCAACTGGAGCAAAGCGATCAGGAGCTGCGCGAACGCAATGCCGAATTGGCCAAAGCCGCCAGCCTGCCCGCCGCCCCCAACGAAAAACTGGTCTGGGCCGAGCGCATTCAGGTTAACGGAGATTTCCGCTACCGCTACGAAAATATCGACGATGCGGACAACGACAAGGACCGCAATCGTTCGCGCATGCGGGCGCGTATCGAAGCCCAGGCGCAGGTCAACGAGGACTGGAAGGTGGGCTTTGGGCTGGCCTCCGGCAGTGACGACCCGGTGTCCAGCAACCAGACCTTCGGCAACGGCGGCAGCTCCAAGGGCATCAATCTGGACCTGGCCTACTTTGACTGGAGCGGTCTGGCCAACACCCATGTACTCGGTGGTAAATTCAAAACGCCATTTTACAAACCCGGCGGGCACGCCCTGCTATGGGATGACGACTACCGCCCCGAAGGTCTCGCGGCCAACTACGCTAACGGCGCGTTCTTCGCCAACGGTGCCTTTTTGTATCTGGAAAGCGACGACAAAGCGGGCAAGCAGAACGCGGAAAGTATCTGGGGTACGCAGGTTGGTCTGCATACCGCCCTGAGCGACAGCACCCGCCTGATCGTGGGCCTCGGCTACTACGATATTCCCGTGGCTGGCGCTAAACCGTTCTATTCCAGCAGTTCGTTCGGCAACACTCTGGTCGCGGATGGCCCCGATATGGTCTATCAGCACAATTACGAAGAGCTGGAGGCATTCGCCGAACTGACGTTCACCCTGGCTGGACTGCCCGCCAGTCTGTTTGCCGACTGGGTCCAGAATCAGGACGCCAGCAACAACGACACCGGCTGGGCAGCGGGTGGTACCCTGGGCAAGGCTAAAAACCCCGGCAGTTGGGAACTTGGGTACGCCTATCAGGACCTGGAGGCGGATGCGGTCTTTGCCCTGATTACCGATTCAGACTTCGGCGACGGCGGCACCAACAACAAGGGCCATTTGCTAAAAGGCGCCTACGCCCTGGACAACAATGTGTCGCTGGCGCTGACCTACTTTATTAACGAAAAAGGCGACCTGGAAACCGACTACGATCGCCTGCAAATGGATATCAAATTTAAGTATTAAAACGCCTGCACGACCGCCCCCTGGCCAGCCGCTGTACCAGGGGGGGTACTAGTCTGCAGGTCGCCGCGGTACTGGCAGATAAGCACAAATGTGCTAATCTGAGCACCAAACCGTCACCTGAAACGCAGTAAATCAAGAGGATAATCACCTCATGAATCAAGCCGCCGCGAAATTTACCCCCCTGTCAAACTTCGATACCAGCGCCCTTGAGTGGCTCCATTTCGGTCCCGACCCACGCTTCGATTACCCCATCGACTATGCCATCGCCATTCTGGGTGCATCACCCAAATCCGGCACCGTCGACTTCCTCAGCCGCTGGGCGCCCAATTCCTACTGCCACTATCACCGCCACCTGGGCAACAGTATGTCGCTGATTCTCGAGGGCGAGCACCACACCGTTGAAGTAGTAAACGGCAAGCCCGTGCATAAAGTCCGCACGGCCGGGGATTACGCCAACAAACCCGGCGGCGATGTGCATATGGAATACGCCGGACCCGAAGGCACCCTGGTGTTTTTCAGTATGCAAGCCGTCGACGGCAATCTGTTCGATGTCCTGGGTCGCGGGGACAAAGTGCTAAACACCACCAACTTCGAGGATTTTATCGCCGGTAACCTGCCGCGTTAAGTATCTCCCCGTGAGTGGCATTCACATCTGGCGAGTCCGACGCCATTAATCTGCTTTAGCGGGGGCGCGCCAATCGGCGGCGACCACTAATATCTGACGGCACAACAAAAATTAAATAACAAGAAAGGAGCTTGTGCGATGACCGACCGTTTTTATAAAAACCTCTCCTGGCAGATCGGCAACGTAACCATCACCCGCCTGTAAAACGGCACCTGGATTCCCACCTTTCCCAACGCCCGCTATCTGTTCGGTGCGGCGGAGTGGGAATACTGGAAAGATGAAGAAGACCCCTACAAAAGTAACGCCCTGGAACACGCGCTGCAACCGATTTTCGCGGCGCAACTGGTTGATCTGGTCGCAGCAAACCATCGCATCAACGATGAAGTCAGTCTGATTCCCACCCCCGGCCACGTCAGCATACTGATCCAGTCGGCTGGCGAGCAGGCGGTGATAACCGGCGACATGTTTCACTACCCCCTGCAGATGGCCAAACCCGGCTGGATTGATATGGCCGACACCGACAGCAGCCTGGCTGAAAAAACCCGCATCGCGTTTATGCAACGTTTCGGCGATGCCTCAACCACCATCCTCGGCACCCACTTCGCCACGCCCACCGCAGGAAAAATAGTACCCGACGGAGATGGTTATCGTTTTGAATCCTGAAGGAATAATTGACAAAATAGTGGTTCGCCGCTGGCATAAAATATCCATAAAAAACGAGGCCCTGAAGCCTCGTTTTTTTTTGCCGCTATAGCCAGCAAGAAAAAATTCCTCGCCGCCAGCGTGGGCTTGTGTCTAACCGGCTTGTAACCCCTGTTGCGGTTCAACGAGATAGTCGTCCATATTCACCTGTTTGGTCATCTCAAAAAAATCCACATTGCGATAGGGTGAATTCACCACAATACGGCCCTTTGAGTTGCGGTAGTAGGTGCTCATACCCGGATGGGTCCACACCATCTTCTCGTGCAGTTTATTAATTTTTTCGAGATAGCGGTCGTGGGCTTCCTGGCGGCATTCGACAGCGCCGATTCCCTGATTGTTCATTTTCTCGATCATATCCATGATGTAACGCACCTGCATTTCGGATACGAATATCAAACTGCCACCGTGACCCGGTTGCAGATTTGGTCCGTACAGGGTGAAAAAATTGGGAAAGCCTGGAATCACGGTACCCAGGTAAGAACTGGCGTCTTCGTCGCCCCAGATTTTGCGCACGTTGACACCACCACGCCCAACCAGCTCGTAGGTGGACAGCATTTTCAGCACGTCAAAGCCGGTGGACACCAGAATAACGTCCGCTGTGTAGCTGCTCCCGTCCTCGGTAATCACCCGATTGCCCTCGATGCGCAAAATGGGGTTATCCACCAGCGTCACTTTCGGGTTGCGCAACATGCGATACCAGCCGTTGTCCATCAACAGGCGTTTGCCGAAGGGTGGATAGGTGGGCAACACCTTGTCGAGCAGGTCGATACGATCGCCCAGCTCGCTTTTGATGTAGTCGGTAAAGTAGGCGCGGTGCGCATCGTTGACCGCATTCAGGGAGCGCTCCGGGTGTTCCCAGTTTTCGTCCTTAAACAGCGACAGGTAAACCCGGTCGTTGTAGGTCCACCCCAGTCGCATACGGTACCACCAGCGCTACAGGGGCACCTCACGCAATCAAAAGCGCACCGGCTCCGGCACCAACTTGCGGAATTGCTCGTGGGGCGACGCCCAGTGCGGCGCGCGCTGAAAAATGGTAAGGGACTCCACCTGATGCTGTATTTCCGGCCCAATTTGCATGCCAGTAGCGCCATTGCCGATCATCACCACCCGCTTGCCGGCAATGGTTTTGTCGTCCGGCCATTCCGCAGTGTGCCAGCTCTCGCCGGCAAAACTGTCGAGCCCTTCAATCTTGGGGAACGCCGGCGGATTAAAGATGCCCGCGGCGCTGATAACAATGTTGGCGTTATGGGTGGTTTGCGCGCCGCTGGAGTCTTTGACGGTTACATCCCAGCTCTGGCTGCCTTCCCGGTAAACGACGGACACCACGTCCGTGTCGAATTGAATATCTTTTTTGATATCAAAATCGTCAGCCACCTGATCAAAATAATCGTGCAGCTCGTCGCGCATCGCGAAATACGCGCTCCAGTCGTAGGGCGCGAAAGAAAAGGAGTAAAGATGGTTGGGAGTGTCCACCCCAGCGCCGGGATAACGGTTGTCCTGCCACACCCCACCCACGGAGTGACGGCGTTCGAACAATTTAAACGGGATGCCCGCGGCTTTCAGATTCACCGCTGCCACCAGTCCGGACACTCCCGCGCCAATCACCACCACGCTAAAGTTTTCTGGCACGTCGATCTTGTGGTCCCACAGCATAGGCGTTTGCCCCAGCTGTGCCGACGTCATGCCACCGTACTCGGCGGGGACTTTTTCACCCATGGCCACGGACAGCATTTCCACCAGATCCTGTTCGCTCGGTTCCAGCGCCGGCGGCTTGCCGTTTTTCCAGGCCAGAATGGCTTCCAGGGCGGCGGCGCGGATTTCCTGCTGAATGTCGATGCTCAAACCGCCGCTGTCGTTATCGTCCACCCCCCGGGGGCGCCGCGGGCGGTAAGGATCCTGCAGCCAGCGCCGTTCGCCGCTCAGTTGTACCAGCACCATCAACAGGGTGGGAATATTGGCGATGGCTACAGCCTCGGCAAATTGTTTCTCATCGGTCATAGGGTCCTCCGACCTTTAGAAGCTAGTTTAAAATAGTTGGCTGCCCTGTGGCGGCTTAACTGATCCCGCTCAAGACGTATTCCGTTCAACCTGTGGCGACCACGGCAGTGGTATACATGGGCTTAAGTGAGCGGCGATTTACCCGGCTAACAGACTGATCTAATCTGAAATCAGGCGAATTATAACACCTTCGATTGTAACCTACCCGCCGGTAGAATTTATATGGAGGCCACACGTCGGAAAAATTTGGCAGTTTGTGCACGGTGGATGGCGCAATCGACCCCGGTACTGGGCAGATCGGCCCCGGTAACGGGACCGCATTCAAAACGGCCAGCCCCTGTATAATCCACCACAGCAAGTAAGCTGGCGCCTGGCACACAGCCAGAAAGCTGTACAGGAAATTGCCCGAACATTTTTAACCCGGTATCAATCCGTTGAAACTGCGCATTGTCACCTACAATATTCACCGCGCCATCGGCCTTGACCGGCGCTTTCGCCCGGACCGGATCGTGTCGATTCTGCGGGATCACGATCCGCATATTGTCCTGTTGCAGGAAGTCGACGAGGGCGCGCCCCGTTCCAAAGAACAGGATATGGCGAAGGAAATAGCCAGCGCCCTCGACTATCCCCATTACGCCAGCGGCCACAATGTGAGCCTGCGCAAGGGCCGCTACGGCAATGCCACCCTGAGCCGCTACCCCATTGTCCGGGAGCGCAATATTAATCTCACCATCGGCGACCTCAAGCGCCGCGGCTGTCAGCATACGGGAATCGAGATTCCCCACGGCGATAATTCGCCTTACCGCCTCGAGGTTTTTAATCTGCACCTGGGCCTATCGCCCCTGGAACGACAACGCCAGGCGGGCCTGTTGATGCGCTCCAAAGAATTTACCGACATACATCTGGCGTCGGCCTGTATTGTGGGTGGGGACTTTAACGACTGGTTATCGCGGCTACGGGCACTGTTTGTCGAAGGCATGTCCCTGACCTGCGCCACCGACCACGACACCCGCCTGCGCACTCGGCCGATTAAAACCTACCCGTCCTTTGCGCCGCGGGGTGGACTGGATCGTATTTATTACCGGGGCAATTTGCGCTTCGTTTCCGCCGCAGGGTGTCGCCACCAGGTCGCCAAAATTGCCAGCGACCACTTACCCGTCATCGCGGAATTTGATTTGCTGCCCCCCAAAGAGACAACCTCCCCTGCATAAAGGTACTATTGATCTTTCTGCTCCGGTGTTAAGGACACAGCAGCCACACACACTCATCGCCCACTGACTCACCCCGGAATTTGCATGCCACAACTCTTTGAACCGCTGACCTTTCTACACGGCCCCGCCCTGAACAACCGCTTCGCGCTGGCGCCCCTCACCAATTTACAAAGTCACTTGAACGGCCAGCTATCGGACGATGAATTCAATTGGCTCACCATGCGCGCCGCCGGTGGGTTTGGCCTGACCATGACCTGCGCCGCTCACGTGCAAGCCGTGGGACAGGGTTTTGCCGGGCAACTCGGCATTTTCTCCGACGACCATATTCCCGGATTAACCCGCCTCGCCAGCGCTATTAAAGGCCACGGCAGTCTGGCCATCGCGCAGTTGCACCACGGCGGCGCGCGCTCGCCCCGCGATCTAATCGGTTGCGCCCCGGTGGCGCCGTCCGCCGATGCAGAAAGTGGCGCCCGCGCCTTGCTCACCGCGGAAGTGACGCAACTGGTCGACGATTTTATTCGCGCCGCACAACGGGCCGAAGCAGCGGGTTTTGACGGCGTGGAACTGCACGGCGCCCACGGCTACATCCTGTGCCGTTTCCTCAGCGCCGAAACCAATCAACGGGACGACCAGTACGGCGGCACCCTGAAAAACCGCACGCGTGTTTTGCAGGAAATTATCGCGGGCATTCGTCAGCGCTGCCGCAGGGATTTTAATCTCGGCGTGCGCCTGTCCCCGGAGCGGTTCGGCATGCAGTTACCCGAGGTGCAACAGATCGCCCAGCAATTGATGCGCGAGGCACGGGTGGATTACATCGATATGTCCCTGTGGGATGTCTTTAAGGAACCCATGGACGAGCAGTACCAGGGTCGCAGCCTGCTGTCTTATTTTACCGAGTTGGAGCGAGGCGACGTGCGTCTCGGGGTCGCCGGAAAAATACGTACACCCGAGGACGCTCAACAGTGTCTGGACGCTGGCGTGGATTTCGTACTGTTGGGCCGCGCCGCCATTTTGCACCACGATTTTCCCCTGCAAACCGCGCAAAACCCGGAGTTCACCCCAACTCCCCTGCCCGTTTCCGCCAGCTACCTGCGCAACCAGGGGCTGGGGGACGCCTTTGTCACCTACATGGGCACCTGGAAAGGGTTTGTGGAAGGCTGATTAACGCCGCAGCAAATTTTTTGTTGCCCGGCGCACTTACTCAGGCCTGCGTTTGGCCGGTGCGGTCCTGCGGGTCAATGGCGCCCGGCCATCGTTACTGCCCGATGGCGTGGCGCCGGCAATGCGACTGACCTCCGGCGCTGCCGGTCTCGCCTTACCCTTGTTTTTGCCTTTGTTCTTGACGTTGCGGTGCCGGGTTGCGCTTTTGTCCTGCAATCTGGTTTTTTTCTTTTTCGGGCCGGCGGCCTTGCCGCTGGATTTCACTTTTTTCGGTCCCTTGAATTTGGCCTTTAAATTTTTAATTACCCGACGCTCAAAGGCCGCACCCGTATAGCGCTCGATGGTCACCATCAGATTCCAGTCGTTGGCGCTGACAAAAGAAATCGCCAACCCCTGCCGCCCGGCCCGGCCGGTGCGCCCGATGCGGTGAATGTAGTCGTCCACGTTGCGCGGCATATCGAAGTTAATTACCGTATCGATATCCTTGATATCCAGCCCCCGCGCCGCCACATCGCTGGCCACCAGCACATTAACTTTACCCTGCGCAAACAGCGTCACCACCTGATTGCGCTCTTCCTGGGTGAGCTCGCCGTGCAACACCCCGGCGCGCAATTTGTGGTAGCGCAAAAAATTACTCAACTGATCCGCCTGAATACGGGTATTGGAAAATACCAGCGCCTTGTGTTGTGCCGGTGGGTTGATCGGTTCTTGCGTGCCTGTTTCTACCGGGTCGATATCACCCCTGGTTAAATTAGCGTCGGCGCGCGCCGCCGCCGTAATGGCGGTTGCCTGCGCCGTCAGCAACCACGCTAGCACTTTCTCCTTGTGGGCTCTGTCGTCGGTGAGAATCACCTGCTGGTGTATCTGACTGTGCCGACCGCGTTCATCGCCGAGGGTGATGCGCCGCGCATCCGTCAGGATCGCCTTCGCCATGCGGGTTACGCCGGCGTGGCGCAAGGTGGCGGACAACAACAGGGTCTGGCGCTGGGGGTTGCAGGCCGCGATAATCTTCAGCACATCCTCCCGGAACCCCATATCCAGCATGCGGTCCGCCTCGTCCAGTACCAGGGTTTGCAGCGACGCCAGGTCCGCACTGCCCGTCGCCAGTAATTCCACCAGCCGCCCCGGCGTAGCAATAATAAACTCCGGATTTTTACGCAACACCGCCTGCTGAAACTTCGTACTGCTGCCGCCGATAATCACCCCCGACAACAACCGCGTGTTTTTTGCCAGCGCCTTAAAGTGCTTTTCCACCTGCCGCGCCAATTCCCGGGTGGGCACCAGCACCAGCACCAGCGTACCCGCACCGTGCGGCGTGTCCCCCGCCAGTACGCGCTGTGCACTGGGTAGCAGATAAGCCAGGGTTTTACCGCTACCGGTTTCCGCGCGGATTAACAAATCCTGGCCCCTGAGAGCCGCGGGAATAGCCTCGGCCTGCACCGCCGTCGGCGCGTCGAGATTCAGGGTTGCCAGGCCCTTGCGCAGCCCGGCATTCAGGTTGATATTTTCGAGCACGTTCGCTGCACCTCAGTATGGATTACCGATCGTTGGCTGATCTATGCACCACGGATCGGACCCCTCAGTAATAATCCACGGCGGCTGAATTTTCCCGCAGGGTCGGAATTGTCTCCGATTCGCCCGTGGAAATATACGCACTAGCTACGTCCCATCACAGGCCGCAACGCGCCACCCTGCTCTGGACTTTGGGAAAATGGCCTTTTATTCTTCTGATAGCAGGATTAGCGGGGTCCGGCGCGGGCGCGGTAGATTGCCCGGGTCGCGGCGCCGGGAAAACAGAACAATAAGGGCTTATTACCCCCTATTCAGCGAGCCAGGTCCGAGCTACGCAGTGACCTGCCGTCAGGCACAGGGAACCCAGATGAATCAGGACGCCAAAGAACGCGCTCGGCAGGCCGGTCACCCGATGTTTAACGGTAATCGACTCAAGCTGGGGATTTTCGGCACCAACGTCAGCAACGGCTGCGCCATCAGCACCGCCGCAACCACCTTCGTGCCCACCTTCGAACACAACGTTGAAATCGCCACCAAAGCCGAGCACTTTGGCCTCGAAGCGCTGGTGCCGGTCGGCCGGTGGCGGGGGTTCGGCGGCACAACCGATTTCAACGGGGATTGCATGGAGGTGTACACCTGGGCCGCGGCTCTGGCGGCGGTCACTAAAAAAATTATGCTGTTTGCCACCTCCCACGTCCCTACCGTGCACCCCATCCTCGCCGCCAAGCAGGCGACCACCATTGATCACATTGCCAAAGGCCGCTTTGGCATCAACATCGTGTGCGGCTGGTTCTCGGACGAAATGGACATGTTCGGCGGTGAGCAGATGCCCCACGACGACCGTTATCGCTATGCCTCCGAGTGGGTTACCGTGGCCAAAAAATTGTGGACCGAACGGGAGTTCTCCTTCGCCGGGGAGTTTTTTACCATCAAAAACGGCTATCAGGAACCCAAACCCCTGCAGCAACCGCACCCGGTGCTGATGAACGCCGGGGTGTCCCCCGCGGGAAGAGATTTTGCAGCGCGCCATATGGATTTTAGTTTCGGCGTGGCCAGCTCGTTGGAAGATGCCCGCGCGTCCATTGCGGATATGCACAAGCGAGCCGCCAGCTATGGCCGCGAAATGGGCATGATCTCCAACGCCGTGGTGGTGTGTCGCGAGACCGAAGCCGAGGCGCGCAAGGATTATCGCCATCTGGTCGAATGCGCGGATGACGTCGCAGTAGATCACCTGATCGACGTGTTCGGCGTGCAAAGTCAGTCCATGCCCGCCGGCGCGTTTTTGGCCATGCGCGAGCGCCTGATTGCGGGCTGGGGCGGCTTTCCCCTGGTGGGCACCCCTGAACAGGTCGTCGATGGCATGCTCGCCCTGGCCGACGTCGGCGTCGACCTGCTGCTCCTGTCGTGGCTCGACTACAATCGGGAACTCACTTTTTTCGGCGAACGGGTAATGCCGTTAATGCGTGAGGCGGGGCTGCGGGAATAGTTAACCCAAGGGACCTGGGGGAGGTTCAGTATGACCCCATTGATTCATTGATTTTTTTTCCAAACATCTTTCTTGATTTTTACAAATTTATTATCTTGATAGCGGTAGGACTCAGACTCGATTACGGCCTCTCCACCATCAGGATACACTTGGTTTTTAACCGAAACTGTATCGCCAACTAATTCTATACTTCTAATATTACTAGCGAATACAGGGCTATTTACTTCCTTTAACTCCCCATCACAAAAACTATAAAGGCGCAAAACATATTGATTTCCTCCTGCGAAGTAGAAGACGAACAAGAAATCGTCGCCATTTAATTTAGCTACCTTTGCGCTAGGCGCATGTCCATTTAAAGCGAATAATATTTTTGGATACCCACCGTCCAATATACGAATCAGATAAGTCTCATTCGTTGGAACGCAATAGCCGGACGACTGTTTATACAGCAACTTTCCCGCAACGAGAGAACCAAAGCTTTCTTCAACGCCTTTTAACACAGAACTCTCGACGAGATTTCCAGTCATTTCAATGCGCGAACACTCATAACCATTTACATTAAGGCTCTCTGCACTAATGTCATTAGAAGCAAAAAAAATAAAAATTAATATGTAAAACATCCAATCTTTTAACATTTAATTACCCGTATAAAGTTTCCAATTAACAATGTACTGTGATGTTGTTCCTTTTCCGAGCTGCGTATTGTAATAAGCCCTCGGATCAAGGGGTCAGACTGAACCTCCCCCAGTTTAACGGATACTTTAAATTAGCGACAATGTCGCCAAAGGAGTATCCCCATGGTCAACAAAAGAAAGCCTTACAAGACGTACACCCGCGAGTTTAAAATCGAAGCGCTGCGCTTGATGGAAGGGTCCGGCAGGCCACCAGCCGAGATCGCTATGGAGCTAGGTATTCGCCGCAACCAACTCTACAAATGGAAAGAGCAGTTCGATCAAGGGGTCAGACTCCTTGATTTTGGCGACGGTACGCGTCTGACTTGCGATCACCGCCATGACCCACAGACTGCACTGCCCTGTCCAGGCGCTTTTGTATGCGTTGCTTAAACCGCTCACTCCCCAACACCCAGGCTTTGTTCGTCGCCTCCCGTATCTCTTCGATGGTTTTCTCCGGAATGTGCGCCCGAAACAGTTGCCGGTAAGCCCCTTGCCGCGCCTCAGGCGTTTTTCCCAACCGTTCGTATTCGAGGTGGGGCGTTAACAATTTATCATGATACCCCAACGCATTAAATCGATAGCTCGACCAGGGATATTCTGACGGATGACCCGCCATGTTAATGGCTCTGACGGGGTTCAGCTCAATATAACGCATGCAGGTCAACAAATACTGTTCGGTGTCGATCAAGGTCGCCTTATAACGCCCTTCCCACAAAGTGCCGGTACGCTCGTAGCTGTGGTTAAAGTACTGTACATAGTAGCGGCCGACGTTTTGCATCATCTTGGCAATACTGTCATCCTGCTGAGGTGTTACCAGCAAATGCACGTGGTTGGTCATAAGGACGTAGGCGTGCACTTCGCACCCATGCTTCTCGGCGGCCTCAGACAGTTTCGTCAGATAAAACTGATAATCCCCTTCGGCGTAAAAGATAGCTTCGCGGTTATTACCCCGCTGGATCACGTGTTGAGGTTGGCCGGGTATAACAAAACGTGGCAAACGAGGCATGATTCCGTTCCCTGGAGATCAGTGAATTACGAATTATGATCTTTGCACCAACATCATCCATTATCAAGGAGTCTGACCCCTTGATTTTATCAAGGAGTCTGAGCTTCCCCCAAAATAACGGACTGATTTATTGAGAGGCACATTTGCTCTCGTATTCTACTGGGCTGATATAGCCCAGATAGGAATGTCTGCGTTGTCGATTGTAAAAAACTTCAATGTACTCAAAAATGCTTTGCTTAGCGATCGATTTGGTGGGGTAGTCTTCGTGATCCACCCACTCTGTTTTCAACGTACCAAAGAAGCTCTCGGCAACAGCATTATCCAAGCACTCACCTTTACGGCTCATGCTACCGGTTAACGCATGGTCCTTCAGCAGTTGTTGATAAGCTCCAGAGGCATAGGTGCTGCCCTGGTCGGAATGTACGATCACCTCGCGGGCTTTACCCCTGCGCCAAATCGCCATGGTTAACGCATCGACTACCAGTTGCCGGTTATTCGTGTCTGACATCGACCAGCCAATGACCCGGCGGGAACATAAGTCCAACACGACGGCCAGATACAACCAGCCTTGCCGGGTGGCGATAAACGTGGTGTCCGATACCCAGGCTTGATCTTGCTGCGTCCTGTGGAAGTCGCGTTGGAGATGATCCGGCGAGGGTGCCAGTGTGTGCTTCGAATCGGTGGTCATCACGAACTTCCTGCTCATCCTGGATTGTAGGCCCGCAGATTGCATCAATTTGGCAACGCGGTTAATACCGACACGCTCACCACAGGACAACAAATCCTGATGGATGCGCGGTGATCCATAGATGCCACGGCTGGCCTTGTGGAAGCAGTGTATTTTGGTCAATAGCCGACGATTAGTTTGTGCGCGCTGGCTTTCTGGTCGCGCACACCAAGCGTAGTAACCACTGGTGGAGACGCCCATCACCCGACAGAGTATGAGTACCGAATGATCTCGGCATTGCTCGCTAATAAATGCGTACTTCACTGGAGATCCCTGGCAAAGTACGCGGCGGCCTTTTTTAATATCTCGACCTCTTCCCGGAGACGCTCGTTCTCTTGCTTGAGTGACGTGAGTTCACTTTGATTGCCCTTACGCGGGCGACCGCGCTGACCGGGAAAGGCCGCGTCGCCTTGACCAGCCAACTGCTCTTTCCATTTGTAGAGTTGGTTGCGGCGAATACCTAGCTCCATAGCGATCTCGGCTGGTGGCCTGCCGGACCCTTCCATCAAGCGCAGCGCTTCGATTTTAAACTCGCGGGTGTACGTCTTGTAAGGCTTTCTTTTGTTGACCATGGGGATACTCCTTTGGCGACATTGTCGCTAATTTAAAGTATCCGTTAAACTGGGGGAGGTTCAGTCTGACCCCTTGATTATGATTTTGCTTGATTTCTGTTAGGTAAACCAGCTTATTTCTTGCCTAAGTTCCATATTTTTTATTTTATACTGGCTCCTTAAAACAGACTCGATAACCAACCTAACTTCCCTGAAAAAATCTGTTTCATCTTTACTTAAACGATCATTTACCACTACGCTTATTCGTTCTTCACTTATTCGGATACTAACCACTATTTTTGACTTGCTACCCTCGATCAACTGAAATTTTGTCGCTATATCCTGCCCATTCATGTAAAACTGAAATAACCCCACATTATCTTCTTGTCGAACTGAAAACCCCATGGGCGCTAACGCATTTTGCATTTTTCGTTTCAAGCCTATCGATTGTAGCTTAGTGCTTTCGTCATACAAATAAAAGTCATACACCATCGCGTAGGGTGGGACCATTACAACGGAGCAACCTATCAATATTGATAAAATATATATTGAGAAAACTTTTACACGAAAATTACATGCCACTTTTAAACTCCCCGTCTATTGCTCCTTTTATACCAAAAGGAATTGTGCCAAGAAGTTTGTATGCTAAACCTATTGGGCCAGGGCCTAAATCACCCGATCCACCAAACCAGCCACTTTTAACCCATGCAGCCTCATTAAAATCTCCGTCGTGTAAAAAATTAGCGCGGTCTAAACTATTTAGAGGCCTAGGAAGTCCATCATCCCCAAACTGATCCATTCCCCAGCCCGCACCACCATATAGCCCATAATTCGGTATTATCAAATTATATATCGTAGACATCAAACTAATTCCCGCCCGTATTGGAGCTCCAGAAAAAAGGTTATATCCAGTTTCCCACAAATTTTCCCCCAAAGTCCAAAGCGCTCCAATTTGACCAACCACCAGCGCATAAACATCAATTGCGATTGTCTTTGCCGCGTATACAGCAGCGTTAAATATACCGCCTACTACACGCAGCGCTTTTTCCATACCCGATAACTGTGCTGCGGCTTCCGATTGACGCGATGCTTGATTACCGGAAACGCCTTCAGCAGCGTTAAGGGCAGCACCGACCGTTGAGCATATAGCGACCGAAAATGCCGCGTAAGCCGCGCCATTTGCGAACTTACCGCCAGTTAACTTGGATACTGTACCCGCAGTAACGAGCCTAACCACGACACGCCCACCGGCTTTAAGAGTATTACCTAACCGGGTTCCCTTTGCGACAGCCCCGGCAACAAAGGCGGTTACTCCAGCAGATACAAAACCATGACCAAATTTACCCCCTTGTAACACAGTAGTAATCCCGCCAATAACAGCCATTTTCCCTACAAAAAAAGCACCCGCTTCACTAAAAATTGAAGCGCCACTAGTGAAGAAGTCACCGCCAATCGAAGCAAATGCGTAAGTGGAAATTCCCGCTATTAGCGCCGCTTTCAGTGACCCTGTTTGAGCGTAAGTTACCGCGCTTACCGCTATAGCCGCACAGCTCGGTCCACACACAAAGAACCCGATCGCGCCAGCGATAACGCTAGCAAATTTTTTAATAAACCCATACCCACTCGGATCCGTCGCATTCAGCGGATTGTTCAGCACATAGCTGTAGCGGTTGAGGCTCTGGGTATTGGTGGGCTCCTGGATAAACGGATCGGCCTGCAGGAAGCGGCCGAGTTTGGGGTCGTAGATGCGCCCGTTCATATGGATGATGCCCACCTCGTCGAGCATCTCGTGGCCGGTAAAGCCGCGGGTGGTGACGCTGTGGTTGAAGCCGGTGAGTTGCGCGCTGAGCAGGTCTTGCCAGTTGACGGCGTCGCGGCGCTGGCCCCAGGCGTCGAAGGACTGTTCCTGCACGATCTGCCCGGCGGCGTCGGTGATGATGTCGAGGCTGCCCAGATGATCTTTGTACAGGTAGTGGGTGTTACTGCTCTGAGTGGCGCCGCTGGTGTCCAGCGCCAGGGTCATGATGGCCACCCCGCCGATGTAGCGTTTGATCTCTTTGCTGCCGTCGGCTTTGGTGATTTTTTCCACGCTACCGATATACAAAGTGGTGGTGACACCGCTGGTAGTGCTGTCCACCCGTTTGTAGCGGGCGCGGTCCGGCCCGTAGGCGAAGGTGGTGGTGTGCCCGCCTTTGACGATGCTCGCGGCCTTGTCGAAGGTGGTGTAGGCGATGCTGCGGCCATCGCTGGAGCTGGTGTTGTTGCCGTTGGCGTCGTAGCTGTAGGTATAAAAAACGGGGCAAAAGCCCCGTTTTATTTGTCGCCTGTCAACCGCTTACTCGACGGTCGGTGCCTCGGGGGCATCGGCCACCGGGACCGGTTCGGGTTTGGCTTCGGTTGACACTTTGGGTGGCAAACCGCCCTCTTCGACGGACACGTCTTTCATGGACAGTTTGATGCGCCCACGGGCGTCAACGTCCATCACTTTGACTTTGACTGTCTGTCCTTCGCTGAGGTAGTCGGTCACCTTGTTGACACGTTCCTGGGCGATCTGCGAAATATGCACCAAGCCGTCGGTGCCGGGCATGATGGTGACAAATGCGCCGAAATCCACGATGCGCGCCACGGTGCCGTCGTAGATTTTGCCCACTTCCGCCTCGGCGGTGATTTCCTCAATACGGAATATGGCTTTGGCCAGGCCTTCCCGGTCGTCGCTGTAGATGCGAATGGAACCGTCATCTTCGATATCGATGGTGGCGCCGGTTTCCTCGGTGAGAGCGCGAATAGTCGCGCCGCCCTTGCCAATCACATCGCGGATTTTGTCCGGATCAATTTTCAGGGTGTGGTAGCGGGGAGCGCTTTCGGCGATTTCCGGACGACCCACGGCAAGCACCTTGTTCATTTCCCCCAGAATGTGCAAACGCGCCTGCAGGGCCTGAGCGAGGGCAATCTCCATAATTTCCTCGGTGATGCCTTCAATTTTGATATCCATTTGCAGCGCGGTGATACCCTGTGCGGTGCCAGCGACCTTGAAATCCATATCGCCGAGGTGATCTTCATCACCGAGAATATCGGTCAGCACGGCAAAGCCATCGGCTTCTTTCACCAGGCCCATGGCGATACCAGCCACCGGCGCTTTGAGGGCCACGCCCGCATCCATCAGCGCGAGGCTGGTGCCACACACGGAGGCCATGGAGCTGGAACCGTTGGATTCGGTAATTTCCGACACTACCCGCAGGGCATACGGAAAATCGTCGGCGCTGGGCAGTACCGCCGCAATACCGCGGCGGGCCAGACGGCCGTGACCGGTTTCGCGACGGCTGGTAAAGCCGACGCGGCCACATTCACCCACTGAATAGGGCGGGAAATTGTAGTGCAACATAAACGGGTCTTTGCGCCCACCTTCGAGGGCGTCGATCAGTTGCGCGTCGCGCAGTGAGCCCAGTGTTGCGACCACTATGGCCTGGGTTTCGCCGCGGGTAAACAACGCCGAGCCGTGGGTTTTGGGCAGCACGCCAACTTCAACCGCGATCGGGCGCACGGTTTTACCGTCGCGACCGTCAATGCGCGGTTCGCCGCGAATAATTCGACCGCGCACAATTTTCTTTTCCAGTTTTTTGAAGGCGTCGCGCACGTCGTCTTCGCTGGTATTGCCACCGACCACGGCGAGACTTTGCACCGCCTGGTCGCGCAACTCGGTCAGGCGAGCGCTGCGCTGTTGTTTATCGGTGATGCTGTAGGCCGCCTCGACATCGCTGCCAACCTGGGCCTTGAGCGCTTCTACGAGGGCCACATTACTGGGCGCCGGCTGCCAGTCCCAGCGCGGTTTACCCGCATCGCGCACCAGATCGTCGATGGCGTGAATCGCCGCCTGCATTTCCTGGTGAGCGTACAATACCGCCCCCAGCATCAGATCTTCGGGCAACTCACGGGCTTCGGATTCCACCATCAGCACCGCATCGCGAGTCCCTGCCACCACCATGTCCAGTTGCGAGTCGACCAGTTCAGAGTAGGTGGGATTTAACAGGTAGCCAGCGGTGGGGTTGTAACCGACGCGCGCGGCGGCAATCGGGCCGTTAAATGGCAATCCGGAAATCGCCAGCGCAGCGGATGCCCCAATCAACGAGGGAATATCCGGGTCGATGTTTTTGTTGGCCGACATCACGGTAACGATGATTTGTACTTCGTTTTTGAAGCCTTCCGGAAACAGCGGGCGGATGGGGCGATCGATCAGACGGCTGGTCAGGGTTTCCTTTTCGGAGGGGCGCCCTTCGCGCTTGAAAAACCCCCCGGGGATTTTACCGGCGGCGTAGGCCTTTTCCTGGTAGTTGACCGTGAGCGGGAAAAAATCCTGCCCCTCGCGGGCGCTTTTGGCGCCGACTACGGTACACAGCACGGAGGTGTCGTCCATGGTGCACAACACCGCACCGGTGGCCTGGCGCGCAATGCGGCCAGTTTCTAACGTGACGGTATGATTACCGTATTGAAACGATTTGATAACGGGATTCACAATTTTCACCTATTGTTTTGTGCCAGCGGTCCCACCTGGGACCGCTGCTATGAATGAATTAACGACGCAGACCTAATTTTTTGATCAGTTGGCCGTAACGTTCGGCATCTTTGCTCTTCAGGTAATCCAGCAACTTGCGACGCTGATTCACCATGCGAATCAGACCGCGTCGGGAGTGGTGATCTTTTTTGTTGCTGTCGAAATGACTTTGCAGTTTGTTGATATTTGCAGTCAGTAGCGCCACTTGAACTTCGGGGGAGCCGGTGTCGCCCTCTGCACGGGCGTTGTCGCTGACGATCGCAGATTTCTCTTGTGCACTCAGTGCCATGATATTTCTCCAATATGCAATGTGACTCGGGCAAACCCGCGCATATTTACAGGCTGCCTGACAAAAAACCGGACAATAACGTTATTGCCCGGCACCGTACTGAAGCGCCAACCGCCGCAGGGCCGGTCGCTACGCGCTCACTACCAGACGACGGGGCTTGACGCGACCGTCGTCCAGAACCTCGCCAACGCCCAAAAACGGGCCGTCAGCTTCGAAGATGCGCACTATATCGCCTTCCGCGCCGTGGCGATAGACCTGGGCGGCCATAACCGCCTGACCGCGCCGGAAGTACCACGCCATATTGGCGGGTAATTCCACGGCGTCCAGATCACCCACCGCCGCGTCCACCGGGCGCAGCAAAAAGTCCAGCTCCTCGGCGCGCCGCTCCCCGCGCAGGGCTTCCAGTTGCGCCAGGGTAACGGCGTCAGTCTCCGTAAACGGGCCGGCCTGGGTGCGACGCAACTGCCGCACATGGGCGCCGCAACCAAGTGCCGCGCCCAGATCTTCCGCGAGGGTGCGCACATAGGTACCCTTGCTGCACCGTATTTCCACGTCGGCTTCCGCCAGTTCGCCGGGGCGAAATGCCAGCAGATTAAATTCGTGGACGGTTACGGTGCGCGCTTCCCGTTCCACTTCAATTCCCTGACGCGCCAGCTTGTAGAGCGGTTGCCCGCCCTGCTTCAACGCGGAAAACATGGACGGAATCTGCTGAATGTCGCCGCGAAACTCGCGCAACGCTGTTTCCACCTGCTGCGCGGTTAACGCCGCAGCGCTGCACCGAGCAATCACTTCGCCGTCGGCATCGCCCGTGTTGGTGGCTTCGCCAAAGCGCACAGTGCTGCGATATACCTTGTCCGCCTCGAGTAAAAACTGCGTAAATTTGGTGGCTTCCCCGAAGCAAATGGGCAATACGCCCGTCGCCAGTGGATCGAGGCTACCGGTGTGGCCTGCCTTGGCGGCCACCAACAGTCGCTTGACCTGTTGCAGGGCCTGATTGGAGGTCAGGCCCACGGGTTTATCGAGTATCAATATACCGTTGACCTGCCGGCCCCGGTTGCGTGCCCGCGCCAAATCAGTGCTCCCTGCCGCTGTTCGCGGGATCGTCGTGGCCGTGCTTGCGATCCGCGGCAACGGCGCGATCGATCAGGGCCGACAGGTGTTGTCCGCGCTCGCCCGTAGCGTCGTAGATAAATTTCAGGGTGGGAGCAATACGCAGCTGTATCTGCTTGACCAGCAGGGTGCGCAGGAATCCCGCAGCGCCGTTCAGAGCATCGACACCTGCCTGTTCCGCGCCGGACTCCCCACGCGCACCCGCGCTGGCACTCGCTGTGCGGGAAACATCCTCCTGCGCAGTAGCTGTTTGCTGACCCGGCAGCGCGACAAAACTTACATACACTTTGGCCACGGCCAGGTCGCGACTGACCTCTACCCCGGTGACGTTCACGATGCCCACCCGAGGGTCGCGCAATTCCGCGCGAATCAATGCAGCGAGCTCGCGCTGGATGGCATCGGCCACCCGGTCGGCACGGCTAAATTCTCTCGGCATGGTTTTTTCGCCTACAGTTGCCGGGCAACCTCGTGCACTTCGTACACTTCGATCTGGTCACCGGGCCTGACGTCGTTGTAATCTTTGACGCCGATGCCGCACTCGGTACCATTGCGCACTTCGTTCACATCGTCTTTGAAACGGCGCAGGGATTCGAGGGCGCCCTGAAAAATCACCACACTGTCGCGCAGCACGCGAATGGGTTTGCTGCGCTGCACGGTCCCTTCAACCACCATGCAGCCGGCAATCTGCCCGTACTTGGGCGAACCAAACACGTCGCGTACTTCGGCAATGCCCAGAATTTCCTCGCGTATCTCCGGGGCCAACATGCCGGACAGTGCCTGTTTAACATCGTCGAGCAGGTTGTAGATGACGCTGTAATAGCGAATCGAGACGCCTTCCTTTTCCGCGAGACGGCGCGCGCCCGCTTCGGCGCGAACGTTGAAGCCCAGTACAATCGCGCCAGTGGTCACGGCGAGGTTGATATCCGACTCGGTGAGTCCACCCACGCCAGAGGTAACGATGTTGACCGCCACCTCGTCGTTGCTGTACTCGGCGAGGGCAGACAGAATAGCCTCCAGTGAACCCCGCACATCCGCTTTAACCAGCACTGGCAGGGTCTTTTTACCGGCCCCTTCAAACGTCGCGAACGCATTTGCGAGATTGACGCTCTGTTGCGACTGCACCCGCGCCTGACGACTCTTGTTCTGACGAAATTCCGCGACTTCACGGGCCTTGCGTTCGTCCGCCATAACCGCAAACTCGTCACCGGCGGCCGGGGTGACATCCAGACCCAGAATTTCAACCGGAATGGAGGGGCCGGCTTCGTTTACCGCTTTGCCATTCTCATCCAGCATGGCGCGAATTTTACCGACACTCTCCCCCGCCAGTACCAGATCGCCCTTGCGCAGGGTACCCGCCTGCACCAGCGCGGTGGCCACAACCCCGCGACCTTTTTCGACACGGGCTTCCACAATCACACCGCGCGCCGGTACATCCCGGGGCGCCGACAATTCCAGTAATTCAGCCTGTAACAACACCGCCTCCAGCAGGCTGTCAATGCCCTCCTGGGTGTGCGCGGAGACCCGCACAAACTGGGTATCGCCACCCCACTCCTCGGGGATAACGCCCTGGGCCGACAGTTCGTTGGTGACGCGCTCGGGATCTGCGCCCTCCTTGTCTATTTTATTAACCGCCACCACGATCGGCACTTCGGCAGCCCGCGCGTGTTTGATCGCTTCTTCGGTCTGCGGCATCACACCGTCATCGGCGGCAACCACCAGAATAACCACATCCGTCGCCCTGGCGCCGCGTGCACGCATGGCGGTAAATGCCGCGTGACCTGGGGTATCGAGGAACGTAATCATGCCCTTGGGGGTATCGACGTGGTAGGCGCCGATGTGTTGCGTGATACCACCGGCTTCGCCGGCCGCCACGGTGCTTTTGCGGATACAATCCAGTAGCGAGGTTTTACCGTGGTCGACGTGACCCATCACCGTCACCACCGGCGCACGCGCCTCTGCGACGCCTTCAAACGCCAGCGCCGCGCGCAATTCGTCCTCGATGGCGTTGGCCGATACCCGCACAAACTTGTGACCCAACTCTTCCACCACCAGACAGGCGGTATCCTGATCGATGGCTTCATTGACGGTGGCCATGGTGCCCATTTTCATCAACTCGCGAATCACCGCGACAGCCTTAATATTCAGACGCTGTGCAAGTTCGCCCACGGTAAGCGACTCGGGCAATTCTATTTCAAGGACGGTTTTTTCAACCGGGCGACGGAAAACATGTTTGTTTTCGATGCGTACCACTTTGGCGGACTTGAGGCGCGGTTTGGCTTCCGCGTCCTCGTCAACATCGACTTCAATTTCCTTGATTAACTCATCCGGCCGTTGTTTGCGACCTGGTTTGAGGGCTTTTTTCTTTTTCGGCTTATCCTCGTCATCATCGAGCTTTTCACGTTTTTTAGTGTACTTCGACTCGCTATCGACGTGCGCGGGCGCTTCCTTAACGGGCTTTTCAGCGTGTTTGGCGGGCTTGCCATCCTTTTTCTGCTCTGCCTCCTTGGCCTGTTGTGCTTCCTGCTCCCGCTGTTTACTTTCTTCCTCTGCTTTGCGACGAGCTTCGATAGCCGCCACGCGGCGAGCTTCAACGTCGTCACTCAACGCGCGCGGGGCACTCGTTGCCTGCTCGGGCGCGATGTCAGCGGCGGCCGTCTCATCGACGCCTTCCGCATCGCGTTTTACGTAAGTACGCTTTTTGCGGACTTCGACATTAACCGTCTTGCGCCCCGCCCCCGCCTTCAGGGTGCTGACACTTTTACGGCGCAACGTGATTTTTTTCGGCTCGCGGGCCTGCTCACCATGCAGGCCTTTCAGATAACTCAACAGTTTCTGTTTTTCAGCATCAGATACCACTTCGTCCGCCGACGTGTGCGGCAGCTCAGCTTCCTGCATCTGTTTGAGCAGGCGGTCCACGGACGCGCCCACTAAATCGGCAAGTTGACGTACGGTAACTTCAGCCATCAGTATTCCTCATTTGTTCACACTTCCCCGGTGTCACAGCCACGCCATTTCCAGCGGGATTTCAGGCAAACCAGGGCGCACGGGCAGTCATAATCAGCGCTCCGGCTCGTTCGGAGTCCAGCCCTTCGATTTCCAGCAAATCGTCTACCGCCTGTTCGGCCAGATCTTCCATGGTCACAATGCCCCTGGCCGACAACTGGTAGGCTAGTGCCTGATCCATGCCTTCCATGTTCAGTAAATCTTCCGCTGGCGGGATTTTGTGCTCTTCCGTCGCCAGCGCCTGGGTCAACAGGGCGTTCTTGGCGCGATTGCGCAATTCGGTGGCAATATCTTCATCAAACCCTTCGATGTTCAGCATCTCCTCCAACGGCACGTAGGCCACTTCCTCAAGGGAGGTGAAGCCTTCTTCGACCAGCACCACCGCGACGTCTTCATCGATGTCGAGCTGATTCATAAACGTAGCGACAATGCCGCCCTGCTCTTCTTCCTGTTTGGCCTCGACTTCTTCGGAGGTCATGACATTGATGTTCCAGCCCGACAATTCCGCGGCCAGGCGCACATTCTGTCCGCCCTTGCCAATCGCCTGAGCAAGATTGTCCTCGGCCACCGCCACGTCCATGGTGTGATTGTCTTCGTCCACGATCACCGACTCCACTTCCGCCGGGGCCATGGCGTTGATCACCAACTGCGCGGGGTTATCGTCCCACAACACAATGTCGATTCGCTCCCCATCGAGTTCGTTGGACACTGCCTGTACCCGTGCGCCGCGCATGCCCACGCAAGCTCCCACCGGATCAATGCGCCCGTCATTGGTTTTAACGGCAATTTTTGCCCGCGACCCAGGATCTCGCGCCGCAGCGCGAATTTCGATCACCTGCTCAGCGACCTCGGGCACTTCAATACGAAACAGTTCGATCAACATTTCGCGACTGGCACGACTCAATTGCAATTGTGGCCCGCGTCCTTCGGTGCGCAGCGACTGCAAAATAGCGCGCACCCGATCGTTGACCCGAAATACTTCCCGTCCCACCAGATCTTCGCGGGACAGCATACCCTCGGCATTGTCGCCCAGGTCGACGACGATATGTTCGCGGGTCACTTTCTTGACCGTACCGCTCATCAGTTCGCCGACCCGGTCCCGGTATTTTTCCATGACCAGTTCGCGCTCCGCATCGCGCACTTTTTGCACGATCACCTGTTTGGCAGTTTGCGCGGCGATGCGTCCAAAACCGACGTTCTCTACCTGCTCTTGATAAATCTGCCCAGCCTGTAGCGACGGGTCCTTTTCATGGGCTTCCTGCAGGGTGAACTGGGTACCGAGTTCGGCCAGTGTGTCGTCGTCCATCACCTCCCACCAGCGGAAGGTTTCGTAATCGCCGCTGGCGCGATCAATCACCACGCGAATGTTCGAATCCTCGTCGTAACGCTTTTTCGTCGCCATCGCCAACGCTTCTTCGATCGCCTCGAAGATTACTTCCTCGGACACACCTTTTTCGTTGGATACTGCCTCGGCAACCAGCAAAATTTCTTTGTTCATCCGTCCGCCTCTCAATTACTACGCTCAACCTGCACTCTGTTATTCAGGCAGCCATTGCCACCAATCTGACAATATACCTCTCTTCCACACCAGCCTTGCCAAACGCTCGCCAGCTGTCCATTAAAAATGCGGAACAATACGCGCTCTTTCAATACTCTCAATCGGAAACAGATACTCGTGATTATCCATTTCCAACACAATATCCGTGTTCTCCAGACCTTTGAGCCGCCCTTTGAACTTGCGCCGACCTTCATACGGCAAACGCAATTGCAATGCTAGTTCGGCGCCAATATATTTTTCATAGTGCGCCAGTTCAAACAAAGGTCGATCCAGCCCTGGCGAAGACACCTCAAGGGTGTATTCACCGGCGACGGGGTCTTCCACATCCAGCACGCCGTCGAGCTGCCGACTGACATTTGCGCAATCCTCAATTCCGACACCGCCCTCCTTGTCGATGTACACTCGCAGCACGCTGTGCTTGCCAGCACCGGAAAACTCAACGCCCCACAACTCGCAGTCCATCGCGCTCACCGCCGTCTGCGCCAGGGTCCACAACTTGTCGTGCCTAGCGGTCATGCCATCACCAATCCAGCAATAAAAAATGGGCCACCGGGCCCATTAACAAAAAGCCCCTGTTAACAGGGGCTCCTCGTGCGCGCCCAACAGGACGCGAATTTGGTAGCGGGGGCAGGATTTGAACCTACGACCTTCGGGTTATGAGCCCGACG
>JAYODD010000025.1:15729-21431 GCA_038106145.1 Gammaproteobacteria bacterium | reverse complement strand
TCTGTACCGCCTGGGCATCTGGTGACAGCAACTCGATAGTGACACCATAGTGAGTCCGCACCGTTTCGATAAAGCGGTAGGTTTGCGGGTGCAAACGTCCGGTGTCGAGGGAAAAAATCTGCACATCGGGGCGGATTTTGTGGGCCATATCCACCAGCACTACATCCTCTGCGCCACTAAACGAAATCGCGATATTGTCGAACTGCTGCAACGCGTGGGCTAGAATTGTTTGCGGGGTTTCCGCGGCGAGTCCGGTTTCAATATCGTACACAGACAAATTCGCTGTTTTTGTATTCATGGTATCAATCCCTGCAATTCCTGGAGGCTGCTGGCCCAGATCGGGCAGCTTTATGGTGCGCACTATAGCAAGGCCATAAAAATACCAAAAAGAATTAGCATTTATATTCTTATAATGTATTTATCTTTTTTTCGACGCCAACGGGAGGTTTGCGCGGGGCAGGTGAAATCGGTAAAGTAGCGCTCTTTTTTGTGTTGCAAGGAGCTAGCCGTGGAAATTGCCTGCCTCGATCTGGAAGGGGTGCTGGTTCCGGAAATCTGGATCGCCTTCGCGGAACAGACGGGTATAGATGCGCTGAAAGCCACCACCCGGGATATTCCCGACTACGACGTGCTGATGTCGCAACGGCTGGAGATTCTGCGCGAACATGGTTTGGGGCTGCCACAGATTCAGGAAGTGATAGCCGACCTGAGCCCCCTTGAGGGAGCCGTCGAATTTGTCGACTGGCTGCGGGAGCGGTTCCAGGTGGTGATTCTGTCCGATACTTTCTACGAGTTTTCCCAGCCATTGATGCGCCAGTTGGGGTTCCCCACGTTGCTGTGCCACAGGCTGTCAGTGGCCAGTGATGGTCGAGTGACCGATTACCGCTTGCGCCAGGCCAATCCGAAACGCCAGGCGGTGCTGGCGTTTAAGAGCCTGTATTACCGGGTTATTGCCGCTGGTGATTCCTATAACGACACCACCATGCTGAGGGAAGCCGACGCGGGTATTTTATTTTCGGCGCCGGACAATGTGGTGGCGGAGTTTCCACAATTTCCCGCAGTGTACGGTTACCCCGACTTGAAACAGGCATTTATCAACGCCAGCGAGCGGGAATTGACTCTCTGATACACGGCTACAAGCTCTTCAGGGCGTCGAGCAGCATTCCCACTTTGGCGATGACTTCCTGATACTCGGTTTCCGCATCCGAGTCGGCGACGATACCGCTGCCGCTCCAGCAGTGCATACGCTCACCATCCGCCAGCAAGGTGCGGATCACAATACTGGTATCCATGCGGCCGTTGCTGGAAATGTAGCCAATGCTGCCGCAGTAGAGACTGCGTTTCAAGGTTTCCAGTTCGTTAATTACTTCCATGGCCCGTTTTTTCGGCGCTCCGGTAATTGATCCGCCGGGAAAGCAGTTGCGCAACAGACGCAACGGCGTCTCGTCTGCGCATAGACGACCCGTTACCGTGCTCACCAGATGATGAACATTGGCGAAGCTTTCCAACGCGAACAGTTTCGGTACGCGAATACTGCCCGGCGCGCAGGAGCGGCCGATATCATTGCGCAGTAAATCCACGATCATCAGGTTTTCGGCCCGGTCTTTATTACTGTTTAATAACTGAATCGCCGCTTCTTCGTCCTCCCACACTGTCTGCCCCCGCCGCGCCGTGCCTTTGATGGGTTTGGTTTCGACAATACCGTCAGCGACTTTCAGGAACCGCTCCGGCGAAAAGCTGAGTACGGCTCGCTCGTCCCACTCCAGGTAGGCGCTGAAGGGGGACGGCAATACGTTGCGCAGGTGCTGGTAGGCGCACCAGGGGTCGCCCCGGTAAGTGGCGCTAAAATGTTGCGCGTAATTGACCTGATAACAATCCCCGGCGGCAATATAGCGTTTGATACGGGACAGTGATTGCAAATACGTGGCCTTGTCCGTAGACGGGCGAAAACCGTGCGTCAGACGAAAACCTGAAGCAGAACTTCCTTCGTCACTATGAATTTTTTTTTGTAAATCTTTTCCGGTTAAGGCTGTCACCGCGGCGCGCAAAGGCGCTGGACAGGCGGAATGGAATACGCGCCAGGCCTGGCGGGTTTGATGATTGATAATAATTCCCCACAGATACAGGCCGAGACGCATGTCGGGAAAATCAACTGCATCAATTGCAGTCGCTGTCGGACCACTGGTGTGGTCCAGATGATAACCAAAAGTACCGATTAGTCCTCCAGTAAAAGGCAGCGCAGTAGCGTGGTAATCGCAATGCTCGATGCTGTCCAGCACTTGCTGAGCGAGTACGAAGGGGTTTGCACACGACTCTATGGTGGCCACCCGCGGTCCGCTGATCCGGGTGATGCCTTCGCGGGTTTCGAGGATTTGCTGGGGCGCAGCGCTGATAATATCGAAGCGTCCCTGCAGGGAGCGTGGCTTGCCGCTATCGAGCCACACCGGAGAGGGCAGGGTACGAATTTGCTCGAACACCTGCGCGGCATTGGCCGGATAGGGGAAATCCTGAATGTCGGTCATCAATCCTATTCGTTACGATGGCTACAGGGACATACCTGGCGACGATTATGACAGTTATGGACGGGTAAACGGCGGGTATTTTCTCGTATAATCCTTCCTTTTGCACATCACCCTTGACCACAGATTTTTTTGCCGGGAGTTGGACCATGACCGCTACCACCACCGTTTGCGATATTACGCCGGAGTTATGTGACCGCCACCCCGACCTGATCAATGTGCTGGAACCGATGTTATCCAATTTTGGCGGCCGCGAGGGGTTTGGCGGGGAAATCGTGACAGTTAAGTGTTTTGAGGATAACTCCCTGGTGAAGGAAACACTTGCTACGCCGGGCCAGGGTAAGGTACTGGTGGTGGATGGCGGAGGATCCCTGCGCCGGGCTCTGCTGGGGGATATGATTGCGGAGAGTGCAGTCAAAAATCGCTGGGAAGGCGTGATTGTTTACGGCTGCATCCGCGATGTCAGTGCCATATCACAACTCGATTTAGGTGTGCAGGCGCTCGCTGCGATCCCGTTGAAAACGGAGAAACGGGGCATCGGCGACGTTAATATCCCCGTAACCTTTGGCGGTGTCACATTTCGACCGGGCGAGTATGTGTACGCCGACAGTAATGGTGTTATAGCGTCCGCCAGGGCGTTGCCCCTAACTTGAGTTGGCGCCATCGCGCTAACCAGGATTAAAATGCGCTAATAGCGCTTCAGCGACTGCGTCTGTCTGATCGATATCTGCCAGGTGCCCGGCATTGTCGATTAACAGGGTTTGCGTGGCGCCGCTGATACCGTTAGCAAACGCCGCGGCGTAGTCCGGGGGAATGATTTTATCGTCCTTGCCCCAGATTAAGAGGGTGTCATGGGTGACGCGGTGTAACCTTTTTGCCAGGCTGCGGTCGCCGAAAGGCCACAGGTAACGCGCCGCGGCTTCCATGCCGCGATAACGCAGGACCTCCCACTCTTCCACGTCGGCCTCATTTTCCGGTGGCGCAAAAGCTTCTTCAAACGCGTGTTCGCGATGGCATAATAATTTTTTCTGTTGGGAAAAAGTCTGCGCAAAAAAATCTGGCAAGGGCTGGGCGTCGAGATACAGACCGAAGGGTGCGATAAGTGCCAGGCGCCCGACACTGTGGGGTGAGTGCGCCGCGATATCCACCAGCAAGCTGCCGCCGAGACAGGCACCGATCATATCCGCTCCGCCCAGGCCGCTTTGTTCCAGTAAATCCAGAGTTGCGCAAATCCAGTCTGAATTATCGTCGAGGAGCAGATGTCCCGGTTCGGCGCCGGGAAAACCGGGCAGGGCCGGGACTATCACGCGATAGTGTTGCGCTAGGCGATCGAACAGGGGTAACCATTTTGGTCGCCCGCCGATGCCCGCCAAAAACCCCAGGGGTTTACCGGACCCTTTTTCCCACACCCGGTGCCGGGCGCCATTGACGGTGACAAAAGAGGTTTTCAAGGTGGAATTGTTCATGCTGATTTCCCCCCAACCCTTTCAGCCGCCGACATGGGTTTGGGCCACCAATGATGTTCCCATTCATTTTCAAAAATATGTTCGATTTGTGGGCGTACGTATTTGGCAAACATATCGGTGTTGTAGGTCGCCAGATCGCGTCTCATATTGCCGTATTGGAGCAATACCATCAGATTACCGAAATGCAGATCCTTGATGGCGGTGGTCAGTTTTTCCGCCACCTGATCCGGGGAGCCGATCACCACAAAACCCTTTTCGACCATTTCTTCGAAGCTGGGCGGACCGCCGCCACTTTCAACCTTTGCCGCTCCAGCACCAGCGGCATCGGCGCCGGCAGTTTGTCCGGCCAGCTTGGCCACCTGGGATTGCGCGCGGGCGCGCAAGGTGGCTTCGGTCATATAGCCGGGCGGCGCAACGTATTTGGGCGACACTTTCAGGGAGCGATTATAAAAATATTCCGCTGGTTCGCGGTACAGATCGAGGGCTTCCTGCTCGGTTTCCGCCACGCCCACAAATTGCAAAAAAGCGGCGCGAAAGGGGTTGGGTTCTTTGCCAAGATTTTTCATTTCCTGCCAGAAACCCTGCATCGTAGCCTGTCCGGCCAGGTAGCCATAATAGGACAGGTAGGCATAGACGTAATCCACATCGGCGCACCAGCGCCAGGTTTCCACCGCGCCACCGCCGGGAATCCACACCGGTGGATGGGGTTGCTGGAGCGGCCTTGGCCAGGGGTTCACGTAACGCTGCTGATTAAAACGGCCGTGAAAAGCAAAGGGATCAGTTTCACTCCAGCAGCGCATAATTAAATCGTGAGCTTCGTGGTAGCGCTGGCGCAACTGACTGGGATTTTGGCCATAGGCATAGCAGGTGTCCATGGGGGTTCCCACGGGAAAGCCTGCGATCAAGCGGCCTCCGGACAGGCAATCGAGCATCGCGAATTCTTCCGCGACCCGGGTCGGCGGGTTATACAGGGCCAGCGAATTACCCATCACGCATAGTGCGGCATCCGTGGTGGAGCGCGCCAGCGCCGATGCCAGTAAATTAGGCGAGGGCATCATGCCGTAGGCGTTGGAGTGGTGCTCATTAACACAGATGGCGTCAAACCCGACCGCGTCCGCGTGTTCCAGCTCGCTGATGAATTCGTGGTACATATGGTGGGCTTTGCGCGGGTCAAACAATTTCGAATTCACATCGACCCACACCGATTCATGTTTTTGTGCAAAATCCTCTGGCAGGTCCATATACGGCATGAGATGGAAATACATTAGTTTCATTATGTTCCCCGCAGATTGCTGTCCGACTTGAGCGGATAGTTCGCAATAGTTACTTTGTTTTATTGACTGTCTTGATAGTAACGAAAGCTTGAGACCTGAGCAACGTTTGCTTCAGGCAACAAAAAAGCCGCCCGAGGGCGGCTTTTTTTTACTCACGATTTAGTTCTTTAAAACTGTTGTTCTTCCGTGGATCCGGTGAGCGCAGTAACCGATGACTGGCCCCCCTGAATAACGGTGGTCATGTCGTCGAAGTAACCGGTGCCTACTTCCTGCTGGTGGGAAACGAATGTATAACCACGGCTGGCGGCGGCAAACTCCGGCTCCTGTACCTTTTCAACATAATGTTTCATGCCTTCCCCGCGGGCATAGCTGTGGGCCAGATCGTACATGTTGTACCACTTGTTATGAATACCAGCCAATGTAATGAACTGATACTTGTAGCC
>JAYODD010000025.1:0-15719 GCA_038106145.1 Gammaproteobacteria bacterium | reverse complement strand
CTTGTAGCCCATATTACTCAGTTCCTGCTGGAATTTGGCGATGGTGGCGTCATCCAGATTTTTCTTCCAGTTGAAAGAGGGCGAGCAGTTGTACGCCAGCAGTTGATCGGGATATTTGGCATGAATGGCATCGGCAAAGCGCTGGGCTTCTTCTAGACTTGGCGTTGCCGTTTCACACCACAGCAAATCCGCATAGGGGGCGTAGGACAGGCCGCGGTCGATAGCCTGATCGAGTCCCGCCCGTACCCGATAAAAACCTTCCGGCGTACGCTCTCCGGTTACGTAGGGCTTGTCCCGGTCGTCGCAATCGGAGGTCAACAAATCCGCGGCATTGGCGTCGGTGCGCGCCAGCACAATGGTCGGGACGTCGGCAACATCCGCGGCAAGGCGAGCGGCGATCAGTTTTTGAATAGCTTCCTGAGTGGGCACCAGTACCTTGCCACCCATATGGCCGCATTTTTTTACCGATGCCAGTTGATCTTCAAAGTGTACGCCGGCGGCGCCCGCATCGATCATGCCCTTCATTAATTCGTACGCATTCAGTACGCCGCCAAATCCGGCCTCCGCGTCGGCGACGATAGGTACAAAATAGTCCACATGGCCCGCCTCTCCCGGCTGGAGGTTCTTGCCCCACTGAATCTGGTCCGCGCGGGAAAAAGCGTTGTTAATACGTTGCACCACCGCCGGGACCGAATTGGCCGGGTACAGGGATTGGTCGGGGTACATGGTCATGCCCGCATTGTTATCCGCTGCTACCTGCCAGCCAGACAGATAAATGGCTTCTATACCCGCTTTTACCTGCTGTACCGCCTGACCGCCGGTCAGTGCGCCCAGACAGTTGACGTAACCCTTGCGGGCCGAACCATTGACCAAAGACCACAGTTGCTCGGCACCGCGGCGAGCAATGGTGTTTTCCTTTTTGATGGAGCCGCGCAGGCGCACCACATCCGCTGCGCTGTAGGGCCGGGTGACGCCTTGCCAACGGGGGTTTTCGGCCCAGTCTTTTTCAATGCGCGCGATTTCAGCGTTGCGATCATAGTTGCCAGCAGTCATCTCGAAATATCCTTTGTAGTTACGACGGATTAATAGTTGCGATGGTATTTTCCCCGCTAACTTCTCTGGAGCCGGGCCCGGAGAATTTAGGGTTGGCAGATTTTAAGGAGTGTGGGATGATTTAGCTAATTTATCGTTATTATTTTCGCTATTCGTGTTATGAATATGATTGCTGAATTATGAACATTCACCGCGTCGACCTCAATTTATTGGTATGCCTGGATGTTCTGCTGCGGGAACGCAATGTCACCCGGGCCGCTGCACACCTGGGTATCAGTCAGCCCGCGTTAAGCAACAGTTTACGCCGTTTGCGTAGCTTATTTGACGATCCGTTGCTGGTACGCACCAGTGAAGGGATGACCCCCACCGAGCGGGCCGTGCAGTTACAACCGGTGATCCGTACGATTCTCGCCGCCGTCGAGCAGGCATTGGAAAACCGCAAGGAATTTGATGCCGCAGCCACCAATCGGGTATTTCGTATCATGGCCAGCGATTATGCGGAATCCACCTTGATCCCGGCGTTGCTGCGACGCCTGCGCAAGGAAGCGCCCGGGATTACCCTGGATATTTTGACCCCCAGCGACGTGACGTTTCTGGACGTAGAGCAGGGCAAGGTCGATATGGTCATCAATCGTTTTGACAGTATGCCCCAGTCCTTCCACCAGACCACGGTCTGGCAGGACACCTACGCGTGTTTGCTGAGTAAAAATAATCCGATACGGGATAGCTTCGACCTGTCGACCTACCTGCAAGGCCGTCATGTGTGGGTGAGTAAAACTGGCATGGGGGCCGGGGTGGGGATGAACCCACAGGATTCGCAGCGACTTGGCTGGGTTGACGAGGCCCTGCGACGGCAGGGCAAAAAACGTGAAATCACCGTGTTTACCCGACATTATCAGGCCGCAGCCCTCCTTGCCGAGCAGCGGGATTTGATTGTCACTGTACCCACTAAACTGGCGGAGCTACAGCGCCGCAATCCAAGGGTGGTGATTAAACCCCCACCTTTTGAGATTCCCCCATTTGAGCTCAAGATGGCCTGGAGCCCGCTGTTACAGCACAACCCGGCGCACCAGTGGTTGCGGCGTCTGATCGTGGAAGTGGCGGCCGGAGTGTAACCAGGACTATTCGCCCCATGTATAGCGAGGATAAAAACCATAAATTAGCCAAAGGTGGATGTTGACCCTAGAATGCTCCTCCTGTCGCAGTGGCGTCAGCGTGGCAAGCTGGGATCGCCAGCAACATGCGCGATCGACGATAGTAAGGGCCACATGGCCGGGCGGCAGAAAGTTTGCGCGCGGCGGGCCAGGGCATTTTTGAATTACTGAAGAGTGGAAGCAAGATATGGGTCAGCGTATTCAGGTAAGCGGATTGCACATAGCCGAAGCACTGTATCGGTTAATTACCGACGATGTATTGCCGGATAGCGGTGTTGCCGCGGAAGACTTCTGGAGCGCTTTGGCGGAGATTATTGACGAATTTGCACCGCGTAATCGCGCCCTGTTGACGGTGCGCGAAACCCTGCAGGCAAAAATAGATGAGTGGCATCGGGCGCGGGGCGTGGCGGCTGTCGATGCCGATGCCTACAAAGCGTTCCTCACTGAAATTGGATATTTGGTACCCGAGGGCGAGAATTTTCAGATTACCACCACCGCTGTTGATGCCGAGATAGCCAGCCTGGCGGGGCCCCAACTGGTGGTGCCGGTGACTAACGCCCGCTATGCCCTGAACGCGGCCAACGCCCGCTGGGGCAGCCTCTACGACGCGCTCTACGGCACCGATATTATCGCCGAGGACAATGGGGCGACCCGTGGCGGGAACTATAACCCGGTGCGTGGTGCGCGGGTGATTGAATTTGCGCGCGACTTTCTCGATCAGGTGGCGCCGTTGGTGGCAGGCAGCCACCGGGATGCCCGACAGTATTTCGTGGACGGTGCTCAATTGTGCGTCAAGCTCAACGACGATGCAGTAACCACGTTGCGAACTCCACATCAATTTGTAGGTTATAACGGTTCGCAGCAAACACCACGGGCAGTGTTATTGCGAAACCACGGATTGCACATCGAAATTCAGATCGACCGCGACCATGCCATAGGGCGCGACGACCCTGCCGGAGTAAAGGATTTGCTACTCGAGTCGGCGATTACCACCATTCAGGATTGCGAAGACTCGGTGGCCGCGGTGGACGCCAGTGACAAGGTGCTGGTGTATCGCAACTGGTTGGGATTAATGCAGGGTGATCTCGAGGAAACCGTCACCAAGGGCGGCGATGAGTTTGTGCGCAGGCTGGCGGAAGATCGCACCTATCTGGATCCCGCCGGGAAGCCGATAACCCTGCCCGGCCGCAGTCTTATGCTGGTGCGCAATGTAGGGCTGTTAATGAATACCGACGCGGTGCTCGACAAAAATGGCGCCGAAATTCCGGAGGGAATTCTCGATGCCATGGTAACCAGCCTGATCGCCAAACACGATTTGTTGGGTAAGAAAGCCATCAGAAACAGTCGTGAAGGCAGTATCTATATTGTCAAACCCAAATTGCACGGCCCCGACGAAGTGGCCTTCACCGTGGCTTTATTCGCGCGGGTAGAGCAGGCCCTTGGTTTGGCGCCGAACACCCTGAAAATAGGCGTGATGGACGAGGAACGCCGCACCACGGTAAACCTGAAGGCCTGTATTCGCGAAGCGCGGGAGCGACTAATTTTTATCAACACCGGATTTCTGGATCGCACCGGCGATGAGATTCATACGTCGATGGAAGCCGGCCCCGTGGTGCGCAAGGAGCATATGAAGGATCAGCCCTGGATCAAATCCTACGAGGACTGGAACGTGGACATCGGATTGGCTGCCGGTTTGCGGGGGCGTGCACAAATCGGCAAGGGGATGTGGGCCATGCCGGATCTGATGGCGGCCATGTACCGGGCCAAACGGGCCCATCCCCAGGCGGGTGCCAGTTGCGCCTGGGTCCCATCCCCCACCGCGGCGACACTACACGTGCTGCATTATCACCAGGTGGACGTGGCCGCCCGGCAGCAGGAAATAATGGCCGAATTACCTCGTGCGCAGCTCGACGATATTCTCCAGTTACCACTTTATCTGGATCGATCAAGCTTGACGGCGGCGGACATTCAGGCGGAGCTGGATAACAATGTACAGGGTATTTTAGGGTACGTGGTGCGCTGGGTGGATCAGGGTATAGGCTGCTCCAAGGTGCCGGATATCAATAATATTGGGCTGATGGAAGACCGCGCGACCCTGCGGATCTCCAGTCAGCATATCGCGAACTGGTTGCGCCACGGCCTGTGCTCGACGGATCAGGTCATGCAGACGCTGCGGCGTATGGCTACGGTGGTTGATCAGCAAAATGCCGGGGACAGCGCATATCGTCCGCTGGCCACGGATCTGGAGAATAATATTGCGTTTAACGCGGCATGCGACCTTATTTTCAAGGGTTGCGCACAACCGTCCGGGTATACCGAGCCGGTTCTGCATGCGAGCCGCCGCGCCGCCAAGGCACGCTACGGCAGTTGTAGCTGAACGCTTCCGAACTAGAGTCGCATATCGCGAAATTCTGGGTCGGGCGCGCTGTTCTCCCACAGGTTGTCGAAGTCCAGCGCCAGCTCTGCGGCAATGCGCGGCGCGTCCAGTTGCGCGTAACCGATATAGCGGTCAGCGCTTTGATTGTAGAGTATGGCTTCCCTGTCGATCAGCATAAAATCGCTGTGCAGGGTATGCGTACCTGGATTCAGCGCGCGAATTTCGACGCGGCTCGGCAGCCGTGCGTAGAGCGCCAGTAAGCGATGACTGTGCTGAACCAGCCACTGAACATCGCGGACCAGCAGATAAATTTTTGCGCTGGCGTGGGCCGTTGCGAACTCGAACAGGCGCTCGGAGAATTCTGCATGGTCGTATATGGCCGGATCGAGCCGCGCACTGAAGATGCGAATTTCCCGCTGCGCTCTGCCAGCGAGCAATAGGGCATGCTCACGGAATTCTTCGGCATTATCGAGGGGAATGCGAACGCGTGCGGATGGATCGATATCCACGGGTTCGGGGATTGGACGGGTAGCGCTAAATCGTCCTAAATCCAGTTTCATCGGCAGGTGGGGAATACCGGCTTCCTCGAATTGCGCCCCGCACACCTCGAACCCTACACCTGCGTAAAATGGCACTGCGTGAAGCTGGGCATTGAGCTGCAGGTGATCCAGACTGGTGTCGGTGGCCAGCTTCAATATGCGGCGTAAAATGGCCGATCCGACGCCTTTGTCGCGAAAAGGCTTGAGTACTGCCATCCGACCTATTTGATAATCCGCCAGGCGCGCCACCCCGACCGGCTGGCTGGCTTCGTTATAGGCGATCCAGTGCTGTGCCATTGGGTCTTGCTCATCAACCGCCAATTCCTGCGGAACACCCTGTTCGTCCACGAAAACGGTCTGGCGAATCGTCCGGATCACAGCCAGCGATTGCAGCCAGTCAACCTGCTCCACGTCCACGGTAAAAAAATCTATGTTTTCCATAATCACGTTCCAGAACCACTGGAAGTTTAATTACACAGGATTGCCAGAGGCCGACTATAAACGTTTGGGTTACCGAGGAATTAGTTATAGCATGTTTTACTCAAAGCTCAACACCTGGCCGGATACTATGGTGCATGGGTAAACCTAAAACCGGAGTGAAGTATATGCGTGGTGCACGTCGCCTTTGCTGGTTCGTCTTATTTTTGAGTTGGTGCGGCAATGGTCTCGCGAGCGAGCCGGCCATTATCGATTTCCGGGCGCCTTTTCATCCGGAGTACAGCGCTCAGGGGATGGTGGTTTCCCAGGAAATGGTGGCGAGCCAGACCGGTGCGAAAATTCTGGCTCAAGGAGGCAATGCCGTCGACGCCGCGGTCGCCACCGGATTTGCCCTCGCGGTGACTCTCCCGCAGGCCGGCAATATCGGCGGCGGGGGATTTATGATGATTTACCTTGCCCATGAAAAACGCACCGTTGCGGTGGATTATCGCGAAATGGCGCCGGCCGCGGCCCATGCCCGTCTGTTTGTCGAAGATGACGTGGTCAATACCGATAAGGCTCGGTTTAGCCATTTGTCCGCCGGCGTGCCCGGCACCGTGGCCGGATTGCTGCACGTTCTCGATAAATACGGCACGTTGCCACTGGCAGATGTCATGCAGCCGGCCATAGACCTGGCCGAAAAAGGCATCGAGGTCAACTATCCTCTGGTTTTTTCCCTGCAGCAGGCGCAGGGACGGTTGGCGCGCAATCCCGCCTCCGCGAAGTATTTCCTCGCCCCCGATGGTAATCCACCAGCGGTGGGTACACGTTGGCGGCAACGGGATCTGGCACACACACTCCGCTTGATTGCTGCACGGGGTGTTGACGGTTTTTATCGCGGAGAGACCGCCGATAAACTGGTGGCGGAGATGGACAAGGGGCGGGGGTTAATTACACACCAGGATCTGGCGAATTACCGTGTCGTGGAACGAACGCCGGTCAGCGGGACCTATCGCGGCTATGACATTGTCTCTATGCCGCCGCCCTCGTCCGGGGGCGTTCATCTGGTGCAGATGTTGAATATTCTCGAAGGCTGGGATTTGTCGGCGTTGGGACACAATAGCGCCAGCTATTTACATCGATTGATCGAAGCCATGCGCAGAGCCTATGCGGATCGCAGCAAATATTTGGGCGATCCGGACTTCCATCCGGTCCCCGTAACAGCGTTGATCGATAAAAAATATGCCGCGCAACTACGCGCCGGAATTAATTTGCAACAGGCATCCGCCTCCGTGGATATCGCCCCCGCGCTGCAAGTGATGCCGGAAAGCCCGCAAACCACCCATTACTCCGTGTGGGACAAAAAGGGCAACGTGGTCAGTAACACCTATACCCTGAATTTTTCCTATGGCAGTGGCATTTCGGTGCCGGGCGCGGGGTTTCTGCTCAATAACGAAATGGACGATTTTTCCGCCCTCGCTGGGGTACCCAATGCCTACGGGCTGGTGGGGGACGAAGCCAATGCCATCGCCGGGGGTAAACGACCTCTGTCGTCCATGACGCCGACACTGGTCTTTAAAAACGGTAAGCCCGTGTTGGCGACGGGCAGCCCCGGTGGCAGTACGATCATCACCATCGTCCTGCAAGTGTTACTGAATACGCTGGATTTTGACATGAATATCGCGCAAGCGACCGCTGCGCCGCGTATTCATCATCAGTGGTTGCCGGACACTATATTTTGGGAAACGGGTATCAGCCCGGATACCATAACCGCGTTACGGGCGATGGGCCATCAGGTCGAAGCAACCCCTCGGGTGATCGGCAGAAGCCAGAGTATCGCCTCCGACGGTGCAATCCGCTTTGGCGCGACAGACAGTCGCTGGCCGGGCGGAGGCGCGGCGGTCGAACCCGTCGTTTTCACGGTATCGCCAGGAGGTGAGCAGTAGGCGATGGATAAGTGGGGTGAGATATAAAACAAAAGGGGTGATAACTATGAAAAAGGCACCACCGAAACGCACTCAGACCAGACCCTGGCACCGTACGTACGCAAAACTATCCTACGAGTTACCACCTCTGGTGGAGACTCCGCTGTCGTCGATCATCGAACAGGCTGGACAACAGCGTCCCGATGCGCCCGCATTGGCCTATATGGGGCGTATTATCAGTTACGCCGAGCTCGATGGTCTGGCCAATCGGCTGGCCAATGTTTTTCTGGGGGCAGGGCTCAAACAGGGGGATACGGTCGGGATTAATATGCCCAATATACCCCAGTATGTGGTGGCAATGCTGGCCGCATGGAAAACGGGCTGCGCGGTGTCGGGGGTGTCGCCACTGCTTACAGCGCCGGAAATTGTCTATCAGATCAACGATGCCGATATTTCCATTTTGGTGACACTGGACGCTCTGGCGACCAATACACTGCCCAAAATTGCCGGGCAGGTTGCGGGCCTGCGCGCTGTCGTTATCACCGGCGCGGGTGATTTATTGTCCACTCAGCGGGGGCAGGCTGAGAGCCAAACTAAACGTAGCGATTCGTTAGTAGAATTACCGGGGGTCAGGATCGAATCGTTCCTCGCGGCAATCGCAACTGCCGGTAATCAGCGCGTCTACACGCCAGTCAGTTTTGACGACACCATTTTTATTCAATATACCGGCGGCACTACGGGCAAGCCCAAGGGTGCCCAGTTGACCCTTGGCAATATGCTCACTAACACGGCGCTTGGCGGCGCGTTTCTCGGTTTTGAGAAAGATATCGAAAACGTGTTTTCCGCCTTTCCGCTTTTCCATGTGGCGGGTTTGTTCGTTGCGCTGTTGACACTGCGCAACAGGGGTTGCTACCACCTGTTTCCCGACCCGCGCAACATCGAACATATTGTCGCGACGATGCGTCAGTCGCCGCCGACGTTAATGTGCAACGTTCCCACCCTGTACCAGATGTTGATGGATCATCCCAGTTTTGCTCAACTTGATTTCAGTCAACTCAAAATAGGTTTTTCCGGTGCAGCGCCGTTTCCGCTCGAACAAATGGAAAAGCTGGAGGCAATCATTGGCAAGGGGCGGGTGGTGGAATGTTATGGTATGACGGAAACCAGCCCCTTGATTACCGTGAATCCGCCTGGCCTTGTCAAACAGGGCACGGTAGGTATTCCAGTATTCGATACCGATGTCAAATTTCTCGATGTAGAAACCAAAACTACCGAAGTTCCTCTCGGCGAGCCGGGAGAGCTGGCTATTTCGGGCCCACAGGTGATGAAAGGGTACCGACATCTACCCGGGGAAACGGCGCGTTCCATGCGCGAAATGGATGGCCAGCGGTGGTTTCTCACCGGTGATGTGGCAAAGATGGATGAGGACGGTTACGTCACTATCTGTGACCGCAGTAAAGATATGTTAATTGTGGGCGGGTACAAGGTGTTTTCGGTGGAAGTAGAGGGCAAGCTTGCCGAACTGCCCTGTGTGGAACTGGCCGCGGTCGTGGGCGTACCCGATCCAAAACGGCCTGGTAACGACGTGGTGAATTTGTTTGTCCAGTTAACTGAACGGGGCAAGTTGGCCAACCAGGGGAATTTGATTGAAGAAATTACGGCGTTCTGTAAGGAACAGCTAGCTCCGTACAAGGTACCAAAACGCATAGAAATTATTGCGCAAATTCCGCTGACACCGATCGGGAAAATTGATAAAAAACGGTTGCGGGCCAACCTCGCTGCCTGATTCAGGCGCTATCCAGCAGTTTGTTGAGCTCGGCAAGGCACACGTAACCGAGGCCGCTGGCCAGATTCATCATCGCGTCGAGGTGGGTGCGGCGCCCGTGGGCAACCCGTAAACTGGTGGCCGCCGTGATAACCGACATTTTGTAGTAGGAAAAAACGCGGTAATAGAACAGTTTTTTTGCATCCACTTTGCGACCGCTCGTCAGTTCGTAGCGGGCGAGAAAATCTTCCGTGGACAGCAGGCTGCTGGCAAGTAAATTTCCAGTTTCATCGTTACCGCCGAAAATTTTCAGGCTGGCCCAGGCCAGATCGTCGTGATAGTCACCCAGATAGGCAAGTTCCCAGTCAAAGATCGCGTTAATAATCAACTGGTCAGAAAACATAAAATTACCACTGCGATAATCCCCGTGCACGATCACGGGAGTTTCAACAGTTGGCATATTCTCCTTCAACCAGATTAACGCCCGTTCCATCACCGGGTGTGCCGATAGCGTGTCTTCGTTCCATGCGCGCTCCCATAAACCGATAGCAGTTTGATTCGCTCGGGTGGATGCCGGTGGGGGAATATCGAAGGTGGACAGCTCTTTGCTGCGCCAGTCCACGGCGTGGATAGTGGCGAGTGTATCGACGAATTGGTGCGCCAGAGCGGCGCGCAATGAGGGATTGAAGTACATCCCTACACCGCTGATTTTTTGACCCGCGCCGGGTTCGGCTGGCGGTTTGACGCTGCCTTCGATAAAACCCGCAATCAGCGCCGGATGGCCGAGCTTGTCCCCGTTTGCATCGATCCACAGCACCTCGGGTACCGGCACTTCACCCCACATGGCTCGCAACACCTGATATTCGCGCAGCCGATGAGTTTCAACCACAGATTCACTGGGATCCATACGAATCATCAAGCGCCGGGTTTCAGCGTCTCCAGCTTCAGCGCGCCAGGTTAAATCGAATACAAATTGTTCCTTCGAAGCTCCCCCGGGTAAACGTTGCAGGTTGGCGATGGTTAGGTCCTGCTGCGAAGTTTCGTTCCGCAAAAAAGAAAGCAGACGACCCTCCAGGCCGCTAAAGTCCATCGTGTGCTGGCCGGGTTCAAGACGTCGGCGTAGTTTGCGGGTAAACACTTCATCCACACTACGTTCAACCGTATAGCGTGCGCGTACGTCTGCAATCCACTGCTCGGTCGGCGCGCTGCGGTTAACCAGTGTCGGGGTATAGTCAGTCATTCCTCGATTCCAGCCCTGAAAAGGAGTGGGTGGTCGGAAAATACCAGCTACTTTTTCCGTCAAGCAATGCGGCTTGCATAATCAGGCCTTATCCAGCAGGCGCTGTAGTGCTGAGATACCGACATAGCCAAAACCGCTCAGCAAATTCATCATGGCATCGAGGTGGGTTTTGCGACCCTGGGCTACCCGCAGGCTGGTCGCCACGGCGATCACGGATAC
Source organism: Gammaproteobacteria bacterium (assembly GCA_038106145.1). Classification (GTDB taxonomy): domain Bacteria; phylum Pseudomonadota; class Gammaproteobacteria; order Pseudomonadales; family Porticoccaceae; genus JBFJKD01. The sequence goes on along the minus strand of JAYODD010000025.1, from coordinate 5,030 downwards.
CTTGTAGTAAGAAAAGACATCGAAGTAAAAAAGTCGTCCGGGATCCACGACGTGACCACTATAGCGCTGATATTTTTCCAAAAACTCCTGTTTGCCAAGTAATCCACTGGTTAATACGCTGCCGTCGGGTTGCGGCGTTCCTAAAATGGGGCTGGTGGTGTAGGCCAGATCCTCGTGAAAGTCGCCGATGTGACACAGTTCCCAGTCGAGTATGGCATTGATTTTATGGTCGTCGGTATACATAAAATTGCCGGATCGATAGTCACCGTGAACAATCACAGGCTTTTCCACGACAGGCATATTTTCCCGTAACCACAGCGCGGCATTTTCCACCACTGGATGGGCTTCAATGGCGTCTTCCTGCCACACTCTCTCCCACCAGCCCAGGGACCACTCATTTGCCTGAATAGTTTTTGCAGCTGGCTTGTCGAACGAGGGCAGGGATTTTTTTTGCCAGTCAATGGTGTGAATTTTGGCGAGATGCCTGACAAACTGATCCTGCAAGCCGATCCTCAACTCCGGATCGAAATACATTCCGAGGCCACTGGCCTTATCACCACCCTCCGGTTGCACAGTACCTTCCAGAAAACCGGCGATAAGAAATGGGTGCCCGAGAAAATCGCCGTCGGCATCGGTCCAGTAGACCTCCGGTACTGGAACTTCGCCGCACATGGCTGTGAGAATTTCGGACTCTCGCAGACGATGGGTCTCTACGATGGATTCGCTGGGGTCCATGCGCAAAATCATCTTTTTTGTCGCGCGTTTACCCGAGGGCTGTTGCCATGTTAAATGGAAGGTGAATTGCTCTTTTGACGCACCCCCGGAGAGTCGGCGTAACTGCTCGATGACAATATCATTTTGGTCGGTCGCCTGCCTGAGATAATCGAGCAGTTGCGTCCCGAGATTGGTGAAATCGGTATTATGCTCCTGGTTGGCGCCGCGATTAGTTAATTTTTTGGTGAGGACGGCATCGAGAGTTTTTTCCAGCGGGAAGCGCTGTCGGATCTGTTTTATCCACTGTGGGGAGGGGTGTGCTCGTTGCGCCAGAGTTGGGGTGTAAAAATTACTCATGGACCTTGCCTTTGCCTGTTTGTCTTATTGTGTGGCGCACGCGAATTACGCGTGGTTTTTGATATTCAGGTAACCTTCGCTGTACAGCAGATTGTCTATATCCGGTTGCTGTGTTGCCTCGGGGTCAAAACCCAATGCTTTTACCCAGGAGCGCTCCCGCATTTCGATACTCTTGAGAAAAGGTTTCAGAACGGCTTCAAAACTGCCGCGCAGTGAGTCCGGCATCGCGGGTTGTTGCTGAATCAGTTCGCACAGAAGTTCTTTCATTACTTCATTACTCGCCCGGATATAGGTGTAAGGGCGCAAATAGACGGCGTCCCCTGGTTTGTCGTCGGCGAAGTGTTTGTGAATCTTCTCCAGCACGTCTTTTATTGTCCGTGGCGTATCTTTCTGTTGTGTAAATAAATCGGTAACTTCCTGAAGAATACCCTTGTATTGGGAATTTTCCAGCAGCTCATAGTGAAAAACTTTATCCTGAACGGTCCCCAGAAAGCCCAGTGTGGCGGCGATGATTCCCGCCTGTTCCTGGGCGAAACGATCGCTCAGGTTAGGTATAACCACCTGCTCGATGGTTTTTTTCATGCCGGACAGAAATTGTGAAATTTCGGGGCCCATTCAAATTTCTCCAGAACGTGAAACGCGATTTGTTAATCAGGCGTTGTGCTCACGAGTAGCGAGGGGTTTGCTGACGTTATGCAGGCCTGGCGTTAAATTCTTCCTTGCACAGGTCCTGTACTTCCCCGTAACCGATTGTGCCCGCCATGTCCCAGCGCACAAAAGCGTGCGCGAGGTACATCAGGGGCCAGGCCAGCCACGGGTTGGCGGTCAGGGGCGTGCCGGTAAAGCGGTGAACTTTTCCGCGTACATCTTCGACCTGCAACTCAAAAAATCTGTGCAGGTAGCCATCGCGCAATATTTTCCCGGAGCCCGATTTTATGCCATAGACTTTGCTGCCCTCCCGAACATAGCCGTGCACGATGGCGGGGTAGCGGTCGATTTGATTTGGGTCGACCAGATAAATGCAGTGAATGCTGGTATCGTTTTCGAAATTGGCATTCATCCAGCAAAAATTTTTCAGTTGCCTCTCGCCCCGTAATCCCCAGCTGTGATCCATGCTGGAAACGCAGTCGATTGCGTATTGTTTGCCGCGGATATTGCAGGTTCCGGTCACGCGGCCCGATTGATCCCAGTGCCCTGCATAGGCGTGATTGCTAACGTTGTCGCCCTTGATCGCCGCATTTGCCAGAGCATCCATGTCGGGATCGTGAATATCATAGGGCGCCATTAGCCCCTGATAGTTAACGTCGAGGGACACGCCTTCGCCGCCGTCGAAGCGAATGTGGTAATCCATCACCGGTTTGGTGCAAGTAATAGCCAGACCGTTGGCAAGCTGGTAGTCATCGAGATTGCCTTTGGGCATAGGCAGATGCACATGGCAGTCGGAATAAAGCACCTCGTGGGGCGCGTTGGAAAAACCATCCACGCAGGTCACGCTGGACAAAACTGCGCCAAGGTTGGGTTTGGTTTGCACATAGACACTGACATGCAGGGGTTCGCCGGGGACGTAGAACCCAAAATAGTTGGTTTCAGCCCAGGTAGGGTCGTCGGAGGTGGGTGGATGGAAAAAGACGTCCTGCTCTGTGATCATATTATGTTCTCCCACGAGTCCCGCTAACAGGGCAAATGCTAGTCAAGTCCCATTGTGATTGTTGTTTTAGCACACCGGAGGAACCAGTCGTCGGTCGAGAGACCAATAGCCTGCCCGCAAAAGCGAGGTGGCTGGCGTCAAACAACGTCTTTAACGCGGTGTGTCAGGTGTCGAGAGCTATTATTAGCGTTAAAAAGCCGGACAAGCAAGTCTCAACCGGCAAAATTTGGTGTAAATGGTACTGTTCTGAGTACCATTGGCGCGTGGTAACATCGGCAGCGCTTGCTCAATCCCCTTGTTCTCCAGGGATGGTAGCGCGGTAAGCTGTGTATCCGCGGTAATTTGAGTACATTTTCTTCTACAGTCCAGGAGCAGCGTTAGTGAATCGGTTTTTTACCTTTGGCAATACGATGAACTTTCGCCATATGGGTGGGTATCGTGCCGCTGGCGGTAGCACCACGGCAGGTGATCGCCTGTATCGATCGGGGTTTCTGCATCTCGATACCGCGACTGATCGGACCGCGTTCGAGCGTCTAGCGATTGATACCATTGGGTATGCTGGTCGCAAGCGTGGAAAATTTGTGGTCCATGTTGCTGCAGGAAGGGCTGACCGCACCGGGCGCGGAACAGATTATGATGGATCGGTATCGGGAGCTCACACGGGAGGAGATACCCGGTTACCGCGCCATGTTCAGCCATATGCTGGAAACCCAGGGTAATGTTCTGGTGATGTGTTCGTTCGGCAAGGACCGTGCCGGAATCGCGTCCGCGTTGCTGCTTGAGGCGCTGGGGGTACCATCGGCGGATGTGCGCGAAGACTACCTGATCTCCTCCAGCGCGTACGCTGATCTCGGGGCGTCGATAAAAAAGTTTGAACACATGTTCGATTCTCAGGGGATTCCTTTTGATCGGGAAATTATTATTCCAATCCTCGATGCGCGCGCAATTTACCTTGAGACCGCCTGGCAGGTGATGGAAAATGTGGCCGGTTCGACCGATAATTTTTTAACCCAGGAACTACGCCTGAGTAAAGATGCCAGACAACAGCTAGTACGCAGGTTTACCCGTTAGCCAGGGCTGACCGAGAAGCGTTCTGGCGATTATACGGTTGGTGACACCGAAAACTAATTAAAAAACTGGTTGGACTGCTGAGGAGGACATTCCGTGCTAACGCCAGAAGATGATAAACGTCACGCTCCGAGTAGCGATGATCCGCTATGGGGAGAGAGCTGGTATTTCAATCTCTATGATCCGGAACAGGACATCGCCTTTTTCACGCGGATTGGTATTTATCCCAATCAGGGGAAGGCTAATGTGAGCGTGTTGCTCGCGGTCGGCGGCCGCGAAGTTTACAACCGGGCCTGGCACCACCTGCCATTACCCGAAGGCGATATAGATACCGGGCTGGCGCTAGGCGGGGTCAGCTATCAGGCGCTTGAGTTATTGCGTCGCTACCAGGTTACATTTAACGACGAGTTAACGCCGTTAAAGATCGACATCGCCTGGGAAGCCATTATGCCGGCCCACAACGCGATGGCAGGCCAGGCTGAAAATTCCGCCACGGGGTTCCATCTGGAGCAGGCGGGGCGCGTAACCGGAAACATACGCTTGCGCGAACGGGAGTGGCAGGTAGAGGGTTTCGGAAATCGGGATCATTCCACGGGGATACGCAACTGGAGCGCGTTTTCCCACCACGAACTGGCGTGGCCGGTATTTGAAGACAATACGGCGCTGGGCATTTTGCGCATCCATTTTGTTGACGGCCGTCATGCCGACTTATGCTGGGCATTTGACGGTAAAGTGGTGCGCCCCCTGACCCTGGACAGCTACGTCACCGAGCTGAACAGCGAGGGTAAAGCGATGTCCGCGGAGATAAGCGCGACGGACGATCAAGGCACCCACTATCAATTGAATGCGGTTCGCATGGCCGTGTGTCACTGGCCCTTTGACGGCTATTTACTGAACGAAGGCGCTTTTGAGTACCAGTTATCCGATGGCCGCATCGGTTACGGGTTGCTGGAACTGGGGGTTGGAATCGGCGGTTGCGGTGGCTGTTAGTTTCCCGCATCGGCGCCGGCACTTGTCAAATACGGGGTGCGCTGCTACATTACGCGCCCTCGCAGCAGGCACGTAGCTCAGCTGGTTAGAGCACCACCTTGACATGGTGGGGGTCGGTGGTTCGAGTCCACTCGTGCCTACCAGGTTTTCGCGGCCAAAACCGCTGCTGACGCGGCAAGGTTCCCGAACACGGTTACTGCTGTAGTACCTTCGCGTAAGTAGTGCTTTCTCCTGTGTAGTGTCTACGTGCGCT
>JAYODD010000003.1:56358-231725 GCA_038106145.1 Gammaproteobacteria bacterium | reverse complement strand
CTTTTAAAACAGGGGCCACAATCCACCGCAATGGACAGCACCGCCACATTATCCCCCAGGGGTGGCGTAAAAGCCGGCGAACTGGAGCCGTACACCGCTACCAGCGGGCGTTGCAGCGCCGCGGCGATATGCATCAACCCTGAATCGTTACTGACCACCGCGCCCGCCACAGCCAGCAAATCAATAACGTCCTCCAACTCGGTACGCCCGGCAAGATTACTGGCTCGGGATTGACTCGCCGTCGGCAGGCTGGCGATCACCTGATCGGCCACCGACCGGTCATTATTCGAACCCAACAGCCAAACCTGCCAGCCGCGCTCGATGTACTCCTGTGCGACGGCGGCAAAATGGCGAGCGGGCCAGCGTTTTGCGGGGCCGAATTCGGCGCCGGGACAAAGCGCCAGAACCGGCTGGTCGGCCCGCAAACCCAGGCGCTTATAGAGATCGGGGAGGCGTGCCCTATCCGCTGTTAGCTGCGGCCGGGGCATAGCCTCGGGTAACGCCGCGCGGTCCGCGTAGGCCAGCGCCACAAATCTCTGCACCATCAACGGATAGCGTTTTTTGTCGAGCAAACGAATATCGTTAAGCAAGCCAAAGCGCATTTCTCCGCGCCATCCGGTGCGCACCGGAATGCCAGCAAACAGGGGGATCAGCGCGGATTTAAACGAATTGGGCAGCACCAGAGCGCGACGGTAACCGCGGGCGCGCAGGGTTTGCGCCAACCGCCAACGGGCCGCCAACCTCAGCTCGCCGTGACCTAGCGGCATCGAAATAGCAGCGTTGACCTGCGGCATGCGCGCCAGTAACGGGCCACTCCAGGCCGGCGCGAGTACATCGATGGCGCTGTCGGGGAATTGTGTTTTGAGTGCGCTAAACAGCGCCTGGGCCATGACCATATCGCCCACCCAGGAAGGGCCTATGACGAGTAACCGCGATTGACCCACGGACTCACCGGTCATTGTTTAGCCGGCCACCCGATACCCATACATTGCGCTCCGCGTCAGTCTGCGACAGCCGTTAACCACTCGGGATGGGCGCTATTTCGCCCCCGCACCGCGTCAAAGTACAGGCTCTGTAACTGCTCGGTAAGCGGCCCGCGCGCACCACTGCCAATGACCCGATTATCCATTTCTCGAATCGGCAGCACTTCGGCGGCCGTGCCGGTAAAAAAGGCCTCGTCGGCGATATACACTTCATCCCGGGTGATGCGCTTTTCCCGCACCTCGTAACCGAGCTCCGCGGACAACTGGATTACGGTGGCGCGGGTAATGCCGTTAAGGCAGGAAGTCAGCTCCGGGGTGTACAGCACACCGTCTTTTACCAGGAAAAAATTTTCGCCACTACCTTCCGCCACGTAGCCCTCGGGGTCCAGCAGCAGCGCTTCGTCGTAGCCGCAGTGCAGAGCTTCGCGCAGCGCCAGCATGGAATTCATGTAGTTGCCATTGGCCTTGGCCTTGCACAGGGTAATGTTCACGTGGTGACGGGTGTAGGACGACGTTTTAATTCGAATGCCCTTTTCAAGGGCGTCCGGGCTCATATAGGAGGGCCAGGCCCAGGACGCCACAATCACATGGGTACTCAAGCCGTCGGCGCGCAGACCCATCGCCTCGGAACCAAGGAAGGCCATGGGGCGCAGGTAAGCCTCCTTTAAATTGTTCTCGCGCACCACCAGCCGTTGCGCTTCATTTAAGGTATCGCGATCAAAAGGCAACGACAGTCCGATAATCTTGGCGGAATCAAACAGGCGATTGGTGTGCTCCTTGAGACGGAAAATGGCGGTGCCATTATTTTCGGTGTGGTAAGCGCGCACCCCCTCAAACACTCCCATGCCATAGTGCAGGGTATGGGTCAGCACATGTACTTTGGCATCCCGCCAGGGAACCAACTCCCCGTCAAACCAGATAGTACCATCGCGATCAGCAAACGACATTCAACAGCTCCTCAATTGTTCATATCACGGGTGACCCACAACCCTATAGTGCGCCCAATAAACGCTTCCAGACAGCACGAACCGCTGCTCGCTGCGCGGCAAATTCCTCGGCCGGGACCAGTCCCGGTCGTTGTTGCAACTGCAGTCGGTGAGCGGCCGCCCGATAGTCCCGGTACGCATCCTGTAATTCTACTTTTTCGTCAACCGACAGCACGCCGAATTCGGCCAGCGCATCGAGAAGTCGAATATTGTCCGTCCAGCGGGTCAAGCCGGGATACTGATGGGACTGGGCCAGAAGCGCAAATTGAACCATAAATTCGATGTCGACGATACCTCCACGGGCCTGCTTCAGGTCGAACATTCCACCCGTTAGCTCATCATTGGCGTCGTTCCCCAGGTGCTCTGCCAGCATTTTTGCACGCATCTCGCGCACCGCCTGCCGCAGCTCCTGTGGCTCCCGCTGCCGGATCAATACCCTGTGGCGCAGGTCGTTAAACTGCCCTGCCAACCGCTCGCTGCCGGTCACCGCCCGCGCGCGCACCAGCGCCTGGTGCTCCCAGATCCAGGCACTTTCCTGCTGGTATTTGGCAAAGGCGGCGAACGTGGTTACCAGCAACCCGGAATTACCGGACGGCCGCAGGCGCATATCGACCTCGTACAGGAGCCCCGACGGCGTGCGCGTGCCGAGAATATGCAAAATACGCTGCCCGAGTCGCGCAAAAAAAACGCCGTTGCTGACTGCGCGCGGGCCACTGGTACTCAGATCTGGATCCGCGTCGTAGATAAATACCAGGTCGAGATCCGAACTGTGGCCGAGCTCGATACCCCCCAGCTTGCCATAGCCAATGATCAGAAACGGCACTTCCCCGGCGGGAACGCCGCCCGGTTGCCCGTGGCGATCCACCAGGTTTTTCCAGGCCAGCGCCAGCGTATAATCGAGAATGCTTTCCGCCAGCCACGTCAGATAATCGCTGACCTTCATCAAGGGCACCACGCCGCTGACTTCGCAGGCGGCAATGCGCAGCCCCTGGGCGCTGCAGAAATAGCGCAGCGCCTCCATCTGACCATCCAGGTCTTCCACCGGAATCCGCAACAGATGCTGTTGCAGTTCCTGTTGCAACACCGTTTTATCGAGGGGTGTATACAACGACCGCGGATCGAGCAGTTCGTCCAGCAATGCGGGGTGGCGACACAACTCCGCGGTTATCCATGGACTGGCTGCACACAGCCTCACGAGCTGCTCAAGGGCCCCCGAATTTTCGGTCAGCAACACCAGATACGCGCTGCGGCGCACCACGCTTTCCACCAGGTTCAGGGTGCGCTGCAGCGTCTCAACGTTGTTTTCGACCCTGGCACAGGCGCCGATAAGCAGTGGCAGCAAGGCGTCCAGGCGCGCTCTGGCATCATTGTGCATCGCCTTGACAGCGGAACTGTCCCGCAACCTGTATAGTATTTCCAGCGCCTGCGCGGCCGGGTCAAACCCCAGGCTGACCAGCGGTGTCGCGTCGCCGTCGCGACCTGACCAGACCTGTTGGGCTTCGCGCAGATCCTCCCGTTGACCGTCGTCGACATCAGGTCCATCACCAGCCTGTGCTACCACATCGTTAAAAATGTCGCGCACGCACTGGCGATGCCGGGCCAGGGTCTCGGTAAAATCCTCAACGCTGCTAAAACCCATCAGGCGCGCCAGACGCATCCGCCCGGTGGCATCGCGGGGCAGCAGCTGGGTTTGTTCATCGCGCCAGCCCTGCAGGCGATGTTCCACATTGCGCAGAAAACCATAGGCCGTTTCCAGAGCGGTGGCATCCTGTGCTGTCAGTAAGCCTTCTGCCGCCAGCAGGGGCAGCATCTCCAGCAGTACCGGGTTTTGAAATCGCCGATCCCGCCCGCCGCGCACCAGTTGAAACGCCTGCACGATGAACTCCACTTCCCGGATACCCCCGGCACCGCGCTTGATATCGTCGTGCAGGGCTTTGCGCCGCACTTCCCGGTTAATCAGCGCCTTCATATCACGCAAGGATTGAATCACACTGAAATCGATGTATTTTCGATAGGTAAAAGCACGCAGCACGGACATTAATTGTGCGGCGGCTGGGGTCTCGCCCGAGCCGTTGATCACCCGCGCCTTGACCATCGCGTAACGCTCCCAGTCGCGCCCCTGGCTCTGGTAATACTGCTCCAGCGCACCGCAGCTGAACACCAGTGGGCCGCTCTGCCCGTAGGGTCGCAGCCGCATATCCACGCGAAACACAAAACCGTCAACAGTGCGGTTATCCAGCGCCTGAATGAGCCTTTGCCCAAGGCGGGTAAAAAACTCCTGATTGCTCATCCCGGTACTTGCGCCAGCGGTCGCTCCCTGCTCGCCGCGCGTTTCTCCACTTTCGCCAAACGCAAACACCAGATCCACATCGGACGACAGATTGAGTTCCCCGGCACCGAGTTTGCCCATGGCAATCACCAGCAGTTGCTGGGGCGTGCCGCTGGCGGTGCCCACGGGGACACCGAGACTTCGTTCGGCGGCGCGGGCGAGAAAACTCAGGGCCCCAATGATGCAGGCGTCGGCGAGCGCGGTCATATCGCTGGTGGTGTCGCGCAACGTTGCCAGTCCGGCCAGGTCGCGCCACAGAATGCGCACCATTTCCCGCTCGCGAAACAGACGCAGGGCGCGGTGCAGGCCGTCGTCGCCGTCGACGGCGGCGAGCGCCGCCTGCAACCGCCCCGGGTAGTCAGCGGAAGATGTCGCCGACCATAGCTCCCCAGACTCCACCAGTTGTCGTAACAAATCCGGTTTTCGGTGGCACGCCGTGGCAATAAATTCGCTGCCGTCCCACACCAACTGTAACTGGCGGGCGAACTCCCGATCCTCCAACCGCCGATCCAGCCAGCACGCAGTCTCCACAGGTGCCCGCTCACGGAACGATTGCAACTGACCCGCGAAGGTTTCTGGGGAAGGATTAGCCACCGGGGTCACGGGCTGCATGCCTGAAGGTTTCACTCGGCTGTCAGCGCCCGCTGCTGGGCACCACCCGCAGCACTTCCTCGAAAGACGTAATACCGGCGCCGACTTTCTGCGCGCCGCCCAGGCGCAGGGTGCGCATCCCCTCCTTGATGGCCTGAACGCGCAGGGCTGCGATGTCGCAGTTGCCGCTAATCAGGGACTGTACCGCGTCGCTGATCGTCATAATTTCGTAGATCCCCTGACGTCCGAGATAACCCGTATCCCGGCATTCCAGACAGCCGACGGGCCGATACATATGGGCCGGCGGCGGGGCTTTCCAGGGACTCACAAGCTGCTCCCAGGCCGCCTGGTCCATCGCCACTTTTTCTTTGCAATGGGGACACAGGGTACGCACCAGGCGCTGCGCCATAACGCCGTTCAGGGTCACTTTGATCAGGTGCGCGGGCACGCCCAGGTCGAGCATCCGGGTAATGGCGGTAGGGGCGTCGTTGGTGTGCAGTGTCGACAGCACCAGGTGGCCCGTCAGCGCCGCCTGGATCGCCATTTCCGCGGTTTCGATATCCCGTATCTCACCCACCATAATGATGTCTGGATCCTGGCGCAGCAGGGTGCGAATACCGGCGGCAAAATCCAGATCGATCTGTGGTTGTACCTGGGTCTGGTTAAAACTTGCCTCGACCATTTCAATCGGATCTTCCACGGTACTGACATTCACGTCCTCGGTGGCCAGCGCTTTAAGCGTGGAGTACAGGGTCGTGGTTTTGCCGGAACCGGTGGGGCCGGTAACCAGCACCACACCGTGGGGGCGGTTGCTCATGGCGTGCCAGCGCTGGTAGTCGTCACCCGTCAAACCCAGTTCGGTAAAGCTGCGCAGCAATACCTCGGGGTCGAAGATGCGCATTACCATTTTTTCGCCAAACGCGGTGGGCAGTGTGGACAAACGCAACTCCACCTCGTTACCTTTGGGTGTGCGCGTTTTAATGCGCCCATCCTGGGGGCGCCGCTTCTCGGCGACATTCATGCGCCCCAGTATTTTTAAGCGGCTGGTCATTGCCGTCATGACGGGGCTCGGCAAATCGTAGACCTGATGCAGAATACCGTCGATGCGAAAGCGAATGCGGCCTTTGTCGCGCCGGGGCTCGATATGAATATCGCTGGCGCGCTGATCAAAGGCGTACTGCAACAGCCAGTCGACAATATTGACGATGTGCTTGTCCTGGGCGTCCGGATCCTTCAGCGATCCGATCTCCAGTAACTGTTCGAAATTGGTAATGCCGGGGCGCGCTTCCCCCGCGAGCTTACCGGCGCCAAATACGGATTTGGCGAGGGAGTAAAACTCGACGGTGTATTTTTCCACGTCGGCGGGATTGGCGAACACCGGCCGTATGGTCTTGCGGGTCACTTTTTGCAGCCCCGCCTGCCAGGAGCGGGCAAAGGGTTGCGTGGTCGCCACCAGCACCTCGTCGGCTGTAATGTCCGTGCACAGAATCCCATGCCGTTTGGCAAATTCAAACGACATGACGCTGGCCACATCGGCGACGTTTATTTTCAGCGGGTCGATATGCACCAGCTCCAACCCGGCCTGATCAGCCATCCACTCGCTCAATACCGACAGGGTCAGGGTTTTTCCCGGTCTTCTCGCATCGCCCGGTTGTTGGCTGGCGATATACACCAGGGGGTGCTGCAGGGATTGTTCGCGGGTGCGGCTGTTTCCTCCCAGGATGTTGGCATTCTCCTGGGACAGCAAACCCGCCGCCACCAGTTCCTGAAGAACCGTCGTCAGTTCCAGTACGCGATCGGGGGCCGCAGTCAGAACCATGGTGTTATTCCTTATCGGGTGCGGCAAGATTGTATCGGGATTTGACCAGCAACAACACTCCGCCCCCCGGCGACGGCACGCAGCGCAAGCAACGATTGAAATTGCAAATTAGCGCCACCCGTTTACACTGCCCGCCATGACGCTTGTTAATATGCTCAGCTCACTGGTTGCCTGCAACTCCATCAGCAGTACCAATCCAGCCCACGATCACGGCAACCGCGCTGCCATCGACCTGTTGGCAAACTGGCTGGACGCCCTCGGCTTTGCGGTGCAAATTATGCCGTTGGCCGATCCACGCAAAGCCAATCTGATCGCCACCCTGGGTCGGGGTCCCGCAGGTCTGGTGCTGGCCGGGCATATGGATACGGTGCCGTGCGACGAACATTTGTGGCGGCAGGATCCCTTTAAACTGACCGAGCGGGACGGACGGCTGTACGGCCTGGGCGCCTGCGACATGAAAGGGTTTTTTCCCCTGGCAATCGAGGCCGCGCGCGGATTTATCGACCAACCTCTGCAGCAGCCGCTGATTATTCTGGCCACTGCCGATGAGGAATCTTCCATGGCCGGCGCGCGCGCACTCGCGGAACGCGGAGACGCCATTGCGCGCTACGGCGTGATTGGCGAACCCACCGGAATGAAGCCGGTGGCCATGCACAAGGGAATCCTGATTGAAAAACTGGTGATTCGCGGCAGCTCTGGACATTCCAGCAATCCGCACCTGGGCAACAATGCCATGCACACTTTGCAGCGAGTGCTGGAGGAGTTATTTGCCCTCCAGGACGAGCTGAAACAGCGCTACCGCGACCCGTTGTTTGCCGTCGATTACCCCACCTTAAATCTCGGCTGTGTACACGGCGGCGACAACCCCAACCGTATTTGTGGCCACTGCGAACTGGGCTTTGAGATTCGCCCGCTACCGGGAATGGCACTGGCCGAATTGCAACTCCTGCTCGAACAGCGCCTGCTACCTCTGGGGCAAAAGGATGGCACCAACCTGACCATTGAGCACTTCGGCGTGCCCGCGTTTGCCAGCGACCCACAATCGGAACTGGTGGCGCTGTGCGAACAACTCACCGGCCATACGCGCGAGGCCGTTGCATTTGCCACCGAGGCGCCCTATTTACAGGACCTCGGCACGGATGTACTGGTCATGGGGCCGGGGGATATCGACCAGGCCCATCAACCCAACGAATTCCTGGCCCTGGATCGCATTAAACCCACCGTCGCCACCCTCGAAAAACTGATCGACCGGTTTTGCCGCCAGCCCTTTCCAGTCTGACAACCCCTGTTATAATTCCACGCTGATCTGGCGACCCAAACTGGACCCGCAGCCGTGACCAACGACGTGAAATTTTTTCGCGACACCACCCCGTACATCAATATGCACCGGGGCCGGACGTTTGTGGTCGCCATGCCGGGGGAGGGTATCGCTCACGAGAACTTTTCCCACGTTATTCAGGATATCGCCCTGCTTAACAGTCTCGGCGTGCGCATTGTGCTGGTGCATGGTGCGCGCCCGCAAATTGAAGCGCGCCTGCAACAGGGCGCCATCCCGTCGAAATTTCACGCCGCGACCCGGGTCACCGACGCGGACACCATGACCTGCGTTAAGGAAGCGGCGGGTAGCATCCGCATCGCTATTGAGTCTCTGTTGTCGATGGGCCTGGTAAATTCACCCATGCACGGCGCGCGCATTCGGGTGGTCAGCGGCAACTTTATCACCGCCAAACCCCTGGGCATCCGCGACGGTATTGATTTTCATCACACCGGAGAAGTGCGGCGCGTGGATCGCAGCGGTATCAAACGGCAACTGGACGATGGCGCCATCGTTCTGCTGTCGCCGATCGGCTATTCGCCCACCGGCGAGGCTTTCAACCTGAGCGCCGAGGATGTCGCGACGCAGACGGCGATCTCGTTAAATGCCGAAAAATTGATTATTTTCAGCGCGCAATCCGGCATTCAAAACGCTGAGGGCGCGCTGCAGAAAATTATTTCACTGCACGAAATTGGCGGCTGGATGCCGCGGCTTCCGCCTGCGCTGGCAATGGCGCTGCAAGCCGCCTATGACGCCTGTCTTAACGGCGTGCCACGCAGCCACATCATCGGCTTTAGCGAAGACGGGGCGCTGCTGGGTGAACTGTTTACCCGGGAGGGTGCTGGCACCCTGATCGTCAAGGACGGCACCGAAATCATTCGCCAGGCCAGCATCGACGATGTGGGTGGCATACTGGAGTTGATCGCGCCCCTGGAGGAACAGGGTGTTCTGGTCAAGCGTTCCCGGGAAGTGCTGGAAACAGAGATCGCGCGGTTTTACGTGCTCGTGCACCCCGAGGGCATGATTGTGTGCTGCGCGGCGTTATACCCGCTGCCCGGCTCCCAGTCTGCGGAACTCGCCTGTGTCGCCACTCACCCGGATTACCATAATCAGGGGCTGGCCTCGCGCTTACTCCTGCATGTCGAGGAGCAGGCCCGCGCGCTGCAACTGGATGCGCTGTTTGTGTTAACCACGCAAGCGGCGCACTGGTTTATGGAGAAGGGCTTTAAGTCGGTAACACTAGACGCGCTCCCGGCCAGTAAAGCGCAGCTCTATAACTTTCAACGCAACTCGAAAATATTTCAAAAAAATATTTGATGCCGCGCGTACGCGCAATCTGCACCCGCGCGCTAAATCGTATTCCCTGTCAACAGCGGTTGCCGCAACCTTCGCAGTCCGGTTAGTCCCGCCAACCGAACCGCGGACGGGACGTTAAGCCTTTTTATCAAAATAGCGAATGGTCGGCGGCGCCGCAACCCAGGCACCCAGTTGCCCTATCACCCCGGTTTCCGTGCGCCAGGCAAAATATTTTTCGTAGTGCGCCCGGGATTCCCATTTTTCGATAGCAACGATATTGGTGGGATCATCCTGATTTTGATGGGCATAGACCTCGATGCAGCCATCAAATTCGCGAGTTTCCGGTAACAATTGCGCAAGACCATTCAGCGTATCCTGCACCGATTCCGGCTTGACATTCAGTTCCAGCAATACAGTAACTGCCATAATATCTATCCTCTGTGGTTTACTTTTTTGGTCAAGGGGCCCGTAGGGGTGGGCTACACACTACGCGCAAAAATCAGTAACTAACTCGCAACACCGGCCCGCCCTCAGCGACTGGCCACCCCCCAGTAGTGATAGCCCGCTATGCGTGGCGTTGAGGGCAGATACGTACTGTTCAGTTCGTCCACGCGAAATCCGCCCTCCGCAATCAACTGCGGCATGGGGCGATTGAGGTTGCAACCGCCGCACAGCTTTTTCCAGGCAGGATTCAGGCGGTCCTGCCAGCGCGCTACGCCGCTGTCGGGCGCCTTACCGTGCTCGGTAAAGATTAACTTGCCACCGGGTTTTAGTACGCGCCGCATCTGCCGCAACGCGGCGTGCCAATCGGGAATCGTGCACAGGGTATAGGTCAACACCACGGTGTCGACACTCTTGTCATCCAACGGAATCTGCTCCGCGTCTAGTTCCAGCCATTTCACTTCCAGGGGCGATGCCGCGAGATTTTTTTCGGCCTTTTTGCGCATACCCTGCGACGGCTCCAGACCCCAGATAAACTCGACTTTTGCGCTGTCGTAATACGGCAGGTTCAGGGCCGAACCCATGCCGACCTCCAGCACTCGACCCTGGGCCAGGGGCACGACTTTTTCACGCTGCTTGCGGATCGGCTTGGTGGCACAGGCAAAATTAATAATCGACGGCAAACAATAGGTTTCGTAAAAGCCCAACGCCATTCTCCTTTAATAACTACTGGCCAACCACGGTTCGCGAAATATGTGCACCGAGCCTGTCCCGGCGCAGCACAGGGCCCGATATGTCTCTACACGCCAATATCGGAAGTACAGTTGGGACAACGGGTAGCCTTGATCGGAATGGCGGTACAGCACTTTGCGCATTCTTTGGTGGTCGCCTCCACGGGTGCAGCGGGTTCTTCTCTTTTGGCGGCATTAAGAGCCTTGATCAACATAAATACCGCAAAGGCCACAATCACAAAACTGATCACGTTATTGATAAACATACCGTAATTGATGGTGACCGCTCCCGCCGCCTGCGCTTCGGCAAGGGCGGCGTAAGTCGCTCCTTCTTCAGCGCCGCGCAACAGGATAAACAAATTGGAAAAGTCCACGCCACCCAACAACAGGCCAATCGGCGGCATAATCACATCGGACACCAGGCTTTTGACGATGGTGCCAAACGCGCCGCCGATAATGATACCGACCGCCATATCCACCACATTGCCGCGCATGGCAAATTCTTTAAATTCTTTCAACATGGTTTTTCTCCTGTTTATGGCATTAATTTTTCAGGATCAGGCTATCGTCTGTAACTGCCGTAACACGCCGCGATGGTGCGTATATAGCATGGCGGCGGAGTTAAATTAACCCAGCGCGGAACGTTAGTCCAGCGTCTACCGCCGAGCAAAGCCACACCGCGTCAGATGCGGCAAAGCATCGGTGATGAGTACCGCGGAAAAGCACCGCGATCTCAGCACTTGCGCCGGACATCAAAACCAGGCGTTTGATTGTTATCATGCCGGAGGGCTGTTAATCGCTTTTATCCATCAATGCCAGGGCATAGTTGCTCGTTCCAAGCTACGGCTTCGCAGAGGAATCTGCTATTCTTGTGTCCTGCGCAATATTTGCAATTGCATCATTTTATCTTCACCAGTCCGACTTGCCGGGGGAACACCCATGCCGACCTACCGCTCCCATACCACCACCAAGGGCCGCAACATGGCCGGGGCTCGCGCCCTGTGGCGAGCCACCGGGCTGCAGGACGACGATTTCGACAAACCTATCATCGCCGTCGCCAACTCTTTTACCCAGTTTGTACCCGGCCACGTGCACCTTAAAGACCTGGGCCAGATGGTGATTGAAGAAATCGCCAAAGCCGGCGGTGTGGGTCGGGAGTTTCACACCATTGCCGTGGACGACGGCATCGCCATGGGTCACGACGGCATGCTCTATTCCCTGCCCTCGCGGGACGTTATCGCCGACTCGGTCGAATACATGGTTAACGCCCACTGTGCCGATGCGCTGGTGTGCATTTCCAACTGCGACAAAATTACGCCGGGCATGTTGATGGCGGCGCTGCGCCTGAATATTCCCACTGTGTTTGTCTCCGGCGGGCCGATGGAAGCCGGCAAGACGAAATTGTCGGCGGACAAACTGGACCTGGTGGATGCCATCGTGATCGCCTTCGACGACAGCGCCAGCGACGAAAAAGTCGCCGAGTATGAGCGCTCCGCCTGCCCCACCTGCGGGTCCTGCTCGGGCATGTTCACCGCCAACTCCATGAACTGTCTAACCGAGGCCCTGGGGCTTTCGCTGCCCGGCAACGGCTCGCTGCTGGCCACCCACGGGGATCGACGGGAACTGTTTCTGGAGGCAGGTCGTAAAATCGTCGAGATAAGCAAACGCCACTATGAACAGGACGACTACAGCGTGCTGCCCCGCTCGGTGGCCAATTTTCAGGCGTTCGAAAATGCCATGTGCCTGGATATCGCCATGGGCGGTTCCACCAACACCATTCTGCATCTGCTGGCCGCCGCCCAGGAGGCCGAGCTGAACTTCACCATGGCGGATATCGACCGCCTGTCACGCAAGGTGCCGCAGTTGTGTAAAGTCGCCCCGAGTACACCCCTCTACCATATGGAAGACGTGCACCGCGCCGGGGGGGTCATGGGCATTCTCGGCGAACTGAACCGCGCCGGGTTGCTGCACGCGGATATTCCCACCGTGCACAGCGCGACCCTGGAGGAGGCGCTGGCGCAATGGGATATCGCCGGCACCGCCGGCGACCGCGCCAGACACCTCTTCAAGGCGGGGCCCGCTGGTATTCCGACACAGACGGCCTTCAGTCAGGACACCCGCTGGCCGAGCCTGGATCTTGATCGCGCCAACGGTTGCATTCGCGACCTGAAACACGCTTACAGCGAGGAAGGTGGGCTGGCGGTGCTGTACGGCAATATCGCACCGGACGGCTGCGTGGTAAAAACCGCGGGGGTGGACGACAGTATTCTGGTATTCGAAGGTCGGGCGCGGGTGTTTGAAAGCCAGGACGCCACGGTGGATGCCATTTTGAACGATGCTATCAAGCCCGGCGACGTGGTGGTGATACGTTACGAGGGACCCCGGGGCGGCCCCGGCATGCAGGAAATGCTTTACCCTACCAGCCATCTCAAATCCCAAGGGCTGGGCAAAGTCTGTGCATTGATTACCGACGGGCGTTTTTCCGGAGGCACCTCCGGCCTGTCCATTGGCCACGTGTCGCCGGAAGCGGCTTCCGGCGGCCCGATCGGCCTGATTGAAGACGGCGACCTGATTCAGATCGACATTCACCAGCGCACGATCAACGTGCAGCTAAGCGATCAGGAACTGCAACGGCGGCGCAAGGCGCAGGATCAGAAAGGTTGGCATCCCCGGGAAAAACGTGCCCGCAAGGTGAGCGCAGCCCTGAAAGCGTACGCCAAACTCGCCACCAGCGCAGACAAGGGTGCAGTGCGGGATTTAACGCAGCTTTAATTTCTGAGCGGGGCGTCTGGCGCTCGGCAACACCGCCGCGATGGGCCAGCTTGCGGGCTCAGGCTTTCTGGCATCCCGCCAGATCGGCGCCACCTTCCCGCAGGCGATCCCGCCGATCCCCTTCGCGCTCGGCGTATTCAATCCACTGGTTGGCGTATTTGGCACTGCGTTGGTCCTTCGCCGCTTCGACAAACGCCCGGCGCGCGTCGGTGTAACAGTGCAAATTCAGCTGGGCGCTGCCCAGTACCATATAGGCTAAATCGCTGCGTTTGAGCCCCCCTTTGTTCAGCGCGGTGCGCGCCGACCGGACCGCATCGCCGTCCTGGCCGAGATCGAGATAAACGCTGGCGAGGCGGGCGGAAATCTCCCCTTTGTCGGACAGTCTGGAAGCCTGCTCAAATACCGTCAACGCCCGTTTGGACTCTTGCGCCAACTGCCACGCCTGCCCCAGCATTTCCAGGTTTTTTGCATTGGCCGCCACCACCCCGTCCTTAATGCCCTTGTCCAGCACCTTCGCCGCCAGGTAAGGCGCTTCGGCGCCGATAAAAAGCGACGCCAGTCCACGCAATTCCTGTTCCTTGTTGAGATTGCCCACCAGGTAACCTATTTCCATCGCCACCAGCTGATTGAGATCCTGGTTCAACTCGCCATACATACCGCCGAGCTGCCGCCAGTAGCTGTACTTGGGGTAGTGCTTGATCATTTTTTTGAGAATCGCCACCACCCGTCGGTAATCTTTCTTTTCGTAATAGATAACGCGCTGCAAACCCCACCAGTTTTCCTTGGGTGTTTTACCCTGTTGTTCCCACTCACCTATGGCCTGCTCCAGGTAGCGCAGCGCCTCTGCCTTACGGTTGAGCTGGTAATAGGCCTGGGCCAGAAGCACTTTACCGTCTACCCCTACCGCATTGGATTCCCGCATCCACTGTTCCAGATATTTGGCGGCGTTGGCGTAATCCTCCAGCATAAAATACAGCTGGGCAACGGTGTAACGGGTGTTGGTTTTTAACTGCTCATCGGTTTCCGGTTCCGCGATCACCTTGTTGTAGGCATTGATGGCATCCCGAAAACGGTCGCGGGAGTAATAGACATAGCCGAGAAAATTCCATACCTGGGATTTTTCGTAACTGGTTTGGCACGCCTTGGCCGGAGCGCTCTCCAGCACCGTTTGCGCCTGCGCCCAACGCTCCGCCTCGATCAGAGGTTGCGCTTCCTCCAGCTTTTTGCCACACACTTGCCCCACTGCATGGCGTTTGCGCGTTTGCACATCCGCATATTTACGATTTTCTTCGTCGGCAGCGTGAGCACGCACTGACAAATAGCTCAATAGTGGTGTATCGAGCGGCGGCAAAGTCAGTGCCGTGGCGATCACAAGCACCGCGACGCTGGTTGCGCCGCACCGAGCGATAATGTCTGCGAAGCGGTTAATTTTTACCATGCATGCACCGCTATCAGTTCTCTATTTGAAAGGAAAATTTATACAGCACACCGGGTACCTCCACGGCCTTGCCGTCAACTACCCGGGGGTTGTACTTCAACTTGTTCGCCGCCCTCAGCGCCGCCGAACCAAATCCGTAGTTCTGCGGCGACTCTTCAATCAACCGAGGATCCCGCGTTCCCCCGGTGGCAGTAATAATGACTTCCACTACCGCATACCCGCTGACACCGCGAGATTGCGCACGGCGTGGATAAGTCGGCTGGGGGACATAGACCGGAATATAATCGGTATCCCGCGCGAAACCACCGCCCAGGCCGATATCCAGGGTGCCGACCACAGCGGGTGCGGCAATGCTCACCGCATCCAGGGGTACGTCGATATCCACACTCTGTTCGGGCAACTCCGGTGGCGGCTGATCCGGTTCGTCGGGTTTCTCCGGTTTGATCTCTTTTACATTTTCGGTCAGTTCCCGCTCGGGCTGCCAAATGTCTGCGATTTTTCGCTGTGCCCGCTCATCCAGCGCCGTGTTACTGTTCAGGATTAACACGTACATCAGCACGAAGAGCAGGAAGGTAACCACCAGTCCCGGAACGAAAGATACGCTCAATCTGGAGCCGATATTCATACCACTACTACTCGTTTAAGGTCGATACTGAAATATCGAGAATGCCGATGTCCCGCGCCAGATCGGCCACCAGCCCCACTTTTTCCACATGGGCGTCGCTGTCCGCCTGGATTACCAGTCCACCCTTGGGGTTTTCGGTGTAGAGGCGCAGTAATTGCAATTTAACCGCCTCTTCCTTCACCGGCGACTTGTCGATCCATATTTCATTATTGGCGTTGATAGCCACCAGAATTCCGGGCTTTTTGTTGACCGCCGACACCGTTTCCACCCGCTCGACATCGACACCCGGCACCTTGATGAACGATGCGGTGACGATAAAAAAAATGAGCATGATAAACACCACGTCCAGCATCGGCGTCAGATCAATGGCCTGAGCCTGCTCGCTGGGTTGCTCGCTACGTTTACGCATCATTGATCTCGAAAGTGCGACGCAACTGTTGCTCAGCGCGCCGAATAATTCACTAATGATCCATCGTTAAGTTGTCTTCCAGCAGTGCCTTTTCCCGTTTGGCAAAGCGCTCCAGGTACGTTAACCCAAACACGCCGGAAATCGCGGCGACCATGCCCGACATCGTCGGTATGGTCGCCATGGAGACACCACTGGACATCGACTTGGCATCGCCGCCGCCGGTGATCGCCATAATTTCAAACACCTTTATCATGCCGGTCACCGTACCCAGCAAGCCGAACAACGGCGCCAACGCCACCAGGGTTTTGATCAGGGGCATAAACTGATCGATTTTGAGGGTCACTTCGCTCACCAATGCCTCGCGCACATGGTGGGCGCGCCGGGACTTGCGCTCCGGGCGCGCCTCCCACGTCTGCACCGCCCTTACCAGATCGGCTTTTAACATCGTACGAAAGTACCAGAAACGCTCGAAAATCAGGGTCCACAACACAAATACCAGGGTGGCGATAAACCACAGTACCAGCCCCCCCATTTCCATAAACTGCGTGACACCTTCCCAGGCTTCCAGCACCGCGTACACGTTTAGTTGCCCTCAACTTTTTGCGCGACGATACCCGCACTCTGTTCTTCCAATATGTGCAGGACCCGCTGCGCATAACCGTTGACAAAGGTATGCATCAACACCGTGGGAATCGCCACCACCAGACCGAGCACGGTGGTGACCAAAGCCTGGGAAATCCCGCCCGCCATCATCTTCGGATCCCCGGCGCCAAATATGGTGATCTGCTGAAACACTACGATCATGCCGGTAACAGTCCCGAGCAATCCGAGCAGGGGTGCCACCATGGCGATAATTTTCAGCAGGTTGAGACCTGTCTCAATGGCTGGGCGCTCCTTCAACACGGCTTCGTGCAAGCGCAGTTCGGTGGACTCCGCATCGGACCCCGGGTGGGCTTCCGCCACCTTTAGCACCCTGCCCAGGGGGTTATCCGCGCTGGCCTCGGGGTTATTAAGTTGGGCATTAACTTTTCTGGAAACCCCGATCAGCACCATAAACCGCCATAAGGCGAGCACAATTGCAAATACTCCCACACCGGTAATGATGTACCCCACCTCGGCGCCCTGATGCCATTTTTCAACCAGGGTTGGGGTATCGATCAGCGCTTTGAGCAAGCCCCCGCCACTGGGTCCGGTGGGGTCGATTCCTACCCGAGTGAAACCCTCGGTGGCAGTCTGCAAGTCGGCGGCAGCACCAGTAAAAGCGCGCGGTTGCCGGGCCAGCTCGGCGAGCACCCCGGTGGCGGGCGTGTAACCCAGGTACTGACCATCCGCTACCAGATTGAACACACCAATACGCACCACCTCCTTGGTCACCTGCTCGCCATCTACCGTAATAACGCTGGCCGGGAATTTGACCACCTGTCCGGAAGCGACCATTTCCCGATTGATTTCGTACCACAGCCGTTCAATTTCAGCGAGGGACGGTAGTTTGGTATTACTACTCATCTTGGCGATCAGTTCGTCCAGAAATTCCGTGCGGCCGGGGTACTGGACGCTGACCACCGATTGTTCCAGTGAAGCCCGGGCATCCCCAGCCGCAGACGTTAGATGACCGAACAACTCTTTGAGCGTGCCGAGTCGTTTATCCAGCTGCGTGCGCAGCACCTCGATGCGTAATTCGTTGTCCGCAAAACTCTTTTCCAACTGGTCGCTACGGCGCTCCTCTGCGGCTTTTAAGCCCTTGGCATTGTTCAACAGTTGCGCCTGCTGATCTCTGGCCTTGCGAAACTCCGCCTCCCGCTGGCTGTGTTCCCGCGATTCATTAACTTTGGCGCTCTGCACCAGACGCAACAGTTCGTCCAGCGTTTTAGCTTTGTCTTCACCCCATGCCGAAGTGGCTACCAACGCACACGCAAGCAACAAATACTGTATATTTTTCATTGCGCAGCCTCCGGCGCCACAACAGGCAGTTTGATAATATCAATCGCAGCCTGCTTCTTGGCGATACGAATACCGTTAGCGGTGGCGCTGCGATAATCCCCCGCGCTAAGCGCCTCCCAGGCACCGGAGCGCTTGTTCCAGGCACCGGTTTTGCTTTGGTCCGAGGTTTGATACAGCAACGCAATGCGACCGACTCGCAGGAAAGTCACCTGTCGCTCCTGTCCGTCCACTTCGTGAATACCACTGTACTGCTCAATGGTCTGACTGTACTGGCTTTCGATATCGTAAAGTTCCAGAATCTGACGAAACTTTTCCGCGCTGCTGAATCGCGCCGAATCCAGATTGCGGCGTACCTGCTCTATGGCCGCGAGACGCTCTGCCCTGAGAAAGGGCATATCCAGCTCGACAAATTGCGCGAGGGCGTCCAGCATCTTTATCGACAACGGCATGATCTGGCGCTCGATAACCGTAGCGTTTTCGATGGATTCATTGATGTCCTGCATGATCTGGAGCTGGTTTTGCACCTGCTTTTCGAGCTGCGAGTTGTAAACCTGCAACCCTTCGATTTGCTTGTTGACGGTTCGAAATTCCTGCAGCAGATCGTAGGTTTTGTCAGCAGTTTGATCGATCCTCTGCTGGGACGCCTTGGCGGCCGCAGTTTTCTCCGCGCCAGCCCTGAGCACCGTGTCCACCTCCGCGGCAACGCTCCCACCGGAGACTAGCACCCCAAAAATTACGGCGGCACAAACACCCGCCACGGCACGTCGTTGTCTTCTCATAATATCCCCAGTTTAAATTGAATCGGCACCCTTTTTGCCCCGGCTACCCGCTGCCATAGCCCGTCACGCCGCAACCGGCCCCACACAGAAAACCCACTCTCCAAAGGGAAATTTGCACCATAATTGACCATTAAGGCGATATATTTACCCATTGGTAGAGTCTTCCACCAAAGGCACTCTAGCCTAATACAGATGTTAGCAAACCGCAATCTGGATTCATGGTCACCATAACTATTAATTATTTTATCAGGACATTTTCCGGTCGAGCACCACGAAGGTAAAGGCCGGGTCATTGGGCAGCGGGTTGCCCTTTACCGCAGCAGTTTGCCGCCATTCTTCGGGATTTAAATCGGGAAAAAAAGCATCCCCCTCAAGAGCTACCGCCACCCTGGTTAGATAAAGACGGGAACAACGGGGCAACGCCAACCGATATATCTGCTCGCCACCAATGACCATGGCTTCGTCGCCGCCCCGCTCTTCGAGCGCCCTGTTTGCCAGCACCAGCGCCATATCCAAAGAGGCGGCAATGGCAACGGCGGGCGGGGACCAATCTTTACGCGACGTCAGCACTATGTTGGTGCGTCCCGGCAGCGCTTTGCCAATGGACTCAAATGTTTTGCGCCCCATAATGATGGGTTTGCCGAGGGTGTGCTGCTTGAAATATTTGAGATCTTCCGGCAAATACCAGGGTAATCGATTGCCTACGCCGATAACGCCGTTAGTAGATAGTGCCGCAATCATCGCCAGGCGCATGCGGGGCACCTAGATCGCGATCGGCGCGGAAATGTGTGGGTGAAACTGGTAGTCGGACAGCGCAAAATCTTCGTAGCGAAACGCGAAAATATCCTTTACCTCCGGATTAATGCGCATCTGCGGCAGCGGGTAGGGTTGTCGACTCAACTGCAACTCCGCCTGTTCCAGATGATTGAGGTACAGATGGGCGTCGCCAAAGGTGTGAATAAACTCCCCCGCCTGCAAACCCGCAACCTGCGCCACCATCAGCGTCAGTAAGGCGTAGGACGCTATATTGAACGGCACCCCCAGAAACACGTCAGCACTGCGCTGGTAGAGCTGGCACGACAGGCGTCCTTCGGCCACATAAAACTGAAAAAAAGTGTGGCACGGCGCCAGAGCCATGCGGCCGAGTTCCACGTTCTTTTGCGGCGACAGGCTTTCGTCGGGCAGCGCGCCCGGATTCCAGGCGGAGACAATCAGGCGCCGGGAATCCGGGCGGTTGCGCAGCTGGGTGATCAACTCGGCAATTTGATCGATACTGGCGTCGTTCGGGCCCGGCCACGAACGCCATTGGCTGCCGTACACCGGACCGAGGTTGCCATGCTCATCCGCCCATTCGTTCCAGATGCTGACGCCGTTGTCGGTCAGATAACGGGTGTTGGTGTCGCCCTTTAAAAACCACAACAGCTCGTGAATGATTGACTTGAGATGGGTTTTTTTAGTGGTAACCAGGGGAAAACCCTGAGCCAGATCGAACCGCATCTGATAGCCGAATACACTGACGGTACCAGTGCCGGTGCGATCTGTTTTTTTTACCCCGTGATCGCGCACATGGCGCATTAAATCAAGATACTGCCGCATCACTCTCCTTCAGATTACTATCGACAACGAGCGCCCCGCCTCTTGTGGTCGCGTCAGCGCTCTACCAATGTTTTTTCTGACTTTTTTACTGGCGCCGCTCCGCCCGCCAATAACTCCAACCCAGCAACAGGGCGCCGATGACAATCATTGGCAAACTCAATAGCTGCCCCCGTGTCACCCAGTCAAACAAATCGTAACCGATGTGGCTATCCGGTTGGCGCGCAAACTCCACCACAAATCGGAAGATGCCATAAAACAGCAAAAACATGGCACCGACCGCGCCAACAGGTCGTGGTCGGCGCGAATAAAAAAACAGTAACAGGAACAAAGCCACTCCTTCCAGCCCGGCCTGATAAAGTTGCGACGGGTGGCGTACCAGTTGCTCTGGGTCGGCGGGAAACACCATCCCCCAGGGTCCTGACGTCTCCCGGCCCCACAGCTCCTGACCGATAAAATTGCCGATACGACCCAGTCCCAGCCCGATGGGCGCGAGCGGCGCGACAAAATCCGCGACAGCGAGAAAGGGCTGTTGAATATGCCGCGCAAACAGCCAGATGGCCGCGATCACCCCCAGCAGGCCACCGTGAAACGCCATTCCCCCCTCCCAGATACGGAACAGCCACAGGGGATCCGCCAGCCACTTGTCAACATTGTAAAACAGGACGTAACCGCAGCGACCACCAATGATCACACCGAAAGCCCCGTAGACCACCAAATCTTCAATCTGCGGGCGACGTACCGGCGACCAGGCGCGACCACTACGGTGCATGGCAAGCATCCAGGCCGCCAGAAATCCCAGCAAGTACATCATGCCGTACCAGTGCACGCGCACCGGACCCACAGCAAACGCCAGGGGGTCAATTGCGGGGTAGGTCAACATAGCGACAGCTTTCCAGGGGCCCAAAGGCACGGATCATAGACGTTCCGGTCGGGTTTGGCCAAGCACAACCGCCGCCGATACGAGATTGTCGCGGACTTTCCGTCATGAGGCGATCCCGCAGGTCGGTTCACAGCAGATGATTTATCCGGCGCGAGTCCCAACTCAGGGGTCGCGCAAACTAATCACGGGCCATCCCTTGCCTGTGGCGATCTCGCGCAACGTCGCATCCGGATCGACGGCAACGGGGTTAGCGACAACCTTCAATAACGGCAGGTCGTTAATAGAATCGCTGTAAAAAAAACTGCCCTGCAGCGCGTTTTCCACCAGTTCACCCCGGGCGGACAACCACTGGTGTAAACGCACCACCTTACCCTCGCCAAAACTTGGTGGACCGGTCACGGCTCCGGTAAAACGGCCATCGCGCACCTCGGGTTCGGTGGCGATCACCGCTTGCACCCCCAGTTGTCGACAGATCGGTTCCACCACAAAGCGGTTGGTGGAGGTGATAATCAGTAATTCATCGCCGGCGACCCGGTGGCGAGCCAGTAACGCCTCCGCGCGGGGCAGCCACATGGCGCTAATCACTTCGCGCATAAACTGGCGGTGCAACGCGGCGAGCTCCTCGGGTTCGAGGCGCGCGAGGGGAGCGAGCGCAAACCGCAAATACTCGGCAATATCCAGTTTGCCGGCCTGATAATCGCGATAAAACCGCTGGTTGGCGCGCTCGTACACGGTACTCTCGACTTTACCGGCGTTCACCAGGAACTGGCCCCAGGCGTAGTCGCTGTCACCGGCGATGAGAGTATTGTCCAGGTCAAACAGGGCAAGCGGCATGGCAGGAATATCCCGGCTAAAGCGCCGGTCTGTCACCGGCTGGTCATGATGGCGCTGGAGAATACCGTTATTCCGCACCGTCCTCAACGCGCAATTGCTGCCCGCCGAACTTCTGTGGAACAATAGTCGGCCCAAACAAACTGAACAGGAATAACCGGGCTATTTAATGGATACCATCGATAAGGACGGGTTTCGACCCAACGTCGGCATTGTTCTGGCCGATGGCCAGGGACAGCTGTTGTGGGCCAAGCGAATTGGGCAGGAGGCCTGGCAATTCCCGCAGGGCGGCATCGACGATGGCGAAAATCCCATGGACGCACTGCATCGCGAACTGTACGAGGAAATTGGCCTGCGTGCGGGAGATGTGGAAATTATTGCCCATACCCGCGGCTGGTTGCGCTACCGGCTGCCCAAGCGGTTTATTCGTCGCAATGCCCAACCCCAATGTATCGGCCAGAAACAAAAATGGTTCCTGTTGCGCCTGGTCGGGGAGGAGCAAAATATCTGTTTTGATCGCGGCAGCAAACCGGAGTTTGACGGCTGGAAGTGGGTCAACTACTGGTATCCCGTGGGGCAGGTGGTGGACTTTAAGCGCGACGTGTACCGCCGCGCCCTCAAGGAGTTGGCTCAGGCCCATCGCGAAATCGAACATAAACTCGGCCGCGAGCACTGACCGCTGTGCTCAGTTCCCTGCGCAGCATCGTCCAGGAGGTCAATTCGGCCCGGGACTTCAACGAAGTTCTGTCCATTATCGTTAAGCAGGTAAAGGCCGCCATGGGCACCGGCATCTGCTCGGTGTACCTGCTGGATGCCGCCAAAACCAGTTATGTGCTGGCTGCTACCGACGGGCTGTTGCCGGACGCCGTCGGCAAGGTACGCCTGAAGACCGGCGAAGGGCTGGTCGGTCTGGTGGCCAGCAAAGCCGAACCGCTAAACCTGGAACAGGCGGAAAAACACCCTAACTTTGCCTACTTCCCTGAAACTGGAGAGGAAAAGTTTAATTCCTTCCTGGGCGCGCCGATTATTCACCATCGCTCTGTGCTCGGCGTACTGGTGTTGCAACAACAGGAGCGACGCAAATTCGACGAGAGTGAAGAAGCGTTTCTGGTGACCATTTCCGCCCAGTTAGCCGGCGTGATTGCCCATGCCGAGGCAACCGGCGCCCTGGCGCGAACCACCTCCCCGGAGACAGCAACACCTTTTGGCGAAACCCGATTTCAGGGGATCGCCAGCGCCCCTGGCGTGGGTATTGGCACTGCGGTGGCGGTATCCTCCCCCGCCGATCTGTACGCGGTGCCGCGCCGCATGGCCACTGACGTGGAGAGCGAATTGGCGCAGTTTCGCGACGCGCTGGAGGCCACCAAACAGGATCTGCGCACCGTCCACAAAGATCTTGGCGACAAACTGAGCGCGGATGAGCGCGCCCTGTTCGATGTCTACGTGCGCATGCTGGATGATCAGTCCATGGCCGGCGAGGTGATCGCACTCATTAACGGCGGCCTGTGTGCGCAAACCGCCTGGAGCCAGGTGATCATCGAACATATTCGCACCTTTAACCGCATGGAAAATCCCTATCTGCGCGAACGCGCCACCGATGTGCGCGATCTCGGCACCCGCGTGCTGGCGTATTTACAACGGGTCCAGCAAGTTACCCGGGATTATCCCGACAACACGATATTAATTGGCGAAGAACTGGCGGCCGCCAACCTGGCTGACGTGCCGCTGGAAAAAATTATTGGCATGGTATCGGTGAGCGGGTCGAGAACTCCCATATGGCCATTCTGGGGCGGGCCATGGGCATTCCCACCATCATGGGCGCGGTGGACCTGCCCTGGACCGAACTCGACGGTTGCCAAATGGTTGTGGACGGCCATCAGGGACAGATCATCACCTACCCCTCCGAGCCCGTGCTGCGAGCTTACGAGGCATTATTCCAGGAGGGCAAATCCCTCGCCCGAGACCTGGAAGTACTGAAGGATGAACCGGGGATCACCGCAGATGGCCATCCCATCGCCCTGTGGGTCAACACCGGACTACGACTCGACACCATGCTCTCGCTGGATCTCGGCGCGGAGGGCGTCGGACTGTACCGCACGGAAATTCCATTCTTCCTGCGCGAGCGGTTCCCCTCCGAGGAGGAGCAACGGCAAATTTACCGCGAGCAGCTGCAAATGTTCGCGCCGCGCCCGGTGACAATGCGCACCCTCGACATCGGCGGCGACAAGGCACTCCCCTACTTCCCCATCGAGGAGGCCAATCCGTTTCTCGGCTGGCGCGGCATTCGCGTCACCCTCGACCACCCGGAGATATTTCTGGTGCAACTGCGCGCCATGATGCGCGCCAGCGAAGGGCTGGATAATTTGCGCATTCTACTGCCGATGATCTCCAATGTTCCGGAACTGGAAAGCGCGCTGGAGTTGATTTATCGCGTTTACGACGAACTGACCAATGAAGAGGGCTACCGCATCAGCATGCCCTTAATCGGCGCCATGATCGAAGTGCCCGGGGCGGTTTATCAGACCCGCGAGCTGGCACGGCGCGTAGACTTTCTGTCCGTGGGCACCAACGATCTGACCCAGTACCTGCTGGCGGTGGATCGCAATAATCCCCGTGTCGCCGAGTTGTATCACATTTACCACCCCGCTTTACTTAAGGCCCTCGCCATGATTATTGATGGCGCGCGTCAGGAAAACTGTCAGGTCAGCGTCTGCGGCGAGCTGGCTGGCGACCCCCTCGGCGCGGTGTTGCTGGTGGGGCTGGGGTACGACATTTTATCCATGAGTTCGGCGAATTTATTGCGCGTCAAAGCCATGCTGCGCCAGCTATCTTTGGCGGACATCCGCGCCATTGCCACCGTCGCCAGCGAATTACCGGATACGTTTGCGGTGCGCAGCTACCTCGAACAGACCCTCAACCACAAGGACATGGTGCGACTATTCAAAGCCGGCAGCAGTACAACCGTTTAACCGCCCGGCCGGCTTGCCCGTCAACCGCTATCGATGGTAAAACGAAAACGCAACAACTCACCCTGGGGTTCTCCCCGTAGAAAATTTTGTTCCGCGAAGATCACTTCGCCACCACGACTCATCAGTAGCGCCGTCGTGCTACGGGTGCCATAGGCTGGGGTGACAATAAATGGGGGCGACAGCGTGCGCTCCATCTCCTGGCCAATACCGGTGGCGGGCAACTGGCGGTCCGGGAACACCTGCCGGGAGGCAAGCACCCCCAGCAGGTTGTCACTGTCGAGGACGGTGGCGTCTCGCAACACCCGCAACAATTCCCGCCGGGCCAGTTCCGCCTTGGGCCAGGGGGTATCCAGGAAATCGTTGCTCAACGTGTACACGCCCGGGGGCAGGGAGCGTATGCCCGCCTGTCGATTACTGGCATAGACCAGTGCATCCCGATTTCCAGTGAGCAAATTGAAGCCGTTGAAATCGTCGCCATGGGTCAACATCCGGCGCGAATAATTCGCGGCGGATTCGCTGCCGGTCAGAAACCCCAGCGGTAATTCCCCCCGGGAGTGGGGAGCGGGGGCCACACAACCTTCGCGAAAATTGGTGACGGTCGACCAGCGGCCGGCGCGGTTGACGCCAAACCAGGTGCCACCCGCTTCAAGATCCCGACCGGCCAGGACAGTCGGATGCGCCGACCAGAAATGCGCCTCCCGGGTCGGGCGCGCGTAGAACTCATCCCGGTTGGCCACCACGATCAGCGGGTAGTCGGGGTGAACTTGATAGGCAAGTGCGAGCAGACACATGGCGGCTTCTCGAAAACAGTCTTGCGGATTCAGGCCAGCCGGTGTGTGCGAGCCTCGCCGTTTATGGTACTACACCGCCGCCAGGCGGGGGACTCGGCACGGCCTGCGTCAATCCGCCCGCAGTGGGGTTAGTCAACGCCATGTCCCGCGCGAACAGCGCCTTCAGGTAGCGGGTTTCCGCAACCGCCGGATGAACCGGATGGTCGAGCGCCTGGCCACCCTGGGCGATCACCTGCAAGTGGCGACCGCGGCGCTGCGCCGCGCCGCGCACGATATCCTCCAGCCGCGCCATCGGCAAATGCAGCGAGCAGGATGCGGAGACCAGAACACCCCCGGGCGCCAGCAGACGCAGGGCTAACTCATTGATCTGGTGGTACGCCTTTTCGCCCTGAGCCTGATCCTTGCGCCGCTGAATAAACGCCGGCGGGTCGAGCACAATGACATCGTAGCGCCGGTGCCCCTGAATCAGGGTTTTCATTACGTCCGTCGCCCGACCCGCACGGGCACTGACCCGATGCCCCACCCCGTTGCGGGAGGCATTTTCCGCAACCAACGCCACCGCGTCGGCCGATGCGTCAATGCACTCCACCACAGCGGCACCCGCCACCGCCGCCGCAACGCCCCAGCCGCCGACGTAGCTGAACACATCCAGCACCGACTTTCCCGTTACCAAACGCTGTAGCAGCGCGCGGTTCTCGCGATGATCGTAAAACCAGCCGGTTTTCTGACCGGCCAGCAACGGCGCGACGAAACGTACGCCGTTTTCCGTCAGCGGCACCAGCTCCGGCACTTCGCCCCAGGCCAACTCTATCGCTTCAGGCAACTGCTCCACCTGGCGAAAGGCACCCTGATTGTGCATCACGATACCGCGCGCCGGGAGCACCTCGAGCAACGCTTCAATTACCGTGGTCCGACGGGCCTCCATACCGGCCGATGTCAGTTGTACCGACAGCCAGGTGTCAAAGCGATCCACCACCAGTCCGGATAACAAATCTCCATCACCGTATATCCAGCGATAGCAGTGCGCGCCGTACAACTCCTCCCGCCCATTGAGTGCGATACGCAGGCGTTCGACCAGCAACTCTCGATCGAGTTCCTGTCGCGCATCGGCGCTATAAATCCGCGCACAGATCAGACTGGCGGGGTTGACCGTGGCCGCGCCGAGGGGTTTGCCGCGGGCGTCTTCGACCACCACCGAGACGCCCGGACGCAGCGCTTTGAGGGGCGTGGCGGCCGTGTCCACTTCATTGCTATAGACCCACGGATGCCCGCCCCGCAGCCGTCGGTCCGCGCCCTTTCTCAGGCGTAATACTGCGTCTGGCATGATGGGTCAAAGCCTTTTTCAATGGGATTTGACGTAAGTGAACACTTACTCGTTTTCAATCACTTCCGTATACGCTGCGGCGTCCAGCAAATCTTCCAGCTCGTCGGGGTCGGACAATTTCATCTTGAAAAACCAGCCGTCTCCATAGGGCGAATCGTTGATGGTTTCCGGCGCGTCCTCCAGCTCCTCGTTGACTTCCACCACCTCGCCGGATACCGGCGCATAAATGTCGGACGCCGCCTTTACCGATTCCACCACCCCGGCTTCGTCTCCCGCACTGAGGACCGCGCCTACCGTGGGCAGTTCCACGTAAACCACGTCTCCGAGGCTGTCCTGAGCGTAATCCGTAATGCCGATAGCGACGATGCCGTTGCCCTCGTGCAGCACCCACTCGTGACTCTCGTTGTACTTTAACTCGTTCGGTATTTCACTCATTGATGCTCTCCACTCTGATTAACCCTCAACGCCCACGACCGCCACACCAGAACTGACATAGCCACCCGGCTACGCAAAAACCGCTACCCCTTTACGCACAAAAACCGGCTTCCCGACCAACACCGACAACCATTTACCGCGCACTTCCGCCAGCGCTTCACGCGCCGCTTCCAGGGGCACCCTGGCCAGGGCGATACTGTGGCCCAGGGTCGGCGAAAAGGTGCCGCTGGTAATTTCCCCATAGCGCTCATTACCGGCAAATTTCACCCGTTGACCACGGCGGAGCACACCGCCCTGGTGCAACGCCAGCCCCACCAGCTTGCTCGCCACGCCGGACTGTAACTCAGCCCGCAAAGCGTCGCGACCGATAAAATCCCGCTCGCCGTCCCAGGCAACGATCCAGCCCATGTTGGCAGTCAGGGGGGACACGGTCTCGTCCATTTCATGGCCGTATAAATTCAAACCCGCTTCTAGCCGCAGGGTATCCCGCGCCGCCAGTCCGACGGGTGTAATGCCCGCAGCACTCAGCCTTTGCCAGAGTGGGCCAGCCTGCGAATTCGGCAATATGACTTCCAGACCCTCTTCACCGGTGTAGCCAGTACGCGCAAAAAGCCGGTCGTTAATTGCACGACACCCAAATGCGGGTAAATCTGCAATCGCCAGGCATTCCGCCGCGCTGAGCGTCGACTGGAGCGTGGTGATAGCAGCCGGACCCTGCACCGCAATAATGGCCAAATCCGTCCGTTCAGCCAATTGCAGGTCAAACCCGGCAGCCCGTTGGCGCAGCCATTGCAAAACCCGCACACGGGTTGCGCTATTCGCCACCAGACGATACGCGGTCGGACTTAGACAGTAGACAATCAGATCGTCAATCACGCCGCCCTGCACATTGAGCAGGGCACTGTACTGGGCCTGCCCAGGGCTCAGCCTGGCGACGTCGTTGGCCAGTAGATAACGCAGATAACTCGTTGCTCCCGCGCCTTCGACATCGATGGTAGTCATATGGCTAACGTCAAACATGCCACAGTGACGCCTTACGACAAGGTGTTCCTCGAGTTGCGACCCATAGTGCAACGGCATGTCCCAGCCGTGAAAATCGACCACCCGTGCGCCCTGTTTGCAATGAATCTCGTACAGGGCGGTACGCTTCCCCATGGCTGACCCTCAATACTGAAGACGGCATTCTAAACTGGCCCGCTACGGGGGTCGAGTAATCGTGACAGTACGCTACCCGTCATGGCCTCGCCAGCGGGAGGGTAAAAATATAAGGCGCAAACAGCACCGCCCGCGATCCCTGTACAATCGCAGCTACCCGAGCGGTGATTGCCGCGGGGCGTTATTCAGCGTCAATCGCCACAGGTTATAGTAATCGGGTTAAAGGAACTGTAGCTTAGTGCATCTGACCGCAGGGTAACCAACATGGAACGACCCCAACCAGCCCCGAATCAGGCGCACCCGCCGCCCCCCGCAGTGGTTAATAATCGCGATTTGCAGGTGCACACCAAAGGCCTGCGACGCTCCTTACTGGGAGACGCGTACTACAGTGTAATGGTGACCACGTGGCCAAGATTTTTCGCCGGAGCAGTGGTTATTTATCTCTGCGTTAATGCCGGATTTGCAACACTTTACTATTTTGGCGGCGATACCATATTGAACGCCCGCCCCGGTTCCTATATTGACGCGTACCTGTTCAGCTTTCAGACCAGCACCACGATTGGCTACGGCTACCTACTGCCCAAAACCGGCTATACCCATGCGGTGGTGATGCTCGATGTTTTTTCCGGGCTAATTTTTGTTGCCACACTCACTGGCCTCGTCTTCGCCCGTTTCGCGCGACCTCGGGCCAGCGTATTGTTCAGCAAGAACGTACTGATTTCTCGCCACCAGGGCAAATCCGCGCTGATTTTTCGCGTCGCCAACGACCGTAAATCCTACATCGTCAACGCCAGGGTCAATGCTGTAATTCTGATGCAGGATAGCGACCCGTCGAGCGTTATTGAGCGCCGTTTTTACGATGTTCAGTTGCAACGCTCCCAGGCGCCCATCTTCGCGCTGACCTGGACTCTAGTCCATTTTATCGACGAACAAAGCCCACTATTTGGCCTGCAAGCCGCGGACCTGCAGGCCCGCGGCGCCATCCTGATTGTCTCCCTCGATGGGATTGAGGACTTGCTGGCGCAAACGGTGCATACCCGCCACCTTTACGCCACCGATGAGTTCGTATTTGGCAAACGCTTTGTCGACATTGTGACCAGCGACCAGAACGGCGCCCGCCTGATTGATTACACCCGGTTTCACGACCTGGTGGACCTGCCCAGCGCCTAGTCAGGAGCCACCGCGCCGGATACCCATCGCCTGGTGAATAAGGTCGCGCTTGACGGCGGCCAGCTCGTTGAGGCGCGACATGCCCACATTACGCAGCACCCGCACCCAGGGCGAGGGCGCTTCAAACAGCCGTTTAAACCCTTCCATTGCCGCCATGGCCGCCAGGTTTTCCGGCTTGCGACGGCGCTGATAGCGCGCCAACGTACCGGGATCATCTACCGCCAGCCCTCTGTCCCCACTGCGTGTCAGCTCCGCCACCAGTACCCGTACATCCGCGAAACCCAGATTCACCCCCTGCCCGGCCAGCGGGTGCAGGGTATGCGCCGCATCGCCGATCAGAACCACGCCGGGCTGAATATAATCCACCGCGTGACGCTGTTGCAGGGGAAAACTCCGGCGCGCAGGCGCCGTCCCGGCACCGACCAACGTCAGCTCCCCCAGTGCTCCTTCGCTGGCACGGTATAGCGCGGCACAAAATTCTTCGTCCGACAACGCCATCAACCGCTGCGCCTGCGCACGCTGTTGCGACCAGACAATGGACGTAAAGTGGCGGTCACCACCTTGCGTTTGCAACGGCAAAAATGCCAGGGGGCCGGCCGCGGTAAACCATTGGCGTGCAACAAACCCGTGGTCGCGCTCGGTGCGCAGCGTGCCAACAATGGCGCTATGCCCGTAATCCCAGGTGCGCTCGCGAAATGCGCACGCGCTGCGCACCCGGGAGTTGGAGCCATCCGCTCCCACCAGCAAGCGCGTCCTGATACGGTGACTTTCCAGTGCCAGCTCAATATCGCCCGCGGACGGGTCGCGGCTGATCTCGCTGATCCTGGCCGGACACAACAACGCGACGTTTGGCATCTCGGCCAGCGCTGTTAGCAACGCGTTTAATAGCGCGGAATGTTCGACAATATGGCCGAGATTGTCCTGCTGTACTTCGCGGCAATCGAACTCTATCGCCGCGGTGCCCTCGGCGTCGCGCACCACCATGCGCCGGTAGGGACACACCCGCTGTTGCACCACTTCCTGCCACACGCCCAAGGTTTGCAGCCAGCGGCGGGACGCTTCGGTAAGCGCCACCACCCGGGGGTCAAATTCATCCACCGCAAAATGTTGACTGCCCGCCTTCGCTTCCAGTAGCGCTATTTTGAGCCGCGACCCCGCGCCTGTTGTGGCCAGCGCCAGTGCGCAGGCCGCCCCGGTAAGACCCGCGCCTGCGATAACCAGATCGTACTGTTGGGTATGTTCCCGCCGCTCGGATGTCACTTTATCTCTCAATGGCCTGCGCCTCTCGGGTGTCCATTCCGGTTCCCAGGTGGGCGATTTTACTGCGCAGGGCGGGGCACAGATCGAGCCCCACCAGTCCGAGGTTGCGCGCCAGCGCCAGGCCACGCGCGGGGCTGCCAAACAACGCTGGCAACTGATCGCTGAAAAAAATAGTGCGCCGTTGATCCCAGGCTTGCTGGTGGACATAGTCTTCGAGCAATGCCAGGTCGCCCGGTGCGATACCGCGACCCACGCCGTCGGCCAGCGTCGCACTTAACGCAGCACAGTCCCGCAGGGTCAAATTAAAACCCTGGCCTGCCACCGGGTGTAGATTGTGCGCCGCGTTACCCATCAACACCAGGTTGCGACGCACCTGCTCGCTCGCCACCAGGCGCCGCAGGGGAAAACATTGCCGCGCGCCGACGCCGCTGAACTGACCCGCCCGAGTGCCAAAGGCACGCTGCAGGTCAGCGAGGAACTCTGCTACTGGCAGGCTTAACAAATACTCGACCCGGGGCGGCGACAGGGACCACACCAGCGCCGCGCGATGGGCGCCATCGTTGTCTGGCAACGGTAACAATGCGATGGGCCCGTGTGGGGTAAACCGTTCATAGGCGATACCGCGATGGGGTTCCGCCAGTGACAGCACCGCCGCAACCGCGGTTTTTCCGTAGGCTTTAGTCTCCACGCCAATACCCAGCTGACCCCTCAGTCTGGATTGGGCGCCATCCGCTGCCACCAGCAAGCGGGCCGTGACGGACCGACCATCGACGTTGATAACCGCGCCGGCCGCGGTTTGCGCAGCGATATTCACCTCGCCCACATCAAGGGGGAGGACACGCTGTCGCTGTGCGATAGCCCCCGTCAGGACCGCCATCAGCTGCTCATTTTCCACCACATGGCCGTAAGCGGGAAAATGGTCTTCGTGCGCCCGCAGTTGCGCCGCCCCGAACCATCCGCGTTCGGACACATGAATTTCCTTGATCGGCGCAGCCTGCGCGGCAATAGCATCCCAAATACCGATGCTGGAAAATATCCGTTGCGAGCTCACCGACAGGGCCGTAGCACGCAGATCCACCGGCTGCTTGCCATCGGATTCAATCCCCGATGTGCCGGGAGCTAACAACAGAATTTGCCAATCCTGACATCGCGCTGCCAGCAACAGCGCCAGACTTGCCGCTGTGGGGCCGCCACCGACGATCGCGATGTCCGCGGCGGAGGGTATACTCGAGGCAGCCACCAGCTGGTACTCCTAGCCCGCCATCAACGCTTCGATATCGGGCACGGTTTTGGGTACATCTGCGGTTAAAACCTGCGGCCCCTGCTTGCCAATTGCCACGTCATCTTCAATGCGAATGCCGATGCCGCGCCATTTTTTTGCCACCTTGCGGTTATCCGGCGCAATATAAATACCCGGCTCCACCGTCATCACCATACCCGGCTCCAGCAGGCGCCAATGACTGTCCACTTTATAATCTCCCACATCGTGGACATCCATACCCAGCCAGTGTCCGGCGCGGTGCATGTAAAACTCCGCGTAGGCACCGCGGGCAACAAGATCTTTGACTTTGCCCTTCAACAAACCAAGATCCACCAAACCCTCGGTAATAACCCGCACCGTCGCCTGATGCGGGGCATCCCAGTGATGCCCCGCGCGCGCGGCTTTAATGGCCTCCAGCTGCGCCTCCAGAACAATGTCGTAGATAGCTTTTTGCTCCGCGCTAAATTTGCCACTGACCGGGAAGGTACGGGTAATGTCCGCCGCGTAGTGCTCGAGCTCACAGCCCGCGTCGATTAACACCAGATCGCCGCTGTTAAGCACCGCATTGTTTTCTACGTAATGTAATACGCAACCATTGGCGCCGCCACCGACAATTGACGAATAGGCCGGGTTGCGCGCGCCCGCGAAGGCGAACTCGTGCTCTATCTCAGCCTGTAACTGGTACTCAAACATGCCCGGTCTGGCCACCCGCATGGCACGACAGTGGGCGCGAGCGGAAATTTTCCCCGCCCGGGCCATGATCTTTAGCTCCGCGGCACTTTTGAACAGGCGCATTTCATGGAGCAGGTGGTCCATATCCACAAATTCCCCGGGCGGCACCGCACCGCTGCGCGCACGGGAGCGAATATCATTGATCCACCCCATCAAATGCCGGTCGAACTCCTCGTCCTTGCCCACTGCGTAGTAGACCCGTTCGCGGCCCTCCAGCAGCCCCGGCAAAATGTCGTCGATATCGTCGATGGGAAAGGCGTCATCCGCGGCATAATTTTCGCAGGCACCCGCGGGGCCGGCCCGGTAGCCGTCCCAGATTTCCCGCGCGCGATCGCGCTCGCGGCAAAACAATACAAATTGCCCATGCCTGCGCCCTGGAATCAGCACCAGCACTGCTTCTGGCTCGGGAAACCCGCTGAGATAGTAAAAATCGCTATCCTGACGATAGGGGTATCTGGTATCGCGACTGCGGGTTCGCTCCCGTGCGGCGGTGATAATCGCGATACTGTCGCGCCCCATCATGGCCATCAAATCGCGACGACGACGTGCAAACTCTTTGGCGCTAATCATGAGTTCCTCGACATCTAGTGAATCTGAGGGGGGGAAGCGGCATCATCGGATTGTGCCAGGTCGGCATATACCAGCAGGACTGCCATGCGTACGTATTCCACCAATGCAAAAAAACTGGCTTCGTTCTCCTCGTTAGCATCCGGATTCTGATCCGCCTGCGCGATGGCTGCGAGATCCCGCAACGCGTCGCTGGTATCCACCGAGAGCTGGGTGTCGCCCGCGAGGCCGGACAAACCCAAACCCGTCAGAAAGCCCTGACACCAGGTGGCCAGGGATCGCGCGCGAATATCCAGGGTTTCGTCGTCGTCCGGCAACAGGGGTTGAAACACAAAATCCCTGTCCCGCAACTCGTCCAGAATCAGGGTATTCAGGTCCACCAGCGTGTGCAGTAGCGGCTCGGCGAGAGTTTTGTCAATCTGCAGGGTTTCGCTGGCGGCCCCCAGCAAGTCCGCCGCAGTGAGCTGTTGCCCCCCACATAGCCGACCGCAGAGCGCGCCGTGTAATTCCGCCGGGCTGGTGAGTGTGCCGGTTGGCAGCAAGCTGATGGCGAGCGCATCGAAGGTCATCGGGGAACATTCTGTATCGCGAAATGGCTATCCTACCACCCTCCGGCGGCGAACTTCATCCCAACCGGGGTAATCCATGAAAATCTTTTTTAATTGTTATGGTAAGGTATTGTTTCTCGAAATTGCCTGAACAAGATTGACCCCCTCTACGGGGAGCAATATAGTTACCCAACTGCGGAAACAACAAAA
Source organism: Gammaproteobacteria bacterium (assembly GCA_038106145.1). GTDB lineage: Bacteria > Pseudomonadota > Gammaproteobacteria > Pseudomonadales > Porticoccaceae > JBFJKD01. The sequence goes on along the minus strand of JAYODD010000003.1, from coordinate 197,541 downwards.
CAACAATGAGCGACGAATCCATTAATTCTCTCGAGCAAAAGATCGATCATCTGATCGCTCTCAGCGAGCGCCTGAAACAGGAGAACCTCGCCCTGCGCGAGCGGGAAACAGCACTGGTACGGGATCGCAATCGATTGCTGGAAAAAAATGACCTGGCCCGGGCGCGCGTCGAGAGCATGATCGCACGACTGAAAAACCTCGGCACGGAAGGGTAATCCGCCGTGAGCAATACCGATACGGTCACCATTCGCGTACTCGACAAAGAGTACCAGGTCCATTGCCCGCCCGATGAACAGGGCGCGCTGGCCCAGTCCGCTCGCCTGCTGGATACCCGTATGCGGGATATCCGCAAGTCCGGCAACGTGATCGGGCTGGAACGCATTGCAGTTATGGCCGCCCTCAATCTTGCCTACGACCTGATGACGGCGGAATCCCGCTCCCGCACGGACGACAGCAACCTGCGGGAGTTAAAGCGTCTGGATCGCAAACTGGCGAAAGTATTGAACGATCTGGAGCGACCCGCTGGCGAGTAGGGTTTCCCGTCGGGCTTCGCCCTGGGCTATAATTCAGTCACCCTGGGGTGTTGGCCAGTCAAAAAGTTCTTGAGCCGATAACACTAAACCGGGAGTTTCCCGCGGCGCTGTTGTGCATGTCCGCTCGACGGAAAGCCTGATGCATCACGGAAGCTCCCACCTTGAGCCGTTGGGTTCAGGGCCACTTTGACAGCGGCACTTTGGGGCCTTATTCGCGCTGCGGGAAATAATTCCGCAGCAAACCCCTCCAGCCAGACTACCGGTCACACATGAAGCTGCCACTGCGCCGGGATTTCCGCGAACTCAGACGCAAGCTTACCGCCAGTCAGCAGGAACGCGCCGGCCACGCCCTGTTTGATGTCGTCTCGCCACTACCCCAGTATCGACACGCGAGACGACTCGCCTTTTATTTACCCAACGACGGGGAAATCGACCCCGGCACGCTGCTGGAACACTGCGTCCAGGGGGGTAAAACCTGCTATTTGCCGGTGGTGCACCCGAGCGGACACAATCGACTGCACTTTGTGCGCTATGATCCGAATGCACCGTTACTGCTGAATCGTTTTGGCATCGCAGAACCCCGACTTACCCACAGCCGTATCGCGCCGGTCTGGACACTGGATATTATTTTCCTGCCCCTGGTGGCATTTGATCGCAGCGGCACGCGGCTCGGCATGGGGGGAGGTTACTACGACCGCAGCCTCGCGCACGCGAGTGCCCGCAAGACGCAAAAACCGCTGTTGATCGGCCTCGCCCACAGCTGCCAGGAGGTCGGTGTACTACCGCGCGCACCCTGGGATGTAGCACTGCACATGGTCGCGACTGAAAAAGAACTCATTCGCACTGGTCGCTCGGCATAAGGGCCCCGGCGCTCAACTCACTGGTCAAGCACACGAAACCACCATGAGAAAAACCAAAATTATCTGCACCATTGGACCAGCCACCAGTTCCTTGGACATGCTCAGACAGTTAGCCAAAGCCGGCATGAATGTCGCGCGCCTGAACATGTCGCACGGGGATCACGCGTCCCACGCCGCAGTTATCGCGGCCATCAGAACGCTAAACAAAACCCTCAACCACCCCATCGCCATTCTGGTGGACACCCAGGGGCCGGAGATTCGCACCGGCGATCGCGCTAACGACCTCAACCTCAACACCGGAGACATTGTCTCTGTGGTGGCCCGTGGCGCCGGGGACGTGGAAGCCAGTTCTATCCAGATCAATTACGCGGACCTGATCCACGATGTGAGCGTGGGCGACAAAATCACCGTGGATAACGGTCTGATTAACCTGGAGGTACTGGAAAAAACCCCTCCCACCATGACTTGCAGGGTAATCGACGGCGGCGTCCTCAAAAGCAAAAGACACGTGAACCTACCAGGAATACGGGTCAATTTGCCCGCAATTACGGAAAAAGATAAAAGAGATATCGAATTCTCCATCGCCTCCGAAGTGGATTTTATTGCACTCTCCTTTGTTCGCAATAAAAGCGATATCGACGAACTAAGGCATATTTTACAAGCAAATAACAGCAAAATCAGGGTAATTGCCAAAATCGAGGACCAGGAGGGATTGACCAACCTCGAAGCCATTATCGACGCCGCCGACGGCATCATGGTGGCCCGGGGTGACCTGGGGGTAGAGATACCCCTCGAAGTACTCCCGCGGGTGCAGCGGCGTATCGTTCGGCAGTGCGCCATACAGGGCCGGCGGGTTATTGTCGCAACGCACATGCTGGAGTCAATGATTGAAAACCCGACGCCAACCCGCGCCGAAGTAACCGATGTGGCAAACGCCGTTTACGAAGAAGCGGACGCCATTATGCTGTCCGCCGAAACCACTATCGGCAAATACCCGGTACGCTGCGTCGAGATGCTCGACCGCATCGCGCGCTCCATTGAAAACAGCCGCGGGCTGCTGTTTACCGACAGCCTCAGACTCGACACCGATAAACAGGAAATCTCCGCAGCGGCGGTGAAACTGGCCGAATCCATCGGCGCCAGGGCGATCATCGTCCCCACCAAAGCCGGCCGCATGGCCAACTACCTGACCAACTGCCACCCGCAAACGCCAGTGATCTGCGCCTTTACTTTTGACGCACAGATTCAGCGTCAACTGGTCCTCAACCGCAATGTGCTGAGTTTCCTCATCGACTACCATGCCGCCCCCGAACAGATTCTGTGCGAAGCGGCGAGGATTTTGCTCGCCAGAAAAGAGTTTGCGGCAGGGGATAAGGTCGTGGTGATCTCCGACACCCTGAGCGGACCCGGTATCGACGCCGTGCAAATTCGCCATCTCGGCGAATTACAAAAAGACGCGTGATCAGCGCAGCAGGACGCGGTTAACTCAGGAAAAACCGGTAGGCGTCGTTACTCGATTCCTCGCGATAACGGTAGTGCATGGAGTCGAGAAACAGGGGTACTTCGCGCCGCTCCCCGGGCGGCACCTGCAGACCCACCAGCACCCGGCCGTAGGCGGCGCCATGGTTGCGGTAATGGAACATGGAAATATTCCAGCGCCCACCCAGTTTGCCCAGAAATCCGGATAGCGCTCCGGGGCGTTCCGGAAACTCAAAACGGTACACCACCTCGTTGTCGATTTCGGGGGCACGCCCGCCAACCATATAGCGAATATGCAGTTTGGCCATCTCGTTATCGGTCATGTCCACCACCCGATAACCTTTGGCAACCAGAGCGTCCACCAGGGCCTCCCGATCCTGGTCGGAAACAACCTGCACACCGACAAAAATATGCGCTTCGCGATGGTCGGCGTAGCGGTAATTAAACTCAGTCACCATGCGTTGACTGAGGGCCGCACAGAAGCGCCGAAAACTGCCGGGCTTTTCGGGAATAGTGACGGCGATAATCGCTTCGCGCTTTTCGCCAATTTCAGTGCGTTCGGAGATATAGCGCAATCGGTCAAAATTAATATTGGCGCCACTGTCTATCGCCAGCAGGGTTTGCCCGCTACAGCCAGTTAGTTCCACGTGCTTTTTCAGCCCGGCCACGGCCAGCGCCCCGGCAGGCTCGCTGATGGAACGGGTATCGTCGAAGATATCCTTGATCGCCGCGCAAATTTCATCGGTGGAAACGGTGATCACGCCATCTATCGTCTGGCGCAGCACGCGAAAGGTCTCCTTGCCGATCTGCGCCACGGCGGTACCGTCGGCGAACAGGCCCACATCCTTGAGACGCACGCGACGCCCCGCCCGCATAGCCGCCTCCAGACAGGCAGCGTCCTCGGACTCGACAGCGTAGATTTTGACTCCCGGGCGCACATACTTTACATAAGCGGCGATCCCGGCGCAGAGCCCACCCCCCCCCACCGGGACAAAAATGGCATCGAGGGCGCCGGGTCGCTGCCGCAAAATTTCCATGCCGATGGTGCCCTGCCCGGCAATAACGTCCGGATCATCGAAAGGATGGACATAAACCATGCCTTTCTCGGCCACCAGTTTCTGCGCAAAAGCAGATGCGGCGTCGTAGCTATCGCCATGGAGTACCACCTTGGCACCGCGGGCGCGCACCGCGTCCACTTTGATCTGTTGCGTGATACGTGGCATCACGATGGTCGCCTTGATGCCCATTTTGCGCGCGGCCAGCGCCAAACCCTGGGCATGATTGCCCGCAGAGGCCGCGACTACACCTTTGCTCCGTTCGCTCTCGGTGAGGCTGAGCAATTTATTGTAGGCCCCACGCAATTTGAAAGAGAACACCGGTTGCAGATCTTCCCGTTTCAGCAGCACTTCGTTGTTCAGGCGCAGGGACAACAGGGGAGCGGTATCGACGGGGGTTTCCACGGCGAGATCGTAGATGCGCGCGTCGAGAATCCGTTTAACGTAACTTTTGGGCATGGACCCCGGTATCCTTATCAAATCAAATTGCTGGTGACCACCATACCGGTCGACCAGCGCCAGTAGCGATCAACCCGCTTTACAGCGGATGGTTGCAGCCCGGAGATGCCGACAAAAGCTACGGGCGCCCCGTTATGGTAAAGAAGGGTAATGGTAAATAGTCGCCAGCCATAACGCCAGCGCGGCGAACATAACTGGTGATGTACCGCAGCTTTCGTATAATTGCCCCCTGACCACGGGAGCCTGCGATGACCCAGGAACAATGCAAACAGGCGGCGGCCCGCGCCGCCCTCGATTACGTGTTGGCCAAAACCGGATTTGACAGCATAGTTGGCGTCGGAACCGGCTCCACCACCAATTATTTCATCGATCTGCTCGCGGAAAAGAAAGGCCGTATCGCCGGCACGGTGACCACCTCGACCAGGTCGGCGCAGCGCCTGCGCGAGCATAAAATTCCGGTCTACGATTTAAATGCAGTCGACGGCGTTGAAATATACGTGGACGGGGCCGATGAAATTGACCCCAGGCTGGAGATGATCAAGGGCGGCGGCGCCGCCCTCACCCAGGAAAAAATCGTGGCGGCGGTGGCCCGGGAATTTGTGTGCATTGCCGACGACAGCAAGTGGGTCGACCATCTCGGCGCCTTCGCAGTACCGGTTGAGGTGATTCCCATGGCCCGCGGATACGTGGCTCGGGAACTGCTGAAGATGGGCGGCGGACCGGTATACCGGGAGGGCGTGGTGACGGATAACGGCAACGTGATTCTCGATGTACACAACCTGTATCCCATCGGCGCGCCCCGCGCTCTTGAAGAAAAGCTGAACAACATCACCGGCGTTGTCACCTGCGGCCTGTTCGCGCTGCGCCCGGCCGATCTGTTACTGCTGGCCGGTAGCGGTGGCGTACAAACCATCCGGCGTAACAATTAGCCCCCCTCACCACCATCCGTCAAAACGGCCACCAACGAATAACCGAGTACTCACCGTGAATGTAATCGAGGCCATTGAAAGCCGTATATCCTGCCGCGCATTTCTCGACACCCCGGTTTCCCGGGAGACGATTCGGGAGATACTTAACCTCGCCCGACTGGCGCCCTCTGGAGGCAACATCCAGCCCTGGCACGTACACGTCGTTAGTGGGCAAAAGCGCCAGGAACTGGTGGATCGCGCCATCGCTTCGTTCACTGCCAATCCGGACGGCGAGCAACCGCGGGAGTATCTGGGCTATCCGGTAAAGTGGGTGCAACCCTATAAAACCCGCAGATTTGATGTCGGCAAGGCACTCTATTCGGCGCTCGGTATCGACCGGCGCGACAAGGCCGCGCGCGCCGAACAAATGCTCAGAAATTTTTATTTTTTTGACGCGCCTGTGGGTCTGATGTTTACCATTCACAAAACCCTGTGGCCGGGACAACTCAACGATCTGGGCATCTTCATGGGCAACGTGATTTTGCTGGCGCGGGAATTCGGCCTGCATACCTGCGCCCAGGGCTTCTGGCAAAATGTCAATCGCACCGTCCACGAGGTGCTGGACATACCCTACGATTACATTATTTATTCGGGTATGGCGCTCGGCCATATGGACCCGAGTCACCCCGCCAACCAGGTGAAAAGTGGGCGTGGGGAGGTAGATGACTTTGCAACCTTTATGGGCTTCGACGACTGAGCGAAAACCGTTTACAAACACCCTGTGCCGCGGGGCGTGCTATAGCGTGCGGCACTGCGCCCGCAGCTCAAAATCGTCCTTTACTATTGCCGATAAAGCTGCGCAAAGCGCGCGGCGTTGAAGCCATTCATACGCGTGTCGTCAACCAGAATAATTGGCACACCGCGACCACCCAGGCGCTCAAAATCCTCCCGGCCCTGTTGCGAGGTTTCCACATCAAATTCGCTAAACGGAATGCCGCTATCGACAAAATAGCGCCGCGCCTTTTTACACACCCCACACCAGGCGGCGCTGTACATAACGACGTTCTTGCCCCTGGCTTTGGCCTTGTCGATTCGCGCCTGCTCGCGGGCGCCCAGAAAGTCCGAGGGGGTCACTTCAATACCGTTAAAGGTGTTGATCCGGTTATCAAGCACCTGTGTCTGAACTTGTTCAGGCGCCACTTGCTCCGGCAATTGGTCGCTAAAATGCACGTTGCCATCCGCATCCACCCAGCGATGTACCTCCGCAGCGCCGAGGGACAGACTGGCGCTCAGGAGCAACGTTGTAACCAGCGTCAGTGTCCGCATAGCTTATCCGTCCCCTGTTCGCTCCCGAGCTGTTAGCAAGCCACAAAACCAACCACCGCACAACAATCCCTGTCCGTTTATCGCGGCCCTCCATCCCACCGCGACTACCCCAAAGAGGCGCAAATAAGGCACAATTAGCCCACCAGGGAGCGATCATGGCCGAACACAATTACCGTTTAATCCTTTCTTGCCCGGACAGCGTCGGCATCGTCGCTGCGGTGAGTTCTTTTTTTGCCGACGAAGGTGGGCTCATCGTCGAGGCTAATCACTATCGGGACCCCAACAGCAACTGGTTTTATACCCGCCAGGCGATCGCCGCCGATTCCTTGCGTTACGGCCTGAGCGAACTGAAAGCGCGCTTTGAGCCGATCGCTAGTCGTTTTGATATGAGCTGGCAAATTACCGACACCACGACCCCCAAGCGGGTCGTCATCATGGCCAGCAAACAGGCACACTGCCTTTCGGATCTGCTCTACCGCTGGCGCAGCAAGGAATTGTTGTTTGACATAGCCGCCGTCATTGCAAATCACGACGATCTGCGCAGCTACGTGGAGTGGCATCAGTTACCCTATCACCACATTCCCGCGCCGCCAGACAAAAAACAGCAACACTTTGATGCGGTCACGGCGTTGCTCGCCAAACTGCAACCGGACACCATTGTGCTGGCCCGCTACATGCAGGTTCTGCCGCACACCATCTGCGCGCAATACCCGGCGCGTATTATCAATATTCATCACAGTTTTTTACCGGCCTTTGCCGGGGCAAAACCCTATCATCAGGCCGCCGAACGGGGGGTAAAACTGATCGGCGCAACCTGCCACTACGTCACCGAGGAACTTGACGCGGGACCCATTATCGACCAGGACGTAACCCGCATCAGTCATCACGATACGGTGGAGGATATGGTGCGCAAGGGCAAGGACATGGAAAAACTGGTGCTGGCGCGGGGCCTGCGCTACCACCTCGAAGATCGGGTGCTGGTACACGGCAACAAGACCATCGTTTTTGAGTGAGCCATCCGCGCGTCACTCCACGATAACCGCCAGCCCGACGTCACAGCAATATCAGAGGCGGCTGCGCCAGCGCGGCGTATTGGTCCCGTAATTCCATGATATGTTCCCCCCAGAAGCGCTCCGTATTAAACCAGGAAAAGGCCCGGGGAAAAGCCGGGTCGTCCCAGCGCCTGGCGATCCAGGCGGTGTGGTGCAATATACGCAAGGTACGCAGCACTTCGATCAACTGTAGTTCGCGGGGATGCAACGCGGAAAATTCGTTGTAGCCCGCGACAATTTCCGCAAGCTGCACCATTTGCTCCGCCCGCTCTCCGGACAGTAACATCCACAGATCCTGGATCGCCGGGGCCATGCGCGCATCGTCAAAATCGACAAAATGCGGTGTGTCGTCCCGCCACAGAATGTTGCCAATGTGACAGTCGCCGTGGGTGCGCAGCAATGGCACATTCCCCAGGGATGCCAATTTTTCCTGTAACGCCTGCAGCAAATCCGTGGCGATAGCCTGGTAGGAAGCGCGCAGGGACGCCGGAATAAACCCGTCGTTGATCGTCGCCACACTCTGGTGGCCGTAGCTGTCGAGATCCAGAGTCGGGCGATACAGGAACGGCCTGGCTGCGCCCACCAGGTGAATACGGCCCATCAGCCGTCCAATCGTAAACAAACTGTCCAGATCCCCCGGCTCCGGCGCCCGCCCGCCCCGGCGCTGGAACAACGCAAAGCGAAAATCACCGCACCGAAACAAACTTTCGCCGCGCTGATTTTGCCAGGGTGGCACCACGGGCAATTCGTGAGCGACCAGCTCGAAACAAAACTGGTGTTCTTCTTCTATCTGCAGGTCGGTCCAGCGATGCGGGCGATAAAATTTGGCAATGATCGGCTCACTGTTTTCGATACCAATTTGATACACCCGATTTTCGTAACTGTTGAGCGGAAAAAAACGTCCATCGCAGAGCAACCCCTGACTCTCGATTGCGTCGATCAGAAAGTCCGGTGTCAGGGTGTCAAATGGATGGAGGGGTTGGGACGTCATGCCATGCGCGCCATTAATCACCGCTACAGCATCGGATCGCTCAGGCTTCAGGCGGCTGAAGCACGCAGCTTAACACTGTTTTGCTGTTGCATGACGGGCAGCGTTTAACGCCACTCACAGCTCGCAAAACTGCCCGACGGGATATTAATAAATGACCACCGAGCGAATACTTTTTCCGCGGTGCATCAGATCAAACGCGTTATTAATTTGTTCGAGGGGCATGGTATGGGTGATGAGATCGTCAATATTGATTTTGCCTTCCATGTACCAGTCGACGATAGTGGGTACATCGGTGCGGCCACGGGCTCCGCCAAACGCCACGCCGTGCCAGGAGCGCCCGGTGACTAACTGAAAGGGTCGGGTAGAAATCTCCTGCCCGGCACCGGCAACACCGATAATATAGGACTCGCCCCACCCCTTGTGGCAGCATTCCAGCGCCTGGCGCATCACCTCCACATTGCCAATGCATTCAAAGCTGTAATCCGCGCCACCGCCGGTCAGGTCGAGTATCGCGTCCACCACCTGCGGTGTGGTGGCGGGATTAATAAAATCGGTCATGCCAAATTTTTGCGCCAGCGCAACTTTATCCGCGTTGAGATCCACCCCGATAATTTGCCGCGCACCAACCATGCGCGCGCCCTGAATCACGTTGAGACCGATACCACCCAGTCCAAACACCACCACCCGGCTCCCCGGCTTTACCTGTGCCCGATACACCACTGCGCCGACTCCGGTGGTTACGCCGCAGCCGATGTAACACACCTTGTCAAAGGGCGCGTCTTCGCGAATTTTGGCCACCGCAATTTCCGGTAGCACGGTGTAATTCGAAAAAGTGGAGCAACCCATGTAATGCAATATCTTTTTACCGCCCAGCGAAAATCGGCTACTGCCATCCGGCATCACCCCCTGACCCTGGGTAGTGCGAATGGCCTGGCACAGGTTGGTTTTGGGATGCAGACAGTAATCGCACTGGCGACACTCCGGAGTATACAGCGGTATCACATGATCGCCGGGCCGCAGGCTGGTGACGCCCGCGCCCACATCCAGCACCACGCCCGCACCTTCGTGCCCAAGTATGGCCGGGAACGCGCCTTCGGGATCATCCCCGGACAGGGTGAAGGCATCGGTGTGACAGACACCCGTGGCCTTTACCTCGACCAGTACTTCGCCATGGCGGGGTCCATCGAGATCCACCTCGTGGATTTCCAGGGGTTGCCCCGCCTTGAGCGCGACCGCCGCTCGGGTTTTCATCGACCGCTACTCCCTGTCATTTTCGTCTCTTTTCATTCTGCCCCGGTTAGCCCCGCACGCTGCCCGGCAGCGGGTTGTGAGGCCGCTCAGCCTAAAACATCCGCGATAGACTGGCGCAGGCGTTCGATAAACAAATCGATCTCCGGCTCCGAAATCGTCAGCGGTGGCGACATCACCATATTGTCGGCCACCGCCCGGCACAGCAATCCATTCTCAAAGCACCGGTTATGTACCGGCACGCCAACCCCAGTGGGGTATGCGCCCGGATTGGGCGCGAAGGTGATCGCTCCCAACAAGCCGTAATTACGAATATCGATAAGATGCGGAATATCCCGCATACTGTGCAAGGCGTTTTCCCAATATTTGCCGATGGGGCCGGACGCTCGAGTCAACAGGCCCTCGCGCTCGTAAATATCAAAGGCGGCCAGCCCCGCTGCGGCCGCCACCGGAGCGCCGGCATAGGTGTTGCCGTGAAATATTTCCGGCACGCCCGGAGGCGCCGCGTCAAAAATTGTCTCCTGTATCGCCTGCTTGATAAAAACGCCACCCATGGGCACCGTGCCACCATTGATGGCTTTGGCGGTGGTCATGATATCCGGCGTGACGCCGAGTTCTACTGCGGCAAAGGCCGAACCGCTGCGGCCAAAACCAGTGACCACTTCATCGAAAATCAGCAGAATATCGTGCGCGTCACACAGCTCGCGCAACAGCTGCAGATAGCCGCGCGGCGGCGGCACCATGCCGCCAGCGCCGACTATCGGCTCCACTACGACCGCGCAAATATTTTCCGCGCCGCGGCTGGCGATAATACGTTCGAGCACGCGGGCTTTTTCAGCGCCCTGCTCCGGCAGACCGCGACTGAAGGCGCTGGCCGCGATATCGAGCATGTCCGGCAGGAAATCCACCATCTCCAGCGTCGGAAAACCCTTGCGGTTGTTGGCAATACCCTGCAGGGACGTGCTGCCGATATTGACGCCGTGGTAACCTCGCTCCCGCGCCACGAAACGCGTTTTGGCGCCTTTACCCCGGGCGCGCTGGTAGGCGTACGCAATTTTCATTGCGGTTTCTACCGACTCGGAACCGGAGTTGGTAAAGAACACCCGATTCAGCCCGGGCGGTGCATGCTCCACCAGTTTTTCCGCAAAGCGAAAGGTAACCGGTGAGCCAAACTGAAATGGCGGCGCAAAATCCATCTCCACCAGTTGTCGGTGAACCGCATCCGCTACTTCGCGACGGCCGTGTCCGAGGTTGGCGCACCACAGCCCGGCGGTGATATCCAGTATGTCGCGACCATCTGGCGTATAGAGAAAGCAGCCCTCGGCCCGCTCGATCAAGCGGGGATTGGCGCGAAAACCGCGCACGTTAGTGAACGGTTGCCACCAGTAGTCGAGATTAAGGTCGGACATGGCTTGTTACTCTTAATGATGTCTGATTTTGAATTTTCTGGCATGACGGGAATCTTGCCAGTGGGTTCGGCCGTATGAGACGGCCATTGTGCTACATACCTCGCAAACTCGGCAAACAATGACCACCAATCGCTTTTTGCGCCGTTTTAAAATTGGCAATAGCACGTTATAGTGGTTAATATCGATCCAAGGTTGCAAAACCTTCACAACCCCCTGATATTTAACGCGGTTTTGACAAATGGATACAATATTCAAAGTGTTACCTGACACGGAGGGCGATGCGCACAATGAGGTGCTTCCGGAACACGGTGATCTGATTATTGCCTATCTGGAACAGCTGGGGGTCGAATATGTTTTTGGCATTCCCGGTGGCGCGATCGAGCCACTATACAACGCTCTCGCCCGCGGCGAGCGTCGTGCCGGGCCGCGCTCCATCACCGCGCGCCACGAAACCGGTGCAGCCTTTATGGCGGATGGCTATGCCAGTAACACCGGAAAACTGGGGGTGTGTTGTGCGACCACCGGGCCGGGAGCGACGAATCTCTTAACCGGGGTCGCTTCGGCTTTCGAAAACAACGTGCCGCTGTTGGTGATCACCGCTCAGACTGCTCTCGCAACCTTTGGCCGCGGTGCCTTTCAGGAATCGTCCTGCACGGGTATCAACACCGTCGCGCTGTTTGACAACTGTACCCACTACAGCACCCTGGTATCCCATCCCGCCCAGCTGGAAGGTAAACTCGCGTCCGCGATTATGAAGGCGTTCGAAGCCATGGGACCGGTACACCTGAGCATTCCCATTGATGTCTTGCGCGCACCCTATCTCCAACCCACACCGCGCTTTAACCTGCCCCACCTGCTGCACAAACCGGCATTGTTAGACATCGACGCGGTAAACCAGCTGTACTGGGAACTATTAGCCGCCAAACGCCCCGTATTTCTGCTTGGAGAAGAGGCGGGGGGAGCGGCAGATTTAATTTTGACGCTGGCGCTCATGATCGACGCCAGAATCGTCACCACACCCCACGGCAAGGGCCTGATCAGCGCCTACCACCCGTCTTTCCGCGGCATACTGGGATTTTCCGGACACGACGAAGCAAGACGCACGCTGTTCCATCCGGAAGTCGACCGAATATTTGTGGTGGGCGCCAATCTTGGCGAATGGGCCAGTAACGGTTGGGACCCGTTCCTGTTTAACCAGCGCCTGATTCACGTGGAATCCAGCGCCGCCAATTTACGTCGTACGCCCATGGCCGCCATGCATATCAAGGGGAACCTGGAGGCCATCTTCGAAAAAATACTGTCCCGCTATAAGCGGGACGCCATGGAATCGCCGCGGGCGGTACCGGATCAACTCCCTGGCCCAGGCAAAATTGGAAAAGATGGCCCCATACGAAATTTTTCGCTCGATCAGGAACAGAGTTATCGCAGCAACGCCACCCCCATCAAACCGCAGCGCCTGATGCGCGAACTGCCGCGCATCTTTCCCCCTAACACCCGATACCTGGCGGACACCGGCGCCAGCTTCTCCTGGGCAATTCACTACCTGCACGCCTGGGACCGCCGCCGTTCGGGGCGCCGGGATTACCGCGGCGGGTGGTTTCGAGCCACGCTGGAGTTCGCCTCAATGGGCTGGGCCATTGGCAGCGCCATCGGCGCGGCTTTCGCCCGCCCCGACGACCCGATTGTTTGTATTACCGGCGATGGCAGTATGCTGATGAGCGGTCAGGAGATAACGGTTGCGGTCGAGCATCAACTGACGGTTATTTTTGTCGTCCTTAACGATAGCGCCTACGGCATGGTGAAACACGGTCAGCGAATGACCCGGGCGGAACAAATTGGTGCCTTTTTACCCAGGGTGGATTTCGCGGCTTTTGCACAGGCCATGGGCGTCGCCGCCCATGTGATTGAGTCACCACAGGATTTACTCCACCTCGACACCCGACACATCTGCGCGCAGTCAGGACCCACCCTCCTGGATGTACGCATCGACCCCGACGAAGCGCCCCCCATCGGCATGCGCACCAACACACTGAAGCAGGCAATATGAGCGAAAAAAAAAACGAGACAATAACCACCAAAATCTGGCGGGAAACACCCGAGGACGATAACCCGTTTGCGGCGTCCGCCTGTTATTGCGCAGGCTACGATGTCTACGGCGACCTGCTGGGTAAAATCAGCCTGGTGGAATACCTCTGGCTGTTATTCAAACTCGAGCCGCCCACCAAAACAGAAACGCTGCTGCTGGAGGGGCTGGCCGTAGCGCTGGCCAACCCCGGCCCTCGCGACCACAGTGTGCACGCCGCCATGAGCGCCGGCGTCGGCGGCTCGACCCGAGCATCCGCCTTAATGGCAGCGATCGCGGTAGGCGCGGGCAGCCTCGGCGGCGGTAGGGAAATCTATATCGCAATCGATTATTGGCAGCATTGCGGTACCAGCCTGGACGCCTGGCGCGACCGTATCGAACACCCGCCCCGCGAAGAACGAACAGACGTATGGCCAGAAATAGAGCACGCCCCGGGTTTTGATCCCAACGGGGCCAGCTGCCCCACCCCGGTTCGGCAAGTGCTTGAGCACCTTGCCGCTATCAGCCCCGGGCCGATTCTCCCCTGGCTTCGGGATAATCGCCAGGCTCTTGAAGCACTGGCAGATTCGCCCCTGGCAATGTCTGGCGTCGCCGCCGCCACCTTACACGAACTAAAGTTTTCACCGGAACAGGCCGAAATACTCTTTATCATGCTGCGCCTGCCCGGCGCAGCGGTACATGCGCTCGAGCAGGAGAAAATCGGCTGGAACCGGTTTCCGTTTTTTTCCGAAGGGCTAACCCTGACTAACGATCCCGGCCCTGTTAATCGCAAGGAGTCCAACCAATGAAAGGCCCGGAATTACTAAAGCACTACGAGGATAACTGGGTTACCGATATGGGCGCCTGGTTCCCCGGTGAGCGGGTGGTCCTGCGCGGCAAAGACGTGTTTACGGAGTTGAATAATCACACGTGGATGGAATATTTGGTTTATTCAATCACAGGTCGGGAATCCTCAAAGTTAGCAAGGCTAGTGGAAGCGATATGGTCACTGAGTACCAGTTACCCCGATCCGAGACTTTGGAACAATCGTGTTGCTGCCCTCGCTGGCACGACGCGATCAACCGGGTCTCTTGCGGTCGCGGCTGGATCCGCCGTATCCGAAGCAACAACATACGGGTTGAGAACGTCTAAAGGGGCGATAGATTTCCTTTTTCGCGCTGAGAAAAAATTAAATCGTGGAGTGTTTCTAGAAGACATTGTTAAAGAAGAACTAAAGCAATATCGAGTATTGTATGGTTTTGGCCGACCGATAACCAATCATGACGAGAGGGTCGCACCTTTGATGGAATTTGCCAAATCAATAGGCGCTGGTTCTGGGAATTTTGTTCGATTGGCATTCGCGATAGAGGATTATCTAAAAAGCACCCGATACCCTTTCCGAATAAATATATCCGCTGTAGCGGCCGGATTATTGGCAGATGAGGGTGTAACCGTAGAACAATTTTACAATTTAGCGAATCTTTCATTTGTCGGCGGTCTAGTTCCATGTTTCATAGACGCCTCCACCAAAGCTGAAGGAGTTTTTTTCCCAATAACTGCAGGTAAAATAAATAATGTGGGGCGCCATGAACTACGACGCTGGAGAAGCTGAAGTGAAACAACATTACCTGCTGGCCTTCAGCCTATTGTTTTTTGTTACCGGTTCTAGCGCCGCTAATCAAGTAGAACAGGAATTTGAAAATATCTATGGAGATCAGGATTTTATAAATATAGCCACTGGTCTAACGCAGCACATATCCAAAGCGCCTGCCGTAGCTTCGGTTGTAACCTATTCCGACATCAGGAAAATGGGTGCGACTGACCTGGATGATATTCTTGAAACTATCCCCGGACTTCACGTTGCACGTTCAAGTCTGGGTTACAACTCTATTTACAGTTTTCGCGGCATTTACTCTGATTTCAATCCACAAGTCTTAATGCTCATCAACGGCGTACCCGTTACGAATCTTTTTCACGGAGATAGAAGCCAAATATGGGCAGGAATGTCTGTCGAGGCAATTTCCCGAGTAGAAATTATCCGCGGGCCCGGGTCTGCTATTTATGGTGCTGACGCTTTCGCCGGTGTCATTAACATCGTCACGAAAAATCCAGGCGAAATCGCCGATTTAGAAACAGGCGTGAGGGCGGGCAGTTTTGACACAACCGATTATTGGTTGTTACATAGCGGCTCCTTCAACGACATAGCGTATGGTTTCACAGTGGAAGGACACTCAACAAACGGACCAACAGAAACAATTTCAACCGATTCACAAACATTTCTTGATGGGCTAACCGGATCGAGCGCGTCCTTGGCACCCGGATCGACGAGCTTAGAGAGGGAAAACATTGATGCGAGATTAGAATTTAGGTACAGAAACACTACATTACGAACTGGCGCTCAGATAAGAGGCAGTGGGGGCAATGGCGCTGGAGTAGCTCAAGCTTTAGATCCGAATAACAGATTTTCAAGTAAACGTTTTAATTTCGATATCACTTACGACGAAGCCAAGCTAACAGAATATTTTGGGATAAAAGCGCAAATAAGCGCTCTCCACACAACTGCAGAAGTTGATAAAGATCTTATCTTGTTCCCCCCTGGCTCCACCGGCCCGTTTCTCGATGAATTTGGCCAACCCCTGTTCGGAATATTTCCAAATGGTGTTATCGGCAATCCCGAAGTCTTTGAACGTCATTACCGTGGAAATATAACCGGTAATTATCGGGGATTTAAAGACCACGATATTACTATCGGCACCGGATATTACTTTGGCGAAATATACAAAACCAAAGAGGAAAAGAATTTTGGCTTTAATCCTCATACCGGATTATTAATTGACCCAGCCGGGCCTCTTGTGGATGTATCCGATACACCTTTTATATTCCTCGACGAGAACGAGCGGGAAAACACATATCTTTTTGTGCAGGATGTGTGGCACTTCGCCAACGATTGGGAGCTGACGTCGGGGGTGCGATTTGACCATTACTCCGACTTCGGCGATACGGTTAATCCAAGAGTCGCCCTGGTATGGTCAGCGCGCCACAACATGACCATTAAGGCGTTATACGGCGAGGCATTTCGCGCGCCATCCTTTGCGGAGATGGGCGAACAGGCCAACCCCTCCTTTCTTGGCAACAACAGCCTGGAGCCAGAAACCCTGAAGAGCTATGAGCTAGCCGTCAATTATCGCCCTGCTCACAATCTGGTGATGGACTTTAACGTGTTTAGTTATAAATGGAGCGATATTATCCAGTTTATTCCAGACAGCAGCGGCACCAGCAGAACCGCCCAGAATACGGGGGAGCAAACCGGATTTGGTTTTGAATATGAAACCAAATGGTCTGTGACCGATACCCTCAATGTGGTCGGCAACATGGCCTGGCAAAAATCCACCGACGAAGATGCGGATGAAGATGCGGCCAACTCGCCAGAGAAACAGATGTACTTCCGGGTAAACTGGGATTTTCTGCCAAACTATTCAGCTAATATTCAAGCCAACTGGGTGATGGACCGTAACCGGGATTACCGGGACCCCCGCAAGTCTATCGACGACTACGTGCTGGTTGATCTGACGCTGCGCCGCACCAATCTGTTCGGCAATTTTGAGCTGGCGTTACTGGCAAAAAATATCTTCGACGAGGATGCCCGCGAACCTACCCCCAACGGTGAGCCGGTGCCGTTTATTCCCAATGACCTGCCTCTGCCCGGGCGCTCCTTGCTCGGTGAAATCAGATACAAATTCTGAAACCGGCCAGCGCATGGATTACAACATGACAGGGACGAAGCAACGGGTAAGCACAGTTGCGGTATTGATCTGCCGACACGGGATATGTCACCCGATTACCCGTTTTTTTTTCATGCTGCTGATCCATAGTTCGATCGCCGGCCAAGTGCTCGCCAGTGATTTATTGATTGTTTACCCCGAAGCGCCGTCGCCCTACTCGAAAGTGTTTGCAGATATGATCGAAGGGGTATCTTCCCAATACACTGGCACGATACATCGTCTGCAAACGAGTTCCTATTCAGATGTTACCTACATTCGCGAACGTTTAGAAAGTAGCCGTCCAGACGTAATACTTGCGCTTGGCGCAAAAAATGTTGCTATGTTGGATACCATGAATATCAATATTCCAATCGTCGTCGGAGCTCTACGTAGCAACCCCACCGACGCTCCTGGAATCAGTATTTTTCCGGACCCCGTGGCCGTTATGGAAAAATTGTTGTTGTTATCCCCAAATACCGATAGCGTCCTTGTGGTGACCGCTTTAACCGCTGAAAATGGCTATCTGGAGGATGCGCAAATACATATGGCTAAACTGGGGAAGTCCCTGGTCATTCACCGGGTAGCTGATATTCACACCGCCGCCAGACGATACCAGGAAGTATCCACAGCTGCCCGTGCCTACGACGGCATCTGGATACTTCCCGGGGAAACGGCCATTGATAACGCCATTATGGGGCAGCTTCTGCAAACCGCCTGGGATAAAAATTTAGTGTTGTTTTCGTCCAATCCAAACGATGTGCGCAAGGGCACCCTGTTTGCAGTGTATCCTGATAATGAAAATATGGGGCGGGACCTGGCAATTTTGGTCAATAAGCAATTGATTGGCGAGGTTGTGGAACCCCGATTTACGCCGGTCAAACAGCTGCTTCTTGCGGTAAATCTCAGAACCAGTCGGCATTTGGGCTTGCAATTGTCGGGTAAAATCAGCAATGACATTCACCTTGAACTGTAACGGTAGAAAAGGCAACCAAGCCCCATGAAACGCAAAGGAATTTTCAGGACTCACCCGCTTAAATTCAGACATCATCTGATAGGTTTGTTTGCGCTCGTTCTGGTGTTCCTCGCTGCAGGTATGTACCTTGCGGTTAATAATGTATCCAATCGCATCATCTCAGCGCACCTGGTCAAACAAGGTTTGCAACTTGCCGACATCGTCAGCAACAAAAGTAAGCTCGCTCTTCTCTATCAAAGCGAGGAACTGGCATTGGAAGCGGCGCAGTCGATTGCCGAATTTCCAGACACCACGGTACTGGCAATCACGGCTATCGACACTACCGTTTTATATCGGGATACCGTATTTAATGACAAATTCTATCCCGGGTTGCCGCGCACCGTCGATGCGTTGCAAACGTTTGAGCGGGATAATTCATGGGTTTTTATTACACCTGTTTTTACAGCGTCTAAAAACGATGATGAGTGGGACGGCAGCTACGGACAACAGCCAGCGAAACCGACTCTCCTCGGTTACGTAACCGTCGGTTTGTCAAAAGATACACTGCGACTAATCCACGGACAAATACTGAAGGACTATCTTGTTGCGACTCTGATTATCTCGTTAGTTATTCTGGCAGCGATTATCGTCGTATCGCGACGGGTTACCAAACCGATGGAACGGCTCGCAGGCATCATGCAACGCGCTCAGCTCGGAGACCGCGAGGTGCGGGCGCAGGTCGAGGGACCAGAGGAGCTGACCACCATTCAAAAAACCTTTAACGCCATGATGGAGGTGTTGGAGAAACGTCAACTGGAATTGAGCACCGCTCGGGATGCCGCGCTCGCCGTTGCTCGCGAAAAGAGTGAATTTGCTTCCAACGTCACGCACGAATTAAGAACCCCGATGAACGCCGTAATAGGCATGCTCGACATTCTCGAAGGCATGCAAATGCCGGAAAAACAACGGGAATATATATCTATAGCGAGACAATCCAGCGAAGATTTGCTGCAACTGGTTGACGACATTCTGGATTTTTCAAAGATGTCTGCGGGAAAGTTTAGCCTCGCCAACGCTGAAGTGTTTTTACCCGAATTTTTTGATGACATTATTAGCTTGTTGTCGACACAGGCCTTAAAGAAAAATATTGACTTAGGTTATGTAATCGAGGCCAACCTTCCGGACTATATAACCTTCGACCCACATAAGTTGCGCCAGGTACTGATCAACGTTATTGGCAACGCCATAAAATTTACCGAAGCCGGTGAAGTAGGTATTTACATATCCCACCAATCGGGCACGCAACCGAGGCTCAATATTCAGGTTAAAGACACGGGGATCGGTATTTCCAGCGAGCAGAAAAACAGGATATTTGATGCGTTTGTTCAAGCAGATTCTTCCACTACCAAGCAGTATGGGGGCACCGGGCTCGGTCTCGCCATTTGTAAACAGATAATCGAATTGATGGACGGCAACATAACTGTCGACAGCAACAGCGAGCGGGGATCCAATTTTGTTATATCGATTCCGATTGCGGAACCTGCACAACTCGATGACAGGCAGGAGGCAAACCAAAAATATGCTGCTCATCCACAAATTCGCGCACTGATAGCGTCCACATCACACATTGTTAGCGCGGCGCTAACTGCGCTAATTGCTAAACGCGGCGGGCAAGCGGCAGCCATCGACATTTTGACCATAGAACACGGAATACACATTCCTGGTGTGACCGAAGGGAAGCCGTATAGTCACCTGCTAATCGACGAGGAAATACATCGGTCTCGGCCGGAATTAGCCCGGCAATTTGCTTCTCAAGACGGGAAGACAAACTCTGATACGGTCGTGGTAATGGTGAATCCAACGGTCGCTGCTCATCGCGAATACACCTCCGTTATTTACAAACCTATCACCTCAAAAACATGTTCCGCTCTGTTCACTAATCAACCTTACTCACCAACGGACAATCAAACCGAGCAAATTCGCGACGCTATAATAGCCGCAGGGACCAGCAGCCAGCCACTGATACTTGTAGTGGATGATAATCGCTCTAACCAGCAAGTAATGACGGCACTGCTGGAAGTAACTGGTCATCCCTTCAGCGTGGTGAGCAATGGGCAAAGCGCTATCGACTATGTGCGCGGCAATGCCGTCAGCCTTATTTTGATGGACTGCTTCATGCCCGGTATGGATGGTTATGAAACTACCAGCCATATTCGTCGTCTTGGATATAGCGAAAAAAAATTACCCATAATTGGAATGAGCGCCACCAGCAGCACGGCAATCGAAGCTATTGAGGCTGCCGGTATGACTGATTTTATGGTGAAGCCCATAACCCGAATGAAACTGGAAAACATGTTGGCAAAATGGCTGCCGAGTACAAAACAACCCACCGACATTCAGCCTGACTATATTTTATTTGATGATCCAGCAGACCATAGAAGTTACGACCCACTATTTTTGAAACAACTTTTCGTCGATGTCGGCGAAGTGCTTTATCAAATGATTGACGCGTTTATCGAAGACACGCCAATCTACATCAACTCATTAAAAAAGGCCTTTGGGCAGAAAGATACAAAACTTTTGGGCGAAATCGCCCACACTATTGCCGGCAGTGCCGCGATATTTGGTGCTTTCAGAGTTGTTAATGTGGCAAAACGACTGGAACGTGCAGGAGCAACCGGTGACATTCTGGGTGCCAGGACACTGATTGATGAAATTGATAACGAATATGCTGTGCTAAAAAAAGATATTCAAACGGGCGTATTGTTTGACACACATGACAAGCTGTCAAAACACCCGCATAAACTATTACTGATCGATGATGACCGCTCCACGCGCCTGGCTTTAAAGGGTATTTTTTCCGAAGAAGATATTCAAATTGAGGAGGCCGCGGATGGGACTAAAGCCGTTGTTCTTTGCCGCGCTGCGATGCCGGATGTCATTATTATAGACGCGATGATGCCGGGGCTTAACGGGTTTGAAGCTACCCGTCAAATACGCGCTCTTGAAAATGGTACCGACGTACCTATCCTGATGGTTACGGCGCTGGATGATGATGAAGCTATTTCTCATGCATTTAACAGCGGAGCAACAGATTATATTACCAAACCGATTCATTTTTCGGTGTTGAAACAACGTGTTCTGCGACTTATCAAAGCGGGGAAAACGGAACGGCACGTAAAACAACTGGCCTATCATGATACTCTCACGGGCCTGCCCAACCGCGCCAAGCTCCTGCAGGAATTACGGGTGATTTTAAACCGGGGCGAACTCGACAAACACAGCATAGCCATATTGTTGCTGGATCTGGATAATTTCAAAATCATCAATGATTCGTTGGGCCACAACACCGGAGACTTGCTACTTAAGGAAGTGGCATTGCGCCTGAGAACCTGCGTGCGCGATGACGACTTAATTGCCCGCCTGGGCGGCGATGAGTTTACAATTATACTGGAGGGCATTAACGATCGTTCGGCGATATCCAGCATCGCGACAAAAATTTGCTCTACGCTGGCGAAACCTTTTTCCTTTTTACAGCAACATGTTTATGTTACCTGCAGCATAGGCATTGCCATTTTCCCCGACCATGGACTCGATATAGACACCCTTATGAAACATGCCGACTCGGCAATGTTTCGCGCCAAGGATACGCGCAACAACTATTGCTTTTATACCGAAGGCATGGAGCGCGAGGTAGCCGCACGACTGGAACTCGAACACGAGTTGCGCAACGCTATTGATAATGACGAACTTGTGCTTTATTTTCAGCCACAAGTCAATGCCGGCGATGGTCGGTTAATTGCCGCGGAAGCGCTGCTACGCTGGATTCATCCCAAGCGCGGTCTGGTGCCTCCCTTCGAGTTTATTCCACTCGCGGAAAAAATTGGGTTGATCACGCTGATAACGGACTGGGTACTCGATAAAGCACTACGACACATTCATGCGTGGCGCACTCAAGGCTACAACGTCAAAATCTCCGTTAATCTGTCAGGCAAGGATTTACAGGAATACGGGAGGCTCACATCTACGTTGTCCGAATTAATCAATAACCACCAGGTGCCGGCTTCTTCTCTCGAACTCGAAATCACGGAAAGCATTTTGATGACCGAGCCGCAGCGGGCACGCAGCGAACTGATGCGCCTCAAGGAAATGGGTTTTTCCCTGACGATAGACGATTTTGGCAGCGGCTTCTCGTCCTTGAACTATCTGAAAATTTTACCCGCCAACGCATTGAAAATAGACCGTTCTTTTGTAATTGATATAGAAAAACATGGCAGTGATCGCGCCATTGTCGGCGGTATAGTTGCATTAGCAAAAAGTCTGGGGTTGACCACTGTCGCCGAGGGTGTCGAGAATGCCGAACAATTCGATGTGCTCAAAAATATCGGTTGTGACGTTATGCAGGGTTATTTGATCAGCAAACCTTTGCCCAAGGATGAGTTCGAACGTTTATTTCTGGTCAATGACTACCAATTCGACAGCACGGCAAAAAAAGGGGTCAGCAATTTGGTTAAACTGCCCAAAAGATAGTGTTCCTGCTGTGGCCAGTAGATGGCTGACGATACAAAATTAAAACCACTCATCCCGCATGTCAAAACAGATTTGGTTTCCTGATCGCAGCAACTCCGCTTGCCCGTCGATAGCTGGTAACTCCCACTCCAAATAATAACGAGCGGTCTGAAGTTTGCCCTGATAAAAATACCGCTCCTTCTCAATGTCAGTACGCAGCAAACCCTGCGCAGCTTTTATCGCCTGCTTCACCCAGATCCAGGCAGCGACTACCCGCCCAAACATATCGAGGTAAATAGTGGCATTTGCCATGCCCAGATCCACATCCTGGGTGATCTGCACGAGCAATGACTGGGTGGTATCGTCCAGTAGATTTTTCGCACGGCGTAGTGGCGCCGCAAACTCCCGTGCGAGCTCAAGGGTCTCAGCCGCCGCGATATCGGCGTCCAACTCCTGCATAAAAATCTGGTAGCCGGCGCGGTTTTTCATCGGTACCTTACGGCCGAGCAAATCGAGGCCGTGTATCGCTTCCGCTCCCTCGTGAATGGGATTGAGGCGCTGATCCCGGTACAGTTGCTCCACCGGGTATTCGCGAATATATCCCGAGCCGCCTAACACCTGAATAGCCAGATCATTGGCAACACAGCCATATTTTGATGGCCAGGATTTAACGACTGGCGTCAACAGATCAAGCAACAAAGCGGCTCGTTCACGTTGGCCTACATCGGGCGCGGTATGTTGATCTTCGAACAGTGCACTGGCAAATAAACATAAGGACAGCGCACCTTCAGCGTAGGCCTTTTGCGCCAGCAACATGCGCCGAACATCCGCATGCTCCACCAACATAATTTGTTTTGAAGCAGGATCTTTGTTGGAGGGCAGGCGTCCCTGCGGGCGCTGCCGGGCGTATGCCAGTGCATGGTTAAAACCCTGATACGCAACCGCCGCCGCCCCCAGGCCGACGCCAATGCGCGCCTCGTTCATCATCTGAAACATATAGTTCAGCCCCTGATTGGGCTCACCCACCAGGTAGCCTACCGCGCCACCCTTTTCTCCAAAGCTCAGCACCGCATTGGTGGCGTTGCGATAACCCATTTTGTGATTGAGCCCGGCCACCACCACATCGTTTCGGCTGGTCGTATTGCCTTGCTCATCAACCAGGTATTTGGGCACGATAAACAGGGATATTCCTTTGACCCCAACCGGGGCGCCTCTGATCTTTGCCAGCACCATATGGACGACGTTTTCGGCAATATTGTGATCGGCGCAGGATATAAACATTTTTTGGCCAACCAACCGATAGGTGCCATCGGCATGCGCTACCGCGCTGGTTTTGATATCCCCCAAAGCGGATCCCTGATCGGGCTCGGTAAGCGCCATGGTGCCATTACTTTTACCGCTCATAATAAGGGGCAAATACAACGCCTTTTGTTCCGGCGAAGCAAATGCGCGCAGTAAATTCGCCACGCCCATGGCAACAAACGGGTAGGCCGCGGTACCAACGTTTGCAGCACTGATATAGGCGACCACGGTGCGCACTATAACTTCGGGAAACTGTAACCCACCCTCCGTGTAATCAGGTTGCGCGGCCATGAAGCCAGCGTCGACAAACGCGTCCCAGGCAGCTTTGGTTTCCTCGATGACACGCACCTCGCCGTTTTCGAAAACCGGTTCGAGTGCATCGCCTTTGGCGTAGTGATTGGCAAAATATTTTTCGGCGATACCTCTGGCGGTCGCCAGCGCAGTGTCAAATATCTCGCGGGAGTGGTCCTGGTAGCGCGGCCGTTTCAGCAGGCCTTCGGTGTCCAGCACTTCGTACAACTGAAACGTCAGATCGCGCTCGTTTAACAACGAAACAGTCATACTCGCCCCGGTAACGAATAGCTGGCCGAATAATCGATGCCAAAACTCACCAGCTCGGCGTTCGGCTTTCCGAGACTGGTGAATTTCACGCCCTGCCTCTCAGGCTAGTTACTCGTAGCTAAACTCTTTAAATTGATCCCGCAGATCTTTCTTGCTGACTTTGCCAGTAGCGGTGTGGGGTATTTCTTCCACAAAAACGCAATCCTCTGGAATCCACCAATTGGCGACCTTACCATCCAAAAATTTCAGCAGTTCGTTTTTGTCGGGATTAGTCCCCGGTTTTTTTACCACCACCAGCAAGGGCCTTTCCGTCCATTTGGGATGGGGAACACCGATCACAGCTGCTTCCGCTACATCGGCGTGACCCATGGCCGCGTTTTCCACCTCAATGGAGCTAATCCACTCGCCTCCGGATTTAATCACGTCCTTGGTGCGGTCGGTGATAGCCATGTAACCATACTGGTCGACTGTCGCCACGTCGCCGGTATCGAACCAACCGTCGGGCAGGTGAGCGTCGGACTTTTCCAGTTTGTAATACCCCTTGCACACCCAGGGGCCGCGCACCTGTAACTGACCCGAGCTCTTGCCATCCCACGGCAGCTCGACACCGCTCTCGTCGACAATACGCAAATCGACGCCGTAAATCAGGCGACCGGCTTTGAGGCGATATACATCCTTTTCTGCCTCCGGCAGATCGTGCATCCAGGGCAGTAAGGTGTTGTAAGTACCCAACGGGCTCATCTCGGTCATGCCCCACCCGACGTGCATCCACACGCCATATTTTTCCATCGCCTTCATCAAGGACAATGGACAGGCGGCACCCCCTACAATAACGCGTTTCAGGGATTCAACCGTCTTGCCCGACGACTGTAAATAATTGACCAACGCCAGCCACACCGTTGGCACCCCCATGGAATAGGTGACTTTTTCCTCGTTAATCAGCGCGGCCAGCGTTTCACCGTCACCCATTTTGGGGCCGGGCATCACCAGTTTGGTGCCGGACATCGCGGCGCTGTAAACAGCACCCCAGGCGTTGACGTGAAACATGGGCACTACCGGCATGACCGTTTCCTCGCTCGACATCCCCAGGACATCCTTGCCGTTGGCGGCGAGGCAGTGGAGAATCAACGCGCGGTGTGAATACAACACACCCTTGGGATTACCGGTGGTTCCAGAGGTGTAGCACAGACTACAGGCAGCATTTTCGTCCAGTACGGGCCAGGCGAACTCGTCGGACTCATCCGCAATCAGGGTTTCGTAACAATGGGCATTGCGCAGCGTTGTCTGCGGCATGTTGGCTGCGTCAGTCATCACCACAAACCCTTCGACATTAGGCAGCTGCTCCTGCAATTTTTCCAGCAGGGGCACGAACAACACGTCAATACACATCCAGCGATCTTCGGCGTGATTGGCGATATAGGCAATTTGTTCGGGAAACAGGCGAGGATTAATGGTGTGGCACACGTAGCCAGAACAACTGATGCCGTAGTACAGCTCGAAATGACGGTAATCATTCCAGGCCATGGTGGCCACCCGATCGCCCGGTTTAAGGCCGAGTTTGGTCAGCGCATTGGCGAATTTGCGCGAACGCTTGAAGGCGGCGCCAAACGTCGTGCGGTGCCGGGGGCTATCCGCCGTGACCGAGACCAACTCGACGTGGGGAAATACCTTTTCTGCGAATTTTAAAATCGAGGTGATGGTTAACGGATCGTCCATCATTTGGCCAAGCATATCATTACCCCTTATCGTTTGATTGTCGGTGCAAGCGCACCAGCAGATTCTCTGTCGATGTTGACGCGATAATCGCGCCCACTGATGGTCAGGCTTCCGCGCCGTTACGCACTTCCCGTAAGGGTCTCGCTCGGCCAGCGTTGCGTGACCCGAAAATCGAGCCGGACTAGCCCCGGTATGGAGCGGGTGATGGGAATCGAACCCACGCTAAGAGCTTGGGAAGCTCCCGTTCTACCATTGAACTACACCCGCGCTAACTGCCTCTTCCTGACGATTTTGCCGTCATGGCTCGCAACGCCTATCGCCTCGGTCCGCGCTGCCTGCGACGGTTTACGGGAAATTGCATTGGTGGCGACCACCAGGCAACACGCCCTCAGCGTACCGCTGAACTGGCGATTATACCGTGAAGTAATCAGATGTTAACCGGTAGCGGCCAACCCACGGGGGATTCTATTGCTCCGCCAGTTCGGGCAAGGCACTCATACTGATTTTTTCCAGGTAATCGAGGTCCGGGATGCACGCACGCTCCTCTTCCAGACTGACCTCCGCCAGCACCCCAACCCCAGGGGCCGTTGCACCCACCGCAGAAAACGCATCCTCCTCGGATAGCCGCACTGGACTGGGCAGATCCTGGATTACCAACGCGTAGAAACCCCGCTCTGCCGCATCGGCTACCGCGTTGCAGATCGCAATGCGGTGCGTATTCTCCCGTGCCGCAGCCACCCCGCCAATTGCCGCCTCGTAGGACATAAGGGGAAGATGTTGGTCCCGCCAGAAAAACCAGCCGTACAACCAGGCGGGGTTGCCGGGATGCGTGGTCAAAGTAAGGCCACGCCCCGGAATAATCTCCGCTATTGCCGCCATGGGCACCAACAACGGTGCGCCGACAACAGGTAGTAACAGCGCATCGACCGTAGCAACACGTTTAACCGGCTGTGCCCGCAATGCACGACTCACGCGCTTTGCCCCCATGACTGGCTGGCAACGTCAATTCCCGTGGTGCTGGCAAAGCGTTTGGCGAGTTCGTCCACGCCAGCGGTAAATTGACTGGCCTGTGCCTCGATTACCGCCTCTGGCATGGAGGGCGCCGTACAGGTTCCCGGATCCTGTACCCACACGCGGCCTCCGCGACGACGCAATAAACGGGCGCCGATGACTCCGTCATCACCCATGCCCGTGAACACGATCATTCCTCCAAATACCCCGTATTGACGCGCAACGTCCCCGGCGACATGATCGATGCTCGGACGATAATGTCCGCTCCACCGTTCGTCGAGCACACGCATCATACCGCGACCATCGATATGTAATTTTTCCGCGGGCGACGCCACGGTCACAAACCCGGCGGGTATAAAATGGCCGTTCTCTGCCAGCCGCGCCCGCCAGTCACTGGTTCTGGCAACCATGCGCACCAATTGCGGAACCTGCGCACTCTCGATGTGTTGCACGTAGACAAAACCCGTGTCGTAGGCCAGTGGCACCTGCGACAGAAATTTGCTGACCACCTCCAGCCCGCCGGTGGACGCGGCCAACACCCACACTTTCTTCGCCCTTACCACCTGTGTCGATTGTAAATGCTTTCCAACCAGCTCCACGAAGCGTCCACGCAATTGTTCTTTCCACGGGCCAAAGCCGGGGCTTACCAATGTCGGGACATCCTCTTTGATACACAGTATCTGGTGTTTTTTGCGATCGATAAAAGGCAGGCGATTAACTTCCTCCCCCTCGCCGACCACCACCCAGGCTTCGACCTCCGGCAGCGTCTTACCCCCAGCGCGCCGTTCGAGGTGAGGGTTGAAACACACAATTTCATGGCCGAGTTCGGTAATGGCCGTTTTCAGAGAATAGCTCTGCGCCGAACTTTGCGGTGCAATAATGCCAACTCGCATCGCCATACCCCTAGCCTACAACCTGCTGTGCACGCAATAACTCGTTCACTTCTTTAAGCAACACCTCTTCCTGATAGGGTTTACCCAGGTATTTGTTAACCCCGGTAGCCAGCGCTCTTTCCCGATGTTTTTCGCCGGTGCGCGAGGTAATCATAATAATTGGCAGATGTTTGAGTCGCGACGACGACCGCACCAGGCGCGCCACCTCGAAACCGTCCATGCGAGGCATTTCGATGTCGAGCAGCATCAGATCGGGCACTGTATCCTGCAACAGGCGCATCGCATCGACGCCATCTTTGGCGGTTACCACGTGAAAACCTTCGCGTTCCAGAAAACGGCCGGTGACTTTGCGCACTGTGACCGAATCGTCAACCACCATCACGGTTTTAATTCGACTATCCGTGCCCGCTTCCGCTGGCGGTGTAACGGAAGCCGCATCGGCGCCCGCCGACGGGGCCGCTACCGAAGCGCCATCCGGCAGCCGTGACGGTTGCTCGTCAACCGTTTCCGCGAGTTCCTCGGCGCCGTAGCGCTGGGTCAGCACCGGTACCGACTCCTGTGCGCGCAGCAGTGTTAACAGGTCGAGAATCACCACCACGCGACCGTCGCCGAGCACCGTCACACCGGACAGTCCCATGACGTCGCCAAACTGAATACCCAGGCTTTTCACAACAATTTCCTGGCTGCCTTCAAGACTGCCGACATGCACCGCGTAGGCTTGCTTATCACTATGGACCAGCACCAGCGGCACCGCTTCGGTGATGGTATCCAGCGGCGGCCTGGCCTGACTGTTCAGAAGGGTTCCCAGGTAACAGATTTTGTAATCCGTGCGCGCGTATTTGAACCGGGCATTCGGGTCCTGGTAATAATGCGCCAGTTCCTGCACATCGATTTTCACTACGCCGTTGATGGTGTTCAGAGGTAAGGCATAGAGGTCGTCACTGTTGCGGATCATCAACGCCCGATTGACGGACACCGTGAACGGCAGGCGTATGACGAACTCGGTGCCAATGTCCGGTTGCGAGTGAATCGTGATAGTGCCGCCCAACTGACGCACCTGGCTACTAACCACATCCATGCCCACGCCGCGTCCCGACACCTGGGTAACTTTGCGCGACGTGGAAAAGCCCGGCTGAAAAATAAACTGCATGATTTCCTGATCGCTGATCTGAGCTTCCGGAAGCAACAGCTGGCGCGCAAGCGCCTGTTCGCGAATCGCCTTGATATCGAGGCCCCGTCCATCGTCGGCCAGGCGCAACACAATATCACCGCCCTCGCGTGCGAAAGTCAACGCAATATTACCCTCGCGTGGCTTACCCTTGTTCTCGCGATCATCCGCCGCTTCTATGCCGTGATCAATGGCATTGCGGATCATGTGCTCCAGGGGCGCGATAATTTTTTCCAGCACCGTGCGGTCCATTTCGCCTTCGACGTTGTCGAGTTGTAGCTGGACCGGTTTGTCGAGCTCGTTCCCCACCTGGCGCACAATGCGCCGCAATCTGGGCACCAGGCGCGAAAACGGCACCATCCGCGTGCGCATCAGACTTTCCTGCAAGTCTGTGTTGATCCGCGACTGTTGTAATAGCAGCGCCTCGGCATCCCGCGACTTGTCGAGCAGCGTGCCCTTCAAATCCTGTAAATCCGAAGCGGACTCCTGTAGCGCCCGGGACAACTGTTGCAACTGGGAGTAGCGATCCATTTCCAGAGGATCGAAATCAGCGATATGCGCCGACGCTTCGATTTGATCGCGGCGAAACATGACCTGGGCTTCGGTTTCTA
Source organism: Gammaproteobacteria bacterium (assembly GCA_038106145.1). Taxonomy (GTDB): domain Bacteria; phylum Pseudomonadota; class Gammaproteobacteria; order Pseudomonadales; family Porticoccaceae; genus JBFJKD01. The sequence goes on along the minus strand of JAYODD010000003.1, from coordinate 167,675 downwards.
TCCCCAACCGCCGCACCTGATCCTGCAACCGCTGAATGGTGCCTTCCATCTCATCGAGTGAAAAACCAAACTCGCTCACCTGCTGCTCGACCCGGCCGCGAGCAATACTGGTTTCCCCCGCCAGGTTGACCAGTTCGTCCAGCACCGGCGCTGCGATTTTTATCATTTCCTGAGGCTCGGGGCGCTGTGGTTTACTCCCGCGCGCGGCAGCGGGGGGACGCTCCTGCGACGGCGCGCCCTGCAGAGGGAATACCCCGCCGGTGAAGGGCAGCACGTCCGCAGTCGGCCATCCCGGTGGCAACGACGGCAGTGCACTGGGCGGCACGGGCGATGTTACCTGTTGCTGATTCACCGTTTCGCGCGGCGCCGCCTGCTCGGGCGCGGGCTCCTGAGCCGTCGGCGCAGTCTCGGCACTCGCCGCGATTGCATCGTCCCCGTAGAGTGCGCGCACCCGATCCATCACCAACAGCAATCTGTCGTGACGGGCCAGCAGGTCGTGAAAAAATTCCGGCGTTTTTTCTTCCCGTTTGCTTTCCGACTCGATAATTCGCGTTTCAAAATCGTGGCTAATGTCGCCAAGGCCCGGCAACACGCGCACCACCTTTGAAGGTGTGCAGCGCCCGTTTCAGGGTATCAACCTGGGCGCGATCACCGGTATTTTCCTGCCAGAGGTGGATGGCCTGATCAATTTCTTCCAGTAACTCGTCGGCCTCCTCGAGAAAAATATCGATAATTTCTTTATCCAGGTCGGCCTCGACCTCCAGGTCCGGCTCGCGTGGTGCTGCCGGCACCGGTGCCGAAGGTGTCGCCTCTACTGAGGATATCTCCTCCACGCCTGATGGCGACTGTTGCTCAGATTCACGGGATTGTATCTGCACCGCCTCTTCAGACTCGGCAACGTCACTGTCTTCTCTTCCCGCTGTCTCCAGTGCTTCCTGCTTCGGTGCCGCGAATTCATCCGTTTCCTCCAACTCGCGATTATCACTTGCACGCTGGTGCAGCGCTTCGCGGGCGGCTTCCCGTTCGGCGAGCTCCGCCATCAACAAACTGGCGGCACTAACCGGCTCCAGGTGGCGATCCGAGATGGCGTCTTCTACCGCCTGCGGCGCACCGGCTACCTCCTCGAGGGGACGCGCTGGGGCTATGTTTGCAATCGCCTGCAACCGGCTGTGCAGCATCTCGGAAGCATCGAACACGTCCTGATCAGCTGCAACACGGTCCATAATGTCCAGCAAAATATTCTGTCCCTGATTCAGCGCATTGAGCATCTCCGAATCCGGGTCCAGCGCGCGGGCAATGATATTGCCGTAGGCAGCCGCAAGGCCACGACCCACGCGGACCAACGGCGCAATACCCGCCCGCTCCGCCGCCGCCGCCAATTCAAGTAGCTCTTCGGCCATCCCAGTCAGCAATTCGTCCCGCCGCGCCGGCGATTCCTGCCATGCGGACAGGGCCACATCGGCATCGATCACTTTTTGCAGGCCATCCGTCATCAAGGCATTTAACAACCCCGGATCCACCTTCGGTTTGCCGGCGTCCGTGGGTTGCGGCCCGCCAAATAATCGTTCCCGCTGCGATTCGACTCGGCCCACCAGCCGATCCACACCGACAATTTCGCCACCACCCCCTGCCCGCAGGTTTTCAATCGCCCAACGCAACGCGTCTTCCACGTCTTCCAGCAATTGCAGGGTTTCGTTATCCACGGGCTTTTTGAAATTGAACATGTCCCTGGTCAAGCGCTCCAAGGGGGTCACAAGTTCGCCAATGTGGATCATCTCCGCCATCGACGCACTGCCCTTGAGGGTGTGCAGCGCCTGTTGCAACACCGCTGCCGGTGGCGCATAGATCGGTGCCGCGTCGCGAGCTGCGATCAGGTAATCGGCAACTGCCTGAAGATAACCTTCCGCCTCACTGGCGAAAATCTGGTGGAGTGATTCCTCGGCGACCTCTGCCTTCGGCTGGGGAGGTTCGCCGGAGGTGACCACATCATCTTGTGACGGGACGCTGTCGGCGTCGATGTGCACAGACCGCACGTCCTGATTGCCGTACTCTGTTTCGGCGTCCCCAACCGCACCCGCGTAGTTGCCCAACGCAAACTCACCGTCTGGCTCGGCGGTAGCGGTTTCACGGTCATCTACTCCGGCGGTATACGCCAGAGCTACGCCATCCTCCTCCTGTGCGTCAGGACTCGTGGCTGCCGTTGCATACTCGATGCTATCCTCAGGGGCGCCGACGTCCGCCGATAGAACCGGCGCGCCAACAGATCCCGCGTCGGCAGTTCCTCCCTCTGGTTCAACTTCCGTTATCTGCGTTTCAACCTGAACATCTGCTACCTCACCAGTTGCCTCGGCATTTTCCGCCTCCGACACATCCTCGGAAACTGATGGCGATGTGTCGGTCAGCGCAGCGATCTCCACGCCCTCGATCGGGCCGTGAACGGCAGTTTCCTCGGTCGTCCCCTGTGCGGTCCCGGTCGTGTCGGGCTCGGATAAAACAGACTTATCCGCTACAGCGTCCAGGGAGCCGGTCGCCACATCGGCGTCGGCGATATCAACTTCTGTCTCTGTGGCGAAGTCCGCTGCACCGGCGAGAGAGCTGGTATCCTCGGCGCGGCCACTCGGCTCATCCGCTGCCGCCGACACTTGCGCGGCCAAATCCGGTTCAGACGCCGCCGATTCGTCTATTGACGCCACCACTTCCGGCGACTCGCCGGCAGACGAGGAATCTACCGACTGCTCGGTTACGGCTATTTCGTTATCAGGTGCAATATCCACCGGGGCTGGCGCCGTCTCCGCAAGCGATTCTGTCTCTCCAGGGGTAATTGAACTTGCGCCATCCAGCGATTCAACGCCGGGCTTCTTATCCCCGCCCGCGACCAATGCCTGCGCGGCGTCGATCAGTTCAACCAGTACTTCCGGGTCTTCCCAGGGTAAACCCTGTTCGTAGCTGTCGATCATCGCGGGCAGAATTTGCAGGGTTCTGGCAACCGTTTGGTACACCTCGCCGGTAGCTTGCAGTCGCTCGTCGAGAACCCGATTCAGCATATTTTCAATGGCCCAGGCGAGATCGCCGATAGCCGCGGCCTGCACCATCCGCCCGCTGCCCTTGAGGGTGTGAAACCCACGACGAATTTCCACCAAAGCGGCTTTTACATTGTCCTCCGCCCACTGCGGATAACGGTCATCAATGGCAGCCAGCACCTCGCGCGCTTCTTCGATAAATATCCCGCGAATTTCGGGGTCAACCTCTTCCTCGATCTGATCCTTCGCCGATCCGTCGGCACCCTTGCCCGAGCCCTCTGGCTGTGTAGACCCGGTGGCGGTTGCGACCAACGGCGTCTCGGCAACACCCTCCGCGAGAGCAGGCCCGGTCAGTTCAATCGGTTCCGAGCCGGGTTCCGCTGGTAACTCCGCAGTAGCAACATCCTCACTGGCGTCCACCACGGTGGGCGCGAGATCCCGCCCCGCCACCAGTTCCAACTCGGGTACGGGGGCCGGCTTGTGAATATCTCCAAGTTCCGCCAGCGCTTTTTCCGCGACCGTCAGGATCCCGGGTTCTTTTTCGGCTTCACCCGCTTCCAGGGATTCAAGATAGAATTCAATGCTGGTGATGGCGTCGGCAAGCGCATCCAGACGACCCCATTCGGGCGCTTTTTCCTGGGGAAGCAGAGCCAGCCGGATATAGTCCCCACAGCCCTTGACGACGCTGGCTGGACGATCCAACCCCACCACCGACAGGGCCCCGTATATTTCGCCCATGGTGGTTGGTGTGTCCTGCAGGAAAGTCTTATCCCACTGGGAAGAGATATAACCGACGATGGCTTCTTTTACTTTCTCGAGGCTGTTGCGCACCTCCCGCAACAGGGAGTGCTGCGCGCCGTCCAGCGCCTGGGCCGCATCGGCCGCCAACGCGGATGTGGAATCGCCACGGCGATAGTCCCGCGCCCAGGCCAACAAGGATGCCTCGATATCCACCAGTCGCGAGGCAACCGGCATCAGGGCTTCGTCGTCTGCCTGGTCGGGCACGGCACAAAATTTCTTAAGCTTTTCCTGTGTCTCGATAATTCCCTGGCGAAGTTTGGATTGTCCCACCATAGCCAGCGTGTCGGCGATGCGTTTTAGAATCGGCTGGACCTGTTGCAGAATATCTACTGCCCCATCGCCCTCGGCGATGTAGCGATCGATCAAATCCTTGGCCGCCCCAATCTCCTCGGCTAACGCCGTCGCTATTGCTTCTACTACGCCGCGGTCGTAGCTCGGCATCAGGCCGCCCTTGGTATACTCCAGGGCGCCCTCTGGCAGCGCCAGATGTAGTTTGAATTCATCGCGCACTATTTTGATTCGAGGAGTTTCAGCGGTTGCCACGCAGGCGTAATACAGCAAATTTTTGAGCAGCCGTTCCGGATACGGCGCTTCCAGAGCCACCAGTCCAGACTGTGCCAGCGCCCGTAATTCTTTATCCAGATCCCGCAATAGCACCCGCACTGCGATGCCCACTTCGATACTATTACTGGCGATACCCTCCGCCACAGCGCCGGAAACCTGCCACAATTTTTCGCGCCGCGAACCTCGGCACAATTCCTTCATACGCGCAAATACTTTATCCAGGTTGACGACATTTTTTTCGGCGTCAATGCCCTTCAATATTCCCAGCAGGGCGTACTGAAACATCTGTCGCAACTTCTTGGCCAGTTCCAGCAATGCCTGATGGTTGGCAATATTCACCCGCGCCCGGTTTGGCTTATCCGCCAAAATGGCCATGTCCGGCGCGAACAGAGATGTCTCCGTAACCAGGGGTTCCCCGCGTACCGCGCGCAAGTCGTTCAGCAGGGACAACAGGGTGGCCGGCTCATCGTGGCGCCGGGCGATAATGTTGTGCAGATAGGCCGGCACTTTGAGAATAGCCTGCACCAGCACATCACAGGCTTCGGTCACGTTATTTACCGAGCCTTTCATCAGCGCGTCGACGAGGCCTTCCATTTCCTCCACCAGCAGGACCCCGCCATGACACTCGGCGATCTTCAACGACCCGTAAACCTGATGAATATGCCCCAGACAAAATCTGAGCTGTGGCTGGTCAGTGGGATCGTTGAGGTAAGTCTCAAGGGCATCGTAAGCCTGCGTCAGGCTGGCCTCGACCTCATCGATCAGCCACTCGAGTCCACGCAAATTCTGGTTACTGTCCATTGTTCACCCCGTGCGCCTAATCAACACGGACATAGGCCTGAACGCCGGGAGCCTCGTCCCGTTTCAGGTTTTTGGGGTGCCAGTCTGACAACTCACCGGGGCCCACCACCAGGCAACCATTCGGTTTCAGCCTTTTGACCAGGCGATTGACGATGTCCCGGCGGCGCCAGCGTTTAAAATAAATCAATACGTTCTGGCAAAAGACCACATCCATTTCTTCCGCGAACGCCGCGTCGTTCTCGTCCAGCATATTGTCGATAATAAAACAGACTTTTTGCGTCACCGCATTTTTGACTCGCACCTGACGGTTGTCGACGGGCTCAAAATAGGTACGCAATTCACTGTCGCTGATGCCGCCGAGGCGGGATTTCAAAAAAGTTGCATTGCGCGCAAAGGCGATGGCGCCGCGGCTGATGTCGGTACCGATTACGCCGAACACCGGTTTGCGCCGGGCCTGACGGAAGCCCTCAAAGGCGGTAATTGCCAGCGAGTAGGTTTCCTCCCCGGTGGAGCAACCCACGCTCCAAATATTGAAAGGGCCATCCAATGTCTGTCGTTTCAGCTGTTTGATCAAGCGATCACGAACGTAGTCGTGGGACGCGCGATGCCGAAAAAAGCGGGTTTCCTTAACCAGTAAGCGATCGAGCAACAGGCCCCATTCCACGGTGCCGGCAACAGTTTCCAGGACTTCCCTGAAGTAAGTATCCGCATCACTCAGTCCCAATTCCACCATGCGTCGGCTAATCTGTCCGCGCACGTAATCATCCCGTTCCGCCGCGATACGCACACCCGTGCGATTTTCCAGCATCTCGCTCCACAGGCGATACTGGCGGTCGCTGAGTACCGGCCCGGACTCGCGCTGTTGCCATGCGGACGCTTTAGGAAAAGTAGACACGGACACCCGGCGCTCCTAACGCGAATCGGCGGTGCGGCGATGACTTGGCATCAGCTTACCCGCGCTGTGAACCGGAGCTGGCTTGATCATCCAGATCCAGGTCGAATTCGTCGAGATTAATGCCCGCCAGCTCATTTTCCAGCTCGCTCGCGTAATCCGGCGTGGCACTCTGTGTAGCCAGTTCTTGATCAAGTGTTGCTTCGGCGGCATCAAAATCGCCAAGCGCGGCATCCGCCTGATCGTCCATTTCATTCAGCGTAGCGCGGCTTTGCGCCAATGTGGACGTATATTGCTGGGGCGCTGGCCGAGCACCCATCGACCCCAAAGAAGCATCGGGACCTTCGTATGCTTCAAAATCGTCGACTTCACCCGCCATCGCCAGAGGTCCGGCCGCGGCAGGTACCGCTCTTTCGCGCATGGGAGCGGCGGCGGGTGGCGCTTTCTGGGCGGGTTTCGCTGGCGCCACTTTTAAAAGTTCACTGGGGCCAGCATCGGGCAGTTTGAAACCCGATACCGATTCGCGCAACTCCACCGCAACTTCTGCCAACTCACCAATAGAGGTGGCCGTGTTGTTCGTGCCCGCCAGAGTTTGCGACGTGATGTCCTGAATGACATTCATGGTGTTCGAGATGTGACCCGCCGTAGTGGACTGATGGCGGGCGGCCGTGGATATATCCTGAATCAGTTCCGCCAGATTGGCCGAAACGCTTTCGATCTCGCCCAGCGCCACCCCCGCGTCCTGGGTCAGGCTGGCACCTGCCACCACTTCCGCAGTGGTCTGCTCCATCGAAAATACCGCTTCGTTGGTATCGGTCTGAATGGTCTTGACCAACGCCGCTATCTGCTTGGTAGCATTGGCCGAACGCTCCGCCAGGCGCTGCACCTCGTCCGCAACCACCGCAAAGCCGCGTCCCGCATCGCCCGCCATGGACGCCTGAATTGCCGCATTCAACGCGAGAATGTTGGTCTGATCGGCAATATCATTAATCAGCGATACGATATCGCCGATCTCCTGGGAGCTTTCGCCGAGCCGCTTGATGCGTTTGGACGTATCCTGAATTTGTTCGCGAATGTTATCCATACCTTTAATGGTATTGCGCACCACGTCGGCGCCTTTCTTGGCGATGGATACCGAGCGCTCCGCTACCGCGGCAGATTCGGCCGCGTTCGCGGAGACCTGATCGATGGTGATGGCCATTTCATTAATGGCGGCCGAGGCCCCCGCAATTTCCTGCGCCTGGTGCTCGGACGACTCCGATAGCTGTAGCGCAATACCACGGGTTTCATTGGCGGCCGAGTGCACATTTTCCGCCGTATCGCCAATCCGCGACACCAGTTCCCGCAGCTGCACAATCGCGTAGTTAATCGCGTCGGCGATGGCACCCGTGAAGTCTTCAGTAACGGTTACCTCAGCGGTTAGATCCCCTTCCCCAAGGCCTTCGATTTCATCGAGCAGGCGTAAAATAGCCTCCTGGCTGGCGCTATTGGTTGCCGCGGTTTCGCGTAACCGCTGGCGCGTGGATACGAAGAAGACTAATGCCAGAGCCGCCAGCACAGCGAGCAAACCAAGGCCGGCCCAGATCGCTGTCTGACCGTTGGCAAAGCGTCGGGCATCACCGCGCGACAGCCCGTTGATGACCTCCGCCAGGCGACTCCCCTCTTCGATCAGTAGCGGCGCATCAAGCAGGATGGCATTACTGGCGTCGCGCGCGCGGAACAACGCTGGGGTCGCGGCGAAAATTTCGCTGGCGGCATTTTTCACCGGAATAAACAATTCGGTGACACGGCCCAATCCAGTGCCGGCATCGCGGTCAGTCACCCGGCTGATACCGAGCCCCGCATCTCCTTTTTTCATGCCCTGCAACACGCGGCCAAACAACTGCACATCCCGATTGAACTGATTGGCCACCGCCTCGGAATCACCGCCGCCGCCAAGCATTTTGTCGAGATTGCGCGCAATGCGCTCGGCGCGCCAGGATTGCGCCTGGGCGACCGCGACCTGATCGGCCGGCGCCCGTCGCGACAACAGCGTTTCCACCAGCTGTCCGTACTCGTTCTGCAACTCGGGCAACGATCCGATCAGGGAGTTTGCCGCCTGATTTAACTGCAGAACTTCCTGCCGCTGGGCGATGATCGTTTGCGCGTTGCGCTGAACGCCGTCCCACGCCGTATTGAAGCGGGCCAATTGGCTCGTACTCAATTCCTCGCCGTAGTTGTTGCGCAATTGGTCCCAATGGGTCTGCATCTGTTGTGTGACCTGATCCAGTTCGGCGAAAGCGGACTCCTGGCCACTACTGGCCTCGCGCGCCAGACCGGACAGGCGATAGGACAGGGCGCGCATGTCGGACACCAGCTGGACGCCGACCCGATCCTTTTCGCCGTCGCGGACGAGGGTAAACAAGTTGTAACCCAGGTAAATCACCAGGACCGTTAATGCCGACACCAGGAGGAATATTGGTAAGCCGATCCTGGATTTTCCCGCGCCTGTTTTCATTACGAATAACTCCCGACTTTAATCGCCGTTTGATTTGGTTTTATCGTTACGCGGCGCGCAGGCCCCATCGCGCCCGCCGCTCACACCGCAACACTCATAAACATGCTATCGCCAACCAGGGCATGGGGGTCGAACAGCAACCAGGCTGAGTCGTCGTCCGCAGCAAAGCTGCCAGCGACATAGCGGCCCAGCGACTCCGGCACACCGCCCGGCGCCTGCTGATAGCGGTCGACTCGGAAATGGCGCATGCCCTGAATATTATCCACCTGCAAGCCGACAAAAACCCCCTGGCTATCAATCACCAAAATGCGCTGCTGTTTCGGCGGCGATACCAGGCGACCCCCAAGATAGGCCGGGAAATCGATTATTGGCAGAAGTTTTCCGCGTACATTCGCCACCCCCTTGACCCACGGCTGAACCCGGGGCAGACCGGTGCAACTCGGTACTTCCAGCAACTCCGACAAATCGTTCAGGGACACGGCCAGGTGGTGACCCAGCACCGAAAAGCAGACGGCTGTTTGCACTGGAGTGAAATCGACCTGCGCAGGCAACGGCCGGGCACCCTGCACAAAACGCTGGGCCAGGGCGTGGAACGCCGTAAACGCTTCATTTTCCCAATCCACGCCCCCCCCGCTTATTATCCCGCAACCTGGCGGATCGTATTCAGTAAGTCTTTTTCTGTAACCGGCTTGGTCAGGTAGGCCTTGGCACCTTGCCGGGTCCCCCACACGCGGTCCGTTTCCTGGTTCTTGGTGGTGACGATAATGATTGGGATATGCTCGGTCTCTTTCGCCTTGGTCAGTTGACGCGTGGCCTGAAAACCGTTCAGCCCAGGCATGACGATGTCCATTAGCACCACGTCCGGCTGTTCGTCCCTGGCAACCTGAATACCCTCTTCACCGCTCAACGCGGCGAGCACCGTAAAGCCGTTTTTCTCCAACAGCCCGGTCAGCTTGTGGGTCTCAGTCTGCGAGTCGTCAATAATCAGTACTTTTGCCATACGCATCTCTCATCTTTTGTTTCCATGTTGCGGCTTCCTTGGTGTGGCGAATACCTCCTACACAACAGGGGACTCGGGGCTATCCGCAAACGGCCGGTATGAAAACTTTTCCAGAATTTCGAACAAATCTTTTTTGCTAACCGGCTTGGTCAGGTATTCGTCGGCGCCGACGATACGCCCCTTGGCCTTGTCGAACAGTCCATCCTTGCTGGACAACATAACCACGGGCGTACTCTTGAACTGGCTATTGTTCTTGATCAGTGCACAGGTCTGATAGCCATCCAGCCGCGGCATCATAATATCGACGAAAATAATATCGGGCTTGAAATCGGCAATCTTCGCCAGGGAATCAAAGCCATCCACCGCGGTAACGCCCTCGCAACCGGCCTTGGACAATAGCGTCTCCGCCGTTCGGCGGATGGTGTTACTGTCGTCGATCACCATGATTTTCAATGTATCCGGGTTCTCCCCCATGAGCACCTGTTCCTGACTTAACTTCGATTATTAGCGGCCTGCTGCAAAGCATCCGCACACTTTTAACACAATCTCCAGATATTATCCATAACCAGCGGATTCGATGGAGAATTACGTCTCCAAATATGCAGGATATCGCCAATATGGTTGCCTCGCGGCGGCGTTCGCCGTACCTTAGACGGTCGTAGCGACCGATGCACTGGAGATCGGCACGCGCCGTGTGCGAGACACACTAACCCGGATTGCAGTTATGCCAATTACGCTTGGGGTCGTCATGGACCCTATTGATCAGATCAATGTTAAAAAAGACACCACGTTAGCCTTGTTGCTGGCCGCGCAACAACGGGGTTGGTCGCTGATGTATATGCAACAACAGGACCTGTTTCTCGCCAATGGCACCGCCTCGGCGCGGCAAACCCCCCTCCGTGTATACGACTCCACGGAACACTGGTTCGAACTCGGCGAGCCGATTACGCGGCCCCTGGCCGCCCTCAACGGTATATTGATGCGCAAAGACCCACCGTTTGATAGCGAGTACATCTACACCACCTATTTACTCGAGGCCGCAGAACGCGCAGGCGTGCTGGTGGTGAACCCTTGCCAGAGCCTGCGGGATTGTAACGAGAAGATTTTTGCGACGCAGTTTCCACAATGCACGCCCCCGGTACTGGTCAGTCGCGACCCGGTACGGTTGAGAAGCTTTTTTCGCGAACACGGCGACGTGATATTTAAACCACTGGATGGCATGGGCGGAACCGGCATATTCAGGGCGCGGCCAGACGATCCCAACGTCAGCGTGATCATCGAAACCCTGACCCAACTCGGAACGCGCACCATCATGGCGCAGCGCTACATTCCCGAGATTGTCGATGGCGACAAGCGCATACTGGTGGTGGACGGGGAGGCGATCCCTTACTGCCTCGCCCGCGTGCCCGCCGTCGGCGAGAGTCGGGGCAATCTCGCGGCGGGCGGCAGCGGGATTGTGCAACCCCTGAGCGAGCGGGACAAATGGATTGCCGCGGAGGTGGGCCCAACCCTCCGGGAAAAGGGTTTCCTGTTTGTGGGCCTGGATGTGATTGGCGATTATCTCACCGAAATTAACGTCACCAGCCCAACCTGCGTGCGCGAAATCGACCGGGAACAGGATACCCGCATCGGCGAACGGTTGATGGACGCCATCGCTCGGCGCTTTGCATAAAGGAATCAGTGACCAGCGATGGGCATGGCGCAGACCAATTACCGCGAAGACAGCGACCGCCTCGGATTTGGACTGTTCCTTGCCGTGGCAGTGCACGCCATGCTGGTATTCGGGATTGGATTCCAGTTCCAGAAATCCCCCGTGCGCGCACCGACCCTGGAGGTAACCCTTGCCCAGCACCACAGCGAAACGGCGCCAAAGCAGGCGGACTATCTGGCCCAGAGCAATCAGATCGGCAGCGGCGCCTCGGAAAAAAAGCAGGAAATGACCAACGACCATATCCCGGATATCAGCGCCTCGCGGATGCACGATGCGCAACCCGTCGCCCCGCCAATACCACAACAGATCGCTGCGCAGCCGGGTACCACGCTGGTCACCACGGTGAACAGGAGCCGCACACAAACAGCTACGCAAGCCACCGATAACCCCGGCGAGTTTGCCCCGCAATCGAACCCAATTCCGCAGGCTCTGGTCCGGGAAGTTGCCAGCCTGCGCGCCAAACTCGATAGCAAAAAAGCTGAATACAGTCGCATGCCACGGGTGTTGCGACTGACCGCCGCCAGCACGCGGGCCGCCGATCAGGCCGCTTATTTGCGCTATTGGGTCGATCAGGTAGAGGACGCCGGCAACCGCAATTACCCGGAGGAGGCGCGCCGCAAGCAGATTTTCGGGGACCTGCGGGTGGCGGTGACGATTCTGCCAGATGGCTCCGTGGCGGGGGTGGAAATACTATCGAGTTCCGGGGAGCGGGTTTTAGACCAGGCAGCAGTGCGCATTATTCGTCTGGCCTCGCCATTCGCGCCCTTTCCGCAACAAATGCGTGCCTGGGACAAGCTGGAGATTATTCGTACCTGGCACTTCGTACCAGGTGATCGTCTGCTGACAAAATAGCCGGCAACTGACGCTTGTATTTGCGACGTTCCGCCCCAATACTAGGGTCATGGCCAGCAGACATTTTTCCGAAGAATCACCGTTTACCAGCCTGCGCAACCAGCTGTTGATTGCCATGCCGGGTATGCTGGACCCCCGGTTTGCCCATACCGTCGTTTACCTCTGCGAACATTCCGAGGAGGGGGCAATGGGGTTGACCGTCAACCGCCCCACCGGCGCACCCATCAGCAAAATATTCCAGCAGCTTGACCTTGACTACCCCTCTACCCTCGGCAACAAACCCCTGCTCGCCGGCGGGCCGGTGCAATTGGAACGGGGTTTCGTGCTGCACCGCCCCGGGCCCAGGGCTTGGGAATCCACCCTCGCCACCGGCAACGACATCAATCTCACCGCGTCGCGGGATATCATCGTTGACATCGCCGCCAATCAGGGGCCGGACAGTTTGCTCATTTTTCTCGGTTACGCGGGCTGGGGGCCGGGTCAACTGGAACAGGAACTGGTCGAAAATGCCTGGCTCACCGTGCCCGCCGACCCGGAGCTCCTGTTCGATACCCCTACCGAACAACTCGCCAGTCTGGCCGCCGCGCGCATTGGTGTGGATCTGCGTCAACTCAGTCACGTTGCCGGTCACGCCTGAACCCAAACCATGCCTTCGCTTTCCATTTTGGCGTTTGATTACGGCACCAAACAGATCGGCGTGGCCACCGGTAACACGTTGACCGGCAACACCCAGCCCGTGGCCGTCATCAAGGCCCGAGACGGCCAGCCGAACTGGAGTCAACTAACCGCGCTGGTAGACACCTGGCAGCCCACTTTGCTGCTGGTAGGTCTGCCATTGAATATGGACGCTTCAGAAGGCGAGCTGTGCGCACGGGCGCGTAAGTTTGCCCGCCGTCTTCAGGGTCGACTGGGACTGCCAGTGAAAATGGTGGACGAGCGACTTTCGACCCTGGAAGCCAGGGATATTGCGGGCACCGGCAGTAGTTACGATCCCGGTAAACCCGTGGACGGTATCGCCGCCGCATTGATTTTACAGACCTGGTTGTCGGACTCCTCCTGCGAGCGAGCGCCCTAGCCGGAGGCGCGACCGGCAACCCGCCACCTGGGTTTATTCCCGTTGGAACAGGCGGAAACGATCTCCGGTGTCCTCTTCTTCCATTTCCAGATCATCTGCCGCGTTTGACAGATAGTTCGCGTCCGTTTCCGATTTCAGCTTGATCATAAGGCGCAGATCGTTTTTTGAATCCGCATGGGCAATCGCGTCTTCGTAGGTGATCACCCCCTCGTCGTAAAGGCGGTACAGGGCCTGGTCAAAGGTTTGCATACCGAGCTCGTTAGAGCGGGTCATCAACTCCTTGAGTTTGTGCACTTCACCCTTGCGTACCAGATCGGCCACCAGCGGCGTGTTGATCAGAATTTCGATGGCGGCCCGTCGCCCTTTGCCATCGGCGGTGGGGATCAGTTGCTGGGCGATCATCGCGCGCAGATTGAGGGATAAGTCCATCCATAGCTGGGAGTGCCGCTCCGGCGGGAAAAAGTGTTGAATACGATCCAGCGCCTGGTTGGCATTATTGGCGTGCAAGGTCGCCAACACCAGATGCCCGGTTTCCGCAAAGGTGATGGCGTGCTCCATGGTTTCCGGCGAGCGAATTTCGCCAATCAGAATGACATCCGGCGCCTGGCGCAGGGTATTACGCAGCGCCACCTCGAAGGATTCGGTGTCAATGCCCACTTCCCGCTGGGTGATAATACACCCGCCGTGGGGGTGAACAAATTCAATGGGATCCTCCACCGAGATAATATGCCCCTTGGAATTATTGTTGCGATAGCCAATCATCGCCGCCAGCGAGGTGGATTTGCCGGTGCCGGTGGCGCCAACAAAAATAATAATTCCGCGCTTGCTCATCACCAGTTCGTTGAGAATTCCCGGGATCATCAATTCTTCGGTGGTCGGGATCACGGTTTCGATGCGCCGCAGCACCATGCCCACATCGTTGCGCTGATAAAATGCGCTCACGCGAAAACGGGCGCTGGGAACCGCAGGGGAGGTAATGGCGAAATTAAGCTCCTTTTTTTCGTTAAACTCCGCGCGTTGTTTTTCGTCCATAACCCCTTCCACCAGCTCCCGCGCCCTCTCGGCAGAGAGCGCGGTCTTGCCGACCGGAATGACCTTGCCATGTATCTTGATACTGGGCGGCACGCCACGGGTCACGAACAAGTCGGACGCTTCCTTGTCCACCATCAACTTTAATAAGGTGTCGAGTTCCACAGCCTGTTCTCCTTAGCAACTATATTTGCGCCTAATGCCGGCCGCATAATGCTGTCGTGACGGTTAGAAATCATCGGGGATCTTGGCTTTTTCGCGCGCGGCTTCGCGGGTGATGATTTTTTGCTGAACCATGCGTTGCAGGCACTGATCCATGGTTTGCATACCGTGACCTGCGCCGGTCTGTATCGCCGAATACATCTGTGCGACCTTGTCTTCGCGGATCAGGTTGCGAATCGCGGGCGTTCCGATCATGATCTCGTTGGCGGCCGCGCGCCCACCGCCGATTTTTTTCATCAGGGTTTGCGATATAACGGCCTGCAATGATTCAGACAGCATGGCGCGCACCATGGCTTTTTCCGTGGCGGGGAATACGTCCACCACCCGGTCGATGGTCTTGGCCGCCGATGTGGTATGCAGGGTGCCAAACACCAGGTGGCCGGTTTCCGCCGCGGTCAGGGCCAGCCGGATGGTTTCCAGGTCGCGCATTTCCCCAACCAGAATAATATCCGGGTCCTCCCGCAGCGCAGAGCGCAGCGCCTCGGCGAAACCGTGGGTATCCTTGTGCACTTCGCGCTGGTTCACCAGACATTTTTTGCTTTCGTGGACAAACTCAATGGGGTCCTCGATGGTCAGGATATGGTGGTAGCGATTATCGTTTACGTAATCCACCATGGCGGCCAGCGTGGTGCTCTTGCCGGAACCCGTGGGGCCGGTCACCAGCACCAGCCCCCGCGGAAACATGGAAATATCGCGAAACACCTGGCCGAACCCGAGGTCCTCCAGAGTCAGCACCCGCGATGGAATGGTACGAAACACCGCCCCCGCGCCGCGGTTCTGGTTAAAGGCGTTAACCCGGAATCGAGCCACCCCCGGCACTTCGAAGGAAAAATCCGTTTCCAGAAACTCCTCGAAGTCCCGGCGCTGCTTGTCGTTCATGATTTCATAAATCAGCGCGTGTACCTGGCGGTGATCCATGGCCGGCAAATTGACGCGCCGCACGTCGCCGTCGATCCGAACCATCGGCGGCAGGCCAGCCGAAAGGTGTAAATCCGAGGCCCCCTGTTTGGCACTAAACGCCAGTAATTCTGTAATATCCATTACCCGTTCCCATTTTTATTCATGGGCCGCCGGACAGCGCGGCCAGTAGCGCCCACAAGTATATGCCTAATATTACCCACAACATCAACGAAGTCACCACTCGGCTGCAAAAAAACGCGGCCGCAGCCGGTAGAAATGCCAATACCATCAACCTTCTGGCGGTCAGCAAGGGACAGCCCGTCGTCGCCGTAGAAACCGCCTGGCACGCGGGTCTGCGGCATTTTGGCGAAAATTATCTCCAGGAGGCTCTGGAAAAAATTACCGCCACATCGACGCTTGATATCGAGTGGCATTTTATTGGTCATGTACAAACCAACAAAACCCGTGTGATCGCCGCGCACTTCGCCTGGGTGCACAGCGTGGACAGTCTCAAAATAGCCCAGCGCCTGTCCGCCCAGCGTCCAGCGCACTTACCGCCACTGAATGTCTGCCTGCAGGTCAACATCGACGGCGAGACCAGCAAGGCAGGGATAACACCCGAGCAGGTGGCGCCACTGGCGCTGGCCGTCGCCACACTGCCGCGACTAAAATTGCGGGGCCTGATGGTGATTCCCGCGCCCGCCACGTCAGTAGCAGCCCAACGCCGGCCGTTTCGCCGCGCCGCCGACCTGCTGAAACAGTTGCAATGTTTTTCGCCAGCGCTGGCGAGTTTGGATACACTGTCGATGGGAATGTCCGCGGACATGGAAGCGGCCATCGCGGAGGGCGCCACCTGGCTGCGCATCGGTACCGCCATCTTCGGTCCACGAGTGACGTGAAACAACAACAGGAACGGGATTTGAGCAAAGCAACACTGACCTTTATCGGCGGCGGCAATATGGCCAGCAGCCTGATCGGGGGGCTGCTGGAGAAAGATTATCCGCCCACCGCCATTACCGTGTGCGATCCCATCCCCGCCGCCCGCGCCCAACTCAGCGCCCGGTTCGGGATTCGCGCAACGGACGACAATTGCGCCGCGGCACAAACCGCCCAGGTGGTGGTGTTGGCAGTCAAACCCCAAGTGATGCCATCCGTCGCCCCCGCGCTACGACCAGCGCTGACCCATAATCCCCTGGTCATTTCCATCGCCGCCGGGATCGGGGTTGAAACCCTGCAGGGCTGGCTGGGGCCGAGCGTTCCCATCGTGCGCTGCATGCCCAACACACCGGCACTGGTACAGAGCGGAGCCAGCGGATTGTACGCCACCTCCCTGGTCAGCGCTGCGCAACGGCAGTTGGCCGACACTATTCTGGGCGCCGTTGGCTGCGTATGCTGGCTGCAAAGCGAAGACGAGATAGACGCGGTGACTGCGCTGTCGGGCAGTGGCCCAGCCTATTTTTTCCTGGTCATGGAGGCCATGACCCGTGCCGGCATCGACCTCGGATTAGATCCGGGCGTAGCGCGCCAACTGACCCTGCAAACCGCCCTGGGCGCAGCGCGCATGGCCATTGAAAGCGACGTCGACAGCGCTGAGCTGCGCCGCCGGGTGACCTCCCCCGGCGGCACCACCGAGCGCGCCATTGCCCACCTGCAAAATGGCGGCCTGGAAACGCTGTTTGCCGACGCCATCACCGCCGCCTATCAACGAGCCCGGGAAATGGCGGAAGAAGCAAAAAATTGAAGATTCTGTAAGGTAATCGATGAACACTTTTATGCAAATGAGCACCTATTTTATCCAGGCTGTTGCCGGCCTGTATCTGGGCATAATTCTGGTACGCCTGCTGTTGCAGCTGTCCCGTGCCGATTTTTATAATCCCGTCTCACAATTTGTCGTTAAAGCTACCGCGGTGCCCCTCGCTTTGTTGCGCCGGGCCATTCCGCCGATCAAACAATTCGATACCGCCAGCCTGGTGTTCGCGCTGTTATTGCAGTGGCTGGTGATCCAGGCCACGGTGATGATCAACGGCGGCGGCGTCATCAACCCCCTCTATTGCCTGGAGTGGGGATTGCTGGGCATCGTCTCCCTGACCCTCGATCTGTATTTCTACGGTTTGCTGGCAGCCATTATCGTCAGTTGGGTGGCGCCGCACAGCCGCCACCCGCTGGTGTCCCTGGTGTGGCAAATTATGGAACCGGTAATGGCCCCCTGTCGGCGGGTTATACCGTCTTTCGGCGGTATTGACCTGTCCCCAATCTTGCTCTTCATTGCCATCAATATGCTTCGCATTTTTATTGCCAACCTCGCCCGGGCCGCCATGCTTCCCGCAGGCTTTGTCCCCGGAATCTAACCACCCCGGTGGGCAGCACCAAAAAAGTACCACGCTCAAAATTTGTGCGCCACGGTGATTCGCGGCGTCACCTGCCAGGGATGAAACCCTTTTCCTTGCGCCGCAAGCTGAGCATCTTTAGACTCTCTGTGTCCCGCGATCCACTTCGCGTAAATTGTTCTTCCATGCACGGTCAACACTCGAGATTGTAGATGCCGGACGGATTCCCCGAAAACTCTGTGGGGTTGGTAGCACCCCAACTATTTCGCTTTGAGGGACCCCTTGAGCTCAGCTGTGGGCGCACGCTGCCAAGCTATGAACTGGTGGTTGAAACCTACGGCGAACTCAATGCTGAGAAAAGCAACGCCGTGCTGATCTGCCACGCCCTGAGCGGTCATCACCACGCCGCGGGCTTTCATTCTGCCCAGGACAAAAAACCTGGCTGGTGGGACGACTACATCGGCCCGGGCAAACCCATCGACACCCGTCGCTTTTTCGTGGTGGCCCTGAATAATCTTGGCGGCTGTCACGGCAGCACCGGGCCAGTCAGCATAAATCCGGAAACCGGCAAACCCTGGGGCAAGCATTTCCCACCCTTACGCAATCGCGACTGGGTGCATAGCCAGGCGCGGCTGGCGGATGCCCTCGGTATCGAACAGTGGGCGGCGGTGGTAGGCGGCAGCCTGGGGGGCATGACTGCCATGCGCTGGGCGGTTGAATTACCACACCGGGTGCGTCACTGCGTGGTCATCGCCTCGGCACTGAAGCTGACCGCGCAGAATATCGCCTTTAATGAGATTGCCCGCCGCGCCATCCGCTCGGATCCAGATTTTTGCGACGGGGATTTTATCGAACAGGGTAAAAGTCCCCGCAACGGCCTGGCGCTGGCCCGCATGATCGGTCACATCACCTACCTGTCCGATGAGGTCATGGGCGCGCGCTTTGGTCGCGAACTGAGCAGTGGCACCTTCATGCGCGGGCTCGACGCGCCCATGGAATTCCAGGTGGAAAGCTATCTGCGCTATCAGGGGGATCAGTTCGCGGACAAATTCGACGCCAATACGTATTTACTGATGACCAAAATTCTCGATTATTTCGACCTGGCTCGAGATTATAACAATGACCCGATCGCCGCCTTCAGCAAGGCGCAAAGCAAGTTTCTAGTCGTATCTTTTTCCAGCGACTGGCGCTTTGCGCCCGCCCGCTCGCGGGAGATTGTCGACGCATTGATCGCCGCGAACCGGGATGTGGTGTACGCGGAAATCGAATCGACCATGGGTCACGACTCTTTTTTACTCCCTAATCCCCGTTACGCAGCGGCCTTTGGAGCCTATATGCGGCGCATTGCGGATACTATCGAACCGAGAGGCGGTAACGATGCTACGGGTTGATCTCGACATACTGCAACAATGGATAGCTCCCAACAGCCGCGTCCTCGACCTTGGTTGCGGCGACGGTTCCCTGCTGCAAAGCCTGCGAGACAATCGCAATGTGGAGGGCTACGGCCTGGAAATCGACGCACAGCAAATCACTACCTGCATTGAGCGGGGCGTAAACGTGATCGAAGCCGATATCAACCGCGGCTTGGGCAACTTCGCGGATAAAAGCTTTGACAGTGTGTTGATGACCTACTCCCTGCAGGTGCTGCGACGACCCGATCGGGCCATCGACGAAATGTTGCGGGTCGGCAAGGAGTGCATCGTCACGTTTCCCAACTTTGCCAACATTCGGCCGCGCATTTACCTGATGTTTCGCGGGCGCATGCCGGTCACCAAGCAGTTGTCCTATCAATGGTACGACACCCCCAACATCCATTTTTGCACCATTCGGGATTTCGAAAATCTGTGTCGCGACAACAACATCGCCATACTCAACCGCAAAGTGGTAACCAAATGTCGCCCCGACAGGTATTTAAGGGGATTGTGGCCTAATATGTTCGGTGAGACCGCTATTTATCATCTGAGTAAATAGCGATTCGCACAATTTGCGTCAACAACCTGGGTTTGGGAGGTATGCCATGAGCAAGTTGGGGATTCTGGGTATAACTCTGGTGTTCGCGGCTTTGGCCCTGGCCGCAGACACGCAACATCAAAAGACCTTTGCCCATCACACCGTCCACTACAGTGCGTTCAACAGCAGCTTTGTCCTGCCGGAAATCGCCAGCGCCTACAACATCGCCCGCGGCAAGGACCGAGGACTGGTCAACATCGCGCTGGTTGAAGAGGGCCGCACCGGCGGTCGGCCGGCGAGGGTCGAAGGCACCTATGCGAATATGCTGGCGCAGAAATGGACTCTGCAATTTGTCGAGGTCCGCGAAGAAAATGCGGTGTATTATCTCGCGCCGTTTAAATTCGAGAACGAGGACTCACTGACCTTTAAAATCAAGGTTACCCCGGCAACCGATGCGCAGGGGGTGAGTCCAGATGCCGCCGCGCAGGCCGCCTATGAACTGTCCTTCCAACGCAAGTTTTATCACGACAAATAGCCCGCCACCCATGTCTCAAACCGTCGTGCTGGCCAGCAGCAATCCCGGCAAGCTGAGCGAATTGCAAAAATTGCTGGCGCCGCACCGGTTCGAGGTTGCCCCACAATCCCGGTTTGCCATTTCCGATGCGGATGAAACCGGTCTGAGTTTTGTGGAAAACGCTATCCTCAAGGCCCGCCACGCCTGTCGGCACAGTGGACTGCCGGCCCTCGCGGACGACTCCGGTTTGGAGGTAGATGCTCTCGATGGCGCCCCCGGTATCCTCTCGGCACGGTTTTCCGGAGCAGCCGCCACCGACGCCCACAATATCGAAAAATTATTAACCCTGATGCGGGACGTGCCCGAGGTGCGGCGCACGGCGCGCTTTCAGTGCCTGCTGGTATTTTTACGTCACGCCGAAGACCCCACCCCGCTAATCTGCCAGGGAACCTGGGAAGGGCGCATCTTGACGACACCGCGGGGTGAGAACGGCTTTGGTTACGATCCGGTTTTTTTTGTCCCGGAAACCCATTGCAGTGCTGCCCAATTAACCCAGGAGCAAAAAAATACCCGCAGCCATCGCGGCAAGGCGCTCGTCACCCTAGTAGCCGCGCTCGCCGCCCATAGCATGCTCCCCGTTCGTTAAGCGGCCGTGCTAAAACTGCCGCCCCTGTCTTTATACATTCATATCCCCTGGTGCGTACGCAAATGTCCGTACTGTGACTTTAATTCCCATGCCGCCGATCCGGACAACTCGGGGCAGCCGCTACCGGAGCAAGCCTATACCGCCAGTCTTATGCGCGATCTAAACAACGACGAAAAACTGGCCCAGGGAAGACGGCTGTCCTCGATCTTTCTGGGGGGCGGCACGCCGAGCCTGTTTTCGGCTCGGGCCATTGGCGCCATCCTCGACGAAGCCTGTCGCTTAATGGGATTCGCCGACGACATTGAAATTACCCTGGAAGCCAACCCCGGCACGTTCGAGCAAAGCAAATTTCGCGACTACCGCAGTGCGGGGATAAACCGGCTGTCCATTGGCGTGCAGAGTTTTAACAACCCGCATCTGCAAATCCTCGGCCGTATTCACGACCGCGCCCACGCCGTCACTGCCGCCACCGCTGCCCGCAATGCCGGATTCGACAATTTCAACCTGGATCTGATGCACGGCCTGCCCGGACAATCGGTAGAGCAGGCCCTCGCCGACCTGCAACAGGCGCTCGATCTGCAACCGACACATATTTCCTGGTATCAATTGACCATTGAGCCCAACACCGCGTTTTACCGTGCGCCGCCGGCGCTACCCGCGGAAGAGGTACTCGACGACATACAAAGGCGGGGGCACGAACTGCTAGCCCGGGCCGGTTACGCCCAATACGAAATATCCGCTTACGCTCTGGCGGGAAAACGATCGCGCCACAACACCAACTACTGGCAGTTTGGCGACTACCTGGGCATCGGTGCCGGCGCCCACGGTAAAATCACGTTGCCCGAGGAACAACGTATCATTCGCACCCGCAAAACCCGCGCGCCCCAGGACTATCTGGCCCGCTCAGCGGATTTCATGGCGGAGTCCCGTACGCTGGATAAAGCAGAATTGCCGCTGGAATTTCTGATGAATGCGCTGCGTTTGAACGACGGCGTACCGGCCCATTATTTCCAGGAGCGCACCGGGCTTGCATGGAACAAGATTGCGAACCGCTGGCTGAACCTGAGCAACGAAGGCCTGGTGGAACCCGCCGGCAACAGCCTGAAGGCCACCCCTACCGGCCTGCGCTATCTCGACAGCATTCTTGCAACTTTTTGATTAGTCGCACAACTTTCACATCGCGCTCCATCGCCAACCTATGGGACCCGTGGAGCCGCCTCGCGGTTCGCCACTGCCACCGCCTATCCGACAATCAACAACAGCTCGCGCCGCTATCGCCACCACTTTGCACTCCGCCCTTGGTTTCCATCGCCGAACGCAGGGTGCCAGAGGGTTTACAGAAGCTGCCCCGGTTAACCGGGTGCGGGGGCGCGAAGCCGATAAAGTCGTCGCGGTAGGGGCCATTGATAATCAACTCGTAGGTGCGCCGGGAAATGGCTATGCGCTCTCCGCGCGGATAGGTGTTACCGAGATCGTCCCGCACCTGAGCATAGGGACCCCTGTACAACACCCCATGACCGCCATCGTAGAGATGTTCCCGGGAAGGTTTCACCGCAGTCAGTGTCACTGCGCGAAACTCTATGCCCTCCACCACTTGCCAGGGCGTGGCATCCCACTTGTCGTAGGCTACCGCGACAAACCCCGCGGCGGTGAATGCATCGAGAAATTCTTTTTCGTGAAACGCGCCGGAGATACAGCCGCTCCACAAGTGCGGGTCGTCCCGCAGATGTTGTGGCACCGATTCGTCGGCCACGATATCCGAGATCGCCACCCGACCGCCCGGCTTCAGCACGCGGAAAATTTCGGCAACCAGTTGCTTGCGATCCCGCTCGGCAACCAGATTAAGTACGCAGTTGGAAATAACCAGGTTGACGGAATTATCGGCAACCAGCGGCCGCTCGCGGCGCTGTGCGTGCTGCCAGGCCTTCAGCGCATCCAGTGACGCCAGGTCTGTGACCGGATGGGCGCTCAGGTAATGCTCCATCTCGGTCACGTTGAGCGCTAAATCCTGAATATAGCCCTTTTTAAACTCTACCCGATCACCGCCCGTTTTTTGCGCCATTTCCCCTTGGTATTTACGTGCCAGGGCGAGCATCGCATCGGTCATATCCACGCCGATCACGCGCCCCTGCTCCCCCACCAGTTGCGCGGCGATATAACAGACTTTGCCACCGCCGCTACCCAGATCGAGCACCGTATCGCCCGCCTGAACATAGCGCGAGGGATCGCCGCAGCCGTAGTCCTTGTCGATAATTTCCTGGGGTAGTTTTTCCAGCAGGCGCGGATCGTAATCCACCGGACAACAGAGGGCGGGCTGTTTTTCTGCCGCGCCCTGGGCGTAGCGAGCGCTGACCTGCAGGTAGGTGTCTTCCGGTGCGTTCATAGAATTTTTTAGCCTCTTTTCCAGCGGTGCAACAGGGCGGCCAAATGCAGCAACTTGCGGGGAACATGGGCGCGTTTCCAGTTGCCCGCCACGAACTTATTGGCCTCGCTGACAGTGGGATAACTGTGAATGGTATTCAATATCTGATTCAAACCCAGCCCCTGTCGCATGGCTGTTACGAATTCGGTCAGTACCTCCCCGGCATGATAGCCCACAATGCTAGCCCCCAGCACCCTGTCCCGCCCCGGGGGAGTCAACACTTTCACGAAACCCCGGGCCGCGTTATCGGCGATAGCGCGATCGAGATCCGCCAAATCGTAGCGCGTCACCTCGTAAGCCACGCCCTGTGCCCGGGCGTCGTCCTCGCTTAAACCCACCCGCGCGACCTCCGGGTCGATGAACGTTACCCAGGGTATCACCCGGTAGTCCACCTGAAATTTTTTAATGCTGCCAAACAGGGCGTTCACCACGGCATACCAGGCCTGATGGGCTGCCGTATGGGTAAACTGGTAGGGCCCAGCCACGTCGCCGCAGGCGTAAATAGTCGGCGTGGACGTGCGCAGATATTTGTCCACCGCGATGGTGCCGGTGGGGGTGGTCGCAATGCCCAGAGCCTCCAGGCCCAGCCCCTCGGTATTGGCCCGTCGCCCCACCGCCACCAGCAGTTTATCGAAGGGCAGGCGCAGGTTGACAGCGCCGGGGCCCGCCGCACCTTTAGCACCGGTAACTGTTTCGAAAACCGCCACATCGCGCCCGCCCTCTTTCTCAAAGGCAATGGTTTTGTGACCGGTAAGCACCCGAACACCCTCGGCAAGAAACTGTTCGGTCACAAGGGTAGAGACGTCTTCATCTTCCCTTGGCAACAGGCGCGGCAACATATCCACCAGGGTTACGGCCGTGCCCAGTCGTTGAAACGCCTGGGCGAGCTCGCAACCGATCGGCCCGCCACCGAGAATCAACAAAGTGCGGGGTTGCGCTTCAAGTTGCCACAGGTTGTCCGATGTCAGGTAAGACACTTCTTCAATGCCTGGAATCGGCGGCACTATCGGGCTCGCCCCCGAAGCGACAATAATATTTCTGGTGGTCAGCACCCGCTCACCAACACGGACCTCCCAGGGGGAGAGGATGGTTGCCTCGCCGGCCACGCAGTCGACACCCAGCTCGGTGTAGCGCTCCACACTGTCGTGGGGCGCCACCTGCTCTACAACTCCGCGTACGCGCGCCATAACTTGCGCAAAATCAACCCGCGGCTCGCCCACATTAATGCCCAACTCCGCCGCAGCGCGCGCCTCGTGCATCGCCCGTGCGGTACGAATCAGCGCCTTGCTGGGGACGCAGCCCGTGTTGAGGCAGTCGCCGCCCATTTTGTACTTTTCCACCAGTGTCACCTTCGCCCTTACCGCACTTGCGATATAGGCCGATACCAGTCCGGCGCTGCCCGCGCCGATCACGACCAGATTCGTGTCGAACCGGCGGGGCTTACGATGGGCGCCGAACACGCGACGGCGACGCAACCCCACCAACAGGCCCATCCCCGCGACCAGGAACACGGCAAATAACGCAAGACCTGCTAACCCTGACAGTTCCACCACGTTGCTACTCCTGGTTATCTGGACCGCAAATACAAAAACGAAGGACGACCCCATCGCTCCGTGCAATGATTGGGCGCGATACCCAGAGCGCACCCGGGGCGTGGCCGTCAATGCCAGCTGGCAGTGTAGGCGAAACGCAGGAAAATTTAAGCAGGCGATTTGTTAGTCAGTGGAAACGGGTGTTATTATGCCGCCCATC
Organism: Gammaproteobacteria bacterium; assembly: GCA_038106145.1. Classification (GTDB taxonomy): domain Bacteria; phylum Pseudomonadota; class Gammaproteobacteria; order Pseudomonadales; family Porticoccaceae; genus JBFJKD01. The sequence continues at coordinate 142,700 of JAYODD010000003.1, read as the reverse complement.
CTCTTGCCACCCCCTTTGTTCATTGCCATATTCGGAGATTTTTATGAGCGACCATATCGTTCACGCCACTGACGCCAGTTTCGAAACTGATGTGCTCTCCGCCGACACACCCGTACTGGTGGATTTCTGGGCGAGCTGGTGCGGCCCCTGCAAAATGATTGCGCCAATTCTCGAAGAGTTGTCGGATCACTACGCCGGCAAAGTTAAAATCTGCAAGATTGATGTCGACGCCAACCGGGAAATTGCCGCCAAATACAATATTCGCGGTATTCCAACGCTGATGCTGTTCAAGGATGGCGCCCTCGAAGCCACCAAAGTAGGCGCTTTGTCCAAACCCCAGCTCACTGAGTTTATCGATAGCAGCATCTAAAGGCGCCGTGCGGAGCCGCGTCGGCAGCGACCACGTGGATCGGCGGACGGTCCCCAATATGGCCCGGGAAGGAGTCCCGGGGTCGACAAAAAATTGTTTGCCATTTAGCGCCCGGCGGGTATACTGCGGCCAGCAGTTCGGAACCTTTCCTGGTTCAATCACCGAAACCCCACAGCCTATTTCTTCCGTCGGACCCATAAGAACGATACGGAAACGTTAACAGCCCTTTCGATGTTGCGCATACCGGCACCAGGCCCGGCGGTTTCAATAATCCATCTCAACCACCTACCCCACAAAATATGAATCTGACTGATCTGAAAACAAAACCCATCGATGAATTAATCAAAATCGGTGAGGAAATGGGCCTCGAGAACATCGCCCGTTCACGCAAACAGGACATTATTTTTTCCATGCTAAAACGCCACGCCAAGAGCGGGGAGGATATCTACAGCGAAGGCGTGCTGGAGATTCTCCCCGACGGCTTCGGCTTTTTGCGCTCCGCCGACGCGTCCTACCTCGCCGGACCCGATGATATCTATGTGTCTCCCAGCCAGATCAGACGCTTTAATCTGCGCACTGGCGACAACATTGCCGGCAAAATTCGACCACCAAAAGAGGGCGAACGCTACTTTGCTCTGCTAAAAGTAGACGAAATCAATTTCGACAAACCGGAAAACGCCCGCAACAAAATCCTGTTCGAAAACCTGACACCGTTGTTTCCCGACGAGCGCATGGTGCTCGAAGCGGGAAACGGCAGCTCGGAAGATATCACCGGCCGCATTATCGACCTGGTGTCGCCCATCGGCAAAGGTCAGCGCGGACTGATTGTCGCGCCCCCGAAGGCGGGCAAGACCATCATGATGCAGCATATCGCCCAGGCCATTATTCGCAACACGCCGGATGCCTATATCATCGTCCTGTTAATTGATGAGCGCCCCGAGGAAGTGACCGAAATGCAGCGCACGGTGCGCGGCGAAGTGGTCGCCTCCACGTTTGACGAGCCGCCGGCCCGCCACGTGCAGGTGGCCGAAATGGTGATCGAACGGGCCAAGCGCCTGGTGGAACACAAAAAGGACGTGGTGATTCTGCTCGATTCCATCACCCGTCTGGCGCGGGCCTACAACACGGTCATTCCGTCTTCGGGCAAGGTGTTGACCGGCGGTGTGGATGCCCACGCGCTGGAGAAACCCAAACGTTTTTTTGGCGCAGCGCGCAATATCGAACACGGCGGCAGCCTGACCATCATCGCAACGGCACTGGTGGATACGGGATCGAAGATGGACGAAGTAATCTACGAAGAGTTCAAGGGCACCGGCAACATGGAACTGCATCTGGACCGCAAAATTTCCGAAAAACGCATCTATCCCGCCATCAATATTCGCCGTTCCGGCACCCGCCGCGAAGACCTGCTGATGGGCGAGGCGGAGTTGCAACGGGTGTGGATTTTGCGCAAGTTGCTGCACGACATGGAGGATCTTTCCGCCACGGAATTCCTGGTCGACAAACTTAAGAGCTTCAAGGATAACAACGAATTTTTCTCGGCCATGAAGCGTAAATAGAAGTGCGCGCAACTTATTGCGCATTATTTTTAAGGCGCACAAAAAAACCCGGCTTTTGCCGGGTTTTTTGCTGCACTGGATATCAGCCAATCTCGCGCCCGACAATCGACACGAAACTGACGCAACGCCCCGGCTGACCACCCAGGTTGTGGGTGAGCCCGAGTTTTGGATTGGCGATCTGCCGCTCCCCCGCCTCGCCGCGAAACTGTAGCCACATCTCGTACATCATACGCAAACCGCTGGCGCCAATCGGATGGCCAAAACTTTTCAAGCCACCGTCGGGATTGACCGGCTGGGCACCATCGCCGTCAAAGCGGCCGGCGAGAACGTCCTTCCAGCCCTCGCCGCGAGGGGAAAACCCCATGTCTTCCATCAACACCAGTTCCGTGGCAGTAAAGCAGTCGTGTACTTCCGCCATGCCGATCTGTTCACGGGGATTCGTAACCCCCGCCTGCTGGTAAGCATCTTGCGCGGAGGCAGCGACTTCCTGAAAGGTGGTGAAGTCGTAGTCCCCGCTGATGAAGCCTTCATTCGGTCCCGCGGCAATGGAAAATGCTTTGAGATAAACCGGTTTGTCCGTGTACTTAAGAGCATCTTCCGCCCGGCACAAAATGGCCGCAGCGGAACCGTCCGCCACGCCGGAACAGTCAAACACGCCAAACATTCCAGCGATGGACGGCGATTTACAGATGGTCTCCATCGGCACTTCCTTGCGGAACTGCGCCTTGGGGTTTTTGGCCCCGGCGACGTGGTTTTTCCAGGCGGTGCGCGACAGCACATCTTTTAGTTGACCTTCCTCGACCCCGTATTTTTTGCAATAAGCGGGTGCTAACAGGGAAAACATCGCCGGAGCCGTCATGCTCGATTCGGTGCCGTCGCCGTCGGGAGTGGGCACCACCAACCCGGAATAACCCCCATCCTTGAGTTTTTCCACACCGATGGCCATCACCAGGTCGTAGGCGCCACTGGCCACCGCGTAGGCCGCATTGCGCAGGGCTTCACTGCCTGTCGCACACATATTTTCAACGCGGGTAACCGGTTTATAGGATGTTTTCAGCGCTTCCGACAACACCATGCCGGAAATGCCGCTGGCAAAGGTACCCAACCAGTAGGCATCCACATCATCAGGGTTTACGCCGGCGGACTGATACGCTTCGCCAGCCGCCTCGACCAGCATATCCGCGGCATCCCGGTCCCAGTGTTCACCAAACTGGGTACAGCCCATGCCCACGATCGCAACTCTGTCTTTAATACCGTTACTAGCCATCGCCAACCTCCTAGCGTAGTGGTCTCGCTTTCCAGAAATAGTTGTGTACGCCCTGCCCGGTATAGAGCCGGCGAAACGTCATTTCTAGCCGATTGCCAATTTTTACCGCACGCGGGTCGCCATCCGTCAACTCGCAGGCAAGGCGCCCGCCTTTATCAAAATCCACCACCATGGAAACCACCGGCGGCTGCAAACTGTAGGCCAGATGATCGAGGGTAAAGGTAGTGATTCTGCAGGGCTCCTCGGCAAACGGTTCCGGCGTCATTTTGTCCACCGCCCGACATTTGACGCACACCCGTTGTGGCGGCAGATGGCCCTGCCCGCATGCACAGCGCGATCCATAGAAAGCGTATTTCCACAGTTCGTGGCGTTTCATAATCGGCGCCGCAGGGCGACTCGGGTCCGGACGGCGGGGAGGCTCGAAGGGTAAGATTCCCCGCCACTTCAAATAGGTATTGTAGGGAAGATCATTGTTTTTCGAAGCCAGCCACTGGCCGACTGCGCGCCTGGGGCGGCCATCGCGGATGGCTGCGGTGACTTCCAGCACCACCGCATCGCAACCGTCGGCGGTGGACAATACCAGAATAAGGTCCCCCGGTGCCGCCGTATCCAGTACCTGCGCCAGTGCCAGGCCGGAGTGCGCTGCACCGGTGCGGCCAACGGTATCCCCCAGCATATCGGCCAGCTGTTCGGGTCTCAGCCCCAGCGCCCGTGGAATACCGGCAACATCCCGTTTGTTGGTTGCGTCCAGAATCACCGCCGCCAGGCTATCCGGCGTCACTCCGGCGTTTTCCAGCGCGCGCTTTGCCGTGTCGATACTGACCGGACCCAGCACCTCGACGCCAAAACGCTCTTCCCACTGTCGTGCAAAGCGATCGGTGGGCAAACGCCATACATCGAGTATCTCTGTGGTACTGGACGCACCGCCACGCACCTTCGCGATGGCCTTTTCGCCGGGACCCGTGACAAATGCCACGGCTCCATCACCGCTGTCCCGTTCGCGGGCGCCACCGGGGGCGCCGACCACAACGTCGCCACAGCATACCAGGGAGGTGCGCCCGGCCTTACCGAGATCCGCAGCCAATAGCAGGGCAGCCAGCCCCATGCGACTGTTGCCGCTCAGCTCCATACTCGCTACCGACGACGGCAAATCGAGGGCCACGGCGACCGTTGTGGTGTTGAGTTTTTCCGCATAAGGGGGACTGGTGGTTGCGAATATAACGCTATCCAGCGCCACATCTGACCCACTCAGCGCCTCGCGACCCGCCTCTACCGCCATGGATACGGCATCTTCGTCAAAGCTGGCAACCGCCCGCTCTCCTTTGCCGCCGCCCAACGCCTGTCGCGTAAGACGGTAATACGGAACATAGGCCCCGTAACTTAAAATTCCAGACACGTTAAAGTCCCCCTGAAAGATGAGTACAACGGTTCAGCGCGCCCCATGTTACCGAGCGGTAAAGGAAATACCAAGCGTTGCGCGCAATAAATTAACGACGAAATCTTACTGCGGCGCGTTAATCCTGTGCGCGCTGCAACCTTTTAACGGGGGTGTTAAGCGCAGGGTGCGCAGGGGCTGACCGGGAGAGCCTGGGGAATAAGTTTCGCCTGCGTGGCGCCCGCCCAAAACTATAGTTTTATGCCGTAGTGAGTCAATGCAACCATCATCAAACCGTAGCAGGCCGCCGCAAGCCCCGCGGCGAGGCCCAGGCTAAAGTTCAACCCCTGCCTGAGCAACAATGGCAATGCGACAAACAGGACCAGAGAAGGCAACACCAGCCAGAACACGCTGGTGGCCAGCGCGCTGACCTTTTCCACACCCCTGGTCCAGATACAGCCAGATCATGGCCAGCACCGAAACCAGGGGCTGCGAGGCCAGCAGGCCACCGCGCGGCGTACGGCGCCTGGCGACTGCGGAAACCGCCACCATCAATACGGGGGAAATAACCAGTTTAACCCGGTAATAGATCACACCGAGCACTTGTCCGGGAAGGGAGACCGAGTGGTTATCACGGAGAGTTCTCGTCGATTTCGCGAATTTGCTTGTGCAACTGCACGGGTTGGGAGCGATTCCTGCGCATGCGGATATTTAACATTTCCACGGCCACGGAGAACATCATCGCAAAATATATATAACCCTTGGGCACATGCACATCGAAGCCCTCTATCATCAGGGTCACACCCACCAGAATCAGAAACGACAGCGCCAGCATTTTGATGCTGGGGTGGGCGTCGACAAAATCTCCAATCGATTTTGCTGCGAACAGCATCACCAGCACCGCCAGCATAATCGCAATGGCCATAATGGACACTTCGTCCACCAAGCCGACGGCGGTAATAACCGAGTCCAGCGAAAACACAATATCGAGCACCGCTATCTGTACCAGCATGGTGCCCAGACCGGTGACAACCACCCCTGCACCGCCACCCTCAACGCCTTCCAGGCTATCGCCTATTTCGTGAGTGGCTTTGGCGAGCAGGAAAAGCCCGCCGCCTATCAAAATAATATCCCGCCCGGATATGCCGTTATCGAACACGGAAAACCACGGGGTCGTCAAACCCATTACCCAGGAAATGGAGAACAACAGCGCGAGGCGGGCGAGCATGGCCAGGCCCAATCCCACCCGCCGGGCGAAGTCGCGCTGATGTTCCGGCAAACGGCCCACCAGCACGGAAATGAAAATAATGTTGTCGATGCCGAGAACAATCTCAAGAGCGGTGAGGGTACCGAGGGCCACCCACGCTTCCGGGCTTGCCAGCCATTCAAACATTTACGCTTCCGCCCTGTCGCCAAAGGCGCGGATCATACGACATTCCCCGTTGCCAGCCCAGACGGGATCCGCCCAAATCACCATCCAGCGATAAAATCAGCCCGCGGTACGCACCTGCTCGCCATTTGCCCGGCTAATAGCGATCGCCTTCCGCCATGGGCAGGTGGGCGCGTATCTCGTTCAGCTCATCGGCACTGAACCGCACTTCCAGTGCGGCAAGGTTTTCTTGCAGACGCGACACCTTACGGGTACCCGGAATGGGAAAAATGTCATCGCCCTGACTAAGCACCCAACCCAGCGCCACCTGCGCCGGCGTAATGCCCCTGGCGGCGGCAATGTCGTTGACGATCGCGACAAACCTCTGATTGCGCGCCATGGCCTGTTCCGCGAAACGCGGGTTTAGCAAACGCCAGTCGTCGCTGGCGAGGGCTTCCCGCGAGGGGATATTGCCGGTTAAAAATCCTCTGCCAAGGGGGCTATAGGCGACAAACGCTATGCCCAGATCGCGACAAATTCCCAGTATTTCCTCTTCCACTTCCCGGCTCCACATGGAGTACTCGGTTTGCAGGGCGGCAATGGGGTGGACTTTGTAAGCGCGGCGTATCTGCTCGGGCGTCGCCTCGCTGAGGCCGAGGAAGCGCACTTTGCCCGCGTTGACCAAATCCTGCATCGCGCCGACGGTCTCCTCAACGGGCACGTCGGGATCCATACGATGGGCGTAGTACAGGTCAATGGTATCGACGCCCAGACGACGCAAGCTTTGTTCGCAGGCGGATTTTACATAATCGGGGCGACCGCAAATGCCGGTAAACTCTCCACCCTCACCCCTGAGAATACCAAATTTAGTGGCCACCACCAGGTCGCGCCAGCGGCCAGCGAAGGCCTTGCCGATCAATGTCTCATTGTGCCCCGAACCGTACATATCCGCCGTGTCGAAAAAATTTACCCCCAGTTCCACCGCCTGATGCAGGGTTTTGATGGACTCCGCATCATCCGCGGCGCCATAGAATTCCGACATTCCCATACACCCCAGGCCGAGGCGGCCCACCTGCAGATCGCTGTTGCCTAACTGCACCTTATTCATATGTTGTCTCCCGGTTAGTGAAAATTTTTCGGATCACGGGCGATCGCGACGGCCTGCAGTAACCGATTTTGCTCAGTGCCCGCTATGCCTGAGAACTGGTCTGGCGCGCCGCTAAATTGCAACGCCTTCTATATTTTGCTTTCCGGTAAGGTTACCGTACCATTTTCCAATCTGAATGCCACGGCGGAATTATGCACCACGCGGATTTGCGCTCCTTTATCACCTTTCTCGAACAGCGGGGCGAACTCAAACGTATCAACGTGGCAGTCGATTGCCATCTGGAAATCACCGAAATCTGCGACCGGGTATTGAAAGGTGGCGGCCCCGCCCTGTTGTTCGAAAACGTGAAGGGCCACACCACGCCGGTGCTGGCCAACCTGTTCGGCACGACCACCCGGGTGGCCCTGGCCATGGGGCGAGAGAGCATCGATCAATTACGGGACGTGGGCAAATTGTTGGCCTACCTCAAGGAGCCGGAGCCGCCCGCCAGCTTCAGGGCGCTGTGGGCCCAGCGCGGCACCTTCAAGCAAGTGCTGAATATGCCGGTGGACGAAGTCAAAAATGCGCCCTGTCAGGCCGTCGTGCTGGAAGGGGAGGATGTCGATCTCGCCGCGCTACCCATTCAGACCTGCTGGCCGGGCGATGCCGGACCCCTGATAACCTGGCCGTTGGTGGTAACCCGCGGACCGCAAAAAAAGCGGCAGAACCTCGGCATTTACCGTATGCAGGTTCTCACTAAAAACCGCGCCATCATGCGCTGGCTGCCCCACCGCGGTGGGGCGCTGGATTTTCGCGACTGGCAACACGCCCACCCCGGTGAAAACTTTCCGGTAGCGGTCGCCCTCGGCGCCGACCCGGCCACCACCCTCGGCGCGGTCACACCTGTGCCGGACACACTTTCGGAATACGCGTTCGCGGGTTTACTGCGGGGGCAAAAAACCCGGGTTACCACCTGCATCGGCAACGAATTGCAGGTGCCCGCCACCGCCGAATTTATTCTCGAAGGCCATATCGCCCCCGGCGACGATGCGGAGGAGGGCCCGTTCGGCGACCACACTGGCTACTACAACGAAGTAGAACGCTTCCCGGTGATGACCATAGAGCGTATCACCCACCGCGACACGCCGATTTACCACAGCACCTACACCGGCCGGCCACCGGACGAACCGTCCGTACTGGGCCTCGCCCTGAACGAGGTTTTTATTCCCCTGCTGCAAAAACAGTTTCCGGAAATTGTCGATTTTTACCTGCCACCAGAAGGCTGCTCTTACCGGGTAGCGGTAGTGACCATTCACAAACAATATCCGGGACACGCCAAACGGGTGATGATGGGGGTGTGGTCTTTTCTGCGCCAGTTTATGTACACCAAGTTCGTTATCGTCACTGATGCCGATATCGACGCGCGCAACTGGCAGGACGTGGTGTGGGCGTTGAGCACGCGCATGGACGCTGCACGGGACACCGTAATCGTTGACAACACGCCCATCGATTACCTGGATTTTGCGTCACCCGTCTCGGGTCTCGGCGCAAAAATGGGGCTGGATGCCACCCATAAATGGCCCGCGGAAACTCAGCGGGAGTGGGGACGCCCGATCGCCATGGATAGTGCAGTGAAGGCGAGAGTAGACGAGCTTTGGTCGCAGCTGGGCCTGTAGGGGTTTGACTTTTATCCACTAAACTGCCGAGTGAGTCAGGGCTCGAGCAAGTCAACCGTATCGCCCACCGCGATGGGGCCGGGAGCAATCACCTGACAACACACACCCCCACGCCACTCGGGCCGCAGGGCGGCGAGTAGTCCAATATGGGATTGCTCCATGCGCGAACAGGGGTCGGTTTCCCGGGTAATCAACAGCTCCAGGTCGCCGATTTTCAGGGTTCTGCCCACCTGGGACTGATCAAACCGCATTCCGCTGACCAGTAAATTCGCCCGGCGCGTCGTCCACGGCAATTCGGCACCGACTGCCGCACAGGCGTCCCGCCAGGATTCCAGACTCAGCACCGTGACCTGTCGCTTGCCGGGTGCGCCGCGATAATCATCGGCAACACCGCCATCCACGGTGACCGTGCAGCCGTGTAATTCGCGCATGGGGGTCCGCGATGCGGTGCGATAACAGATTCCCGCTAGTGTAGCCATAACGATCACCCGGTCGTCGCGCAGGGCCGTTTGCGCAGCCAGTTGCGCGGGTCGCGTCAACTTTTTCGATGTTTTACCACGGGCGGATGACGACTACAAACCCCACGCCTTACATCCCATGCCTTGTTGCACCAGTAACCAGTTGTTAGCATGGCCAGGATTGACAAATTTCTGACCTCTTCAGGCAGGCAACAAGTGATGACGATCAAGGTTATTGGCGCACCGCTCTCCCCGTTTGTACGCAAAGTCCACCTCGTGCTCGCGCTCAAAGGTCTGGAGTACGAGATGGACCCGGTCTCCCCATTTAAGCTTCCGGAAGGCTATGAAAAAATTAACCCCCTAAAGCGCATTCCCGTGTTGCTGCACGGCGGTCATTATATTCAGGATTCCGCAATTATCTGCCGCTACCTCGAGGACCTTTTCCCGGAGCACCCCCTGATTCCCACGGACCCGCTGCTAAAAAGTCGTGTCGCCTGGTTCGAAAAATTCGCTGACTACGAGCTATCTGGCGCCATCTCCGCCACCGCTTTTCGCCACCGCGTCGTGTTTCGCTCCCTCGGCCGGGAGTTCGACGCGGCAAAAATCGATGCCATTATTGCCGCCAAGGCACCGCCACTTTTCGACTATCTGAACGCAGAAATCGGCGACCTTGAGTATCTGGTGGGCGACACCCTGACCCTGGCGGACATTGCCGTCGTTTCCCAGTTTATCAACGCGTCCATGGGCGGCGAAACGGTAGATAGCCAGCGCTGGCCACATCTCGCCCGCTATGTCGACGGGCATTTCGCGGCGCTGCCTTTTGCTCCGGTTATAGAAAAGCAACGGGGCATAGTGGCAAAAATGCTGGCGCGGGCGGGGTAACGCCGAAACTTAGCTTCAGCCCCTCGCCATGGCAACCGATTTTGCCGCCGCTGAACGACCGCAAACGGCGCCCGCGGGCAACTACCTGTTGCCCTGTGCGGGGCATCCGTTACACTATCGCCACCGCAACCAACGAGCTGTAAATACAATGGCGCTGTATCTCATTGAAAACCAGGATGGCCAGTTGCTCAGCCGGGAGCTGACCTGGACCGATGCGAGCGAAGCGGACGTGCTATTTGCCAGCCCGCACAAAGACCAGGCGATTAATCAGTTGGTCGAGCTCAGCTCCAGGGACATCTCTCTGCGAGGCAAAGTCATCCGCTGCGCCGCCGATGACCGAGGTCGACCGCTATTGACCCAACTCACCGCGACCGCGGAATAACGGCACCCTGCCGCCGCCTTCAGGCGCTGAACCCTCAATGAAAAAATCCCTGTCGCCGTTTGCCGCCCCTGAACACAGCGCGTTACTAAAAGGTATTCGACGGGGTATTGAAAAAGAGAGTCTGCGGGTCACTGCCGCAGGACAATTGGCGACCACCCCGCACCCCGCCGCGCTGGGTTCGACCCTGACCAATCCCTTCATCACTACCGATTATTCAGAAGCGTTGCTGGAGTTTATTACGCCGCCTCTGGACTCGGCCAGGGCAGTGCTGCAAACACTGGATAACATTCATCGCTTCACCTATCGCCATATTGGCAACGAGCTATTGTGGGTCAACAGTATGCCCTGCGTGCTCGGCCGCGATGAAGATATTCCCCTGGCCCGCTATGGCAGTTCTAATATCGGCAGAATGAAAACCCTGTATCGCGAGGGCCTGGGGCATCGCTACGGTCGCCTGATGCAGACCATCGCCGGGATTCATTACAACTGGTCGCTACCGGACGAGTGCTGGACGCTGTTACAACAACACGCGCAGGACACCCGCCCGCTACAGGATTTTAAAACCGAGCGTTACTTCGCGCTGATTCGAAATTTTAAACGGCATTTCTGGCTGCTGCTGTACCTGTTCGGTGCGGCTCCCGCAGTGTGCCGTTCTTTTGTCGCGGGGCGCACCCACAACCTGGTTCCATTTGGCAAGGACGATCACAGCCTGCACATGCCCTACAGCACCTCGCTACGCATGGGCGACCTGGGGTACCAGAGTGACGCCCAGGCTTCGCTGGTGGTCTGCTACAACGATTTGCGCAGCTATATCGACAATTTACGGGGCGCGTTAACCAAACCCTATACTGCCTATGAGCAAATTGGACTACGGGATAAAGACGGCAATTATCTGCAGTTGAGTACCAATCTGCTGCAAATCGAGAATGAGTTTTACAGCGCGATTCGCCCCAAACGCACCACGCAGGACAACGAAACCCCTCTCAAAGCGCTGTGGGAACGGGGTGTCGAGTACGTCGAGGTACGCTGTATCGACCTCAACCCGTTGCTACCCGTCGGGATTGACGAGGCGCAAATGCATTTTCTCGACAGCTTTTTGCTGCACTGCCTGTTGCGCGACAGCCCACCTGCCACCGCCCAGGAGTACCGCAACATTCTCGAAAACCAGCGCCGGGTGGTGTACCGGGGCAGGGACCCCGCGCTGACTTTGATCGACGGCGACAACGATGTATCCCTGCGCGGCTGGGCCAGCGCGTTGTTAAGCGAAATTAGCCCGGTAGCTGCACTGCTAGATACGGCCCATGGCGGCAACGTCTACAGCGCCGCCGTTGCTAGCGCGGGACAGCGGATTGCTCATCCAGAGTTGACCCCGGCCGCCCTCATTCTCGACCAGATGGCCACATCCGGGAGCACCTACTTTCAGACCGCACTCGGCCACGCGCGCGAGCACCGGGAATATTTTCTCGACACACCCCTCGATTCCGCAACCGCCGAGGAGTACGCCGCCATGGCGACGGCTTCCCTTGCTGAGCAACGCGCGCTGGAGGCCGCGGACACCCTGAGCTTCGAGCAGTTTCTCACCAATTATTACGCCCAGTACGACTTCGACATGGCGTAGCATGAACTACCTTGCCCATATTTTGCTCTCAGGCGATGACCCGGATATGCAAGTCGGCGGACTGCTGGGTGATTTCGTTAAGGGACCCCTGCGGGGGGACTATCCGGTTGGGGTCGAAAATGGCATTCAGCTGCACCGCAGTCTCGACAACTACGCCGACAACTTACCGGAAATCAGCGGACTTTTTCCCCGCTTTCCCGCTCCCTGGCGACGCTACGCGGGCATCGTTATCGATGTCTGTTTCGACCATCTTCTGGCGCGCAACTGGCGTCAATACCACGACCAACCCCTCGACGATTACTGTACCGATTTTTATCGCCATCTACAGACCTGTCAGCCGTGGCTACCGGATGGCGCCCGCGCCTTCAGCATTCGCGCGCCGCAAATTGGCTGGCTGCAACGTTACGCCGAACCGGACGTGCTACCCGGTGTGCTGCGTCAGGTAGGCGGGCGCTTTCGCAAACCGGTACCCCTGGAGCAGGCGTGGGCCAACGTGCGACCTGACCAGGCCGCGTTGATGGCCGCGTTCCAACCGGCGATGGAAAAGTTACTGGGTTTCTCAGCGCGCTACCGGGAACACCATCGCCCACGGCGCCGCGCGAGCGGCAGTTGACGCTGGCGCCACCGCACCGAAACCCTTAATCTCGACACCAACACCATTCGCCACTGGTCACCCAACCTGGGCGGAGCTTCGCAAGGAAACCCCGTTATGCTATCGCCACGCAATACCAATCTAGTGATCGCGCTGGCCTGTGCAGGCCTGATTGCCGCGGCGCTGTTTCTACAGCATATGCTGGATTTAACACCCTGCTACCTGTGTATCGTGCAACGGGTACTGGTTATCGCCACCGGGGTTATCGCCACGCTGGCGTTTATTCATCACCCAGGTCGCGGCGGCCAGCGTTGCTACGCTGCTGCCACCGGTATTAGTGCGCTCGCCGGAGCCGGATTCGCCCTGCGCCAACTGTGGCTGCAAAGTTTGCCCGCAGACCGGGTGCCGGCCTGTGGACCGCCCGCCGATTACCTGTTCGACGTTTTTTCCCTTGGCGAAGCGTTACCGATGTTACTCCAGGGGGATGGTAATTGCGCGCAGGTACAGTGGACCCTGTTCAATCTGAGCATTCCCGCCTGGACCCTGATGGCTTTTGCCGGCCTCGCCCTGTTGAGCCTGTGGCAACTGTTGCGCAAAACCTGATCGCCACCGGAAAAGGGCTGGCGCTACTCGTCACCTTTCTGTGGTGCGGGGAGGGTATCGCGAGTTACTTCGGTGTTCCGGTGCCCGGATCGGTGCTGGGAATGTTGCTGCTGTTCAGCGCACTGCGCCTGTATCCTGGCGCCACACCCGGGTGGCTGGTGAATACCGCGCACCGGCTCATCGCCCTGCTGCCGCTGTTTTTTATTCCCGCCGGTGTGGGTATATTTTTTCTACCGGACGGGTTTGCCGGCCAATGGCCGGCCCTGCTGGGCGCCATTATTCTCGGCACGCTCCTGTCAATTACGGTCACCGGCCTGGTATTAAAGGCGCTGGCCGCCAGGACTGCGTCGATAGCAAACGATCCGCAAGGACACCGCTGATGGCCGCCGACTTGCTGCAACACGCCCTGTTTATGGTGCTTACCGTCGGCATTTATCTGCCCTGTCTGTGGCTATTTCGCCACTGTCACCAGCGGGTATTATTACACCCCCTGTCCAGCGCCTGTGTGTTACTGGCCCTTGTACTGTGGGCCCTGAATATCGATTACGCAAATTACCAGGAGGGCAACCGCCTGTTTTACTGGTTGCTGGGCCCCAGTACGGTGGCGCTGGCCGTACCCCTGCACCAGCAATTCGATCGCATTCGCCTGCTGGCCCAACCCCTGCTCCTGACACTGCTGGTCGGACTACTCGCCGCCCCCCTGTGTGCGCTCTCGGTCGCCTGGCTGCTGGGCGCGGAACCCGCTACCTTGCTGGCGATGGCGCCAAAATCCGTGACCACGCCCATTGCCCTCGGCATCGCCACGGAAATTGGCGCAATCGGCGAACTTACCGCTGGCGTGGTTATTTTTACCGGGGTTGTCGGTGCGCTCGCGGGCCCCGGTTTGCTGGCGCGCCTCGGCTTGCGCGATCCGCGGCTGGTGGGCTTTACCCTCGGCATCAACGCCCATGGGGTTGGCACCGCCCGCGCTTTTGAAATAGACCCCCTGTGTGGCGCATTCGCCAGTCTCGCCCTGGGTCTCACCGGGGCCCTGACCGCGTTGACCCTGCCGACCGTGGTGCTGTGGCTCGGGCAATAACCCCACTTGTGTCGCGACGTCTGGTTGCCTATCCTAGCCGTCCGCGAGTGACGAATCGGGTAGCAAGCCATGTTGGAAAACTGTCGCAATGCAAGGGAGCGCTGGGGTGGGGTAAGTGAACTGATCGACCGCTGGCTACTCAGCCGACAAAACCTGCTCATTATCTATAGCGACCTGGCCGCGATTAGCGAATTCCACGACGACGATCCCGACCACGGGGAGCGGGTTCAGGAATTTTCCGAGCAACTGGTGGATTATGTATCGGCAGGACATTTTGAGGTGTACGAACAGCTGTTGCGCGAAGGACGCGAGTTCAATGAAAAGGAGGGATTGAAAGAGGCCAGGATACTGCTCGAGCAAATTGGCGACTCCACCGAACAGGCCCTGGATTTCAACGATAAATACCTGACCCCTGACGACCTGTCGGCTCTCGCTGATGATCTGTCTGCCCTCGGCGAGGCGCTGGTTAATCGCTTTGAGGCGGAAGACCGCATCATTGCTATTTTACATGAGGCCCATCGCGGCGCGGCAGTTTAAAGCCCTTCAGCTTCTACGCACGGCGAAAAAAACGCCCACCGCCATCAGCAACAAACCACCAAACCGTTGCCATGAAACCGGGAATTGGGGCGCGCCCAGCAAACCGAAATTATCGATCGTGGCCATTGAGATTAACTGCCCGAGTAACACAAATGCGATGGCGTTACCGACGCCAAATTTCGGTACGATCCAGGTGACCGCAAACACATAAAACACCACGCATAAACCACCCAGATAAAAATGAATGGGTATGGCGTTGGAAATCAGTGCCTTTGGTACACCCTGAACAGCCAGCAAACCACCTACAGCCGCAACAATGGCAACCACAAATAAAATGGTCGAAGCCAGCATGGGATTATTCAGTCTCGCTCCCAATCCGGCGTTCAGAGAAGCCATGACAGGTATACCCAAACCGGCGGTTAGCATGACTACGGCATAGAAAACGGGATGGTTAACGCTATTCATAATCGCTCCAGTACTCTGAAGGCAGGCCAACGTTGCGTAGTTACGAGAATTAGATGTCCACCCTCGTGGCGCGGATAATGTGGTGTGACTACGGTAGTTATTAAATATATGTCGTTAATATATTGCATATTAGCAATAAAGCAATCGTTTTAATATTCTCCACAGGTATTCCGTCCACTGCCGCTGCCAACATTGAGATCCAGGTAAGACTGGCGCTTTCCACGCCACCAGTGCTTACATTCTTTTAGGGTTTACCCCAAGGGCGGCCCCAAAACCTAATGGCCATCAATTCAACCGGTAGGATTTATCAAAAACACGAGGCAAATTATGGAAATTTTTAGCGTCCTGGCCGAATGCGCAATTACCCTGGCGGGCTTCTCGGCAATTTTCGCTGTCCTTCAAGGCTCCACCGGACCGCGCGGATCGATGCGGGCAGCGGTGACCTTCAGTGCAAG
The DNA here is from genome assembly GCA_038106145.1 of Gammaproteobacteria bacterium. Classification (GTDB taxonomy): domain Bacteria; phylum Pseudomonadota; class Gammaproteobacteria; order Pseudomonadales; family Porticoccaceae; genus JBFJKD01. The sequence goes on along the minus strand of JAYODD010000003.1, from coordinate 126,927 downwards.
TGCAGTGGCGTTTGTGGTTAGTACATTCCCGCTGCTTTTCGAATTAATCCAGATTACAGAGACCATGCTTTGGCGAATCTGTTCGATCCTTGCCACGTTGTGCGCAATATCGTTAACGATGTTTATCCGGGGAATGGATAAAAGTTTGTCGGCGCGCGGGTTTCCGCCCCAAAGAAAACATGGCGCCAGAATTGGGATCGCGATGGTAATTACAGCAACGTTATTTTTCATTGCCAATTGTTTTCCCTGGCCTCATACAATGGGACGCTTTGTGTACGCTGGAGGCGCGTTGTTACTCCTGGCCGCGCCCATTCACGTTATCGCTTTTTCTTTTGTACTAACCCTGCAGGAAACACTGTCGAGTAAGGCATCTGCATCTAACGATCAGAGCTGATCACCAAAAACGAGGTGTAATTTTTTGTTCAGGCCGTGTGCAACCAAGGTTGTGCATGGCCGCTTGTGTTATTGGAAATCCATCCTCATACTTTCCTTATCGTTGCTCAAGGAGGTTATCCGGTGACCGCCGCCCCCATCAGTCGTTTCCCGCTACCCGCCGTAAATGATCTACCCGCAGATTTACGCGAGCGGATTCTGGCAGTACAGGACAAGGTTGGGTTTGTCCCTAATGTGTTTCTGGCTCTCGCCCACCGGCCCGACGAGTGTCGCGCGTTTTTTGCCATGCACGACGCATTGATGTTGCGCAATGGCAACCTGAGCAAAGCAGAAAAGGAAATGATTGTGGTCGCAGTTAGCGGCGGCAACGATTGCCTGTACTGCGTGGTAGCCCACGGCGCTATTTTGCGCATTGTTGCCAAAAACCCACGGCTCGCCGATCAGGTGGCGGTAAATTACCGCAAGGCCGATATTACTCAACGTCAGCGGATCATGCTGGATTTTGCGATGAAAGTGAGCCTGCATTCCAGCCTGGTAAACGATGAAGACTACGCGTTACTCCGCGCACAGGGTTTCGACATGGAAGATATCTGGGATATCGGGGCCATCAGCGCATTTTTTTGCTTATCTAACAGGATGGCTAATCTACTGAGTATGCGCCCCAACGATGAATTTTACGCCATGGCTCGGTAATGCGCGTCATAACCGCGGATCACGGCCGGGACATCGTCCACGATGCGCAACGTCAATGTTTCATCGCCTACTGCGGCCAGAGCGAAGCGCTACTGGAATATGTGTTACTGGCAAAAAACGGCATTAATTTTCATCATACTTTTGTACCGGAAAGCATGCGCGGTCGAGGTATCGCTGAAGCGCTGGTGAAAACCGGACTCGCCTGGGCGCAACAACACAATTTGCGCGTTGAAGCGAGCTGCTGGTATGTGCGCCGATTGTTACACAATTAAATTTCGCGATGACTGCCAGAACACCAAACGCAATACGCATTGATCGCCTGCTCTCGAATCTGGGTTACGGCAGCCGCAGAGAAATTAATCGCGCTTGCCGTGCCGGCGCGGTCACACTTGATGGCCTGACTATAATCAAAGCTGAGCAAACCGTTACATCAGATCAGGTAAGCAAAGGAGCCCTTCTATTCAATGGTAAGGTCATTGATCCTCCCGCACCTTTCACCATTATGCTTAACAAACCAGCCGGCTATGTTTGTTCTCGACGGGATGCGGGATTGTTGATTTACGATTTACTACCCGATCGCTGGCGTCACCGCAGGCCACTACTTTCCTCCGTGGGACGACTGGATAAGGACAGTACCGGACAGCTGTTATTAACCGACGACGGAAATCTCCTGCACCGCATTATTCACCCACGAACCCACGCACCAAAGCACTACCAGGTAACAGTTCGCGATGCGCTGCGGGGCGACGAAAGTGATCTTTTCGCCAGCGGCCAATTTTGCATCCACGGCGACGCGAAACCATTGCGGCCCGCCATCTGGAAACGCACTTCCGTGCGTAGTGGCACCATGGTGCTCTCGGAAGGACGCTACCACCAGATTCGCCGCATGTTCGCCGCGGTGGGCAATCACGTAGTGTCTCTGCATCGGTTTCAGACCGGCGGCCTGCAACTGGGCGCCATCGCGGAGGGCAGTTATCGCATACTGGGCGCCGGCGATATTCGCAGTATTTTCACGGCATAAGTATCGTCCGTTTCCGACCAGGTTATTCCCCTAATTTATTGATGACTAAACAGTCATATTTCACAGGCCGTCACCGGCTGGATGTCCCGTATAATTCGCGCAACCAGTATCGCGCATTTATGTGAGTTTTGTTTTTCACCCGAGTGGTGCATTGGCGCCGGTACGGTTACTTGCAATATGGGACGACACCATGAAACGCTCAAGTTTTTCTTTTAAAGTAGCTGGTATTTTTTTGCGCTGCTGTTGTTATCCGGTTGTACCGGTCTGTCGGGCACCCATGAACCCAGCGCAGCGGCGTTAAAAGGCGACCCCGATGCAATGTGGGCGGATGGTCTGAAGGCCATCGAAAAAGGCGAGCCGCTGGTGAAAGATGGTGAATCGCGATTACAGGAAGGGCGCAAGCAAGTGCGCGAAGGGGAAGATATGGTGCGCAGGGGTGGCACCGCTGTTATGCAAAGTCGTCAGGATTATCAAACGGCGGCGCTTGCCGCTGGCAGCGCCTCAAACCCCGACGGTGTAAAAAAAGAGGCGAAACGCCTGAAGGCCATTGGCGCTCGCTGGGAAGACGCCATCGAACACATAAAGGACGGCAACAAACTGGTTGCGAAAGGCAATAAAAATATCAGCCGTGGACAATCCGAGATTCGTAAAGGTCGAGCATTGCTCGAGTCCGGAAGTACGCTAATGCGAAACGCGGAGCGTATACGCCTCGGAGAACAACCGCTACCAGACCCCTCTCTTTCACCATCGTCTTAATTACGCTCCGGCACTGCGCCAGCGGGTATTGGCGCGCGACGTATAACGTCGGGGCATCAACTAAAATTCAGTGGCGAATAAAGGCGCCTCGCGACGCCGATTATTTTTTTCCCAGCCAATTTATTTTATACAGGTCGCGACGTCGATCCAGATAGTTACGCACCGAACCTTCGTTTTGCATTATTTTTAATTTTTCCAGATCGAGGTCCACAATAAGGGTCATTTCCGTATTAGGCGTCGTCTCAGCCATGGTCGCATCGTGGGGGAAAGCGAAGTCCGAAGGCGAGAACACCGCCGACTGAGCATACTGAATATCGGCACCGTCCACCTTCGGCAGATTGCCGACGCTGCCGGCAATTGCCACATAGCATTCGTTTTCGATTGCCCGCGCGTGAGCACAGCAACGCACGCGCAAATACCCGTTTTTTGTATCCGTCCAGAAAGGTACAAATAATATTTGCATCCCTTCCTCGGACTGCAAGCGTGCCAGCTCCGGAAATTCCACGTCGTAACAGATTAATACGCCGATTTTACCAAAGTCCGTATCGAATACTTTCAGTTCGTCGCCGCCCTGCATAATCCATGCGCGTTTTTCGTGGGGCGTGGGATGCAATTTGTACTGCGCATCCTGCGTACCATCCCGACGGCACAGAAAAGCGACGTTAAATAATTCATCGTTTTCAATTACCGGCATTGAACCGGCGACGATATTTATATTGTATGAAACCGCCAATTTGGAGATAGCCTCAACAATTTCATCGGTAAACTCTGCCAATGCTTTAATCGCGTCTATCGACGTTTTATGATTTTCGATCCCCATTAAGGGCGCGTTAAAAAATTCCGGGAAAAGGGCCAGATCACATTGATAATCTGACAGCGCATCGACAAAAAACTCTACCTGCTGAATCAACTCGCCAACGGATTTAAGGGTGCGCATTTGCCACTGTACACAACCTACACGCGCGGAAGTCCGTGGCGCATTAATCAACGGTGTTTTGCTGGGGTCGTAATACAGATTGTGCCATTGTAACAATGTGGCATAACCCCTGGATTCTCTATCTTCAGGCAGGTAATCCGTAAGTACCTGTTTGACTTCGAATTCATTAGATAGCTGAAACGTCAAAATCGGATCGTAAATTTCTTTGCGTTTTACCCGCTCGATATATTGCTGAGGAGTTAGTTCATCTGCATATTTTTTATAATTTGGAATGCGCCCTCCGGCAACAATGGCGCGCAGATTAAGTCGCCGGCACAACTCTTTGCGCACCTCGTAAAGACGCCTGCCTAAACGTAGACCCCGGTAGTCGGGTGACACAAACACATCGACACCGTACAACACATCGCCGAGTGGATCATGCGTGGTCAGATAAGCGTTACCCGTGATTTCCCCGTAGGTGTGCTGGTCGCCGAATTTATCGTAATCGACTATGACCGCAAATGCCGCGGCCACTACCTTGCCGTGATCCTCGATACAGATCTGGCCCTCTGGGAAAACTGTTAACTGAGAGCGAAATTTTTTCTCCGGCCAGGCACCACCAAAACCCGAATAAACGCGATCCATAATCTCCTTGATGTCCGCGTAGTCGTCCTCACGTAAGTTACGGAGATTTAATTTATGTTCTGGCTCTTCAATCGGAGTACTGTCATGCATAACGCTGAGCTTCCGGAAAAAGTGTTAGTGGCTAAAACCCCGGTAACGGGCAACACAGTATAACAGCCTGCCTGCTCACCGTTTTAACATTTTGTCCCGCGGCGTTCAAAGTTATACATATAACGGCCATAAAAAAACGGACAAACCAATACGATTTGTCCGTTTCATTATGCATTTCGATAATCGAAGCTAAACCAGATCCACGCTTAAAGGCAATATCCTGGCGGATTACCGCAGAACAAACGGTTTATTCTGCACTCTCAACCACCGCTGCCTTGAGCAACTCAACTTCAAAGATCAGCGTCTGGTTGGGGCCGATCAAACCACCGGCGCCGCCGGGACCATAGGCCAGTTCGGGTGGCACCACCAGCTCCCACTTGGAGCCTTCCTTCATCAACTGCAATGCTTCCACCCAGCCCGGTATCACCTGGGTGACGCCAAACTGAGCAGGCACGCCCCGCTTATACGAGCTATCAAACTCCGTTCCGTCAATCAACGTACCACGATAATTAACCTCCACGGTGTTGTCTGCTGTGGGGATCGGTCCGGACCCGTCGGTTATCACGCGGTATTGCAGCCCGCTGGGCAATACGGTTACGCCGTCTTTTTTGGCGTTTTCCGCCAGATAAGCCGCCCCTTCCTTGCTATTTTTTTCTTCCTGCCCTTTTCTTATTTCTTCCTGCTTCGCCGTTTGTTCCTGTTGAAATGCTTCAATCGTTGTTGCCGCTTCCTCGTCGCTAAGACGCGGTTCCGCATCGCTCAACGCATCCGTGATACCCTGGTTAAAAGCGACCAAATCGAGGGTGAAATCGTCTGTCTTGAACTGGGACCCGATATTCATTCCCATGATGTAACTAATTTTTTGCTGCTGGGAACCGAGGGGCGCGACTGCTTCACTTTTAGCGGTGGCGCTGTCGTTATCCTTATTGACTATGTCGCTTACCTTGTCGCAGCCTGAAATGGCAAACGTCAACGCGCTCGCCAGCATCAAGAATCCTGTTTTATTCATCGCTAGTTCCTTGTGTCTTGCCGATAGGGGGAATCTTCAGGCGGTATCTTACCCCATTCCGGTGGCGCGCAACACAGACAACAATCAATGCTCCTGGGCTGCCGCCTTTACTAACAATTGAGCTAGTGCAGCGTCGGCCCCAAGCATTGCCAGATACCGTTGTACATTTTGCGCAATGGCCTCTTCCCGCCGGGTAACAGATAGCGAAGGGCAATGTACCTCATACCAGGTAAGCAACCGTAACTGTTCTTCCCGTTCGGCGTCCAGTTCCTCAGCCAACAAACGCTGTTTTTCCTGCGCCGCTCCCACTGCGTGGGGATCGAGAGCCCGACGGCGGGTACGCAGGGGTTGGGTGACCCGCCGGTTCCAGTCGAATATTTCCGCCTGCACGGCACGCAGATCACCGTCGCCCAATTGCCTGCCCAAATGCCCCGCCCAGCACGCGAACAACGCGAGATTTACATTGGCACCGTAACGATCCTGCAGGTCGATACACCGCTGTGCTATGCCTGGTTGTCGGTACAGGTTCAGGGAGTAATCCCAGAACGGGTTATCGCTCATGTTGGCGCTACTCGCTTCACACCTCGATCTCCCGTTGAATTAGCTCAATTCAGCATCAATTAACCCGGCGATAGAGCAAATCCCAAACGCCGTGCCCGAGCCGCTGTCCGCGCTGTTCAAATTTGGTAACGGGTCGAAACTCGGGCCGCGGCGCGTAAGTTCCATGGCTAACGGTATTTTCAAAGCCTTCTGCCGCCCCCATCACGGCCGCCATATGTTCGGCATAGGGCAACCAGTCCGTGGCCATGTGCAGGATGCCATCTGGCGCCAGGACGCGCCGCACTTTGGCGACGAAGTCGGGCTGCACCAGGCGACGTTTATGGTGCTTTTTCTTGTGCCACGGATCCGGGAAATAAAGCTGCACCCGGGATATGGTCTGCGGGGGAATACAGTGGTCTAACACCGCTACTGCGTCCCCCAGATAAACCCGCAAATTGCGCAGCTCCGCCGCAGCTGCGTTATTAAGCAGCCTGCCCACCCCCGGGGGATGAACCTCAACCCCCACAAAATTTTTATCGGGTTCAGCAGCCATCATTCGACACAGTGAATCTCCCATACCAAACCCGATTTCCAGCACTACCGGCGCAGCGCGCCCGAATATTTTGCGCCAATCGGCGCGACCGGCAGTTATTTCCAGCAAATAGTCGCGATGCTGTTCCAGCCCGCGACGCTGCCCCGGGGTCAGGCGACCACCCCGTACCACGTAACTGCGCACGGTTCTGGGGTGCGCGGCGGGTGCGCGATGCTTAGCTTCGCTCACGGGAAGTCCGCCACAACGCGGTGCCGAGCACACCCCAGCCGGCTAAAAACAAAAGCCCGCCCACCGGCGTCAGCATTCCCAACAACGGGGTCTTCACCGCCGCCAACAGATATAAACTGCCGCAAAACAACGCGATGCCAAGCGCAAAGCTGCCGCCCACCCACCCGCGAACCCGGCCTGATATCAGGTCCGGCGCGAGGCCAGCCAGCCCCAGCAGGGCCAGCGCATGAAACATTTGATACAGCACTGCCGTCTGCCACAGGGACGCGTCCCCGGATTCCCATCCCGAGCCGCTGAGGGCGCGCAGGGCGTGGGCGCCAAACGCCCCCAATGTGACCGCCATAAATCCAAATACTGCGCCGCAATAGCCGCACATGGAGCGGACGTTGATTTGCGTCATAAGTCGTTTTTCTCGCCAGTTACGGGGTGATATGCAGTCGCCAACATCGGTCGTTGCCGATAGCCCGAGGTATGTCGCCACAGATACACGACGAAAAAAGCCGCGTTAACGCGGCTTTTTTCCTCAACCCGGCAGCTACGGTGACTCAGGCTTGCAGGGCAGATCGCATCTTTTTCATGGCGTTTTGTTCCAGTTGCCTGATGCGCTCGGCGGAAACCCCATACCTGGCCGCCAGATCGTGCAACGTCACCTTATCGTCGCTCAGCCAACGTTGCTGCAGGATATCTCGACTGCGCTCATCGAGACAATCCAGCGCTTCTGTCAGGTTATCGTAATTGGACGTTTCCGCATCAGCGCGCTCCAGTATCAACGCCGGATCGGCACTGTGATCTTCTAGATAGTGCACCGGCGCCTGATAGCCGTCTTCGTCGTCATCGGGCGCGGCATCAATCGCGGCATCCCGCGCGGACAGGCGCTGTTCCATTTCGCGGACCTGCGTAACATCCACCCCCAGATCACTGGCGACCGCAACCGCTTCATCGTCGGTGAGCCACGCCAGGCGCTGCTTGGCCTTGCGCAGATTGAAAAACAGCTTGCGCTGCGCCTTGGTGGTCGCCACTTTGACAATGCGCCAGTTACGCAACACGTATTCGTGTATTTCCGCTTTGATCCAGTGCACCGCGAACGACACCAGGCGCACGCCTTTTTCGGGATTGAAGCGTTTTACCGCCTTCATCAGCCCAACGTTGCCCTCCTGAATCAGATCCGCCAGGGGCAGGCCATAACCGTTGTAGGAGCGCGCGATATACACCACGAAACGCAAGTGGGACATCACCAGGTGCCGAGCGGCTTCCAGATCATTATCGAAAAAGAGGCGTTCTGCCAGAGTTTTCTCCTCATCGGCAGACAGCACGGGTATGCTACTGACGCCCTGTATATAGGCTCCCAGATTTTCGCCCGGTACCAGCCAATTTACAGTCTGGAGACTTTTGCTCATAGGGACCTCTCTTTTGGGGGAGCACAGTTTACCATGCCCGCATTAGATGTCCACAACCCGAAAAGTTCAATTAACTGGTTGTTTTTTATTGTTTTACTTGATCTATATCCACTGCATCTACTCGGCGTCTATACTCGCCGCGTGGCGACTCACCGCCAGCCACGCGCCCACCAGGCCCAACAGAGCTCCAAGGGCCGGTAGCGCCACAAAACCGCTCGCCCCCAGCCCCTGCAGGGCAAACTGGCTCTGGTACAGGGCCGCCAGACGCGCCGCTGGTTCCGTGAGCCACCACAGTCCCCCGGCGACGAGCAACCACGCCAGGACGCCACCGCTGGCGCCATACCACAGGCCCGTGTAGAGGAACGGCCGGCGCACGTACGCATTGGTGCCACCCACCAGTTTGACGACGACGATTTCATCGCGCCGACTCTCTATCGCCAGACGTATGGTGTTGCCCACCACCAGCAGCACCCCGAGGGACAGCACCACCCCCAGTGCGAATGCCAGTCGGCGCCCGATGTCGAGTACGCTGTGCAGACGCTGCAACCACTTCATGTCGAGCTGAATATCGTCGACCAAAGGATCGGCGGCGATGCCCTGGACCCAGCGTTCGGCCGCCGCAAAGTCGACCCGCAAAGATTCGCCGGGGGTAATTAATACAACGGGGGGCAGCGGGTTTTCATCGAGCAGGTTCAGGGCGTCGCCGAAACCCGACAGTGCCTGAAATTCCCGCAGCGCCTCATCGGGCGACAGGTAGGTAACGGCCTCCACTCCGGGCATGCCGCGCAGGCGCGTCAGCAACGGCTCGATCGCCGGCGCCTGCGCGTCGCCCCGTAGAAAAATGGTCACTTGTGAATTGGTCTGCACGCTGCCCCCGAGTTGCTGCAAATTGAGTACAGCGACGTAAAGCGCAGCGGGCAGGGCCAGGGCGATCGCGATAACCATTGCAGTCATCAAACTCTGCAATGGGGTGCGGCCGAGGCGCCGCAGGGCTTCCGCACAATTATCCCCATGATGCTGCACATAACTGTGCAGACGATCCCGCCACAGGGCACTACTTTCGCTGGCGCCGCTGCGTCCACTCGCGCCGCCCCGCCGCGCCGTCTGCGCGAACTCCCGGTCCGGGCGTTGATTACCCCGAGACACTGGTTTCACCCTGCGCCATCGACCCGGATTGTAAAGTGAGTACTCGCTTATCCATCCGATCTATAAGGTCGAGGTCGTGGGATGCAATTAACACGGTAACGCCAACCTCGTGGAAATCCTTGAACAGTTGCATGATCTCGGCGGACAACGCCGGGTCGAGATTACCGGTCGGTTCGTCCGCGAGGAGAATGCGCGGTTTGTGCACGACCGCGCGGGCGATGCCGACGCGCTGCTGTTCCCCTCCAGAGAGGGTAATCGGGTTCTGCTTTTCTTTGGTTAGCAGGCCCACTTTGTCCAGCGACGCCCGCACCCGGCGACCGATATCCCGGGCGTTATACCCCGACACCAGTAATGGCAGGGCGACGTTGTCGTATACCGAGCGATCAAATAACAACTGGTGATTCTGAAAGACCACGCCCACCCGTCGCCGATAGTAGGGGATTTGACTGGCGTGCAGGCGATTGAGGTTCTTGCCGTTGATAAGCACCTGGCCACGGGTGGGACGCTCCATCAGCATGATCAGTTTGAGCAGCGTGCTTTTACCGGCTCCGGAGTGCCCGGTCAAAAAGGCCAGTTCGCCGGCGGCGAGCTCGAAGCTGACCCCGTTCAACGCCTCGTGGCCCTGGGGGTAACGCTTGCTAACGCCATCAAACAGAATCACGGCTGCACACCGCCATCCAATAGCGCGTCCACAAAGCTTTTGGCGTCAAACGGTTGCAAATCGTCGATACCCTCGCCCACCCCCACATACCGCACCGGAACCCCAAAACGTCGACACAGCGCGAATATCACGCCGCCTTTCGCGGTGCCATCAAGCTTGGTTAACACGATACCCGTCACGCCGAGACTTTCGTTGAACTGCTGCATCTGCGCCAGCGCGTTCTGCCCGGTACCCCCATCGAGCACCAATAACACTTCCTGAGGGGCACTGCTATCGAGTTTGGTGAGTACTCTCTTTATCTTTTTCAATTCTTCCATCAGGTTGTCTTTGGTGTGCAATCTACCCGCCGTGTCCGCGATGAGCACCTCCATTGACCTGGCCTGCGCCGACTGCATGCCATCAAATATCACCGAGGCGCTATCCGCGCCGGTATGCTGCGCCACCACGGGAACGGCGTTGCGTTCACCCCAGCCCTGCAACTGCTCCACGGCAGCGGCGCGGAAGGTGTCGCCCGCCGCGAGCATCAGGGTGCGCCCCTGACGCCGCAAACTGCGCGCCAGTTTACCTATGGTGGTGGTTTTGCCCACGCCATTAACCCCTACTACGAGGATCACGAACGGCTGCGCACCGGTTATTTCAAGCGGGCGCGCGCAGGGCTCGAGAATGTCGAACAGCACTTTGCCCAGTTCGCGCCGTAGCGCCGCGCCATCGGCGAGATCACCACGCCGCACCCGGTCGGTGAGCGCGGCAATAATTTCGCTACTGGTTTCAACCCCGACGTCGGCCAGCAACAGGCGTGTTTCCAGCTCCTCTAATAACTCCGCATCAATGGCCTTGCGACCTAAAAACAGCGCACTGATTCCGGCTCCGGTGCGGGCCAGGGCGCGTCCGATCAGACTCTGTGTGGCTGGCGGCCGGGCGGGTGACGCTTCCTGGCCGGACTGCTCCGGCGAGCACGCCGAAGTGGTGGAATCGCGAGCCGCGTCTTCAGACTTACGCCAGCGCGCCAGAAACGAACGCTTTTCCTGCGCTTTCGGTACCGGGGTGGACGTCGGTTCCTGCTCCGAGCCCGGTTGCGAGTTTTTATCAGACGCCATCAATCGCTTTTCCCTGTGCCCGTTAAAGCCGTGTATCCTACCATTTATGAACTCTGTCGGGAGTCCAGCAGTTGGCAAAGACCCGCAAAACCCCCACTACCCGTGGACGAATTCGCATTATCGGCGGGCGTTGGCGCGGTCGACAATTAGCGTTTCCCGCCACGCCGGACATGCGCCCCACCGGAGATCGCGTTCGCGAAACCCTGTTCAACTGGCTGCAACCGCACCTGCCCAACGCGAACTGCCTCGATCTGTTTGCCGGTTCCGGCGCCCTGGGTTTTGAGGCCCTGTCCCGCGGCGCGACTGCCCTGGTATCGGTGGAGATGAATGCTGCCGCGGTACAGGCCCTGCACGCCAATCTCACGGCCCTGGGTGGCCACAACTGCCGCATCACTGCCGCGGACGCACTCATCTGGTTAACGGCGACCCCAGCCCACGATTCCTTCGATATTGTCTTTCTCGACCCACCCTTTGCTGGCAACCTGTCCCACCGGGTAGCTCACCTGCTCGAGGACCATGGCTGGCTGAACCCCGGTGCACTCATTTATGTCGAGGCTCCCGTCCACCGCGCCGCCGGGACCCCGGCCGCCAAATTCCCCGACAATTGGCAAGCGGTCAAACAAAAAGTGGCCGGGGAAGTCGACTATCGCCTGTATCAGCGAATTTGAGGTGGTTTACCAAATTGTTTACCATCGCCGTCCCACTGAGGAAATCAGCGCATGAAAACGATTGTCTACCCCGGCACTTTCGACCCGATCACCAATGGCCACGTCGATCTGGTGGAGCGCGCCTGCAAATTATTTGACCAGGTTGTGGTAGGCATCGCGCGCAGCGAAAAAAAGAAACCCTTGTTTGATCTGGAGGAGCGCATCAGCCTGGCGCGAACCGCCCTCGCACATATTCCCAATGTCGAGGTGAGGGGCTTTGATTACCTGCTGGTCAACTTTGTCCACGATTGCAATGCGACTGCCATTTTGCGTGGATTACGCGCCGTATCCGATTTTGAGTACGAATTCCAGCTGGCGAATATGAATCGGGCCCTGTCTCCCGACGTGGAAAGTCTGTTCCTGACTCCGGCGGAGAAACACTCCTACATCTCCTCCTCCCTGGTGCGGGAAATTGCCTCTTTGCAGGGCAAAATTTCTCCTTTCGTGCATCCAGCCGTGGCCACGGCTCTGGCAAAAAAATTCGCTTCCTGACCACTGCACACCAAGCCGCTTCTTTCAGCGTTGGCAGCGCGGGCAATAGACGCTGCTGCGCTGTCCAATCACTGCACTTTTTAGCGTCGACCGGCAGACCGAGCAGGCCTCGCCACCACGACCATATACATTCAGCTGTTGCTTAAAATACCCCGGCTTCCCGTCCCCGCCAACAAAGTTGCGCAGTGTGGTACCGCCCTGTTCGATGGCCTGGCTCAATACCAGGCGGGCGGCCTCCGCGAGAGCGCCGAAACGGGCGCGGGAGATTTTACCCGCAGCCCGTAGCGGCGACACCCCGGCCATGAACAGCGCTTCCGCAGCATAAATGTTGCCGACGCCGACCACCACCTTGCCATCCATCAAAAACGCTTTTACCGGAGTCGCCCTGCCCCGCGCACGCCGGTACAGATAATCACCGTCGAAGTCGTCGGACAAGGGTTCCGGGCCAAGCTCGCGCAGCAACGGATGGGTGCACGGATCCCCTTCCACCCACAGCGCAAGCCCGAAGCGACGGGGGTCATTGAAACGCATCAAGGCGTTGCCCGAAAAGGCAATATCCAGATGATCGTGCCGCCCGGGCGGAGTGCCAACGGGAACGATTCGCAGGCTGCCAGACATACCCAGATGCAGCAGGAGATGGCCATGTCTGAATGCCATTAACAAATATTTACCGCGACGCCTTAACCCGACAACCTTCCTGCCGTGCAAAATCTCCGGCAACGCGGCTGGAACCGGCTGGCGCAGTGCCGAGTTGCGCACCGCGACCGCTGCCACACGCCGCCCCACAATGGACGGGGCAATCCCCCTTAAAGTGGTTTCTACTTCAGGCAATTCCGGCATGCTAAGCTCACATTCGTCTGCATGTAAATTTCTGGCATACTAGGGCAAGTCAGGTGATGGCACCACCTGGGCGAGCACCGTGTACGCCGCCGGGGATATACAGTCCCGATAGACAAAGAGGAACCGCGCAATGGCTTTAGGTAGACGTCGTACCGAAGAGGAGTCGCAGATCGATCTGACGCCGATGCTGGACGTGGTATTCATTATGTTGATTTTTTTTATTGTCACCGCTTCTTTTGTCAAAGAGACAGCCATCGACGTTAATCGCCCCCCCACTACCGATCAGCCACCGAATCTGGATAACCGCAATATCGTCTTTCGCGTTACAGAAGCAAACGATATCTGGCTCGAAAGTCGGCGTATCGACGTGCGCGCCGTGCGCGCCAACGTGGAGCGCCTGCACGCGGAAAACCCCGAGGCCAAAGTTGTCATTCAGGCGCACCCTAAATCTAAAACGGACACCTATGTCAGAATTTCTGACCAGGCGCGGGAAGCGGGGGTTCTGGATATTTCCCTGGCGACCAGTGCAAAATAGACAAATTGACCGCGCACAAAAAACCCGGCTTTGGCCGGGCTTTTTGTTAGCACGCACCGCAATCACACACCGTTACTTGATTTTCGCTTCCTTGTAGGCGACGTGTTGGCGCACCACTGGATCAAATTTCCTGATCTCCATTTTTTCCGGCATGGTGCGTTTGTTTTTGGTGGTGGTGTAGTAATGTCCCGTACCCGCGCTGGACACCAGCTTGATTTTGTCGCGATTTGACTTGGCCATCAGTTAACCCTCGTGAACCTGTTAAATTCTTCCCGATTAGATCTTGTCGCCGCGCGCGCGAACGTCGCTCAGCACCTGATCGATACCGCGCTTGTCGATAATTCGCAACCCCTTGTTGGATACCCGCAATTTGACAAAGCGGTTTTCGGAGGGCACCCAGAACCGATGAGTGTGCAGGTTCGGCTCGAACCGGCGCCGGGTTCTGTTTTTGGCGTGGGATACATTGTTACCACTCATCGGCCGCTTGCCGGTGATCTGACATACTCTGGACATGGTTTTGCCTCTGGCTCCGCTTAAAAATTGACGTCTTTACTCTGGCTGACGTACCTACTCACGCAGTATTGGCGCAAAAAACGGTGGGGACCAAACCGACTGTCACTCCACCAACCCGGCGGTAGGCCGAGCCCTGCAAACCACCCGCAGAAAAATGAGGCGCGTTTTATACCAGAGCCGAGCCGCGAAATCAAATCCAGAATCCTTACACGTGGCCCCGATCAGCCAGCGAAACGGTGTCGCCAGCCCCTACCACCAGATGGTCGAGCACCCGCACGTCCACCAGCGACAGGGCCTCTTTCAGACGCTGGGTGATGCGAATATCGTCCCCACTCGGCTCGGCGACCCCCGAGGGGTGGTTGTGCGCGAAGATCACTGCTGCGGCATTATGGTACAGGGCACGCTTTACGACCTCCCTGGGGTACACCTGAGCACCGTCCAATGTGCCCTGAAACAACACTTCGTCGGCGATCAGCCGATGGCGGGTGTCGAGAAACAACGCGGAGAAAACTTCTCGCGCCTGACCCCGCAGCTTGGTGCGCAGATAAACCGCGACCGCACCGGGTGTAGTGAACACCGCTTCCCGCTCGAGCTTTTCGCCCACATGCCGTTGCGCCAATTCAACCACCGCCTGCAACTGCGCGCACTTGGCACGCCCCAGACCTTTTTCCGCGCACAGCGTTTTGCTATCGCTCGCCAGCAGTGGACCCAGCCCGCCGAACCGGATCAGCAGGTCGCGGGCAAGATCCACCGCCGACTGCCCGGCGTACCCGGTACGCAAAAAAATGGCGAGCAATTCCGCATCCGACAGGGCCGAGGCGCCCCTGCGCTGTAGTTTTTCTCGAGGCCGCTCTCCTTCGGGCCAGCTTTTTATGGTCATCGCCACCTCCTGTGTCGCTTCGAAAATCCCTGTACCGGTGTTATCTTAGCGCCAGTCGAGAATTATTGCAGACAGATCATGGGTTCACTGGCAAACAAACGCGTTGTACTGGGCATCACCGGGGGCATCGCCGCCTACAAAAGCGCGGAGCTCGTTCGTTGCCTGCAACGGCTCGGCGCCGATGTTCGCGTGGTGATGACACCGGCGGCAACCGAGTTCATCACCCCACTGACACTACAGGCGTTGTCTGGACACGACGTGCACCTCGAACTACTCGACACGGCGGCGGAAGCTGCCATGGGCCATATTCAACTGGCGCGCTGGGCGGACCTGATACTGGTGGCTCCCGCGAGCGCGGATTTTATCGCGCGACTCACCCACGGCGAGGCCAGCGACCTGCTAAGTGCCGTTTGTCTGGCCAGCCTTGGACCGGTTGCCATCGCCCCGGCCATGAACCAGGCGATGTGGGCCAAAGCCTCTACCCAGGACAATATCGCTACCCTTGGTAACCGCGGCATTCACCTGTTTAATCCCGATGACGGCTATCAGGCCTGCGGCGATGTTGGACCGGGGCGCATGCGCAACCCCGACGCTCTGGCTGAAGCTGTTTGCGGTATTTTTGCCACCGGCGCGTTAGCAGGTAAAAAACTGGTGATCACCGCCGGACCCACCCGCGAAGCCATCGACCCGGTGCGTTATATCTCCAACCACAGCTCCGGCAAGATGGGCTATGCGCTGGCACAGGCCGCTGCGGAAGCTGGCGCGCAGACGGTTTTGATCAGCGGCCCGGTGTCTCTGGCGGCACCGGAGCGGGCCACTGTGATTCGTGTTACCAGCGCCGCGCAAATGCTGGACGTCGCTCTGGAACAGGTTGACGACGCCGATATTTTTATCGCCTGCGCTGCAGTAGCCGACTACCGCCCCGTTACAACTGCCTCCCAGAAGATCAAAAAGGACGCGGAAAAACTGTCCATTGAGTTAACCAAAAACCCGGATATCGTAGCCACCATCGCCGCACGGTCGAACAAACCCTTCACTGTGGGTTTTGCCGCCGAAACCGAAAACCTGGAGGCCAATGCCCGTAGCAAACTCCTGGGTAAAGGCCTCGACATGGTTATTGCCAACGACGTGTCGAATACGGCTATCGGATTTAACAGCGATGAAAATCAGGTGTTAATTGTCCGGCAGAACGAGACCCTGACCCTACCGATAATGGGCAAGTCGGCACTCGCCAGTCGATTGATTTCGCTAATTGCCGCGCGCCTGCTCGAACAGGTGCAAACAGGGGATGTTCCCCGCTGACCCCACTCCATATAATGACGTGGTACCCTGCGGGCCAACTACGCAAATTTTTCGGGCATCATTTTGCAAAAAACAAAACTACCGGTATCCCTTCAACCCTTGCTCAAACCGCTGCGCCAACACGCCTGGCTGGTCGCCGCTGTAGCGGGCATGCTGATTGTACTGGCGATCGCTTGCAGACAGCTGTATCGGGTGATGGTGGTCGAGCCGCGCCTGGTGAAAGTGCAAACAATTACCCGGACGTACGCCGAACAACAGTCGGCGGCCGTGGCGCACTATGTACGCAAACTCACCCAGCAACTCGGAGAAATCGCAACTAATCGCCCCCTCGTCGGCGATCTTGCGTCCGCGAACACCGCGGCTCTCGACGACTGGCGGGCAGAACTGCGCCGTAGCTTCCCCAGCGCCATCGACATACAGATTGTTACTGCTGGCGCAGCGCTGCCCGAGCAGGGCAACAATTTCGCCGCGCTGGATCTGCTGCGCCGCACGCTCGAAGGCGAGTCAACCGTACCCGAGGCGGTCAAGGTGGCGGGTACCTGGTCTGTGCTGGTGGCCGCGGCGGTCGGTGACGCCGACCAGGTCAGGGGAGCGCTATTGATAAACTTACCGGTCGACGAGTTACAGTCGGCGCTCGCAGCCGGGCCTGCGGCACGAGCCGGCGTCACTCAAGTATTTCAGTCTGCCCGCGCTGCTGCGCCGCAACCATTCGTCAGTGTCGGTCAGGCGCCACGGGCCATCGCCACCGCCCGAAAAGACACCCGGTTACCAGCCTGGCATGTGGTGTTTTCCGCGGCACCAGTGGTGCGCGATCAAGCCCGGGTAGAACTTGGACCCTTTGCGGTGGCCGCCGCAACTGCAACCGTAGTTGTTTTATTGCTGGTGGCGTTGGGCGTGCGGGTCGGGCTGCGCCGGGTTCGTCAACCAGTTGCCGCGCAGGAGAATGTCGAACCCGCTGCACCAACCCCAATCATCGCTGAAGTCACCGTCGCTGCGGGCGGCGATTTCAGTCCTGACCTAAAAGCGGGTAAACCCCCACGAGAAGGTCACCCCACCCGGGACGACATTTTCGATCCGACCACGCCACAGCCCGATGATGGCGGCGTTGAATCTGTGGCGAGGACGGCAACTCCCAGCGCTGCGCCGCCGACTGCGCAACCATCGTCGACCCCGGAACCCGAGCTGTGGCCGGAATCCGTCTTTAGAAATTACGATATTCGCGGACTCGCGGGCAAAGAAATTACCCCCCGGTTTGCCGAAGATCTTGGCAAGGTATTGGGTGCCCGGGTTTTGCGTCTGGGCGAGGCCACCATAGCGGTTGGCGCGGACGGGCGGAATTCCAGCCCGGCTCTGAGCGCCGCGTTAATTCAGGGCCTGCTCAGCACAGGCTGCGATGTCATCGACCTGGGCCAGATTCCGACACCACTACTTAACTTCGCGCTACACCACCTCAGCCGCGTCAAGTCCGGGGTGATGGTGACAGCGAGCCACAATCCCGGGAAGTACAATGGCTTCAAGTTCGTACTTGGCAATCGCGCCATCAGCGGCGACGATATCACCGCGCTACGACAGCAAATGATCGATGGCGACTGGGTGCAGGGCCAGGGCGAGGTCAGTCAACACGCTATCGGGACCGAATATTCCGCCGCCGTGATCAAGGATGTGACGCCCGCGTCACAATTGCACCTGGTACTGGACTGCGCCAACGGCGTCGCCGGTCCGATCGCCGTGCCACTGCTGGAAGCCCTCGGCTGCCGAGTCTCGCCGCTGCATTGCGAAGTGGACGGCGATTTCCCCAACCATGCCCCCGATCCCACCGTGCCCGCGCATCTGGCGGATTTAATTGCCATGGTGAAATACCAGAAAGCGGAACTCGGCATCGCCCTCGACGGCGACGGGGATCGTATCGTAGCGATAACGGCAAGCGGTCAAATCGTCTGGCCAGACGAATTATTGATGATCTTTGCCCGGGATATTCTCAAACGCCATCCCGGCGCGGATGTGGTATACGACGTGAAGTCCACCCGACGCCTCAATGCACTGGTGGCCAGTTATGGTGGCCGCCCAGTCATGTGGCGCACCGGGCATGCCCATGTGCGCAATAAAATCCGTACCTCCGGGGCCCCCATCGGCGGCGAATTTAGCGGCCATCTGTTTTTTAACGACCGCTGGTTTGGGTTTGACGACGGGCTCTACGCGGCCGCCCGGCTGGTGGAGACCCTCGCGCTGCGCGAACAAAGTCTCGACGAATTGATAGCGGACCTGGAACCCTCCGTAACCACTGCGGAAATCCGATTAAACACTGCCGATAGTGATAAGTTCGCTGTGGTGAACAGGATCATCGACCACGGCCAGTTTGAAGATGGTAAACTTATCACCATCGACGGTTTGCGCGTGGATTTTGCCGATGGCTGGGGTTTGGTGCGGGCCTCCAACACCACGCCGGCGCTGACCCTGCGTTTCGAAGCGACCACGCAGTCCGCTTTGGAGAGGATCAAGCAGGTGTTCCGCGAACAGCTTGCCGTCGTTGCCCCAGACCTGAACCTCGAACCTTTAATCTAGCAGATAAAAATTCCGGAGTCCGCCACCCCCATGTCCCTGTCCCGCGAAGGCGCCATTAATACCGCCAAAGTTTTGACCGAGGCATTGCCCTATATTCAACGCTTTACTGGCAAAACCCTGGTGATTAAATTTGGCGGCAATGCCATGGTGGACGAACACCTCAAGCGCAGCTTCGCCCGCGATATCGTGTTGATGAAACTGGTGGGCATCCATCCGGTGGTGGTACACGGCGGCGGGCCGCAAATTGGCACGTTGCTGAAGGAACTCGGCATCCAGTCCAACTTCGTCAATGGTATGCGCGTGACGGATACCAAAACCATGGATGTCGTGGAGATGGTGCTCGGCGCTACCATCAACAAGGAAATCGTGAGCCTGATCAACAGCGCCGGCGGCAAGGCCATTGGGCTCACCGGCAAGGATGGCCACCTGATCAAGGCACGCAAAATGACGGTGTCCCATAAAACGCCGGAAATGGAAGCACCGGAAATCATCGATATCGGCCACGTAGGGGAGGTCGCGAAAATAAACACCGACGTGATCGATATGCTAACCGCGAGCGATTTCATTCCGGTGATAGCGCCAATCGGGGTGGGCGACGACGGCGCGTCCTACAATATTAATGCCGATCTGGTCGCGGGCAAAATAGCCTCCGTTCTGCAGGCGGAAAAATTATTGTTGTTAACCAATATCACCGGGCTGATGAATAAAAACGGCGAGGTATTGACCGGCATTGACAGCAAACAGGTGGATGCCCTGATCGCCGATGGCACCATTCACGGCGGTATGTTGCCCAAGATACGGTGCGCCCTCGACGCGGTGAACTCCAACGTCAACAGTGTGCACATTATCGACGGTCGGGTTAACCATTCCGTGCTACTAGAAATTTTTACCGACGAAGGGGTTGGCACGTTGATCACCAACCAGGCGCGTTAGAGACACGCCGCCCCGGTGCCAAACCCGGCAGGGCCGGTAACCGCTACGCTCACCGACGAGCGCTTGAGACGACAGGACTATGGCAACAGGCAAACCGAAATTACCCCGCCGCCAGCAAATCCTTCAGGCGCTCGCGCGCATGCTGGAATCCTCCCCCGGGGTACGCATAACCACCGCCGCGCTGGCGGCAGAAGTGGGGGTATCGGAAGCCGCTCTGTATCGCCATTTCCCCAGTAAAACCCGCATGTTCGAGGGCTTGATCGAGTTTATCGAGGAGACCCTGTTTACCCGGGTGCGCGCTATTCTCGACGACACACAGGCCACCCCTGAACGCTGTTATCGTATTCTCTCACTGTTACTAACGTTCGCGGAGCGCAACCCCGGCATCACCCGCATCCTCACTGGCGACGCCTTGACCGGCGAGACCGAGCGCTTGCATACCCGTGTCAACCAATTACTCGAGCGTCTCGAAACACAGCTGCGGCAGGTGTTGCGCGAAGGGGAGGCCAGGGACAACGTGCGCACGGTGCTGGTCACTTCAGCGGCGGCTGCGACCCTGCTGGCGATGGCCGAAGGCAAAATTCGCCAGTTTGTACGCTCCGGATTTACTCGCCCGCCGACGGAGCAGTGGGAGGAGCAGTGGTCGCTGTTAATGGCGGGGTTTTTTCGCTAGCGGCTGATGAGGAACCGGATTCCGCAGTGTCCTTCTCGCGGAGCGGCGGTTCCGAAGAGGCTGGTAATTGTGCATTCACTCGGCCTGATTCGGCATCTTCGCCACCCGCTTCGGTGGTGCCCTGCTCGACCACGGCCGGTGGCGGCAATCCCTTGAGTTCCCGGAATCTGCGATCGTAACCGTCGTACAGGGCTGCGGTGTTCGCGTATTCGCTGCGTCGCTGGGTGAGCAACTGCTGACCCTGCTCAATTTGCTCATCCATTTTATTCAGCGTTGCGCTCACCGACGGAGGAATCGCCTGACCGGCACGCTGCAAATTCGCTGCGCGTTCCAGTTCGCGCGCCCGCTGGCGGCTGGTATCGCCCAGATTCGCTTCAACGATTTCAATCTCCCGCGCCAGCTGTTTCAGTTTGCGCTCCCGGGCCGCCGCAATCTCCTCTGGCGCGCTGTAGCTGGTACTCAGGAATTGATCCAATCGGGCCTGGGCCTCCAGTTCTTCCGCGGATAATCCTGGCGCCCCGCCCGCCACTGCCGCTTCCTGCGGGGACTTTTGCGCCTCCACCACCTCGATAACCTGGCCGGAAGAGTTCAACACCTCGTAGCCGCCGCCGGCAAATTCCGGCGGCACCGCGTAATCGATAACCAGCACCCCCTCGGCATTGCGATAGCGGTAAAGTTCGTCGGCAACAGCGTCAACAGCGCACAATAACAGCGTCAGCAAAACGCCATGGCGTAACAGGCTATTAGTCCTCATAGGTCACTCCAAATTCCACAGACATCTTCCACGGGATAACCGACGAGGGATTCAAACGCCATATTTTCCCCGGTAATCCCTGATCGCACTGAGTACATCCTGCCGACTCCCGTCGTCCTCAAGATAGCGAATCAAATGGTCGATTTCGATGATGCTGATCACGGGGATGGCGTGCTCCACCGCAACTTCCTCGAGGGCCGACCGGGCCGCGCGACCGCGCTCCTTGCGATCCAGCCCCACCACCACACCTGCCGCCGTCGCCCCATGGGCCGCGAGAATGCCCATCACCTCGCGAATAGCGGTACCCGCGGTAATGACATCGTCCACAATTAACACCCGCCCCCGCAGCGGGGCCCCCACCAGGGCGCCCCCTTCCCCGTGGTCCTTGGCTTCCTTGCGGTTAAAACAGTACGGCACGTCGCGATCGTAATGGTCAGCGAGGGCGATGGCCGTGGCGACCGCCAGGGGAATACCTTTGTAAGCTGGGCCGAACAGCACATCAAATTCCAGGCCTGAATTCACAATAGCTGCGGCGTAACACCGCCCCAGCGCGGCCAGCGCGCTACCCGTGGCAAACTTGCCGGCATTGAAGAAATAAGGGCTCACGCGACCGGATTTAAGGGTGAATTCGCCGAACTTCAGCGCTTCTTCGCCTATCGCCAGATCGATAAACGCGGTTTGATACGACGTTAGCGCCACTCAGCCTTTCCTTAATTCCGTATTTGCATGTTTGCCCTATGTTTTTGATAAGGCTATGTTCATGTATCATACACGCTCCAAAACCAAGGGGCGAGAATGCGCATCATCAGTGCTTCCATCGACGGCATCCACCAGGCGTGCCATCGGGGATTATTCAAATGGCTGGCGGGGCAAGATGCCGAAATTATTTGTCTGCAGGATCTGCGCGCCCGTGCAGCAGAGGTGGAGGACCATCCGGAGTTTCAACTCGATGGCTTTTTCGGTTATTTTTTCGATTCATCGCACCCCCACAGCAACGGAGTGGCCATTTATACCCGGCACGCACCCAAGGCGATTATGTTTGGTTTTGGCCTCGCCTCGGGCGAAGACATGGACGGCCGCTACCTGCAGGCGGATTTTGAAAATGTCAGCGTCGCGTCCCTGCTGGCCCCAATGGGCAAAGCTGGGTCCCCGGAGCAGGAGATCAAGGACCGCTTTTTCGACGGGCTACAGAGCCATTTACTCAAGGTAACCCGCAAGCGTCGTCGTTATATTTTATGTGGTAACTGGCATACGGCACATACCGACAACGACGTGCAAAATGCGGGGGCCCACGTTGCCGAATCCGGGTTTTTACCCCACGAACGGCAGTGGTTTGGACAACTTTACAAAGACATTGGCTATGCCGACGCGTTCCGGGCGGCGAACACCGATGACGACGAGTTCAGCTGGTGGCCATCCGGTGTCATTGGCGAGCGGGACGGCTGGCGCGTAGATACGCAAATTATTTCCCGCGACCTCCTGCGCAACGTCGAATACGCGGTACTGTACAAAGCACAGGATTTTTCCAGTCACACACCGGTCATCATCGATTACGATCTGCACGACCTGTGATTGCCTGTTTCGAGGGCCCCCACCGCGACAGCCTCCTGTAGCATAATCGGCCGGCCAGCGTCGTATCGTGCGCCGGCCAGGTTATTGCTGGGCCAGCGCCATCTGCTGTACGCGCACCAGATCGGCGATGCCGCGCTTGGCGAGCGCCAGCATGTCCATAAACTCGCTTTCGGCAAAGGCCGCGGCTTCCGCCGTACCCTGCACTTCAATAAACTTGCCCTGGTTATTCATCACCACATTCATGTCAGTTTCAGCGCAACTGTCTTCGGCGTAATCCAGATCCAGAACCGGCTGCCCTTTGTAGATGCCGACGGAAACGGACGCCACCATATGCGCCACTGGGCTGTCTTTGATCATGTTCTTGGCCAGCATATGGGTCACCGCATCAACCAGTGCGACGTATGCGCCCGTAATTGCCGCAGTGCGGGTTCCCCCATCGGCCTGCAACACATCGCAATCCAGGGTGATCGTATGCTCGCCAAGTCGCGCCAGGTCAACACTGGCACGCATCGAGCGCCCGATCAGTCGCTGAATTTCCTGTGTTCTTCCCCCCTGTTTGCCACGCGCCGCCTCGCGGCCCATACGCTCACCTGTGGAGCGCGGCAACATGCCGTACTCGGCAGTGACCCAACCCTGCCCCTTGCCTCGCAGGAAGCGCGGCACCCCCTGCTCAACGGTGGCGTTGCACAGCACCCGCGTGTCGCCAAACGCGACCAGCACCGAGCCCTCGGCGTGTTTGGTGTAATGCCGGGTGATTTTAACCGGGCGAAGCTGCTCGGGGCGGCGACCACTGGGACGACTCATCTGCGAATCCTTTGATTGATGGGGCGGGGTGCTGTCTGGCGCACCGCATTGTACCCAAAAGCCCTTCGTAGCGCGCCCCCGCTCTGATACCATGGCCGTTTTTACACGTAAACTCCCTCGCCATGCCCCTTAGTATGACTGCCTTTGCAACCACCACGATCCAGCTGGATTGGGGCACCGTGACATGGGAGCTACGCTCCATCAACCACCGCTTCCTGGAGCCCCATTTGCGGTTGCCAGAGACACTCAAGGATCTTGAAATTCCCCTGCGCGAGCAATTAAAGCAGTTCGTGCAGCGCGGCAAGGTCGATTGCGTATTAAGTCTTGAACCCGGTCGCCAAACCCGTTTGGCCACCGACCTGGAACTGGCCAGACAGTACATTGATGCCGGTCAGGAAGTGGCACAGCTTATGGCCGATCCGGCACCGATTTCCCCACTGGATATTCTGCGCTGGCCTGGCGTACTGCAGGAACCAGAACAGGATCGAGATCGTCTGCGACAAGCTGTCGTCGAATTGTTTGACAAGGCCCTGCGGCAGTTGGTGGAATGTCGCAAACGCGAAGGGCTAAAACTGGGAGAAACGTTGCGGCGCCGGGTCGATGATATCGGCGCACAGGTGACAATCGTGCGGCGCGTACTGCCCGATCTGCTGATGGCGCAGCGCCACAAACTACAGACGCGCCTGGCGGAACTGAGTGGCGAACTGGATCATAGTCGACTCGAACAGGAGATGGTCTACCTTGCCCAGCGCAGCGATGTAGCAGAAGAGCTGGATCGCCTCGATACCCACCTCACAGAAATTCGTCGCATCCTCGGCAGCCAGGAACCCATGGGCAGACGACTGGATTTTTTATTGCAGGAACTCAACCGGGAAGCCAATACACTGGCGGCGAAATCCCTTGGCGTGGGCACAACACAGCCCGCGGTAGAAATAAAAGTGTTGATTGAGCAGATGCGCGAACAGATTCAGAATCTCGAATAGCCGGAGAAAACCCGACCCATGATAAGTCCCGGAACCCTGTATACCATCTCCGCTCCGTCGGGGGCCGGCAAAACCAGCCTGGTCAACGCGCTGGTCGCCCAGTGCCCCGACATTGTGGCGTCGATTTCCTACACCACCCGCAGCCCACGGCCAGGTGAACAACATGGTGTTAATTATCACTTTGTAGATACCGAGCAATTTATCGCCATGGTCAACCACGGCGACTTTCTCGAACACGCCAGGGTTTTTGACAATTATTACGGGACGTCCAGAGACTGGGTCGAGGAAACACTGCGGCGCGGTCAGGATGTCATACTCGAAATAGACTGGCAGGGCGCCCTACAAATTCGCCGCCTCATCCCGGAAAGTCGCGGGATTTTTATTCTACCGCCGTCGCGGGAGGCATTGCGCGAACGACTGACCCGACGCGGCCAGGACGATCCCGCGGTTATCGCCAAGCGTATTGCCCAGGCTCAGGAAGAAATGTCCCACTACGTGGAGGCCGACTACCTGATCGTTAACACTGATTTCGACGTTGCGCTGCGGGAACTACAGGCGGTGATCATAAGCCACCGCCTGCGACTACAAGCTCAACAACAGCGCCATAGCGCCATATTTCGCGAACTATTGTCTTAACCCTCTGTTTTTCTGTAGACTTTTTCGCTAGACTGTGCGGCCCACCCGGCATTGCTGACCGCGTGGGTTCCTGCCCGTTGCGGGCAACCCTATCAGGCACTTACGCTGAAACCGTCGGCGATTAACATTCGGAGTTGGGAAAGCACAATGGCTCGGATCACTGTAGAAGACTGTTTACTGAATATGCAAAACCGCTTTGAGCTGGTTATGGTCAGCGCCAAGCGCGCGCGCCAGATAGCCATCGGCGGCAAGGAGCCCCTGGTTCCCTGGGAAAACGACAAGCCGACCGTCGTCGCCCTGCGTGAAATTGAAGAGGGGTTGATCGACGCCAGCATTCTCACAGCCCGGCCAGCAAGCGAGGAGCTGCTGTCCCTGGAAGAAATGCTGGAAGCCGACTTGACCGTACCTGTGGGCGACGATGAGGATACCATCGCGCCCGCATCTGCCGACGAATAAGGCGAGGAGCGTACTGGAGGCGGACCTTGCAGGCTATCGACGCGTTAAGCAACAAGCTCGCCACTTACCTCGAACCGTCCCAAGTTAAAAAAATTCGCCGCGCCTACGACTTTGCGGAGAAACGCCATTCAGGCCAGCTGCGCCGGAGTGGCGAAGCCTATATTACACACCCTATCGCCGTGGCCAATATCCTCGCGGATATGCACATGGACCACGAAAGCATGATGGCCGCGCTGCTGCATGACGTGATCGAAGACACCGCCGCCACCAAAGGACAACTGAGCCGGCGTTTCGGCAAAACCGTCTCGACCCTGGTGGACGGCGTCAGCAAACTCACCGAAATTGAATTTTCCTCCCGCGCCGAGCAACAGGCCGAAAACTTTCAGAAAATGACCCTGGCCATGGCCAGGGATATTCGCGTGATGCTGGTGAAACTCGCCGATCGCCTGCACAACATGCGCACCCTGCACGTTCTGGAACCGGATAAACGCCGTCGCATCGCCCGCGAAACCCTCGACATTTACGCGCCCATCGCGCAGCGCCTGGGGATGAACGACATGCGTATTGAGTTCGAGGACCTCGGTTTTGCAGCGCTCTACCCGTTGCGCTACGAGCGCATTCAACGGGCCTTGAAAGCCACCCGGGGACACCGCAACGAACTGGTGGCGGAAATACAAAGCACCATCGAACTGCAACTGCAGAAGGACAATATTCCCGCCAGAGTCAGTGGTCGGGAAAAGCATCTCTGGAGTATTTACCAGAAGATGAAAACCAAAAAGCGCTCCTTCAAGGACATCATGGATGTGTACGCCTTTCGCATCGTTGTCGACAATGTCGACAACTGCTATCGCGTGCTCGGGGTCATTCACAATCTGTTTAAACCGGTCCCAGGGGAGTTTACCGACTACATCGCCATTCCCAAATCCAACGGTTACCAGTCTCTGCACACCGTGTTGCTGGGGCTGCACGGCGTCGCCATCGAGGTACAGATCCGCAGCGAGGAAATGGATACCCTGGCCAATTATGGCATCGCCTCCCACTGGCTGTACAAAACCGGCCTGGAAAACGCCAAAGGTAACCACGCCCGCGCCAACCGCTGGGTCAAGGGCTTGCTGGAAATTCAACAACAGGCGGGCAACTCCCTCGAATTTATCGAGCACGTAAAATCCGACCTGTTTCCAGATGAGGTGTATGTCTTTACGCCGAAAGGGAAAATTATTGAACTGCCCACCGGTGCCACCGCCGTCGATTTCGCCTATACCGTGCACACCCAAGTGGGTAACACCTGCGTCGCCTGCGAGGTTAACGGCAAACTGGCGTCGCTATCCGAACCCCTGCAAAGCGGGCAACGGGTGCGCATTATCAGCGCGCCAGGGGCGCAACCCAATCCAGCGTGGCTCAATTTTGTGCGCACCGCCAAAGCGCGTAGCGCCGTGCGCCATTTTCTCAAGCATCAGCAGCACGAAGAATCCGTGGACCTCGGCAAACGACTCCTCGATCGGGCTCTTCAGAGTTTCGGATCCAGCTATAAACAACTGCGCAAGTCCCAGATACGGCACCTCCTCAAGGAGACCGGTGCGCCCACTTTTGAATCCGTGCTGCAACAGATTGGCCTCGGCAATCGAGTGGCCTTCGCGGTGGCTAACGTACTGATGCCAGAACACAAACGCCTTAAAACCACGCCACAGAGCAACGACTCCCCCATTCTGGTCGACGGCGCGGACGGTCTGGTCACCAGCTACGCGCGCTGCTGTCACCCCATTCCCGGCGATACCATTATCGGCCACATCAGCCCGGGGCGCGGCCTGGTAGTCCATCGGGACTCCTGCAAAAATATCGCGGAAATTCGCGCCAAGGTCGAAAAGTGTATCCCCCTCGAGTGGTCACCTCTGGTGAACGGAGAGTTTGCCGTGGAAATTCGCGTGGAGGTCACCAACGAACGGGGCATTATCGCCATCCTCGCCACCCGCATAACGGAGAGCAATGCCACTATTGAGCAAATTACCGTCAACGAACGGGATCCCTATACCAGTGTCGTCAACCTGATTCTGGATATAGACAATCGGGTACATTTAGCCAATATCATGCGCCGGGTGCGCGGCCTGAAACAGGTACAAAAAGTTAATCGCGTCAGAAGTTGAGGAGCCCATGACCAACAAAGCAACTGTGCAAACACCGGGTGCGCCGGCCGCTATCGGCACCTATTCCCAGGCTGTTAAAGTCAGTAATACCGTCTACCTGTCTGGCCAGATTCCGTTGGTGCCTGACACCATGACCATGGTCGACGGGGATGTCGAAGCGCAAATACAGCAGGTGTTCAAAAACCTGACGGCGGTGTGCGAAGCGGCGGGTGGAACCCTGGCGGACATCGTAAAGCTAAATGTCTTTCTCACCGATCTGAGTCACTTTGCCACCGTCAATGACATTATGGCGCAATATTTTTCCGCGCCATACCCGGCGCGCGCCGCGATCGGCGTCAGCGCGTTGCCCCGGGACGCACTGGTGGAGATGGACGGCATTATGGTGATCTAGGTCCTCCGATCATCTGATCGGACACTATCTCTGCGCCTGAAGCCGTCGTCGGCAATCAGATCGAGAGCGCCAAACAGGTTGTAGTCAACCTGGTTGCGGGCGATAAACCCGTGAAAATATTTACTCACCTGCTCCGCAAGTGGCGCGTCAAACTCCAGCTGCTTTGCCAACCCCAGTACGGCAGCCATGTCCTTGCCCGCGATCTCCATATCCGCGCCGCGAAAGTTTCCCTGCGCAACGGCGGGTAGCAAAAACTCCATGGCGTGGTTGGGCGCCACACTGGCATCGATCGCGGCCAGTACTTTATCCCGCGCGACGCCCTCCCGCGCCGCCATTGCCAGCCCTTCACCGAGACTACAGGTCAGCGCAAAAAAAACCAGTTGATGACACAGCTTTACAATCTGCCCACTGCCGCTGTCACCGAGATAAAAAATTTGTCGGGCAAATGTCTCAAAAACCGGTCGGCAGCGCTGGTAATCCTCCTGCGCGCCGCCGACCATCATCGTCAGGCGCCCCTGTTCAGCCCAGGGCACCGAGCCACTGACCGGCGCATCGACGTAGCCAACCCCGCTGGCGGCAGCCCGCGCCGCCAGCGCCCGAGTTTGCGCCACAGAGGTGGTACCGATGTCGACGATAATAGTCGACGGGGACAATTGCGCCAGCAGTTCGCCAACCACTTCGGTCAACGCCAGCTCGGTGCTCAACGACACCAGCACCAGATCACAGTGGGCGGCGACCGCAGCGATGTCGGCGGCTGGAATCGCGCCGAATTCAACGGCCGCGGCCATGGCCGCGGCGTTCACATCGTGGGTATGGACCTGCAAACCGCTTTCCAGCATGCGCCTGGCGATCGGCAAACCCATGGCGCCAAGTCCAATCAAACCAGTAGCCGACATCAGTTTCTCCCTTAAATGCACGCGGTTAACCCAACGCTGCTCGGTTAAGTGAGGCCAAACACAGAAGCACACGCTGCGCAAAAAGATAACACAGGTTACACAACCGGCGAGTTAGACAAATTTTACCCGCCAGTGGGTAATCGCTATGATGAGGGGAATCAATTTTCTAACGCGGTACTTCACGCTGTGCTCGACTGATTTTATCCTGTAGCCCAGAGCGCCATAACTGAGATGCCAACCCTGAGAAATTATAACTGTGCCAACGCTGGATAATGTTCCGGTTACGCAGTTACGCGGCGTCGGCAGGCTTGGTGGCGAAAAACTCGCCCGCCTGGGCATACGCACGGTGCAGGATATACTGTTTCATCTACCGAGCCGTTACCTGGACCGCACCCGGGTTATTCCGATCGGCGCCCTGACCCCCAACACCTCCGTGGTGATTGAGGGGCAGGTGCGCGGTTGCGACCTGGTTTTTGGCCGTCGTCGTAGTCTGATGTGCAAGGTGCAGGACAACACCGGCACCGCGACCCTGCGCTTCTTCCACTTCACTGCCGCGCAACGGGCCAATCTCGCGGTGGGTACCCGTCTGCGTTGCTTTGGTGAAGTGCGCCTGGGGAGTGCCGGGCTGGAAATGTACCACCCGGAATACGAACGACTCGACTCTAAACATCCCACGCCCCTGGCTACCCACCTCACTCCGGTTTATCCCACGCTGGAAGGTGTGACGCAACAGCGCCTGCGTGCCCTGACGACCCAGGCGTTGCAGTTGTTGACGGCCGCGAATCTGCCAGAATTATTAACCCGCGTGGAAGGCACTCATGGCGACAGAAACGCCGGGCACATAAGCCTCGCGCAGGCGTTGACCCTGCTGCATCGCCCCCCTCTGGACACCCCCATCGACCAGCTTGCCAATGGACAACACCCCGCACAACAGCGCCTGGCTTTCGAGGAATTACTGGCCCATCACCTCAGTCTGCTACAACTGCGCCACCAGGTGCAGGCCCGGCCAGCCCCCCGGTTGCCAGCATGCGAAGACCTGCTGGAACGCTTCCTCGCCAGTCTTCCCTTTGCGCCAACCGGCGCCCAGCGGCGGGTGGCGGCGGAAATCGCACGCGATCTGACCCAGCCAGTACCCATGCTGCGCCTGCTGCAGGGCGATGTCGGTGCGGGTAAAACACTGGTTGCCGCCCTGGCGGCATTGCAGGCAATTGGCTGTGGATATCAGGTGGCAATCATGGTGCCCACTGAAATCGTGGCCGAGCAACACCGCAATAATTTCGCGGCCTGGCTGGCGCCCTTCGGCATCGGCATTGCGCTGCTAACCGGAAAATTAACCGGCAAGGCCCGCGACAGACAACTAACCGCCATCGGCGATGGCAAGGCGCAACTGGTAATTGGTACCCATGCGCTGTTTCAGGCAGGCGTCCGGTTTCACCAGCTCGGCCTCTCCATCATCGACGAACAACACCGCTTCGGGGTTCACCAGCGCCTCGCGCTCAGGGAAAAAAGCGCCGCAGGATACGCACCTCATCAGCTGATTATGACCGCCACCCCCATTCCACGCACTCTGGCCATGAGCGCCTACGCGGATCTCGACTGCTCGATCATCGACGAACTGCCTCCGGGGCGCAGTCCGGTGACCACGGTATTGGTCGGCGCTGAACGTCGCGCGCAGGTGATAGCACGGGTGCGCGCTGCTTGCACCGAGGGACGCCAGGCCTACTGGGTATGCACCTTGATCGAGGAGTCTGAATTA
Source organism: Gammaproteobacteria bacterium (assembly GCA_038106145.1). GTDB lineage: Bacteria > Pseudomonadota > Gammaproteobacteria > Pseudomonadales > Porticoccaceae > JBFJKD01. The sequence goes on along the minus strand of JAYODD010000003.1, from coordinate 95,956 downwards.
TTAAGCGCACAGGCCGCATCCGCCACCGCTGATGAACTGCGTCTGGCGCTCCCCGAGCTCAATATTGGCCTGGTCCACGGACGCCTCAAGCCGCGGGAAAAAGTCGCCGTGATGTCCGCGTTTAAAACCGGCAAGTTGCAATTACTCGTAGCCACTACCGTGGTCGAAGTGGGAGTGGACGTGGCCAATGCCAGTTTGATGGTTATCGACAACCCGGAACGCCTCGGTCTGGCTCAATTGCATCAATTGCGCGGCAGGGTGGGGCGCGGCAGCGCGGAAAGTCACTGCGTACTGCTTTACGGCTCACCTCTGTCACGGCTCGCCAGCGAGCGCCTGCGGGTTATGCGCGAAACCAGTGACGGGTTTGTTATCGCAGAGAAGGATCTGCAATTGCGCGGCCCCGGCGAATTCCTCGGCACGCGCCAAACCGGTGACATGCAGTTGCGCATTGCCGACCTGTTGCGGGACGGGCAGCTGTTGCCGGACGTTAAACGAACTGCGGAAACCCTGTGGCGCGATCAACCTCAGAGCGCCACCGCCATCATCAGGCGTTGGCTACGGGGCACAGAGCGCTATGCCCAGGTGTAGCGCCATACCCAGATGCTGTTGCCGTTGCGGGAGAAGCGTGTGACAAACAGAGACACCGACTCTATACTCCTGCTTACATAATGGAACATAACTATGGCCATCGGTAATCCCCTGCAAAACCTGTTTGGCAAATCCCCCATCAAGCCCCTGCAGGAGCACATGACGGCGGTAGTCGAGTGCGCAGAGGCGTTACAGGACTTTTTGGCCGCCGCGATAGCCGACGACTGGCCTGCCGCAGAAGAAGTTTACAATCGCATCTATACCACTGAACGACATGCGGACGAACTCAAAAAACAATTGCGGCTACATATGCCCAGTGGGCTGTTTATGCCTGTCTCGCGCACTGATTTACTGGAACTATTATCCGTACAGGACCATATCGCTAACCGCGCCAAGGACATTGCTGGCTTGATGCTAGGTCGTCAAATGCGTGTTCCCGAGGCTTTGCAGGGCGCAGTCAGTGAGTTTTTGGCCGCGTCCATTTCCGCCACGCAGCAGGCGCTCAAAGCCATCAACGAACTCGACGAACTACTGGAAACCGGTTTTACCGGCAGCGAAGTAACCTTTGTCGAAGAATTGATCGAGCACCTCGCCGAGCTGGAAAACCGCACGGATATTCTGGAGCGCGACATTCGACATCGGCTGTTCAAACTGGAGGGCGAACTCGCTCCGGTGGAAACGGTGTTCCTTTATCAGATTATTGACAGCATTGGCGAGTTGGCCGACCTCGCGGAGCGGGTCGGTGGTCGCCTGCAGTTGCTGCTGGCGCGTTAACCAGTCACTCCGGAATAAAGCATGGCGTTATTCGCTGAATTTGGCCAAACCCTGATTATTCTGGCCTGTGTCCTGGGATTTTTTATGGCCTGGGGGGTGGGAGCCAACGACGTCGCCAACGCCATGGGCACGTCGGTGGGCTCCCGCGCGCTGACCATTCGCCAGGCGATCGGCATTGCCATGGTATTCGAGTTCCTCGGCGCTTATCTCGCGGGCGGCGAAGTCACCTCGACCATCCGCAATGACATTATCGACCCCGCACTACTGATAGACAGCCCGGAACTCCTGGTATTTGGCATGTTGGCGTCGCTACTGGCGGCGGGAACCTGGCTGTTATGGGCCAGCATGCGAGGCTGGCCCGTCTCCACCACTCATTCCATTGTCGGCGCAATTGTGGGTTTCGCCGCCGTCGGCATTTCCCCCGCGGCCGTCAACTGGGACAAAATCTGGACCATCGTAGCGAGCTGGGTGGTCTCTCCGCTGCTGGCGGGCATTATCTCGTACTTCCTGTTTCGCAGCGTCCAGATATTGATTCTGAACAGTGCTCACCCGTTTGCCAACGCTAAACGCTATGTACCTTTTTACATGTTTGGCGTGGGCTTTCTGATTGCCATGATCACCCTGCTGAAAGGGCTTAAACACGTATTTAAAGACGTCGGCGTCGCCATGAGTTTCGCAGAAAGCGCTTTTTTTGCGGCAATATTTGGCACTGCGGTTTCTTTGCTCGGCACCTTTCTGCTCGGCCGCGTGCAGAAAGACGACGTCGCCGACCGCGTTAACCGCTTTGCCAGCGTCGAGCGGGTGTTTGCCATTTTGATGATATTCACCGCCTGTAGCATGGCATTTGCCCACGGCTCCAACGACGTGGCCAATGCGGTGGGCCCCCTGGCAGCTGTCGTTAACGTGGTCAAGTCGGGCGCGGTAGCCGGTCAGTCGAGCATGCCCTCATGGATTCTTTTACTGGGTGGGCTGGGTATTGTTATCGGGCTGGCCACCTACGGATTCAGGGTGATGGCCACGGTTGGCAAAAAAATTACGGAGTTGACCCCGAGTCGCGGCTTCGCCGCCGAGCTGGGCGCGGCGGCCACGGTGGTCGCGGCCTCAGGTATCGGTCTGCCGGTTTCCACTACCCATACGCTGGTGGGTGCGGTGCTGGGCGTGGGAATTGCCCGCGGTATCGCCGCCATTAATTTGCGGGTGGTGGGCACCATTTTTATGTCGTGGCTAATTACCCTACCCGCCGGAGCCACCTTGTCGATCGTGTTTTTTATTCTCTTTAAAGCCATTTTTAGCTAGGCGGCGACTGCAAAGTATTGGTACGGCGCACGCTTAGAGCCGCGGCAGGGGGGCCGAGGCAACCCCGAACCGCAATTAATAAAGCAAAAATTAAGGAGACACCTGGCATGACCGCAGACACGCCCCGCTGGCCGCAGAAGCAACGTGAGTTTCACAATCACCACTTTGACTCTACCGTGTGGAACGATTTTCAATTTCGCGACGATGATATTGTGATCGCCACCTACGCAAAATCCGGAACTACCTGGATGCAACAAATCGTGTCGCAACTTATTTTTAACGGCCAGCCGGATTTGCCGGTGGCGGAGATGTCCCCCTGGGTGGACCTGCGCGTTCCCCCGAAGGACATCAAACTCGCCGCCCTCGAAGCGCAAAACCACCGTCGTTTTGTCAAAACCCATCTGCCCGTGGACGCACTGGTTTTTTCCCCCCGGGCAAAATATCTTTATATTGCTCGCGATGGGCGGGATGTGCTGTGGAGCATGTACAACCACCACGCTAATGCCAACGCAGCCTGGTACGAGGCCCTGAACGACACCCCCGGACGGGTCGGCCCGCCCATCGACAGGCCACCAGAATCCATCTCCCAGTACTACGACGAATGGCTGGATAAAAACGGTCACCCATTTTGGCCGTTCTGGGAAAACCTGCGTTCCTGGTGGGCGGTGCGGGACTTGCCCAATGTTCACCTGGTACATTTTGCGCGACTGCGCATGGATCTGCCCGGGGAAATAGCGCGTATTGCCGAATTTCTCGACATTCCCCGCGCCGCTCTGAACTGGGACGCGATTGTGGAACATTGCAGTTTTGACTATATGAAGAACCACGCCCCCGGCTCGGTGCCCGTGGGTGGCGCCTTCTGGGAGGGCGGCGCGCAAACGTTTATCAACAAGGGTACCAATGGCCGTTGGCGCGATACATTGAGCGCCGCACAAAGTCAGCGCTACGAAGATATGGCGGTGTCCGAGCTCGGGGCCGAGTGCGCCCGCTGGCTATCCACCGGCGAATTACCCTGACCGAGGTTGTAGGCAAACAATTCGCGAGATGCATTCAGGGCGGCGCGAGCCGCCAGGTGCCATCGCCATCTTTAGACGCCGAGTGTTGAATATTTACCAGCAGAGCTGAATCACCAGGCCGAAAGTAAATCCCCGACGCCTCCGCTTCGGGATCGGACAGAGAAGCGAACAATAACAACCGGTCGGCAAAACCATCGCCGTTACTGTCCGGGTCTGCAAACCAGATATCCGACGGCACCTTGTCCTCAACAATCACCAGACGTCCGTCCGGTGCCTGCGCCAGATTGTCCGGATTGTCGAATCCCGCCCAGCCAACGGTGCCTTCGTCCGGTGCAGGCTCGCGCGGGACATTGACCCCGGGTTTGACATAATCGCTAACGGTCATGGTGGACAAATTTATCGCGATCACCCGGCCGTGATAGCGCTCGTTGCCATCCGCGCCCGGTGTTCCCTCGGTAATCGCCACGTAGAGCACGTCGCCGATCAACTCCAGGTCCTCCGGCCGTTGGTAACTCTGGCCTCCCGCCCGAGTGCCCGAACGTCGGGCGTTGGCGGGATCGATAGGGCCCGCCCACACGGCGCGACCCGTACCTTCCACGGGGTCACCTGAGGTAATTTTCAGCACGTACAACAGTCCTCGAGAAAGATCGCCAAAACGTTGTGGGACAAATTTGTAAATGCCGCCCCCGCAGGGCAGCTGGCCATCACAGGCATTCCCCAGCGCCACGGAATCCTCGCTCAGGCCGCGAAATTCATCCACCATATACACGGCACCGGCCGCATCCACTTCAATACCCTCGTGGGCCATACGCCCCAACGCCGGGCGATCCACCGCCACGCCTGTGGTTAAATCATCGCCGTTGAGCACGATTTCAAACAGGCGCCCACCCTGGATTTCCTCGCCCACCAGCAAAGTCCGCCACGGTGTCCAGCGAATACCGTCGAGCGCCCGCCAGTCGGGCCTCTGCAATACCACGCTCACTCTGCCCGTGAGCATATCTATCACTGATACCGCGCCGCCCTCCGGCTCGTCGTACACTTCGTGGGTGCGGTACACATAGCGCCCGGCGTCCTTACCGGTTTCGTTGCTGGCAAGCATATCGTGCCAGTCGTCGCGGCCATTATCGTAAATATTCAGCGCCCGCTCATCGGCGACGATGGATTGCTGAACCCCCACGGGCACCACCCAGGGTGCAGCGGGGTTCCATGTTTTCGTGTCCGTCGATAATTTCAGTCCGTTGAACTCGAATATTGCCGGTTGCGCCAGCGCACCGGTGCTTTGCAGCCCCCAGCTGCTGAACGCGGCGCAAACTATTAATATGTGCAGGACTGTTTGCCTGGCCATCCTTCGTTCCCCGACCGCCGAAAATAGCGCTAAATATCTCCAGTTCGCTTAACTGGTGTAATCATCCTTGTCGGACACCTCGTTAAATACCCCCGCATCCAGCAAATTTTCACTCTTCGCTACCACCGTGGAAACCATACAATCCCCACCGACATTCACCGCCGTACGCAGCATATCCAGCAAGCGATCGACACCGATAATCAGGGCGATGCCTTCCACTGGCAATCCCACTTGTTGTAACACCATCGACAGGGTTATCAGTCCCACGCCGGGCACGCCTGCGGTACCGATCGAGGCCAGCGTTGCGGTCAAAACCACCGCCACATAACCACCCAGGGAAATATCTACGTTAAACGCCTGTGCGATAAATACCGTGGCGACGCCCTGCATAATTGCAGTGCCGTCCATATTGATAGTGGCACCCAGTGGCAGTGTAAATGAGGCGATCGAATTGTCGATGCCGATACGCCCGCGCGCTACATTCAGGGTTACCGGCAGGGTGGCACTGCTCGACGAGGTGCTAAATGCAAACAACAGTGCGGGGCGGACATTTTTAAATAGCGTCAGGGGGTTGAGGCGCGCCAGAGTCGCAAATAAAAATCCGTATACGACGACGCCGTGGAGAAACAGAACCAGCACCACCGCCAGAAAATATTTGGCGAGATCCGCAATGGCGCCAATCCCCAGCTCGCTGAACAGCTTGGCCAACAGGCAGAACACCCCGTAGGGCGCCATATGCATCAAAAACGACACCATGGTCATAATGACGTCGTTAAAACTCTGAAAAAAATCCAGAACCTTACCGCCCGGTGCACCGCTATGGGTAATCGCGAGGCCCATCAAAATGGCAAACACGATAATCTGCAGCATATTGCCCTCGGCCATCGCCTGCACCGGGTTGGTCGGAAAAATATCTATCAATACCTGTTTGGGAGAGGGCGCAACCGGTGCCTCGTAGGTGCTGGTACTGGTCAGTGTCAGACCCTCCCCCGGATTAATTGCGTTCGCCAGCAATAGAGCCAGAATTATTGCCAGCGCTGTCGTCAGCAAATACAGGCCGAGAGTTTTCGCCGCCATCTGGCCCATGCGCGCGTTCACCCCCATGGCACTGCTACCGCATACCAGAGATACAAACACCAGCGGCACCACCAGCAGTTTCAAGGACGCCACAAATATTTGACCGACCACATCAAAAACATTGCTGACCAGCCAGCCGGACACCAGGGCGATCTGGACCGATTGCCCCGACAAACCTTTAAGCGCGGCGCCCAGCACAATGCCCAGCAACATGCCAAGTAAAATTTTGCTCGAAAGTTTCATGCGTCACTCCGTTACTAATTATTTGTGCCGCTATTTGGTCGCACCGCGCAACGCCAGCACCACTTCGTACAGGCGTGCGGCACTGACCTTTTCCGGCTCCAGCGGCACACCGGCAACTACCGTCACTTTGCTGCGAAACCGGCGCAGTGGATTTTTAACTGCACCGGGACTGTGACTAAAAATACTGCCCCACAATCCACGTAGCGCAATTGGCACCACAGGCACCGGTGTACGTTGCACAATCCGTTCGATACCCGCCTTAAATTCATTCATCTCGCCATCCCGCGTGAGCTGGCCTTCCGGGAAAATTGCCAGCAAATCTCCCCGCGCCAGGCCTGCAGCGATACTGTCCATCGCGGCATTGTATGCCTGCTCATCTTCGTTGCGCGAGCAGATAGGGATCGCGCCGCCTGCCCGAAAAATAAAATTCAGTACCGGAATATCAAAAATTGGTTTATACATGATAAAGCGTATTGGCCGTCGTACCTCTCCACCGATCAGCAAAGCATCCACGTAACTGACGTGATTACTGGCGATTAACGCGCCACCTTTTTCGGGAATATGTTCCAGACCTGCGTGGCGCACCCGGTACAGGGTGTGGGTCAGTAGCCACACCAGAAAACGCGCGGCAAATTCCGGCACCTGAGCGTAAATAAATGCTGCCACCGCGATATTCATCAACGCGATAACGAGATAAAACTGCGCAATACTGAATCCCGCCACCCCCAAAAACAAAATGCCAAAGATACTGGCCAACACCATAAACAGCGCGTTCATAATATTATTGCTGGCGATAACCCGCGCGCGTTTTTGCGGCGCCGTACGCAACTGGACCAATGCGTACAACGGCACGATATAAAAACTGCCAAACACACCGATCAACGCGAGATCCAGCAGCACGCGAACACCCTCGGCTCGCAGGACAAACGACAGGGGTCCGACTAAATCCCCGGTCGTCGCTAATTGATAACTTTCGGCCGCAAAAAAAAGATCGATGCCAAAAATACTTAGTCCCAGGGAACCAAAGGGCACCAGCCCCAACTCCACTTTGTGACCACTGAGGCGTTCGCACAACAGGGAACCACCCGCGACGCCGACGATAAAAGCACTCAACACCAGAGCAATCAATTGCGCCTCGCCATGTAGCACCGACACCACAAAATTGGGTATCTGAGTTAAATAACTGGCGCCAATCAACCAGAACCAGGAAATACCGAGTATCGACAACAGCACATCTTTTCGTTCACCGGCCATTTTCATCAATGCCCAGCTTTCCCGTGCCATATTCCAGTCTATTTTTAATTGTGGCGCTTTGGGCTCCGCTCGCGGAATGGCTGTGCTGCACAGCCACCCGATCAGTGCCACTGCAATGACAGTGGCGCCGATCAGCGCACGTGGGTCAGACAGACCGCCCAGTATGCTGCCACCGATCGTACCCAATAAAATGGCGATAAAAGTGCCACTCTCCACCTGTGCATTACCACCGACGAGTTCCGATTCGTTGAGGTGTTGTGGAATAATTGCGTATTTCACCGGCCCAAAAAATGCCGACTGGGCACCCATGGCGAATAACACCACCAACAGCAAACCCGGAAGCTGCCACCACAGCGCTATACCTGCCACCAGCATAATCACAATTTCCGCTAACTTTACCTTGCGCATAATCGCTGATTTTTCGTATTTATCCGCGCATTGACCAGCCAGTGCCGAGAACAAAAAAAACGGCAATATAAATAAACCGGCGGCGAGGTTGACCAGCGTATTGGTGTCCACATTACCGATTGCCAGGCTACCGCTAACCAGTAACACCAGCAGTGCATTTTTAAACAGATTATCGTTTAGCGCGCCGCAAAACTGAGTAAGAAAGAACGGCAAAAACCGTCGGGATTTAAGTAACGCAAACTGGCTGCGTTCCGAGTTTTGTTGCGAGTGTTGCGCCACGCGCGCAGTGCCCCGAGAACTATTTGTCGTCGTAACTGGCAGGACGTTTTTCCAGAAACGCGCCTATGCCTTCGTCAAAATAAGGGCCAATACACAACGCCTGACCGCGGTCCTCCATGGCTATTACCGCCTCCAGACTGCCCGCGTCCTGGGACAGGTTAAGTCCTTCCTTGGTTAAACGCAGACCCAGCGGCGACATCGCCAGCATCTCGTCAATTAATTGCCTGCCGGTATCGTCGAGCTTCTCGCGGGATACAACGTCGCTCACCAGACCGATGCGCAGTGCCCTGTCGGCATCGACAAAGCGCCCGCCCATCATCATCTCCGCTGCGTTGGACGCTCCCACCGCGCGGGGCAGGAAATAGCTGATACCAATATCGCAGCCCGTCAACCCGATTTTGGCCATGGCGACATTCATTTTCGCGCCCTGCGCGGCATAGCGCACGTCGGATGCCAGCGCCAGCGCCAGACCACCACCGGTGGCAGCACCGTGCATCAGCGCAACAATTGGTTGTGGACAGCGGCGCATGCGCATAATAATCTCGGCGATGGCGCGCTGCCCGCGCAACGCCGTGGGTACGCTGGCGGAAATATGTTGCACGTCGTTTAAATCCAGACCCGCACAAAAATGTTTGCCGGCGCCACGCAACGCCACCACGCGCACCGCGTGATTAAAGTACAGATCGCCGAAATACTGGAGTAACTCCGCCGTCATTATTTTATCGATGGCGTTGAATTGTTGCGGGCGATTCAGCGTCACCCAGTCGACGCCGTCTTTATGTTCGATGGCCAGTGTTTGATAGGTTGAAGCTGCCGCATCGGCCATGCTGTTCTCCCGCGCGAGTTGATGTGGCTATCAGAGATAGCAGAGCCATCGAGTATATGCCAATCGTCGTCGCCGTTGCCACGCTGGCAGTATCCTGTGTCGCCGTTAACCGAGGGTAACGTGGCGCGCCTTTAAAATGCTGGCAGAGCGGTGCTCTCGCCATTTTGTTGCCAACCTTCGTCGCGGGCCAGTTGCTCCACCGCGGTAATGCGGTCCGCGTTAACCGGATGTGAACTTAACCATGCGGGCGACTCAACCCCGTTCTGTTGAGCTTGCAGAACTCGAAACAAACTGGTGCTGCCACCGGTGTGGCCGTACAGAGAAACCACACCGCGCAGCGCAACCGCGTCCGCTGCACGCTCCTGATCGCGCCCATACTTACGCAGCACCACGTCGCCCCCGAGGTTGAGGGCGATATTGGTCAGGGTAGCGTCGGATGCGCCCGCCAAGGCTGCCAGGGCGAGACTTACCACCAGCCCCCGGCCGGCCGCCAGTAGTGGATGGCGGAAACGCACATGACCAATTTCGTGTCCGATCACCATGGCCAGCGCATTTTCATCGGGGAGCTTTTCCAGCAAACCACGGCAAATCACAATATGGCCGCCGAGCGTGGCAAAGGCATTAACTCTGTCATCGTCGGCGTAGTGCACCTCTATAGCGATACCCTCGGGCAGGGGCTGCGCGGTGATCAAGCGCTCCGCAAGCGTCTGTAAATACATCTCGACCCGCGCCTGTCTTGGCGTAGCGGTCCGACTCTCCCACAGCGGAGTGACAACCTGTTCAGAAATGGCTTGCTCTACCGAAAACGGCACCAGGGGCAAGAGTTTTTGCGCCAGTGCGGACACGGCGACGACCAGCACAACGATAACGATGGCTACCGTCGCCAGCATCCACAGAAAGTCCACCAGCGGATGTGCCGCACTGACATTGATGCCTTCCGCTGGCTGGCGATTGTGATATTCCATCACCCGGTTTTGGTCGCTATAAGCGCGGTCCCATAGGCCAGCACTTCGACGCAGCCAATCTGGTTGCGCGCGCCTTTGGTAATCGAGGCCGTTTCCAGTTTGACGTTGAACACCGCACTCGCACCGCGCGCCGCGGCATCGTTTTTCATGCGCAACAGCGCCTCGCGACGGGCCCGTTCCAGCAACGATTCGTAGGCGTTGATACGCCCGCCTAACAACCCCCGCAACGCCGCGGAAAACTGTTTAAAGTAATCCACCGAGATCACTGTACTACCACATACCAGGAGGGTTTCCACGCACGGCAAATCCCGCGGCGGATGGCGTGTACTAAACGCCAGCACCCCCGCCAGTTGTTTTTCCCGACGCTGGATGGAGGCGAAATGCCGCGTTTCCTGCCTGCGTCCCACGGCATAGCCAAGGGTCAACAGCACCACAAAGATCAGCAGTTCCATGGTCGCTTACTCAACCACTACAGCGGTGCCGTAGACAAACAGTTCGGCGGCCCCGGCGGCCACCGAAGATGTCGAAAAACGCACATTGAGAACCGCATTGGCGCCCATCGATGCGGCCTGCTCCACCATACGGTCGGTAGCCTCCTCCCGGGATTCGGTCAACAATTCCGTGTAGCCGTGCAACTCACCGCCAAACACATTTTTAATGCCAGCCATCAAATCCCTGCCGACATGCTTGGCGCGTACCGTATTCCCCTGCACCATACCCAGATGGCGCACAATGGTTTTGCCGGGCAATGTTTCCAGATTGCTGATTATCATTTGCGTTCTCCTTAAGTATTATTGTCAACCACCGCCGCTGGCGGGCGCGGCACTGGCATAGTGTTGATTTTTTTGTTGCAATGCAACGCGCCTGCACGAGCTGTTCCCCTTGTCATCTGAACGCGTCATAAGTTAACGCCTTTGCTCTGGAAGCACCATGAACCGCTTATCAATCCTGCTGTTTGTTTTGCTCGTGGCCAATACCGCCAATGCCGGAAAAGACCCCTGGACGGTAAACGTTTATTTCGAAAATGACCTGTTTAGCGAGACCGATCAGAACTACACCAACGGCATTCGACTATCCTGGGTATCCCCCGACATCACCTCCTACGAGACCGACCCGCGCCTGCCTAACTGGGTCCGGGAGGTTAACGATAAACTGCATTTTTTTCACGACAGCAACAAGGGCCTGGCTCGCAATTTGGTCATTAGTGTGGGGCAACTGATGTACACCCCGTCCACTATCGACGCTGCAGAGCTGCTGGAGGACGAGCGCCCCTATGCGGGCTATCTATACGTGGGTTTTGCCTACCACACTCGCAGTGACAGCCAGCTCGACACTGTCGAGGTCAATATCGGTATGGTCGGCCCGGAAGCGCAGGGCGAGCAGACCCAGGATTTAATCCACAAAATACGCGCCTTTGATAAATTTCAGGGCTGGGACAACCAGCTAAAAAACGAACCCACGCTGCAATTTGTGTACGAGCATAAACGGCGGCTATTTAAAAATGTGTTGCTCCCCCAGGGGCTGTTTGGCAGCGGGAAACTGAGCACGGTGGAGCAAGATTTTATCGCCCATGGTGGCGTCAACCTGGGCAATGTGGCCACCTATGCTAACTTTGGCGGAGAGTACCGCGTCGGCTACCTGCCCGACGATTTCGGGACCTCGGCCGTGCGCCCCGGTGGCGACAACAGCGCACCTGGACGCGGTGACCCTCGTCGACGCCGGGGTAATTTTCCGATTTTCGGTTTGCACGGATTTGTGGCGCTGGACACACGGCTGGTGGTGCGCGATATATTCCTCGACGGCAATACCTTTCGCGATAGCCACAGCGTGGACAAGGAACCGGTGGTCGCAGATATCGCGGCAGGTATCAGCTTTCTTACCGGGCATTGGAAAGTGTCCTACGCCTATGTGGTGCGCACCCGGGAATTTCGCAAACAACCCCACCATCACCAGTACGGTTCCCTGAGCCTGTCCTACTCCTGGTAAAACGCGGTGTCGCGCCACGATTAAATCAATGCTGTCACCACGGGTGCGACTATAATGGCGCGCCCACCGGTTGAAATTGAAACAGAACTTACGCCGATGTCTCCCATTTTACGCCCGTCCTTACCTCGCCAACCTGTCTGGCGCAGCCCCCGTGCCCACGGTCCCGCAGCGCTACCGGCCAGACTGCGCCCCTGGCTGCTGGACCGGGGTTCATTAACCCAACGTTTGATCGCCGCCAGCGGTGGACACTTTCGCGTGCACGTATTGCACCAGCGCGTTGCGCGACCGCTGTGCTCCGAAATGCGCCTGCTGAATATGCCCCGCGGCCGTTTGGCGTTAGTGCGCGAAGTGATTCTCTACGGCTGCGATCAACCCTGGGTTTTTGCCCGCAGCGTGTTACCCCTGTCCAGTCTTACCGGGCGCCTGCGGCGGCTGCGCAAGTTCGATGCCCGACCCCTCGGCGATTACCTGTTTCGCAACCCCGGCTTGCGGCGCGGCGAGCTGCAAATCACCCGCCTGCTCCCCACCAGTGCAGCCCTGCCCAAAGAGCTCGGGGACTTGCGCGCTACGCTGTGGGGGCGCCGTTCCGTCTTTTACGTGAACCACAAACCCCTGTTGATCAGCGAATTTTTCTTACCGACCTTTACCCCCTACAATAACCCCCTCGAAGAAATCTGAGCGCCTGGCATGTTTCCCGTTTCGCGCAGAACGGCAGACTTTTTACACCTGATGCGGGTAGACCGACCCATCGGCACCCTGCTGTTACTGTGGCCGACGTTATGGGCGCTGTGGTTTGCCGCTGGTGGCTTACCGGACATTTCCATTCTTATAATTTTTGTCCTTGGGGTGAGCCTGATGCGCGCCGCAGGTTGCGTAATTAACGACTACGCAGACCGCAATATCGATTTGCATGTGGCGCGCACCCGCGAGCGCCCCCTGGCGAACGGGCGGATTCGCCCTGGTGAAGCACTCACCCTGTTCGCCATACTTTGCCTGGGGGCCTTCGCGCTGGTGTTATTAACCAACAGGCTCACGGTAATCCTCTCCCTGGGTGCGGTGGCCATTGCCGCAATATATCCCTTCGCCAAGCGTCACACTCACCTTCCGCAACTGGTGCTGGGTGCAGCCTGGGCCTGGGGCATACCCATGGCCTTCGCCGCGCAAACCGGCAGCGTGCCCCGCGAAGTCTGGCCCCTGTACGCGGGGGTGGTTTTGTGGACAGTCGCTTTTGACACGTTTTACGCCATGGTTGATCGCAGCGACGATCTCAAAATTGGGGTTAAATCCACTGCTATTCTGTTTGCTGAACAGGATCTGACCATCATTGCCCTGTTGCAGGGCCTGACCTTGCTGGCGCTGGCGATTAGCGGCCTGAATTTCGCCCGCGGTGCCTGGTATTTTGCGGGACTGGTGATCGCGGCCGGGCTTTTTCTATACCAACTTGCCATCGCTCGCCACCGGGAGCGAGAAGCCTGTTTTCGCGCATTTTTACACAACAATATTGTGGGGATGGCTATTTTTACGGCCATTTTGCTCGATTATCATTGGCCGGGTTAAACGTGCGTCGGGCGGCTCCCGCTCTGTCATACTGCCGTCACACCGCTGTCATTTAATAGCCATAATTCCTTCTGGAGCGCAGTGATGGCTGAAGCTACGATTCTGATCATAGACGACGAGCCGGCGATTCGAGATATGGTCAAGGTGGCCCTGGAAACGGCGGGCTTCAGTGCCTTGCAGGCCGCGAACGCCCGCGATGGCCACAGCATCATTATCGACCGTCGCCCCGATCTGGTGCTACTCGACTGGATGATGCCTCATACCAGCGGCCTGGAACTCTTGCGGCGCCTGCGGCGCGATGAGCTCACCGCCAATACTCCGGTGATCATGCTGACCGCAAAAGCGCAGGAAGATAACCTTGTCCAGGGCCTGGAAGCCGGCGCCGACGACTATGTCACCAAGCCCTTTTCCCCTCGCGAGCTGATCGCCCGCCTGCGCTCCGTGCTACGCCGCCGGGAGAGCGGTGAAGCAGAAAAACCAGTCGAGATTCGCGGGCTCCGCTACGACCCTGTCGCCCACCATGTCACCATCAATCAACAAGCCGTGGCCATGGGACCCACGGAGTTTCGCCTGCTAGGATTTTTTCTCAATCACCAGAACCGGGTCTACTCCCGCGCCCAGATTCTCGATCACGTCTGGGGCGGCAATGTGTACATGGACGAGCGCACCGTGGACGTGCATATCCGGCGCCTGCGCAAAGCCCTGGCGATTGCCGGGCACGACCAACTCGTTCAGACTGTCCGCGGGGCGGGTTATCGTTTTTCCGAGCAGTTGGTCGAGGGTTAACATTGCATCAAGGGCTACGCACAGAACTCCAGCGCATCGCCGCACTGGCGGTATTTCTAGTACTGGCCGGCTGGTTGAACGGGCACCTGCTCGCCACGTTGATTGTCGGCGGCGGGCTGTACATGCTGTGGACCCTGAGCCGAATTCATCGCCTCTACCTCTGGTTAGACCATGGCGCACATGGTTTACCCCCCGAGGCGACCGGCGTGTGGGGCGATATTTCCGATCAACTGTACCGCCTGCAACAACGCAATGAGCGCCACCAGCACAGTTTCCGCGCCCTCGCCCAACGGATTCGCCAACTGACTAACGCACTCGACGAGGGGCTAATCATTCTCGACCGGGAACGCTGCCTCGATTGGTGGAACCCGGCAGCGACCCGCTTGCTCGGGCTGCGGGCAGAGGACCGCAACCTGCCGATTGCCAATTTAATCCGCACTCCAAAATTTGTCGCCTTTATTCAAGCTGACGCGTTCGATGCTCCCCTGACGCTACCCGCCCCCAACAACAGTCAACGCATTCTACTGTTATCCGCAAATATATTTGGCGATAACGAACTGGCCCTGGTGGTACAGGACATCACTCGCTTGCGCAACCTCGAACAGATGCGCAAGGATTTTGTCGCCAATATTTCCCACGAGTTGCGCACGCCCCTCACCGTGCTGACCGGTTATATCGAAACCCTGCGCGGCGACCCAGATATACCCGCCCACTGGCAAATGCCGCTGGCACAGATGGCGGAGCAAAACAACCGCATGACCCTGCTGGCAGAAGATCTGTTGCTGCTGTCGCGACTGGAGTCGGCGTCCACCGTGCCGACCTGTGTACCACTCGCGCTGAGCGACCTGTTGCAACCAATCATTGCCAACGCCCTCTCCCTGAGCGAAGGTCGGCACAAGATTGAACTTCACTGTCCGCCGGACTTGCAGGTGCTCGGCAACGCCGAGGAGCTACATAGCGCGTTTGCCAACCTGGTTTACAACGCGGTGAAACATAACCCCGAGGGTTGCCTGATTACCATTGAGGGCAGTCGCGACCATGCTGGCGTGCAGTTGGTGGTGCGCGACAACGGCGTTGGCATCGACGCCAAACATTTGCCCCGCTTGACCGAACGCTTCTATCGAGCCGATGGCAGCCGCGCCACCCAGTCTGGAGGTACCGGCCTCGGTCTCGCCATCGTTAAACATGTCCTACTGCGCCACTCGGCGAGCCTGGATATTTACAGTACGCTCGGCAAGGGCAGCCGCTTTGTGTGCCGATTTGCATCTGCGTAACCGCCTGTTAAGTCCCCCCGTGAATAATTACCCTTTCCTCGACCCCGCCTTTTTGACGGCTCTCGAAGACAGTGGCAGCGTCGGGCCCGGCACCGGATGGGAACCCTGCCACATTACCCTGAAAGTCACCGGGGGCGAGGCCTTCATGCCCCTGTATGTGAAAACTCACTCCTGGGGTGAGTATGTTTTTGACTGGAGCTGGGCGGACGCCTACCACCGCAACGGTCTCAATTATTATCCCAAATTAGTCACGGCGGTGCCGTTTTCCCCGGCCACCGGTCCCAGGGTAAGACTGACGGGAAATCTCTCACTGGAATCCGTAGCGGAAGAGCTCGCCTCGCGCAGTATCGCGCTGGCGGAAACAACAGACGCCAGCAGCTGGCATCTGTTGTTTCCCGACCGCACGACCGCCGCTGCGTTCGCCCGCCCCGATCTGTTACAGCGCAGCGGCGCGCAGTACCACTGGTTGAATCGCGACTACACCAGCTTCGACGACTTCCTCTCGCGCTTTGTCGCCCGTAAACGCAAAACCGTGCGCCGCGAACGACAACGGGTGGTGGACCAGAAGTTGCGTGTCGAGATGCTGCCCGGCGAACAAATCTCCTCCGAGTTGTGGGATTTTTTCTTCGCCCTTTATCAGCGCACCTATATAAAGCGCAGCGGCAACGGGGGTTACCTGACGCGGGAGTTTTTTGCGCGGATAGGCGCCACCCTCGCGCCGCAGGTGGCCATGGCAGTGGCCTACGACGCTAACAGCCCGGTGGCATGCGCCCTGTTTTTTAGCGGAGACAACACCCTGTACGGCCGCTACTGGGGTTGCATTCGCGAATACGACTGCCTGCATTTCGAACTTTGCTATTACCAGGGCATTGAGTATGCGATTCGCCAGGGTTTGCATAAATTTGACGCTGGCGCCCAGGGAGAACATAAAATTCAGCGTGGCTTCGAACCGGTAGAAACCCTGTCCCTGCACTGGATTCGCCACCCGGAATTTCGCGCTGCCATCGCGCGCTTTGTGCGACAGGAGCAAGCCGATATTAACGCCTACATTGCCCACGCCCGCACTGCACTGCCCTATCGTAAAGCGCGTTTAGACCCCTGAAAAACTCTGTTAGACTCCCGGTCTGAAGTAGCCATCACTAACCTTGGAGGTCGCACGATGCGTACCCGGGCTTTGATTGTCGCACTGCTGTTTTTATTCATCCCACCCGCCATGTCCGCCAGCGATGAAATTGATGCTTACGTCCAGGAGGCCCTGGCCAAGTTTCGCGCGCACACCCCGGCGGGCGCCAAACTTGCCGCCAGCGCCAAGGGCATCCTGGTGTTTCCCAAGGTTTACAAGGCCGGTTTTGTGATCGGCGGGGAATACGGCGAGGGTGCATTGCTGATTAACGGCTATACCCAGGGATATTACAGTATCGCCGCCGGCTCCTTTGGCTTACAGGTAGGAGCGCAGCGCAAGTCGCAGATTATCCTGTTTATGACCGACTCAGCCCTCGCCACCTTTCGCAACAGCAAGGGCTGGCAGGCGGGAGTTGATGGCAGCGTGGCCATCGCAACCCTGGGCGCGGGGGACAAGATTGATACGGAAACCGCAAAACAACCTATTGTGGGGTTTATTTTTTCCAACGAAGGGCTGATGTTTAACCTGACTCTCGAGGGCGCGAAAATAACCCCGATCAAACGCTAGGCTGATACTCGGCAAATTTGCGCCACACCAGCAAACGATTATTGGCCGGCATCGGATTGTCTTCCAGTGGCTCCAGACCCGCCAGCTGCGCCAGACGCTGTATGGCGGCGATATCGCGGATACCCTGATGGGGCGCCCGTTGCCTGAGCCACTGGTCAAACTGCGCGTTGCTGGCCGACGTAAACTCGCCGCGATAATTAAACGGCCCATAAATCGCAACCATGCCGTCCCGTGGCAGGTGCCGCCCCAAACCGTCGAACATTTTGACCACGCCTGGCCAGGGCATGATATGGCAGGTGTTGGCGCTAAATACCCCGTCCATGTCTACCGGCCAGGAACCGCTCACCACATTGAGCGCGATGGGTCGCGCCAGGTTGCTGGCCGGGTACTCGTCAATCCAGGCGTTGATACCCGGGTGATTTTCCGCCAGATCGCTGGTTTGCCAGCGCAGGTGTGCCAGGCGCGGCGCAAACCAGACGGCGTGTTGACCGGTACCGCTGCCAATTTCGAGAATGTTGCGGCAGGGCGCGAACACCCGCTGCAGAACGGTCAGAATCGGCGCCTTATTATTTTCGCAAGCCTGGGAAAAGGGTTTGTCCACCGGGATTACGCACTCGCCAACTTGCGCACAAATACCCATTCCCGTGCCGACGACAGCGCCGCATTGTAGGCATAGCCGTCGCCATCAAAATGCTTGATCGCGTCCACCTGTTCAAGACGATTTTTAATGATGTAAGCGCTCATCAGGCCGCGGGCTCTTTTGGCGTAGAAACTCACCACCTTGTACTTGCCGCCTTTCCAGTCCTTGAATACCGGGGTAATAACGTCTGCGGCAAGCCCCTCGACGCGCACCGCCCGGAAGTATTCGTTGGACGCCAGGTTCACCAGCACCGGTTGCCGCTGGCGTTGCAACGCAAGGTTTAACCCCTCGGTTATTTTATCGCCCCAGAATTGATACAGGTTGGCCCCGCGGCTGTTGGAAAAGCGCGTACCCATTTCCAGTCGATACGGCTGCATAAGATCCAGCGGACGCAACAATCCATAGAGGCCGGACAGTATCCGCAAATGATTTTGCGCCCACTGCAAATCCTTTTGATTCAGAGATTCGGCGTGCAGGCCCTGGTACACATCGCCCTTGAACGCCAGCACCGCCTGCCGGGCGTTGTCGAGATCGAATGGACGCTGCCAGTTGAGAAAGCGTCCGAAATTCAGGTCGCCCAACTGGGGACTGATACCCATCAGCTCCGCTACCTGGGGCGGCGAAAGTGCTCGCAGTTCCTTAATCAGCATCTCGGCATCGTCGAGAAACGCCGGTAGCGTGTGGGTGGTGACGGCAAGAGGCGTCTCGTAATCCAAAGTTTTTGCGGGCGAAATCACTGCTAACATGAAGGTGTCCGTCGGCACGTGGAACCGTTTTCGGCGTATTGTGTCATTATAACGACCAAATCCGGTTTGCGAACCAAAGGAGCTTCCCGTGTCATTTATTGTGCGCTGTCTGACTATTGCTGCGGTACTGGCCTCCGCCTTTGGCTGCGCAGTCAACCCGGTGACGGGCAAGCAGGAGTTTTCCCTGGTGTCTGGTGAGCAGGAGGTAGCCATTGGCAACCAGCACTACGCCCCGTCCCAGCAAGCACAGGGCGGACGTTATTATCTCGATCCCGAAATACAGGTATACGTCGCCGAAATCGGCCGAAAACTGGCCGCTGTCAGCGACCGCAAAGATCTGCCCTACGAATTTGTTGTCCTCAATAATCCAGTGCCCAACGCCTGGGCGCTGCCAGGGGGTAAAATAGCCATTAACCGCGGTCTGTTGACCCACCTCGAGGACGAAGCCCAACTGGCCGCCGTGCTCGCCCACGAAATCGTGCACGCCGCCGCGCGCCACAGTGCCGCGCAGATGTCCCGCGGGACCCTGATTGGCCTGGGCGCCGCAGCGGTTGACCTAGTCTCCCAGCAAAGCGGTCTTGGACAGCTCGGCGGAATGGCGGGTCAGGTGGGCGCCGCCGCCTGGATGGCGCAATACGGCCGTGGTGCCGAACTGGAATCCGACGCGTACGGCATGGAGTATATGGTGCGCGCCGGATACGACCCTCAGGGCGCGGTCAAATTACAACAGACCTTCGTAAAACTCTCCGAGGGTCGTCAACCGGACTTCCTCAGCGGGCTGTTCGCCAGCCACCCACCCTCCCAGGAGCGCGTTTCCGCCACCCAATTGAAAGCGCAGAGCTACCCACCCGGGGGCGCTACCAACCGCGATCGCTATCAACAGAAGATTTCCCGTATCACCAGGGATAAGGCTGCCTACGACGCTCAGGGGAAAGCCCTCAAAGCGCTGAAAAACAAAGACGCCAAAACGGCCCTGTCCCTCCTCGATAAAGCCATCAAACTGCAGCCGCGGGAAGGTCAATTTTACGAATTGCGCGGCCACGCCTGGCGCATGCTGGAAAATACCGCTAATGCCGATCGCGACTTCAGCGCGGCCATTGAGAAAAACCCCGATTATTTTAGCCATCACCTCGCCCGCGGTATCGCACGCTATGAAAATAACAAGCAACCCAGTGCCCGCACCGATCTGGAACGCAGCTACGCCCTGCTGCCCACCCCGATCGCAAGCCTTTATCTGGGGGATATAGCCGCCGATTCAGGAAACCAGCAACAGGCCATTGAGTACTATCAGCAGGCGGCGCAGGACAAGGGCGAGGTAGGCAAACAGGCGCAGGGCAAACTCGCCACCCTGGAAATGGCCAGCGCACCCCACAAATACATCGCCAGCCAGGTGTTCGTTAATAACGACGGCTATCTGTACGTAGCGATCCGCAATAACAGCACGGTGACCGTCACCGACATTACGGTGGAATTAACGGAAATGCTCAACGCCTTTATGGTCGGCAGCTCCGCCCAGTTGCGCGGCCCGCGCAGCCTCTACGCAGGGCAGCAAGCGACCATGCGCACCGACATCGGCCCCTTTGGTGACAGCGGCGCCGCGCACCGCTATCGAGCCAGGGTCATTGCAGCCAAACCCCAGTGACCGCTTCCCCGAAAATCTACTCGGAGCCACCGCCCGGGAACCCTTTATTCAACGCCAGCAGAGGGACACATGACTGACGCCAACAATGTCGCAATGGACGAGTTCTGGAACGGGGACGGCGGCCACACCTGGATGAGCTTCGAAGATCGACTGGAAGCCAGTTTATCCCCATTGGGCAATGCCGCTATTGCCGCTGCAAAACTCCAGATTGATGACCAGGTCCTCGATGTGGGCTGTGGCTGCGGCGGCACCACCATTAGCATGGCTCAACAAGTGGGCGTCGGGGGAGCCGTGCATGGCGTAGATATTTCGCGCCCGTTATTGCAACGGGCCGCGGTGAATGCTCGCACCGCGGACTTAAACAACGTGGCATTTACCGCCGCAGATGCACAGGTTTACCCCTTTGCAGAGAACCGCTACGACGTGGTTTTTTCGCGCTTTGGGGTCATGTTTTTTGACGATCCGATCGCGGCCTTCACGAATTTGTGGCGCGCCTTAAAACCGGGCGGACAGCTCGTATTTATTTGCTGGCAATCTGCCCGGGACAACGAATGGGTGCGTCAGCCACTGGCCGTTGTCGCGCAACATATTTCACTACCACCACCCTCGAAGCCCGGGGAACCCGGCCCATTTTCATTAAGCGACAAGGACCGCGTACAGGCCATTCTCACAGCGGCAGGCTTTACCGGAACAACCACCACAGACCTGCGACAACCATTTGTGCTCGGCGATGATCCGCAACGGGCACTGGAATTTTTACTGCGCTTGAGTCCCTCCGGCGGTGCGATCAGGCAAACCGATCCGGATGAGCCGACCAGGGCGTTGATCGCCCGCGATATGTTGGCTTTATTCGAAAAATATACGACTGGTCGCGGGGTGATTATGGATTCGGCAAGTACGATTGTTACCGCACAGAAACCGATGTAGCAGTTAAGTCTTGTCCACTGATTCTGACGACCGGTCGAGGCTGGTAGCTAGGCGCTCCGCGGCCGGAAAAATGGCAGCACCGCACCGTCCTTAAGCGGTTCAAAGACTACTTCAACCGGCAAACCAATTTTCAGGTCCTTAAAGTCCAGGTCGCGCAATCCCGCAGTGATGCGCACCCCTTCCTCCATTTCCACCACCAGCACGGCGTAGGGAAAAAGGGTGTCGAACTCCGGCGACATGGGCATATGGGCCACGGTCCAGGAGTAGATCTCCCCGCGCCCTGACGATTGCCGCCAACCCCAGTTGGGCGAACCACACCTGGCACACATAAATCGCGGTATGTGGCGCCAGGTCTCGCAGTCCACGCAGCACTGAAAGCACAGTATATTGTTGGCGCAGTGTTCCCAGAACTCTTTATCCAGGTAGTGGTTGGGCATGGGCGGAGGGTTGGGAATAAATTGCGCGTCGCTCATCGAATTATCTCCTCAAGATTGCCAGGCTGCCGTCGCCAAAATCCCCCCAGCCGGTGACCACGCCGATTTCCGCGTCTTTCACCTGTACCGCGCTGCCATCGCCGCGCAGTTGCCGGGTCGCCTCCACCGTGTGGTTAAGGCCCCACACGTGGGCCTGAGAGTGCAACCCGCCGTGGGTATTCATGGGGTAGCGACCACCAATTTCGATCTGGCCGTTTTTGACAAACTCTCCTGCCGCGCCCTGCTCACACATACCCAGCGCTTCGAGCTGCAGCAGCACCACATAGGTGAAGCAGTCGTAAATCTGGAGAAAATCCATATCAGTGGGTTTTACCCCCGCCATGGCAAAGGCCTTTGGTGCCGAATTACTGAGGCCAATATGGAACATATCGGGCCGGTTGGCGATATCATCCGCCGGGTACGGGTGCCCTTCAGCTGCGGCCATAATATAGACCGGGCGATGGGGGAGGTCCCTGGCCCGCTCGGCGCTGGTTACCACTACCGTACAGGCGCCGTCAGTTTCCAGACAACAGTCGTACAATCGGAACGGCTCGGATATCCAGCGCGATGCCAGATATTCCTCCATGCTCAGGGTTTTACCCCGGGTAATCGCCTTGTCGTTAAACTGCGCGTGTTTGCGACTGGCAACCGCCACCGCGCCCATGGCTTCGTGGCTAATGCCAAACGTTTGCATATGCCGCATGGCGATCCAGGCGTACATCTGCACCGGCGAAGCGCCGCCATACGGCAGGTAGTAATTCATTAAGGTGCGTTCCATTGCGGCCAGGGAAATCGTCTCCTGATGGGTGACCCCCGGCTTGGGGCGCATGGCGGAATAACCATTCCAGCCGACGGTTACCACCACATTTTTGGCCACCCCGGCGGCGATAGCCATGGCCGCGCTTTGCAGGGCAGTGATCGGACTGGCACCGCCCATGTTTACCGAAACGCTGTAGCGAATATCCTCGATGCCGAGATTGGCTGCGATTTCCTCGGCGGTGATATTAACCGGCGGCAGCACGATGCCGTCGATGTCCTGAGGTTTGAGGCCCGCGTCGGCAATGGCAATACGGGTCGCTTCGAGCATCTGTTCCGCGGAGGGCTTGTTTGCGCCGCGTACATAGTCCGTCTCCCCAATACCGACGATGGCGGCCTTGTCTCGAAAGTCTATCCCGTAGGGCATGGACATATGCGTACCTCGAAAATTATTTTTTCCGGCGCAAATTCCGCCCGTTGGCGCGAAGATTTACGCAAACTCTACCGCACGGTAATAACATCATACCGCGCAGATAAGGTCAACGGGCCGCACTTATTTTTAAGCTGTCTACCACCCTGTGCCCGGATCGAGTCGCGAGCACCGCAGATTTGTTTCGATCAAAAATCTAGAGCCAGCGCATCACACAAAAACTTCATCAGCGGCGCCCCGGCCGAAAACAGCCGCGTTACTTCTCCCATAAACCCCGGTGCCAGGATGCACTGCTGATCGAGATGTTTGAGTGCGATAAAGTCCTTGCGTTTGAGATCCACAAGCAAAGGATGGTCGGCAGGCACGTTTTTGGGTGGCCTGATTAAGGTGTCGCCGCTTAATTCAAAATGGCGGGAAAACTTGCGCTCACCCACCGCCTGCTGCCACAACGCCGGTTTGGCCAGGATGCGCTCGCGAATTTTGCGCAGCGCGTCCGGGTCGGGGCGCCAGCTACCCACACCAACGAACACTTCCTGTGGTTGAATGTGCAGATAAAATCCGGGAGCGTGCACATCTTTGCCCAACACGTGGCGAAACTGAATGCCGACATTGGTTTTGTAGGGGGTTTTGTCGTGGCCAAACCGCGTATCCCGATACACCCGCATCAGCGAGCCGCCCATACGCCGGGGAATGGCTTCAAACCGGGGGGAAATTTTTTGCAGGCGCGGCCCCATGGCGGCGATAAAGTCGAGACAGGGAAACAACACCTCGCTTTCGTAGCGAGCTTTATTTTCAGTAAACCAGGCGCGGTTATTATTCTGTGCCAGCTCTTCGAGAAACGACAACAGGGTGGGTTGAAACAAGGGGCCAGATGTCATGATTGCAATCTGACCGCCGGAGTCGTCAGATGCTGTCTGGCGTAGCGGGATTTTTCACCAATTGCTTTACGATATACCGGCAGTATTTTTTCGGGGCCATCCACACTCATCGATAAATTGTTCAGCAGCCCGTCACCAATATCATAAATCCAGCCATGTACACCCAGCGACTGCCCCCGTTTCCAGGCATCCTGTACCACCGTGGTCTGACACACGTTTACGACCTGCTCGATGACATTGAGTTCGCACACGCTGGCCAGACGATCCCGTTCATCGGCTATTTTCCCAACCCAGCGCTGATGTTTGTTTTGCACGTCCTGCACATGGCGTAACCAGTTGTCGATCAGGCCGAGTTGCTGTTTTTCGGCAGCCGCCTTGACACCCCCACAACCGTAATGACCACAGACAATAATGTGTTTGACCTTGAGCACGTCCACCGCAAACTGGATAACAGAAAGGCAGTTGAGATCGGTATGCACCACCACGTTGGCCACGTTGCGGTGCACAAATAGCTGGCCCGGAAGCAATCCCACGATGTCATTGGCCGGGACACGACTGTCCGAACAACCAATCCACAGGTATTCCGGTGCCTGTTGTCTGGAAAGCTGGGCAAAAAATTCCGGGTCGCGGTTTTTGATGTTCGCCGCCCAGGCGCGGTTTCTGTCGAAGAGATCTTTCATGCAATATCCTGTAGAGAAAATATTAACCGCAGCGCCCT
This sequence comes from Gammaproteobacteria bacterium, assembly GCA_038106145.1. Lineage (GTDB taxonomy): Bacteria > Pseudomonadota > Gammaproteobacteria > Pseudomonadales > Porticoccaceae > JBFJKD01. Next base: position 71,382 of record JAYODD010000003.1, on the reverse strand, counting down.
TCGATCAGGCGGTATAGGTCACTGCACCTCGTCCAGATGGCCGTGACGAATATCCTTACCCTTGACCAGATACACGATATGTTCGCAAATATTCTTGGCGTGATCGCCGATCCGCTCTAACGCCCGCAACACCCACAACAGGTTCATTACCCGGGAAATGCTGCGGGGATCTTCCATCATATAGGTAATCATTTCCCGTAACGCGGTTTTGTATTCCTGGTCTATCTGGTTATCCTTGGCCAGAGTCGCCAGAGCCGCAGGACTATCAAAGCGCGTGAAGGCATCGAGAGATTCGTTCAACATCTCGCGCACGCCGTTGGCGATATGCCGAAGCTCCACATAACCACGGGGGGCTGCGCCATCCTCGCTGAGTTTAATCGCCATTTTGGCAATTTTTTGCGCTTCGTCGCCAACGCGTTCCAGATCGCGAATACTTTTTATGACCGCCAGCACCATGCGCAGGTCCGTGGCAGCCGGTTGGCGACGGGCGATAATCATCGCGCACTGTTCGTCGATGCTGCGTTCCATTTCATCGATACGACTTTCAGTTTTGACCACCTGCGCCGCCAGCTCGCTGTCCGCCTCTTCAACCGCTTTAACAGCGTCCGCCAACTGACTTTCTACCAGGCCGCCCATGGCCAGCATTTCGCTTTTAATTTTTTCCAGATCCTCATTGAACTGTCTGGAGATGTGTTGATCGAGATTGAGCTTGTCCATAAAAACCTCCAGTTACCCGAAGCGTCCGGTAATGTACGCCTCGGTTAATTCATGCTCCGGCGCGGTGAAAATAGTTTGGGTGTCGTTCACCTCGATCAATTGCCCGAGATGGAAATAAGCCGTGCGTCTGGATACCCGCGCTGCCTGCTGCATAGAGTGGGTGACGATAACAATAGTGTAATTTTCCGACAGTTCCGCGATAAGTTCTTCAATGCGCGCTGTCGCGATCGGATCGAGGGCCGAGCAGGGCTCGTCCATCAAAATCACTTCGGGGCTGACCGCGATGGCCCGCGCAATACACAACCGCTGTTGCTGTCCACCCGACAATCCGGTGCCTGGCTGATGCAGGCGGTCTTTGACTTCGTCCCAGAGGCCGGCTTTACGCAAACTGGTTTCAACAATTTCTTCCATTTCCACCCGGCGCTCGGCGAGGCCGTGAATTTTGGGCCCGTAGGCTACATTGTCGTAAATGGACTTCGGGAAGGGATTGGGTTTCTGAAAGACCATGCCAACCCGCGCACGCAACGCCACCACGTCCATTTTCCCCCGATAAATATCTTCGCCTTCAAGCAGGTAATCGCCGCTGGTGCGGCAGCCGTCAATGGTGTCATTCATACGATTTAGGGCGCGCAAAAATGTCGACTTGCCGCAACCCGATGGGCCAATCATGGCCACCACCTGATTCTTGCCGACGTCGATGCTGACATCGCAGATTGCCTGCTTTTCGCCATAAAAAATATTACCCATGCGCACGCTGATTTTTGGGTCATCCACGAAGGGAAGCCCGACCGTGGCTTGCGCGGGTCCAGCACTCATCTGCTCAGAATTTACCATCGTCGTTTGTCACCAGAATTGTTGAAGTAATGGCCTGTTGGCAGGTTACCATCGGCGTTCAAGGCGCTTGCGCAACCACACCGCAGCGGAGTTCATAACGATTAAAAAAGCGAGAAGCACCATAATCGCGGCGGAAGTTTTTTCGATAAAGGCGCGCTCTGGACTATCCGCCCACAAAAATATCTGTACCGGCAAAACCGTCGCCGGATCGGTAAATCCGCCCGGAACATCCGCAATAAACGCCACCATGCCAATCATCAGTAGCGGCGCGGTCTCTCCCAGCGCCTGGGCCATGCCGATGATCGCCCCGGTCAGCATGCCCGGCATCGCCAGCGGCAGCACATGGTGCATTGTAACCTGCATAGGTGAGGCACCCATGCCAATCGCCGCCTGGCGAATGGAGGGCGGCACAGCCTTAATCGCCGCGCGGCTGGTAATAATTACGGTTGGCAGCGTCATCAGCGATAACACCAGCCCCCCCACCAGGGGAACGGAGCGCGGCACGCCGAACACATTGATAAAGATCGCCAGTCCCAGCAGCCCGAAAATGATCGAAGGCACTGCGGCGAGATTGTTGATATTCACTTCGATAAAATCGGTCCAGCGATTGCGCGGCGCGAACTCCTCAAGATACACCGCTGCGGCAATGCCAACTGGCAGCGATAGCAATAAAGTCGCCACCAGCGTCAGCATAGATCCAATGACCGCACCACCGATCCCCGCCTGCTCCGGCTCGCGGGAATCGCCGCTTACGAAAAACTGCGAATTCCATTTTAGTGCGATTTGCTCGCCAGATTGCAAATCATCGATCCACAGGCGCTGGCGCTGGTCGACCCTGCCGGTAAACGGGCCCGCCGCATCGTCCAGGCTTTTGTAGTAGGTGTCGATATCGTCATCTGCCAACAGCCAGAGGGTTTCCGTGGTGTCCAGTAAATGGGGTTGTTCCCGTAAGCGTTTTTGCACGGAAAATGCCGCCGCGCTGCTGATTAGCCGGGTCAATGCGCGCCTGTCCGTACGGCCCGATACACCGGGAAATCGTTGATACAGCGCTTGTTTTACTATGCCGTCAAAATCCGCCAGTGCCCATTGTTGCGCGTCACCGGTATCGGTTAAACCGAGAATCTGCCTGTCGTAGGTCACGTCGAGCTGAATATACGTTTGCTGAAACGCGCCGTGACCTTTGCCGATAATGTCGACAAACAATACGCCCACGCACAACAATCCAAAACAGATCGCCAGCAACCCGTAAAAACGGAAACGCCGTTCTGCCCGGTAGCGTCGCGTCAGGCTGTCGCGAATACGCTGCGCTTTATCCACCTGGTCAGTCATAGCGTTCCCGATATTTTTTTACCACGTTGAGTGCAATGATGTTGAGCATCAGAGTCACCACGAACAGGGCCAGTCCCAGTGCAAATGCCGCCAGGGTTTTGGGGCTGTCGAATTCCTGATCGCCTACCAGCAGGGTAACTATCTGCACCGTGATAGTGGTTACCGTATCGAGGGGGTTTGCGGTCAGCTTCGCAGCGAGTCCAGCGGCCATCACCACAATCATGGTTTCGCCGATAGCCCTGGATACCGCGAGTAATACGCCGCCAACGATGCCCGGTAACGCCGCTGGGAAAATGACCTGTCGAATAGTTTCCGAGTGGGTGGCCCCCAGCCCCAGGGAGCCGTCGCGCAACGCCTGTGGAACCGCGTTGATGACATCGTCCGACAGGGACGAGATAAAAGGAATGATCATGATGCCCATCACCAGACCAGCGGCAAGCGCACTTTCCGAGGAAACCGCCAGACCGACAAGATCCCCGGTGTCCCGTATAAACGGAGCCACGGTCAAGGCCGCGAAAAAGCCGTACACCACCGTAGGGATACCGGCGAGAATTTCCAGCGCGGGCTTGGCAAAACCGCGCACCCTCGGGCTTGCGTATTCAGCGAGATATACCGCGGACATCAATCCAACGGGCACCGCTACTATCATTGCAATCAACGAAATCAGCAAAGTACCGACAAACAGCGGCACCATACCAAAGCGGCCAGAGGCGCCGATCTGATCGTCGCGGATCGCCGTTTGCGGACTCCATTCGAGGCCGAACAAAAAATCCAGAACTGGCACTGACTGGAAAAACCGCAGCGACTCGAACAGCACCGACAGCACGATACCCAGCGTAATCAGCACCGCAATGCTGGCGCTCAACAACAGGGCAACTTTGAACACCAACTCCACTTCCTGCCGAGCCCTGCGCTCGGGGGATATTCTCAGCCAACCCCAACAGCCACCCAGCACCGCCAGGGCGAGGACGAGCGCTCCCATCAACTGTTGACTGATCGCACTCAACGTATCGAGTTGCCGCGCCGCTGCGAGCAGGTGTGGATCGGCAGATTTCTGGTCGAGTGCGCCGCTGGCCAGGTTTTCGATACTGCCCAGCAGGAGATTGCGCTCAGTGGCCGAGTGGGGCGCAAGGTGGTCGGGCAACTGGTTGATAATCAGAGTGTTAATCACCTGCCCATCGCCAACCAACCATGTCCCGAGCAGTAAAATTGCGGGCACCGCGCACCACAGCGCGGCGCGCATCCCGTAGTAGAACGGGAGCGAATGCAGCGCCCGAATGCCCCCCAGCGGTCGCGCCTGGACCAGCGCTCGACCGCGCCCCAGCGCGTACGCCACCGCAGTGATGGCAATTAATATCACCAGAAGGTTGCTGGCCTGCATAGCCTATTACCTAATTTACTGTAAACAGATGGCAGTATACCGACAAAAAATCGCCCGGCGAACGCCGGGCGAAAACGTTTCCTGGAAGGGGGAGTGTAAAGAATACCAGGAATCCTGCTGTCTGATTATTGTCGACGTCTATTTCAACTCTTCACCACTCATGGTTTTGAGCGTCTTTACGTCGGCTGCGATCTGGTTGCGTTTAGCCTCTGGCATGGGAATCATCCCTTTCTCCGCAAGATAACCATCCTCACCCCAGGCTTTTTCGCTGGTAAACTCCGCCAAGAAAGTGTCTATGCCGGGCACGACGCCGATGTGGGCTTTCTTGACGTAGAAGAACAACGGGCGCGAAACCGGGTAGGACTTGTCCGCAATAGAGTTAAACTCCGGTGCCACCCCTTCGATGATCGAGCCCTGCACCTTATCGCTGTTCTGATCGAGAAAGCTGAAGCCAAACACACCAAACGCATTGGGGTTAGCGTTCAATTTTTGCACAATCAGGTTGTCGTTTTCACCCGCCTCAATAAACCGGCCATCTTCCCGCACGCTGTGGCATATGGCCTTGTATTTGTCCTCGTCGCTCGCCTTCAGTGCCTTTATGGACGGAATCTGCGCGCAACCTCCTTCCATCGCCAGCTCGGCAAACGCATCCCGCGTACCGGATGTGGGAGGCGGACCCAGCACTTCGATGTCGACGTCGGGCAGCGCCGCATTCACCTGCTTCCAGGTTTTGTACGGATTGGCAATAAAGCGATCGGAATCACCGTCGGGAACCTGTTTGGCGAGGGCCAGAAAAATATCCTTGCGCGACAGGTCCAATTGGGCTGTTTTCACCGAGTTGGCCAGCACAATGCCGTCAAACCCGATTTGTACCTCGACAATGTCCTTCACGCCGTGATTCTGACAGTCGTCGAACTCGGATTTCTTCATCTGTCGCGACGCGTTGGTAATATCCGCGTAGCTGGTTCCACCCCCGGCGCAGAACAGCTTCATGCCGCCGCCGGTTCCGGTGGATTCTATTTTCGGCGTGGCCCCACCGGTAACCTTGCCGAAACGCTCGGCAACCACCGCTGAAAACGGGTAGACAGTCGAAGAACCGACCACGGAGATGTAATCGCGGCCCGCTCCCAGAGCGGACGCGCTGGCCAACAGTAGCGCCGCACTCACACTCATCGCGCCCAGTATCGTTTTACCCATGGTGATTTTGCTCATCAGTATCTCCTGCTCATGAATTAGGTCGGTTCTAAATTGAACGACAGCAGCGTATAAAACAGACATGACAAGGATATGTACATATTGTGACAACACTGTGACAGCCGCTAGTGCAGTTTTCGACCCGTACCCGATATACTGTGTTTATCCGCCAACCGAAGAAGAACTTTACGCCGTGCCATCCCGTGTTCCGTATTCTTAACTCCACCGCTACCTGCATCGATCGCTTTACACGCTATAGCGGACGAATTGTCGCATGGCTGACCCTTGCTGTCATGGGCTTGACCTGTGCCGTCGTGGTCATGCGTTACTATTTACAAACCGGGTCGATTGCCTTGCAGGAGTCGGGTAATTACCTGCATGCATCCGTGTTTATGCTGGCAATTGCCTATACGTTACAGCGCGGTGGCCACGTGCGCGTAGATATTTTCTACCGCAATCTGTCCCGCACCGGGCAGGCCTGGATCGACATCCTGGGCGGGCTGTTATTCTTACTGCCGCTGTGCGTGGTGATGTTGTGGCTGAACTGGGATTACGTACTCAACAGCTGGGCTGTCAAAGAGACTTCCAGTGAGTCTGGCGGACTTCCCTGGGTGTATTTGCTAAAAACTCTGATGCTGATTATGCCGGTGACGCTGCTGTTACAGGGCGTTGCGGAAACCATTAACAATATTTTGCTTATCGTCACCAGCCCGACCGCCGATGACAGCGCGACGGACAGCCGGGACTGAGTGTGGAATATCTGCCGCTGTTGATGTTTGTCGCCATTTGCCTGGTGCTGCTGCTGGGTTATCCCGTCGCCTTTTCCCTCGCCGGAACCTCCCTGGCCTTTGCGTTAATTGGCCTTGCCACCGGGCATTTCGACGCCGCTTTTTTGCACGCCCTCCCCAACCGCATTTACGGCACGATGGGCAACAATTCGCTGGTCGCCGTGCCGCTGTTCGTGCTGATGGGGGTTATGCTCGAAAAGTCCAGGATAGCGGAGGATTTGCTACAGAGCATGTCACGAGCCTTTGGCGGCGTGCGGGGCGGTTTAGGACTTTCAGTGGTCGTGGTGGGCATGTTGCTCGCGGCCAGCACCGGCATCGTGGGCGCCACCGTGGTCACCATGGGGCTGATGTCCCTGCCGTCGATGCTTAAACAGGGTTACAGCCCCGCACTGGCGACCGGCACTATTTGCGCAACGGGCACGCTGGGACAGATTATCCCGCCGTCAATTGCCCTCGTGCTCCTGGGCGATATTCTGTCCAGCGCCTACTCCCAGGCACAACTCAATCTGGGTATCTTCACCCCCAAAACAGTGTCCATTGGCGATCTGTTCCTCGGCGCCATTTTCCCGGGGCTCATGCTGGTGCTGTTGTACTGCGGCTACCTCGTGCTTTACACCCGCTGGAAGCCCGAAGCCGCTCCCATGGCTGACAACAACCGTCAATCCATCGCCGTAGGCGAGATGGCGCGCTCTCTCATGCCGCCGATGGTGCTTATCCTCGCGGTGTTAGGGTCGATCCTGGCGGGCATCGCCACCCCCACCGAGGCCGCCGGGGTCGGCGCCCTGGGGGCAACTCTGTTGGCGTTACTGCGCAATCAGTTGACGCTGGCGCGCCTTCGGGAAGTGGTGCTGTCCACCACCGAAGTCACGGCGATGGTCTTCATGATCCTGATCGGCGCGGCGGTTTTCTCCCTGGTTTTTCGCGGCTTCGGTGGGGAGGAGATGGTGGAATCCCTGTTCAGACAACTCCCCGGCGGGGTGTTCGGCGCCACGCTGGTGGTAATGCTGCTTATTTTTTTGCTGGGGTTTATTCTCGATTTTATCGAAATCACCTTTGTCGTCGTGCCCATTGTCGGCCCCGTACTGCTGACACTGGGGGTCGACCCGATCTGGCTGGGGGTGATGATCGCCCTCAACCTGCAGACCTCTTTCCTGACGCCGCCGTTCGGTTTTGCCCTGTTCTATTTGCGCGGTGTCGCCCCGCCCGGGGTGTTAACCAGCGATATCTATCGTGGCGTGGCGCCGTTTGTTGCCCTGCAGTTGCTGTTGATGGGAATGCTTGCGCTATGGCCTCAACTCGCCACCTGGCTGCCCTATACCCTGATGCGCTGACCGCCCCGCGCCTGGCGACGCGGGGCTGGAGCAACCCTGCTGATATCGCGACTAGCCACCACAAGCCTAGGCTAAAAAAGGTGAAGGGCAAGACTTCGCCAGGCAGATAGGGGCCTAATCTCCCATACTGCTGTACACCACTTTCACCCATACATCCGGGGCCAGAAAACCATCACCCCATTCAGCGTCAAATGCGGCTGTCGGTTTCGCCGCAATAATTTCTGCTTCCGTTTTGCCGGCGTCGATCAGTGTCTGGATGGTGGCTCTAACGGTTGCCAGCATGTCCCGATATGCCGTCAGGGCGACCTTATCCCCCAGCGCACCGTGTCCGGGTATAATTTTCGTGTGCTCATCCGACCGGCTCAGAATCCTATCCGCCGCCGCAATCATGCCATCAATGCTGCCCCCGGATTCGCTGTCTATAAAGGGGTAAATACCGTTAAAAAACGTATCCCCCGCGTGAATAACATTGGCCTTTTTAAAATGTACAAACGTATCGCCATCTGTGTGCGCATTGGCCACATGCACCAGCTCGACGGTATCGCCGTTGAGGTGGAATGTCATACCCTGCTGGAAAGTAATTACCGGTAGCGCTGCCTTTGGCGAGGGCGCCTTGTGCAGGTTGAACATTGCGATGGTTTTACTTGATTCCAGTGCCACGCGTACATTTTCGTGCGCTACGATAACGGAACCAGCGGTGCCAAAATTTTCATTGCCGCCGGTGTGATCGCCATGCCAGTGCGTGTTGACCAGATACATCGGCATGTCGCCGGACAGTTCCTTGACCGTAGCTATGATTTTTTCCGACAGGGGTGCGTACTGGCCATCAATCAAAAAGGTACCGTCCGCGCCGACGGATGCAACGATGTTGCCGCCCTCGCCAACCAACATATACAGGGTATCATTGAGACTAGTCGGCTCAATTGCCACGGTGGCCCAATGGTCATTGGCCCACACTCCGTGGGACAGCAGGAGCAAATAAATTCCGGCCAGACATCTCTTCACCGTTTTCATAGCAAATCCTCCAGTCGTGTTTTTCCAGGCCCACGCACAAAATTTTCTGCGCCAACGAACGGCGCAACCATCACGCTCCTCGGTACAGGTCCTGCGAGTCCGGCGTGGCTGAACCGACAAGCTTAACGCAAGCAACCACTACTGGGAAATCGCTGTTCCTGCGCGGCAACAAATTCTGTTGATCCCTCGTCACTGATTACCGCAACCGATATAATTGCACCGTGCACGCGGCTGTCTTGTTATGAGTGGCTGACCGAACGCAACTGATCGCAACGAGTAGCGAGGAAGGATAGTGACAACGACAGCTCCCGACACGGGCACTTTTCAGGGATTAATTTTGGCGCTGCAACAATTCTGGGCAAATCGCGGCTGCGTGATTTTGCAACCGCTGGACATGGAAGTCGGCGCCGGAACATTTCATCCGGCGACATTTTTGCGCGCCATCGGTCCGGAAACATGGAACGCCGCGTACGTGCAACCCTGCCGCCGCCCCACCGACGGCCGCTACGGCGAGAACCCTAATCGTCTGCAACACTACTACCAGTTTCAGGTGGCGCTAAAGCCATCTCCGGACAATATTCAGGATATGTATCTCGATTCACTGCGGGCCCTGCACATTGATCCTCTGGTTCACGATATTCGTTTCGTCGAGGATAATTGGGAATCCCCCACTCTCGGCGCCTGGGGCTTGGGATGGGAAGTTTGGCTCAACGGTATGGAGGTTACTCAGTTTACCTACTTTCAACAGGTAGGCGGCCTCGAATGTTACCCGGTAACTGGGGAGATTACCTACGGCCTGGAGCGCATCGCCATGTACCTGCAAGGCGTTGACAGTATTTTTGATTTGGTCTGGACGCGCGACGAGCAGGGCGCTGTAGTGACTTATGGCGATGTGTTTCACCAGAACGAAGTGGAAATGTCCCACTACAATTTTGCCCAGGCAGACGTACCCTTTTTATTCAACAGCTTCGATGTTTACGAGCGCGAAAGCCAACGCCTGATCGAACACAACCTGCCCCTGCCGGCCTACGAAATGGTCATGAAGGCGTCCCATGCATTTAACCTGCTGGATGCCCGTCACGCCATCTCTGTGACGGAGCGCCAGCGCTTTATTCTGCGCGTGCGTACGCTGTCGCGTGCGGTGGCGCAAGCCTATTTCGATTCGCGCCTGGCCGCTGGATTTCCCCTGGCACCGCCGGCGCTGGCGCAAGAAGTGCGGCAACTCGCGCTGGAAGCGCGCTCATGAACCGCGAATTTTTGTTCGAAATCGGCACGGAAGAGATGCCGCCAAAAGCACTGAAAACCCTGATGGACGCGCTGGTGGAACTGGTGGCGATAGCCTTGCGTGACGCGTCTCTCGAACACGGCGGTATACGAGCCTTTGCCACCCCACGGCGGCTGGCTCTGCACATAACCGCACTGGCCGAACAGCAGCCGGACAGCACTGAGGAACGTCTGGGTCCCGCCGTGAGCGCCGCGTATAACGCCGCTGGCGAACCCACCGCCGCCGCCCTGGGGTTTGCCCGTAGTTGTGGCGTGGCGGTACAGCGACTGGCCCAGGTGCCGAGCGACAAGGGTCCGCGCCTGGCGTACCGCAGTAGCCAGCCCGGCCAGGCGACCGTAACACTACTTCCCGGCATAGTGAATGCGGCGCTTAAAGCCCTGCCGATACCGCGGCGCATGCGCTGGGGTAGCGGCCGCGAAGAGTTTGTGCGCCCCGTGCACTGGGTGGTCATGCTGTATGGCGAGGACGTCATCGCGGCTGAAATTTTGGGCATCACTGCCGGACGACACAGCCGCGGACACCGTTTCCACAGCAACCAGCCCGTTCTCATCGATACCCCCGCGAGTTATGTAGAGTTGCTGCGGGCGGCATACGTGTTAGTAGATTTTGACGAACGGCGTACGCTGATCCGCGACGGTGTCGAGGCCCTCGCGCAACAGGCGGGTGGAAGCGCGGTTATCGATGCGGACTTGCTGGATGAAGTCACCGCGCTCAATGAGTGGCCAATCCCCTTACTGGGTAATTTCGAATCTCGCTTCCTCGAAGTTCCCGCCCAGGCTCTGGTGTCGTCCATGCAGGCACATCAAAAATATTTTCACCTGGTTGATGGCAACGGCGCTCTGATGCCACGTTTTATTACGGTGGCAAATATCGACAGCAAAGATCCCGCGAGAGTTATTGCCGGTAATGAACGGGTTATTCGTCCCCGTCTCAGCGATGCCGCCTTTTTCTTTGCAGTTGACAAACAAACTACCTTGGCCGCTCAACGCGACAAGCTCAGAGAGATCGTGTTTCAGCAGAAATTGGGGTCGTTGTTTGATAAAACGGAGCGGGTCGCGACCCTTAGTGCATTCCTTGCTCCCACTTTTAGCGCACCCGAAAAAGCCGCTCGCCGCGCCGCGGAATTAAGCAAGTCCGATCTGGTGAGCGCCATGGTGCAGGAGTTTGCCGATTTGCAGGGCATCATGGGCCACCAGTACGCCCTGCACGATGGCGAAGACGCCAGCGTCGCCGCAGCCCTTGAAGAGCAGTATATGCCCCGTTTTGCCGGTGACGAGCTGCCGCCGACGCCGCTGGGCGCGACCCTCGCCGTCGCCGACAGGCTTGACACCCTAACAGGAATTTTTGCGCTTGGTCAGGTGCCGTCAGGATCCCGGGATCCCTTTGCCCTGCGCCGGGCAAGTCTGGGCGTGCTGCGCATTTTAATTGAGGGGTCGGTGGATCTGGATTTGCGCGCCGCCCTCGCCGTCGCCGCTCAGCAATACCCGGCTTTTGCAACAGACGCCGCACTGATCGACCGGATCCTCAAGTACGTTCTCGAGCGTTTGCGTTCCTGGTACGAAGAACAGGGCATCCCCCCGGAAGTGTTTCTTGCGGTGGCCGCGCGCCCCGTCACCAACCCGCTGGATATCCATTTCCGCGTACAGGCGGTTCATGCCTTTAACCAGATGCCGGATGCAAGGGCGCTGGCCAGTGCGAATAAACGGGTCGCCAATATCCTCGCGAAATCTGATATCCCCGCGCTGTCTCCATCCGCCGCAGCTGTTGACCAGGCCCTGCTTGAGGATCCGGCTGAACTTACTCTGGCACAGGCCGTGGAATCCTGCCGCGGGGTGGTGGACCCTTTACTGAAGCAGCGGCGCTACACCGAGGTGCTGACGGAACTCGCGTCTCTACGTAAACCTATCGACCAGTTTTTCGACCAGGTGATGGTGATGTCCGACAATGCAGAATTGCGCAATAATCGGCTGATCGTGTTAAAAACATTGCAAAGTTTGTTTCTCAATGTGGCGGACATCTCCCTGCTGGTTGTCGATAAGGGTGCGGCCTGATTCATGAAGTTGGTTATTCTGGATCGGGACGGTGTCATAAACGAAGACTCCGAAAATTTTATTAAGACTCCAGACGAATGGGTGCCCATTCCCGGGGCATTGAACGCCATCGCCAGGCTGAACGCTGCCGGGTATCGCGTCGCGGTTGCGACTAATCAGTCGGGATTAAGCCGCGGCCTGTTGGGTCTGGATGAATTGGAGGCCATCCACCACAAAATGTGTACCCAGGTGGAACTCGCCGGTGGTTTAATCAGCGCCATTTTTTATTGTCCGCACCTGCCCGACGAACACTGTAGCTGTCGCAAGCCAGCCCCCGGGCTGCTTGACGCCATTGCGCGGGAACTGGATTGCGCGCTCGTTGGTGTTCCCGTCATTGGCGACAGTCTGCGCGATCTACAGGCGGCTGTGCAAAGGGGCTGCACACCAATTTTAGTGCGCACCGGTAAGGGTGCCAGCAGCGAGGAGGCCCTGCGTAATCAGGCTGACCAGGCCCTGTGCAATGCGCTGGTATACGATGATCTGGCGGCCGCTGTCGATGCCTTGCTTGACGCACCAGGGCAGTGTTCCCGTTGAAGCGGTTGTGGTCCGGCGCCCGGTCGCTGCTGTTCTACGCCGGCTACATTCCGGTGGTCTTCGTGTTTTCCGTTCTGGCTTTTTCCCTGGGGTGGTTACTGCCTTTCCGACCCCGACAAACGTTGATTACCTCCGCTAATGATCTGATTATCCTCTGGCTACGCATCACTTGCGGCGTTCGCCTCCGCGTTATCGGGCGCGAAAATATCCCCCAGCGGCCCTGTGTGGTGCTCAGCAAACACCAATCCAGTTGGGAAACGTATTTTTTGCAACGCCTGTTTCGCCCGGCCAGTACGCTGCTAAAAAAAGAGTTGTTATACATCCCTTTTTTCGGCTGGGGGCTGGCCATGACCCGACCCATCGCTATCGACCGCAGCAACCCTCGCGAGGCGCTAAAACAGGTCCTGGCGCTTGGCAAACAGCGACTTGCGGAGGGCAATAACCTGGTGATCTATCCTGAAGGCACCCGCACCAAACCGGGACAGGTCGGTAACTATGGCCGCAGCGGCGCGGCCATCGCCATCACCGCGCAGGTACCGATTGTGCCGGTGGCGCACAATGCCGGACACTGTTGGCCTGCCCACCGTTTTATCAAGAATGCAGGTACCATAACTGTCGTAATCGGGCCGCCTGTTGCAACAACTGATCGGGACAGCAAAGAACTTACGGAGCAGGTGCAGCACTGGATAGAAACGGCTCTGGATAGCCATTTGCCGCTTGACGAAAAGGGCTGATTACAGTCCAATTCGTAGACTCTTTGCCAGCATTTTAATCGCAGATTCTACGCGGACCTATGCATACAGAGAATTCCAGTTACCAGGGACCGGAACGCCGACGCGGCCCACGCCGAACCCTCGCAGACCGCCGTCAGGAAATGCGGGTGGATCTCTACCACGAAGATCGACGGGCAGGCCCAGGACGTCGAAAAACCGATACCCGCCTCCCCTGAGGATTTTGCAGCAAAACTGTGCGTTATGCTCCGCTGGAATCGCGATCCTGGTTCGATGACCGCCGGGCAGATCCCTTAAATATCCAGGTTGGCTACCGCTAACGCATTGGTGTCTATGAAGTTCCTTCTCGGCTCTACCTGATCACCCATCAAAGTATTGAACATCTGGTCGGCGCCAATGGCGTCTTCCACGGTAACCCTTAACATACGTCGCGTTGCGGGATTCATGGTGGTTTCCCACAATTGCTCCGGATTCATTTCCCCCAGGCCCTTGTAACGCTGAATAGTGAACCCGCGCCGGGATTCGTCCATTAACCAGTCAAGAGCCTCAGGAAAACTTTCCACTGTTTTTTTCTTGTCGCCCCGTTGTACATAGGCGCCATCTTCCAGCAGGCCCTGTAATTCATCTCCCAGCGCAACGATCGCTCGATATTCTCCAGAAAGAAAAAAATCTCTTTTAAATTCGTAAGTTATGCGCGCCCCATGGGCCACAACCGCGGCCACCGGTAAAAACAGGTGCCGCTCCACATCCTCCTGTACGGAAAACTCGTAATGGTGGCTACGGGAATTGGTGCCGCTGTAAAAAGCGGTTTGCAAGTGTTGGCACCACTGCTCCACAGCGCCGCGATCAGCCAGTTGAGCGGCGTCAATTTTTGGTAAATAGACCATTCGGTCAAGAATTTCCTGTGGGTAAACGCGGGACATGCGCTCGATAATCGCCATAACACGGCGATAATGCCTGACCAGGGCCTCGAGGGCTTCTCCACTCAAAGCTGGCGCCTCTGCATTGACGTGCAGCGCCGCGGTGGCCAGTGCAGACTGGGTCAAAAACTCCGTCAGAGCACTATCATCTTTCAAATACTGCTCCTGCTTACCCTTGCTGATTTTGTATAGCGGTGGTTGGGCAATGTAAATATGGCCCCGATCGACCAGCTCGCGCATTTGCCGGAAAAAAAATGTGAGCAGCAAGGTGCGAATGTGGGATCCGTCCACGTCCGCATCGGTCATAATAACGATGGTGTGGTAACGCAGCTTGTCGACGTTAAATTCCTGGGGGCCAATACCGCAGCCCAGGGCGGTTATCAGGGTTCCGACCTCTGCGCTGGACAACATTTTGTCAAAACGGGCTTTTTCCACGTTCAGAATTTTTCCTTTCAGGGGCAATATCGCCTGGTTACTGCGATCCCGGCCCTGTTTCGCGGAGCCACCGGCGGAGTCGCCCTCCACCAGATAAAGCTCGGACAGGGCCGGGTCCTTTTCCCGGCAGTCCGCGAGCTTGCCGGGTAGACCGGCGATATCCAGCGCGCCTTTTCGACGGGTCATATCCCGCGCCTTGCGCGCAGCCTCGCGGGCGCGAGCAGCCTCCACCATCTTCATCACAATGGCTTTGGCTTCCTGAGGGTGTTCCAGCAGATAGTCGTTGAATTTATTACCGACCTCCTGTTCCACCGCTGCCTTGACTTCGGAACTGACGAGCTTGTCCTTAGTTTGCGACGAGAATTTGGGGTCCGGGACTTTGACGGAAATAACCGCAGTTAACCCCTCGCGGGCATCATCGCCAGTGGTAGTAACCTTGGT
>JAYODD010000003.1:0-56348 GCA_038106145.1 Gammaproteobacteria bacterium | reverse complement strand
GTTTTGGCGGCGATACCCTCTTTCTCGATGTAAGTATTCAGACTTCGGGTGAGGGCTGACCGAAATCCCGCCAGGTGGGTTCCGCCATCTCGTTGAGGAATATTATTGGTGTAACAAAATATATTTTCCTGAAAGCCATCATTCCACTGTAGCGCCGCCTCCACCCCTACGCCATCGTCGCGCTGTGCGGTGAAGTAGAAAATGCGGTTGACCCCATTCTTGTTCTGATTAAGGAATTCAACGAAGGCCTTCAGGCCGCCCTCGTATTCATACAGTTCTTCTTTGCCGGTGCGTTCATCCTGAAGCAGAATCCGCACCCCGGAGTTGAGGAACGACAGCTCCCGCAGTCGCTTGGCGAGAATATCGAAATGGAAATTAATCTGGGTAAAGGTGCCGCCAGACGGCCAGAATGTCACGTCTGTTCCTTTTCCCTGGGTTTCTCCCACCGCAGCCAACGGTGCTTCCGGTACGCCGTGGTGATAAACCTGCTCGTAAACCTTGCCACCCCTGCGAATCACTAATTTAAGGGTCTCGGACAACGCGTTCACGACAGACACCCCTACGCCGTGCAGTCCACCGGACACTTTGTAGCTGTTATCGTCGAATTTACCCCCCGCGTGCAATACCGTCATAATTACTTCAGCGGCGGACACCCCCTCCTCGTGTTCATCGACCGGGATACCGCGACCGTTATCGGATACGGTCACCGACTCGTCCGGGTGGATGATAACCCTGACTTCGGTGCAGTGGCCGGCAAGCGCCTCGTCGATAGCGTTGTCTACCAGTTCAAACACCATATGGTGAAGACCGGTGCCGTCATCGGTGTCGCCAATATACATACCAGGACGCTTGCGTACCGCGTCAAGCCCCTTTAGCACCTTGATGCTCGACGAATCGTAGTTCTTTTCTTCGCTCATGCGCTGTCCTTCTCTCGTGTAGCACAACAATTAACCATTACCAACCACCCCCTGTTCCACGTGGAACACTTTGTGGTCAACCTCTCCGCCACCACGGTGGGGCCAAAGGGACAATAATTCCGCCTCATCTGTCCCCGTAATAAATGCCTGGGCCTGCATGTCACCGAGAAACCCTGCCACCGCCTGACGGTGTGCCTTATCGAGCTCCGCGGGCAGGTCGTCCAGCAGGTAAACACAGGTACGGCCCGTTGCCTTAAAATAAAATAACCCCTGGGCCAACAACATCGCCGTCACCAGCGCTTTCGATTGCCCCCGTGACAACACCTCCGCGGCCGCGTGATCCCCGCACACTATCTTCAGGTCAGCGCGGTGGGGGCCATGGTGGGTAACCCTCGCCTGTTGATCCCGCCGCCGGTCTTTGAGCAGCACCTCCGCGAGAGGCAGTCGTTCATCCCAACCCCGGTGGAATCGAAACTGCAAGTTTTTAATCGGGGAAAGACGTTGTAAAACCTGGCTAATTTGCGGCGCTAGCGTATCGAGATACCGTTTCCGCTGCTCGGTTACCCGTTCCGAAAGCGCTATAAACTGGGCATCCCACAGGGCCAATTCTGCGGGGTCTATTCTATCATGCCGAAGCAGTGAATTGCGGTGTTGCAGACAACGGGCCAACCGTCGCCAAAGCTCCTTAAAGTCCTGTTCCACGTGGAACACACCCCAATCCAGAAATTGTCGTCGACCCTGTGGCCCACCCTCGAGTAACTGAAAACTGTCATTGTTTAGCAGTAGCAGCGGCAACGCCTGGGCGAGCGCGGACGAGGCATAGACCCGATCGCCGTCGAGCTTGAAGTGAAAACCTCCAGACCGGGTACGGCTCACTCCTATGGGCACGTCGCGCTGCCGCCTGTTCTGCCCATCAGGGGAAGCGACCTCTTCTCCACACACCAGGCCAAATACGGTACAGGTGTCCGTGTGTGAATTAATTATCGATTTGAGAGAACGGCTGCGAAAAGAGCGGCCGCGACCGAGCAGATAGATGGCCTCCAGCAGGCTGGTCTTGCCACTGCCATTGGGCCCGCAAATAATGTTTATCCGCGGACCGGGCGATAATTTAACCGACTGAAGATTGCGTAACCCGTGGACGTCGAGCTGCCTTAGGTACATAAAGGAGCGAACAGGATTTTACATTTACAACCGCATGGGCATGATTACGTAGACCGCCTGTTCCCGCTTTGGATCCTCCATTAGCGCGCTGCTGTTAGCGTCGGAAAAGGTAAACCGTACCTGCTCCCCACCCAGTACGTTTAACACATCGAGGATATAACTGACGTTGAAACCTATTTCCAGCTCCTCACTGCTGTAACTAACGGTTACTTCTTCTTCCGCTTCCTCCTGCTCCGGGTTGTTCGCCACCATTTTTAGCAGACCGTCGCTCAGGATTAGGCGGACACCGCGATATTTTTCGTTCGATAAAATGGCTGTGCGGCCAAAAGCGCTACGCAATTCTTCCCGATTCCCCTCCAGCAGGCGCGTTCCACCCTTTGGCAGCACCCGGTTATAGTCCGGGTAGGCGCCATCCACCAGCTTAGATGTAAACAGAAAATCGTCGCCATTTATTCGAATATGGTTATTGCCAATCACCACCTTGAGGTCACCGTCCTCATTCAGCAGGCGGGACAGCTCCACCACGCCTTTGCGCGGCACGATGGCACTAACTTTTTCACTCGGTTCCAGTCCGCCAACCGGCAGTGTACTCATGGCCAGTCGATGTCCATCCGTAGCGACCACCCGCAACTGCCCGGCGCTCGCCTCCCATAACATACCATTAAGATAGTAGCGCACATCCTGGTGAGCCATCGCAAACGCCGTGCTGTCCAGCAACCCTTTGAGGCTCGCCCGTGTAGTGGCGAATTCCAGCTCGCCAGGGCTATCGTCAACACTGGGAAATTCATTAGCGGGCAGCGTCGTCAGGGTGAACCGGCTGCGCCCGCTGGTCAACACGATACGACCACCGGCGTCGCTGACAAACTTGATGGTCGAACCGTCGGTCAGGGAGCGGCAAATATCAACCAGTTTGCGCGCGGGAACCGTCACCTCACCACTTTCACCGGCTTCTGCAAGGGTAGCGCGACCAACGATTTCAACCTCCAGGTCCGTACCCGTGAGCGCCAACTGATCACCGTCGAGTACCACCAGCACGTTGGCGAGAATCGGTAAGGTTTGGCGGCGCTCGACGACGCCAGCAACCAGTTGCAGGGGTTTAAGAAGCGCTTCCCGGGAAATACTAAACTTCATTGTGCCTTCTCTTCTACAAATTAATTGGTTATCTGATTTTTGTTAGTGAGCGTTCGCTTTCAGGTTGTCAAGAGTCTTAAAAGCAGCTTCATGTCCTCACCGATGTCCCTGGAGGTATCCTTCAGCTCTTTCACCTTGCGACAGGCGTGCAACACCGTGGTGTGATCCCGACCGCCAAAAGCCTCGCCAATTTCGGGTAGACTGCGGTTGGTAAGATCCCGTGCCAGGGCCATGGCCACCTGCCGGGGCCGGGCGATCGACCGGCTGCGGCGCTTGGACAACAAATCGGACAGTTTAATCTTGTAGTACTCCGCCACCGTGCGCTGAATGTTGTCTATAGTAACCAGCTTGTCCTGCAGGGCCAACAAATCCTTGAGCGAGTCGCGGATTAATTCGATGTCGATGGGCCGGCCGGTAAAATGCGCGCTGGCTATAACCCGTTTTAACGCACCCTCCAGTTCTCGAACATTGGAGCGGATGCGCTGGGCGATAAAAAATGCCGCCTCGTGGGGCAGCTCGATTTTCGCCTGCTGGGCTTTCTTGATTAAAATAGCCACCCGAGTTTCCAGTTCCGGTGGTTCGACGGCTACCGTCAGACCCCAGCCGAAGCGGGATTTAAGTCGCTCTTCAACGCCATCTATCTCCTTGGGGTAGCGGTCGCTGGTCAGGATCATTTGCTGGCCGCCTTCAAGCAACGCATTAAACGTGTGAAAAAATTCTTCCTGCGAGCGCTCCTTTTTGGCGAAAAACTGGATGTCGTCAATCAACAGCGCATCCACCGAACGATAGAAGCGCTTAAAGTCATTGATCGCGTTTAACTGCAAGGCCTTGACCATATCCGCGACAAAGCGCTCGGAGTGTAAATAAACGATTTTGGCGTCCGGTTTTGCAATCCGCAATGCGTTGCCCACCGCGTGCATCAAATGGGTTTTTCCGAGACCGACGCCACCGTAAATGAACAGGGGGTTGTAGGCCCCGCCGGGGTTTTCGGCAACTTGTCTGGATGCGGCCAGAGCCAATTGGTTGGATTTGCCCTCAATAAATGAATCAAACACGAAGGTTTTGTTCAAATAATCCCGCGTGTCATCTTCCTGTTGTGGGCGGCTGGCGCGTGAGCTGCCCCGCGTCGGGGGAGGAATAGAAATAGCTTCGACGGACTTCCCTCCGTAACCGCCAAGCCCACCGTTGACGGAGGGCTCACCGCCCCGGTCCCGTGCGCCGTTGGTGAACGCATTATCCGCGTGAGCCGACGGTTCGGCCGGTGGAGTCTCGACAAATTCCGGTACCGATTCCCGCGCCGTGACCGATATCTGCGCCGCACCTAACGTATTGCCACACACCCCAAGATACAGCTCGCGGATGCGATCGATAAATTTATCGTTTACCCAATCCTGAACAAACCGATTCGGTGCAATCAGCCGCACGCCTTCGGCCGTCAGATCGGCGTCGAGTTGCAATGGCTGAATCCAGGTGTTGAACTGTTGCGCGGGCATTTCTTCCCGCAGTTGCCCCAAACACTGTTCCCACGCCCTCTGTACCAAGACTGACTCCATTTTATAGTTGATTGGTTGCTGCTGTTTATTCTTCGCAAAGCGGTGTCTGTGAAAGCTCGTTAGTCTAAGAGGTATCAGCCCTGTTATCCACATCTTTATTTAAAATACCGCATTTTTTATAAAACAAAATTGTTTTTAAATATCAGCGAGTTACACAAATATAAAACACTGTTTTTTTACACAGTTCCGCCAATAAAAACGGTTAATATTTAATCAATATTTGTGGATAACCTGTTGCTTTCTTTTGAGTTACCGGTGGGCGCTCTGTGTTTTGGCGGCAAGCGTTGCGCACCGGGAAAGGTGAATACAGCAGGGAAAGTCTTCGTGACCAACAACAGGGGTTTTGTCATTATTTGCCGACACAAAACGATGCAAATATCTCTCCCAGTAAATCATCACTGGTGAACTCCCCGGTAATTTGTCCAATCAGACGCTGGGCTTGCAACAGGTCCGCCGCCAACAGTTCGCCCTGTTGCGACTCCCTTAGTTGCCTGGCGGCATCGCGCAACAGCCTTTGGGTATTGATCAACGCATCCAGATGGCGACGACGGGCGGTAAACAGGCCCTCGGTCGTGCCCCGGTAGCCCATACACTCCTTGAGGTGACGCCGCAGGTCATCGAACCCAGCCCCGGTAGTGGCGGACAGTCGCAGCACCGGACAGGGTGCGCCATCCGCCAGGGCCATATCCGGAACGGAATCCTCGCCCGCCGACAGGCCCGATAAATCAATTTTGTTTAATAGAACCGTCAGATTGTGGCGCCCCGGACAGCGAGCGAAAAATTCCGGCCACAGGTGCGCGGGTTCGACGCTGGAAGATTCCGTGCTGTCGACCATAAACAGCACCCGATCGGCCCGTTCGATTTCCTCCCAGGCACGGCGTATACCCTCCCGCTCAACTTCATCAGCGCTGTCCCTGAGCCCTGCCGTGTCAATTATATGCAGCGGCATTCCGTCGATATCAATACGCTCTCGCAGCAGATCGCGGGTGGTGCCCGGGATACTGGTCACGATGGCACTATCGCGCCCGGACAATTTGTTCAGCAGACTGGATTTTCCGGCATTGGGTTTGCCAGCTATGACTACCGTCATGCCTTCCTGGAGCAATACCCCCTGGCCGGCGTCCGCCACCAGGCGGTCGAGACTCTGTATAAGTTCATCGAGGCTTTTGCCAACCGCTCCCTCCGATAAAAAATCGATATCCTCTTCGGGAAAATCAATGGCTGCCTCCACATACACCCGCAGACGCACCAATGCTTCGGTGAAAACATGGATACGCTGGGAAAAGGCTCCCTGCAGGGTGCGCAGCGCATTGCGCGCCGCCAGGGCAGAATCCGCCGCAATCAGATCCGCGATGCCTTCCGCCTGTGCCAGATCCAGCTTGCCGTTTAAAAACGCGCGCTCGGAAAACTCTCCGGGCCGGGCAATCCGGGCACCCAGCTCAATAACTCGCGCTAACAGTGCATCCATCACCACCGGCCCGCCGTGGCCGTGCAGCTCTATCACATCTTCGCCGGTAAAGGATTTGGGCGCCGGGAAAAACAAAGCCAGCCCCTGATCGACTACCTCCCCCCGCCCATCGCGGAACTCGCAGTAGTGCGCATGGCGAGGCGGTATGGTGGTGCCCACCAGTTGTTCCAGCACAGGCGCCAGATTGCGACCCGACACCCGCACAATACCGACCCCCCCGCGTCCGGGCGCGGTGGCGATTGCGGCGATTACCTCGGTGTCATCACCCATGGGGTTGCAGCCATCAGCCTTGCCTGGCAACCAACAGCCTTAGTTGGCTGCTTCTATTTTGCGCGTGATCGCCCACTGCTGAGCAATTGACAACACGCTGTTAACGGTCCAGTACAACACCAGTCCGGCCGGAAAAAACATAAAGAAGAAGCTAAAGGCCACCGGCATTATTTTCATCACCTTGGCCTGGGTGGGATCCGGCGGCGCGGGTTGCAGGGTTTGTAGAAAATACATGCTCACGCCATTGAGGATAGGCAATACGTAGAAGGGATCTTTCACCGACAAATCGACGATCCAGTAGATCCAGGGGGCGTGGCGCAACTCAACACTTTCGTTCAGCACCCAATACAGCGCAATAAACACCGGCATCTGAATTAGCATCGGCAGACATCCGCCCAGCGGATTGACCTTTTCCCGTTTGTACAGGTTCATGGTCTCCTGAGACATCTTCTGCCGATCATCGCCGTACAAATCCTTCAGCCGCTTCATTTCCGGCTGCAACTTGCGCATCCGCGCCATGGAGCGATAGCTGGCAGCGGACAGGGGGTAAAAAATCCCTTTAATCAGTATCGTCAGTAACACAATGGACCAACCCCAATTAGCCACCACGCTGTAGAAAAACGTCAGCCCGTAGAAAAGCGGCTTGGCGACCCACCACAACCAACCGTAATCTACGGTTAAATCCAGGTAGGGTGATATTTTTTCGAGGGTGGCCTGATCCTTGGGGCCGACGTAAAACGCGGCCCCCAAGCGACCCTCTTCGCCAGGCTGGACGGTCTGCGCTGGCGATGTAAAGCCCATGGTGTAGAGATCCCGGTTACCCAGTTTACGCAGCAGAAACTCGTTGTTCAGTTGCTGGTCCGGTACCCAGGCGCTAATAAAATAATGCTGCACCATGGCCACCCAACCGCCGAGTTTGGTGGTTTTGATGGGCCCTTCGGCAATGTCGTCAAAGTCGTTCTTGATGTAGTTGTGTTCGGCCGAGGTGAATGCTGCCCCCAGAAATGGGCTCGGCGCCATAGCACCACTACTTGCGTTCGGATTGGAGGAATCCCGTTGAATTTGTCCGAACAAATGGGCCTGCCAGGGTGTTTCGCCCCGGTTTTTTATCCGGTAGTCCACGTTCAGCAAGTAGTCGCCGCGGCGAAAAATAAACTGTTTCTCGATCTCCACATCACCTTGCTGTAAGCGCAGAGCTACCGTCAAAGTGTCCGTACCCTCAGCGAGGGTGTAGTTGTCCTGCGCAGCGCTGAACAGCGGCCGGGCGTCTCCGGTATCCGTGCCGTTCTGACCAATCAATCCGCTTTGTGCAATATAGGTGCGTGTTGCCGTGCGGTTCAGCATCACGATAGGTTCCGCATTTTCCGCCACCGTTACTCGATGCTCGGGTAACGCCACGCGGACGATATCGCCGCCCAGGGTGTCTATCACCACATCCAGCACATCGGTACGAACCGTAATCAGTCGCGCCGCATTTTTTTGTGGCCCGGGTTCCGCCGTCGAAGACGGCTGCGTCACCAGGGGAATAGCGGAATCGCCGCTGGACTGAACGTCGCCAGCACTCAGGCTGGGAACGACCATCGCCTCCTCGCCCCCCGCCGGCGGTGGTTGCCGGGTTTGCTGAAAATCGTTCCAACGAATAAACAACACGCCAAACACCAGAACTATGGCGCCGATCAATAAACTGCGTTGCCAATCCATACGTTATTTCACTCGCTTCGGTGGGGAGCCCACTGACCCGGTTCCGGAACCGGGTCACAGCCGCCAGGATGAAAGGGATGACACCTGGCAAGCCTGCGCAGGGTTAAGTACCCCCCTTTTGCGGCACCGTGTTTCTCAAGTGCCTCCACACCATAAGCGGAACTGGTGGGGTAAAAACGACAGGTGGGGCCTAACAGGGGGCTGATCAGGTACTGATAACCTCTAATGGCTGCGCGCAGCAGTTTGCCGATCATTTTTGCTCCCCCCGGTGCTCTGTGCGGCGCGCCAGGCGCTGCCAGTTCTTTTGCAGGCATTCGGTTTGCGCCTGGGGGGCCAACAGGTCCAGGCCTTGGTGTGCGATAAATACTATATCCATGGGCACCAAAAACTGCTGTTGCCGTCGGAACGTGTCTCTAGCCACCCTTTTTATGCGGTTGCGTCCCACCGCCCGACGAACTTTTTTCTTCGCGACGACACAACCCAGGCGAGAGTAACCCAGTCCGTTGGGGCGAGCCAGTAACAGCATGTATTGATCGGAAACTCTGTACGGCGGGTTTTTGAACACCGCCGCATAGTCCTTTGCAGTTAACAGCCGTTTATCTCTGCCGAACGCTGCTCCCGCCACGATATCGGGGTGTTGGGTGCGACCGATTTAGGCAGCCAGACGCTTGCGTCCTTTCGCGCGTCTACGACCGATGACCTGCCTGCCATTCTTGGTGGCCATCCGGGCACGAAAACCGTGGGTGCGCTTACGTTTTATAACGCTGGGTTGGAACGTTCTTTTCATGACCGAAAATCCGTATTGAGGCAGAGTGTGCCAGGCAATTATACAAAAGGGCGGCCATTCTAATGAAAAACCCCCACGCAATCAACGAATACCAGGCGCGGGAAATTCTCTGACGACCCTAAGGGTTTTATTTCCTGTGGGTAACCCCTGCATATTCAGCGTTTAAATCTGTGGGATAAAACTGAGTATCCAGCTGTTTCGAGAACAACATAATTAACACCACCGGCCACAAGGCAAGTTACACAACCGACCACCACAGGCTATCCATCGACAGGATAGGGGTTGCCAACCACAAACAAAATAAATAAACAAAGTAAAATCAGTTAGATAGAGCGGTTATTCACAGACAAGGTTTGACTATTAACAATAAAAATAAATTACTTGGTTATTTAACTGAATAAATTATTTCTTTACTTTTTAGGGTTTCTGTTTTGTTTTTCTGCTTCTGTGCTTGGACAACGACACCCGTTATAATGCGCGGCCAGGTTATTTTCTGTGAATGAGCCATATGCGCCATCCCGTTAGTTTCGATGTCCTCGTTATCGGTGGCGGCCACGCCGGGACCGAGGCCGCCCTGGCAGCAGCCCGCATGGGTTGCAACACCCTGCTGTTGACACACAACGTAGAAACCCTGGGGCAGATGTCGTGCAATCCGGCGATTGGCGGTATCGGCAAAAGCCATCTGGTCAAGGAGGTTGACGCGCTCGGCGGCGCCATGGCCACTGCCACCGACATGGCCGGCATACAATTTCGTGTCCTCAACGCCCGCAAGGGGCCCGCGGTGCGGGCTACCCGTGCCCAGGCGGATCGGGCGTTATATAAATCCGTTATTCGTCAGGCGCTGGAAAGTCAGCCTAATCTGAGCATTTTCCAACAAGCGGTGGATGATCTGATTGTCGAAGGCGAGCGGGTGCTTGGGGTGGTTACCCAGTCGGGTCTGCGCTTTCTCGCGCCGGCGGTGGTACTCACCGCCGGGACGTTTCTCGGCGGGAAAATCCATATTGGACTGGAAAATCACGCCGGTGGCCGCGCGGGCGACCCGCCATCGATAAAATTGGCGCAACGTTTGCGGGAATTGCCATTTCGCGTCGATCGCCTGAAGACGGGCACGCCGCCGCGTATAGATGCCCGGTCGGTAGTTTTTGACGGTTTACAGGAACAGTGGGGCGACCAACCCGAACCGGTTATGTCCTATCTGGGTGATGTCGCACAACACCCCCGGCAGACCTGTTGCTGGATAACCCATACCAATGAGCGCACCCACGACATTATTCGGGCAGGACTGGATCGCTCCCCGCTGTACACCGGCGTGATTGACGGGGTCGGTCCCCGTTACTGCCCTTCCATTGAAGACAAAGTGGTGCGCTTCGCGGAAAAAACCAGCCACCAGGTGTTTATCGAACCGGAAGGGCTGTCCACCCGGGAGCTGTATCCCAACGGCATTTCCACCAGCCTGCCGTTCGATGTGCAACTGGCCGTCGTGCAATCCATGCAAGGATTTGAGCGCGCCCATATCACCCGTCCGGGTTACGCCATCGAATACGATTTTTTTAACCCCCAGGACCTCAAATACTCCCTGGAAACCCGATTTATAAAAGGCCTTTATTTCGCCGGTCAGATCAATGGCACGACCGGCTACGAAGAGGCAGCCGTGCAGGGCCTGCTGGCCGGCGCCAACGCAGCGCTGCAGGTCCAACAAAAGGCGGCCTGGTGTCCCCGCCGGGACGAGGCGTATCTGGGGGTGCTGGTGGACGACCTGATTACCCTGGGTACCAGTGAGCCCTACCGTATGTTCACCAGTCGCGCTGAATACAGACTGCTGTTGCGCGAAGACAACGCGGATTTGCGGCTGACTGAAAAAGGCCGGGAACTGGGTCTGGTCGACGAGACGCGCTGGCGGGCATTCAACACCAAACGGGACGCCATCGAAATGGAAAGCCAGCGGCTGCGTTCCACCTGGGTGCAACCGGGTAGCGCCGCGGCGGAAAAAATCAACAGCGTGAGCGATAACCCCCTCACTCGGGAATACAGTTTGTACGAATTGCTCAAGCGGCCCGAACTGGATTACGCAACTGTGGCTAATCTGACGGATGGACCGGCGGTCGATCCAACTGTGGCCCAGCAGATCCAGATAGCCGCCAAATATGCCGGTTACATAGATCGCCAACAGCAGGACATAGAGCGCCTGCGCCGCCAGGAAAATACGCAGATACCGCCAGATTTTGATTATCGGTCGATAACCGGGTTGTCCAACGAGGTCAAGCAAAAGCTCGAGGCCGCGCGCCCGGATTCCCTGGGGCGGGCGGCGCGGATTCCCGGCGTAACGCCCGCGGCTATCGCCATCCTGCTAATATTTTTGAAAAAAAAGACGGCCTTGATAAAAAAAACCGCCTGATAATCGAGGTCAATCAGGGCCAAAAAAATGGCGGATTTTGCTGAAGAACAACAACGCGCCCTGCACACCCAGCTGACAACGGGGCTGGCTGCGCTGCGGCTTGGCCTGAGCGCTCAGCAGATAAGGGTGTTGCTCGACTTTGTCGCCCTGATGGGCCGCTGGAATCGAACGTATAACCTGACGGCGATTACCGATCCGCACGAAGTCGTCGCCCGCCACATACTGGACAGCCTCAGCATCGCGGCCTACCTGGAAGGGAGAGAGTTTATAGACGTGGGTACCGGCGCCGGGCTACCGGGGCTGCCCCTGGCGGTGGCAATCCCCGAAGCCCGATTTACGTTACTGGATAGCAACGGCAAGAAAACCCGCTTTCTGGTACACGCTAAAACCGTGCTGCGGCTGGATAATGTGGACGTCGTACAACATCGGGTGGAGAGCTATCGGCCGCAGCGACAATTTGACGGGGTTATCAGTCGCGCGTTCGCGGCAACGGGCGACATGGTAACCGCCTGTGCGCAGTTGAAAACGGTAGCGGGAAACCTGTATGCCATGAAAGGACGTCGACCCGATCAGGAGTTGAGGGCGTTGCCAAAACCCTATAAGGTCGTGGCCTGCCACACGTTGCGGGTACCCGGGGTGGAGGGCGCCCGGCACCTGGTTGTTATAAACAGTCAAACACCACCCGCGTCACCTGAAGTATCGGTGTAACGCATAACGCAAACGGGAAAAATCTTGAGCCATATCTTTGCCATAGCCAACCAGAAAGGCGGAGTTGGCAAAACTACCACCAGTGTTAACCTGGCTGCGGCACTTGCCACTTACGGTAAGCGGGTACTCCTGATTGATCTGGACCCCCAGGGCAACGCCACTACCGGCAGCGGCGTCGATAAGAACGCTCTTGAGTCTACTGCATACGATGTGCTGACGGGCCGCGTAGCAACGGCAGAAGTCATCTGCCCGTGCCCGGAGGCCGGCTACGATCTGCTACCGGCGAATAGAGACCTGACGGCGGCGGAAGTGGAGTTGCTGCGCCTGGAAAACAGGGAGCGGCGGTTGCGACAGGCGGTGACCGAGGTGGCCGGGCGCTACGACATCACCATTATCGATTGCCCCCCCTCCCTGAGTATGCTGACCGTCAATGCGCTGGTAGCGAGCGATAGTGTTATCGTGCCCATGCAGTGCGAATATTACGCCCTCGAGGGTCTGTCGGAACTGATTAACACCATCGCCGCAATCGCCAAAAAACTTAACCCGAAACTGCGGGTCGAGGGAATCTTACGCACCATGTATGATTCCCGTAACGGCCTGACTGACGAGGTTTCCAAGCAGCTGCACAGTTATTTTGGCGAGCGGGTTTACCGCACGGTTATTCCGCGCAATGTACGCCTTGCCGAGGCGCCAAGTTTTGGTAAAACGGTGTTGGCTCACGACCGTCACTCCAGGGGCGCGGTAGCTTACCTGGGGCTGGCTGGAGAGATTTTACGGCGCCACAAAACCGTGATCAGAACCACCGCCCGACCTGTCGCTACAGAGGGTTAACGAGCACCATCACCAAGGTTCGACAAAGGAACGAAAGCATTAATAGCGGCTGCTAAATTAAATTTGGGAACGTGGATGAAATGAGCGCGAAGCGTAAAGGGTTAGGCAAGGGGCTGGATGCGCTCCTGGGCCTGGACAGCGAGACCCCGGAAGAGGCTGCCGCGACGGCGAGTGCCGCGCAACCGTCCGTCAGGGAGATGCCGGTGGAAAAGCTGTGCAGGGGCCAATATCAACCCCGCCGGGACATGCGTCAGGATTCCCTCGAAGAACTGGCCGAATCCATTCGGCGACAGGGGGTTATTCAACCGGTGGTGGTACGCGCGGTCGCCGCCGACAAATACGAAATCATTGCCGGGGAGCGGCGCTGGCGCGCCGCCCAGTTGGCCGGGCTGGAAACCGTCCCCGTAGTTGTCAAGGATGTGCCGGATCAGGCCGCCATCGCAATGGCGCTGATAGAGAATATCCAACGGGAGGACCTTAACCCGATCGAAGAGTCTCGAGCGCTGCTGCGCCTGCAGGACGAGTTCGGCCTGACGCAACAGCAGGTGGCCGACGCCGTGGGCAAATCCCGCGCGACCGTGGCCAACCTGATGCGCCTGTCCACCCTGTCCGGGGATGTTTATCGCATGCTCGAACACGGTGATCTGGATATGGGGCACGGCCGCGCGTTACTCGCCCTGTCTGATCGGGAACAAATCGAGGCGGCGCGCAAAGCCGTGCAGAAAGGCTTGTCGGTGCGCCAGACTGAGGAGTTGGTGCGCGGCATTTTAAAGGGCCAGACCAAACCGGCGAGTGGCGCGTCCCAGCAAACGCAGCAGCCGGGTGCGCACGATGTCAGTGCCCTGGAGGAAAAACTGGCCGAACAGGTGGGAGTGCCGGTGCGCATAAAGCATCAGGTCTCCGGGCGGGGCCAGGTAATCTTTAGTTACAACAGCCTGGATGAGCTCGACGGACTCCTGGGTCACATAAAATAGGGTTTGGCGACCCGAGCGCTTGGTTTACCGCGGCAAGTAAACCGCTGTGGCGGGGAGATTGTGTTGATTCATCGCGACGACGTAACTATAATGCGCGGCGCTTTGGTTGGGACTAACCAGCGCATTGAATTTCAAGGGAGTTTTCCCTTTCGAACCAGCTTGCATCCCGCGCGCAAGTCGGGCAGGTTCTTCGACGGCGGGCCGATGTGAGCATTGCACCAAGGCGCGACCGCAAGCTGGCTTATCGACTGATTGTATTGCAGTTAGTCCTGAGTGCGCTGCTGATCGGTGTCGCGGCCGTGTATGACACCACGGCGGTAGCCGCGGTGGCGGTCGGTGGCCTGACCAGCACCGCAGCCAACGGCTTTTATGTATGGATGGCCCTTAAAGCGGCCATCGCCGCTCCCGCGGCAGAAGTGGCGCGGAATTTTTATATCGGCGCTGTGGGAAAGTTTTTGGTGGTGGTAGTAAGTCTGGCTGTGGCGTTCAGCGTCCTGGACACGCTTGGCGACACCCGCAACGCGCTGGTGTTGTTCGCTACCCTTATTGTTGTGCACAGTGGGTACTGGGTGGCGCCGGCCCTGGAGGGATTCGCAAATAACCGGCCGCGCTAATGGAATCGTGCCCCGCGCGGCGTAAAAAGTGACGGCCAGATACGGGCCGAGACAGACGCGAAGACATCACAAACCATAGGCAGGAAATACAGTAGATGGCCAGTGCAAACATGACGTCCGGGGAATATATAGCCCACCACCTGACCAATTTAACCTATGGTCGGCTTCCGGATGGCAGTTGGGGTTTTGCCCGCGACGGCGCAGAAGCCGCACAAATGGGTTTCTGGGCTCTCAATGTGGACACTTTCGGATTTTCCCTCGTTCTTGGCATGTTGTTTTCCTGGTTGTTTTATAAAGTTGCAAAAAACCCCACGGTCGGCGTGCCCTCCGGTCTGCAGAATATGGTGGAAATGGTTGTCGAGTTTGTCGATGACAACGTCAAGGGCATGTTCCACCACAGCAACCGCCTGATTGCGCCGCTGGCCCTGACGATTTTCGTGTGGGTATTGCTGATGAACGTCATGGATCTGGTGCCCATCGACTTTATACCCCACGCGGCCAGCCTGCTGGGGGTACCGTATCTGAAAGTCGTGCCCTCCACGGACGTCAATATCACCATGGGACTGGCCCTCAGCGTGTTTTTGCTGGTGGTTTATTTCAGCGTAAAGCAAAAAGGGGTCAAGGGTTTTGCCGCGGAACTCTCCTTGCAACCCTTTGGCAAATGGGGTCTGCCGGTCAATCTTTTTCTCGAGGTGGTCAACCTGGTTGCCAAGCCGGTGTCACTGGGCCTGCGGTTGTTTGGCAACCTGTACGCCGGCGAGATGATCTTTATACTGATCGCCCTGCTGCCGTTTTGGGCGCAATGGGTGCTGTCGGTGCCCTGGGCGATTTTCCATATTCTGATTATTGTGCTACAGGCGTTTATTTTTATGGTGTTGACCATTGTCTACCTGGCCATGGCTTTCGATCATCACTAACTACTTGTGCAAACAGCGTACTTTTTTTAACCAACGTTCGACGATAAGACGGGAGCAAAAATGGAAATCTCATTAATTTTTCTGGCTGGTGCAATTCTGATGGGCCTGGCTGCGGTTGGCGCAGCAATCGGTGTAGGCATCCTCGGTGGCAAGTTTCTGGAAGGTGGCGCGCGCCAGCCGGAGTTGATTCCGGTGCTGCGTACCCAGTTTTTCATTGCTATGGGCCTGCTCGACGCTGTGCCCATGATCGGTGTAGGTATTAGTCTGTTCCTGATTTTCACCAAGACAGGCGGCTAACAGACTTCAGGTCAGTGCTAACACGAGACCGTAGGCGGTTAACTCAAGGGGTATTGGTGTGAACATCAATTTAACGATACTCGGCCAGATTATTTCATTTGCCATCTTTGTATGGTTTTGCATGAGGTTTGTCTGGCCGGCTTTGATCGCCGCCATGGAAGAGCGGCAAAAAAAGATCGCCGACGGCCTGGACGCTGCGGATCGAGCGCTGCGCGATTTGGAGCTTGCGCAGGATAAGGCGACCGATCAGTTGAAAGAGGCCAAACTGCAGGCCGCGGCGCTGATCGAAGAAGCCAAGAAGCGCTCAACCCAGATTATCGAGGAGTCCAAGGATAAGGCCCGCGAAGAAGGTGAGCGCCTGAAGGCCGCTGCCCAGGCCGATATTGCCCAGGAGATGAACCGCGCCCGCGAAGAATTGCGCGGGCAATTGGCAACTCTGGTGGTGGCTGGCGCGGAAAAAATTCTCGAGCGTGCAATTGATCGGGACGCCAATCGCGACCTGATTGACGAACTTGCCGCGCAACTGTAGGCGAAGACGCAATGGCGGAATTAAGCACCCTGGCGCGCCCCTATGCAAAAGCGGCGTTTGAGTTCGCGGTGGCGGCTGATGCGTTGCCCCAATGGTCTTCGATGTTGAGGCTGCTGACTGCGCTTACACAAAACGCAACCGTGGCCAGTTTGCTGTCTTCTCCCAGTCTGACCCCGGCGGCCAAGGCTGAGAAGGTAGTGGCGACCGCCGGCGATGCGCTGGATGCCAAAGGCATAAATTTTGTGCATACCCTGGCGGAAAATCGCCGCCTGTCGTTGCTGCCACATATTGCCGAGCAGTTCGAAGTGCTCAGGGCTGATCTCGAGAAGACCCAGAAGGTCGAAGTTATCGCCACCAGCGAACTTGATGCGGGGCAACAGGAAAGGTTGGAAGCGGCCCTCACCAAGCGGTTGCAGAGAAAGGTTGCTATTACCGTGTCGATTGACCCCGCGCTGCGCGGCGGTGCAATCATCCGAGCCGGCGACACCACCATTGACGGTTCCGTGCGCGGTCGACTGGCCCGGCTCGCCGAGACATTAAGTTCGTAAGTATTAAATTCACAGGCATTAAATACGTAGGTTCGAGGAATCGAGAATGCAACAACTGAATCCATCCGAGATCAGCGACATCATCAAGCAACGCATAGATAGTCTTGATGTTGCCACTGAGGCAAAAAACGAAGGCACAATCGTTTCTGTGTCAGACGGCATTGTACGTATCCACGGCCTCGCCGAAGTCATGTACGGGGAAATGATCGAGTTTGACGGCGGCCTGTACGGCATGGCCCTCAACCTTGAGCGCGACTCGGTCGGCGCGGTGGTGCTGGGGGATTACCAGGGCCTGGCGGAAGGCAAGAAGGCGCGTTGCACGGGCCGCATCCTCGAAGTACCCATTGGCCCGGAGCTGGAAGGCCGCGTGGTGGATGCGCTTGGTAACCCCATCGACGGCAAGGGGCCGATTGGCGCCAAGCTGAGTGACGCTATAGAGAAAGTAGCGCCGGGGGTGATTGAGCGTAAATCCGTTGACCAGCCAGTGCAGACCGGGCTGAAGGCAATTGACGCCATGGTGCCGGTGGGGCGTGGTCAGCGCGAATTGATTATCGGCGACCGCCAGATCGGTAAAACCGCCATTGCCATCGATGCCATTATCAACCAGAAAGGCACGGGAATTAAATGCGTGTATGTGGCGATTGGACAAAAAAGCTCCACCGTTGCCAATATCGTGCGCAAGCTCGAAGAACACGGTGCCATGGAGCATACCATTGTGGTTGCCGCCACCGCGTCCGACCCGGCGGCCATGCAGTTTCTGGCGCCCTACACGGGTTGCACCATGGGTGAGTATTATCGGGATCGCGGCCAGGATGCCCTGATCGTTTACGACGATCTGACCAAGCAGGCCTGGGCCTATCGCCAGATCTCCCTGTTGCTGCGCCGCCCGCCGGGCCGCGAGGCCTATCCCGGCGACGTGTTTTATTTGCACTCCCGACTGCTCGAGCGCTCGTCCCGAGTCAATGCCGAGTATGTGGAAAAATTCACTGGAGGCGCGGTCAAGGGTAAAACCGGTTCGCTCACGGCCCTGCCAATTATCGAAACCCAGGCTGGCGACGTGTCGGCGTTTGTGCCCACCAACGTGATTTCGATCACCGATGGACAGATTTTCGTGGAGACCGACCTGTTCAATTCCGGAATTCGGCCGGCGATGAACGCCGGTCTTTCCGTATCCCGCGTAGGCGGTTCGGCGCAAACCACAATCATCAAGAAACTGGGCGGCGGTATTCGACTGGCGCTGGCGCAGTATCGGGAGCTGGCAGCGTTTTCGCAGTTTGCATCGGACCTCGACGAGGCCACCCGCGGGCAGCTTGAACACGGCCAGCGGGTCACCGAGCTGATGAAACAGGCGCAGTACTCGCCGATGAGTGTCGCGGAAATGGGTGTGGTGCTATTTGCGGCCACCAACGGTTATCTAAAAAATATCGAAGTCAATAAAATCGGTGATTTTGAGGCGGCCCTCATTTCCTATATGAAATCCGAACATGCGGATCTGCTGGCCCAGGTCAACAAAAGCGGCGACTGGAACAATGATATTGAGGCGAGCTTCAAGGCCGCCCTCGATAAGTTTGTCGCCACGCAAACCTGGTAACGGTAGCGCTCAACTAGAGCAACGGGCACACAGCATATGGCAGTCGGAAAAGAAGTTAAAACCAAGATCAACAGCGTAAAAAGTACGCAGAAGATCACCAGCGCCATGGAGATGGTGGCGGCCAGTAAAATGCGCCGCGCCCAGGATCGCATGGCGCTGGGTAAACCCTACGCACAGCGTATCCGCGCGGTGATCAGCCACATCGCCAATGCCAACCCCGAATACCGGCACCGGTATTTCGAGAGCCGGGAAGTGCAGCGCGTCGGGTTCATTATTGTCTCCACCGACCGCGGTCTGTGTGGCGGTTTGAACATTAACCTGTTCAAAGCGGTGGTCAAGGAAATGAAGGCATGGAGCGAACGGGGCGCTGAAACCGAAATCTGTACCATCGGTAGCAAGGCCGCGGCATTTTTCGCGGCGGTGGGCGGCAACGTGGTCGCCAGAGTTCGCGACATGGGCGATCAGCCCGCGGCGGAAGACCTGATCGGTGGTGTGCGGGTGATGCTGGATCACTTTAATCAGGGCAAGATCGATCGCCTGTATGTAGTCGGCAACGAGTTTGTGAATACCATGACACAGCGGGCTGAAGTGGCCCAGTTGTTGCCCCTGGAAGCGGCCGACGATAAAGCCATGAAGCACTACTGGGACTATATTTACGAGCCCGACGCCAGGGATCTGCTCGACGGTTTGTTGATGCGTTACGTCGAGTCGCAGGTTTATCAGAGCGTGATTGAAAACAAGGCCTGTGAACAGGCTGCGCGTATGGTGGCGATGAAGAACGCCACGGAAAATGCCGGCGAATTAATTGACGAACTGGAGCTGCTGTACAACAAGGCGCGCCAGGCGGCGATCACGCAGGAATTGTCGGAAATCGTTGGTGGCGCGGCGGCTGTATAACGAAGCGCGGGCAGTGCAGGCGGACTAACCAGATTAACAGGTTTTTGTTGAGAGGAATTGGAAATGAGTAGCGGACGTATTGTGCAAATTATCGGCGCGGTGATCGACGTGGAATTCCCGCGCGATCAGGTCCCCAATATTTATGATGCACTGGTTGTCGATGGCAAGGGCCTTACTCTGGAAGTGCAGCAACAATTGGGGGATGGCGTGGTGCGCACCATCGCCATGGGTTCCTCCGAAGGCGTGAGCCGTGGACTGGTTGTAGCCAACACCGGCGGCGCTATTTCGGTTCCGGTTGGTCAGGGCACACTGGGCCGTATTATGGATGTGCTGGGCAATCCCATCGATGAAGCGGGCCCCATCGACGCCGAAAAGAATATGCCGATCCATCGCAAAGCGCCGGCGTATGCCGATCAGTCTTCAGCGATTGAGTTGCTGGAGACCGGGATCAAGGTTATCGACCTGATTATGCCCATCGCCAAGGGGGGCAAAATCGGTTTGTTCGGTGGCGCGGGCGTGGGTAAAACCGTAACCCTGATGGAGCTGATTCGCAATATCGCCATGGAGCACTCCGGGTTTTCCGTATTTGCCGGCGTGGGGGAGCGCACGCGGGAAGGAAACGACTTTTATCACGAAATGAAAGAGTCGAACGTACTGGACAAAGTGGCGTTGGTGTACGGCCAGATGAACGAGCCCCCGGGCAACCGTCTGCGGGTCGCTCTCACGGGTCTGACCATGGCGGAACACTTTCGCGACGAAGGCCGCGACGTGTTGATGTTTGTGGACAATATCTACCGTTACACCCTGGCGGGTACCGAAGTATCCGCGTTGTTGGGCCGGATGCCCTCCGCGGTGGGTTACCAGCCCACGTTAGCAGAGGAAATGGGCGTATTGCAGGAGCGTATTACTTCCACCAAAACCGGTTCCATCACGTCTTTCCAGGCGGTCTATGTGCCCGCGGATGACTTGACTGACCCCTCCCCCGCCACCACCTTTGCCCACCTCGACGCCACCCTGGTACTGTCGCGCCAGATCGCCGAGCTCGGTATTTATCCGGCGGTGGATCCGCTGGATTCCACCTCCCGCCTGCTCGACCCCCTGGTGATCGGCCACGATCACTACAACGTGGCGCGCGGCGTGCAGTCGGTGCTGCAGCGCTATAAGGAGCTGCGGGACATTATCGCGATTCTGGGTATGGACGAGTTGTCGGAAGAGGACAAGTTGATTGTCGCCCGCGCGCGGAAAATTCAACGCTTCCTGTCGCAGCCATTCTTTGTGGCGGAAGTTTTCACTGGCAGCCCGGGTAAATACGTCTCCATGAAAGATACCATCAACAGCTTTAAAGGGATTCTCGACGGCGAGTACGACGATTTGCCGGAACAGGCGTTCTACATGGTGGGCTCTATCGAGGAAGCCGTTGAGCGGGCAAAAACGCTGAAACAGTAGTCACACAGCGCTACGGAAGAGATCAGGATTATGGCAATGACAGTTCATTGCGACATTGTAAGCGCCGAGGAAGCGTTGTTTTCCGGTGTTGTGGAAATGGTTGTTGCCACCGGCCAAATGGGCGAGCTCGGCATTAACTATGGCCATGCGCCCTTGTTGACCGCGCTTAACCCGGGACCGGTTCGACTGCTCAAACCCCACGGCGAGGAGGAAGTTTTTTACCTCTCCGGAGGCTACCTCGAAGTACAGCCGCATACGATCACCATCCTTGCGGATACAGCTCAGCGGGCGCACGACATCGATGAGGCCGCGGCCGTGGAAGCGCGCAAGCAGGCTGAGATCGATATGAAAAACCAGAGCAGCGAAGTGGATTATTCCCGCGCAGCGGCCCGTCTAGCCGAAGCGACGGCGCGTCTTCGCACGGTGGAGGAATTGCGTCGCCGAGCGTCGGGACGCTAGCCGCCAGGGGCAAAAAAGGGCAGCCTCGGCTGCCTTTTTTGTCGGTAGCGATAACCGCTGTGGGTATCAGCAACGCCGTGCAAACAGCGTTTCTCATTCGCCAGCCAAAGCCATAAACTGTGGCTGGAACCGAACTGGAGATACGGTCGTTATGGCAGTCGATATAGTTGTCCTCGCCGCGGGACAGGGTACGCGCATGGGCTCCTCCCTGCCCAAGGTTCTGCACCCGCTGGCGGGCCGCCCATTGCTGGGCCATGTCCTGACCACCGCAAGAACGCTTGCCGACGGGAATTTAATCGTGGTCACCGGCGCGGGCGGCGACACGGTGCGCAAGCGACTGGCTAATCCCCACCTCCAATGGGTGGAACAAACGCAGCAGTTGGGTACGGGCCATGCGGTTTTGCAGGCCCTGCCAGCGCTGTCCACTGACAGCATTGTGTTAATTTTGTACGGCGATGTGCCGCTGATCGCAAGCGCCACCCTTAAGGCCCTGGTGGCGCGCGTGAAGGGAAAAACATTGGCATTGTTAACGGTGGAGCTCGGCGATCCGACGGGGTACGGGCGCATCGTGCGCGACGCCGCGGGGGAAGTGGTTGGCATCGTTGAACAAAAAGATGCGACGCAAGAACAACTGGCGATTAACGAAGTCAACACCGGGGTGCTGGCGCTGGGCAGCGACTGTTTGCGTCAGTGTCTACCGAGCGTTGGCAATGATAATAATCAGCACGAATACTACCTGACCGACATCATCGCCCTGGCCAGGCAACAAGGCTACAGCATTCAGACGTTGCGACCCCTGGCGGCGGAAGAGGTGCAGGGGGTCAATACCCGCGCCCAGTTAGCCAGCCTGGAGCGTTATTATCAGCGCCGCCTGGCGGCACAACTTATGGATAGTGGCGTCAGCCTGGCCGATCCCGACCGGTTCGACTGTCGCGGTCAGCTGAGCGCCGGGCGCGATGTCCACATCGACGTCAATTGCGTGTTCGAGGGTCAGGTGACTCTTGGGGATAATGTGCGTATTGGTCCGAATACCGTTATTCGGGATGCGGATATTGGCAGCGGCGTGGTGATCAAGGCCCATTCCGTGATCGAGGGCCCGGTGCGCATCGAAGACGGCGCGGAAGTGGGGCCGTTTGCGCGCCTGCGTCAGGGTACCCACCTTGGCGAGGGCGCCAAAATTGGTAATTTTGTCGAAACCAAACAGGCCCAGGTGGGGCCTGGCAGCAAAATTAATCATCTCAGTTATGTGGGGGATGCGGAGCTCGGCGCGGGTGTGAATATTGGCGCCGGTACCATTACCTGCAATTACGACGGGGTCAACAAGCACAAAACCGTCGTTGGCGACGGTGCCTTTATCGGCTCGAATACCTCTCTGGTGGCGCCGGTCGTAGTGGGCGACGGGGCGACCGTCGGTGCCGGGTCCACCATTACCCACGATGTGTCCGACCACAGCCTGGCCGTTGCCCGCGGCAAGCAGCGCTCCGTGGACAACTGGTCCCGCCCGCGGCGCAAGGACGGGGAGTAGCAACATGTGTGGGATTGTCGGCGCGGTGGCACAACGCAATGTCACGGGCATTTTGCTGGAGGGGCTCAAGCGCCTGGAATACCGTGGTTACGATTCCGCCGGGATCGCGGTAATTGACCAGCAGGGCTTGCTCCAGTGCCTCAAGCAGGCGGGTAAGGTGGCCAATCTGGATGCCGAACTGACGGCTAAGCCGATTCGCGGCGGGCTGGGGATCGCCCACACTCGCTGGGCAACTCACGGCGTTCCCAACGAAGTAAATGCTCACCCACATTGTTCAGGGCCGGTTGCCGTGGTGCACAACGGCATCATTGAAAACCACCAGGAACTAAGAGCCCAGCTGGTTGCTGCTGGCTATCGGTTTGTCAGTGATACGGATACGGAAGTGGTGGCCCACCTGGTAGAGCAAAACAGCAAAAACGCCGGATCGCTGCTCGAGGCCGTACAAAAAACCGTTGCGCAACTGGAGGGTGCCTATGCTCTGGGGGTGATTTCCACGACGGCCCCCGGGACCCTGGTGGCGGCGCGCAGTGGCAGCCCATTGGTGCTGGGCGTGGGTATAGAAGAAAATTTTATCGCCTCCGACCCGTTGGCGTTGGGTCAGGTAACGGACCGTTTTGTGTTTCTGGAAGAGGGCGACATTGCCGAAGTTCGCGGTAATGAGTTTCATATCGTCGGCAGTGATGGCGCGCCGATCGAGCGACGGCTGGTCACCCTGGCGGAAACTGACGACCAGTCCGACAAGGGTAAATTTCGCCACTATATGCTCAAGGAAATCTTTGAGCAGCCCGCCGTTCTGGCGGCCACCCTGCAGGGCCGCATCGACCACCAACGGGTGCTTGCAGAAGCGTTTGGTGCACGGGGGGAGGCACTTTTTCCACGGGTGCAGCATATTCATATCGTCGCGTGTGGCACCAGTTACCACGCCGGCCTGGTGGCCCGCTACTGGCTGGAGGCCTGGGCCGGCATTCCCTGCCAGGTGGAAGTTGCCAGCGAGTACCGCTATCGCCGGGTGGTGGTGCCCGCCAACAGCCTGTTTGTGACCATTTCCCAGTCCGGCGAGACTGCCGACACACTGGCGGCGCTGCGCGCAGCGCAAACGGCCGGTTACCTGGGAACGCTGGCGGTGTGCAACGTGCCCAACAGCGCCCTGGTGCGGGAGTCCGAACTCGCCATTTTGACCCGCGCGGGGCCCGAGATTGGTGTCGCGTCCACGAAAGCATTTACCACCCAGTTGGTGGCTTTACAGTTATTGTGCATTGCCCTGGGCCGCCACCATGGACTGTCGGCGGAGCGGGAACAACAGTTAGTCGCCGCGTTACAGCAACTGCCGGCGCTGTGCACTGATGTCCTGGCCATCGACGGCGAAATCGAACGGGTTTTTGAGCGCTTCGCCGACAAGCACCACGCGCTGTTTCTGGGTCGCGGCGTGCAATACCCCATCGCTCTTGAAGGGGCGCTAAAACTTAAGGAAATATCCTATATTCACGCTGAGGCCTACCCGGCTGGCGAACTAAAACACGGCCCCCTGGCCCTGGTGGATGCGGACATGCCGGTGGTCGCGGTGGCCCCCAGCAACGAATTGCTGGAAAAGTTGAAATCCAATTTACATTCGGTACAGGCACGGGGGGGTGAGCTGTTTGTGTTTGCCGATATCAACGCCGGGTTCGACACCCTGCCCGGACTGACCGTGCTCAATATGCCCCATGTCCCGGAGAGTCTGGAAGCGATCATCTATACCCTGCCCCTGCAATTGTTGTCCTACCACGTGGCGGTGCTCAAGGGCACGGATGTGGATCAGCCGCGCAACCTGGCCAAGTCCGTTACGGTGGAATGACCTGCCCCGGCCGCTGGGTCTACTCTTCCCCCTCCGCTACCCGCAACACCTGCAAACCGGCCTGCAATTGCAGCAGGTGGTCCGCCAGTGCGGCGCCCTTGTGTTGGGCCACACCGATGGCGAGGACGTCGATCACCGCCAGGTGCGCGATACGCGAGGACAGGGGGGTATAGAGCTGAATGTCTTCTTTCACGTCGATGGTGATGGGTATGGTTGCGGCCCGCGCCACCGGGGTGGCACTGGGGGCAAGGGCTATCACCTGTGCCCCGCGGCGCTTGACCAGCTCCATGGAGTCGAGCAACGCCCGGGTGCGACCGGACTGGGAGATGGCCACTACCGCGTCGCCGGGCTCCAGCGAGGTGGCCGACATATTCTGCAGGTGCGGGTCGGAATAAGCTGCGGTTACCAGTTGCAGGCGAAAGAACTTATGCTGGGCGTCAAACGCCACCGCCGCCGAAGCGCCAAAGCCGTAAAATTCAACCCGTTTGGCGGCGCACAGCGCTTTCACGGCCAGGTCCAGTAGCGCCAGATCCAGATGATCGCGAACCTTTAACAGGGTATCCACCGTGGAATCAAATACCTTGAAGGTATATTCGGCGACGGAATCCGTATCGGTAACCGCAATCTGCCCAAAACTGGGGCTCGCCGCCAATTGTTGCGCAAGGGCCAGTTTAAAATCCTGAAAGCCGTTGCAACCCACCGCGCGGCAAAAACGTATAACCGTCGGTTCGCTGACGTCGGCCTGCGCGGCGAGATCAACGATGCGCATGCGGATCGCCCCGTGGGGATTGGCGAGAATATACTCCGCCACCTTGCGTTCGGATTTACGCAGGCACGGCAGTTGGTCGCTGATAGCCTGCGTCAGCTCAGCAGGTTTCACGGGAATCTGATGGCAGGGTGGCTGGTGTCAATGGGCAAACTCCGCATAGCGCGCAGGAACAGTAGGCGAACCATTGTAAATAATTTACCGGAAAAAGACCGGGACGTCCCATTTAATTGACGTGAGGGCGGGAACATTGCCCGCTTCGCGCCGTAGGCAGTGTTTGATCTGGTAGAATCCGACCCCCATGGATGTCTCGCAAATAATTGACGAACTGAACCCGGCCCAGCGGCAGGCGGTGAGCAGCACCGACCAGCATTTGCTGGTGCTGGCTGGCGCGGGTAGCGGTAAGACTCGCGTACTGGTGCATCGCATCGC
Source organism: Gammaproteobacteria bacterium (assembly GCA_038106145.1). GTDB lineage: Bacteria > Pseudomonadota > Gammaproteobacteria > Pseudomonadales > Porticoccaceae > JBFJKD01. Next base: position 30,597 of record JAYODD010000003.1, on the reverse strand, counting down.
CTGGCTGGTGCGCGCTCAGCGCATTTCGCCCCACGCACTGCTGGCGGTGACCTTTACCAACAAGGCGTCGCGGGAAATGCGCGAGCGTATCGAGCATTTACTCGGTGTTTCGCCGCAGGGCATGTGGGTTGGCACTTTCCACGGCCTCGCCCACCGCCTGTTAAAAGCCCATTGGCAGGACGCGGGCCTCGCGGAAAACTTCCAGATCCTCGATGCCGACGATCAGTTGCGGCTGATTAAGCGCGTATACACGACGTTGGGTATCGATCCCGAACGGTGGCCCCATCGGCAGGCCCAGTGGTATATCAATAGTCAAAAGGACGAGGGCTTGCGGGCGGACCACATTCAGCCAACCAGCGATCCATATACCAGCGCGATGTTGCAGGTTTATCGCGGCTACGAAGAAGCCTGTCAACGGGGCGGCGTGGTGGATTTTGGCGAGCTGTTGTTGCGCGCCCACGAGTTGTGGCTGCACAGGCCGGAACTATTGCAGCACTACCAGCAACGCTTTGCCCATATTCTGGTGGACGAATTTCAGGACACCAATGCCATACAGTACGCCTGGCTGCGGTTGCTCGCGGGGGGTGGCGCGACGGTTACCGCGGTTGGGGACGACGATCAATCGATCTACGGCTGGCGCGGGGCGCGCATCGAAAACATTCAGAATTTTGTGCGCGACTTCGGCGACGTGGAAACGGTGCGCCTCGAACAGAATTACCGCTCCACCGCCACCATTTTGCATGCGGCCAACGCCATGATTGCACGCAATGTGGGGCGTATGGGCAAAACCCTGTGGACTGCGGGTCAGGACGGGGAGCCCATTTCTCTGTACGCGGGTTTTAACGAACAGGACGAAGCGCGCTTTGTCGCTGAACGTATCGAGGAATGGATTACACAGGGCAACAGCCGGCACAGCGCCGCGGTGCTGTACCGGTCCAACGCGCAATCGCGGGTCCTCGAGGAAGCCCTCCTGCGGGCGCAAATTCCCTACCATATTCACGGCGGGCACCGTTTCTACGAACGCCTCGAAATCAGAAATGCCCTCGCCTACCTGCGGTTACTCGTCAATCCCGACGACGATGCAGCCTTCGAACGGGTAATTAATACACCGACCCGTGGTATTGGCGACAAGACCCTGCAACAAATTCGCGAGCAGGCCCGGCAGCGTCAGGTTTCCCTGTGGCAGGCGGTGGAACACACGTTGCCGCAGTTAACCGGGCGCGCCGCCAACGCGGTGCGCGGCTTTCAACAGCTGGTGACCAGCTTGCGCGATGAAACCGTCGACCTGTCGCTGGGGGAGATCGCCGAGCACGTGTTACAGCGCACCGGGCTGCTGGAATTCCATCGCCTGGAAAAAGGCGAGCGCGGCCAGACCCGGGTCGAGAACCTCGGCGAGCTGGTAACGGCCTGTCAGGGCTTCGAGGTGCAGGACCTCACGCAACCGCCCCTGCCGCAATTTCTCGATGAAGCGGCGCTCGATGCCGGGGACCGCCAGGCCGAGCGCGACGCAGACGCAGTACAGTTGATGACCCTGCACTCCGCCAAGGGCCTGGAGTTTCCCCTGGTGTTTATGGTGGGTATGGAGGAAAACCTGTTTCCCCATAAGCTGTCCTGTGAAGAACCCGGCCGTCTCGAGGAGGAGCGCAGGCTGTGCTACGTGGGTATTACCCGCGCTATGCACAAGCTGTATATGACCTTTGCCGAAGTGCGCCGGTTATACGGTGGCGAAAGCTATAACCCGGTGTCGCGCTTCGTGCGGGATATTCCCGCACAACTGGTGCAGGAAGTACGCCTGTCCGGAACCGTTACCCGCCCTACCACCTATGCCAAAACTGCTCCGCGAAAAGGGGTGAGCCCCAGAAGCAACAGCGACAGTGGCACCGATACTGGCTTGGGTTTGGGGCAGCAGGTGCAACACAAAGTGTTTGGCGAAGGGGTGGTGCTTAATTTTGAAGGCAATGGGGCCCATGCACGGGTCCAGGTGAATTTTCACAAGGCCGGCTCGAAATGGCTGGTGCTACAGTACGCCAATCTGCAACCGTTGTAGTGGTGGGTTGCACGTCGGGAAGAATGGGGCAAAAAGTTCAACGGGAATCGTTACAGACAGGGGGCATATCATGACCAGACGTTTTGCGGCGAGCGCAAGCATGCCAATGGGATGGCTCGCGTTATCGGCCCTGCTGTGGCTAACCGCCTGCGGCGATCGGGCGAGCACGCCAGGAGCGGACAGCGCGCGCGAGCCACAGGCCAGCTACCGCTGGAAGATGGTCACCACCTGGCCGAAAAACTATCCGGGCCTGGGCACCGCGCCGGAGTATTTCGCGCGCATGGTGGAACGCATGAGTAACGGACGTCTCACGGTCAAGGTATATGGTGCAGGGCAACTGGTGCCCGCCCTCGAAGTATTCGATGCGGTGTCCCAGGGCACCGCGGAAATGGGACACGGCGCGGCTTACTACTGGAAAGGCAAAGCCCCGGCCTCGGTATTTTTCACCTCCGTGCCGTTTGGCCTTAACGCCCAGGAAATGAACGGCTGGTTGTTCTACGGTGGCGGCATGGAACTGTGGCGCAAGGTCTACCAACCGTTCAACCTGGTACCCCTGGCGGGGGGCAATTCCGGCGTACAAATGGCCGGTTGGTTTAACCGGGAAATTAACAGCGTCAGCGATCTCAAGGGATTAAAGATGCGTATTCCCGGGATCGGCGGCGAAGTGATTACCCGGGCAGGCGGCGAGGCGGTCACCATTCCTGGCAATGAGCTGTATACGGCGATGCAAACCGGTGTGGTCGATGCCACCGAATGGGTTGGGCCGTATAACGACCTCGCCTTTGGTTTTCACCAGGTGGCCAAATACTACTATTACCCCGGCTGGCAGGAGCCCGGTTCCACCCTCGAGCTGATTATTAACAAAACTGCGTGGGATTCCCTGCCCGATGATTTGCAGGCCATTGTCGAAGCGGCCGCCCGCGCTGCCAATCAGGACATGCTGGATGAATACACCGCGCGCAACAACGGGGCGCTGGTGGAAATCGTGGAAAAACACGGTGTGCAGTTGCGGCGTTTGCCAGACGACGTGCTGGCGGCATTACACAAAATTAGCGATCAGGTGCTGCAGGAAATAGCCGCCGAGGATCCATTGGCGAAGCAGGTGTACGACTCGCAAAAAGCCTTTAAGAAGCAGGTAGGCGCCTACCATAAAATTTCCGAAGAAGCGTATTACGAGGCGCGCGCCCTGGAATAACCGCAGGGGCAGTTGATCGCCTCCGGTTACGTCTCTGCCCCGCTTCGGCGCCTGGGCGGATACCGGCCACGTCAGGCTGGAACGCTATCCGGTTTACGATTCAGCGACTAACTCAGGGACTGAGTGGTGCGGAAAAAAAGTCAAAGAACACCCACATCAACAGCGACGACACCACCAGCGTCAGCAGCATCACGGGCGTACCCTTGCGAAACCACAGGCCGGGTGTAATCGCCAGGCTCGGATCGTTCTGCTGCCTGGCCATGCGTTCGGACAGGGTGACAATGAAAACGTTGGCGGTGGACCCGAGGTGGGTGCCGTTACCCCCCATGCCAACGCCAATCGCCAGACTCCACCACAGGGGGGTGACATTGATGCCCTGGGCCTCCAGCCCGAGAATAATCGGCACCATGGCGGCGGTGAACGGAATATTGTCGATCATCGCCGACAGAATAGCTGCTGCCCACATCAACAGCAGGGAGGCCGTTAGCAAGTCCCTGGTCACAAAGGGTTCGATATAGCGCCCGAGGTATTCCAGAAAGCGACTGTGTTCCACCCCGCCGACCAGTACAAAAAGCGAGATAAAAAATATCAGCAGGGAAAGTTCGAGTTGTTCGAACGCGCCGTCCATATCGGCGCGCGGCGCCAGAAACAGCAGCGTGGTTAAACCGAGGGCGGCGACCATCCAGGCGTCCCAGCCAATGCTGTGGTGCAAAATAAACAACACCACCATCAAACCCAGAACGCCGATGGCAAGATACCAGGTGCGCTTATCGGTAATTTTCTCCTGCGCGGAAAAATCCGGATGTGCTGCCTCGACAGCCAGTTCCTTTGGGAATAACAATTTGAGTCCGAACACGGTGGCCAGCCAGGCGGCGAACACCAGCCCGCCCATATGCTGGAAAAAGGCATTAAAACTGATGTTCGCCGCGGAACCGATCATCAGATTAGGCGGATCCCCCACCAACGTTGCCACGCCGCCGGTATCGGACAGTAACGCCGCGGTGAGCAAAAACGGAATCGGGTTCACTTTCAACGCCTGACAGATAAGAATAATCAACGGCCCGAAGATGACCACCGTGGTGACGTTATCGAGCAGCAGGGATATAACCGTGACCACCGTCCCCATCAGCGCCATCAGCAGAAACAGATTGCCGCCGCTAACGCGGGCAATCCAGTAGGCGATAAACTGAAAGCCTCCGGTGGGGATCATAATGGCGATAATGGTCATCATCGCGCCGAGCAGAAACACCACATTCCAGTCGATGGCCTTGAGGGCGAGCTCGGGGCTGTAAAACCCGAATACCTGACCCGCGATAATCATCGCCCCAGCTCCCAGCATGGCGAATTTGGTGCGGTGAAAGCCGTGTACCCCCTCGGTAAATATGCCAATAAAAGTCAGGGCCATAATGACCCCGGACACCATCATCGGCGTGTTCCAGGCTAGTGTTTCGGTCATGTGTGCAGGCTCGCGGTGAGTGGCGCTGGGACAGCAAGAGGCGATTTCATCCGGCGCCAGAGCTGGTGCAAACGCAGACAGCAAACGCCGTTAAAATCAGCGATATTTTTGTCTGCCAACCGGGCGCGGTTGCCGGGTGCGATGATAGCATTTGGGCAATGAAATGAACCAGAGCGCGGCGGTCATCGCGCAACAAGGGTGTTGCGAGAGGGTTACATTTTGGGCGCGCGGTTTATCGGGCTTTTATTGGGCGCTGAACAGCTTGGCGCGCACCGTGCCTCGATACTGCCCGGGAGTGGTGTTGAAGTGACGCCGGAACAGTTTGGTGAGATGGGCGACGTCCTGGTAGCCGCAGCGGTTGGCGATTTCCGCCAGAGTCAGGTTGGTATGCTGCAGTAATTCCTTGATATTGTTGAGGCGCAGTATCTGTAAATAATCGAGGGGTGCCTTGCCCAGGGCGTTTTTAAAACGTCGGTTGAAGGTGCGCACGCTCATGTTGAATTGCTGCGCCAAACCGTGAATGGACACGGAGCGATAAAAGTTGTCCTTCATCCAGATCAACGCCTGCAGAATGCTTTCGTCCGCCAGATAATCGGATTCTTCGCCGTAGCAATTGGATAACTCATAGGAATTGCGAATTTCGTGAAAGAAGTTGCGCTGCACCAGATTGGCGACACCGCGACCGTACCAGCGGTAGATGATATGCACCATCAGCTCCGCCAGGGAGTTGACGCTGGCCGCGCAATACAGATTTTCCGATCGAGTTATAAAGTATTGGCGTTGTAGTTGCACCTTGGGGTAGTCCCGTTGGAACTGATCGAAATAATGCCAGTGGGTGGTGGCGGGCCGATTGTCGAGTAATCCGGCCGCCGCCAGGAAGCAGCTGCCGGTGCCTACCGCCGAGATCATTGCGCCCCGGTCGTGCTGGCGCCGCAGCCACGGCAGCCATTCCCTGACCCTGGCCAGTATCGGCCGCGGGTTGCGCCACAGCCCCGGAATATGTACCAGGTCGTAGTTATCCCCCTCGTTGAGGGCGCCGGTCGGCGCCAGGGCAAAACCGGAAGACGAACTTACCGGTTGCCCATCCACCGACAGTGTTTGCACGTCGATGGGGCGAGCGTCGCGCTGATGGGCGATGGCGGATCCTTCGGCGGTGCGCAGAATTTCGATGGGGAGAGTGGCGCTGGTGGCGAGCACATTGTCGCTCAGCAAAATGGCCACCCGATGAGGAGTAGACGTCATACGACTTCCCACTATGGCTAATTTGGCTTATTATCTGACCAAAATGCCCATTACGCAAGGCAGCCCGGGCCCCTAAACTGCCCGGCAACGCAACACTCCTCCAGAACAACAGATCAAGGAACTCGGGCAGTCATGGCAGTATTTCCAGTAATCGTGGGCTATGGCGGCGCCAACGCCGCGGGCAGAAGCTCCTTCGAGCAATCCTACCGTCGCATGGTGCTGGAAAGTTTGTCCCGGCAACAACACGCGCAAACCGTGACGGGTCTGGCTACCATGATGCGCCTGGTCACCTGGAATGGCAGTGACTATACCGATCACCAGGGGCAGCGCCTCAGCGCTGGCGAAGTGGCCGCGCAGTACACCACTGCCGTTTCCGACGGCACCCTGATACGCCGTATTGCCCCAGCCTATTACGATGTCGATGCGACGCCCTGGCAAAGGAGCGTGGCGGTGGAACCCCGCGATGGCGGCCTGTGTTTTCGCGCAGCCGCCCGGGACCTGCCCCATCCCCTGGCGCCGGGCTGGGATATCGAAGTGGACAGTGCGGGAGTTGCCGATGTCAGCGTGCAGGGTACCCAGCACTGGCTGCTGGCCAGCACGCGGCCGACGCCGATAAAAGCGGCGGGGCAATTGCCTGAGGGGTTCGATCCGGGGGCGCTTTACCATTCGCGCTTCCAACCAAGGGGCCTGCAAATGGCGGTGTTTGCTGCCACCGACGCGCTGCGCTCCATTGGTATTCCGTGGGCGCAGATATGTGACGCGGTGCGTCCCGATCAGGTTGGCACCTACGCTTCGAGTGGACTGGGTCAACTGAGCGAGGAAGGTTTTGGCGGCATGATTCGCGCGCGGCAAATGGGGGGGCGACCGACGTCGAAACAAATTCCCATGGGGCTGAACAGCATGCCCGCGGATTTTGTCAACGCCTACGTGCTCGGCAGCCTGGGTCACACGGAGGCCGTTACCGGCGCCTGTGCCAGCTTCCTCTACAACTTGAGCGCCGCCGTGCGGGACATTCACAGCGGTGCGCGGCGCGTGGCGTTTGTGGGCGGCAGCGAAGCGCCGATCACCCCAGAAGTGATGGAGGGGTTTGGCAATATGGGCGCGCTCGCAACCGACGAGGGGCTGCTGCGTATTGATGCCCGGGACGGAGCAAATCCACGCCGCTACAGCCGCCCCTTCGGCGACAATGCGGGCTTTGTGATGGGTGAATCGGCACAGTATGTGGTGCTGATGGATGATGCCCTGGCGATCGAGCTGGGCGCGGATATTTATGGCGCGGTGCCGGACGTGTTTATCGACGCGGACGGGATTAAAAAATCTATCTCCGGCCCCGGTCCCGGGAATTACCTGACGGTTGGCAAAGCCCTGGCCGCGGCCCGCAGCATTCTCGGCGAGGAGGCGCTGCGCACCCGTAGTTTTATGCTGGCACACGGATCCAGCACCCCACAAAACCGTGTGACGGAGTCGATTATTTTTGATCGACTAGCGGAAGTTTTCGGCATTGCCAACTGGCCGGTTTGCGCGGTCAAGGCGTTTGTGGGCCATTCGCTCGCGCCGGCCAGTGGCGATCAGATCGTGGCGGCGCTGGGCACTATGGCCCACCGCCGCATTCCCGGCATCAAAACTATCGACGCCGTGGCCGATGATGTACACCGCCAGCGGCTGCATTTTCCCCTGCGCGATCTCGAGGTGGAAAATCTGGATGTGGCATTTATCAACTCCAAAGGGTTCGGGGGCAACAACGCCACCGGCGTGGTGCTTTCGGCGCAAACGGCGCAGCGCATGCTGGCCAAACGCCATGGCGCGGTGTGGAATCAGTATTGCCGCGCGCGGGAGCGCACCCGTGAACAGGCGGCGGATTACCAGATCAAAGCGGACCGGGGAGAATTGGCGCCGATCTACCGTTTTGGCGAAGGGGTGATCGAGGACGACGACGTGCTGATTTCCGAGCGCAGCATCAGCGTTCCCGGCTATCGACAGGCGGTGCCGTTAACCCCTGACAACCCCTACGAGGACATGTGTTGAGTTATTTTCTGGCCGCGGCCGCCGCCAGATACTGGTTTTTTAATTTGACATAATTACTCGCGGCATAGGGCAAAAACGTTTTCTCGCTGTCAGACAGGGGCCGCGCTTGTTTGCAGGGGCTGCCGACATATAAAAAGCCACTCGCCAGGCGTTTGCCCGGTGGCACCAGGGTTCCAGCCCCAATCATCACATCGTCTTCCACCACAGCGCCGTCCATAACGATGGCGCCAATGCCCACCAGAATACGACTGCCGAGGGTGCATCCGTGCAGCGTCACATTGTGGCCGACCGTCACGTCGTCGCCGATAAGTAACGGCCAACCGGCGGGGTTGTAACTGCTGGCATGGGTGATGTGCAGCACGCTGCCATCCTGAATACTGGTGCGCGCGCCGATGTCGATACGGTGCATATCGCCGCGAATCACGGCCCCCGGCCACACCGACGTATCATCGCCGAGGGCGACCGCGCCGATAACCACGGCAGCCGGATCCACCAGCACTCGCGCACCGAGGACGGGGGAGTCACCGTTGAAACTACGCAAATTGCTCACTGACCTTCTCTGGTTCGCGTTCTTACGATCCGCTATTATGGCGCATCACACCTGTTTCGCCGCAAGGATTTTCCCGCGCCATGATCCGCAAACCAAAACGCTTTATCGCCGGGGCCATCTGCCCACGCTGCGGTGAGCTCGACAAGCTGGTGATGTTTCGCCAGGAAGAGCGCGCGTTCCGGGAGTGTGTCAGCTGCGGGTTTGCCGACGAAATACTGGCGCACTCACCCACACGGCTGGCAACCCGTATCGACACACCTTCGCCGTCGACCGCTGGGACCGTTGCGGCCGTAAAATTTGTCGATCCCGTCCCGGGATCCGGTCAGTGAACAACCGGTGGGCGATTGCTCGCCCCCAGCAGTAGATCCACCACCAGGGTATCCGTCAGGCACGGCCAGCGCTCCAGCTCCTTTGCCCAGTACCGTCCGGTTATTTTGCTGGCGATGCGCGTTGGCGACAGCGCGACAAAAAAATAATCCTGTTGTTCGAGATTATCGACAATCAACACCACCGCTTCATCAAGTTGATTGGCGAAGGGCTCGCCGATCAGATGGTGGATAATCAGATTAGAACGGGTCATGTCCATGGGGATCAACGCGTTGCGGTCGCCACTGGCGCAGCGGTCGTTGACCTCTTCGATCAAACGATGGGCGAGATAGGCTTCGTCCATCAGGGCCTGTAACCCTTCGTGTCCATTTAACAGCGCCGGCGGTTGCACAAAAAATTCGTTGCTAATGGCCAGTACCGGGTCGGTAATATCTTCGATGCCCAGACTGGTGCCGATACCAATCAGCGCATCGAGATATTCGGGCACGTGTTCCACATAGCGGATAATGAAGTGTAACAGCGTGGGCACCGTGTTTTGTGCTGGCAACTGGATGGCCTTGTGCAGGGTTTGAGCTCGTTGGTGAAGCGTGGCGGCGAGGTGGCCAGTTTGGCGTTCCCGTTGTTTGGCCCGGGCAATCGCCTGTCGAATGGTGACGGTATCCATACCATCAAGCTAGTAGAAATCCGTCAAAATGCAAAGATGATGTTTCCATAGGCGCACAGTTTTTTATGCAGGCCTGTGGCGTGGGCTAAATTGGGGCGTCAGGCAGTGGTGGTATGGCGGGTCCAACCGCGGCGACTGATCCAGGCGAAGGCGGCACCCATCATCAGCGTGCGGCTGGCCATAAAAACCACGAACGCCAGCCACAGACCGTGATTGCCCAGGGGGCGCGCGGCGTACCAGACCGGCATAAAAACCAGAAATACCGCGACGAGCATAATGTACAGCATGGCTCCCGTGCGACCGGCACCGAGGAAGATGCCGTCGAGCATAAAGCCGCCCACGGCAATCAGCGGAATTGCCGCGAGCCAGGGAAAAAATTGCGCGGCCGTAGCCGCCACCTGGGGAATATCCGTAAACAGGCCGATGATGGGAGCGTTGAAGATCAAATACAGCGCGGTCACCGCACCGGCGATGGCAATACCCCACAGGCAAGTGGTGCGACACACGGCGTAAAAGGTGTCGTTATCGCGGGCGCCGATTGCATGCCCGGTCAGCGCCTCGGCGGCGTGAGCAAAGCCGTCCAAGGCGAACGCCAGGAGAAAAAACAATTCCATTAAAATGGCGTTGGCGGCCAGTACTTCCGCCCCCTGACGGGCGCCGTTGGCAGTAAAGAATGCAAACGCAAACACCAGGCAGGCGGTGCGCAGCAGCAGGTGGCCATTGACGGTAAACAGGCTGCGATAACGGTGCAGTTGCCATAGCAGGGCCGGTTGTAAACTTCCGGCCAGTTTTGCCTGCAAACCAAAAGCCAGCCACAGGCCAATCGCGAAGCCCCAGTATTCCGCTATCAGCGAGGCCCAGGCCGCGCCGTCGCTGTGCATATCCAGCCCGACAATGAAAATCAAATCGAGCGCGATATTGGTGGCGTTGGTGACCAGCATCAAGGTCAGGGTGAGGCGCGCCTTCTGGTTGCCTATCAGCCAGCCGATTAAACAAAATGTGCCCAGCGTCGCGGGAGCTCCCAGTATCCGAATACTGCAGTAACTGAGCGCCAGCGCTGCGGACTCCGGGGGCGGCGCGATGGCGCCCAGAATCAGTGCGAGGGCCGGGGTTTGTAGAGCCACCAACAACAACCCGATAGAGGTTGCCAGCACCAGCGACTGGGCCAGCACCAGACGATTGCGCGGATCGTCCTGCGCTCCCAGTGCCTGGGCGGTGACGGAGGTGGTGCCCATGCGCAAAAAGGAGCATGTCCAGATCAGCAATCCAAGGGCCGTAGTGCCCGCCGCGACCGCGCTCAGGTAGCGCACTTCGTCGAGATGCCCCAGCAGCGCCGTGTCGACGATACCGGGTAGCGGCGCGCTGATGGCGGCGGCCACCATGGGCAGGGCGATACGCAGTACGCGACGATGTATGGCGATATTGATATACATCAACCAAACCCACTGGAAACGGGGCATTATAGGGCAGTGACGCGGGCTTCGGGCTTCTGCTACAATGCGCCGCCATATCCGCCACAGGCGGCTATTCGTCGTAAAACCTGCTGGGCGACACTTCCGCTGGTTTTTCAAATCTAGAACGCAACACGGAGATAATCTGGCAATGTTATCGAGAGCAAAGCCGCTTGTTATGCGATTGCTTGGCACTGTGCTATTGCTGCCATTGGCCAGCATCGTTTGCGCAGAAGAGGGCTCATTCTGGGGGGGGGTGAATATGCCTCGCGGCGTAACGTCGGTGAGCCGCCAGGTGTACGACTTGCACATGGCCGTTTTCTGGATCTGCGTGGTAATCGGTATCGTCGTTTTTGGTGTGATGTTTTACAGCATGTACGCCCACCGCAAATCCAAAGGCGCCAAGGCCGCGAATTTTCACGAAAGCACGACCGTAGAAATTGTCTGGACAATAGTGCCGACGTTGATCCTGCTGGTCATGGCCTTTCCCGCCACCACCGCCCTTCTCGATCTCTACGATACCTCCGAAGCAGATATGGATGTGAAGATTACTGCCTATCAGTGGAAGTGGCAGTATGAATATATGGGTGAAGGCGTCAGCTTTATGAGCGAGCTGTCCACACCGGAAACCGCGATTTATAACAGCACGGCAAAAAGCGAATTCTATTTGCAGGAAGTCAACGAGCCCCTGGTGCTGCCGGTGGGCAAAAAAATTCGCTTTCTGATTACCGCCAAGGATGTGATTCACGCCTGGTGGGTTCCCGCTTTCGCGGTGAAGCGCGATGCCATCCCGGGCTTTATTAACGAGACCTGGACGCGCATCGAAGAACCAGGGGTGTATCGCGGCGAATGCGCGGAGCTGTGCGGCAAGGGTCACGCCTTTATGCCGATCGTGGTGAACGCGGTTCCCGAAGAAGAGTACAACGCCTGGCTGGCGGAGAAAAAAGTCGCCATGGCCGCCGAGCGGGAACTGGCCAGCAAGCAATTCAGCCTCGACGAGTTAATGGCCAAGGGTGAAGAGGCTTATAACCGCTCCTGCGCCGCTTGTCATATGGGTAACGGTGAGGGTATCGCCGGGGTCTTCCCCGCGTTGAAGGGTAGTCCCGTTGCGCTGGGCGCGATAGAGCAACACCTCGATGTCGTGGTCAACGGTACCGCTGGCACTTCCATGCAGGCCTTTGGCGGCCAGCTTTCCGAGGTTGATCTGGCGGCAATCATCACCTATGAGCGCAACGCCTGGGGCAACAATACCGGGGACGTCGTTCAGCCGGTGGATGTTCTGAAATTCAAACAAGGCCGGGAGAAGTAAGTTATGGCACACGGTCCTGCAAAAGGCATTACCCGTTGGTTATATACCACTAACCACAAGGATATCGGCACCCTGTACCTGTGGTTCAGTTTCGCCATGTTCCTGTTGGGCGGTTTTTTTGCGATGGTCATCCGGGCCGAGTTGTTTGAGCCCGGTATGCAAATCGTTAAGCCGGAATTTTTTAACCAGATGACCACCATGCATGGCCTGGTGATGGTGTTTGGGGCGATCATGCCGGTGTTCGTCGGTCTCGCCAACTGGCAGATTCCGATGATGATTGGCGCGCCGGATATGGCATTGCCGCGCATGAACAACCTCAGTTTCTGGATTTTGCCGTTCGCCTTTGCGCTGATGGCTTCCACGTTGTTTATGGAGGGCGGCGGACCCAATTTCGGTTGGACTTTCTATGCGCCGTTGTCCACTACTTACGCGCCTGATTCGGTCAATTACTTTATCTTTGCCGTACACATTCTCGGCGCGTCGTCGATCATGGGATCGATTAACATTATTGCCACGGTGCTCAATCTGCGCGCCCCCGGCATGACCATGATGAAGATGCCCCTGTTCGTGTGGACCTGGCTGATTACGGCATTCCTGCTGGTGGCGGTGATGCCGGTGCTGGCTGGCGCGGTGACCATGATGTTGATGGATATCAACTTCGGCACCAGCTTTTTCGATGCCGCCGGTGGTGGCGATCCGGTCCTGTTCCAGCACGTATTCTGGTTCTTCGGGCACCCCGAGGTTTACATCATTATCCTGCCGGCTTTTGGCGTAATCTCGCAGATTATTCCGACCTTCAGCCGCAAGCCTTTGTTCGGCTATTCGTCCATGGTGTACGCCACGGCGGCGATTGCCTTCCTGTCGTTTATCGTCTGGGCGCACCATATGTTTACAGTGGGTATGCCGCTCGCGGGTGAGCTGTACTTCATGTATGCCACCCTGCTGATTGCCATACCTACTGGAGTAAAAGTCTTCAACTGGATCACCACCATGTTCCGGGGGTCGCTCACCTTTGAAACGCCGATGTTGTTCGCGCTGGCGGTGGTGGTGCTGTTCACTCTGGGTGGATTTACCGGTTTGATGCTGGCGATCGCCCCGGCGGACATTCAATACCACGACAGTTACTTCGTGGTGGCTCACTTTCACTATGTGATGGTGGCCGGTGCGGTGTTCTCCGCCACCGGAGCGGTGTACTACTGGTTGCCCAAGTGGTGCGGGCGGATGTACAACGAGACCCTGGGCAAAACCCAGTTCTGGATTTCGTTCATTGGCTTTAACATCACGTTCTTCCCGCAGCATTTTCTCGGCCTGGCGGGAATGCCCCGCCGCTACGCGGATTACGCGTTGCAGTTTGCCGACTGGAATATGGTGTCGAGTATTGGCGCTTTTATTTACGGTGCTTCGCAACTGTTGTTCCTGTTTGTCGTGGTGCAGGCTATCCGCAGCGGCAAACCGGTGACTGAGCCGAAAACCTGGGAAGGCGCGGAGGGGCTGGAGTGGACAGTTCCCACGCCAGCGCCGTATCACACGTTCAGCACGCCACCGGAAGTGAAGTAGGCGCTTCCGGGTCCTGGGAGATTCGAATATGACCGGTAGTCCGGTACGCAAAACATCATTGTGGCTGATGCTGGGTGGCGTGGTGATGTTTGCCTTCGCGGTATTTGCGATGCCACCCCTGTACGATGTGTTTTGCGAGTTGACCGGTATCGGCGGTAAAACGGCCGGGCGCTATGAGGAGCCGGCGGTCGCGCCGGTGGATACCGAGCGCACCGTGCTGGTGCAGTTCGTGGCCACCAACAATGGCAGTATGCCCTGGGAGTTTGCACCGCTGGAATACAGCGTCCGGGTACACCCCGGGGAGTCCCGGGCGATCGAATTTTATGCTCGCAACCCGACGTCGCGGGATATGGTGGCGCAGGCTGTACCGAATGTTACGCCCAATAATGCCGCCCAGTATTTGAACAAAACGGAATGCTTTTGCTTTAACCAGCAGCCGTTGCTGGCCGGTGAAGAGGCCAATATGCCGCTGGTATTTTTTATCGATCCGAAGTTGCCGGAGAGCGTAACCACCATTACCCTCTCCTACACGTTATTTGACATTACCGAGCGCGTGGCGAACGCGGTGGCCCGGCTGAACTGATCCCGTTTACAGCGCTGGGCGCGCAGGCTGCCAGTAGACAGAATTGATAGAGAGGTTCCGCGCCCTCGGGCGCGGACAGAACGGAGAAAAACGATGGCGACACAGAGCAACTACTACATACCGGAACAAAGCAGATTGCCGGTGGCCATGGCGGCCAGCCTGGGGTTGATGGCCCTCGGTGCCGGCACCCTGATGAACGGGGGCACGGCGGCGTTTTTGGTTGCGGGCCTGTTGGGCATTGCGGTGGTTATGTATTTTTGGTTCAGCATCGTTATTGCGGAAAATATGGCGGGCCTGGTCGGCGCACAGCTCAAGCGCTCCTATGTGTGGGGCATGAGCTGGTTTATCTTTTCCGAGGTGATGTTTTTCGCTGCTTTTTTTGGTGCGTTGTTTTATATCCGCGCCCTGGTAGTACCCTGGTTGGGCGGCGCAGGGACGGGCGCTGAGACCAATACCCTCCTGTGGCCGGGGTTTGAAGCCAGTTGGCCGGTCATGACCAACCCGGATCAGGTTGCCGGCGGTACGCAATTTGTGGGTCCCAAAGAGCATATGGGTTTTCCGGGATGGGCAGCGCTCTTTACCTGGCTGCCGCTGTGGAACACGGTTGTGCTGTTGACTTCCAGTTGGACCGTACACGTGGCGCACACCGCTATGAAAAACGACGACCGGGCCAAATTTAATTTGTGGCTGGGTATCACCGTGGCGCTTGGGGCGATATTTCTGGTGCTGCAATATATGGAGTACCACCACGCCTATGCCGAGATGGGGCTCACACTCGAGTCGGGCATTTACGGCACGACCTTTTTTATGTTGACCGGGTTCCACGGTTTTCACGTCACCATGGGCACCTTTATGTTGTTAATTCAGCTGATTCGGGGGCTTAAAGGTCACTTTAAATCCGACGATCAGTTCGGTTTTGAAGCGTCTTCCTGGTACTGGCACTTCGTCGACGTGGTGTGGCTCGGACTGTTTATTTTCGTATACGTCCTCAGCTGACATTGACGGCTTTAGCCGGAAATAAAAACGGCCGGGGGTTCCTGGCCGTTTTTGTTCGCGAAGGGCGTAAACAGGTGGTCAGGGAGCTATCGTTGGCGCAACCTGCTGCGGGTGTAGTTGTCGGTCCCACGGAGCGGTGCTCGACAGTTTGCCCGAATAGAAACCGTAAATGATACTTGCCAGTAGCGCAGTAGCCAGCCCCGCGCGAATTCCCAGCGCATACAGCGTACGTTTGCGCGGATTGCCGACGTCCTTCATCAGAAAATAGAGCCCGCTGCTAAGACTGACTAAGACGCCGATAAACAACACTACGATGATGAATTTCAGCAACATGTATTTTCTCCGCATTTTCGAGGAGTGATTTAACCACAAATGGCGTTGCACAGGCAGCAAACCACGACTCCGGCATTGAGTTGGCGCTGGAACTGGAAGCTGCTGTCGTTTAGCGGAATATTTTTGCCGCTGACAGTGGTCCTCGGTTTTTGGCAGCTACAACGTGCCGACGAAAAAAGCCTGTTGCTGGAACTGCAGCAACAGCGGGAAACCAGTGGCCCGCAGCCTTTCGCAAACATTTCTGCGGCCGCGGACAACCAGTATCTGGCGGTGCGTGTAGCGGGTCATTTCGACAATGAGCGCACGGTCCTGCTGGACAACCGGGTGCGCCGTGGGCAGCCAGGTTACGAAGCGGTATCCCTGTTTAAGGTTGCGGGCAGCGACCAGTGTCGTCTGGTTAATCGCGGCTGGATCGCAGGGAGTCTCGACCGCCGGGTGTTGCCGCCGGTACCGAAGGTGACCGGCGAGCAAATTTTAACTGGACATTTGTACCGGCAAACCACACCACCTTTGCGTCTCGGCGATAATGGTTGGCGGCAACAACAGTGGCCACAGGTCGTACAATCTTTGCTGCCAGCGGAAGCGGAACCCTGGGTGGGAGAGAAGCTGTTCCCCTACGTGCTGCGCCTTGATCAGCGCGCCCCGGGGGCGCTGCACACGGGTTGGACGATTGTGAATGTACAGCCGGGTAAACATGTTGGCTACGCGGTGCAGTGGTTTGCAATGGCCGCAACCCTGCTGATTTTGACGGTGTTTGCCAGTTCTAACCTGGGGGCCGTTGTATGCGGCAGATTTGG
The DNA here is from genome assembly GCA_038106145.1 of Gammaproteobacteria bacterium. Lineage (GTDB taxonomy): Bacteria > Pseudomonadota > Gammaproteobacteria > Pseudomonadales > Porticoccaceae > JBFJKD01. The sequence goes on along the minus strand of JAYODD010000003.1, from coordinate 14,065 downwards.
GAAAACGGGCGATGGGTTAACCGATGAATGAACTGAGTAACAAAAAATCTCCTCTTCAGGTGTGGGTGATGGTCGCCACGGTGGCATTGGTGCTGGTCGCGGGGTTTCTGGTCTTCCCTGGCAATGAGCATCAGCGTCAACGGTTGTTGAACCTGCTGGGTACCAGCAATCACGGTGTGCTACTGACTCCCGCGGTGCCCTTCACCGGGTTAGCTGCTAAAAATGCAGACGGCGCCACCTGGTCCTGGCTGCAGCCGCAGCCCGACTGGCGCCTGGTTGTGGTGGGCGGCGCGCAGTGCGAGGATGAATGTCGTCACCTGCTTTACCTTACGCGCCAGGTACATATTCTGCTGGGCAATAAAAGCCAGCGCCTGCAGCGGATATACTTGAACCTGGATACGGTGCTTGATTCCGCCACGGCAGAGCACCTTGGCGCGGAACACCCCTACCTGGAGATGCTGTACGTGGACCCTGAGGCGTTTCACCAACTTGTCGCCGGCACCAATGCCGACTGGCAGCCGGGGGCAGCGCGCGCGTTTCTGGTGGATCCCCACGGCATCGCCATGATGTTTTATTCGGCCGAGCACGATGGCGGCGGTATGCTCGAAGATATTAAGCATCTGTTCAAATACTCACCGGAGCCCTGATCAGCCATGAGCCTGTTTAACGACGCAAGCCAGCGCAAAAGTGGATTTCGACTGGCTCTCGCCGCCACCTGTCTGGCCACGGCGGTAGTGATGCTCGGCGCATTTACACGGCTGGTGGACGCTGGCCTTGGTTGTCCCGATTGGCCCGGCTGCTACGGACATTTAACCTGGCCGAGCGAGGCGCACGAAATTACCCGGGCGCAGGAGCTGTTTCCCCACGCCCCTGTGGACGCCAGCAAAACCTGGCCCGAGATGGTGCATCGCTATTTCGCCAGTACCCTCGGATTGGTGATCGCCTTCCTCGCCATTCTCGCCTGGCGCAAGCGGGAGCAAGAAGGCTATCCGTTTCGTCTACCGATCTTTCTGTTGTTCCTGGTGGTTTGGCAGGGTTTGTTCGGGATGTGGACAGTGACCCTGAAACTTTGGCCGCAAGTGGTAACGCTGCATCTGTTGGGTGGTATGGCGACCCTGTCCCTGCTGTGGTTGCTTACCCTGCGCCTCGATGACTCCCGCTGGGTTGTGAGCGCAGAGTGCTGGCAGCGATTACAGAACACCAAGCACTGGCTGGTGGGTGCCGTCATTATTGTGTTTGCGCAGATCGCCCTGGGCGGATGGACCAGCGCCAACTATGCGGCCTTTGCCTGCCCCGACTTCCCCACTTGCCACGCTCAGTGGTGGCCGCCCATGAACGCCTCCCAGGGCTTTAATTTTGCCCAGTCCATTGGCCCTAATTACCTGGGTGGACAGCTGGAGAGCGAGGCGCGGGTGGCAATCCATATGGGGCATCGGATCGGCGCTATAATCACTGCGCTGTATCTGTTGGTGTTTTGTGGCGCCCTGTTGCGGGTGAACGAGCGCCGGGTGCGGCGCCTGGCGCTGGCAGTTGTGGTAGCGCTGGGGCTACAGATTACGCTGGGTGTCAGCAATATTTTGTGGATGGTGCCCCTGTCGATCGCGGTGCTGCACAATATCGGCGCCGCGTTGCTGTTGCTCACACTGGTAACCCTTGGCGTAAAAATCTGGGCCGCACAGGCGCCACTTCAGGAGAATTTAGCCAATGGACATTAACGTGGGTGTCGCCAGGGCGCGCTGGAAAGATTATCTGGAACTGTGTAAACCGAATGTCGTCGCGCTAATGATCCTGACCTCGGTCATCGGCATGCTACTGGCGGTGCCGGGAATGGTGCCGCTGGATATTCTGCTGTTGGGTAATCTGGGGATTGCCCTGTGCGCGGCCTCGGCGGCGGCGGTCAATCATCTGGTGGATCGCCATGTGGATCTGAAGATGGCGCGCACCCTGAATCGCCCGGTGGCGAAAGGCCGGGTGGAGCCCGGGCAGGCGCTGCTGTTCGCCTTCATTCTCGGCGTGGCCGGCATGGCCATACTGCTGGTGTTTATCAACGCCCTCACCGCCTGGTTAACGCTGGCGTCCCTGGTGGGTTATGCGGTTGTCTACACGCTGTTTTTAAAGCGCGCCACGCCGCAAAACATTGTGATCGGTGGCCTGGCGGGCGCTGCCCCTCCCCTGCTCGGCTGGGCTGCGGTGACTGGGACCGTTCACCCGCACGCGTTGTTGCTGGTATTGATTATTTTTGCCTGGACGCCGCCGCATTTCTGGGCGCTGGCGCTGCACCGCAAGGACGAATACGCCAAGGCGGATATTCCCATGCTGCCCGTCACCCATGGCGAGCGGTACACCCGTCTGCATATCCTGCTCTACACCATTTTAATGATTCTCGTCACCATCCTGCCCTACCTTACCGGAATGAGCGGCTGGTTGTACCTGCTGGGTGCGCTGGTACTGGGCGGTGGGTTTCTCTACTGGGCGATTGTTCTGCTGCGGGGCAAAGCGCCCAACGCGGGGATGGACACCTTCAAATATTCAATCGTGTATTTGATGGCGCTATTTGTGGTCATGCTGGTCGACCACTATTTTATTGCCGCTCCGGTTCTGATGGGACGCTGATGGCTGAACAAAATTCGGCCCAGGACAAGGTGCGGCGCAATATTCGCCTGACCGTGATTGGAGTGCTGGTATTCAGCACCCTGACCATTGGTGCGTTGGTCAATAAACTGTCCAGCCCGCGCATTCTTAATCAATATCAACTGCGGGATTACGGGGCGCTGGTGCTGGACCAGCCGCGGGCCTTCAGCGACTTCGCGTTGACGGATCAGCGCGGGGACGAGATCGGTAAGCAGCGGCTTACCGGGCGCTGGAGCATCCTGTTTTTTGGGTTTACGCATTGCGCGGACATCTGCCCGACCACCCTGTCGACATTGGCCCAAATGTACAGCGCACTTGCGCCGGAGGACCGGAGCGATTTACAGGTCGTGCTGGTAACCGTGGATGCGCAGCGGGATACCCCCCAACGCATGCGCGAATATCTCGCAAAGTTCCACCGGGACTTTATCGGTATCACCGGGAACCCCTACGCCCTGCTCAAGCTCGCCGCTGAGGTGAACATCGCCTACGACGCCACGGCCCCGGCGGAGCAGGATTATCAGGTAGCGCACAGCGGGGATCTGGTGTTAATTAATCCGCGAGGTGAATTGCACGGCTATTTCCGACCGCCGTTCGAGTATGGCAATCTACAGGTCGCCTGGCGCTCATTGCGCGCCACCTACCCCTGAGAGAATCCCCCCCCGGGTCTGAATGGTTAACATGCCGCCCATCACGGACCGGGGCGAACCTGTCCATCGAATTCACCTGACGCCTGTTATCTGCGGATAAATATAAACACCGGTGGGGCTGAATGCCGGTGCGATCTCGAGGTGGCAAACAGCTTGCGGACCTGGGGGTGCAGCACTTTTTTGATCGGCATTGCCGACAATATTTTTGAGTTGATCAAACTTTGCGACGGCTACGCGGCAACATGGGTGGTGCTCGGGGCTAACCTGTAATTAGCGGGCGCGCGTAACTCGGCGGTGGCGGTGCATCCCACGGTGCCGCAAAGGTCGTACCGTCCTTGGGGCGTTGCCGGGCATCGGCGCGGGAGTTGGGCCCGGGAAGTGCTAGGATTCGAGTCGCGCGGGAACAAAAACCAGGGACAACACAAAGATCAGTGTTGCCGATAGTACGATTGCTGGCCCGGCTGGCATATTCCACAACCAGGCAGCGCCGAGCCCGGCGGCGACCGCAGTGGCGCCAATGGCGCTGGCCATTACTACCATGCTTTCCGGGTTGCGAGCCAAGCCGCGGGCCGCCGCCGCGGGAATAATCAGCAGTGCGGTAATTAACAACACTCCGACCACTTTCATCGCCACCGCGACCACCAGCGCCAACATCAGTTTGAGCGCCAGGGTCATCCGGGCCACCGCCACACCTTCTACCTGGGCCAGATCCAGGTGTACGGTTATCGCCAGCAGCGGCCGCCACAACTTCCACAGCAGAGTCGCGACCAGGCATGCGGTTACCCAGATGGTCAGGACTTCGGCGGGGGTCACCGCCAGAATATCGCCGAACAACAGGCCCTCCATATCCGCCCGCGCTCCGGGGATCAGCGTAATCGCGACCAGGCCGAGGGCCAGGGCACTGTGTGCCAAAATACCCAGGGTGGTGTCGGTGGACAGCAGTCGTCGCTGCTGTAAAGCCGTTATCAGCAGCGCGAGGGCAATACACACCAGGGCCACTGCCAGGGTGGGGGCTACCGTAAACCACATACTTAGCGCCATCCCTAGCAGCGCGCCGTGGGCGAGGGTGTCGCCAAAATAGGCCATGCGACGCCACACCACAAAGGCGCCCAGAGGCCCGGTTACCAGGGATACGCCGAGTCCGGCGAGTAGCGCCAGCACTAAAAATTCAGGCATCGGCGCGCTCCACCCTGTCGGTGGGTTGTTCCACAACCGTGGCATCCAGATCGTGGTGATGGTCGTGATGGTGGGTGTACAGCGCCGTGCGGCTGCCAAACAATTCAACAAATGCCGGGTCGTTGGAGACGTGCTCGGGGCTGCCGTGGCAGCAGATGTGGCCGTTCAGGCAAATCACCTCGTCGGTTGCGGCCATCACCAGGTGGAGGTCGTGGGAAACCATGAGTATGGCGCAGTTCAAGCGCTGGCGAATGCTGTTAATCAACAGGTACAGGGCTTCCTGTCCGGTGACATCCACACCCTGTACCGGCTCGTCCAGCACCAGCAGGTCGGGTTTGCGCAACAGGGCCCGGGCCAGCAGCATGCGTTGGGTTTCGCCGCCGGACAGCCCCTGCACCGGATGGTCGATCAAGTGCAAAATTCCGGTTTCTTCCAGGGCCGCGCGGCATAAACGGATATCGGGTTCGGCCAGTTGCAGAAAACGCCCCGCGCTCAGGGGCAGCGTCGGGTCCAGGGCCAGTTTTTGTGGCATATAGCCGATACGGAGCCCCGCCGCTCGCGACACCGTGCCGGCGTCCGGTGCGAGCAGGCCCAGCACAATTTTGACCAGCGTGGTCTTGCCCGCACCGTTGGGTCCGATGAGGGGGAGAATTTGTCCGCGGGCCAGGGTCAGATCGATGTGGCGCAGAACCGTTTTGTGGCGATAGCGCTTTTCAATGCCACGCAACGTCAACAGTGGTTGGGGTTGAGGGGTCATGGGGTGGATTCCGTTGCCTGGAGGTTACATTGAGGACACAGCCCCAGAATTTCAACGGACTGGGATTCGGCGCTAAACCCGGCGCGGGCAGCGGTGGCCGCAATGGCGCTGTTAATCCCTTCGGCGCTGCACTCCGCCGCACTGCCGCAGGCCCGGCACACCAGAAAAAGATCGCTGTGGGCGCTACCGGGAAACGGACAGCCGATAAAACTGTTCAGTGAAGCAATACGGTGAATCAGGCCCAGGTCCAGCAGAAAATCAATCGCCCGATAAACCGTGGGTGGTAAAACTCGTTTACCGTTGAGCGCGGTGAGTTTTTCGATCAGGGCGTAGGCGCCAATCGGTTTGTGGTTTTGCCAGATAAGTTGTAGCACCGCCTCCCGTGAGGGGGTTAGCCGGGCGCCGCGGGCGCGGCAGACGTTGCGGGCCTGGGCCATGGCCGCGTGCTCGCAGCGGGCGTGATCGTGTTCGTGGTATGCAACCTTGGAGTTGGTAATCACTTGTGGGCGACCAGCGAAAGGTGGTGTGATAGTATAACAATAATTCCATGGCGCCAAGGCCCGGCGCGGTGGCCTCAGAGAAATTTAAAGCCGCCACTGGTTATGCAAAAATATAATGTTATAACATAACATTATTGAGCCGTTGGCGGCCGGCCTCGCACCCTGTGCGCTGGCCTGATAGCAAGGCGGGATTCCTCGTATGCGTAAAATAGTAGTGTTGTTATTGATGGTGGCGGTTCCGGCGTGGGGAAAACCGCTGATCGTGACTACGATTCGGCCATTGACCCTGGTGGCCGAAGAGATTGCGGGAAGTGCTGCGGATGTCCGCCAGATGCTTCCCGATACCGACACCGAGCACCACTATTCCCTGAGAGTTTCCGATCGCCAATTACTGGACCAGGCGGACCTGGTGGTCTGGGTTGGTCCCGGTCTGGAACATTTTCTGACCCGACCCCTGTCCTCCCGCGCCCCAAGCACGGTGATTACGGCGGCACTGCTACCCGCCATGGTGTGGCCAGCAGCGGACCCGCATCGGGGGGATTACCACCTGTGGTTAAATCCGGATAACGCGGTAGCCATCGCGCGGGCAATCAGTGCCTGGCTGAGCGCACGGTCACCCCGGCAAAAAGACCAACTAACCGAAAATTTGCGCGTTTTTGAAGTGGCACAACGTGCCGCGGTCGATGATATCCGCGCGCAATTAAAGGGCCTAACCGACAACGCGTTATTGGTGGATCACGATGCTTTCGGGCATTTTGTGGACTACTTCGGCCTGCGTCAGGCGGGGGCGCTGCGCGGTGGTAGCGGGCTGCCCACCGGGGCCCGCGAACTCGAACGCCTGCTCGCGCTGGAAAATGTACGCTGCGTGGTGGCGGAGCCTAGACATCGCTCGGATCGGGTGCGGCGCGTGGCACAGCAACTGGGAGCCAAGGTTGCCGTTGTTGACCCCCTGGGTACCGCTGCCCCCGGCATCAGTCCTCCAGGGCGCACAACCGGGCGTTACGCCACATTTTTGCGCGCTATCGGTGCCGAGCTGGCTGACTGTCTCAAACCGGCCGAAGATTAGGTGGGGGGCGGTAACGGGGGTGCAAAAGTCATGCGCTCCTTCAGCTTGCGGTGATATTCCTCGGGGTCTTTTTGCCGCGCGACTACGGCGTGATTGGCGGGGCGCAGTTGCGCTGTTAGCCGGGACACCCAGAACAGAGCGGCGCTGTAACAGAGCACGTCGGGCCAGATCAGGTATTCCACCGGGTCAAACGGGCGTTGCCGGGCATAGGCCTGTAACAGGGCCTCGCAGCACTCCTTGGCGATAGTGCCGCGCCCGTCGCAGCACCAGTCATTTACCGCGATTGCAACGTCCCACAGTAACCAGTCCCGGCGGGCGCTGTGAAAATCGATTACCGCCGTCAGCCTGGCGCCTTCAAAAAAAGCGTTATCGCGAAACAGGTCGGCGTGAATGGCGCCGCGGGGAACGGCTGCGCCGACCGCCGACAGACGTTCGCCGCAGTCAATCTGTGTTTGCAGTAGTTCTTTGTCTGGCGTCGACAGGCCGTTGCACAATCCCCCCTGCCGCACCGCCAGGGGCAGTGTGGCGAGCAGGTTTGCCGTGGCGGCCGGCGCGTGTGCGTCCCCGGTGAAGTTGGCGGCCAGCGTATGCATGCCCCCGAGAAAATCCCCAATGGCCGCGCATTGGGGCGTATCCGCCACCAGGGGGTGACTGCCCACCGCCCGGGGGAACAGCAGCGCCGGTTTTCCACCAATCCCCTGCACAGGTTCGCCCCTTTTGTCCGCAACGGGGCAGGGTACTGGCAGCCCGGCGTCGTGTAGAAGAGTGGTCAAACCGACGGTGAAAGCGATTTGCCGGTTATCGCTTTCTTCGAGTACCGACAATACCCAGTCGCGGCGCAAATCGTCCATACCGGTTGTGGTAACAAAAAAGGAGGAGTTTTTAACGCCCGCATCAATCGGGGCAAAGTCGCGCAGCTCACCGATGGCAAACTTATCCAGCAGCGATTCTATTTCCCGTGGGGACAGGGGGGTATACACGGCCATAGGGGTAAACATTGTCCGAGCGAATAACCGCCGAGACTACTCTTGAATGGGAGGAAGTTAAACCACCGTTGGACATGGTGTATCCTAGCGCCTTATTCGCCGGTTACTTGCCATGCACACGCCCTCCAGTCTACCGCCGCTTGTACTTGTCGACGGCTCCTCCTACTTGTACCGGGCCTTTCACGCCTTGCCGCCCCTGACCAGTTCGAAAGGTCTGCCTACCGGGGCGATAAAAGGCGTTATTTCGATGCTGCGCCGATTGCAAAAAGACTACCCGGAAAGCACGATTGTCGTGGTATTCGACGCCAAAGGGCGCACGTTTCGCGACGATATCTTCGAGCAATATAAATCCCATCGCCCGCCCATGCCGGATGATTTGCGGCTGCAGATCGAGCCGATCCACGCCATTGTGCGGGCCATGGGCCTGCCGCTATTGATCGAAGAAGGGGTGGAAGCGGACGATGTGATTGGCACCCTCGCCGAGCAGGCCGCCAATGGGGGCCAGCCCGTGGTGATTTCCACCGGCGACAAGGATATGGCGCAGTTGGTCAACGGCCACATCACCTTGGTCAACACCATGACCGATACGGTGTTGAATGCCGCCGGCGTGAGGGAGAAGTTTGGTGTGCCCCCCGAGCTGATCGTCGATTTTCTCGCCCTGATGGGCGACAAAAATGACAATATCCCCGGTGTTCCCGGCATTGGCGAAAAAACTGCGCTGGCGGTTTTACAGGGGCTTGGCGATATCGACACGGTGTACGCCAACCTGGAAAAACTACGGGATTTGAGTGTGCGGGGGGCCAAAACCCTGCCGGAGAAATTTGCGGAACATCGCCAACAGGCGTACATGTCCCGGTTGCTGGCGACCATCAAACGGGACGTGCCTCTCCATATTTCCGTGGACGACCTGCAGGGTGGCACACCGGACCCGCAGCAGTTGCTCGCGTTGTTTACCCAACTGGAATTCAGGGGCTGGAGCGAGGAACTCAGCGCCACCAACGGGGATGTCCCTGAAACACCCCCTGCGCAGAGTGTGGACAAGCATTACGACTGCGTACTGACCGTCGCTGAACTGGATCAGTGGCTGGAGCGGCTGGAGGCAGCGGATGTCTTCGCCTTCGATACGGAAACCACCGGACTGGATTACATGCAGGCGGACCTGGTGGGGGTATCCTTTGCCGTCGCCCCGTTTGCGGCGGCCTACGTACCCTTTGGCCACGACTATGTTGGCGCACCTCAGCAACTGGATCCGGCGCTGGTGCTGGACAGGCTTAAACCCCTGCTGGAAAACCCCGACAAGGCGAAACTGGGGCAAAACCTCAAATACGATATGAGCGTTCTGGCGCGGGCGGGGATCGACCTGCGCGGCATCCAGTTCGACACCATGCTCGAATCCTATGTGCTCGACGCCACCGGCAGCCGTCACGATATGGACACTCTGGCGAGTAAGTATCTGGGGGAAAAAACCATCCTTTTTAAGGACATAGCTGGCAAGGGCGCAAAGCAACTGACGTTTAATCAAATTGCCCTGGAGCAGGCCGCACCCTACGCCGCCGAAGACGCCGACGTCACCCTGCGCCTGCACCAGTGCCTGTGGCCAAAACTGGCGGAACAAAAAGGCCTGCGCGCGGTGTTTGAGGCCATCGAAATACCGCTGGTGCCCGTATTGTCGCGCATCGAACGCAATGGGGCGCTGGTTGACGCGAAACTTCTGGCGCGGCAAAGCGCCGAGCTGGGTGAGCGACTGAACGCCCTGGAACAAGAAGCGCATGACCTCGCCGGACAACCGTTCAATCTGGCATCGCCCAAACAACTGGGCGAGATATTGTTCACTCAGTTAAAACTGCCGGTGATCAAGAAAACGCCCAAGGGCGCGCCGTCCACCGCGGAAGATGTTCTGCAAGAATTGGCGCTCGACTATCCGTTGCCCAAGTTGCTGCTGGAACACCGCAGCCTGAGCAAGCTCAAATCCACCTACACCGACAAGCTACCGCTGATGATCGACCCGGTCACCGGGCGCGTTCACACCTCCTACCATCAGGCAATCACCGCTACCGGGCGCCTGTCGTCGTCCGACCCCAACCTGCAAAATATTCCGGTGCGCACCGCCGAGGGGCGGCGCATTCGCCAGGCCTTTATCGCCGAGTCGGGCCATAGCATCGTGGCGGCCGACTATTCCCAGATCGAGCTACGGATCATGGCCCATCTGTCCGGCGATAAAAGTTTGTTGAAAGCCTTCGCGCAGGGTCTGGATATTCACCAGGCGACCGCGGCGGAGGTGTTTGGCGAACCCCTGGAACAAGTTACCGGCGAGCAGCGACGCAGCGCCAAGGCCATCAATTTTGGACTGATTTATGGCATGTCGGCCTTTGGTCTTGCGCGCCAGTTAAATATCGGACGCCCCCAGGCCCAGGAGTACATCGACCTGTATTTCAGTCGCTACCCCGGGGTCAAGCACTACATGGATACTACCCGCGAGAAGGCCGCGGCCCAGGGCTATGTCGAGACCCTGTTTGGCCGTCGCTTATATCTGCCGGATATAAAGGCGCGTAACGGTTCGCTCCGGCAGGCGGCGGAACGCACCGCCATCAACGCCCCCATGCAGGGCACGGCCGCGGACATCATCAAGCGCGCCATGCTGGCCGTGGACCGTTGTTTAACAGAGACCGAATCCGGAGCGCGCATCATCATGCAGGTACACGATGAGCTGGTGCTCGAGGTGCCGGATGGGGAGCTTGCGGTAGTTTGCGATCGCCTGCGCGAGCATATGTCAGCCGCCGCGGCGCTGGATGTACCCCTGGTGGTGGACATAGGGGTCGGCAGCAACTGGGATGAAGCCCATTAAAAATAGTGTATAAACAAAAGGTTACAAATAATTTACTAAATTGTTACTTTTTTTTGCCCAGGCTCGGAACTTTTGCCGTGTTAGTCGTCTAATACTACGCAATCCATGATTGCTACTTTTTCCCCTAAATGTTATGCGGCTTGTTCTGCAAGCAACAGTAAAGCAAACCCTGGTCACTTTGGTCAGGGTTTTTTTTGTCTGAGCGCTGGCGGGAGTCTTTTTCAGGTCCGTGCATGGCCCGCGGTAGGGGGCAAAACGGGCGGGCAAAAAAAATTTTCCGAAGGTTGAACTTTAGCTATTGAGCCCGGTCTATGAAACGCTATCTCTTAGTGTTGTGAGCGTGGCCGGGAGCACCTCCCCCTCTAGGTTTAATCCCGGCCGAACACCTTGCCGGCACCTCGTGTGCCGGTTTTTTTTGGCCGGTCAGCCCTCAACCCCGTCATTTTGCGGCTCAGATTGGCGCGGCTGAGCTTCGTCGTCCAGCAGCCAGCGGGTCAACGCGCCCTCCAGCTCCTGCAGGCCGGTCTTTTTTAACGCCGAAAAAAGCTGTACCGTCACCAATCCCTCCAGACCCTCCCTGTCGAGGGCCCGACGCACCGCCAACAGCGCATTTTTAGCGGGACCCTGGTTGAGTTTGTCGGCCTTGGTCATCAGCAAATGGACGGGCAACTGGCTGTTTACCGACCACTCGATCATGTGCCAGTCGTACTCCTGCAGTGGGTGGCGCACATCCATCACCAGCACCAGTCCCCGCAACGATTCGCGGTTTTGCAGGTATTGTTCCAGTTGTTTGTCCCACTGACTTTTTACCGCCCTGGGGACTTTGGCGTACCCGTAGCCCGGTAAATCCACCAGGCGGGTGTCGGGAGTCAGGCCAAAAAAATTCAGAAGTTGCGTGCGCCCGGGCGTTTTACTGGTGCGCGCCAGTTTGCTCTGTCGCGTCAGCGCGTTGATTGCGCTGGATTTACCCGCATTGGAACGGCCGGCAAACGCCACTTCGGCGCCACTGTCCGTCGGACACTGTTGCAGGGTTGCCGCGCTGAGCAGAAAATGGGTTTGGGCAAAGGGCAGGGGAACATTCATAACGCAAGTATAACGCTTAAGCTATATATGCGATTGGTATATAATGCCCGTCGTTTTTGGCCACGCCTTCTTGCCAGACACCCTGCGGACGACGCGGTAAAGCATCGGACGACTATTGAAGCTCGGCGATGACCTTCGCGGGGGCAATCTTGCGATACCGTTGGCACAGTGTCTTGAAACAGAGCCGACAACAGCAATTAGCAACTAAGCGCTACAATCAGGCAGGACAATCAGGAGAGTGCACTAACCCATGAACACAATTTTCAAGGGCCTGGCCCAAGCATTGATTATTACCGTCGGCGGGTTACTGACCGTCAGCGCCCTTGCCAGCGGCGACGCGGCGGCGGGTAAAGGCAAAACGGCCGTATGCGCGACCTGCCATGGCGCCGATGGCAACAGCCCTTCCGGCGCATTCCCGACACTCGCGGGTCTGGGCGAAAAATATCTAATCAAGCAAATGCGCGATATTCGCGCGGGCGATCCCGCGAAAAACGGGCGCGCCGTCCCTGAAATGACGGGTATGCTTACCGGGCTGAGCGATCAGGACCTGCAAGACATCGCCGCCTATTACGACAGCCAGCAACGCCAGCTCACCGGTGCCCAGGGCGACGCCAAATCTCTCGCGTTGGGCGAGAAAATATTCCGTGCGGGTAATCTGGAAACCGGTGTTGCCGCCTGTACCGGTTGTCATTCGCCGACCGCCACCGGCAACGCCCCGGCGGGTTATCCCGCGCTGGGCGGGCAACACGCCGCCTACATTGCCAAGCAACTGCGGGCGTTTCGCACCGGCGCCCATGCCCCCGACGATCCGGCGGCACGGGTAAATGACGAGTCCCAGATCATGCGCGGAGTCGCCGCCCATCTGAACGATCAGGAAATTAATGCACTGGCTGATTTCATTGCCGGATTGCGTTGAAACAGGTGGTAACAAAAGGCGGCTGCGGCCGCCTTTTTTGTGCCCGGTCTGCGGCCAAAGGCGCATATTGGGGCTGCCAGGGCTTGCGAGCCCGCCCGGAAACTGAATAATAGGTACCCTTTGCCGTGTTTTAATGCAGCGGGTGACCCGGCCAGGCGCTCCCCGGCGCCCCAGGCTAAGAAAGCGGTAAAAAACGTGAGCGACAGTAAGCGATGGCAGAACAGTGCGGGACGTCGTCGCCCAACAGGGAGAAACCATGCGCCAGTTACTGAATAAACTGAATAAATTGTTACTGATCGGCCTGCTAGTGCCGGTGATCGGCTGTGAAGCGGACACCAATACGACGCAATCTGCGACCCCGCCCCCGCCACAGGTGGTTACCCAACAGACGCCGACCACACCACCCCCGGCGTCAGCGGAGGCACTGACCCCGGCGCCTGCCGCAACCACAGCCTATGTGGCTGGCACCCATTACCAATTGTTGCCTGCCCCCGTACCCACCAGCGATCCGGCCAAAATCGAAGTGACGGAAGTATTCTGGTACGGATGCAGCCATTGTTTTACTTTCGAACCGCTGGTTAATGCGTGGTCGCAAACCTTGGCCGAGGATGTGGTGTATCAGCGTAGCCCAGCCATCTGGCACCCCACCATGGAGTTGCACGCGCGGGCGTACTACACGGCCAAAGCAGTCGGTAATACGGAAGCCCTGCACAAGGCTATTTTTGAAGCCATGAATCTGAAGAAGGCCAAATTGGCGAGCGAAGACGAAATCGCCGAGGTGTTTGTCGCCAACGGGGTAGCCCGCGAAAAATTCACCAAAACGTTTAATTCGTTTGGGGTTAACAGTGCCCTTAAACAGGCGGACGCCCGCCAACGGGGTTATCAAATCAAAGGCACCCCTGAAATAATCGTCAATGGCAAATACCGGGTCGCCGCTGAAATGGCCGGTGGTCACCAGGGCATGTTAAAAGTGGCGGATTATCTGATTGGCGTCGAACGTCAGGCCGCAGCCCCTTAAGCAGCGTGGCCGGGGCGCGCCACCCGAGTTTTTTGGAATGCGTGCGACGGATTTGGTGCTGGCACGTTTGATGCCGACAAGGGTGACACACGCCAGCGCCGCGGCTAAACTGCCACCCCGAAAATTGCGAACACAAGAGTTTACCTGCCGGAATAGCTCAGCTCGGTAGAGCAGCGCATTCGTAATGCGTTGGTCGGAGGTTCAAATCCTCTTTCCGGCACCAATCACATAAAAACAGCCAGCCCATAGGGGCGCTGCATACCCGACGTACCGCCCCGGCTCTATTTGTCGGGGCCAAGTGTCAAAAGCCAACATCATAATAGCGGCAAAGGCGTTCATTTAGCGGTACTTTCTTTTAACGGCAAGTATCGGCGCTATTGCTATATTCCCCGAAAACAATATATTGGCAGCATAAAATACATCGGTGCCAGGGAATGATA